>NZ_JNIJ01000029.1 GCF_000701345.1 Bradyrhizobium sp. URHD0069 | reverse complement strand
CCGTTGCTGGTGTCAAGTCGGCGGAGGTTTTCGTTGGCCCAACCGGGTCTCGCAAAACCTTCAATCCGCCGACGACGGTGACAAGACGAATTCGTCGCCGGGGAGAGCACGATATAAGCCGTTAAAACCATTGCGTGCGGGAATGCCGGGTGTTCCGGTGACCTGCGGTGACTACCGTGTGCTTACTACCATTGCACACGGGCTGCGGGTGCACCGTGCACCCGGCATTCCCCACGCCCTCTGTTTTCCAGGGCGAAAAATTCCAGCACGACTCGGGCGCATCGCGCCGCGGGATCACGATCGCGCATCTGGGTACGAATGCGCCATGTTACAATGTCGTCCCCGCGCACGCGGGGACCCATAACCACCTTGGTCTATTGGAGCGGAAGCCGTTAGCCACTGTGCCAAAACGCGAGGCCGCGGCGTATGGGTCCCCGCGTGCGCGGGGACGACATTGAACGAAGGGTTTTCGGCCACGGCACGCCGCTCACAGCCCTCACAACTCCCGTGCATTGCTGAACGCGAACGAGGACACGCGGCGGGTGTTCTCGTCGAGGATCAAGGTGCGGGTGATCGGCGGCTCGGCGCGCTGGCTGCAATTCTCGCGTTCGCAGAGCCGGCAGTTGACGCCGATCGGCGTGCCCTCGGTTTTTTCCAGATCCATTCCGGCGGCGTAGACCAGCCGAGACGCATGGCGAATTTCGCAACCGAGCCCGATGGCAAAACGCGGTTGCGGTTGCGGATGCGGCGCCACCGGCCGGCGCACCATCTGCGCGATCGAGAAATAGCGGTTGCCGTCGGGCAGTTCGATCACCTGCTTGAGCAGGCGGTCCGGCGTGTCGAAGGTCGAATGCACGTTCCACAACGGGCAGGTGCCGCCGAATTTCGAAAACGGGAATGTGCCCGAGGAGAATCGCTTGGAAACATTGCCGGCATTGTCGACGCGCAGCATGAAGAACGGAATGCCGCGCGCATTGGGCCGTTGCAGCGTGGTCAGGCGATGGCAGACCTGTTCGAAGCCGGCATTGAAACGTTGCGCCAGCACGTGGACATCGTAGCTCAGCGTTTCCGCGGCACTATGAAAAGCCTGATAGGGCATCATGACAGCGGCCGCGAAGTAATTCGCCAGCGTAATCCGGTAGAGCCGACGCGGCGTATCATCGAGCGGCCCCGCACGATTTACGATCGTGTCAAAACTGCCGCTGCATTCGGTAATGCCGATCTGGAAGGCGAGCTGGAAGGTGCGGCCGGGTCCGTCGACCAGCTCCGAGATCAGCAATTGCCGGCGATGGCGATCGAACCGCCGCAACGTCTCGCGCATCACCTCGACCGGCATGATCCGGGTGACGATCGAATGCCGTTCGCGCAGACGCGTAGAGAGCGCGGCGAACAGCTCCTCCGACGACACGTTCAATTCGTCGCGGAGATTTTCCGCCGCCTGTTCGAGTTCGGGGAAATAATTGCGATTGGCCTCGATCAGGTCGCGGATGCGCTCGATCGGATTGGCTTCGAATCTGGAGCCCTCGTCGCGGTCGGCCATTTGGGCTGCGACCAGCGTCTCGCCGCGGCGGGCTTCGGTGTAGGCCGCGTACAGCCGTTGCAATGAATGAGTCACACCGGGGCACAATTCCGCGAGATCGCGCAGTTCCTGCTTCGGCAGGTCGATCTGCCGGAACAGCGGATCGGAAAAGATCTCGTTCAGTTCGGCGAAGAACCGGTCCTCGTCGGCGGTGGCGAGATCGCGCAGATCGAGATCATAGGCTTCCGCCAGGCGGAGCAGAATCTGCGCCGTCACCGGCCGCTGATTGCGCTCGATCAGGTTGATATAGCTAGGCGAAATGCCGAGACCCTCGGCGATCTGGGTTTGCGACAGCCCCAATTGCTGGCGGATGCGCCGGAAGCGCGGGCCGACAAACAGCTTCTTCGCGGAATCCCCGGCCATGGCAGCCTCGCTGACTGGAGTCCGTTTCTGATGCAATCAGACCCGGGCTTCCATTCTCTTGCTTTGACGTGTTTTCCAGCGCGAGCCGCTTCGCCTGAAAAAACCGTTTTGTGACAAAAATGACAAAATGACATCTATGACATGTTCAGATGTTACATGACATCATCATTAGGAAGCAAGCGGTCTGTACGAATTAGAGAGTTTAGCGTTTAGCTCTCTCCACGCATTTCGCAATGCACTGTCACGAATGTCGATTGGAGAACGAGATGGCGAAGACCTTTGAACAGCTGGTTCCCGCGCCCGCAGGGCGTTTTGATGGCATCAGCCGTCCCTATACCCCGGCCGAGGTGGAGAAGCTGCGCGGCTCGGTGCCGATCGCTTATACGCTGGCCGAGAAGGGTGCCAATCGGCTTTGGAACGCGCTGAAGACCGAGCCCTATGTCAATTCGCTGGGCGCGGTGACCGGCAACCAGGCGATGCAGCAGGCGCGCGCCGGGCTTCCCGCGATCTATCTGTCGGGCTGGCAGGTTGCTGCCGACGCAAACACCGCGGGCGCGATGTATCCCGACCAGAGCCTCTATCCGGCCAATGCCGGCCCGGAACTGTGCCGCCGGATCAACCGCACCTTCCAGCGCGCCGACCAGATCGAGCACTCCGAAGGCGGCGCCAAGATCGACTGGTTCGTGCCTATTGTCGCCGACGCGGAAGCCGGCTTCGGCGGCCCCTTGAATTCGTTCGAAATCATGAAGGCCTATGTCGAGGCGGGCGCGGCCGGCGTTCACTTCGAGGACCAGCTCGCGTCGGAAAAAAAGTGCGGCCACATGGGCGGCAAGGTGCTGATCCCGACCGCGGCGCATGAGCGCAACCTGATCGCGGCGCGGCTTGCTGCCGATGTCTGCGGCACGCCGACCTTCGTGCTGGCGCGCACCGACGCCGAGAGCGCCAAGCTGATCACGTTCGACGTGGACGAGCGCGACCGCGAGTTCATTACCGGCGAGCGCACCGCGGAAGGCTTCTTCCGCCTCAAGCCCGGCACCGGTCTCGCGCATTGCATCAAGCGCGGCATCGCGTTCGCGAAGTATGCCGACTTGCTGTGGTGGGAAACCTCGACCCCTAACCTCGAAGAGGCGAAAGAATTCGCCGAGGCGGTGCACAAGGTCTATCCGAACAAGATGCTGGCCTACAATTGTTCGCCGTCGTTCAATTGGGAAGCCAACATCGACAAGGCGACGATCGCCAAGTTCCAGCGCGAAATCGGCGCGATGGGCTACAAGTTCCAGTTTGTCACGCTGGCGGGTTTCCACTCGCTCAACCACGGCATGTTCGAACTGGCGCGCGGCTACAAGGCCGAAGGCATGGCGGCTTATTCGCGCCTGCAGCAGGCCGAGTTCGCCTCGGAGAAGCACGGCTATTCGGCAACGCGCCATCAGCGCGAAGTCGGCACCGGCTACTTCGATCTGGTGTCGACCACCATCACCGGCGGCACCTCGTCGACCACGGCGCTTCACGACTCCACCGAAGCCGCGCAGTTCAAGGCGCACGGTTCGGACATCCGCGTTCAGGCTGCTGAGTAAGGAGGCTATCATGACACAGGGCAGTAATTTCTGGGTGATTGGCGGTGAGTTCGGTTCGATGAACTTCCACAAGCTCGTGGAAGGTTCGGCCCAGGTCAGGGGCCCGTTCAAGACCCGCAAGGAAGCGGAAGATTGCTGGCGCGAGGTCTCGGAAGAGAACCGCCACCGCGGCAGCGTACGCTTCTCGATCGTGGAAGAGCCCCAACGCGTGCCGGCCTGACAGCCCGACAGTTAGACAAGAAACGGCCAAGGACGGGCGCGGCCTCATCCGGTGATCCGGGTGGGGCCGCTCCGCGTCTCTCCTCCCGATTGCGGCGAGAAGCGGGGTGGGCGCCGCGGCAAATTCTGGAGGGCTAAGCCCTTGGGAACACGGCCTTTGCGGACAGTACGGTTACTGATAAGTTAAGGGGGTTCAACCCCGTCAGGACAAGGGCCGCAAGGGATGTCAGACGCGCAAAGTACCGGAAGCAGTGCCGTCAGTGAGACCCGTCCTTCACGCTTGCGCGACGCTTTGCGGCAGGCGCGGATCGAGGCTGCCGATCGCACCGGCGTCGTCGTCGACCTGCGCGATGCCGAAGTGGCCCGACTCGAAATTCTCAACGAGGCCCTCGACCCGCTGTTCGCGCAAGTCCCGGAGCAGATCGATCTGTTCGATCGCGGCATCAGCCAGGGCGATACGCCGCGGCTGTGGATCGACGTCGTTGCCCATGTTCTGATGGGCCGCGACAAGCGCAGCTATCGTTTTGTGCAGGATACCCGGTTCGGCCGGATCGTGATCGCCGAATCCCACGACGTCAGCGCGATTGTCGACGCCGTCACCGATTATGTCGCCCGCCGCATGATCGAGCGCGAACACGCGCTGGTGGCGACGCCCGCGCCGGCGCCGGTCGTCGTCGAGAAGCCGCGCCGCAGCCGCTTCTGGATCTTCGCGCTCGGCTTCGTTCTCGGCGCGGCCGCGTTATTCGGCCTGGCGCTGTTTGAGGCCTTGCGCAATTTCTGAGGTTACATCAGCCGTATCTGCTGCAATTGCTGGACGCGCCGCGCATCGTCGATGCCTCGTATGGTCTGCTCGCACCGCCACGCGGCGCCATCGCGCTCGATCGAAAACAGATTATAGGCGGCCCCGGGATAGCGGCCATGCGCGATCGCCGACGCCGACGGCACGCCGATCGCGGGTATCGAGCCCTTCGGTCCATCGAGCCATATCGTTGAGTGAACGTGGTCATGCCCGTGCAGGATCAGCTCCACGCCGTATTGGCTTAGAAGCGCGAGCAGGCTGGAGGAATCGGTCAACCGTTTGGCGCGCGAATCCGAACGCAGCGGGTGATGGATCAGCAGCACCCGAAACGCCTGCTCGGCGGGTAGCCCCGCCAATATGCGCTCGAGCGCGTCCAGCTGAACGCGTCCAAGCCGTCCGGTCGCCATCAAAGGCGGCGTCGGGACTGCCGATGACAGGCTGATCAGCGCCAGCGGGCCGCGCCGGCGCAGCGACGGAAACATGACGCCGCCGCCGGGTGGATCGTCGCCATCCAGATAATTTCCCCACGCCTCCCTGAAATGGTGCCGGGTAATCCGAACATAGGCGTCGTGATTGCCGGGGGTCACCGTGACACGATCCGGTGCACCGACGCTCTCCAGCCATGCCCGCGCCGGGGCAAATTCGGCTTCGAGCGCCAGGTTGACGAGATCGCCTGTAATGGCGACGTGATCCGGCGCTTGCGCCTGCATATCCGACACCAGTGCGTCAAGCACGTCGCGGCGATGGAATTTGTGGCGGTTGCGCGTCCAATTGAGATAGCCGAGCGCACGCTTGCCGGCGAGATCGCGAAGTCGCGCCACGGGCAGGGGCGGAAGATGCGGATCGGACAGGTGCGCCAGCGTGAATGCCGCCATCACACAGATCCAATCGGGTGGCCTGCTGGAGTGAGCCACTGCACGATCATCTCATGATATCCTGTGAAACTTCCGAATGTAATGGCAAGCTCGCTGCCGCGACGCAAGGATCAAACACGATGTCTGGATATCCGGGAATTGGCTGGCGATGAACCTGCAAAGCCTGCGAAGGAGGTTTGAACCGGCGCTGCGGCGGCTTCTGCATTTCTATTGGCGTTTCGCCCGCGGCATGACGCTCGGCGTCCGCGCCGTGGTGCTGGATGGCGAGAACCGGGTGTTTCTGGTCGAGCATAGCTACCTCACCGGTTGGTACTTGCCAGGCGGGGGCGTCGAAGTCGGCGAAACATTGCTTGACGCGCTGCGACGCGAGCTGGCGGAAGAGGGACGAATTGAGCTCTCGGGCGAGCCGGTCCTGCACGGCCTGTTCCTCAACAGCCACGTTTCCCGTCGGGATCACGTCGCGGTCTATCTGATCAGGCATTTCCGCCAGGATCGCCTGCCCGAGCCGAACCATGAGATCGTCGCCTGTGGCTTCTTTGACGCCGCAGCGCTGCCGGCGGGGACGACCAAGGGTACGCGCCTGCGGATATCAGAAGTGCTCGAAGACAAGGCGCCAATTGCGACCTGGCGTTAAGCGTCGCTACTTGTGCCCACATCTAAAACAAGGAAGATTGTCCTGATCGCGTGGTTCAATCGGGTGCGACGGAAGAAGATGAAGTATTTGAAGGTTCTTTGCTGCGTCGGATTTTTCGTGGTTCTGGTCAGCAACGTTTTATCGATATCGGCTTGGAATGAAATCCGGGGGGTTTACGACGATATCTGTTATCTGCGGCAGGCTCATCTTTTCCAGAAATTTGGCTTTAGTGATTTGGACACAAACGTCGCCCGGGATGACGATGACTACCTGTCCGAAAAATTGAAAGAGATAGGCTATCCGGACTGGAACGATACCAGCAAGGCTCCCTGCCACCCCTTAATGCCGGCCACGAACAAATTCGTGCTGCAATATCCGCCCGGTACCGGCTTTGTGCTGGCGCTGTTTCCGCAAGGCTTTCAGGTGATTCCGCTGTATGCACTAACTTCGGTGGTAGCCTTTGGCTTTGCGCTTCTCGCAACCGTTTACGCGTCCACCGTACTTTCCCTGCTTCTCGTGGCTGCCTTTGGGGACGCAGCAATCTACCTGATGATCAATCCGACCAAGGCGAGCTATTCGATGGCGCCGACGATGATGGTTTGTGCGCTCGCCGGTTTTCTGACCGCGAAACTCTTTGTTGGTGAAGGGCGGGTAAACCGGCTTCTTCTGACCGCACTGATTGGCCTTCTGATCGGTCTGGCGGTCAATTTCAGGCTGGCAAATCTGTTTCTCTCCGCTGGATATTTCTTGTTCTTTTTTGTTTCGTTCCTGTTGTCTCGAAACAGAGAAACCTTGCAGCAAGGCATGCTATTCGCGGCGGCGTTCCTGATCGGAATCGTGCCGACGCTGCTGGCGAACGCGATCAATGCAGGAAGCGCGTTCTCGACAACCTATGGAGGCGCTGATGTCGTTCCACCGGAGTTGAACTCAGGCGTGCTTTGGGCCTACTTCGCCGACCCGCAATTTGTCTTGCTTGTCATCGCGGGTGTATGGGCCGCTCTGATATTGCGCTTGCGCCGGTTAGGCGGCGTGACGCAGGTTGCACTCGTCGTCGCAGGGAATCTTGTGGTGAATTCGATTTTCTTTATGACTCATCCTATCTTCACTCCTTACTATACGATTCCCGTCGCAATGCTTTCGCTTTGGACTTTGCTGTTTGCAACTTTAAATTCGCATCGAGAGACCATCGACGATAGCCTTGCCTTTCGCCAACCGATAAAAGCTTGAGCAATGCCATGACAGGCTTGATTCGGCGGGCGGGCCGGCAATGACACCATCATCGATGCGGATTGCGGTTCTGGTGCCGTGCTTCAATGAGGAAGCCGCGGTTGCGACCGTCGTCGCCGATTTTCGCAAAGCGCTGCCGTCGGCCGAAATCTTCGTCTATGACAACAATTCCTCGGATCGCACCATTGCAGTCGCGCGCGAGGCCGGCGCGCAAGTGCGTAGCGAGGGCCGCCAGGGCAAAGGTCATGTGGTCCGGCGCATGTTCGCCGATATCGAAGCCGATATTTATGTGCTGGTCGACGGCGATGCGACCTACGAGGCCGCCAGCGCACCCCGGATGATCGATGCGCTGTTGACCGACCGTCTCGACATGGTGGTGGGCTTTCGGGTCGATCAGGCCGAGACCGCCTATCGGCGCGGCCATCGCACCGGAAACTGGATGCTGACCAGCTTTCTCTCGTCGGTGTTCGGTCAGGCGTTTAGGGATATTCTGTCCGGCTATCGCGTGTTCTCGCGGCGTTTCGTCAAGTCCTTTCCGGTGCTGTCGGATGGCTTCGAGATCGAGACCGAGTTAAGCGTCCACGCGCTTGAACTGGCGTTACCGGTCGCCGAGATCGAAACGCCTTATTACGCCCGGCCGGCGGGATCGTTCAGCAAGCTCAATACCTGGCGCGACGGCTTTCGGATTCTCGGTACCATCCTGAAACTCTACCGGTCGGAAAAGCCGTTGCGGTTTTTCACGGCCATCGGAATTTTCCTGATGCTGGTCTCGGTCGGCTTCGCTGTACCCATCATCATCACCTATCTCGAGGAAGGCATCGTTCCTCGTCTGCCCACCGCAATTCTGTCGATGGGCCTGATGATTTTGGCGGTGCTGTCGGGGTCATCGGGACTGGTGCTCGACACGGTGACGCGCGGACGCCGCGAGATGAAGCTGCTGGCCTATTTGTCTCAAGCCCCCCTGAACAACAACTTATGAGGTTGCAGGCTGGCCAAGGCCGGGGCGATGGACCGCGCCTTCGCCAAATGCTATCCCGCGTCCATCCATGAGCGACCTTTCTCTCACAATATTGGCCGAAACCGCCAACGACGCCCAGGCGATCGAACGGCTGCACGAGCGTACCTTCGGGCCCGGCCGCTTCGTGTTGAGCGCCTATCGGCTTCGTGAGCACGTCGATCACCTGCTCGATCTGTCGTTCACGGCCTGGATCGGCACGCTGCTGGTTGGGTCCGTGCGCCAATTGCCGATCTGCATTGGCGATACCAAGGCGTTGCTGTTAGGCCCGCTGACGATCGAGCCGCCGTTTCGCGGCCGCGGCGTCGGCCGCGCGCTGCTGGATCGCGCGCTGAGGGATGCCAAAGCCGGGGGACATCGCCTGGTGCTGCTGGTCGGCGACGAGGCCTATTACAGCCGCGTCGGCTTCAAGGCCGTTCCGAAGGGAAGGGCCACCATGCCGGGACCGGTCGACTACAGCCGCCTGCTGGTGGCCGAGCTCGTCGACGGCGCGTTTACGAATGTGTCCGGAGCGATCCGCCCGGACTGGAGCATGGCCAAGTAGAACTCGCATCGACGCAGCGGCGGCGGTTCACCTCTCCCGGTTTGCGGGGAGCACCTGTAGCCCCGTTGGCTCCATTTGAGCTGCGCGCTGTACTTCTTCTCCCTCTCCTCGCGAGCGGGGAGAGGAAGGCTATTTTCTAGAATTTCAGATTGGCAAACGCCCGGACGCCGATACCCGGCAGCAGCACCTCGTCTTTGTTGTAGGAGGCGGAATTGCGGATATTCTCATTCAACAGATTGTTGCCGACGATGCCGACGAACATTTCGCGCGCCCCGAAATATGCGGGATCCAGCTTGGTCTTGTAGCTGATCTCTGCCTTCAGGAGATTATAGCCCGCGGTCGGCGTTTCGCCGATGACAGCGATGTCATTCTGGGCGAAGGCATGCAGATAGTTGATGCGCGCCAGCCAATTCGCATCGCGCCAGAACACGCCGCCCCCGGCGCGCACCGGCGGAATCCGCGGAACGTTGGTGCCATCGGTGAAGGTGGCGCGGACGACATCGAACTGATTCTCAATGCCCCATATGCCGCCGTAAAATTGTCCGATATCGAGCTGGCTCTGAAACTCGCCGCCGCGGAAGGTGGCATCCCGCTGCGAATACACCGCCTGCTTAAGTTCGGCGTCGGGGACGCCGCAGGAAGCGAAATCCTCACCGCACATCACCCCGGTGAGCCGCCGAAAGATAAAATTGTTGAAGCGGGTGTAGTAGGCGGTTGCTTCGAAGCGCAGTGGCCCGTTGGCCCTGCGCAATCCGATTTCGACCGATTTGGCGGTTTCGATCGCCAAATTCGGATTGCCGATATCGAATGTCGCCGTCGCGTCGTGCGGGCCGCGAGAGAACAATTCTGCGGGCTTCGGGGCGCGTTCAACATACTGGGCGGTGATGCTGGCGACGAGATCGCCGGGAAGGTTCTGGATCAGCCCAACGCTGCCGCTCTTCGGCGTGAAGGACGGATTTCGCGCGGTGCTGAATTGCGGATTTGCGTCGGGCAGAAAGTCCGCCGGAAAATCGGGTGTCGAACCGTGCAGGTCGACGTGCTCGATGCGGCCGGCGATCTGGGCCTTGGTCGTGTCCGTAAATTTGAATTCGTTAAAGACGTAGCCTGCAACCCGGTTGTTGTTGTTGGGATTAAAGAGCCCATTGAACAGAGCGCCTGGATCGTCCGGGCTCGGGGCGGTCAGTTCCTGATGCCCGGCCTGTAGGCCAAGGGCCGTCGTCACCGTCGCAAACCGCGCGTTGAACGGCATCAACTGCACTTCGACGCGGCCTTCTTGTTCTTTGTTGGTAAAGGTCTGCCGCACGCCCAGCGTCGTCGGATCGGCCGGATCCTCAAGGCCAATCTCGTTGTGCCTGTAGTCGGTAGCGCCGGCCCAGAAGCGGATGGCATCGATCGCCGCCGAGTCGGGCCGATACTCGCCTTTGGCGGTGATTTTGGTCTGATGCGCGTCGATCCGGGTCCGGTGATCGGCGCCATCGATGCCGGGGATATGATAGAGCGAATCGTTCTGTGTGATGGCGGCGCCGATGAAGCCGCCGTCGAAGATATACGAGCCACCGATCGAGGCGCCGGACGCCTGCATCGCCGAATTCGGCTGCCGGCCGTTGACCGGCCGGGTCTGGTCGAACAGATAAGGATAGCCGGGAATGCTGTAGTCGCCGGCCTTGCGGCCATAGGCATCGGCATGAAACGCGAAATTGCCGCCGCCGGCATCGAGCAGGATGCCGCCATCGACACCGCGGTCGACGGAGCTCACTGCCGTTCGCGTTTCAACCGTTACGCAGGACGGCGACTGTACAGTCGCGAGCGGCGCCTTCGCCGGCAGCCCGTAGGTCTGGAACGGTGCGGCCGCGCATGAAGGCAAGGCGTCCGGAATCCGATTGTTGGTCGCGCTCACGACGCCGCCGATAGATGTCGATCCGTACCGCATCGCCGCCGGACCACGGATGACTTCGACCTGGTTCGTCGCCAGTGGATCGACCGGCACAAAATGGTCTTCGCCGAGATCGGAGGCGCCGCCAGCGTTGACACCATTTTCGACGATGCCGACCCGATTGACGTCGAGACCCCGAATGATCGGCCGGCTCGCAGCGCCCGGAGCAAAGGTGGAGCCAGTAATGCCGGGCTTGGAAAACAGGAGGTCGCCGAGCTGGGCAGTGCCCTCGCGGCGAATTTCCTCGTTCGGTACCACGGTCACCGTCGCAAATTGATCGGTCACGATCGGCAGCACACCCTGCTGAGGCGCGGCGGCGACCGGCGCTGGTTGCGCCGGCGGCGTCGGCGCGCGGCCGGGAGCGGCGCGGGAAACACGCGCCGGCGTTCGTGCCGGAACAACGTTTCGCCTCACGATCGGGCTTGGCGAGGTCACCGTGATCTGGGGAAGCTGCGCGGAAGGAGCGGCGTCCTGAGACATTGCGCCGCTGCTCATTCCGCACAGCAGCGAGCAACTTGCAGCACTGATTTTGAGAGTACGTCTTGCAACAAATATCATCATTCCGATCCTGAAAAGCCTTGGCCGGATTCGTCTCTGTCAAGCCAACGAATTCGGAAGCGCTTGCCGTCGACGTGCGACGGACCGATTCAACTTATCCCGGTTGACCAGCCGCACATGGCGCGGCGATCGTCAGGGATCATCAAGCTATCGATGTCAGGAGACGGGGGGAGCGCGAGGCTGAAATGCGACTCGGGCGGAGTTCAGGTGAATGAACTCGGCGGCGGTGGTCAGGTGTAAAATTTCGATTGCCTGCGGCAACAGCAACAGGGGCGCTGTCGCGAACAACACCGTGTTCGCCAGCGCAATAACGGCGCAGATCGCGCAATCGTTGCTCCGTTGCTGGTGGTCGGAATCGTGACTGGTCGGAGGCTGCTGAACGGATTGGCTGGCCGCGTCGGCTGCGGGCAGGCCACCGGCGTAAGCAACGGCCGATAGCGCTTCGCCGGATTGAATAGCCGGCGCCGCCTGCGCGGCTCCATGGAAATGCCCAAACGAAAGCACCAGCTGGGCAACCAACGCAAAAAGCGCGAGCCGCGAGCCATGCCTGATGTTCGATCGAAACCACTTCATGCCGATAGGCGCCCTGCGTCGGGAGCCAAGTCATCTCGGCCGCCCCAACGTTATAATATAACATCAGGGATCGCTGCGGGCTGTCAACCGCAGCGCATACGCGTGCGGGATGAATTCGGAGCGTCTGTGTTATATGGGCAACGCTGGCGACACGAGCCGCGATCAGCGCCCCTCGCGCAGCCAGGTGGCAGCGAACGCCCCAAGCAAGAGCAGCAAGCCGATCAGACCGGCGAACAGCGGCAGCACCCCGACGCCTTTGACGACGCTCGCATCGCGCATCTTCACGCCCATCCAGCCGTCGCCGTAAAATACGCTGCTTGCACGAACCGGCCCGACGCGTGGAAGCTCGACGCTGGAGCCGTCCGCAAGGCGCCGTGCGTCGCCGCCGGTAGCTTGCGTCAGCGGCTTCAGCATTTCGGTCGTAGAGGTGACTTCCGAAAACTCCTTCGGATTGGTCGGGCCGACATTGATCAGGGCTTTCAGCGTGCCATCGGTTGCCTGCCACAGGCCGAGTTCATTCGCAGGGATCGTCGCGCGCCATGTCCCGGGTTCGCCGGCGCTCAACGTCAGTTCGCGAGTGGCGCCCGCCGGCGAAGTCACCGTCACCGGCGCGACGCTGTCGGCCATGGTCTGGCGCAGCACCACGAGATCGTGGCCCTGGACCTGCAAGCGCAGCGCTTCTTCGTCGAGGTCAGGCTGCTTCATCAGCCAATGCGACGTTCGCCGCAGCAGGTCGAGATGCGGCCCGCCGCCCTCATAGCCGCGCGCCCACAGCCAGATATGATCCGACAGAAGCAATGCGACGCGGCCCTCGCCAAATCGCGACAGCAGCAAAAGCGGCTTGCCGTCGGCCCCGGTCATGACAGGCGGGGTCGTTGCATTACGGGTTTCTACGGTACGAAAGAACCGGCTCCAATGCGGCGGTTCGCTGCCTGAGCCTTCCAGGCCGCGCGTCACCGGATGGCGTTTGCCGATATCGCTCAAGTGCGCGTAATACGGCTTCTCGGTGACTCCGACCGGCTCGGCCGGCAGCACCGAATCCAGCGGTGTGCGCCAGATGCTGGTGGTGGAAGCGTAGTCGGGACCTGCCGAGACCAGCACCGCGCCGCCGCCGCGGACATAGCGCGCGATGTTGTCGAAATAGGCGATCGGCAGCACGCCCTGGCGGGCGTAGCGGTCGAAGATAATCAACTGGAATTCGTTGATCTTCTGCTGGAACAGTTCGCGGGTCGGAAAGGCGATCAGGCTGAGTTCGTTGATCGGCGTGCCGTCCTGCTTCTCGGGCGGACGCAAAATCGTGAAATGCACGAGATCGACGCTGGCGTCGGATTTCAGCAAGTTGCGCCAGGTGCGTTCGCCGGAATGCGGCTCGCCGGAGACCAATAGCACCCGCAATTTGTCGCGCACCCCGTCGATCGCAACCACCGCGCGGTTGTTGACCAGCGTCAGCTCATTTTCGAGCGGAGACGCTTCGATCTCGACGATGTTCGGCCCGGCGTGCTTGATATCGATGTCGACGCTGGCGGTCTGGCCGCTCAGCAGGGTACGTTCGTTGATCACTTCGCCGTCGCGGCGCACCACGACCTTGGCGCGACCACCGCTGACGCCTTGATCGTCCAGCCGGTAGGTGATGGTCTGGGGCTGTCCGACGATGCCGAAACGGGGTGCTGCGGAAATCGCGATGCGGCGGTCGCGTTCGTTCTTGCGTCCGGTGATAAGGGCATGGACCGGGGCCTGAAATCCAAGCGCGGCCGCGTTCGCAGGAATGTCGTGCACCCGCCCGTCGGTGATCAGAAATGCGCCGGCGACGCGATCGATCTGGACGTCTGACAGCACTGAGGACAGCGCGCCGAACAGTCTGGTGCCATCGGTTTCGCCGTCGGCCTGGCCGGCTTCGACCACCCGCACCTCCAGCCCCTTGATCTTCTTGAGGCTGGCGACCAGCGCCTCCTGCGCCTCGCGGGTTTCGCGGGTGCGCTCGCCGAAATTCTGGCTGGGGCTCTTGTCGATCACCACTGCGGCCACCGACGACAATGGCTCGCGGTCCTCGCGGGTAAACGATGGATTGGCCAGCGCCAACAGAATAAGCGCCAGTGCCGCGACGCGCACCGCAGCGCCGCGTGCCCGGCCTAGCAGCAGCAACGCAGCGATCACGACGATGGCGCCAACCGCGAGCCAAAGCACCAGCGTGGGGACGAGCGGCGTAAACGCGATGCCATACTGCATGTCGTTACCCTATTGTCCCAAGCGCTCGATCAGCGCCGGCGCGTGCACCTGGTCGGCCTTGTAGTTTCCGGTCAGCGTATACATCACGATGTTGACGCCGGCGCGGAACGCGAATTCGCGCTGCCGCGGCTCACCCGGCGTCAGCGGCAGCATGGGCTGGCCGTCCGGGCGTATCGCCCAGGCGCCGGCCAGATCGTTGGAGGTGATGATGATCGGCGAGACGCCGTCTCCGCCGCGCGCCGGCCGTGATGCGGCCTCGTCGTCCTCTTCGCGCGGCAAGGTCTCTACCCAGGTCTGGCCGGTGTTGAATCTCCCGGGAAAATCGCGCAGCAGGTAGAACGTCTTGGTCAGCACGTGTTCGCGCGGCACCGGTTCAAGTTCGGGAACGTCCAGCGAGGACAAAATATTGCGCAACGCCAGCATGCCAGGCGTCTGCGATGCGCCGCCATCCCCCGGCGGTGCCTCGATGGCATCGCGGGTATCGAATATCACCGTGCCGCCCTGTTTCATGTAGGCGTCGATGCGATTGATGGCGTCTTGCGGCGGCTTCGCTGCTCCGGGCATCACCGGCCAGTAGATCAGCGGGAAAAACGCCAGTTCGTCGTGCGCAGGATCGACGCCGACGGGATCGCCGGCCTCCAGCGCCGTGCGCTGCGCGAGAAACAAGGTCAGTCCGGACATGCCCGCTTTGACGATAGAATCCACGTCGGCATTACCGGTGACGACATAAGCCAGCCTGGTTTGCGAGACCGCCTTGATTGCGAAATCGTCGTTGTTCTGGGCACGGGACGGCTGTGGCGCGGCCAATAGGGTGGACAACAGAAACGCGAACGCCAATGCAGCCGGAGCCGCGCGTCGTCTCAGTAGCGCTGCGAGGCCGCCGCCGAGCAGCGCAACCACGATCGCGTCGATCAGGAACAACGCCAAGGACGACGACAGCAGGATTCCGCGCAAGTCCCGCGGTTCGGCATTGGTGTAGCTGGCATATCGCGCTCGCAACGCAGAGGTATCGAGCGGGGCGATGCGGTCCGCGGCCGCCAGTGCATTCACCGCGATCGGACCGTCGGCGGGGCCATAGAATCCGGGCGGGTGATCGACGGTCGCACGGTCGCGGAAGTCTGCGGGCATCGGCTTTGCGGTCGAGGGCGGCGGTCCGAACGCCCCGAAACCATCGAGCGTGCGCAGCGGCGCCACCGTTTCCTTTTGCGCTTCGCCCGCAACACCCGCGCCCGGGGTGGACGTGTAGCCCGACATGTCGACGATCCGCCTGAGCATCTCGACGAAGCTGCCGGACATCGGCAGATCGGACCAGCGCATATCGCCGCTGACATGAAACAGGCTTACCAAACCCTTGCCGCGATGTTCGCCGGTTACCAGCGGCGTGCCATCCTCCAGCGAGGCCCAGCTTTTCGTCGCCAGCGTCGCATCCGGTTCGGCGAGCACCTGCCGGCTGACGGTGATGTCCTTTGGCACCGCGAGGCCGGCGAACGGACCGTCCGCAGCGAACGATGCCAGATGCTGCGGCTTTTCCCAGGTGAGACTGCCGCCGAGGCTGCGTCCGCCGCGGCGCAGCTTCACCGGCACAAGGTCGTCATCGGCTTGCGCCAGACGCGGGCCGGCGAAACGCACCAGCACGCCGCCTTGCTCGATCCACGTGGCCAGGCGCTCGCGAATTTCGGGCGACAGCGCGCCGACATCCGCGAGCACGATCATCGGCAGCTTCTGGTCGAGAAATTGAGTGATCGCCTGTTGTGGCGCGCCGCGATCGCCCAATCTCACATCGGCGAACGGCGCCAGCGCGCGGGTGAGATAGAACGTCGATGCCAGCAGCGGCTGCGCGGTATCGCTGGTCGATCCGCTGACGATGCCGATTGCGCGCCGCCGCCATCGCTTGTCGAGCAGCTGCACCGCGCCGGCAGATCGTTCGCCTGATATTTCAAGCCGTGCGATATCGTTGCGCAACTCGACCGGAAGATCGAACGCTGCTTCGGTCTCGCGGTCCTGCGGCGCAAAGGCGTACCGGGCCTCGCCGATCGGTGAACCCTTCGGATCGATCGCGCGCACCGTTCCGGCGGCAATGCCGCCATTGGCTCGCAGCACCTTCACCGTCATCTTCGCCGCGGCATTTTCTGCTGCAGCCAACGCCAGTGGCGGTGGGGTGCCGCCTTCAAAAATCGTCAACGCACGATCCCCGATGGTTTTGCCTAAGCCTCCGAGGAACTCTGCTCCGCGCCCGGTATCGACGCCATCCGACAGCCAGGCGATCTCGCAATTGCCGGTCGCCTTGAGGAAGCGCTCGATCGAGGGCAGGGTTTCAACCCGCTCGATCGAATAGGGCTTGGGCGCAAGCTGGCGCAGTGCCACCCGCGCGGTGCCCGCCGGCATCAATGTGATGTCACGTGCAGGCTCGGACAGCGGAACGAGAGCCACGCCGCGCCGGTCGCTGTCGGCATTGGCAATCAATTCGTCCGCGGCCTTGATCCTGCTGTCCCAGCTCGCGGCCGCGCTCCAGCCGTCGTCGAGCAGAATCACAAGCGGCGCACTCGTGCCGGCAAGACCGGTTTGCGGATTCCAGATCGGCCCCGCAGCCGCCAAAATCACCAGTGCAGCAGCCAACAGGCGCAGAGCCGTCAGCCACCATGGCGTACGCGACGGGGTTTCTTCCTTCGGCGCAATGTCGAACAACAGCCGCGTCGGCGGGAATTCAATGCGCCGCGGCCGCGGCGGCATCACCCGCAACAGCCACCACAGCGCCGGCAGGCTCAACAAGCCCAGCAGCAAAAATGGTTCTGCGAAACTGAGAGGGAGCCCGGCGATCATGCGCTTCGCCCCGCTTTGACGGTCGCGGTGCGCGTGCTTCCCTTGTTCGCCATCATGCCCGAGTGCAGAAACAGCAGCAGTTCCGCGGCTGAGCGGCTCGTGGTGTGGGTCGAGAACAGCCAGTCGAGCTTGTTGGTCTCAGCGCGAATCTCCTCGCGATGCAGTGCGACGCGCGCAACATAGTCGGTGGCCCATTTTTCCGCGCGGCCCGCGGTGATCACGCTGCCGGCTTCCGGTTCGACGAACTCGATACGGCCGGAATAGGGGAAACTCTCTTCAGCGGGATCGACGATCTGCACCAGCGTGCCGTGCGCACCGGATGCCGACAATCCGGCAAGCATGGCTCTGATTTCGCTCATCGGCGACCAAAAATCCGACAACACCACAATCTCGGCCAGCGCCGACGGCACAAAGGAGGGCGGCAGGCTCAGGCGGTCCGCCTCGTCGTGCAGCATCGACTGCGCCATCTTGTCGATGACGCTGCTGCTCGCGGTAGGACTCATCAGGCCCGGAATGCCGACACGCTCGCCGCCCGCGACCAAGAGCTCGGCGAGCGCAAACGTCACGATCAAGCCGCGTTCCAACTTGCTGTCGCGCGCCTGTCGTGATGCGAACGCCATCGACGGCGAACGGTCCGGCCACAGCCACACGGTGTGCGCGGCTTCCCATTCCTGCTCGCGAACATAAAGATGATCGTCGCGCGCCGAGCGTCGCCAGTCGACATTCTGCGACGGCTCGCCCGAAACGAAGCGGCGGTACTGCCAAAAGCTTTCGCCGGGGCCGGCCCGCCGCCGTCCATGCAGGCCGTGAGTGACGTTGGCGGCGATGCGGCGAGCTTCAAGCACCAGGCGCGGCAGCGATGCGGCGAGCGTACGGCTTTCGCCATCGGCGCGTCGGATTGCTGTGATCTCCCTGCCTGCGTGCTTGGTTTCTGCGGCCATCAACCGATCCGCGTCTTCAGTTGCCGGATCACGTCGGGGATGGTGCGGCCTTCGGCCCGGGCAGAAAACGTCAGCGCCATGCGGTGCTTGAGAACCGGCTCGGCCAGATCGAGCACGTCATCGATCGAGGGCGCGAGACGACCGTCGAGCAACGCGCGGGCGCGAACTGCGAGCATCAGCGACTGGCTGGCGCGCGGACCCGGGCCCCAGGCGATCAGCTTGCCGGCCTCGCCGCCTTCCTCTCCGGGGCGCGCGGAGCGTACCAGCGAGAGGATCGCTTCGACGACGGAATCGCCGACCGGCAGGCGCCGCACCAGCCGTTGCGCGGTGATGAGGATGTCCGCGGTCATGGAGGCCTTGGCGAGCGTCTCTTCGGCACCCGTGGTTTCGAACAGGATGCGCCGCTCGGCGTCGCGATCCGGATAATCGACGTCGATCTCCATGAGAAAGCGGTCGAGCTGCGCCTCCGGCAGTGGGTAGGTGCCCTCCTGCTCCAGCGGATTTTGCGTCGCCAGCACATGAAACGGCTTGGGCAGGTCGTGACGCGCGCCTGCAACCGTGATGTGCTGTTCCTGCATGGCCTGCAACAGCGCCGACTGGGTGCGCGGGCTGGCGCGGTTGATTTCGTCGGCCATCAACAGCTGCGCGAACACCGGTCCGGAGATGAAACGGAACGACCGTTTTCCGGAATTGCTCTCGTCCAGCACCTCGGCGCCCAGAATATCCGATGGCATCAGGTCGGGCGTGAACTGGATGCGTTTGGCGTCCAGCCCCAGCGTGGTGCCGAGGGTTTCGACCAGCTTGGTCTTGGCAAGGCCGGGTACGCCGATCAGAAGCGCGTGACCGCCCGAGAGGATCGTCACCAAGGTGTTTTCGATGACCCGGTCCTGGCCGAAGATGACGGTTGAAATCGCATCTTTCGCCGCGCGGATTTGACCGGCGACCTGTTCGGCCGAGCGGACGATCACGTCTTCGAGTTTTTCGACACTGTCTGTGCCAGCCATGCCCTTCTCCTTAATTAATCCGCTCTTGCCTTCAAACGCCGCCGATTGGTCGTCATGCCATGAACCTCATGCTAAACTTACGCGAAGGTCATGCATTCGCTGAATTAAACTATCCCCACATTATCGGCATTTCGGGGTATGGGGGTATGAACCGCATCACGATGTGGCGACCTGCCCCCCGATTTCACCCGAGGAACTCGCTCAGGACACACATCGGAAGACTTGCACCAGGGAAGACGTGCACCAATCGTGCCAAATCGAGGCAATCAGGCTCAGGTCAAACAATGGCGAAGCAAGGGCAGACCACCAACCGGGGACTCGAAGGACTGACGGCTGCTGCCACCGACGCTGCAAAGGCCAACCCGGCCGCAAAGGGCCTGCCTCCGGTGCATTTGTGGAATCCGCCGTTCTGCGGCGATCTCGACATGCGAATCGCGGGCGACGGCACGTGGTTTTACATGGGAACGCCAATCGGCCGGCCTGCGCTGGTGCGACTGTTTTCGACGATTCTCAAGCGCGAGGACGGCAAGCACTTTCTCGTGACACCGGTAGAGAAGGTCGGTATCCGCGTCGACGATGCGCCGTTTCTTGCGGTCGAGATGCTCAAGGAAAGCGGAAATCAAGGCCGGCTGCTGCGTTTCCGAACCAATGTGGATGACTGGGTGGCTTGCGATTCCTCCCACCGCTTGCGATTCGAGGCGGCCGCCGACGGAGGCCTCACGCCCTATCTCCATGTCCGCGCCGACCTGTGGGCCAAGGTCACCCGCGCGCTTTACTACGATCTGGTTGACATCGGTGAGGAGCGAGTGGTCGATGGTCGCGCCATGTTCGGCGTAGCATCAGGGGGCGAATTTTTTGCGATGGCCGACGCGGAGCAGGTGAGGGGCGCGCTTTGAACGAGCCGATGCTGAAGACGGAACCCGCAGCGATCAGTTCGGCAGAGTTTTTCGACCGGAGCCGCGCGCGGCTGGATTTCGACGTTCCGCGAGGCCTGATCGACCCCAACATCATTCCGCGGAGCGGCGATCAGGGCACCGATCGCATGCTGGAGATCATCGCACGCGAACAGCCGGTTCGGCCCGCGGCGGTGTTGATCCCGGTGGTGGATCATCCGCAGCCGACCGTGCTGTTGACGCAGCGCGCCGCCCATCTCAACGATCATGCCGGCCAGATTGCGTTTCCTGGCGGCAAGATCGATGCGACCGACGCCTCACCGCTGGAGACCGCGTTACGCGAGGCCGAGGAAGAGATCGGCCTGAGCCGCGAATTCATCGATCCGATCGGCTATCTCGATCTCTACGGAACCGGCTTTGGATTTCGCATCCTGCCGACGGTTGCGCGGGTAAAACCCGGCTTCAAGCTGCGCATCAATGCGTCCGAAGTAGACGATGCGTTCGAGGTGCCCCTGGCGTTCCTGATGGACCCCGTGAACCATCAGGTGCACAGCAAGGAATTCCGCGGCATGGAGCGCTCGTACTATGCGATGCCGTTCGCGGAACGTTATATCTGGGGCGCGACCGCGGGAATTCTGCGTGTCCTGTATGAGCGGATCTGTCTGCCATGATCCGTCCGGTCCTCACGGAGATCGGAATTTTCCTGATCCCGTTCGCGGTCTATGCATTGTTTTTGATCGCGACACGTTCAGGGCTATTGGTGCAGTCGTCGTGGCCGGCGCATATCCTCGCCAAACTGGTGCTCGGTGCATTGCTGCTGGTGGCGCTCAGTTTTGTTTTGCTTGCGCATTTCTCCGGCGCGCCGCCGGATTCGACCTACATTCCCGCGCATATCGAGGACGGCAGGTTGGTTCGCGGAGCTGAGAAATGAGTAACCTGCGCGTGCTCGATGACGCGCCCTGGCTCAAATCCGGTCCGCCCGCCCGCGTGCTTAAGCTGCTGAACGGCGACGGCGAGGAAGCGCGCGTGGTGGGCGGCGCGGTCCGCAACGCGCTATTGAAGATTCCGATCGGCGACATCGATATCGCGACCACCGCCTTGCCCGATGAGGTGATCCGCCGCGCAGACGCGGCCGGCATCAAGAGCGTACCGACCGGCATTGATCACGGCACGGTGACGCTCGTGGTCAATCGGCAGCCGTTTGAGGTCACCACCCTGCGCGAGGATACCGAGACGTTTGGCCGCAAGGCCAAGGTGGCGTTCGGCCGCGACTGGGTCGGCGATGCACAGCGTCGCGACTTCACGATCAACGGTCTGTCGGTTGACGCCGAGGGCGTGGTCCACGATCACGTCGGCGGGCTTGACGATATCTCGGCAAAACGCGTGCGCTTTATCGGCGACCCGGACCGGCGGATCGCCGAGGACTATCTGCGGATTCTCAGGTTTTTCCGTATTCACGCAGCCTTCGGCGCGGGCGAACCCGATCGCGCCGGGTACCTCGCCTGCATCCGTGCACGCGGCGGCATTGTGAGCCTTTCCGCCGAACGCGTGCGGATGGAAATGCTGAAGCTGATGACGGCGGACGGCGCCGCCTGTGCGATCACGGCGATGGAGGATGGCGGATTGCTGCTGTCGATCTTCGGCAGTGTCGCCTATACCGGACCCCTGAAGGCGATGATATCGGCGGAGCGCTTGCTTGGGTTGAAGCCGGACGCGGTTCGCCGTCTCGGCGCGCTCGTCGTCGCCGTCACCGAGGACGCCAGGCGAGTTGGGGTGCGCTTGCGGCTCACCAATGCCGAAACCAAGGCGCTCGACTCCATGGGCGATGGCTGGTGGTGGCTTGCCGGCATGGACGAGGCGGCCGCGCGGCGATGGCTCTATCGGCTTGGCGAGGATCGCTACCGCGACCGTCTGCTGCTCGCCTGGGCGCGGGCGGGAGAGGGGACAGATGCCGCGCATTGGCGAGAGCTTGCCACGCTGCCGGCGCGCTGGACGCCGCCGAAATTTCCGCTGAAAGCGGCCGATTTCATCGGGCGCGGAATTGGCGAAGGCCCGGCGCTCGGGCAGGTGCTCGCGTTGGCGGAAGACGCGTGGCTGGCGGCGGATTTCCCACTGGATGAGCCTGCGCTTAAAGCCATCGCAGACCAAACCGCGGCCCGCTTCATCCGCAACCATCGGCTGTGAGTATCATTTCCGGCTTTGTCGATATCTCGCTGGCTCAACTCCTGCTGGTTGGATGCGTCGCGCTGTTTGCCTCTATCATCGGCGGCCTGGCCGGCTACGGCACCGGCGCGTTGATGCCGCTGGTTCTTGTGCCCTTGATCGGCGCCGAGCCGGTGGTGCCGATCATCGCCATCTCCTCGATCTTCACCAATCTCAGCCGCTTCGCGGCCTATCTGCGTTATGCCGACCGGCGCCGCGCGCTGATCGTGATCCTGGCTGCCGCATTGACGACCGCGCTCGGCGCTTACGGCTATACCCGGCTGACAAATGCCGGCGCGGCGCTGGTGATCGGCACCATGCTGATATCAAGTGTGCCGCTGCGCCGTTTGCTCAGACGCCTCGACATCAAAATCGGCGACAGCGGGCTCGCCGCTGGCGCGGTGGGTTACGGCCTCGTGGTTGGCGGCACGTCGGGTTCGGGCGTTATCCTGCTGTCCCTGCTGATGGCGACCGGCCTCGAAGGCGCGGCCGTGATCGCCACCGATGCGGTAATCTCGGTCGCTACCAGCATCATCAAGATTTCCGTGTTCGGATTGGCCGGCGTCGTCACCGCCCAGGTGCTCGCTTTCGCCCTTCTGATCGGTGCCATGGCAATACCCGGGGCATTTCTAGCCAAAGCCTTCGTCGAGCGCATGCCGGTGCATATTCACACCGCGATTCTCGATGCCGCCGTGGTCGCGGGCGGTGTGGTCATGATTTCTTCGTCATTGCGAGGAGTGTAGCGACCAAGCAATCAATTTCCGTTTTGATGGATTGCTTCGCGGAGCCCGCCATCGGGCGCGTATTCGCGCGACCCGTTGGCACGCAATGACCAAAACCTACGGCCACTTCACTTCCGGCGGCATCGACGACAGGATGGCATCCACATTGCCTCCGGTCTTCAATCCGAAGATGGTGCCGCGATCGTAGAGCAGGTTGAATTCGACGTAGCGTCCGCGCCGGATCAACTGCTCCTCGCGATCAGCCGCGATCCACGGCGTGCCAAAATTGCGCCTGACAAGTTCGGGATAAATTTTCAGAAGCGCGCGGCCGACGTCTTGGGTGAAGGCGAGGTCGGCGTCCCAATCGCCGCTGTCGTGCCAGTCGTAAAAAATACCGCCGATGCCGCGCGCCTCCTTGCGGTGCGGCAGATAGAAATATTCGTCGCACCATCTCTTGTATTTTTCATAATTCGCGATCGCGGCGTGAGCATCGCAGGCCGCCTTCATCGCCTGATGGAATGCAACCGTATCGGGATCTTCCTGCGTGCGTCGCCTGTCGAGCACCGGCGTCAGATCGGCGCCGCCGCCGAACCACGCTTTGGTGGTGACGACGAAGCGGGTGTTCATATGGATGGCCGGCACATTCGGATTGCGCATATGCGCGATCAGCGAAATGCCTGACGCCCAGAAGTGCGGATCCTCGTCAGCACCCGGTATTTGCGCGCGGAATTCCGGCGCGAATTCGCCGTGCACGGTCGAGCAATGCACGCCGACCTTTTCGAACAGTCGTCCGCGCATCACCGACATCAGGCCGCCGCCACCGGGCTCACCCGTATGATCGGTACGATCCCAGGCCGTGCGCGCGAAACGTCCCGCGTCCCCAGGATAGAGAGATGGCGGCGCATCGTCTTCAAGTTTTTCGAAGGCTAAGCAGATATCGTCGCGCAACGCTTCGAACCAGGTCCGCGCGCGCGCCTTGCGATCGTCGATCACGGACATGTCCATTTGCGCTGTTGCCTTGTCGTCTTTACGCGTTTTCTTCACGCGAACCGGGGCCCACTTTGCTTGAAAATGCTCAGCCCTCCGGGCCGAAATAGGTGCAGCTCTCATTGCAGCTGTCGCGGTGAACGCTTACCCGCGTAATCCGGCCGGCGTGCTGAACGCGCTCCCAGATGAAACGCGAAAGGTTTTCCAGCGTCGGCGGTCCAAGAGCCTCGACCTTGTTGAGCAGCTTGTGATCGAGCGTCTTCTGCACATCCGCCATGCTTTGCTGGAGAAGACCCAGATCGAGCACCATCCCTGTCGCGGGATCGGGCGTGCCGCGGACGGTGACCTCGGCGCGGAACGAATGGCCGTGGATTTCCTCGCTAGCCGCACCGAGCGTCGTCCCCGGCAGCGCATGCGCGGCCTCGAACCGGAACGATTTCGTCAATTCCCACATCTTGAAATTCAACCTCTATCGGATACCGAGTGTTTTGTGCGTCTGCAGGCTGAGCCGCCATTGCGGATGGTGCAGACAGTAGTCCACCGCGCGCGCGGTGTTTTCGATCACGTCCGGTCCGTCCATCGGCTGCAACGAAAACCGTTCGAACTCGAGATCGACAAAGGCCTCGGGCTCGGCACCGGCCTGCGGGTAAATCAGCTTGAGCTCATGACCTTGCCGTATCACGAGGTCCGCGCCGGCTTTGGGGCTGACGCAAATCCAGTCCACGCCGTCGGGTGGATCGATCGTGCCATTGGTCTCGATGCCGATCTCGAAGCCTCGCGCATGCAGGGCATCGATCAGCGCCGCATCCACCTGCAGCAGCGGCTCGCCGCCGGTCAAGACCGCATAGCGGTTTGCATTCGCCCCCGCCCATTGCGCGGCGACGGTATCCGCAAGCTCCGCGGCCGAAGCGTAGCGGCCGCCCAGCGTTCCGTCGGTTCCGGCAAAATCGGTGTCGCAAAACTGGCACGTCGCGGTGGCGCGGTCCTGCTCGCGGCCGCTCCAGAGATTGCAGCCGGCGAAACGGCAAAATACCGCCGCGCGGCCGGCGTGCGCGCCTTCGCCCTGCAGGGTCAGAAAGATTTCCTTGACCGCGTAACTCAACCGCATCGTCTCCTTAAATTGCGGACCCGGTTTGCCGCAGCGCCTCACCTAATGCCATCGCCGCCGCCATGGCGACATTGAGCGAGCGCAGGCCAGACTTGATCGGGATCACCAGTCGCGCGTCGGCCGCGGCGACGACGGCTTCGGGCACGCCTGCGGATTCTCTTCCAAACAACAGGATGTCGGCCGCGGTATAGCGATAATCAAGATAGGAGCTGGCCCCCTTGGTCGTGAACAGGATCAGCCGATAACCCTTGTCGTTACGCCATTGCTCGAATTTTGGCCACGAGTCGTGACGCATAATGGTTACCTGGTCGAGATAATCCATGCCGGCCCGACGGAAATGCCGGTCGGACACCGGAAAGCCGGCGGGCTCGATGATATGGGCTGTCACATCGAGGCACGCGCAGAGACGAAGAATCGTCCCGGTGTTCTGGGGGATGTCCGGCTGAAAAAGCGCAATCTGCATTCGGTAACCGCCCTTGGGTCCTCCATCAAATGTCTGAATAAATCATCGCTTTGCGCGGAATGAGCGCATTGCACGCTGACCAGCCGATAGCGGGCTTGCGCTCTTCCGGCAAGGGTGCCAATAGAACGATTCTGGAATGCTTGTTCCTGCTGGATTGGCTGGGAAAAGTGGTCTTTCTGCCGCCGCGGGGGTCGCGGGCGCCGGCAGCCTCCCTTGCTTCGTTTATGCGTTGCCTGGGGCGGTTCCACCGGCTGCAGATGAGAAAGGGTTTGGAATCGTGACGACAGCGTCTTCGGCGGATCATCCAACGCGCCGTGATTTCCTTTTTGTTGCTACGGGGGCCGCCGCTGCGGTCGGCGGAGCGGCCACGCTCTGGCCGTTCGTTTCCCAGATGAATCCGGACGCGTCGACGATTGCGGCGGGCGCGCCGATTGAAGTCGATCTGACGCCGATCGCCGAAGGCCAGGACATCAAGGTATTCTGGCGCGGCAAGCCGATCTACATCAGCCATCGCACCAAGAAGCAGATCGACGAGGCCCGCAGCGTGCCCGTCTCGAGCCTGCCCGATCCGCAAACCGACCAGGCCCGGGTCAAGCCCGGCCATGACCAGTGGCTCGTCGTGGTCGGCATCTGCACCCATCTCGGCTGCATCCCGATCGCCCATGAGGGCAATTACGACGGCTTCTTCTGCCCCTGCCACGGCTCGCAATACGATACATCGGGTCGTATTCGCCAGGGACCAGCCCCGACTAACCTGGCGGTGCCGCCGTATCAATTCGTTTCCGATAGCAAAATCCAGATCGGCTGAGTCTCGGATCGATATCCCTGATTTCTAGCCCGTCGTCTTACCTTCCTCAGGATCGCATCATGAGCGGACCATCCGACTACCAGCCGAGCAATCCCGTCTTGAAGTGGATTGAGCGGCGCCTGCCGATTATAGGGCTCGTCCACTCCTCGTTTGTGGCCTATCCCACGCCGCGCAACCTGAACTACTGGTGGACCTTCGGCGCAATCCTGTCGTTGATGCTGGCGTTGCAGATCGTGACCGGCGTGGTCCTGGCGATGCATTACACGCCCGAGGCCACCATGGCCTTCAAGTCGGTCGAAAGCATCGTGCGCGACGTGAACTACGGCTGGCTGTTGCGCAACATGCACGCCGCCGGCGCGTCGATGTTCTTCTTCGCCGTCTACATTCATATGTTCCGCGGCCTGTATTACGGGTCATACAAGGAGCCGCGCGAGATTTTGTGGATTCTCGGCGTCATCATCTACCTCCTGATGATGGCGACCGGTTTCATGGGCTACGTGCTGCCGTGGGGCCAGATGAGCTTCTGGGGCGCCACCGTCATCACCAACCTGTTCTCCGCGATTCCCTATGTGGGCGAAAGCATCGTGACCCTGCTGTGGGGCGGCTATGCCGTCGGTAATCCGACGCTGAACCGTTTCTTCTCGTTGCACTATCTCCTTCCGTTCGTGATCGCCGGTGTCGTGGTGCTGCACGTCTGGGCGCTGCATGTTGCCGGTCAGAACAATCCGGCCGGTGTCGAGCCGAAAACGGCAAAGGACACTGTGGCGTTCACGCCCTACGCGACCATCAAGGACCTGTTCGGCGTCTCCTGCTTCCTGCTGTTCTTCGCGTGGTTCATTTTCTATATGCCGAACTATCTCGGCGACCCCGAAAACTACATTCCCGCGAATCCAGGCGTAACGCCGGCGCATATCGTGCCGGAGTGGTACTATCTGCCGTTCTACGCGATCCTGCGCTCGATCCCGAACAAGCTCGCCGGCGTGATCGCGATGTTCAGTGCAATCCTCATCCTGGCCTTCCTGCCGTGGCTCGATACCGCAAAGACCAAATCGTCCAAGTACCGTCCGCTGGCCAAGCAGTTCTTCTGGATCTTCGTCGTCGTCTGCGTGCTGCTCGGCTGGCTCGGCGGCAAGCCGCCTGAAGGCATCTATGTGATTGCCGGGCGTATCCTGACATTCAGCTACTTCGCCTATTTCCTGATCGTGCTGCCGCTGTTGAGCCGGATAGAGACGCCGCGGCCGGTTCCGAATTCGATCGCCGACGACGTGCTGGCGAAAACCGGAAGCAAGGCGACGCCGATGGTGTCGACGGTGATCGCGCTGATGGTCGCAGGTGCACTGTTCGCCGGAAGCGCGCAGAATGCTCGCGCCGAGCAACAGGAAGTGCCGCCATCGCAGAAATGGTCGTTCGCCGGTCCGTTCGGCAAATTCGATCGCGGATCGCTGCAGCGCGGGCTGAAGGTCTACAAGGAAGTCTGTTCGGCGTGTCACGGTCTGTCGTACATCGCCTTCCGCAATCTCGCCGATCCCGGCGGTCCCGGCTATTCTACCGCTCAGGCGGCTGCCTTCGCATCCGACTACAAGGTCAAGGACGGCCCCAACGATCAGGGTGAAATGTTCGAGCGGCCCGGCCGGCCCGCCGATTATTTCCCCTCGCCATTCCCCAACGAGCAGGCGGCGCGGGTGGCCAACGGCGGCGCACTGCCGCCGGATCTGTCGCTGATCGCCAAGGCGCGTTCCTATGAGCGCGGCTTTCCGCAGTTCGTGATCGATTTCTTCACGCAATTCCAGGAGCAGGGCCCGAACTACGTCGACGCCCTGTTGCAGGGATATGAGGAGAAGCCGCCGGCTGGGGTCTCGCTCCCCGAGGGCTCCTACTACAACAAATATTTCCCCGGCCACGCCATCAAGATGCCGAAGCCGCTGAACGATGGCCAGGTTACGTTCGATGACGGGTCGCCGGCGACGGTCGCGCAGTACGCCAAGGACGTCACCACGTTCCTGATGTGGGCCGCGGAGCCGCATATGGAAGCCCGCAAACGGCTGGGACTTCAGGTGTTCGTTTTCCTGATCCTGTTCGCGGGCCTGATGTATTTCACCAAGAAGAAGGTCTGGGCCGAGGCGCATTGACTGTTCTGCGATCGGTGTGAATGAGAAAGCCCCTGCGGGGGCTTTTTTGTTGGGTTGAGAACGTGTCACGGGCACGGTGCCGCTTTGCAAAGCCGGGACCTACATGTGCTATTCCGTGGGCTCGGATCAGCAGCGCATCACGCCGCAGGCAATTGCTTCCTGACCCCACAGCGGACAAAATAGCCGCCAATCGGCCACCTAGGAAACCGTCGGAGGAACCCATGGGTACCAGCATCTCGTTCAAGCGCCCGGACGGCAAGGACGCCAGCGGCTATCTCGCCAACGCCGCGCGCGGTAGCGCCCCGGGCGTGGTTGTGATCCAGGAGTGGTGGGGGCTTCAGGAGCAGATCAAGGGCCTGTGCGACCGCTTCGCGTTGGCGGGCTTCGACGCGCTGGCGCCCGATCTCTATCGCGGCAAGGTGGTGCCGTATCACGACACCGACGCCGCCGGGAAAGAAATGAACTCGCTGGATTTCATTGACGTCACCACACAGACCGTGCGCGGCGCCGCGCAATATCTCGCCAGGAACGGCGCCAAGGTCGGTCTGACCGGCTTCTGCCTCGGCGGTGCCGTGACCATTATCGGCGCCACCAAAATTCCCGAGCTGACGGCAGGCGTCGTGTTTTACGGCATTCCGCCGGAGCAGGCGGCCAAGCCGGCGGACGTGAAAATTCCCCTGCAGGCGCATTTCGCCAACAAGGACGACTGGTGCACGCCGCAGGTGATCGATGCCTTCGAGAAGGGCATGAAGGCCGCCGGCAAGTCGCTCGAACTGTTCCGCTATGACGCCGAACACGCCTTCGTCAACGAGCAGCGGCAAACAGT
This sequence comes from Bradyrhizobium sp. URHD0069, assembly GCF_000701345.1. Taxonomy (GTDB): domain Bacteria; phylum Pseudomonadota; class Alphaproteobacteria; order Rhizobiales; family Xanthobacteraceae; genus Bradyrhizobium. The sequence continues at coordinate 61,647 of NZ_JNIJ01000029.1, read as the reverse complement.
GCACGACCGTGAGGCCGCCGAGCTCGCCTGGGGCCGCGCCACGGAGTTTTTCAAGAAGCATCTTGGGTGAAATGCCCGTCGTAGACGAGGCGATAGTGGAAAGAAGATGAAGGTCTTTTGCACGGGCGCCTCCGGCTATATCGGCGGATCGGTTGCGGCCCATCTCGTCGCTGCCGGACATCAAGTGACCGGCCTTGTTCGTTCCCCGGAAAAGGCCGATGCGGTTCACGCCCGGGGCATCCAGCCATTGCTGGGAACGCTGGATGACGGCGAGCGTCTGGCGCAAGCAGCACAGGCCGCCGACATCGTCGTCAATGCGGCGAGCGCCGATCACAGGGGCGCCGTCGTGGCCATGGTCGATGCGCTGGCAGGAAGCGGCAAGCCGTTCATCCACACGTCGGGATCGAGCATTGTCGGCACGCGCGCCGGAGGGCAACGATCCGATGCGGTGTACGACGAAGATACGCCGATCACCCCGTCGTCCGCGCGCGCGGCGCGTGTGGCGTTGAACCAACTCATTCTCTCATACCGCGACAAGGGATGCCGTCCGGTCATCATCTGCCCGAGCCTGATCTACGGCCTCGGCCATGGCGTCGAGCCGCACAGCACGCAGGTGCCTCTGCTGATCGAGCTGGCCAGAAAACGCGGTTGCGCAGCCCATGCCGGACCCGGTGAGAACATCTGGTCGAACGTCCATATCGACGATCTGGTGACGCTCTACGCGCTCGCGATCGAGAAGGCGCCTGCCGGATCGTTCTACTTCGCCGAGAACGGCGAGAATTCGATGCGCGAGGTTTGCGAGGCCATCGACCGCATGCTGGGTGTTGCGGGGCCACCGACGGCGATGTCGATGGCGGAGGCGGCTTCCGATTGGGGCGAGGGCACCGCCGAGGATACGATGGCTTCGAACAGCAGGGTGCGGGCAAAGCACGCGCGGCAGCTCGGCTGGAAGCCAAGGGCGCGGAGTTTGATCGAAGAGATCGGGCAGGGGTGTTACCGACAGTAGGCAAGATGGTTGGGCGACACCTCTGACGGCTAACTTTTCCCGCTCAGCCGCCGGAACCTAACGCTCCGGGCCGACGTGCTCGGCGAGGCGCTGGACCAGCAGCGGAATGTCGAAACCCTCCCGCGCAATCGATTTGGGCACGATGTGGAATAAAATCGGCACCCTGTAGATGAGGATGAATTGATCGTTCTGCCGCCAGGCCGCCCCAGCCGCATTCGATGATGAAGGACGACGGCGTCTTGGCATAAGGCGTCTTGGCATAAAAAGACGTCATGAAATCGTTGGTGTGGCGGCCGAGCGTAACGCTGACGCGATCCGCTTGTGTCTGTGCGAATGGGCCCGGTACCCGGCGTCCAGGGCAGTCGGTCTCTTGACATCGTCCGCGGCGGATGGTGTTTAGCCACCATGAACACCGTTATCAGCCCATCCCGTCTTTGGTGGCGCACCTCATAAGAGGTGGCCGGTGCGATTTCATTTTTTCAATCGTCGAAGGTCGCCATCGCAGTGCGACGGTCCCTTCGTTTGTCCTGTGTGGCGCTCCCTCCCGAAGTTTCGTAAGAGGATCACATGAACAGGACAGTTTTCTCCCTGCCGGCCCGCAGCGAATATCGCACCCGTGGCGGCCTCGCGGTCACGCGGTCGGTGGAGCAATTCTCCGGCGGCGCCAGCCGGCTCGATGACCTGATCGACCTGCTCGACCGTCGCCGCGGCGTGGTGCTGTCGTCCGGCACCACGGTGCCCGGCCGCTATGAGAGCTTTGATCTCGGCTTCTCCGACCCGCCGCTGCAGCTGGAAACCGTCGGAACGAACTTTTCGTTGCAGGCGCTGAACGCGCGCGGCGAGGTGCTGATCGCCTTCCTCGGCGACGCGCTGCGCGAGCCCTGTGTCGTCATCGCGGAGAAAAGCCGGTCTCGCATTGCCGGTCATATCGTGCGCGGCGCCGCGCCGGTCGACGAAGACCAGCGCACCCGCCGAGCCAGCGTGATGTCGCTGGTGCGCGATCTCGTCGCGGTGCTTGGCGCCAATGACGATCCGCTGCTCGGCCTGTTCGGCGCCTTCGCCTATGACCTGGTGTTCCAGATCGAAGACCTCGTGCAAAAGCGCGCGCGCGCGCCCGACCAGCGCGACATCGTGCTCTACGTGCCGGATCGCCTGCTGGCGTATGATCGCGCCACCGGGCGCGGCGTGGCGCTGAGCTACGACTTTGCCTGGAAGGGAAAATTCACCGAAGGCCTGCCCCGCGACACCGCGGAAAGCGTTTACGCCAAAACGCCGCGGCAGGGATTTTCGGATCATGCGCCCGGCGAATATCAGGCGACCGTCGAAACCGCGCGCGCCGCATTCGCGCGGGGCGATCTGTTCGAGGCGGTGCCGGGGCAATTGTTCGCCGAGCCTTGCGAGCGCACGCCGGCGGAAGTGTTCCAGCGGCTGTGCCGGATCAATCCGTCGCCCTACGGCGCCCTGATGAATCTCGGTGACGGTGAATTTCTGGTGTCGGCGTCACCTGAGATGTTCGTGCGCTCCGACGGAAGGCGGGTCGAAACCTGTCCGATCTCCGGCACCATCGCGCGCGGCGTCGACGCGATCGGCGACGCCGAGCAGATCCGGCAATTGTTGAACTCGGAGAAAGACGAATTCGAACTCAACATGTGCACCGATGTCGACCGCAACGACAAGGCGCGCGTTTGCGTGCCCGGCACCATCAAGGTTCTGGCGCGGCGGCAGATCGAGACCTACTCGAAACTGTTCCACACTGTCGATCATGTCGAAGGCATGCTGCGCCCGGGTTTCGACTCGCTCGATGCATTCCTCACCCACGCCTGGGCGGTGACGGTGACCGGCGCGCCCAAATTGTGGGCGATGCAGTTTGTCGAGGATAACGAGCGCTCGTCGCGCCGCTGGTATGCCGGCGCGATCGGCTGCGTGAATTTCGACGGCAGCATCAATACCGGGCTGACGATCCGCACCATCCGGATGAAGGAAGGTCTTGCCGAAGTGCGGGTCGGCGCCACCTGTCTGTTTGATTCCGATCCCGCCGCCGAGGATCGCGAGTGCCAGGTCAAGGCGGCGGCACTGTTTCAGGCGCTGCGCGGCGACCCGGCGAAGCCGCTGTCGGCCTTCGCTCCCGATGCCACCGGCTCGGGCAAGCAAGTGCTGCTGATCGATCATGACGACAGTTTCGTGCACATGCTGGCGGATTATTTCCGCCAGGTCGGTGCTGATGTCACGGTGGTCAGGCACGTTCATGCGCTGGAAATGCTGAAAAAAAATTGGGATCTGCTGGTGCTGTCGCCGGGTCCGGGCCGGCCGCAAGATTTCGGGATTGCCAAAACGATCGGTGCGGCGCTCGACAAGAAGTTGCCGGTGTTCGGCGTCTGCCTCGGCGTGCAGGCGATCGGCGAATACTTTGGCGGCCAGTTGGGACAACTCGGCCAGCCTTCCCACGGTCGGCCCTCGCGCATCCAGGTGCGGGGCGGGCGGCTGATGCAGAACCTGCCCACTGAAATCGTGATCGGCCGCTATCATTCGCTCTATGTCGAGCGCGATAGCATGCCCGACGTGCTCTTGGTGACGGCGAGTACCGAGGACGGCGTCGCGATGGCGATTGAGCACAAAACCTTGCCGGTCGGCGGCGTCCAGTTTCACCCGGAATCGCTAATGTCGCTCGGCGGCGAGGTGGGCCTGCGCATCGTGGAGAACGCCCTCCGGCTCGGCGCGCCCAGGAATTGAAAAGGACTTGTCATTGCGAGGAGCACTTGCGACGAAGCAATCCAGTCTTGCGTGTTTATCCATGGATTGCTTCGCGGAGCCTGTCACCGGGCGGCGCTTGCGCCGACCCTGCTGGCTCGTAATGACAAAGAAGAAAAAGAGATATCGATGACTTTTGAACATGATCTAAAGGCCTCCGTCCGCACCATCCCGGATTATCCAAGGCCGGGTATCCAGTTTCGCGACATCACCACGCTGCTTGGTGAAGCGCGTGCCTTCCGCCGTGCGGTCGATGAATTGGTGCACCCATGGGCCGGCTCGAAGATCGACAAGGTCGCGGGTATCGAGGCGCGGGGCTTTATTATCGGCGGCGCGGTGGCGCACCAGGTCTCCGCCGGCTTCGTGCCGATCCGTAAAAAAGGCAAGCTGCCGCATACCACCGTGCGCATCGCTTACTCGCTGGAATACGGCCTCGACGAAATGGAGATGCACGCCGACGCCATTCATCCCGGCGAGCGGGTGATCCTGGTTGACGACCTGATCGCCACCGGCGGCACCGCGGAAGGCGCGGTCAAGCTGATGCGTCAGATCGGCGCCGATGTGGTTGCGGCCTGCTTCATCATCGACCTGCCGGACCTCGGCGGCGCGGCCAAATTGCGAGCCATGGATGTGCCGGTGCGCACCCTGATGGCGTTCGAGGGGCATTGAGGGCCGCGTCGTCGCTCTCTCTGTTCGTCGTCCCGGCGAACTTGTCCAGGACGATGATCAAATATTTTGCCTTCACGACCTCTGCAACATCAAATCCAACTCCAGCTCGCGAAAACTGAAGTAGTTCTTGCGGACCCATTGATGCAGTTCCGTCGATGAATCCCTCTCGTTGCGCAGATAGTCGGTGAACGAGAACGTCAGCCGGTCGATATAGGTCTTCAAAAACACCGGCAGCGCGGCGATGCGAAGGACCCGGCTGGACGCCATCGCCTCCGGCAACTCGCCGCGCAGCACATATTCGTTGTCGATGGTCACAAGGGCGGCTGGCGCAAGCTGCTGCTGCAGCATGGCATAGCCGCGGGCCGAGGTACGGTCGGTATCCGCGACGAACAGGATGATCGGCGAGACGCCGCGCCGCGCCGCTTCCTTCATGAATCCGATCTCATCGGACATCTTGAAGAACTCGTCGAAGGCGTGAAAGCCGAGATCGATCACCTTGGCGACCGCGTCGTTGACGATCAGGCGATCCATCAGCGCCATCTTCCCAAAGGTATCACCGACCTCGGCGGTCTCGGTGACCCTCGGCAGGAACTCGAGCAGCGACGGCTCTTTCAAATTGATGTCGAATGCCGCGACCTTGCCGTCCTTCAGCAACAGGAGCTCGCTCAACAGCCGCGCGATCAGCGTCTTGCCGACCAGCGGGCGGGGCGAGCAGATGATGTAGACGGGCGTGCGGCGCATCGGCGCTATATCAGGCGAATTATCCGCCTAATCCAGCCAAAACGCATTCCATAGACAAATTATTTTTATTTTTCGCCAACGCGCGCGCTCGATTTGCCGGAGCCGACGAGGTCGGTCAGCTTGATGCGGTCGAACTCGCTCCAGACATTGGCCAGCCAGTGCCGGACATAGCCGCGCAGCACGAACGAATAATTCGCCGCATCGTCATTCAAGCCCTTGTTGGCGACGAATTTGAGGAACGGCACGGAGGCGACCTCGACCTGCTCGAAGGCCATTTCGTTGAGTTTGGGAATGGTGAGCTCGGTGGCGTCCTTGATACGGTGGAAATAGGAATTGTAGGTCGCCTGGTCCCATTCGAAGAAGCTGGTGTTGTTGATGAAGTTCTTCACCAAATAATATTTCGCGCCCTGCATGAAATTCGCGGTCTCCGCGATTTCGTCCAGCGAGGCGATCGAGGGGCCGAGAATATGGAACACGGCAAACGTGATCTGTCCCGACTTGGCGGCGTCGAGAAAGCCGATATCGCGCAATGAGGCCAGCGATGGCGATAGCAGGCCGGCGCGGACGTCGATCACGGTGACGGAAGGGCTTACGGCATTCAACGTATCGAAGATTTTCATCTGATCCGACGTCGTCGTCATATCGACGATCTCGGTGAGATCAGGATGGAACCGCTTCAGTGTGCCGCGCGGGGATTCGGTATCGAAGGCGCGGGTGGGTACGCTGTTAGCGCTGAAATAATCAAGCAACGTGCGCGAGACCGTGGTCTTGCCGACCCCGCCCTTATCAGCGCCTACCACGATCACTACCGGCTTCGCCATGAGCTTCCCTTACGCACCATTTCTGATTGAAGCATGATTCAAGGTCAAACCTGGCCGTCTTCTGCTGAAAACGGCCTCAGCCCCGGATCATGCCGTTGAATCCACCATCGAGGTGGTCGGAACGTCCCCATCCCTGCTTTGGGCGCGAACATGGCAGAAACAAGGGATAATTCAATTCATTCGACGCTCCTTAGGCCTAATCCTGCCCATGTCGTTAACGAAGAAGCGGGCGAATCAACGTTCCCGGCAGCGCGCCGGGCGGCGCGCCAACCAGCTATCATACCCGGCGAAAGTGGGTATCCGGTAGGCTACGGCCTCGCGGATTGTCATGGGCGCTCTGGAATAACCGATTCGCGGGCGAGCACGCAGCCACATGGAAGCGCGGGGCCGATGCCTCAGGAGCGGCCCGGCGGACCGGGGGGATTGACCCAGGGGACGCTCGGCGAAGCCTCGACAGGCTCTTTAGCATCGCTCCATGGGCCATGGGGCAGTGCCGGCGGGGCCGCCGGTTCTCGCGGCCGGTCGTCGGGCTCGTCGGCTGTATCGGAAGGCAGAGCCAGCCGTCCGGGATCGTGTCCGCCGGCGAATTTCACCAGCGCCTGCACCCGGCCATCCACCGACGGATGGGTGGCAAACAGGTCGGCAAAACCCTCGCGCGGGTTGTCGACGCACAATTCCATCACCGCCGAGGTCGCGCCGGGGAGCTCGCCGCGATTCTCGATCTTGCGCAGCGCCGAGATCATGGCATCCGGGTTCTTCGTCAACTCGACCGATCCGGCGTCGGCGAGCAGTTCGCGCGATCGCGACAGCGCCAGCCGAACCACCTGCGACAACAGCCAGGCCAGCGCGATCAGCGCGACCGCGATAATGGCGGCGACGATCGCACCGCCGGCTCCAGACCCTTTGCTGTCCCTGTCCGACGACGACGAAGAAGAGGATGACGAAGACGACGATCCACCGCCGGTGGAATTCCACTGAAGATTGGAGAAGGTCCTGAAGAACAATTCGGCGAAGAAACCGACCACGCCGGCGATGATCACCGCGATCACCATCAGCTGCACGTCGCCGTTGCGGATGTGGGTGAGCTCGTGGCCCAGCACCGCCTCGATCTCCTGATCGTTGAGCCCTCTTCAACAGGCCCGTGGTGACCGTGACGGCATATTGCCGCCGGTTGAGCCCGGTCGCGAATGCGTTCAGCGCATCGCTTTGCATTATTTTCAGCTTCGGCATCGGGATGCCGCGAGAGATGCAGAGATTTTCCAGCAGATTATAGAGCCGGGGCTGCTGTCGCCGCGTCACGTCCTCGCCGCCGGTAACGGCATCGACGATCGATTGATGAAAAAAATAAGCGATCACGATCCACAGCGCCGCCGCTCCCGTCGCATAGGGAAAAGCCGCAATCAGGTCGCGCGACGCCGCCATCAGGTAGTAGTCGACCGATCGGTCGCTATCGATCACGACTTCGGCGATCAGTGCGCCGGCATAGACCATGACGTAGATCAGGAGGAATAGCCCACCGAGCAGCAGCATCGAACGAAACTTGTTCGATGCGATGTGCGTGTAAAGACCATACGCGGCCATGATGCGGGATTCCGCTACACAGAGTCATTCCGGGGCGTCGCGAAGCGGCGAACCCGGAATCTCGAGATTCCGGGTCTGGTCCTTCGGACCATCCCGGAATGACGGAGACAGGTGGTGGTCACTTCAGAACTTGACCGTCGGCACCGCTTCGACTTCGGTGCGGGTGGCGCCGAGATCGAAGAAATCCCTGCGGGTGAAGCCGAACGTGCCGGCGAACAGCGCGGCCGGCATCTGCTGGATGCCGGTGTTGTATTCCTGAACCGCGTTGTTGAAGAAGCGGCGGCTGGCGGCGATCTTGTTCTCGAGATCGGACAATTCGGCGGCCAGCTGCTGGAAATTGGCGTTGGCCTTGAGGTCCGGATAGGCTTCCGACAGCGCGATCAACCTGCCGAGCGCGCCGCTCAGCTGGTTCTCGGCAGCCGCAACCTGTCCCGGTCCCTGCGCCGACATCGCGGTGTTGCGGGCTTTTATCACGTCGTCGAGCGTACCGCGCTCGTGCGCGGCATAGCCCTTCACGCTCTCGACCAGATTCGGGATCAGGTCGTGGCGTTGCTTGAGCTGCACGTCAATGTCGGCAAAGGCCTGATTGACGCGCTGACTGAGGGTGACGAGGCGGTTGTAGGCCGCAAAAGCGAAAAAAACGAAAATGACAATAATACCGAAAACAATCCAACCCGATGACATGACCGCTGACTCTCGATGAGACGACCGACGCGGACAGCCTAGACAAAAGATCGGCGCGCGTCAGGGCCCCGATAGGGCCGCCTGAGTAAGTCGCTACGGGAGCGGGGAAGTTCAGCGTTTCAAGTCGAAAACTGTCCTGCCGCATGGTTTGAGGCGCGCGCGCGCGGGCACCCTTGGCCATACGGCAGGATCTGTCCTAGCGGATCACGAATCCGCTCTAGTTACGGCTTTGCCATGTGCCAGGCCCCGTTCAGGAAACCATCGCCATTGGTCTCGCCGGCAGCCGTGTCTTTCTTGAAGGTGTAGAGCGGCTTACCTTTATAGGCCCACATCTTCTTGCCATCGTCTCGAACCACAATGGTCATATCGGCGGTCGGCTTGGCGTCGTCGCTGGCCAGCAAGGGCGGCCAGTTCTCGGCGCAGGGTCCATTGCACATGGATTTACCGCCGGCGTCCTTGTCGAACGTATAAAGGGTCATACCCTTGGCATCGACGAACGTCTTGCCCTTTGTCGTGTCGGCTGTCTTCAGCGTCTGCGCCGATGCCGCCGATGACGCGAGAATGAAAGTCAAGGCCGCTACTGCGGCGAATGTCCTGGACATTGCAGCTTTACTCCTGATGGAAATAATGAGGACGCGGATGCGTCACCAAGATAAACGCCGGCGCCGGGGAATTATTCCGCGGATGTTGCGTCGGCCTCGAAAACGCCGTCACCCCAGTTGTATTTTCTGAAGCGCGCATAGTCGATCTTGTTGCGGCGCGGAGCGGCTGTCTCCACGACGCCATGATCGGTGCAGAGTTTTGCGGTGACGGCGACCTTGGTGATTGCCGGCTGAGCCAGCACCCGCGCCGGCCGTCGCGCGACCGGTGCCCGCGTCAGTGCCACGTAAATAAATTTTTCGTCCTCATAGGGAAGTTCTGCGGATTTGAGTTGTTTGTGCGCGCGTGAGCGGGGCAGGCGCTGCGTGAAATGACACCAGTCCGGCGCTGCGAGAGGACACGTGCCGTCATGCGGGCAGGGGGCTGCGACATGCGCGCCCGCCGCGATCAATTTTTGTCGCGCCGCAAGAATCCGCGCGTAGCCCGCCGGCGTCCCGGGTTCGACGATCAGCAGGGTGTCGCGGGTCTTTGCCCATATCAGCTCGGTGAGCGCGCTTCGTTCAGCGTCATCTATCTCGCCAATCGTGTAACTCGCCACCACAAGGTCGGCGGCTTCAACGTCCGCCAGCGCGACGCGGGCTTCGCCGCGCTCGTATCTCATGTCGCGCAGGCGCACGCTGTCGTGCCCGAGATCCAGCGCCAGCGCGCGTAACGCGCTATTGGCATCGATCAACGTAAGGCTTTGCAGTGACCAAAATGCTTCAGTCGCGGCCCAGCTCGCCGTCCCCGGCCCGGCGCCGACATCGAGCAGGCTTCCCGGCACGAAATCCGGCCTGATCTGGCGGAGTGCGTTCAGGCTTGCGGTTACCGCGGCGTAAGTCGCGGGCATCCGCGCCAGCGCATAAGCCAGCGCATCCGTCTCTGACCTGATCGCGCCGGAGCCGCCGCCGTCGCGATAAGTCTGCGAAATCGCTGCGGCGCGTGCGGCGGCGGCGTTGCGCGACAGGCCTTGCAGCTTGCCGTCAAGCGCTGCTTTCAACTCGGCTGGAAGGTCCGGAGCGGTCATCTATCGCGTCATGCCCCGCGAAGGCGGGCATCCAGTATTCAGTGACGATTGAGAGTCATATAGACGCGGCGGCGTACTGGATCATCCGCTTTCGCGGACCATGACATCAATAATTGCGGCGACGCACTACGCCACATGCTGATCGAGAATCTTTACCGCGTCTTCGAGATCGACCGACACAAGTTGCGACACGCCGCGTTCGGCCATGGTGACGCCGAACAGCCGGTTCATCCGCGCCATCGTGATTGGATTGTGCGTGATGATGATGAAGCGCGTCTCGGTCGAGGCAGTCATCTCGTGCAAAAGGTTGCAGAACCGCTCCACATTGTGATCGTCAAGCGGCGCGTCGACCTCGTCCAGCACGCAGATCGGCGACGGATTGGTGAGGAACACCGCGAAGATCAGTGCCAGCGCGGTCAGCGCCTGCTCGCCGCCGGACAACAGTGACAGCGTCTGCGGCTTCTTGCCGGGCGGCTTGGCGATGATTTCGAGCCCGGCCTCCAGCGGATCGTCGCTTTCGATCAGATGCAGCGCGGCTTCGCCGCCGCCGAACAATTCGACGAACAGCCGCTTGAAATGGCCGTTCACGATTTCGAACGAAGTCAGCAAGCGTTCCCGCGCCTCGCGGTTGAGGCTCTGGATGCCCTGGCGCAAGCGCTTGATGGCTTCCACCAGATCGTCGCGCTCGGTGGTGAGCGAGGTGTGCTGGACTTCGACCTCGCGCAGCTCTTCCTCGGCGCGCAGATTGACCGCGCCGATCCGCTCGCGGTCGCGGCGCAGTTTTTCAAGGCTCTCTTCGATCTCCGCAAGCGGCGGCAATTCCGCGCCTTCCTGGATCTCGGCGAGACCGGCCACGCCTTGCGGCTCGACCTCCAGCATATCGTGGATTTCGCGCTCGACGTCGGCGAGGCGGCGCTTGGCGCCATCCATGCGCTCCTCGGCGCGGGCGGTAGCCTCGCGCGCGCTCGATAGCGCCTCGAGCGAAATCTTGGCGGCGCGGTCGGTTTCCGCCATCACGTTCTCGGCGCTCGCAAGCGCATCGGCAGCAATTCGGCGGGCATTTTCGGCCGATTCGATTTCGCTGATCAGCGCGCGGCGCTTTTCCGCGAATATTGCCGGCGCATTGTCGAGCTCGGCGCGCTCGGCTTTGACCTCGGTGAGGCGGGCTTCGATGGTGGCGATCTGCGAGGCCGCGCTCGCTTTGCGGTTTTGCCATTCGGACCGCTCGGCGAGGATCGCCTGCACGCGGCGGTCCGCCAGTTCAGCTTCGCGCGCCAGTGCCTGCGCTTCGGCGCGTACCTGCGCCGCAAGGCGACGATGACCGTCGATGTCGGAGCGAACCGACGCAAGCCTCGTTTCGGTGTCGAGGCTCGGCGGCAATTCGGCAAGCGCCGCCATAGCGCTTTGATGCGCGCCATCCGCCTCGGCGCGATCGGCATTGAGGCGACTGTGGGCCTCGGTCAGCGCCGATTTCCGCGCGACGTGGCGATTGATCTCGCGCTCGGTATCGGCATGACGCCCGCGCGCGGCGTCGGCCTCGCGCTGCGCAGCACGCCAGGAATCGCGCGCGGCGGTCTCCGCGGCGGATGCGGCCCTCAGTTCGGCTTCGGCCGATTCCAGCGCCTGACGTTTGGCGGCGGCGTCGATGCGAGCCTGCTCAAGTTCGTTTTCGATATCGACCAGCCGCGCGCGCTCGGCAAGACGCCGCGCGGCGCCAGTCGGCGCGTGGGCGGCGGCGACAAATCCGTCCCAGCGCCAGACGTCGCCCTCGCGCGACACCAGCCGCTGGCCGGTTTTCAACTGTGATACCAGCTCCGCGCCGCGCTCCCTGGCGACGACGCCGATCTGCGCGAGGCGGCGCGCCAGCTCGGAGGGTGCATCGACATGCGCCGCGAGTGATTCGACCCCGTCGGGCAAAGTCGGGTCGCCCTCGGTCACGCCGGCATTGGTCCAGCGCATCGGCGCCGACGGATCGACCGGCGCGTCGAGATCGTCGCCGAGTGCGGCGCCGAGCGCCTTCTCATAGCCCTTGGCGACGGTGACGCCGTCGATGATCGGCGGCCAGAGATTCTTGGTCTCGCCATTGACGAGCTTCGAGATGGTGCGGGCCTCGGTCTCGAGCCGCTGCACGCGCTTGTCGGCTTCGTTGAGCGGACCGCGGGACGATTCCAGCTTCTGCCGCGCGGCGGCATGGCCGCCTTCGCTAGTCTGCGCTGCGGTTTCGGACTGCGCAAGATTCTGCTGCGCGGTCTCCATGGCCTCAGCGAGGGCGGCGAGGTCGCCCAGAGCGCTGGTGTCCTGCGCCAGCTTGTGCTCCTCGCTTGCGACATTGGCGATGTCCTGATCGAGCCGCGCCAGCCGATCGCGATGGCTGCGCACGCTCGCCTCAAGCTGATTGCGCTTGGCGGTGAGGTCGGCGAGGACAGTCGTCAGTTCGGCGAACAGCCGTTCGGCGCTCGCCAGCGTTGCCTCGGCCTCTGACACGCGCTCATCGACGCCGCTGCGCTTTTCAACGCGCGATTTGATTTCTTCTTTCAGTTCCGAGTCTTCGGTATCGAGCCGTTGCAGCGCCACCTCGGCATCGGAGGTCTGCTGCTGCTCGCGTGCGATATCGGCCGAAAATTGGGTCAGCCGGCGATCGAGCTCGGCAACACGCTCCTTGGCGCGCTCTTCCTCGCGGTCGAGCGTTTCGCGCGCGTTGGTAAGCCGCTGCAGCCCAGCCGCGGCACGCGCCTCGGCCTCGCGCAGCGCCGGCAGTTCGGAAGCGCGCACCGCCTGGATGCGGGCCGCTTCGGCCTGTTCGCGGGTACGTTCGGCCATCTCGCGGACGCTGAGGTCGTGGGTACGGGCAGCTTCCGCGACGTCGGAATTGGCCTCCAGCCAGCGCAGGTGGAACAGCATGGCCTCGGCCTTGCGCACCTTGGCCGCGACTTCACGGTAGCGGATCGCCTGCCGCGCCTGCTTCTTCAACCCGTCGATCTGTCCGGCCAGTTGCCCGATCACGTCCTCGACGCGGGTGAGATTGGTTTCGGCGGCCTTGAGGCGCAATTCGGCTTCGTGGCGGCGAGCGTGAAGGCCGGCGACGCCGGCGGCATCCTCCAGCACGCGTCGGCGCTGTTCCGGTTTGGCCTGAATGATCTCGCCGATCTTGCCCTGGTGAACCAGCGCCGGCGAGCGCGCACCGGTGGCGGCGTCGGCAAACAGGATCTGCACGTCGCGGGCGCGCACGTCGCGGCCGTTGATGCGGTAGACCGAACCCGCCTCGCGCTCGATCCGACGTGAGATTTCCAGAATCTCCCGGTCGTTCACCGCCGCCGGCGCCGAGCGATCGGAATTGTCGATCGTCATCACCACTTCGGCGTGATTGCGCGATGGGCGATTGCCGGAACCGGCAAAGATCACCGCGTCCATGTCGGCGGCGCGCAGCGATTTGTGCGAGGTCTCGCCCATCGCCCAGCGCAACGCCTCCACCAGATTGGACTTCCCACAGCCGTTCGGTCCGACCACGCCGGTGAGGCCGGGTTCGATCATGAAGTCGGTGGGTTCAACGAACGACTTGAAACCGTGGAGGCGAAGGCGGGTCAGCTTCATGGACACGATTCTCTGTTGGCAGGTCGCGAATCTCCCTGCCGGGACAATACCATAGAAGGCAATGTCGGTGTGTGGGCGAGTCGCTCCTGGCGACTCTCATGGCCGCGACAATGGCGAGGCCGGGGCCGGAGGGCAACTGTCGCCGGGGGCTTTTCCCAAGGCTTTTGCGGGGGTTAGTGGCCCCTATGGTTCCCGGCTCGCCGGGAACCATAGACTCAGCTCTTGAGCAGCGGTTTGATCCGCTTATCGAATTCCTCGAACGAGGTCTCGCCCTTGATCATCTCGCCATTGATGAAAAAGGTCGGCGTCGAGTTGACCTTCAGCACGTCGCTGGCGAATTTTTGGTCGGCGGCGATCTTGTCGAGCAGCGCCTGATCCTTGAGGCAAGTCTCGACCGCCTGCTGGCTGAGCCCGGCCTGTTTGCCAATCCGTATCAGGGTTTCGGTGGTATTTTTCGTCACCCAGTCGTTCTGCTGCCTGAACAACATGTCAATCACGGCGAAATATTTCCCGGCATCGTCCTTGGCGATGCAGCGCGCCAGCATCGAACCCGCCGCAGCCTTGATATCGAGCGGGAATTCGCGGAACACGTAACGCACCTTGCCGGTATCGATATATTCCGACTTGATCTTCGGGAACACGTTTTCATTGAAGGCTGCGCAATGCGGGCAAGTCATCGACGCATATTCGGTGATGGTCACCGGCGCATTGGCTGGACCGAGCGCCATGTCCGGCAGCGACACCGGCTTGGCAACATCGGATGCGCTTTGCGCCATCGCGTCGGGGATCAGACGCAGCGGCGAAAAGCCGGTGAGAGCGGCAAGCCCCGTCAGCGTAAGGGCGGCGGTGAAGGCGCGGCGCGTGATGATCAAAGGCATACTCCAAAACCGGCGCTCTCACGCCCCAACAGACTCGCAAAGAACTATTGTCGCTAGCTTGAAACGGCAATTGTGGCAATGGCAGGCCGCGACTCTCGAACGCGGCGGCAGGCTCAATTTCGCTTGATCTGTGCGCCGAGCCGCGCCAGCGCGGCCCGCAATTCCTCGTCCTCGACGGAGGACAGGCTTTCCGCAACTTTCGCCACCGCCTTCGCGTCGGGGGCGCGCGAGGCCGCAGGCCGATTCCGTCGCGACAACGGCGCCTGCCGCAGCGCCAGCCGCCCCACCGCGCTCCAGCCGAAGAAACGGTTGACCCGCTGCAGGATGACATCGGAGGCGTGCTGGATTTCCAGCGCCATCGGGCCCTCCACCCGCAACACCAGCGTCGCCGGTTCCTGCGGCTGCCCCTCCACAGGCCTCGGCCATTGGATTTTCAGGGGCTCGGAATGGGCTGATATTTCTGGGCCGGCGATTTCAGCCCAGCGCGTGACCAGCTCGCGCGCCGCGAATCCCTGCTTGGCATAGGCGTCGGAAAACACGTCGCCGAGCAGGACGGAAAGCGGTTTCGCGCTGATCGGACCGGGTTTGGACATGGGGTCTTTTCTTCCAGTCATTCCGTCTTCCAGTCATTCCGGGGCGCGTGAAACGCGCGAACCGGAATGCCGAAGTTTTCCTCTTGAGATTTCGGGTCTAGATCTTCGGTCCATCCCGGAATGACGTTATATGGCCGCATGACCTTATCAGGCGCGGCCATCAGGCGAAAGAAAGCTTCATCCTTCGATCATGATGACGCGGCCAGCGCCCGTCCGGCCCTGCTGCTCGCATGGTACGACCGTCATCGCCGCCGGCTACCGTGGCGGCCGCTGCCGGGCGAACCGGCCGATCCCTACCGGGTCTGGCTGTCGGAAATTATGCTGCAGCAGACCGGCGTCAAAACGGTCGGGCCCTATTTCGAAAAATTCATCGCGCGCTGGCCTGATGTCGAGGCGCTTGGCAGAGCATCGCTCGACGATGTGCTGCGGATGTGGGCAGGGCTCGGCTATTATTCGCGGGCTCGGAATTTGCACGCCTGCGCGGTGGCGGTGCGGCGCGACCATGGCGGCGTGTTTCCCGACACAGAGGAAGGCCTGCGATCGCTCCCGGGAATCGGGCCCTATACCGCAGCCGCAATTGCCGCAATCGCCTTCGGCCGCCGGACCATGCCGGTCGACGGCAATATCGAGCGCGTGGTGTCGCGGCTATTCGCCGTCGAGGAGCTGCTGCCGCAAGCCAAGCCGTTGATCCAAAGCCTCGCGACCACGCTGCTTGGCGCGACCCGCGCCGGCGACGCGGGGTCGCGGGCCGGCGATAGCGCGCAGGCGCTGATGGATCTCGGCTCCTCGATCTGCACGCCGAAGAAACCGGCCTGCGCGCTGTGCCCGATCAACGACGACTGCGCGGCGCGTGCGCGCAGCGATCAGGAGGCCTTTCCGCGTAAAGCGCTGAAGAAAACCGGCGCGCTGCGCCGAGGTGCGGCATTCGTGGTCACGCGCGGCAATGAGCTCTTAGTCCGGACCCGTCACGAAAAAGGTCTGCTCGGCGGCATGACCGAAGTGCCGACCTCACACTGGCTGGCCGCGCAGGACGACAAGGCGGCGCTGGAGCAGGCGCCGTCCTTGAAGGACAATACGCGCTGGCATCGCAAGGCGGGCGTCGTCACGCATGTCTTCACGCATTTTCCGCTGGAGCTTGTGGTCTACACGGCGAACGTTCCCACCCGCGCCCGCGCGGCGGAGGGAATGCGCTGGGTGCCGATCTCGACGCTTGGGGATGAAGCGCTGCCGAATGTCATGCGCAAGGTGATCTCGCACGGGCTGGGTGACCGATCGCCGCATGCGGATCGCGAACATGATCGGGACGGTGTTACGTCAGCAGCTCAATCGTAACCGCGACGGTGTTGCCTGGCTCGATCTTCTCTTTCGTCCGAACGGCGGCCTTGAGAGGGAGAAGGTAGGCCCCGCGTTTCTTGTCTGGGAAGATCGATGTTTTCCAACTCGTTCGGCCGATCGTCGCGGTCACGCGGATCGAGCCCCACGCGCTCCTGGAATGTGCTGCAAGACAGGCTATCTCGCTTGATTGTTCGCCTGACAGCGTGATGAAATGCCACGCTCCGGGCCCGTCATAGAGCCAAACCTTGCTTCGTGTCTTGTATCGATGAGGCGTTGGTGCAGGCATTTTCTCGCCTCGAAGCACGAAAACATGTAGGGCGCTAACATCACGCCGCGTTGACCGGATCGATGTCACACGATGCGACATGGCCGCAACGATAGGCTGGCATCGGGGCCGATCGCAAGGCAGGGCTGGACCTCTGAGATCGGTTGCACCCCGTGCCTGCTGACACCACGCTGTCAGCAGGCTTGCAGTAAGGCTTGGCCAAACGGAGCAAGGCCATGATTGGCACCGCACTCGACCGTCTCGAAGCGCCGCCATCTTCCAAATTGCTTGGTTGGCGCTTGCTCGATGCCCGGCACGAACAGGGTTGGGTTCGGATTGGCTTCGACGGCAAGAAAGAGTTCTGCAATCCGGCCGGCTTCGTCCAGGGCGGCATCCTCGCAGCCATGCTCGATGACACTATGGGCCCCGCCGTCTTCGTCATGACCGAAGGAAGGCTCTACACGGCCACCATCACCATCACCGTCAATTTTCTGGCGCCGGCGAAGCCGGGGCCGATCGTCGGTGAGGCGAATGTCACGCAACTTGGCAAGACGATTGCCTTCGTCGAGGGAAGGCTGACGGCTGCGGACGGCGCCGTGCTCGCCACGGCCACCACAAGCGCTCGCCTGGTCGAAACGGCGAAGGCAATTCGATAGTTGAGCTGCGCCGCCTCTAGACCGCGCTGACCCGCGGCGCGCCGGTCGGAATCCGCACAATCGGCGGCTTGGCGTTGAGGGCTTCGACCTGGAAGCCGGCGACGCGCTTGTAGTTGGCGGCGATGTCTTCGAGTTCCTGAAGCGACAGCACGTCCGTGACGACGTTGTACCCGTCGGGTGCGCGTTCCTCGACCAGTTGCATCACCTGCTCCGGCCCGTTGCGCCGGTTGAGCATGACAAGATCAGTAGTGGCGGGCCGGCGCTCCGCTTCATACGCGACCAGCGCAGCGTGGGTCACGCCCTGCGCCAGAATTTCGCGAGTGATGACGCGGGCGTCGAGGATCGCCTGCGACGCGCCGTTGGAGCCGATCGGGTACATCGGATGCGCGGCATCGCCCATCAGGGTGGTGCGGCCGAACGTCCATTGTGGGACAGGATCGCGGTCGACCAACGGATATTCGTATGCGTGCGGGCAATTGCGGATCAGGCCTGCCACGTCCAGCCAGTCGAACCGCCAATCCTTGAACCACGGCAGGAACTCTTCGAGTTTTGCGGTGCGGTTGTAGTCCTCACGGCGCCATTGGTAGGTCGGCTGCATGTGCCGCTCGGCGACCCAATTGATCTGATACTTGCCGTTGGCGTCCGCTTCTTTGGAAATCGGGTAGCAGACGAACTTCAGGATTTCGTGGCCGGCCATGATCATGGTGCGGCCGGAGAGGAACGCATCGCTTGCCGTGATGCCGCGCCAGAGGATGCGCCCGTTCCAGATCGGCGGGCCTTCCTGCGGATAGAGTTTTTCGCGGATCGCGGAATGGATGCCATCGGCCGCGATCAGCAGCACGCCCTCATGGGTGCCCGCCGATTTGCCGGTGGCTTTATCGATGAAATCAGCGCGGACGCCATCCGATGTCTCGGTCCAGCCGCTGAGATGATGGCCGGTGAGAATATTCTCAGCGCCCAATCGTTCGATCGCGGCGTCGAGCAGGATCTGTTGCAGCGTGCCGCGATGGATCGAGAATTGCGGCCATTTGTAACCCGCCTCGATGCCGCGCGGCTCGCTCCAGATCGGCTTGCCGTGCTTGGAAAAATACGCGAGCTCTTTGGTTTGCACGCCTGCTGCGTCAAGCTCGCTAAGCAGGCCCAGTTCGATCAGCTCGCGCACCGCGTGCGGCAGCACGTTGACGCCGAGGCCGAGCGGCTTCAACTCGGATACGCTCTCGAACACTTTGGCGGGAATGCCGATCTGGTGCAGGCTAAGCGCCAGCGTCAGCCCGCCGATGCCGCCGCCGGCGATAAGAACGGTCATGACCAAGCCTCTTCAGCTGAGGCGTCATCGCATGGGAGGGCGGCGGGGGCAACTGCGAAAGGGGAGCGTGCAGGAAGGGGGCAGTGTGCAGGGCGAGCAAAGCGAACCGTGCCCACCATGGCGCAACCGGCGCAAAGCGGTCGGCACGGCGCGAAAAGCGCGCCCTTGTCCAGCCTACGCAGCCTTGCGCTTCGGACGATCAAGCCCGCGGCCGGTTTGCAGCATCAGGTTGCGCAGCCAGATTGATCCGGGATCGAACTGGGCCCGTGTCGGATAGAACATGAACTGTTCGTCGATGCCGGGGTCAAGCGGTGGTGTAACTGCGATCAGCGACAATGGTTTTGCGAGCGCGGCGATCAGCCGGCTTGGGACGAATGCCACGAGATCGGTGCGCGCCACGATATGGAGCGCCTCAATATAGCCGGGCACCACGAGCGCGATCCGGCGCTCGATCCCCTTACTACGCAGCCAGCCGTCGATCAGGTCCTCACTTTCGCCGCGGATAATGACGGCGACATGCCGCGCGTTGAGGAAAACATCACGCCGACCAAGCCTAGTAGCCATGGGATGGCCGCGCCGCACCGCGAGCGCGTCGCGATCGGTATAGAGTAGCTGGCGGTGAAATCCCTTGAAGGCGTCGCCAATGCTGATCACGAGATCGATCGTGCGTGCAAACTCCGCGGTAAAGATCGCAGGACCGCGCCACGGCACGACATCGAGCCGGACGTTCGGAGCGAGCCGCGCAATCTGCTTCATCAGCGGCGGCACCAGAAGCTCTACCGCGAGATCGGGCATCATCAAGCGAAAGTGCCGCTCGCTGCTGCCGGCATCGAAATCATCGGGAATGAAAAGCCCGCGCACCTGGTCGAGCGCCTGCGCCAGTGGCCCGCGCAGCGCCTGAGCCCGTGGCGTCAATTCCATGCGCGCGCCAGTGCGAACCAGCAGGGGGTCGCCGAGCACCTCGCGCAGCCGCTGCAGCGCGTGGCTCGCCGCGGGTTGCGACAGCCCGATCCGCATCGCCGCCCGGCTGACGCTGGCTTCCTTGAGCAGCGCGTCGAGCGCGACCAGCAGGTTGAGGTCAAGTGAATGCAAATTCATGAAGTGAATATATATCATACTCACTATCGATTGGAAGAATGCCGACGGGAGCGCCATTGATTTGCAACAGCCAATCAATGGAGAAGCTCGATGAGCACCGAAGCCAACAAGAAACTCGTGCAGCAGGTCTATACCGACTTCGCCAATCGCAGCGGCACGACGTTCGCCGACAATCTCGCTGAAGATGCCATTTGGATCGTCACCGGCCAGTATTCATGGTCGCATGAGTTCAAAGGCCGGGACGCGATCCAGAACGGCCTGATGGGCCATTTCCGTTCGTTCTTCGCGGTACGGCCGCGCACGGTCGCGTTCAATTTCATCGCCGAGGGTGACTATGTCGTGGTCGAGGCGCGCGGCGACAACGTGACCAAGGCCGGCCTGCGCTACGATCAGCAGTATTGCATGGTGTGGCGGATCGAGGACGGCAGGATCAAGCAGATCAAGGAATATTGCGATTCCACGCTGGTCGAGCGCGTGCTCGGGCCGTTTCCGGAAGAGCGGAAACTCGCGGGCTGACACCTTGAGCAGTGCTTGCGCGGACAATAGCCGTCATCCTCAAGCATCGCTCGCAGCTTCAAGGTTTGCCGCCGGCCGCGCTATCGTCGCGGCCGCTCGGCTGTGGCGGGCGCGCAGCCGCGTCCGCATTCACGTCTTGCGAGCCCGGAAGCAGAAGGGCGTGGATGGCCGGGACAAGCCCGGCCATCGCGGGGGGTTCTCGAGCCCGATCAGGCCGCCTTGGTCTTGAGATGGCGGAACATGATGGCGCGCGCCTCGTCGTCCATTTCGGCCTTGAAGACAAACTTGTCTTTCAGCGCGATCGCCCGCGGCGCGGCCGGTCTCGCCGAGACCTCATCGACCAGACGCTTCACGTTGGAATATTTTGTGAACACGTCGTCGCCGAGCACGAACGGCCCCAGCCGCGCCCAGCCCCAGAACGCCATGTCGACGATGGTGTAGGTATCGCCGACCATGTAGCGGCTGTTGGCGAGATGATCGTCGAGGATCTTGTAATGGCGATGCGCTTCGAACTGATAGCGGTTGTGCGGATATTCGAGGGCCTTTCCGAGGTCTCGCGGCGCGAAGTGCTTGAAATGCACCGCCTGTCCCGAATACGGTCCGAGGCCGGTGGCGATGAACATCAGCCATGACAGCAATTCTGCGCGGTTCTTGGGCGTGGCGGCGGGCAGGAATTTGCCGGTCTTCTCGGCGAGGTAAAGCAGGATCGCGTTAGAGTCGAACACGAACACGCCGTCGTCGTCGATCGCCGGCACCTTGCCATTCGGATTCACTTTGAGGAATTCGGGCTTAAACTGATCGCCCGTGCGGGTATCGACCGGCACCAGCTCATAGGGCAGGCCGGACTCTTCCAGAAACAGCGCGACCTTGTTCGGATTCGGCGCGCCGTTGAAGTAGAATTTGAGCATCAAGATTCTCCCTTGCTTCTGTGTGTTGCCGAGAAAATGAGGTCCGGCGACAAATGCCACAGACGGCATGTCCATGCTGAAATTTTGCCGAATGCGCAAGCGATGACTTTGCAAGTAGCGGTTTCAGGCAAAGCCAACGGGTCGCGTACGCGCGCCCGATGACAAACACCGCGTGCCGACCGATAATTTTTGCACTGCGGTGGCATGGCGGGAACCGCGCGAAGCGCGCCCCCTTGCCCGCCTTACGATACGCTGACTTAAGCCGCAGTCATCACAGAAGCCCGCGACAGAAGCCCGCGCGGCTTGTCGATCAGCCGAAGCAGAAAAACCCGATCACTCCGGCAACCACCAATGCGGCGCCGGTTATGTTCATGATGGTGGCAAAACGAATTTCCGAATGCAAATTCGACGCCTGAATGGCCCGTTCCGATCGCCTCGCGTAGCCGTGGACGATGACCTGCTGATTGAAATTACTATTTGCTTCCAAGGCGTCGTCCAAACCGACACAAATCATCAGCACGCCGAGGATGACGAGGCCGGCAAACCCCAGGAAGCTTAGCAGCAACATCGGGAAGACGCCGAGAAAAAAGATCGGCAATAGCGGTAGCCACAACAACGTTTCGGGTTCTCTTGATCGCATCGGACGATTTCATCGCGACCGCAAATCACGGTCTGCACGGATGGCGAACGCTCAACAATACAGCGAATCCAGCCCGAATGGCGCGCAGTCAGCATGCGCAAATTACAGGGCTGCCATCTCCGAGCGGATTTCGGCGCGCAGCTCGTCGATCAGCCGCAGGCCCTTGTTGGTCTCGATGTGCCAGAAGGTCCAGCCGTTGCAGGCACCTGAGCCTTGCGCCACCGCACCGATGCGGTGAATCGAGCCGACCTTGTCGCCGAGCATGATGGCGCCGTCGGCGCGCACCAGGGCACCGTGGCGCTTCCTGGAATCGACCAAGCGGGTTCCGGGCGAAATCATGCCGCGCTCGATCAGCTCGGAGAACGCCACCCGCGGCGCCTCGCGCGCGGTCATGAACGGTGCCAATGTCGCATCCGGCAGCGGTTCGACCGCAGCGATGCGCGCTTCCGCCGCAGCCGCATAGGTCCGATCGCGTTCGAAGCCGATGTAGCGGCGGCCGAGACGCTTGGCGACGGCGCCTGTGGTGCCGGTGCCGTTGAACGGATCGATCACGAGGTCGCCGGGCTTCGAAGACGACAGCAGCACGCGCGCCAGCAGGCCTTCGGGCTTCTGCGTCGGGTGGACCTTTTTGCCGTCCTCGCCCTTCAAGCGTTCGTCGCCGGTGCATAGCGGAATCAGCCAGTCGGAACGTGCCTGCACGTCCTCGTTGGCGGCCTTCAAGGCCTCGTAGTTGAAAGTATAGCCTTTGGCTTTTTCGTCGCGCGCCGCCCAGATCATGGTTTCATGGGCATTGGTGAAGCGGCGGCCGCGGAAATTCGGCATCGGATTGGTCTTGCGCCAGACGATGTCGTTCAGGACCCAGAAGCCCAGGTCCTGCATGATCGCGCCGACGCGAAAAATGTTGTGGTAGGAGCCGATCACCCACAGCGTCGCCGACGGCTTCATGATCCGGCGGCAGGCGAGCAGCCAGGCGCGGGTGAAATCGTCGTATGCGGCGAAGGATGAAAACTTGTCCCAGTCATTATTGACGGCATCGACATGGGATTCGTCGGGACGCTTGAGATCGCCCTTCAGCTGCAGGTTGTACGGCGGATCTGCGAATACCAGGTCGACGGAGCCTGACGGAAGCTTCGACATCTCGGCGACGCAATCGCCTACGACGATACGGGCATCGAAAGAGGACTCAAATTTAGTGCGGGGCGCCTTTGCAGACGCCCCGCGACGCGACACAACCATGATTCAAATACTCTGACTCAGGCGACGCTGTCGGCGACGCGGGACTAAACAACCGACTGGCGATACATTGACTGCGCAAAGTAAAAATCGACTTAATCGGGCAATTCTTTCACGCTAGGCAATTTTTGCCGGGCGGGTTATTGATTAATGGAATGGAAATTTTACGTTCGTACCGCGTTGGGTATCGGCGAGTGCGCTGCCAGCAAGCCGGATGAGGAAAAACCGCCATGCGTTACGATGACTTCCGCCGCAGCGACGAGATCGAGGACCGTCGCGGCGATGATGGCGGCGGAATGGGTGGTGGCGGCGGCTTTGGTCTTCCGATGGGCGGTGGTGGGCTCGGCATCGGCACCATCATCGTGCTCGGTCTCGTCGGCTATGCCTTCGGCATCGACCCGCGCATCCTGATCGGCGGCGCGGAAATTCTTACCGGCGGCGGACAGGCGCCGAGCTATCAAACCGATCGCAGGTCCGCGCCTGCCAAGACCGGCGCGCCGACCGACGAGATGGGCAGCATGATCGCCGGCATCCTCGGCGAGATTGATGATCGCTGGAGCGAAATCTTCAAGGCCAACGGGCAAAACTATACAGGTCCGAAGATCGTATTGTTTCGCAACGCCACCAATGGCGGACGCTGCGGCATGGCACAGTCCGCGATGGGCCCGTTCTACTGCCCGCCGGATAGAACGATTTTCCTCGACACCAGCTTTTTCCGTCAGGTCGAGACGCGGTTTCGCGGCTGCTCGGGCAATGCCTGCAAGTTCACCACCGCCTATATCATCGCCCATGAAGCAGGGCATCACATCCAGAACCTGCTCGGCATCCTGCCGCGCGTGACACGGCTGCAGCAGCAGGTCGGCAGCAAGGCCGAAGCCAATGCGCTGCAAGTGAAGGTCGAGCTGCAGGCGGATTGTCTGTCGGGCGTCTGGGTCAACCGCGAGGAGAAGAAGCGTCCCGGCTTCCTCGAAGCGGGCGACATCGATGCCGCGCTGAGGACGGCGGCCGCGATCGGCGACGACACGCTGCAGCGGCAAGCTACGGGGCGGGTGGTGCCGGATTCGTTTACCCACGGCTCCGCCGCGCAACGAAAGCAATGGTTCATGACCGGCTATCAGCAGGGCACGGTGCAGGCCTGCAATACGTTCGGCGCGAATTCGCTTTAACGGACCGGCGTCTTCCGGGGCGCGCTGAAAGCGCGAAGCTGGAATCCTGGTGCCGAACTCATGAGATTTCCGGATCAGCGCGCTTCGCGGCCTGGCCGGAATGACAGACAAGGTTTCGCAAATGTCCTCTATCGACAAATTGAAAGAATTCGTGCCGCTCAACATCGCGGTGCTGACGATTTCCGACACGCGCACGCTTGAGGATGACAAGTCCGGCACGACGCTGTCGGAGCGGCTCACCGCGGCCGGTCATATGCTCGCGGCGCGCGAGATCAGCGTCGACGACGTCGATGCGATCCGCACCATCATCAAAAGATGGATCGCCGATCCCGGCGTCGATGCCATCATCACTACAGGCGGCACCGGCTTCACCGGTCGCGACGTGACGCCGGAGGCGATCGAGCCGTTGTTCGAAAAACGGATGGATGGTTTTTCCACCGCATTTCACATGCTGAGCTACGCCAAGATCGGCACCTCGACGATCCAGAGCCGCGCCACTGCGGGTGTCGCGGGCGCCACGTTCATCTTCTGCCTGCCGGGATCGCCGGGCGCCTGTCGCGATGCGTGGGATGGCATTCTCGCGGCCCAGCTTGATTACCGCACGCGGCCCTGCAATTTCGTCGAGATCATGCCGAGGCTCGATGAACATTTGCGGCGGCCGAAGGCGAAGGGTGCGTCGGCGTAACCATCGCGACGCCCGGACTTCACAGTTCGCGCTCCCAGGTCTCGCCGATCAGGCTTTGGCCGAAACTGCGGTGCGGCTCGGTGGCCACCAGCACGAAGCCGGCGTTCTGATAAATCTTCCGTGCGGTGACCAGAATGCTCTGGGTCCATAGCGTGATTTTGCGATAGCCGCATTGCCGCGCGAACGAGATGCATTCGGCGACCAGCCGCTGGCCGAGTCCTTGTCCACGCCCGGCCGGCTCTACCAGCAGTAACCGCAGCTTTGCGATGTTGTCGGTATGCCTGACCAGAAACACCGAGCCCACCTGGGCGCCATCGACCTCGGCGATCCAGCAGCGCTCCCGCGAGGCGTCGAACGAGGTCAGGAATTTTGCGGCGATCTCCGCGACCAGCGCTTCGAATGAGGAGTCGAAGCCGTATTCGCGGGCATAAAACGCACCATGGCTCTGCATCACCCATCCCATGTCGCCCGGACCGGGGTCGCGGAGGATCGCGGGTCGGGGAGAACGCTCTGATGCGCCGAGCAGGCGTTCGATCACCGCCATCGCCGCGGTCAGCCGCCCACCTTCGCCGCGCGGCATCGCGGCGAGCATCGCCCCGATATCGTTGTCCGAACTGCGCTCGAGCTTGGCGAACGCCTGGCGCCCCTTGGCCGTCAGGCCGAGCCGGTATTGCCGCCGGTCCGAGGGCAGGGGTTTGCGGGTGATCAGCCCGCCGTCATCGAATTTCTGGACGATCCGGCTGAGATAGCCGGGATCGAGGCCAAGCTCGATTCCGATCTCCTTGGCGGCCGGATCCTCCCGGTGCGCCAGTTCGTACAGCACCCGCGCCTCGCTCAGCGAGAACGGGCTCTTCAGCAGGTGCTGGTCGAGCACGCCGAGCCTGCTTGTGTAGAAGCGGTTGAAGGCGCGGACCGCTGCGATCTGATCGTCGGCATCGTGAGACATGGCACACTTGCCATTGTCAAATAATTATTTGACTTTGGCAAGTATCTCGGCGGGCGCCTCAGGCCACCATGATCCGGCTGCGCAGCAGCGTGCGCGACGAGCGGCCGAGCTGCCGCAGCAGCCTGGCCTCGGAACGGCGGGCGTCGGGCGCGTAGCCTCCGAGCCGGTCGTAATGGTCCCGCGCGATCAATAGTCCCTGATCCGCCGACGGCCCGACAATCATCCGCGCGAGAAACTTGAAACCGTCACGCAACCGCGTATCGGCGTAGGGCGAGCGGGCGTAGCGGAAGATGCCGGCGCGGGGCCGGCCGCTGCCCGAGACGCCCTGGATGAATTGTACGGTTTCATCGATCCAGCCGCTGTCCAGTACCGCGCCGGCATGCAGGAACATCAGCCAGGGGGAGCGGGCCTGCCGGGCGCCGGTCGCGAGCGCCGCTGCATGCG
Organism: Bradyrhizobium sp. URHD0069; assembly: GCF_000701345.1. Taxonomy (GTDB): domain Bacteria; phylum Pseudomonadota; class Alphaproteobacteria; order Rhizobiales; family Xanthobacteraceae; genus Bradyrhizobium. The sequence goes on along the minus strand of NZ_JNIJ01000029.1, from coordinate 35,471 downwards.
ATCCCTCGAACGGCAAGAAGCGGCAGCCCGCGACGTCGGCGACCCGTTCGATCACGCCGGAGCGGGCCCGGTCGACCAGCAACACCTCGCGCACCAAGCCGGCCGCGGCGCCCGGCACCAAAGCAGCAAGGGTAGCGACGGCGGGCTGTTCGACGCCTTCGGTTGGGATAATGACACTCAGCATTGCCGGTTTTTCGACACCTCAAAGGGGTAGGAAAACGCCGCACTGTTATCACCTTGCCACCATCAAATCAGCCTTCCGGATGCAGCTTTTTGTGGCAACGCAGCGAGCCGCCGGCCATCCGACGGCTTCATCTCTCGATCTGGAAGGGGCGATTTTTATGTTCTTGATTTGTTCTCATCGCATGCTATGTTCTGACCATGAGTCGAGCATCCTCTCATGCCCTCAAGCACCCGCCGGTCACGGCGCCCTCCGAGCCGGCGGGTGCACCTTCGCCTTTTCCCGAACTCGAGGTCGCGATCGAGCGCGAGCGGCGGCGCGGCCGTGGCGCGCAATCCAATGACAGCGGCCGCTTCGAGGCTGAAGCGCGGGTCGCGTTCGATGACGGCTGGCAGAGCCTCGATGAATTGCCGCCGTTCAAGACCACCGTCGCGGTCGATACCGCGCGCAAGGTCATCACCCGCAACGATTCTCCCGATATCGGCTTCGACCGTTCGATCAACCCTTATCGGGGCTGCGAGCATGGCTGCGTCTACTGTTTTGCGCGGCCGACCCATGCCTATCTCGGGCTGTCGCCGGGGCTGGACTTCGAATCCAGGCTGTTCGCCAAGCCCGATGCGCCGGCCCTGCTGGAAAAAGAACTGGCGGCGCAGGATTACGAACCACGGATGATCGCGATCGGCACCAACACCGATCCCTATCAGCCGATCGAGCGCGAGCGGAATATCATGCGCGGCATTCTCGAAGTGCTGGAGCGCGCCGGCCATCCCGTCGGCATAGTTACCAAATCGGCGTTGGTGACGCGCGATATCGATATTCTCGCGCGGATGGCAAAACGCAACCTCGCCAAGGTGGCGATTTCGGTCACGACGCTCGATGCAAAACTTGCACGAACCATGGAGCCGCGCGCTTCGACTCCGCCCAAACGGCTGGAAGCGCTGCGACAACTTTCCGAAGCGGGCATTCCGACCACGGTGATGGTAGCGCCTGTCATCCCGGCGCTGAACGATTCCGAGATCGAGCGCATTCTTGACGCAGCGGCGCATGCCGGTGTCAAGGAGGCAAGCTATGTCCTGCTGCGCCTGCCGCTTGAAGTGCGCGACCTTTTCCGCGAATGGCTGATGGCCAATTATCCGGAGCGCTACCGCCACGTCTTTACGCTGATCCGCGACATGCGTGGCGGGCGCGACTATGACTCCCAGTGGGGAACCCGTATGAAAGGCACCGGACCGATGGCCTGGATGATCGGACGGCGGTTCGAGGTCGCCTGCGAGAAGCTTGGGCTCAACAAGCGGCGTTCGAAATTGACCACCGATCATTTCGCGCGGCCGAAGCGCACCGGGCAGCAACTCAGTTTGTTTTGAGGGTGACAAGATTTCGTTGCCGTCATTGCGAGCGAAGCGAAGCAATCCACGGGGCCGCAAAGCAAGATGGATTGCTTCGTCGCGTTGCTCCTCGCAATGACGGATGGAGAGTAGGATGAGTGGCACGTCATCAGCACCGGTTCCGCGACTTACGGTCATCACGCTCGGCGTCAGCAATCTGCGCGCCAGCATCGCATTTTACGAAGCGCTTGGGTTTGCGCGGAAATTGCGTGCAACCGGCGAGGCCGTTGCGTTCTTCGACACTGGCGGCACAGTACTCGCGCTGTTTCCATGGGATCAGCTGGCGCAAGACGTCACGCTTCCCGAAAACCCGCGACCCCAGGCGTTTCGCGGGATGACGCTTGCCTGGAATTGCCGCACGACGGAGGAGGTCGATGCGGTGCTGGATTTTGCAATCTCAAAGGGCGCGTCGCTGCTGAAGCCTGGGCACAAGACCGAATACGGCGGCTACTCCGGATATTTCGCCGATCCCGATAATCATCCGTGGGAGGTCGTGGTGGCTCCGGGCATCGAGGTGGGCGAAGATCGCCGCGTTCATCTGCAGGACTAAACACCAGGATTGAATAGCGGGAATTGCGCCGAGTTCCCGGTTGCGCCGCTGGGCGCGCTTGCGCACCATCCCGGCATGATTCGCGATAAATCCGAGAAAGATCCCGCCACGCTGCCAAAGGGCGTGATCGCGGTCGCGCCGCCTAACTTTCGCCGCGAGCGCGCGCTGATCAAGCGCGGCGTCTGGCCGGTGGCCGGCTGCGATGAGGCCGGCCGCGGTCCGCTGGCGGGGCCGGTCGTGGCGGCGGCTGTGGTGCTCGATCCCAAGCGGATTCCCAAGGGCATCGACGATTCCAAACGGCTGACGCCGGAGCGCCGCGAGGAACTGTTCGAGGAAATTTGCGCTACCGCCTCGTTTGCCGTCGCATTCGGCTCGCCGGCGCGGATCGATCGCGACAATATCCTGCGTGCGTCGCTGTGGGCGCTGGCGCGCGCGGTGCACGCGCTCCCCGAAATGCCGAAGCATGTGTTCGTCGACGGCCGCGACCGGCTCGATACGCCGTGCGACTGCGACGCCGTGATCGGCGGCGACGGGCTGGTGGTCTCGATCGCGGCGGCGTCGATCATCGCCAAAGTCACGCGCGACCGACTGATGTGCGCCTTGGCGCAGGATTGTCCGGGCTATGGCTTCGAGTCGCACAAGGGCTATGGCGTGCCGGAACATCTCGATGCGCTGCATCGCCTTGGACCCACGGTGCATCACCGCCGTTTCTTCGCACCCGTCGTCGCCGCGCGGGAAAAACATCAGCCGGCGACAATCGAACGCGACCTTATCACGGGGGAAACGCCGCTCGACGCCGAGGTTTCGGCCGCAATTCAACTCTAGTTGCCTCCGCGGCTGACGCGCTTTATCACACGTTCGGGATCGAATAGGGCCGTCTTGCGGGCTGGTTGAGGCATTTCGGACGGTTCATGCGTTTCACCTCCCTGATCATCGAACTGATCCGCGCCCGGCCCCGGCTGGTGGTTTGGCTTGTGGTGATGCTTCAGGCAGCGCTGTGGCTGATCCTGCCGGTTGTGCTGTATCGAAGCCCTCCCGACGACCTTGCTATGCTGCTCGCCTTTGGCCGGGAATACCAGGTGGGGACCGATCTCGGCCCGCCGCTGGCGTTCTGGCTCGCCGACCTCGCGTTCCGCGCCGGGGGCATGTTCGGCGTCTATCTGCTGGCGCAGCTTTGCTCGATCACGACGTTCTCCGCGCTGTATCTGCTGGCGCGCGCCATTGTCGGCGGACAACAGGCGGTGCTCGCGGTCCTGCTGACGATGACGGTCACGGCGTTCAGTTCGCCCGGCGTCGAGTTCGGTCCCCTGGTGCTCGCACGTCCGCTCTGGGCACTGCTGCTGCTGCATTCCTGGCAACTGATCGGCCAGGGCCGCCGCAACGCCTGGTTCGCATGGTCCATCGAAGCCGGACTGTTGTTGCTGACGACCTCCGCCGCAATCGGCCTGTTGCTGCCGATCATCGTATTTGCCCTTGCGACCCCACGCCGACGGCGCTCGCTGATGTCGTTCGATCCGCTGTTTGCGCTGTTGGTGATTGTCGTGCTGGCGCTGCCATATCTGATTTGGTTGATCCGCGCCGACACTTTGGCGCTGCCGCCATGGCCGGCGATTGCGGATTTAAGCGGAAGGGCGCTGCATTGGGCCGCATTGCTCGGCGGCCTGCTGTTCGCGATATCCGGCATCGTGCTGCTGGCGGCGCTCAACTCTGGCTGGTTCGGCCGCAAGCCGGAAGAGGCGCCGATCATCTATCGGTCGAAGCTCGATCCGCTGGCGCGCGATTTCGTTTATTTCTTTGCCGTTGCTCCCGCGCTCGTGGGAAGCGTGATCTCTGGCCTGTTCGATCTTGAGCAGGTCGCGGGCGGGGCGGGCGTCGCGCTGTTGATGTCCGGACTGGCGGTGATCGTCGCGGCCGGCGATCTGATTCATCTGCGGCGTCAGCGGGTGCTTCGCTCGGTCTGGGCGGCAGCCGTCATTGCGCCCGCGCTCCCAGTCATCGCGATCACGGTTTTTCTGCCCTGGACCGCCAGCGGTGAGGTGGCGACGTCGCTGCCTGCGCCTGCGATCGCGCATTTTTTTGGCGACAGTTTTGAGCGGCGCACCAACCAGCCGCTGCCGGCGGTGGCAGGCGATCCGCGGCTGGCGGCTTTGATCTCACTGGGTGCCGGGCGTCCTCATCTGTTTCTCGACGCGGCGCCGGAACGCACGCCGTGGTTTACGCTGGCGAAGTTCAACGAAACCGGCGGCGTCGTGGTCTGGCGCGCCTCCGACACGATCGGTACCCCGCCGGCCGATATTGCAAAGCGGTTTCCCGGCCTGGTCCCGGAAGTGCCGCGGGCGTTCGAACGCCTGATAACCGGACGGCAGCCGCTGTTGCGGATCGGCTGGGCCATCGTGCGGCCGAAGACGCCGTAGTCAGTGCCTCAGGGCGACTTTGCCTGCTCAAGTGCTTTTGCGATCGAGCGCAAGTCTTGCCACGCCATGCGCTTGTAGGAGGGCGAGCGTAACAGATAGGCCGGATGGAAGGTGGCAAGCGCGCGGATCACCCGGGTGCCGGTGTCGTAATCGGACCACCTGCCGCGGGTTTTCATGATGCCCTCGCGCGTCGACAGCAAGGTTTGGGTCGAGGGATTGCCGAGCGTCACCAGCACATCGGGATTCACCAGCTCGATTTGCCGCTGGATGAACGGCAGGCAGATCTGCGTCTCTTGCGGCGTCGGCGTGCGGTTGCCGGGCGGCCGCCACGGAATGACATTGGCGATGTAGGCGCTGGCGCGGTCGAGCCCGATCGCCGCGATCATCCGGTCGAGCAACTTGCCCGAACGACCGACGAACGGCAGTCCCTCGATGTCTTCCTCGCGCCCCGGAGCCTCGCCGACGAACATGATGCGCGCCTGCGGGTTGCCGTCGGCAAACACCAGGCGAGTGGCGGTCGCTTTCAACGCGCAGCCGTCGAAATTTTCCAAAAGCGTACGCAGTGCCTCGAGCGTAGGCGCGGTCCGCGCGGCTTCCCGCGCCGACAGGATCGCCGCCTCGGGCGCTAGCGCCGCCTCCACGCGCACAGGCGGAGTTGCGGCCGCGATCGTCCTGACCGGTTGGGGGGTCGTTGTTTCAGGGGCTGCAGGAATGATGTCGGGATCCGACAGCCGATTGACGGGCTCTTCGGTCAGGGCACAGTCGACCCCGGCCTCCAGATAAAAGGCCAGCAATTGCCGAACGGTTGGGACGGGATCAGGCGTCATGGGACGGTGTCATGGGCATTGTTGCAATCTAGGCCGGATCGGGTCGCAACGAAACGCCTCAAGAATCATTTCCATGGTTGTTCTTCCCTTAAAAATCGGAAACAAACGCCCCCAGGGGCGACCCATAGAAGAGAAGCTTTCCCAACCGGGCCGAGAGCAGATCATGAGCACCGAACCATTGCCGCCGCGCGAATCCATGGAATTCGACGTCGTCATCGTCGGCGCCGGGCCGTCCGGCCTGGCCGCCGCAATCCGGCTGAAGCAGCTCAATGCCGATCTCGGGATTGTGGTGGTGGAGAAGGGGTCCGAGGTCGGCGCGCACATTTTGTCCGGCGCGGTGATCGATCCGGTGGCGCTCGACAAACTTGTTCCGGATTGGCGCGAGGACGCCGACTGTCCACTGAAGACGCGGGTCACGGCGGATAAGTTCTACTGGATGACAGCGGGTACCGCGATCCCGCTGCCGAATATCATGATGCCGCCGCTGATGAATAATCATCATTGCTATGTCGGCTCGCTCGGCAATGTGTGCCGCTGGCTGGCGCGAAAGGCTGAGGCGCTCGGCGTCGAGATTTACCCGGGCTTCGCCGCCACGGAAGTGCTCTACGACGAAAAAGGCGCGGTGCGCGGCATCGCGACCGGCGACATGGGCGTGGCCAAGGATGGCTCGCACAAGTCGTCGTATACGCGCGGTATGGAACTGCTCGGCAAGTACACGCTGTTCGCCGAAGGCGCGCGCGGCAGCCTCACCAAGCAACTGATCGCGAAATTTTCCCTCGACGCCAACTGCGAGCCTGCGAAATTCGGCATCGGCCTCAAGGAGGTCTGGCAGATCGACCCGGCCAAGCACAAAAAGGGTCTGATCCAGCATTCTTTCGGCTGGCCGTTGAACAATTCAACCGGCGGCGGCTCCTTCCTCTACCACTACGACGACAATCTGGTGGCGGTCGGTTTCGTCGTGCATCTCAATTATGACGATCCATATTTGTCGCCGTTCGATGAGTTCCAGCGCTTCAAGACCCATCCCTCGATTAGCGGCCTGTTCGAAGGCGGCAAGCGCCTGGGCTATGGCGCGCGGGCCATCACCGAGGGCGGTTATCAATCGGTTCCGCGCCTGACCTTCGCCGGCGGCGCGCTGATCGGCTGCGCGGCGGGCTTTGTGAATGTGCCGCGCATCAAGGGCGTGCACAATGCGATTGGCAGCGGCACCCTCGCGGCCGAACATGTCGCCGCCGCGCTCGGCGCCGGCCGCGCCAACGATGAACTGGTTGAGTATGAGAATTCGTGGCGCGGTTCGGTGGTCGGCAAGGATTTGTATCCGGTCCGCAATGTCAAACCGTTATGGTCGAAGTTCGGCACCATCATAGGCGTCGCGCTCGGCGGCATCGATATGTGGTGCAATACGCTCGGCTTCTCGCTGTTCGGAACCCAGTCGCATGCCAAGCTCGACCGCGGCACGCTCGACCCGGCGAAAGAGCATGCCCCGATCGTGTATCCGAAACCGGACGGCAAGCTGACTTTCGACAAGCTGTCCTCGGTGTTTCTCTCCAATACCAATCACGAGGAGGACCAGCCGGTCCACCTGAAGGTCGCCGACACGAATCTGCAGAAGACCTCCGAGCACGATGTCTATGCGGGCCCGTCCAACCGTTATTGCCCGGCAGGCGTCTATGAATGGGTCGAGGAGACAACCGGGCCGCGCTTTGTCATCAATGCCCAGAATTGCGTCCACTGCAAAACCTGCGACGTGAAGGATCCGAACGCCAACATCACCTGGGTTCCGCCGGAGGGCGGTGGCGGACCCAATTATGAGGCGATGTGACCACGATCGCGTGAGCCGGCTGGAGCGAAGCGGGTACCGGTTCGCACCAAGAAAGCGCAACAGCAAAGGGATGAGCGGCAGTTCCGATTCAATCGAAACGGCGGTTCTAGCGACCGCTGGCCACGATACCGCCACACTGAAAGCGTCTTCAGGCGGGATTGACGGGTACCGGGGCGTTTCCTGCAATCGATTCGCCAACCCGTATCCTTGCGGTTGAACGCCAAACGCGGCATTGTCGCAGGCCTTGATGCTGCCGCTTGGTTTCGCATCCGAGACGATCCGTAAATCCTGGAGCTAAGGCGAACCGTGATGTTTTCCATTCGTTTCAATCGGCAGACGGTTGCCGCAGTCGCCTTCATCGCGCTGACAGCGCCTGGCTCGCTTTCGGCACAGACGCCTGATCATCCGGCCGGCAACTCGGCGCAATTTCCCTCAAGCCGCGATTTGAAATCGCTGACCACGGCGGGCAGCTATCTGGCCGCCCGCCATGCCAGCGTGGAGCGGGACGCCACTTCGGCGGCGACGTTCTATCGCTCGGCGCTTCGCACCGATCCGAAGAACAACGAATTGCTGGATCGCGCTTTCATTTCATCGCTGGCGGATGGCGACATCGACGAGGCCGTGAAGCTCGCCGACCGCATCTTGACGATGGACAAGTCCAATCGCGTCGCCCGGCTGGTCATCGGCGTGCGCGATCTGAAGGCGAAGAAATATCCGGCCGCGCAACTGAACATCAATCAGTCGATCCGCGGGCCGATCACGGATCTGGTGGCGACGCTGCTGTCGGGCTGGGCCAGCTACGGCGCCGGCGACAGCAAGGCGGCGGTCGCCAATATCGACAAGCTGACCGGTCCGGAATGGTATCCGCTGTTCAAGGATCTGCACGCCGGCATGATCCTCGAGCTCGCGGGCAAGGAAAAGGATGCCGGTGCGCGTCTTGAGCGGGCCTACAAGCTCGATGATTCCATGCTCCGCATCGCCGATGACTATGCGCGCTGGCTGTCGCGCAACAAGGATGCGGCGGCGGCGAGCGCCATTTACGAGGCGTTCGACAAGAAGCTTCCGCGACATCCGCTGGTGCAGGAAGGCCTGCGCGAGACGAGGGCCGGCAAGAAGCTGCCGCCGCTGGTCGATTCGGCGCAAGCCGGCGCGGCCGAGGCGCTTTACGGCATCGGTGCAACGCTGACACGCCGCGGCGGCGAGGACCTCGCGCTGGTCTATTTGCAGCTCTCGCTGTACCTCGCGCCCAATCATCCGCTGGCGCTATTGTCGCTGGCCGACCTCTACGAGTCGGTGAAGAAGCCGGCGATGGCGATCAAGGTGTACGAGCGGATGCCGGCGAATTCGCCGCTGAAGCGCAATGCGCAGATTCAGCTCGCAACCAATCTGGACGCCGCGGACCGCAGCGAGGAGGCGATCAAGCTCTTGAAATCCGTAACGGCCGAGGATTCCAAGGATATCGAAGCCACCATGGCGCTCGGCAATATCGAGCGGGGCCGCAAGAAGTTCGCCGACTGCGCACAAACCTACTCGCAGGGCATCGCTGCATTGCCGGCGGCCAGCGAGAAGACCAGCTGGGTGTATTACTATTACCGCGGCATCTGCGAAGAGCGCTCCAAGCAGTGGAGCAAGGCGGAAGCCGATATGCGCAAGGCGCTTGAGCTGCAGCCCGAGCAACCCCACGTGCTGAACTATCTCGGCTATTCGTGGATCGATCAGGGCGTCAATCTCGACGAAGGCATGAAGATGATCAAGCGGGCCGTCGATCAGCGCCCGGACGACGGCTACATCGTGGATTCGCTGGGCTGGGCCTATTACCGCATCGGCAACTACGAGGACGCGGTGAAAAATCTCGAGCGTGCGATCGATCTCAAGCCCGAGGATCCGACGATCAACGACCATCTCGGTGACGCGTATTGGCGCGTCGGCCGCACGCTGGAAGCAAAATTCCAGTGGGCCCACGCCCGCGATCTGAAACCCGAGCCGGAAGAACTGCCCAAGATCGAAGCCAAGCTCGAAAACGGGCTGCCTGAGGACACTTCGTCCGCAGCTTCCGCGGACAAGAAAAAAGAAGACGGCAAGGGCGGCTGATCAAGGACTGGTCGCCGATGCTAGCGTCCCGGCTCTAACATTCGCATCCGGTTGCGGCTAACTCACTTGCGAATGTTAGAGCCGGGACGCTAGCAAACTATAAATTTCAGTGCGGCTTTGGATTTGACATTTGCTATGGCGACTCGTGGAAATGCTGGAGCGAATGTCCAATCCACCGCACTAGCGCTGATTGAGAACGCGTGTGCCAAGGTCAACCTGACCCTTCGGGTGGTTGGGCGGCGGGTCGATGGCTATCACGATCTTGAAAGCGTGGTTGCGTTCGCCGATTGCGCCGACCACCTGAATCTGACGCCCGGGTCCACACTGACCCTCAAGACCACCGGGCCGCTTGCACCGGACTGCGGCGAGACCGGCGATAACCTCGTGTTCAAGGCCGCGCAATTGCTCGGCGAACGTGTGCCTGGTCTCAAGCTCGGCGATTTCACCCTCGACAAGGTGCTTCCCGTTGCAGCCGGGATCGGCGGCGGTTCGGCTGACGCCGCCGCGGCGTTGCGGTTGCTGGCGCGGGCGAACGGCCTTGCCCTCGACGACAAGCGGCTGATCGAGGTCGCGAAACAGACCGGCGCCGACGTGCCGGTCTGCCTGTCTTCGGGCGCCTGCGTCATGACCGGGGTGGGCGAAACGCTGCTGCCGCTAAGCCTGCCAAAGATGCCGTGCGTGATGGTCAATCCGCGCATTCCCGTGCCGACCAAGGACGTGTTTGAAGCGCTGGGTCTGCGTCACGGGGAATTGCTGGTGGGTGTTACCGACGTGATCCAGGCGACAGCCTGGCCGGGAGACGGGGCGTCGATCGAAGAATGGGTTGAAGCACTCGCTGCTGCTTCTAACGATCTCGAAGCCCCGGCCATGCGCATTCAGCCCGTGATTGGCGAAGTATTGTCGGCGCTCAACGCCACCAATGGGGCGTGGCTGGCGCGGATGTCGGGGTCGGGCGCTACCTGCTTTGCGATCTTTGAGAACACCGCGGAGGCGCAGCGCGCGTCACAGAAAATACAGATCGAGCACCCGCAGTGGTGGGTGCATGCGGGCGTGTTGAGCTAGGCCTCGCTGTCATCGCCCGGCTTGATGTCGCATACTTGGCCGGGCGGCCCAGTACTCCGAGACGTCAGTGATAGAATGGAAAGGCCGCGGTGTACCGGATACCCCGCATGCGGGGTATGACGACGGAGGACCCTCAATAGGACCTTGCCAGGCAGAACGCCACCACCTGCTCAAGTGCGGTCTTCATGGGCGAAGCCGGAAACAGCGCCAGCGCGTCGACGGCCATCGCGCCGTAGTGCTGAGCGCGGTTGAGGGTATCCTCCAGCGCGCGGTGTTTGGTCATCAGGCCGACGGCGTGATCGAGATCACCGTCGGAGATCTCGCCGCGCTCCAGCGCGTTGATCCAGAAGGCGCGCTCGCCGTCATTGCCGCGACGGAAAGCCAGCACCACCGGCAGCGTGATCTTGCCCTCGCGAAAATCGTCGCCGATATTCTTGCCGAGCTTGGCGGCCTTGCCGCCATAGTCCAGCACGTCGTCCACCAGCTGAAACGCGATACCCAGATTCATGCCGACCGAGCGGCACGCGGTCTGCTCGGCCTTCGGCCGATTGGCGATGACGGGTCCGACCTCGCAGGCCGCGGCGAACAGCTCAGCCGTCTTGCCGCGGATCACCGCGAGATATTCATCTTCCGTGGTGGCGGTATTTTTCGCCGCCGCAAGCTGCATCACTTCACCCTCGGCGATGGTTGCCGCGGCGGATGAGAGAATATCGAGGGCGCGTAGCGAGCCGACCTCGACCATCATGCGAAACGCCTGGCCGAGCAGGAAGTCGCCAACCAGAACGCTGGCCTCGTTGCCCCACAGCATCCGCGCGGACAGCTTGCCGCGGCGCAATTCACTTTCGTCGACCACGTCGTCATGCAGCAAGGTCGCGGTATGCATGAACTCGACCGAGGCCGCGAGCTTGATATGGCCGTCGCCGGAATAGCCGGTGAGATTTGCCATGGCGAGCGTCAGCATCGGGCGCAGCCGCTTCCCCCCTGAGGAAATCAGATGATTGGCGACCTCGGGGATCATGGTAACTTCCGAGCCGGTCCGCGACAGAATGGTGCTGTTGACGCGCTCCATATCGGCGGCGACCAGCGCGACCAGCTCATCTATCGATGTGTTCGAGGGACTCTCGAAGGGTACAATAACCGCCACGCCGGTCTCCAGATTTGCCCAATTCACTCTATCCTCAGGTATAACAATAGAAACTGCCAGGGAACGCGGCAAGGGCATCAGGCGGCTGACACGGCTGGCGCTGCCGTCACGTCGGGTCGGCGAAGGAGAGCCAAAGTTGCGGGAATTGGTACGGACCAACGATATGGTGCTGGTTTCGGCCATCGGCGCGCTGCTCGATGGTGCGAACATCCACCATCTGGTGCTGGACCAGAACATGAGCATTATCGAAGGCTCGCTCGGAGTCCTACCGCGCCGGATCCTGGTCCATGAGGACGACAACCGCGAGGCCCGCCAGGTTCTGATCGATGCCGGCTTGGCCCACGAACTGCGACCCGATGACTGACCCCGGCGAACTTACCGAGGATGCGTTTTTCGGTGGACAATTGCGCCTGCGGCAACCGAAATCGGGCCATCGCGCCGGCCATGACGCCCTGCTGTTGGCTGCGGCGACGCCGGCCCGTTCAGGCGATCGCGTGGTTGACTTGGGCGCCGGGGTCGGCGCCGCCGGCCTTGCCGTCGCCAAACGTGTGGCCGGCATAGAACTTTTCCTCGTTGAGATCGATGCGGCGCTGGCGCTTCTCGCGCGCGGCAACGCTGCCGCAAATGCCATCTCGGCTGAGGTCATCGTGCTCGACGTCGCATCTGCCGCCGAGACGTTTGCGACGGCTGGCCTGTCTCCCGACAGTGTCGATGTCGTCCTGATGAACCCGCCGTTCAATGATCCCGCGCGGCACCGCGCCTCGCCGGATAAGGCCCGCGAAATCGCTCATGTCTCGACGGCTGCGACGCTCGAGACATGGGTTCACGCGGCGCGACGGATTTTGAAATCCGGCGGCGTCCTCAGTTTGATCTGGCGTGCTGACGGTCTCGTCGAGGTGCTGATCGCGCTCGCGCGCGGTTTTGGCAGCCTGGCAATTCTGCCTGTTCACGGGGATGGAAAGAGGCCTGCGATTCGCGTGCTGATTCGTGCCGTCAAGGGCGGGAAGGCACCTGTTGAATTGCACGCCGCGCTGATGCTCAATGATGAGTCAGCGGTGCCTAATAAACAGGTGCAGGACATTCTGGCCGGGAAGGGGGTATTGCCGCTAGCAATACCCTGAAGCTTTGCTCCATCGCCTAAGCTATTGGGAAGGCGACTTCGATCGCTGCTCTGGCGCGGAAGTGAAGTGAATCGCGGTCAAAAGTGTACCGATCAGCACCATCAGCAGATAGATTTTCATGCTTTTTCCCCGCTGCGCCGTTACGGCCCTTACAACGGCCTCAATGCAAAAGACGTTCCAATCGATTCAATGACAGCCGCGTGATAAAAATTGGTTAATTTCGAGGTAACCGCATGACCGAACAAACAGCTGATCGCTTGAGATGGCCGGGCCTGATCGACAGACTTACGGAATGGCTTCCGGCGCGTCTGCGGCGTGGAGTTGCCGTGGTGCCGGTGGTCCGGCTGTCGGGCTTGATCGGTGCGGTGACGCCGCTGCGGCCAGGCATGTCGCTCGCCGGTGTCGCCAGGACGCTCGAGCGCGCTTTCTCGATGAAGAATGCAAAAGCCGTGGCGCTGATGATCAATTCGCCCGGCGGTTCGCCGGTGCAGTCGCGCCAGATCTACTTGCGCATCAGGCAACTCGCCGCGGAAAAGAAACTGCCCGTGCTGGTATTCGTCGAGGATGTCGCGGCATCCGGCGGCTACATGATCGCCTGCGCCGGCGACGAGATTTTTTGCGATCCATCCTCGATCCTGGGCTCGATCGGCGTGGTCGGCGGCACTTTCGGGTTTCAGGAACTGATCAAGAAGATCGGCGTCGAACGGCGGCTGTATACCGCCGGCACGCGCAAGGCGATGCTCGACCCGTTTCTTCCCGAAAACCCCGATGATGTCGCGCACGTCAAAGCGCTTCAGCGCGAGATCCACGCCATCTTCATTGCGCTGGTGAAACAGAGCCGGGGCGCTCGCCTGAAGGGCGCCGACGACGTGCTGTTCACCGGCGAATATTGGGCCGGAGAAACCTCCGTTTCGCTGGGACTTGCGGATGCGATCGGCGATCTGCGCTCGACGCTGCGCACGCGCTACGGTGACAAGGTACTGACGCCGCTTATCGCGCCCTCGACAGGGCTGTTGTCCAGCCTGCTGGGCCGCAAATCGGCAGGCGCGGAAACGCTAACCCAACGGGACGGTATCGCGGGCCTGCCGGACGAATTGATTTCGGCGCTGGAGAGCAGGGCAATTTGGGCCAAATTCGGGTTTTGACGGCCGATTGGCGCGCGCTATTTAGTGATGACAATGCGATTGCAGGCGGAAACAGCTTGGGCAACAATGCCAATCGGGGGGCCGACGAATGAACGACAAGGATCGACCGATGCCGCCGCTGATCGCTTTCGCGGGCGCCCTGGGTGGGCTAGCCGTGGTCCGCTGGGCCTACCGCACAGCCATGAGGGTCAACAGGGAATTGGAAGAGGCGCGCCTCGCCCGGCTCGCCGAAGCTGCCAAGTCGAATGATATTCCAACCCTGCGGCGGGATCCCAACACCGGCGCCTATCGGCCGGGGTGATCTTAAGGCGATTTGCCCTCTAAAAGCACTTGCGCCGGCCTCGGGGCGGGGCACCACCCGTGAGAACCGGCGAGCAAGGCTTGGAGCGACTGCAATTCTCTTACCGAACACCGGCGCCTGCGTGGCTCACAATTCCATCGAGAGCGATCACGAAATCCGGCGCGCCGATCCAGAGCGTTTTCGAGCGAAGTGGATACCGGTTCGCGTGAAGAAAACGCGTCAAAACAAGAATCCAGAGCTTCGGTTCTGATTCAATCAGAACCGGTCATGCTCTCGGGCTTTCTCACGGCAAAATCCCGCCGGACTTCGCCTTGATTCCCCGCCTCCCCGCCGATACGGTCCCGCGCGCTTGCCGGCCCCCCAGCGAAGACCGAATCGGACGATGGACTCACTACCTCCGCACATGCGCCCGGAACGCTCGTTCCAGGGACTGATCCTGACGCTGCAGCGTTATTGGGCGGATTACGGCTGCGTGATCCTGCAGCCCTATGACATGGAAGTGGGGGCGGGCACCTTTCACCCGGCGACCACGCTGCGCGCGCTCGGGCCGAAACGCTGGAATGCCGCCTATGTGCAGCCGTCGCGGCGGCCCAAGGACGGCCGCTACGGCGAAAATCCCAACCGGCTGCAGCATTATTACCAGTTCCAGGTGATCCTGAAACCGTCGCCGCCGGACATTCAGGAACTCTATCTGAAGTCGCTCGCCGCGATCGGCGTCGATTCACATCTGCATGATATCCGCTTTGTCGAGGACGATTGGGAAAGCCCGACGCTTGGCGCATGGGGATTGGGCTGGGAATGCTGGTGCGACGGCATGGAGGTGTCGCAATTCACTTACTTCCAGCAGGTCGCGGGCGTCGAATGCGCGCCGGTTTCCGGCGAACTCACCTATGGGCTCGAGCGCCTTGCGATGTATGTGCAGGGCGTCGACCGCGTCTACGATCTCAATTTCAACGGCCGCGACGGCGCCGAGCGCGTTACTTACGGCGACGTGTTCCTGCAGGCCGAGCAGGAATATTCGCGGCACAATTTCGAACACTCCGACGCCGACATGCTGTTCAAGCAATTCGCCATGGCCGAGGAGGCCTGCAAGAAATATCTTGAGGCGGGCTGGGTGAGCGGTCACAATCAGAAAAAACATTTGATGGCGCTGCCGGCCTATGACCAGTGCATCAAGGCAAGCCACGTCTTCAATCTGCTCGACGCCCGCGGCGTGATCTCGGTGACCGAGCGGCAGAGCTACATCATGCGTGTGCGCGAGTTGGCGAGGGCCTGCGGCGAAGCCTGGTTGCATACCGAAGCGGGCGGGGCGACCTAGATGCCCGATCTGCTTCTCGAACTTTTCTCCGAAGAGATCCCTGCCCGGATGCAGGCGAAGGCGGCCGATGATCTGCGCCGTATGGTGACCGACAAACTCGTCGCCGAGGGCCTGGTTTATGAAGGTGCGAAGGCCTTTGCGACACCGCGGCGGCTGACGCTGACCGTGCATGGCATTCCGGCGCGGCAATCCGACCTGAAGGAAGAGCGCAGGGGACCGCGCGTCGGCGGGCCGGATGCTGCGATCCAGGGGTTTCTCAAGGCGACGGGATTGGCCTCGCTCGATGAGGCAAAGATCCAGCGCGATCCGAAGAAGGGCGACTTTTATATCGCGCTGATCGAAAAGCCCGGCCGCGCCACGCTCGACGTGCTCGCCGACATGCTGCCGGTCATCATCAGAACATTTCCATGGCCGAAATCGATGCGCTGGGGCGAACGCTCGGCGAGGCCCGGCGCGCTGCAATGGGTGCGGCCGCTGCATGCCATCGTCGCCACTTTCGGCATGGAGACCGAAGAACCCGACGTCGTGAAATTCGCCGTCGACGGCATCGAGGCCGGCCAGACTACCTATGGCCATCGCTTCATGGCGCCGGCGCCGATTTCCGTGCGCCGCTTCGAGGATTATCAGGCAAAGCTCCACGCCGCGAAGGTCGTGCTCGATCCGCAGGGCCGCAAGGACATCATTCTCGCCGAAGCCAGGACCTTGGCGCAGGCGCAGAATTACGAATTGATCGAGGACCAGGGGCTGCTCGATGAAGTGGCGGGACTGGTCGAATGGCCCGTGGTGCTGATGGGATCGTTCGACCAGGAATTCCTGTCGATCCCGGGCGAGGTGATCCGCGCGACGATCCGGAATAACCAGAAGTGTTTTGTGGTCAGCGATCCCAAAACGACAAAACTCATCAACAAATTCGTCCTCACCGCCAACATCGAAGCGTCCGATGGCGGCAAGGCCATCATCGCCGGCAACGAGCGCGTCATCCGCGCGCGCTTGAGCGATGCGAAGTTCTTTTACGAGACCGACCTGAAGACGAAACTTGAAGAGCGGCTAGCGAAATTCGACAGCATCGTGTTTCACGAGAAGTTGGGCACGCAAGGCGAGCGCATCAAGCGGATCGAACGGCTGGCGGCGGAGATCGCGCCACTGGTCGGCGCCGACGTCGAAAAGACCAAGCGCGCGGCGCGTCTGGCGAAAACCGATCTGCTGACCGAAGTGGTCGGCGAATTCCCGGAGCTGCAGGGCTTGATGGGAAAATACTACGCGCTGGCGCAGGGCGAGGACGCTTCCGTCGCCGCCGCGAGCGAAGAGCATTACAAGCCGCAGGGGCCTGCGGATCGGGTGCCGACCGATCCCGTGAGTGTTGCAGTGGCGCTTGCGGACAAGATCGACACGCTGGTCGGCTTCTGGGCGATCGATGAAAAGCCGACGGGATCGAAAGATCCCTATGCGTTGCGTAGAGCGGCGCTAGGGGTAATTCGGCTGCTGGTTGAAAACCGGCATAAGATAAATTTGATAAGTGTGTTCGATAAACACGCCGAAGCCTTCAAGGTAACCGGCGCGGCAATGGTCAGATGGGCTGGTCGTCAAGTTCGAAACAACAGCGTTGATCTTCTCGCCTTTTTCGCCGACCGCCTGAAAGTCCAGCTCCGCGAGCAGGGCGCGCGATACGATCTCGTCGACGCCGTGTTCGCGCTGGAAGGACAGGACGATCTCTTGATGGTGGTCCGCCGTGTCGAAGCGCTCGGAAAATTCCTCGATACCGACGACGGCAAGAACCTGCTTGCCGGCACCAAGCGTGCCGCCAACATTTTGCGGATCGAGGAGAAGAAGGACGGCAAGGCCTACGAGGGCGCGCCCGATGCCGCGCTTTACAGTCTCGATGAAGAAAAGACGCTGGCGAAGGCCATCGACCAGGTGAAAGCCGATGCCAGCGCAGCCGCGGCAAAAGAAGACTTCGCGAGCGCGATGAGCGCAATGGCAAAACTGCGTCCGGCGGTCGATGCTTTCTTCGACAAGGTGAAGGTCAACGATGACGACGCGAAGGTGCGCGAAAATCGCTTGAAGCTTTTGAATGAAATCCGCGATGCCACCCGCGCGGTTGCCGATTTTTCCAAGATACAGGATTAGCGCTCGTTAGGTTGCCCCGCTCTCTAGGCCATGAACCCCTAAATGCGCCGATCAGATTGTCTGCCCGAGTCTGCTTTGCGTCGGCGCATCTTCCTCGACAAAGCCTCTTGGCTTTATGAGCAAAGGGCCAGCGCGGCTCTCGTCATCTTCTTACAGCCATAATATAGCACCGATCGTCAGACGTTCGCTTTTTTAGCGTCTGTTTTTGGATTGACGGGAGCCAGAGCAAACGTAACCTGATCAATGTACTAAGCAGTCCTCCTGGCAGGAGGCCGTCGTGAACGGGCTCTCGGGCTACGCATTCTCGCCGTTGAGAGAGGGAGACATCGCTCTCTACCGGGGCTCCGGCAACGGTTTGGCTCCGGTCCTGCTTGTTGCCGCGGCAGAAACCTCGCTCGGTTGCGTCGAGCGGCTTCAACACGAATATGCGCTCAAAGCCGAACTTGACGCTGACTGGGCGGCGCGACCCGTCGCGCTTACGCGCTACGACGGCCGCATGACGCTGGTGCTTGAGGATCCCGGCGGTGCGCCGGTTGATCGATTGCTTGGCCGGCCGCTGGACACATCGCATTTCCTGCGCATTGCGATCTCTGTCGCGGGGGCGCTTCGCCGAGTCCATGAGCGAGGCCTTATTCATAAGGACATCAAGCCGGCAAATATCCTGGTCGACACGGCAAGCGGCGGCGTGTGGCTGACGGGGTTCGGCATTGCCTCGCGTCTGCCGCGCGAGCACCAGGCCCCCGCGCCGCCGGAGGTGATCGCCGGGACGCTGGCCTACATGGCGCCGGAACAAACCGGCCGGATGAACCGCTCGGTGGACTCCCGCAGCGATCTCTATGCACTCGGTGTCACCTTCTACGAAATGCTGACGGGGCAACTCCCTTTCACCGCCGCCGATCCGATGGAGTGGGTGCACTGCCATATCGCGCGGCAAGCGATGGCGCCCGACGAGCGAGTCGCCGGCATCCCGGAGCCGCTCTCGGCCATCGTGATGAAGCTCCTCGCCAAGACCCCCGAGGCGCGCTACCAGACCGCCGCGGGTGTCGAAGCCGATCTGCGGCGCGGCCTGGCGGAATGGGAGTCGCATGGCCGTATCGGGCCATTTCCGCTGGGCACGCACGACGTTTCGGACCGGCTGCTGATTCCGGAGAAGCTTTACGGCCGGGAGCGCGAGATCGAGACGCTGCTCGCTTCCTTCGACCGAGTGGTGGCGAACGGCACCGTGGAACTCGTGCTCGTCTCCGGATATTCCGGGATTGGCAAGTCCTCGGTGGTGAATGAGTTGCACAAGGTGCTCGTCCCGTCGCGTGGCTTGTTCGCCTCCGGCAAGTTCGACCAGTACAAGCGCGACATCCCTTACGCCACCCTGGGCCAAGCCTTCCAGACCCTCGTCCGCTCGCTTCTCAGCCAGAGCGAGGCCGAGCTTGGCCGGTGGCGGGACTCCCTGAGCGAGGCGCTCGGCCCGAACGGACAGCTCATCGTGAACCTCGTTCCCGAGCTGGAGCTCGTGATTGGGAAACAGCCGCCGGTCGCGGACCAGCCGCCGCGGGACGCGCAGAACCGCTTCCAGATGGTTTTCCGGCGCTTCCTCGGGGTGTTCGCGAGCAAGGAGCACCCGCTCGCGCTGTTCGTCGACGATTTGCAATGGCTTGATGCAGCAACGCTCGACCTACTTGAGCATCTGGTTACGCACCCGGAAGTGCGGCACCTGCTGCTGGTCGGCGCCTACCGGGACAACGAGATCGGTCCTTCTCATCCGCTTCTTCGCACGCTCGATGCTATCCGCAAGGCGGGACCGTTCGTGCAGGAGATTAGTCTTGCGCCGCTCGCCCATGAGCACCTCGGGCAGTTGATTGCGGACACGCTTCGCTGCGAGCCGGAAAGCGTCGCCCTGCTGGCGCAACTGGTGCACCAAAAGACGGATGGCAACCCGTTTTTCGCCATTCAATTCATTTCCGCACTCGCCGAAGAAGGGCTGCTCCGCTTCTATCATGACGTGGCTGGCTGGCGCTGGGATATCGATCGTCTTCACGCCAAGGGATACACCGACAATGTGGTCGACCTCATGGTTGGGAAGTTAACCCGCCTGCCCATCCAGACCCAGGCTGCGTTGCAGTACTTCGCCTGCCTCGGCAACATCGCCGGGACCACAATGCTTTCGATTGTCCTGCAGTCGTCGCAGGAGCAGGTCGACGCGGCTTTATGGCCCGCAGTCCGCCTCGGTCTGGTCGAGCGACCGGCGGAGGCCTACAAGTTCGCGCACGACCGAATGCAGGAAGCCGCCTATTCCCTGCTCTCGGACGAATTGCGCGCCGAATTCCATCTTCTGATTGGCCGGCTCCTCCTGGCTCAGACGTTACCAGAGCAGCGGGAGGAGCTGATCTTCGAAATCGTCAATCAGCTCAACCGCGGCACCGCCCTGATCACCTCACGCGACGAGCGTGAAGAGCTCGCCGAACTCAACCTGCTAGCGGGCCGGCGCGCCAAGGCCAGTACCGCCTACGCCTCCGCGCTCACTTATCTCAGCGCCGGTGCGGCCCTGTTGCCGGAAGACTCGTGGGAGCACCGGCACGGACTCATCTTTGCGCTGGAGCTGCACCGGGCCGAATGCGAGTTCCTCACCGGCGCGCTGGCGGAAGCGGAACAGCGCCTGGCGGCGCTGTCGGCGCGCGCCGTAACGACAGTCGAACGCGCCAGCGTCGCCTGCCTGCGGGCGGATCTGTACACGACCCTCGATCAGGGCAGCCGCGCGATCGCCGTCGGTCTCGACTATCTCCGGCGTCTGGGCATCGACTGGTCGCCGCACCCGACGGAAGATGAGGCGCGGCGCGAGTATGAGCGGATCTGGTCCCAGGTCGGCTCCCGCACGATCGAGAGGCTCATTGATCTGCCCTTAATGAGCGATGCAGCATCGCTCGCGACCCTTGATGTCCTGACCAAGCTCGGGCCGCCTGCCTGGCATACGGATACGAACCTACTTTCCCTGGTCATCTGTCGGGCCGTCAATCTCAGCCTCGAGGGCGGCAACTGTGACGGCTCGTGCTTCGCCTATGTAGTGCTTGGCTTACTCGCCGGACCGCGCTTCGGCGACTACCAGGCCGGATTTCGATTCGGCCGGCTCGGCTATGAACTGGTCGAACAGCGCGGGCTCAAGCGCTTCCAGGCCAGGATCTATCTGAATTTTGGAAGTATAGTCACGCCCTGGACGAGACATGTCCGGACTGGCCGCGATTTGCTGCGTCGGGGATTCGAGGCTGCAAACAGGAACGGTGACCTCACTTTTGCGGCGTACTGCTGCAGCCACCTGAACACGAACCTTCTTGCGGCGGGCGATCCACTCGATGAGGTGCAAGGCGAAGCCGAGCGCGGTCTCGCGTTTGCGCAGAAGATGCGGTTCGGTCTTGCCATTGACTCCATCGCCGCGCAGCTCGGGCTCATTCGGACGCTCCGCGGTTCGACGCCGAATTTCGGTTGCTTTGACGATGAGCAGTTTGACGAGCTTCGGATGGAGCGTCGTTTCTCCGGTAACCCGGATCTGGCGCTGGCCGAGGGCTGGTACTGGATCCGCAAGCTGCAAGCTCGCTTCTTTGCCGGGGACTATGCTTCGGCCCTCGAGGCCTCATCGAAGGCGCAACGGCTGCTGTGGACATCGCCGTCGATGTTCGAAACGGCAGAGTGTCATTTCTACGGTGCACTCTCGCAAGCGGCATCCTGCGAGTCAGCAGCGGCCGACCGGCGACAACAGCATGTCGAGGCTCTGGTCGCGCACCACCGACAGCTTGAAATCTGGGCGGCGAATTGCCCGGACAATTTCGAGAACCGCGCCGCGCTGGTCGGCGCCGAGATCGCGCGGATCGAAGGCCGGGAACTCGATGCCGAGCGCCTCTACGAACAGGCCATCCGTTCGGCTCGCACAAACGGCTTTATTCACAATGAGGCGCTCGCCAATGAATTGGCTTCCCGCTTCTATGCGGCGCGTGGCTTCGAGAAGATTGCCCGCGTGTATTTGCAGGACGCCCGCTACGGCTATCTGCGCTGGGGAGCCGATGGCAAGGTGCGGCAACTCGAACAGCTTCATCGGCATCTCCGCGACGCACCCGTCTCTGCATCTCCCACCACTACGATTGGCGCGCCCGTCGGGCGGCTGGATGTCGGGACGGTGGTCAAGGCTTCGCAGGCTGTGTCCGGCGAAATCGTCCTCGGTGAGCTCATCAAGACGCTGCTGCGGATCGCGGTCGAACATGCCGGCGCCGAGCGCGGCCTGCTCATCCTGTTTGAAGGCGACGAGCCACGGATCGCGGCGGAAGCGACGGCCGGCCGAGGCCAGGTTGAGGTCACGCTGCGCCAGACGGCCGTGTCACCGGCCGAGCTCCCCGAATCCGTGCTCCACACCGTGATCCACACGCGGGAAAGCGTGATCCTCGACGACGCCTCAGCGCAGAATCCGTTTCTGGCTGATGAGTACATCTGCCAGAAGCGTGCCCGGTCGATCCTCTGTCTGCCCCTGGTGAAGCAGGCCAAGCTGATCGGAGTGCTCTATCTCGAGAACAACCTGGCATCGCACGTGTTCACGCCCTCCCGGATCTCGGTACTGGAATTGCTGGCATCTCAAGCGGCGATCTCGCTGGAGAACGCCCGTCTGTACAGCGATCTCCAGGAACGGGAGGCCAGGATTCGCCACCTGGTCGATTCGAATATCATCGGGATCGCGATCTGGGATGTTCAGGGCCGGATCATCGATGCAAACGAAGCGTTTCTCGACACGCTGGGCTACAGCCGTGAAGAGCTTATCTCGGGTCGAATACGGTGGCTGGAGCTGACACCCGCCGAGTGGGCCCCCGCCGACCAAGATGCGTTGACCCAGCTGAGCGCGACCGGGACCTGCAAGCCTTTCGAGAAGGAATATTTCCGCAAGGATGGCAGCCGCGTGCCGGTTCTGATCGCCGCCGCGCTGTTCGAATGGAAACGAGACGAAGGGGTTGCCTTTGTCATCGACATGACCGACCGCAAGCAGGCAGAAGAGAAGCTGCGCGCCAGCGAGCAGCGCCTCCTCGATGCCCAAATGGAGCTCGCGCACGTCAATCGCGTTACTACGATCGGGCAGCTGGCAGCCTCGATCGCCCACGAAGTAAACCAGCCGCTCGCCGGCGTCGTCGCCAACGCCGAGGCCTGTTTGCGCTGGCTCGACCGCGGAATTCCCGACCTGGATGCAGCGCACCGCTCGGTGGAATGGATCATCGACGACGGCAATCGGGCGAGCGAGGTGATCCGGCGCGTCCGGGCGCTCGCCAACAAGGCCGATATTGAGAGAGTGCCGCTCGACGTCAATGACGTCGTGAGGGAGACCATCCCGTTGGTGCAGCGTGAGCTGATCAGCCATCAGGTATTGTTGGGAATGGAGTTGGCACCGGCTCTACCCATGATCCTTGGTGATCGGGTCCAACTGCAGCAGGTGATCATCAACCTGGTGATGAATGGCATTGAAGCGATGCAACCGGTCACGGATCGGCCGCGCGAACTGGTGATCCGATCAGGCCAGCACGAGACAAAAGAAGTGCTCGTAAGTGTGACCGATTGCGGCGTCGGGATCTCCGCCGAAAACGCGGACCGGCTATTCGATGCCTTCTTCACCACCAAAGCCAGCGGCATGGGCATGGGCCTCTCGATCTGCCGTTCGATCATCGAGACCCACAGTGGTCGGCTATGGGCCACGGCAAACCTACCCCACGGTGCCACGTTTCAGTTCACCCTGCCGGTGGACGCAGAAACTATATCGTGAGGTTGCGCACGCAATCCGTCAAAGGAACGGGCGGCGGCGCGCCCGGGCAGCGTCGCTGGGATATCGATGCCGAGTGCCTCGGCGGTCTTCAGGTCGATGGCCGGCCCGATGCGATCAGGCTTGATGTCTCAGTTAAGTCAAGCGCCACCGCTTGCTCGCCGCCGATGAAAGCTACTGTTGTCCGGGCCGTAACTGCACTGGCGCCCGCGTTTGCGCTCTGGCTTGCGTCGTCGGAGGCGTCGATGCGGGCTTACGCGTGGGGGTGGCAATCGGCGGTGGCGGAGCCGCTGATGTCCTGGGCCGCTGGTTCTGCTCGGAGGCGTTGGCGATCGCGCGCGCCATTTGCTCCTGGCTCGCCTTGAGCTGCTCGGCGGTCCTGGCATTTTCGCGGGCCAATTCTTCCTGGCTGGTCTTGAGCTGCTCGATCCCTTGCTGCACGTTTGCGAGATCACGCGCCATCGTCTGGAGCAACTGCGTCAGCTCGGGAGGGATCGGGGCGGCTGCCGGCGCCACGTCTTGCGGTGCGGTCTGAGCCGGAGGTGGCAATTGCGAAAGTGCTGCATCCGCCGCAGCCACCTGAACAGTAGGCGGGCTCGGCTGGGCGGCGAGCTCCGGTTTTTCCAGCGGCAACGACGAAGCCGAGATCAGTTGCGGTGCCCACCGGGAGATCATCAGCCTGGCCGTCTCGCCAGAGGACTGCGAAGCGAAGGCAGCGACACAGATGCACGCTGTCAACAGCAGGCCGATGAAGCCGCGTAGCGCCGGCCTGCCACGCGATGGCCGACGAACCGTGTCCTCGGGCTTCTTCGGATCCGAAGAATGGCTCGCGGCATCGTGCTCTAGCTTGGAAATCTGTTCAGTGACACGCGCGAGCTGTTCATCGGCGCGCGCGATCTGTTCATAAGCATGCGCGAGCCGTTCATCGGCGCGCGCCACCAGCTCTACCTCTTGCGTGGACAGTCCCGGACTAACATCGTGTGGATCAGTTTGCTTGGTGTCCGCCGCGGAATCCATGGGCGCCTCCTGCCCAGTTTGCTGCCAACTGAATGGGGCGGTGGTGGGACTTCCGCCCAGGTAGACACTCCCCAATGCCGTTTTGACCAAAGCAAGGCTGGAGGATGGAAAGTATAGGGCCGATTTTGGGCGATAGCCCTTCAGGCATCGCCGAAAGTACCGATGCGCCAGGCAGGGGCGGTGAGGGGAATTCGCTCAAAACCGGTAACCTCCCTGTCAGTGCCGGCGTTAGATTGCCGCCTCAGTCTTCGCGTCAAAAACGTGCAGCCTGGAAGGGCGCATGGCGACGCGCAGCTTGTCGCGCACCTTCACCCGCGCGGTCGGCTCGATGCTCGCCACCATGACACCCTCGCCGACCTTCATATCGAGCAGGATTTCCGAGCCGAGTTGCTCGACCACCTCGATCACAGCATCGAAGCACGGGTGGTCAAGATCGGCGGTGTCCGCCACGGTGAGGTCCTCCGGGCGCACGCCGAGCGTGACCTCGCGGCCGACATGGCCGCGCAGGCGCTGCGCGGTCTCGTCCGGCAGCTTAATGCGCAAGCCGGAGTTTTCGGCGATCAGCGATCCGTTCGCTTCGGTCACTGTAACGGTGGCGAAATTCATGGCCGGGGAGCCGATGAAGCCGGCGACGAACTTGTTGGCGGGCTGATTGTACAGCTCGAGCGGCTCCCCCACCTGCTGCACCACGCCGTCCTTCATGACGACGACCCGGTCACCCAGCGTCATGGCCTCGACCTGATCGTGGGTGACGTAAATGGCGGTGGTACCGAGACGCAGATGCAGCTTCTTGAGCTCAACGCGCATCTGCACCCGCAGCTTGGCATCGAGGTTCGACAGCGGCTCGTCGAACAGGAACACGCGGGGGTGGCGCACGATGGCACGGCCTAACGCCACGCGCTGGCGCTGGCCGCCGGAGAGCTGGCGCGGCTTGCGCTTCAGCAATTCGCCGATGCCGAGGATGTCGGCGGCCTCGCGCACGCGCTTGTCAATTTCGGGCTTTTCGAATTTGCGCATCTTCAGGCCGAACGCCATGTTGTCGTACACGCTCATGTGCGGGTAGAGCGCATAGTTCTGGAACACCATGGCGATGTCGCGGTCCATGGGCGCCAGTGCATTGATCACGTTGCCGTCGATTGAAATATCGCCGGAGCTGATCGCCTCTAGCCCGGCGATCATCCTGAGCGTCGTGGTCTTGCCGCAGCCGGACGGTCCGACGAACACCACGAACTCCTTGTCGCGGATCTGCAGATTGACGTCTTTGACAGCGTGCACACTCTCGTAGAACTTGTTGATCCCCTTGAGGACGACCTGTCCCATTCGATCTCACCCGCCTCCCGACCCCTGTGCGCATTGCATGCGCGCTTTCCAATCCCGATGATCCCGGGTGCTGTCAGCCCTTCACCGATCCGGTCAATCCCGCGACGTAGTGCTCGACGAAAAGCGAATAGGCGATCGCAACCGGGATCGATCCGAGCAGGGCGCCAGCCATCAGCGGTCCCCAGAAGAATACATCGCCGCGGATCAGCTCCGATGTGACGCCCACCGGCACGGTCTTCTGCTCAGGCGAGGACAGGAAGACAAGTGCATAGATGAACTCGTTCCACGACAGCGTGAAAGCGAAGATGCCGGCCGAGAGGATGCCCGGGATCGCCACCGGAATGACGATGTAGAGCATGGCCTGCCAGCGCGAGGCGCCGTCAATGCGCGCGCATTCCTCGAGCTCCTTGGGCACTGCCTTGAAGTAACCCATCATGAGCCAGGTGCAGAACGGAATCAGAAAGGTCGGATAGGTCAGAATCAGTGACCAGGGCGTGTCACCCAGCCGATAGTTGCGGATGATCTCGGCCAGCGGAATGAACAGCAGCGTCTGGGGCACCAGATAGGTGATGAAGATGCCGGTGCCCAGGCTGCCGGCAAATGGAAAGTTCAGCCGCGACAGAGCATAGCCGGCGAACACGCCACACACGAGCGAGATAGCGGTTGACGCGAGCGCGATGAACGTCGTGTTCCACAGCCACGATGCAAACAGCGTCTCCTCGAACAGGTATCTGACGTGGTCCAAGGTCGGTTTCCAGGTCCAGAACGGATTGTAGTTGATCGAATTCCAGGGTCGGTAAAGCTCGCCATCCGGCCGCACCGAAGTGATCACCATCCAGTAGAACGGGAACAGCAGGAAAAGCAGGAACAGCGCCATCGGGACGTAGAAGAACACCCACTTTCGCCAGATTGCACCTTCGATCATGGCTCAGCGGACCTCTACGCGACGGATGTAGAGAAGTTGGATGATGACGACCAGAAACAGGATCGGAAACATGGCGAGCGCGATCGCGGCGCCCTCGCTCAAAATGCCGGTGCCGATGCCGATCTGATAGGCGTAGGTGGCGAACAGGTGCGTTGCGTTGGCTGGTCCGCCGCCTGTCATCACATAGACGATCTGGAAGTCGGCGAACGTCTGAATCACCGAGAACAACACCACGACCATGGTCACGGGCAGCAGCAGCGGCCAGGTGACGTGCCAGAACCGCTGCCACGGCTTGGCGCCGTCGATGGCGGCGGCCTCGTTGAGTTCGGGACTGATGGTCTGCAGGCCGGCAAGCAGGCTGATGGCGAAGAACGGCACCCCGCGCCAGATGTTGACGATGATGATCGAGATCATGGCGAGGTCTGGATCGCCCAGCCAATTGATCCGACTGGTGATCAGGCCGAGATGATAGAGGAGCCAATTGAGCACGCTAAATGTCGGGTCGAACATCCACTTCCAGGCGAAAGTCGAAAGCACGGTCGGGATGATGAAGGGCAGCAGGATGAAAGCACGGGTGAAAGCCTTGCCGCGGAAATTACGGTTGAGCAGCATGGCCAGCCACAATCCGAGCGCCAGCTTGAAGACGGTGGTCACACCCGTATAGACGAAGGTGTTGTAGGCCGAGGTGCGAAAGATCCCGTCATTGAAGATCTTGTAGAAGTTGGCGAGGCCGACGAAGTCGCCGGGCACACCCACGCGCGCACTGCTCACCGACAGCAGGA
Source organism: Bradyrhizobium sp. URHD0069 (assembly GCF_000701345.1). Taxonomy (GTDB): domain Bacteria; phylum Pseudomonadota; class Alphaproteobacteria; order Rhizobiales; family Xanthobacteraceae; genus Bradyrhizobium. The sequence goes on along the minus strand of NZ_JNIJ01000029.1, from coordinate 8,163 downwards.
TGCCGCGCACGAACGGATAGGCGATGAACATACCGAGCAGCACCAGGGTCGGCACCAGCAGCACGAATGCGAGCCAACGCTCGTCCTCGAGCAGCCGGAGCCTGGGCCGCGGCGCCTGTGGCAGGTAAACTTGGGTTTCAGCGATCGCCATTTCGCTTCACCTCGATGCGCGCTCAAACTGGACTGAGCGCGCCGCCTCCCGGCTCGACCGCTCAAGCCCGATGCGCCCGGCATGTTGGCAGCCACTTCGCAGCCGTACAAACCGGGTGAGAGCATACTTTCAAGTATAGACCTTCGTGAGTTCGCCTTGCGCCCACATCACGGCATCCTCCGCCGTGCCGCCCTGGATTGCTTTGGCGTACATGTCGGTGATGATGTATTTGGTGAGCACTTCGGCGGGCTTCTTGCCTGATGAGGGCAGGGGATAGCCAGGCGTCTGGCCGAGGAGGCCGGCGACCTTGAAGGGCGCCATGACCTTGTCTTCGTCCCACAATTTGTGCTTCTCCCACTCGCGGGTCGGCGGCGTCGCGAAGCCCTTCTGGGAGACGAACCACGGCTCGTAGTTCGCCGTTGTGTGGATCCACTTCAGAAACTCCTTCGCGCCGGCTTGATTCTTCGAGTAGTTCGGAATGACGTGCGAGAAGAAGGTGTGCATGGCGAATTGCCCGGCCGGGCCCTTAGGCAACGGCGAATGCTGGATGTCGGTTTTCAGCTGCGCGCCTTTCTCAGTGATGTACTTGTCGGGGTTGCGCAGTGACTCGATGTAGATCGAAGCGCCGTTGAGTGTGGCGCAGATCGTTTGCGACAAGAACGCGCGGTTGTTGTTGGTGTCGTCCCAGGCCAGGCCGCCCTCGTCATGGGCTTCTTTCCAGAAGGCCGTCATGAACTTGACCGATTCGATGACCTCTTTCTTGTTGAGGTTGACAGTCTTGCCGTCCTTCTCAATCTCGGTGCCGCCCCACGACCACATGTAGGGGTAGCTGAACGTCGGCGCGTCGCCGAACGTGTGGCCGAGCGTCTGACCGATCGGCCGGCCGTTGGCTTTGAGCTTCTTGCCAACCTCGCGATACTTCTCCCAAGTGTCGGGGAAGGTCGGAGAGCCGACCTCATCGAACCATGATTTGCGGTAGGCGATCATGGCGCCGACGATAGCCCATGGCTGGGCGATCCACTTCTGGCCATCCGCCGTGTTCGATTTGCACAGATCGTAGTAACCGCCTTCGGCCTTGCTCACACTATTTGTGAGGTCGGACAGGTCGATGACGCTCTCCGAATAGATCTGCGGGTGGTTGTTGAAGAGCATGATGACATCGGGGCCTGAGCCCGACTGAATCGCCGAGGTGATACGCGGCTGCAGGTCGTTGCCATTCACGGTCTCGAAATTAATCTTGATTCCCAGCGCTTTCTCGGCAGCAGGCAGCAGCTCCTTGCGCAGCAGTTGATCGGAAGCCGGCACGAAGTCGTTCCAACGCAGCCAGTGTACCGTCGTGCCCTGCGCAAAAGCCGGCGCGCGACCAGTGGCCAGGATGCCGGCCATGCCGCCCATGAGCGCGGTACCGCTCTTGAGGACGTTACGTCGGGTTACTGTCGTCATGCATTCCTCCTCTGGTAATGCCCTTCGGCCGGTCTGACGCCGGCTTGGAATCCCTTTCAGGCTATCGCGCCTCCGTGGTTCAGCGCGTGCGCACGCCCTCGCGTGCGCAACACGTTGTCTCGACGATCATTTGTTGGTGTTCCCACTCTTCCGGCGTCGATGACGATCTCGGCGCGAAGCAGGGTGAATTTTTCGCAGAGCAGCGGCGCGATGACATCGTTCCCAATCGTTATGGCGATGCCATCGGCGGCTAGTATCGTGTCGGCCAGTATCGTGTCGGCGCACTGCAGCCAGCGCGTGAACCATACCGCCATACCGGTTCCCTCCCACGCAGCAATGGTATTGCCGTCGCCGAGCGAGTTTTCCCCGTCTTATAGAAAGGCTGGTACCGGAATGCTGCGCGACGTCATTGTCGCCGGTCGCAGCAGGAAATCAAGTGCTAGCTTTGGTACGCCGGCCATTGCCGCCGTTTACCGTAAGTACCGAACCGGTTAGGTAAGAGGCTTCATCTGAGGCGAGCCACGGAATCGGATAGGCATCGGATAGGCGACTTCCCGCGCATCTGCCCATCAGCCGGGCGGGCACATTTTCGCGCCTCTTCGTTCGAGAGCTTCGCTGAGTCTATCCTCAGGCGCCCATGCCGCCGTCGATGGTGTGCATCGCGCCGGTCATCATTGCGCCGTGCGGACCCGCGATATAGGCGGCGAGTTCGGCAATCTCATCCGTGCGAATGTGGCGCTTGATTGCCATGAAGCTGCGCATGAACTCCGCCATCGGTCCGTTAGCCGGATTCATGTCGCTGTCAGTCGGCCCAGGCTGGATGCAGTTGACGGTAATTGCGCGATCGCCGAAATCGCGCGCGAGCCCACGGACCATGCCCTGCACCGCCGATTTGGTGAGCGCATACGCGGCTCCGCCCGGAAAAGGCATGAAGTCGCCATTGACCGAGCCGATCACGATGATGCGGCCATTGTCGGGCATCTTGCGCGCAGCCTCAACCGCGGCGTGATAAGGGGCGCGGACATTTACGTCGATCATGTGGTCGATGGCGTCGGCCTCAAGCGTCAACGGATCGCCCATCACGAGCGTGCCTGCATTGGCGACGAGTACGTCGAGAGCGCCGCGGGACGCGACGGTCGCAATTAGCGCATCACGATCGGCGCTGTCGGTGCGGATCGCTTCGGCGCGTGTCTCACCCGTGAGCGCCTCCGCGGCGTCCTTCGATCCGGCATAGGTGAAGGCGACTTTGCCGCCACCCTTCGCGAAACGGCGGACAATCGCCGCGCCAATACCTCGGCTACCACCGAGAACGAGGATGTTCTTACCAGTGAAGTCATCCATGACTACCTCCTTGCGGTTATCGGGAGCGTCTTCTCAGAGTATGGCCGGAATGCATGCAACAAAATAACGGATTTTGAGACCGTCATTGCGAGCGTAGCGAAGCAATCCAGAGGATTTAGTATGGCTGTTACTGGATTGCTTCGTCGCTTCGCTCCTCGCAATCACGAGAAGTGGCCTATTCTACTGGCCGCTTTTTGAGTCAGGCTCTCAGGATCTTCGTCAAGGCATCGGAGATTCCGGGATCAGGGATCACGAATGATGTCATTGCCCTGCCACTTCGCGGGCACATCATCCGCGATCTGCAATCTCGAAATGCAAATCGCCCGACTCGCGCTCAAAATAATTTCATTTCCGCGTCTGTCTCTGTTCCCAGTATACCTCGCAACGGGTCGAAGAAAAAAGGACAGTCGCCGCGCTCGTAGATTGAGGAGAAGGGGATGCCTCTTGCTCTCTATGTTCTCGCCGTTGCGACCTTCGCAATCGGCACGACCGAGTTCGTTGTCGTGGGTCTTCTTTCGGGCATCTCAGCCGATCTGAGCGTGTCGATCCCAACCGCCGGCCTCCTCGTCAGCCTCTACGCCCTGTCGATCATGCTGGTAGGCCAATCTTTCTGTTTCGGAGTTCCAAGAGAAGCTGTTCGTGAAAACTGTCCGTTGCTGCATTGGCGAAGTCCATTGTGAGGAAAGCCCCCAACCAGGAGGGTCGATGATGCAAGACGCAGAGAATCGCTCGAATAATTTGACTCGGCGCGGCGCCATGACAGTTGCCGGGGCAGCAATCACCGTTGCGGCGATTCACACAACAGGAGGCGCGCTGGCTCAATTCACGGAACAAGGCGCGGCGCCTCAACAGGAAACTCGAAATGCGTCCGCGGCCAAGAACTCCGTCAAATTAACGCATAAACGTGCCAAGACGAACGGCGTTAATCTTCATTACGTCACGGCAGGCCGTGGTCCCGCCGTTCTGTGCATGCATGGTTGGCCGCAAAACCACCGTGAGTTTCTTCCAGTCATTGAGCGGCTTGCTGATGAGTATACGTTTGTTGCGCCAGATCTTCGGGGATTCGCCGATAGCGACAAGCCCTACGATGGTTATGAGCCGAAATCCATCGCGCAGGACATGCTCGGCTTGCTGGAAGCCGAGAACGTTACGCGCTTTCATATCCTCAGCCATGATTTAGGCGGACCGGCTGCTGTGGCACTCGCATACTTGGCGTCCAACCGCGCGATGTCGCTGGCCACAATAGAAACTCCATTCTTCGGACTAAGCTTTCCTGGTTATGTGGACCCGCGTGTGCCGTATTGGCATTTGGGCATGCACATGAACATGGATGTCACCAGGTTCTTGGTGGAAGGGCGTGAAGATCAATATCTTCGCCATTTTTTCAGGGATTTTGCATATGATCCGAATGCGATTTCTGAAGAGGAAGTTCAGCTCTATGTCATGCAAATGCGGCAGCCGGGGAACCTTCGAGCGAGTCTGAATCTTTATGGCTACATTCCACAGATGGCCGAACAGACGAAAGAACTGACCCGCAGCAAGCTAACCGTACCCATGTTGGCCTGGGGTGGTCGAAGATCCTTCGGTGATCACTGCTTCGATTGTGCCAAGGCAATAGCCAACAGTGCGGAAGGTGGCGTCATTGAGGAATGCGGCCACTGGGTCTTTGAAGAAAAGCCGGATTTTATTGTTGGTCAGCTGAGCCAATTCTGGCCACGATATGGCTGATCCTCGTGGGGGGTGGGAGACGATAGTAACGGAGGTCACTGCACGGAAGTGGCCTCTAACTTTGCCGGTTGAAACGGTTCGGGGGTGACGCCTCTGCTGCAGCACGACCGACTGCCCGCAAACCGTCTATCGGCAAAAAAAGAGACACGCATCGGTGGCTGACTGACTAGTCCGGGAGGCAATTGAGCATGCCCGCTGCTGCTGTGAGAGCCGTAGCCTTTTGGCTTGGATCGTTCGGCTTTGCCGTGCTGCCTTTCAGTCCTGCTGCGGCGCAGTCTTCAAGCGGATCGCCGCTCGGGGAATGGCTCAAACAGGAAACGATGACGGGAAACTGGGGCGGCAATCGGACCCGCCTCGAACAGGCCGGCATCAGCGTGCGAGGAGGTTACACAACAGAATCCGCATACAACCCGATCGGCGGCCAATTCTCAGCGGTTCGCTATACGCAACAGTTCGACCTCGGTGCCGACTTTGATCTGGACCGGCTTGCGGGAATCCCCGGCGCAAAGGTCGTGACCACCCTTACGGATCGCAAGGGACGCAGTCTCTCGGCAGATGCGCTTGGCAACAATCGTTACGCGGTTCAGGAAGTCTTCGGAGGAGGCCCGATCACCCGGCTGGTGGAATTGCACTACCAGCAGGAATTGTTCGACAAGAAGCTTCTGTTCGACATCGGCTGGGAGCCATTGGGAATGTATTTCGCAATGTCCCCGCTCTGGTGCAGTTTTTTTCAGACCCTGGCCACCTGCGGCACGGTATCGATCAACAGCACCAGCAGTTGGCAAGACTGGCCCTTTGGCCAATGGGGGGCCAGGGTAAAGTTTCAGCCCAGTTCGGAGTACTACGTTTCCACCGGCGTTTATCAGGTGAATCCTGCAAACGCTACTCAGGGCTTCGATCTCAGCTTCGCGGGCACCGGCGTTATCGTGCCGTTCGAGTTCGGCTGGTTGCCGGGCCAAGGCGGCCGCGGACTGCAGGGCGAGTACAAGCTTGGCGGATATTTTGATTCTTCCCCCACACCGGATGTTCTGCTTGACGTCAATGGGCTTTCCGCCGGCCTGACGGGCGGCCCGTTTGCTCAGCACAATGGGCGATGGGGGGTCTATGCCCAAGCGAGCCAGATGGTCTACCGCGAGGCTCCCGGAAGCAAGCGCGGTCTAACCCTGTTTGGCATGGCCACACTGTCCGACCCGGAGACAGCGACACTTCGCTACTCCCTCACAGGGGGTGCTGTTTACCAGGGCACTTTCCCGACGCGCGATGCCGACTTCGTCTCGCTGGTGTTTGCGTACGGGCGCTACAACAGCCGGCTGACCCAGTTTCAGAAAGATCTCAACATCGTCACCCCCGGTGTGGTCGGCATTCAGACATTCGAAAGTGTGGTGGAAGTGGATTACGGGATCGCGGTCACGCCATGGCTGCAAGTGCGGCCCAACCTACAGTACGTCATCCGCCCCAGAGGAACCGGTCAGATTCAAGACGCTTTTGTCATCGGTCTGTTTACCAGGATGACGTTCTGATTCCTGCCTGACTTCCTGAGAGACGCCACGGCTCGCAAGACTAGAGGAGAAAGGTAACCGATGACTCTCTCCAGATTGTTGGTCGGCGTTGCTGTTGCACTTCCCACAATGGCTGCCTCTGCGCAGCACGCCAGCCCCAAGCTTCCTGATTGCGCGATGACACTTTCCAAATTGTCCGCTGTCCAGCCGACCGGTGGTGCGGGTAGATCCGGCAATGCCAAAGCCCGAGTGGTCAAAGACCGACTTCTTGGTGAAGCAGCTCCGCCTCGTGAGGGCCAAAGTGCAGGCGTCAGGAACGCAGTTACAGAGTCAGTGGCTGCTGCAAGCAAGGATGCGTTCAGGATCAAGAGTGTCGACCATACCGGCTTCACTGTCTCCTCGTTGGAGAACTCGCTGGAATTCTGGGTCGATGTGCTGGGCTTCAAGCACCTGTACACTTGGACCTTCGAAACCGGGCCATTCATCGAGGAGGTGGCCGGTGTCCCGGGTGCAGCCGTGCGGCTCGCGATGGTTGAAGGGCCTGGCCACATGATCGAGCTGCTCGAGTACACTTCACCTCCTGACCGGCAGACCTACAAGCCACGATCATCCGACGTGGGCTCTGTCCATATAGCCTTCTATGTCGAGAACATAGATGCGCTGCTTGCACGTACCGCAAGCTTCGGTTGGCTGCCGGTCGGCAATGTTCAGACCGTTGAATCCGGCGAGCGCAAAGGGCTTCGCCTGATCTACGTTAGGGGGCCTGACGGGATTACGGTTGAGTTCCTCCAGCTTCCGGAGGACGCGCCGAAATAGGCACCGCAACACGGTGTCGTGGAAGCAGGAGCGACAGTGGAGCTCCACTCGGTTCAAGACCAGAGCAGAAAGGATGACCCATGACTATCTCCCGACTATTGACCAGCATGGCTGTTGCACTTTCCACAACGGCTGCCTCAGCGCAGAATGCCAAGCTTCCGGATTACGCGAAGACACCTGCTGAACTGTCCGCTGTCCAGCCGACCGGTGGTGCGGGTGGATCCGGCAATCCCAAGGTCCAAGTGGTCACGATCCTTGGCGATGCCTCCAAGCCGGGAGTCTATGCACAGCTGCTCAAGGTCGGGGCGGAAGCGCAAATCCCAGCGCACCATCATGCTGGTGACCGGGTCGGGACCGTGATCCAGGGCACTTGGCACTTCGGCTATGGCGTGCAGTTCGACAAGGCCAAGCTCAAGACGCTGCCCGTCGGTTCAGTCTACACCGAACCTTCGAACGCGCCGCACTTCGCGATGACCAGCAACGAGCCCGTGGTCGTCCTGATCACCGGTACCGGGCCTACCGACACGATTTACGAAAATCCGGCCGACGATCCGACGCGGAAGCCCTGAGAGCGTGGTTCAAAATGCAGGCAGCAAAATAAGCCGCCTCCGTCCAAGTTCGCCATGCCCGGCCTTGCGCCGGGCATCATGTCTTGTCTGTCTTCAATTGAGAAAGACAGCGCGAGTGTGCAGGCAGCAACGCGAGTGAACGCCGAGCAATCCTCGAAAAGGACAATGCGGCTGTGTTCGGTTCTGCTCAGCTCATTGCTTCCACAAACGATGTTACTCGCGGATCGTGGATACGACGCGGGCTGGATCAGGGAGGCCAACTGTCTGGCCTTCATCAAACTCGCATCGATACGCTTCCGGCTACGTGCCAACGAGTGCCCACCCGGCTTGGGTGGGGTCATCCTTCGAGCCGCGCGGCGGTGCGAATTTGTTGAACGGGATCAATCTGATTTGGGTAGTCCAGCCCTGTTTGCAAAAATATTCCGCTTCCCGTTTTACCCAAATCAAATCTATAAGCCTCGCCGTCTCACCCCATGAGAGGGGCGTATCGCGATCGTCACGGACGCGGGGTGGGATGCGGTGGACGCGACAGCGTCGGGCGCGCATTTCGCAATCGCAGGGCGGGTTGAACCTCGTGAGCGATTTGCGGCGCGCAGACGAACGGCGCTGATGCGTA
>NZ_JNIJ01000028.1 GCF_000701345.1 Bradyrhizobium sp. URHD0069 | reverse complement strand
AGCTTCACCTCATGGCCTAGCTTGCGTAACTTCCGCGCCCAGTCATGCGCTGCGCCGCACGCCTCCATTCCAATCACCGTCGGCGGCAGCTTGGCAAAAAACACCAACACCTCGTTGCGCCGAAGCCGCTTGCGCAACCCCGGCCGCTCCGCGGCATCGACCCCATGCAGCTGAAAAATATGCTTCGACGTATCCATTCCAATGCGGATAATCTGGTCCACGGACGGCTCCCTTGTCTGAGATTTGCAACAACCTCATTCTGGCACACTGATGCCGTAGGGGGCCGTCCACCCCATCAGCCACCGATCTACGTTTTGCGAAAGCTGGCACCAGTTCGCGATAACGACGAACGCCTGTGGTTATGGGTCCCGGCGTTCGCCGGGACGACGGAAAGAGTTAGCGTATACCCGTCTCGCCTGACGGAATATTTCGCCGCTTGCCAAGGCGGCGCTGACAGGCCAGAAAAACCGCTGGGACGAAGAAACGCCAGCGGAGCGTATATTGAGTATCAAGGGCAAGGCCTACATTGCCGGGATTTACGAACATCCAACCCGGCACGCACCCGATAAATCCACTGCACAGCTGCATGCCGAAGTCGCCAAGGGCGCGTTGGAAGACGCTGGCTTAACGAAGGCCGATGTTGATGGCTATTTTTGCCCCGGCGACGCCCCGGGCGGCGCCTGGCCGATGGTCGATTACCTCGGGCTGAAGGTGCGCCACATCGATTCTACCGAAACCGGCGGTTGTTCGTACCTGATCCATCTCGGTCATGCGGCGGAAGCGATTGCCGCCGGCAAATGCTCGATTGCGCTGATAACGCTGGCGGGCAAGCCGCGCACCGGGGCGATGCCGCCGCGCGCCGCGGGCGCCGAGGTTGATTTCGAGGCCGCCTACGGCGCGACCACCCACAACGCCTACGGCATGTGTGCCATGCGCCACATGCACGACTACGGCACCACCAGCGAACAGCTGGCCTGGATCAAGGTCGCAGCCTCCCATCACGCCCAATACAACCCGCATGCGATGCTCAAGGACGTGGTCACGGTCGAGGACGTGCTCAACTCGCCGATGATATCAGATCCACTGCATCGCCTGGATTGCTGCGTCGTCAGCGACGGCGGCGGCGCGCTGATCGTGACAACGCCCGAAATCGCCAAGAGCCTGAAGAAGCCACTGGTGCGGATGATCGGGCACGGCGAAGCGATGAAGGGGCCACGCGGCGGCAAGGATCTCAATTTGACTTATTCCGCCGGCGTCTGGTCGGGCCCTCGGGCCTTCGAAGAGGCGGGCGTCACGCCAAAGGACATCAAATACGCCTCGATCTACGACAGCTTTACGATCACGGTGCTGATGCAACTCGAGGACCTCGGCTTCTGCAAGAAAGGCGAGGGCGGCAAGTTCGTGTCCCACGGCAACCTGATTTCCGGCGTCGGCAAGCTGCCGTTCAACACTGACGGCGGCGGCCTGTGCAGCAATCATCCCGTTAACCGCGGCGGCATGACCAAGATCATCGAAGCGGTGCGGCAGCTGCGCGGCGAGGCGCACCCGAAAGTGCAGGTGCCGAACTGCGATCTAGCCATCGCCCATGGCACCGGCGGACTGCTCGGTGTGCGTCACGCCGCCTCAACCTGCATTCTGGAGCGTGCGTGATGGCGGAAGCGAAGAAATATCCGACGCCGCAGGGCAATCCCGAAACCAAGCCGTTCTGGGATGCGGCCGCGCAAGGCAAATTCCTGATCAAGCGCTGCACGGCATGCGGCGAGCCGCATTACTTTCCGCGATCGATCTGCCCGTTCTGTTTTTCCGACAAGACGGTGTGGGAGGAAAGCTCGGGCGAGGGCACAATCTATACCTTCAGCCTGATGCGCAAATCCGCGAGCGGACCCTACGCGATCGGTTACGTCACGCTGAAGGAAGGCCCATCGCTGCAGACTAACTTTGTCGACTGCGACATCGACACGTTGAAGATCGGCCAGAAGGTCAAGGTGGTGTTCAAGCCGACCGACGGCGCGCCGCTGCCGTTCTTTACGCCGGTGTGAGGTCGAAGTTGCGTCAGCGCGCAGCAATGCAAAGAACGGTCATCCCCGCGCAGGGGGGGATTCAGTAAGCACTGACGTCGGTGATTACCGGATGCCCGCTTTCGCTGGCATGACGAGGGAACGAATGCCGAAGGGAATGCCGCAATGCCGATCGAGTACGACGCGCTGATGGCGCTGAAGAACCTTGGCCAGAAATACGCATATACCGATCGTGACGTGATGCTGTACGCCCATGGCATCGGGATGGGCGCGGACCCGATGGACGAGAAGGAACTCGCTTTCGTCAACGAAGCCACAGCCACGCCTCGGGCCTTGAAGGTTGTCCCGACATTTGCCTCCGTCGCGGCATGGGGAGCCGGGCCTGGTGAAATGAACCTCAATCGCGTGATGGTGGTCGATGGCGAACGCGATATCACCTTCCACAGGCCGCTTGCCGTCGCCGCTCATATCACCGCCGATTCCAGCGTGCTCGACGTCTTCGACAAGGGCAAGGACAAGGGCGCCGTCATCCGGCACAAGACGGTGCTCAAGAACGAGAAGGGCGAAGAACTGGCGACGCTGGTGTCGTCGCGGTTTGCGCGCGGCGACGGTGGCTTTGGCGGGCCTTCGGAAGGGCAGCCGGAGCCGCACAAGGTGCCGACCCGCGCGCCGGACAAATCAATCGATATCTCGACGCGTCCGGATCAGGCGCTGGTTTACCGGCTCTGCGGCGACCGCAATCCGCTGCACAGCGATCCGGAATTTGCCAAGCGCGCCGGCTTTCCAAAGCCGATCCTGCACGGCATGTGCACCTACGGCATCACCTGCCGCGGTGTCTTGCAGACCTATGCCGACTACGATCCGTCTGCCTTCAAGCAGCACGTCGCGCGGTTTTCGTCCCCGGTCTATCCGGGTGAGATCGTGACGATGGATTTGTGGAAGGACGGCAACGTGATTTCGTTCGAGGCCAAGGTGAAGGCGCGCAACGTCGCCGTCATCAAGAGCGGCAAGACCGTGCTGGGATGAAATTAACGCGCGGCGCGCACTCCAAATGATGTCGTTATGGCCGTGCTTGTCACGGCCATGACGGCGGATAAAACGACGATACGGGAGAAGAACATCATGGGACTGCTCGACGGCAAGGTGGCGCTGATCACTGGCGCGGGTGGCGGGCTCGGTGAGGCCTACGCAAAGCTGTTCGCCCGGGAAGGCGCCGCTGTCGTGGTCAACGACCTCGGTGGACCCCGTGACGGCAGCGGCGCCGATGTCTCGATGGCGCAGAAGGTAGTCGACGCGATCAGGGCGGAAGGTGGCCGCGCAATCGCCAACGGCGCTGACATTTCGACCATGGCAGGCGGCCAGTCGGTGTTCGACGATGCCATCAAGCATTTCGGTCGTGCCGACATTCTCGTCAACAATGCCGGCATTCTGCTCGACCAGACTTTTGCCAAGGCGACCGAAGCCGCCTGGGACAAGGTGTTGAAGGTGCATCTGAAGGGCACGTTCTGCGTCACCCAGCCGGTGTTCCGCTGGATGCGGGAGAACGGCGGCGGCGTCATCGTCAATACGTCATCGACTTCGGGCCTGATCGGCAATTTCGGCCAGAGCAATTACGGCGCCGCCAAGGGCGGCATCTGGGGGCTGTCGAACGTGCTGGCGATCGAGGGCCGGAAATACAACATCCGCATCTGGACGCTCGCGCCCGGCGCGCTGACCCGCATGACCGAGGATCTGCCGCGCTATATAGACAACCCCGGCGCCGCATTGGGGCCTGATGGCATCGCGCCGGCCGTGCTATACATGGTCAGTGATTTGTCGGGCGACCAGACCGGCAAGGTGCTCGGCGTTTCCGGCCCGCGTGGCGTGCGCGAGATGCGGATGATGGAAAAGCCGGGCTGGAAGCCGCCGCATCAAGGCTGGAAGGCGCAGGATGTCGTCGAACACGCCGAGGAGATTTTCTTCTCCGAGGAAGAGATCAAGATGGGCGCGCGCCGGTTTTGACACTCCGTCACTACCGGCGTCGGCGTAAATAAAATCATTCCGGGGCGATGCGCAGCAGCGAACCCGGATTTTCGAGATTGCCCGATGTGCAATTGCACATCTGAGGTCTGGTCCTACGGACCATTCCTGAATTACCCAGAAAAAGGACCGATCATGAAACTCACCCATAAAGCCGCAGGCACCTTCGCGATTGCGCCGACGCCATTCCACGATGACGGCCGCATCGACGAAAAATCGATCGATCGGCTGACGGATTTCTATGCCGAGGTCGGCTGCGATGGCGTCACGGTACTCGGCATTTTGGGTGAGGCACCGAAGCTTGACGCTGCCGAGGCCGAGCAGGTAGCGATCCGCTTTGTCAAACGGGCGAAGAACATGCAGATCATCGTCGGCGTCTCGGCGCCAGGATTTGCGACGATGCGCTCGCTGGCACGTGCCTCAATGGATGCGGGAGCCGCCGGCGTGATGATCGCGCCGCCGCCGCATTTACGAACCGACGATCAGATCATCGGCTACTTCAAACAGGCGACAGACGCGATTGGGGACGACATTCCCTGGGTGCTGCAGGACTATCCGCTGACGCTCACGGTGATCATGACCCCCGCCGTGATCCGCAAGATCGTGATGGACAGCCCATCCTGCGTAATGCTCAAGCACGAGGATTGGCCGGGACTGGAAAAGATTTCCACGCTGCGCGGTTTCCAGAAGGACGGCTCGCTGCGGCCGCTCTCGATCCTCACCGGAAATGGCGGGCTGTTTCTCGATTTCGAGATGGAGCGCGGCGCCGATGGCGCGATGACCGGTTACGCCTTCCCGGAATTGCTGATCGACGTGGTGAAGTTGTCGAAGGCGGGCAAGCGCGATGCGGCGCACGATCTGTTCGACGCCCATCTGCCGCTGATCCGCTACGAACAGCAGCCCGGCGCCGGACTGGCCGTGCGAAAGTACGTGCTGCAGAAGCGCGGCGTGATCGCTTCGAGCGCGCAACGCAAGCCGGGTTCGAGCATTACTGCCGCCGCAAAGGCCGAAGTGGATTATCTGCTCTCGCGGGTGGCGCGGGTCGATAGGCGCGCGAACCTGCAGCCGCAATCCAGCGCGGCGGGCTAACGAAATCCTCATGGTGAGGAACGCATCTTCTCGCGTCTCGAACCATGAGCCAATTTGCTTCTCATCCTTCGAGACGCGGCCAAGAGGCCGCTCCTGCAGGATGAGGAAGGAGTGAGGTTCATGTCTAACGAAGTCGTTGCACCGCGTCCGGCGTCGACCATCCTGCTGCTGCGCGACAGCGCGGCTACGAGTGGCGAGATCGAAGTCTTTATGATGGTGCGCCATTATGAGATCGACTTTAATTCGGGCGCGCTGGTGTTTCCCGGCGGCAGCGTCGACAAGGGCGATCAGGAGATCATCGCGAGACCTGAGCTTTATTCCGGCGGCGAGGGGCTCGACGCGGCCGGTTTGAGTTTCCGCATTGCCGCGATCCGCGAAACTTTCGAGGAAAGCGGCATTCTGCTGGCGCGGCCGCGTGGCTCGAAGAGCTTGATTGATGCGAAGCGAGCTAGCGAGATCGAAGCTGCCAATCGCACCGCCTTGTGCGAGGGCAAGACGACATTTTTAAAGGTCCTCACCGACAACGGAATGCTGCTGGCGCTCGATGAACTCGTGCCCTATGCGCACTGGATTACGCCCGAGGGCATGCCGAAGCGGTTCGACACTTGGTTCTTTCTTGCCGCCGCTCCGCCGGAACAGGTCGGTGCCCACGACGGCAAGGAATCCACCGATTCGATCTGGGTATCGCCGCGCGAGGCGGTGGAAGGCGGCGAAAGCGGGCGGTTCAAGCTGCCGTTCCCGACCACGCGCAACCTGATCAGGCTCGGCAAGCAAACAAGCGTGACGGCCGCGTTCAGCGACAGCAGGGGCAAGCCGATCGTGACCGTGATGCCGGTCATGACGAAACTCAACGGCGGCCGTCAGCTTCGCATTCCCCGAGAGGCCGGCTATGACGGCGAAGTCTTCGAAGTCGGCGCGGTGTGATGCAGGAGAAGAGGAGACACTCTCCGGATGCTGCGCTGCACGCCGTTCTTCACGGGGTCGTGCGCGGCTGATCCGGGGTGCACAATCTCGGTACTCTCCGACGGCGTGGATCGGCCTCGGCTGCGTCGTGATCGGCGTGGCCGCGATGACGATACCACCGTGCAAGGCAGCGACGGAAGGAGCTGCCTGAGCAATCCGCTCTAATCAGGTCGCGCAGGCGATGGTGCCGGGCCGCAAAAGGGGGGCCGAAACAGCATCCGGCCCGAGTTCGGGCTGTCTCGGGGACAGCGGTTGCCGCCAGAAAGGCACCGTCGTCGGCCGTACAGATTTCGTCATCCGCTCGGCGCGGAGGCCCTCGGCAGCGCCGGAATTCCGCAGTTTGGAGGCCAGTAGCCGGCAAGACGATGCCCGCCCAGCACCGTCTGCCGCGCATTGCTAGCCGCAGGACTGTTTCGAGCGTGTTCCCTCGGACCTCCAATACGTCGTATATACTACGATAGATTGGAGCCCGGTCTTAATAACCATGCCATCTGCATTTGCGGCCTTGCTGCAGAGAACACGCTCTTTCTCGCTGTCGATCGGCCAGCTGACGTTTGGCAGCTTCCTGCTGTTGCTGGCCGTGATCACGATTACCAGCATCGCCAGCGTCCTCGCCATCCGCCAGATCGATTCAACCTTTGCCGAACTGCAGCGGCTGCAGAGCGTCAACGATCTGGCTGAGGATATCGATCGCCGTATGAACGAATTGCGGCTCGCTGCCCGTGACTTCGTCACCGACCCTGGCACCCAATCCAACCAAGTCGCGGAAGCCGCAGCATCGCTGGGCGAGATTTTGAAGAAGACCCGTCTCGAACTCGCACCCGAGCAACAGGACATGATCGATGGGGTCACGCAGCGGCTGTCGACCTATCGCATTGGCATTGAGCGTATTTCCGCGCTGATCGATCGCCGCGCCGAATTGATCATCGGGCTCCCGCCGCTGCGCGAACAATTCGATGCCGCCATTGCGGATACCCCCGAGCCGGCTATTGCGTCGACATTGTTCCAGACGCAAAGCCGTATCGCGTCGGCGCTGCTCGCGCGCAATCCAGGGGCTGCCGAGCAAGCCGCCCAAAGCATGAGAACGTTGACGATACCAGATCCGAAACTGCGTACGGCTGTCGACAACTATGCGCAGGCGATCATTGCGATATCGCTTCGCGAGCGTCAGATCGCGGATATCGACAGGGAGGTTCTCGGCGCCGAGGGCCGCCTGATCGGACGCGTCACGGAATTGCTGCGTGAGGCCAGTGCACGGCGGGGGCGGATTCTGTCGCGGAAGTTTGCGCGGACGCTGACTGAAGCCAAGTGGCAAAGCATCGTACTCGGCACGGCCGGTGTGCTGGTCGGGCTTCTGGCAGCGCTGTTCGTGGTTCGCCGCACCGTGCGTCCGCTGGCCTCGATCGCGGCCTCTATCCGCGCGCTGGCCGCGGGCAAGAAGGACGCCTCGATTCCCGCCACCGATGTGAACAACGAAATCGGTGATATCGCCCGCGCCGCCGAAGTGTTCCGCCGCACGCTTGTCGACGCCGACGCGGCGCGCGAGGCGGCCGTGCGTGCCCTGGCCGAGCAGCGCCTCGCCGAGGAAAGCTATCGCAAGCTGTTCGAAGGTTCCGTCGAAGGCATATATGTGACCACGCCCGGCGGCGCGCTTCTCAATGCCAATCCGGCGCTGGCGCGCATGATGGGATATGACACGCCGGAGGATTTGATCAACAGCATCGGCGATATCGCGGATACGGTTTACGTGCATCCGGCGGCGCGCGCGGAATACCAGTCGCTGATGCAGCGCGACGGAATGGTGCGCGAATTCGAATATCAGGTTCGCGCGCGCGACGGGACGGTGCTCTGGCTCGCCGACAGCGCCACCGCCGTGCGCGATGAAATCGGCGAGATCATCCGCTACGAAGGAACGCTGCGCGACATCACCGATCAGAAGCGCGCCGAGGACGCGATCGCCGAAGGCCGGCGGCTGCTGCAACAAGTGGTCGACACGGTGCCCGCCATGATCAACGTCAAGGACAAACAGCTTCGCTATGTCCTGATGAACCGCTACATGGCCCGCGTTTTCGGCATCGAGCCCAAGGATGCGATCGGCCACACCACGACCGACCTGATGTCGCGCTACGGCGCGCAGAAGACCGACGAGCATGACAAGCGGGTGTTGGCGGCGGGCAGGGAGCTCGGATTCTATGAGGAAGAATATATCGACTACTCCGGCAACATGCGGCACTGGCTGGTAAACAAGCTTCCGCTGCTCGACGCGGACGGCGAAATCGAACACATCGTCACCGTCGCGCTCGACATCGGGGACCGCAAGCGCGGCGAGCAGGAGATGCGCAAGGCCAAGGATGCCGCCGAAGCGGCACTGCGCAACTTGCGGGAGACGCAAAATTCGCTGATTGAGGCGGAGAAGCTTGCCGCGCTCGGCCGGCTGGTGGCGGGCGTCGCTCACGAAGTCAACAACCCCGTTGGCATCAGCCTGACGGTCGCCTCGTCGCTGGAGCGCAAGACGGCATTGTTCGTCGCCGAGGTGGCGCGCGGCGATCTCAGGCGATCCAGCCTGAATGACTTTCTTCAAACCAGCCGCGATGCTTCCTCACAGCTGGTCGCCAATCTCAATCGCGCGGCCGAACTGATCCAGTCGTTCAAGCAGGTCGCCGCCGACCGGAATTACTCGGATCAACGCGTCTTCGACCTCGGCGATCTGACCGAGCAGGTCGTGATGAGCCTGCGGCCGGGCTTGCGAAAGCGTAATCTGACGCTCACCATCGACTGCGAGCCTAATCTCACCATGAACAGCTATCCCGGGCCGTACGGGCAGGTGCTCACCAATCTGGTTCTGAATTCGGTGGCGCACGCGTTTCCCGACGGCAAGCCCGGCACGGTGGATATTCAGGTACGCGAGTCTGGCAAGGATAACGTCGAGATTCTTTTTTCCGACAATGGTTGCGGTATGAGCCTTGACGTCCGCCGCCGTGCGTTCGATCCGTTCTTCACGACGCGCCGCGGCCAGGGCGGCACCGGACTTGGCCTGCATATCGTCTACAGCATCGTCACGAATCGTCTGGGCGGCCGGCTCGACCTCGATTCCGAGCCGGGGGGAGGCACCCGAATCCAGATCATCCTTCCCCGGATTGCACCGCTGGAGCAGGCCGCCGAATAGCGGGCGCAGATGGGCAAGATCGTTTTCAAGCGAAGTGGGAGCCTGGTTCGCGTCAAGAAAACGCGTCGAATCAGGAATCTAAGCTCCTTTTCGATTCAATCGAAATGGAGCCTTAGTCGAGCTCGGCCAGTTTGCGCAAGGTCGCCCTGAAGATCTGGCTGGCCTTGCCGACAAGCGCCGTGCCATCCATCACAGCCGCCGCATCGGTGAACGTGCCGGAGACACCGATGCCGACCGGACTCGGCTCGCCGAACAGAGGGTTAGCATCGGGACTGCTGGTGTGGCGCTGGACCAGCACCTCGCCCTTGAAGGTATTGCCCTTCGCCGTATAGCTCCCGGTGTAAAACAGATAGGCGTCGCCGCCCAGGATCTTGCCGTCCCGGAACATGATCACGCCGCTGCCTTTGCCGGTTCGGCCATCCTGCAGGCTGACGTGGATCGAATACAGACCGTTTTTCATGATGTGGCCGGTTACGACATCCGTCACGACGGAGCCGGTATGCTGTTATGCCAAAGCGGGGCAGGCACCGTCAATGCGGTAGCTTGGCCGGGAATCCGTCCGAAATCTCGCCGGGCAGCATGACCGGGGTCGCCTGCCGTTCGCGGTGCGGCTTACGCATACTTCTTGTCGCGCTCCAATAGCTCGATCGAGATGCCCTGCGGACCGCGAATGAAGCAGACGCGGACGCCCGGCCGAATCGTCGTCGGTTCTTTCGTGAACTCGACGCCTTTGGCTTTGATCTCGGCGGCTACCGCATCGATGTCCTTTACGGTCAACCCGAAATGATCCAGTCCCTGATAGGGTGTCACCGGTGGCGTGTTGACGCCATCGCCCGGCGTGACCGGCGCGATGAACAGGTTGGCGCCGCCGAGCTTGACGTCGATCCGCCCGGGGCCGCGGATGATCACGCCGCCGAGGATATCTTCAAGCCATGCCGCAGTCGCTTCGGGATCGGGACTGCGCAAATGAACATGGTCCCAGGTGACTATCGGCATCGTCGGTCTCCCCATTTGTCTGTTGCAAGTCGCTTGCTGCGGCGCCTCTCGTGGGCTGCGGCGCGGCTCCAGCACTCAGTTTTAGCGGTCGCATTCCGCCATGGCCATCCTTTGACCCGACTAGGCTATATTGTTGTACTTGGATGAAACCAATTTAGGTTTCGCCGATTGATGGAACAGCGGCGGAATCGTGCGGCAACGCCGTGCCGCTTTTGCCGTGCGGTGCAGCAGTGCATTTCGCCGCCTGTCGATGGCATGACCATGGATACCGCGCTACATCGCGTCGAATTGACAGGGTTTTCCGGCCTCGCGAGGCTCACCGGAGGGGGTGATGGCGGCTTTTCAGGCGCCGCCGAAAATATCGCGGCTAGACAGCTAAATTCCCGGTTGCTGTGGCTATCGGCGGTCCTGATCGCCGGGCTCGGGGCGTGGACGGCCTTGTCGGGGGCCGGCAACCATACGGCCGAAGGCGAACCGGTGCGCCTTGCCACCGCCGCCGCCACCGAGCCCGCACAATCGCCAGAGACGGAGGCGACGCAAACGAAAACTGGGCCGAGCGAGATCGAGTTCAATCCGGCGACCGCAGAGGCGATCGCTCCTGTGGAGAGGGCGCCCCTCGATGGCCTCAAGATTTCGTCGCAGTCCTGGCGCCGGGGCGGGCTGGGGTCGAAAGCTCTGGTCACCTTCACACTACGAAACACCAACGACTACGCGATCAAGGACATCGAGATTTTCTGCTCCTTTGCCCGCAGGGACGGGAGCCATTTGACCGATCGCAAGCGGCTAATTCGCGACACCGTCAACATGAAGAGCCGCAAGACCTTCGCCCGGCTGCACGTCGGTCACGTCAATATCAATGCCGATCGAGCGAAATGCTCGCTGGTCGCAGCCAGTCACATCTAGCGCCGGGACCTGCCGCAAGGCTAACGGAGCGGTAACATCGTCGTTATTAGCCCATGGCAGCACTAGGAACCAATCGCGCCAACCCCAGTTAAACGGAGGATCCGCGGCCGCAGCGCGGATGGAGCGATACTAAAATGCCTTTGGCCCGGTATTTTTTATTTGTCGGCGGCGTGTTGCTGGCGCTGCTGTTTGTTTCGGATGCATTCCTGCCGAAGACACCGGCTGCGGACAGGACCGAAGCTGGTATGCCGCCTATTCGCATTCACTCCGATCGGAAATGGCCGGAGCGCGTCGTGTTTGATACCAGCATTCCTACCATCGTTCCTCTACCGACCGCGCAGGCAGGGTCCAGCGTCCCTGCGCCGGTCCCGACAACGGCTGCCGGCGTCTCGGCGAAGGCGGGTGCGCGGGAGGCGCTCGCGCAACTGCCATCGTCCGATGCAAGCCAGTCAGCATCATCAAATCCGACAAAGCCGGAGCCGAAGCTGCAACGAAAACGCAAGGTTGCGAAGAGCCATGTAGCCCCGCCGAGGATTCTGATGGCGCAGCAGCCGCGATTTGGCTTCTTCGACTTCGGCACCTGGTAGCCAGTTGGCGCGCTTGGAGAGATGCGAACTCCAAGCGGCGTGACTGAGCATAGGAATCGGTTGAGCTTGGACATGAGGTTACACTGTTCGCGAGCGGCGATTCAGTGACGCGGGCGAACCTCCGCTCCGTCTAACCTCGCGTGCTTCGCCTTGGCCGACCACGTCCGGACCCGATGGTGGCACGGCGGAACGCTCCGGCCGACGGCTTGAGGCTGCGCTGAGATGCCGGTCGCGGTGCTGCGCGCTTCCGGTTCACATGATCAAGCTGACGAAAGTGCGGGAGATCCCTTGCTAGCTTGACTACATCCGGACGAGGAGAGGTGAGGGGTAGGCGAGTTGTGCTACGCACTAGCCGAGGGCGAACTGAGCAATACAGAGCAAAGCAGGAAAAGACCGGCAACGGTGACGACTGCGAGGAAACGCATGGTGGACCTATAAATCACCCCACCCATTGGCCTCGTGTGGCATCCCACCGGTGGCCAGAGGCTGCGTGTCTCCGCATTTCAACAAGGTCTTTCTGGGCGGCGCGCTGAAGGCGCCATTCCTCGACCATCTCGAATGCCGGGTAAGCAAGAACCAGACCGATGATCAGGGTCCACCACATGGTCGGACCTCCGCTAGTTAATCGAGAGTATTGATATCAGGCGCCTGTTTCAGGATGTCTTCGCTTGGCAAGAAAACGGCTTCGTCGGAACCGCACCGGCGAAACAGCTTCACGGGATCGCGATCTCCACGGTCATTGCATTCTCCGGAATCGAATACACCGAAGCAACGTTCAGGTTTTAAGCGAAGTTCCGGCAGGATCATTCAAATCGCGTGGCGTCGCACCCGTTCAGGTCGTGCCGTACGAGAAGGATCTTCGAGTAGCGGTTCCGAGGCGAAGACGAGGCACCCGCATCACGTGGTGGGAGCGGGTTTGTGGCGTCGTTGGCTTTCCGGCTAATGCCGAGTGCAGCTTCGAAACTTGGGGAAAGTGTTACCCATGCCTTAGGTACGACCTGTTCCCTATGTCTCCGGAACGGACCGTGGACGGCTGGCGCGCTCGGAGAGATTCGAACTCCCGACCCTCGGATTCGAAGTCCGATGCTCTATCCAGCTGAGCTACGAGCGCATCAATGTTTTCAATGAGTTAGCGGGATCCCCGATTTCTTGGGCACTAACCAGGCAGTGAAAATCATCGGCCGAAAGATATTCGGGCGCCTTCGATTATCAGAGTTGGCGGAGAAGGGCTACGGTCCAGTGTCCCTGTCGGCGGAACACCTGTTTGCCGATTTGTACCAAGTTCGTCCGGGGAAATTCGATAACCGGCCACAAAAACGGCGCGCGTGTTGGCCGCCTTTTCGTCGACCTAGTCGGCGACGCGTCGCTGCCGTCACTGCAGTTCAACGACATCGCCGCGCGGCGTCCACGCTACGAGATCGGTATCGGCCTCAACGGTCTTTCGGCCGGTGTTGTCCATCGCCCGGAATTCCGGGCGATGGGTTCGAGACGTGCGCGCTGGCAGACGATATCGGCCGGATCAGTTGCAGGGATAGCGGCGGCGATCCGCGCCGCGATAGGTCGCCGCGCTCTGCGCACAGTGAACGGTCGAAGGACCGTCATAATAGGTGAAGGTGCCGGGCCGGGGGCCGGGGCCGTAATTGTGATTGTAGCTGATTTCGTAGGGTAACCCATAAAGCCGAGGATAGTGGGTCCGGGCCTGCGCCAAGCTCGGTGCCACGGCCAGGGCGGTCAGAATGGCGGCGGCAAAAAGGATTTTTGGGTGGGACATCTGGATTCTCCAAAAAATCGGATGACGCGGGGCATTCTAGGCCAAGTACGGTTCTCATCCAGACCGCAATACCCCAAAAAGGGAGGAAAATTCGTCGCAGGACGGGATTTTTCGCTCCGTTCGGGGTGCTTAAGGAGGCTCCAACACAGTCCGGCCAGAGTTTTGCCCTCTGGTCTGCTTAGGGGACCGGGTTTCCCGCGTCCCGACAGGCTCTACCGGTTCTCGACCGATCCATGCGCATCACGCCTTTCGCCCTGCTGTTGCTTCCGCTTTTGGTCGCCGCGCCGGCCCGCGCGGATCTGCGCATCACCAGGGATCACGGCGGTTACGTCGAGGAATACAAGGTAAAGTACCAGCGCATCCGTGATCGCCGCGAGCGCGTGATCATCGACGGCATCTGCAATTCGGCCTGCACGCTGGTGTTCGGCATCGTGCCGATGAACAAGATTTGCGTGACGCCGCGCGCCAGCCTTGGCTTTCATCAGGCCTATTACGACAAGGCCTTCACCTTCGGGATCAAGGTCACCAGTTCTGAGGGGACATCGGACCTGATGTCCTACTATCCGGAGCCGGTGAAAGACTGGATCCACCGCAACGGCGGGCTGACCACCGAGATGAAGAAGGTCAAGAACGGCACAGAACTCTGGAAGATCGTCGATCCCTGCCCGGAAGAGTTTTGATCTTGGGATGAGCCCGCTGGCCTAAAGCGTCCCCACGTCCGCACATGTCGGGCGATGACGGCCAAGGGAGGCGCGGTGCGCAGCATCCGGCGCACGCCGCGGAAGGATTTCCCGCTCTTCATCAATTCGAACGCGTTGAAACGGACGCGCCGTATTTCCGGCGCGCGTCTAGCGATTGCTTACTTCCCATC
This sequence comes from Bradyrhizobium sp. URHD0069, assembly GCF_000701345.1. Lineage (GTDB taxonomy): Bacteria > Pseudomonadota > Alphaproteobacteria > Rhizobiales > Xanthobacteraceae > Bradyrhizobium. Next base: position 79,161 of record NZ_JNIJ01000028.1, on the reverse strand, counting down.
CGAGTCATGTCATCCCGCGCGAGCGAGCCCGCGCAGATCGGCATTGCGGCACAACACATGATCGGGCACTCAGGTCGGCATGAATCATAATCCTGAGAATCTTGCTGCCCGCGCGGCGCCGGCGGTTTTCGTCGTGCTTTGGAGTACCGGCTTTATCGCCACCAAGTATGTGCTGCACAATGCTGAACCGCTGACCTATCTCGCGATCCGCATGGCCGTGGTGGTCGGGCTGATGGCGATCATCTTTGCGATCGCAAGGCCGAAATGGCCTGACCGCATCGGTATTGCCCACAGCGTGGTCGCGGGCATTCTGGTGCATGGACTTTATCTCGGCGGGACCGCGATCGCGATCGCGCATTCGATCCCTGCCGGCCTTTCGGCGTTGATTCCAGGCCTGCAGCCCATCCTTACTTCGACCCTGGCGAACCGCTGGCTCGGCGAACGCGTCACCCCGCTGCAATGGACGGGGCTATTGCTAGGGCTCGGCGGCGTGGTGCTGATCCTGCACGATCGCCCGATGAGCGGGGAGGCGGGCTGGGGATGGCTGGCCTCGGGCGTGTCGCTGGTCGGCATCACCTTAGGCACGCTGTACCAGAGGCGCTATTGCGGCCGGATCGACTGGCGGGCGGGCAATCTCGTGCAGTACATCGCGGTGATGCTTTTCTTTGGCATCGGCGCGGGGCTGTTGGAGACCAATGTGGTGCACTGGACCAGCGAGTTCGTGTTGTCGCTGGCCTGGCTTGCGGTGGTGCTATCGATCGGATCGATCGGGCTGTTATACTGGCTGATCCGGCGCTCGGCGGCTACCTCCGTAGCGAGCCTGTTCTACCTTGTTCCGGCGGTCACCGCCGTGATGGCGTATGTCCTGTTCGGCGAGCGGCTCGACACGGTTGCGATAGCGGGCATGATTGCCTGCGCCGGCGCGGTGTTTCTCGTCAACCGGCCCGCGCGAGCCTGACTAAGCTTAAGTCGCCAAGAGCCCCCGGACCCTCTTCCGGAGGCTCTTTGCGCGCCGGGATCAGCGATCAGCGCTTCGACTTCCTGGCCTTCTTTTTCTTTTTAGCGGCTTTCTTGTTAGCGGCTTTCTTGCTGGCTTTGTTGCCGGCTTTCTTGCGGGCTTTCTTGGCAGCCTTTTTCGGCGACTTTTTCGCCGAAGATTTCTTGACGGCCTTCTTGGATTTCTTCGCCGCTTTCTTCCTCGGCGTCATCTTCTTCGCGATTTTCTTGGCGGCCTTCCTGACCTTTTTGACCGCTGTCTTGGCAGCGTCCGTGGTCGCGTTGGCGGCGCTGCTCATCGCATCTGCGGCTTGCTCCAGGATGGGTTTTTCGTCGTCCATATCGTCGTCCCCCAGGGTTTTGTCGAATCCCTGACGATAGCGGGATTCGTAGAGGTGTTAAAGCGATTCCAAAGTCCGTCCTACTGCGTCGGTTTTGGTTGTCGTCGATCAAGCGTAGCCATCGCGTCTCCTAATATCGACCGGATGCGATCGGCGCCTTGCGCATCCACGATCGAGGGATCGAGGTAAAAATCCAGCCCCTTCATGCGCTCGACGATGACTTCACCTCTGGCCGAGGCGTCGAGCACACTATCCACCGAATAGGGAATGACTTCACGGCTGATGCCTTTCATCGTGATCGGCGGCAACGGATGGGCGGCAATGACGTCACTCACCAACGCAAATGTTTCATAGCTGATGACGATGCCGCCCGGCTCGGCGATGGCCTGCAGTCGCGCCGCCAGATTGGCCTCTGCCCCGATGATCGTGTAGTCCATTCGGTCCGAGCTCCCGAAATTGCCAACGTTGCAATAGCCGGAGTTGATGCCCATTCGCGATTTGAACGGATGCTCAATCCCCGCGGCCCGCCATTTTGCGTTGAGTTCGAGAAGGCGACGCTGCATGCCCCAAGCCATCCGCAGGCATGCCTGGGCATCAGCCCTGTCGCCTCTTGTTTCGGGGTCGCCGAAGAAGATCAGCATCGCGTCGCCGATGAATTTATCGATTGTGCCGCCATGCTCATGGGCGATCTGGGACATTTCGGTGAAATATTCGTTGAGCAGCTGAGTAATCTGCTCCGGCTGCAGACGCTCGGTGGTGGCCGTGAAATTCTGGATATCCGAGAAGAAGATCGTCAATTTCTTTCTCTCGGTATGAATTGTCACGTCCTTCTCGCCGCTGAAAATACTTTTGTATATCTGGGGTGGAATATACCGCGAGATCTTTAGCGAAAGCGCTGCGAGAAAGTCATTGGTCGTTTCGAGCTCGCGGTTCATGCCCTGGATTTGCCTGGCTTGACGGCGTTGCAAGCCCAGAAACGATACGCCGCTGATCGCGGCGAGAGCGAAATAGGCAAGGAGGTACTTGAACGAAAAAATATTGGCGGCGATGGGCTGCGTGATCGAGACCTCCTGAATGCCGCGGACGTCGCCGACTTTCCAGTCGCGCTTCGGGCTCTCAGGATGGACGTTGTGGCAACTGACACAAGCGGGGCCCATGATGACCGGGGCGACCAGCCGGACACGGTCGCTAAACAATGAATTGGCTGCGTCGATGAGCTTCTGGTCGGGATTACCGCGCAGGCTTTTTAGGGAAGCCTTCTCAAACTCGTCCAATTGATGCGACGCCCGGTTTTTGAAAGGAAAGTCGGAAACGAACCGATAGCTGATATTCTGCTGTTGTTCGCTTATGACCTTGCCAAGCTCCAGTGACAGCGTTGCGGGAATAGGAATCGCACCCGGAATGGCCTCGTAGTTGTGGACGACCTGGGTCGCGCCAGGATGTGCCAAAACCCGTCCTACGACATTTGAGGCGTAATAGGCGCGGACGCTGCTGACGACGGAATTGAGATCGGTCGCCTGCCTTCTGAGCGCGTCCTCTGTGAGATTTTTCAAATCGAGCCATACCGCAACCGGCAGCGCTGCCAGCAGCATGGCGATAAGAAAGCCCGTTAGCGCCGAGGCACGCATGTCTCGGGAAGGTTTAGTTTCCATGGCGGCGATCCCCAACCTGTCAATGTCGCGTACGCGATGCTTTCACCGGGGATGGCGCATGTAAAGCTCGTTGCAGCGCTGCAACTTCATGCGGGGCGGATATGTAGTTGAAAAAGTCGCCGTGAATATGCAGGGGAATTCGACGATGCCAAATGGTAACCGTCATTCGGGATTGCGAGTGAAACGAGCGAGCCCGGAATCCATAGCCACCATCGGGAGTATGGATCCGGGTCTGCGCCAAGAGGCGCATCCCCGATGTGCAATTGCACATCGGGAAATGACGAGTATTGGATTGGGGCCTACTTGGGCTGTGGCACGATCCGGATATAGGGTTTCGGCGCTTTCCAGCCTTGCGGATAGATGGCCTTGGCCTCCTCGTCGGTGACCGAACCGGCAATGATGACGTCCTCGCCCTGTTTCCAGTCCGAGGGGGTGGCGACGCGATGGTTCGCGGTTAGCTGCAGGGAATCGATGGCGCGGAGGATTTCCTGGAAGTTGCGGCCGGTGGTCATCGGATAGACCAGCACCAGCTTGATCTTCTTGTCCGGCCCTATGACGAAGACGTTGCGGACCGTCTGATTGTCGGCGGGTGTGCGCGTGGCGGCGTCGCCTGAGGTGGAGGCCGGCAGCATGTCGTACAGCTTTGATACCTTGAAATCGCTATCGCCGATCATCGGATAATTCGGCGCCGCGCCCTGCGTCTCCTTGATGTCCTCGGACCATCTCACGTGCCGGTCGACTGGATCGACGCTAAGCCCGATCAGCTTGACGCCGCGCTTGTCGAATTCCGGCTTCAGCTTGGCCAGCGCGCCAAGTTCGGTGGTGCAGACCGGGGTGAAGTCCTTCGGGTGCGAGAACAAAAGCGCCCAGCTGCTTCCGATCCAGTCATGGAATTTGATTTTGCCTTCGGTGGTTTCGGCCTCGAAATCCGGGGCCACAGCGCCTATCTGAAGAGCCATGGTACGACCTCATGTCATTAGAGTTACAGGTGAATTCGCTATTCCCAATATAGGGGGCGGCGCGTCTTAAGTGAACGGCCGGGGGCAAAAGGGAATATTCTTCTGCGCTTTCTGAGAACTCCTAGCATGTTCTTTTGACCCGCCTCGCTGCAAGGAAAAACCACAGCGGTTTCTAAAACCCACTGCCGCGATCTTGCCGCCTGCGCGCCGCATCGCCGGACCGGGTTGCGATCCCTTGGCCCCCTGAACCGTGACGGAGGTCACGGCGACTAATCGGCAACCATCTAAAAAACTCGCGATCTGAGTTTCGAATCATTAACCACTCGTTTACGCCCGCATGAAAATGCTGGCTCTCGAAGAAGAAACTGGGAAGAAGAGTACCAATGTCTGCCCCTCTCGCGAACGTCGTCGAACCCGCCGGCGTGCTGGAACCGTCGAAGATCTCCTGCAGCAACACCGCTGCGCTTGCCCTCACGATCGTGCGCGATGGCGTGATCACCGGCGAGGGCCCCACCACCAAGGGCCGCGTTCATTTTTCCCGTGCGCTGGATGCCGACGACGCCGCCTGGTGCGCGCGCATCCTGACCGCGACTGCCGTCGAGCATCAGCCGGTCAGCCGGGCGGAAGCCGAAGCGCTGTTTGAAATCAACGATGCTGCCGCCGAGCGCAGCGACGACGGACGTTTCGACGATTTGTTGGCCAAGGCGATCGTGCATCACGCGGCCTCCGCGTCCGGCCTGCCGGTGCCGTCGCGCACCGTCGCGCTGTCGCCAGAAACGGCGATCGAAAGCTGGGCGCCAACGCGCGCGGTCGGCGTCGATACCGAAGTACTGGAGTGGCTCGCCAGCCAGATGCGCGGCAAGCGCCGCAGCAATCGTACCCTGATGACCCTGGTCGCCAGCATCGTCGGCGCGGCGACGCTGCCGCTTGCGCAATTGCCGAATGTATTCGACATCGGGATGTAAAATTCAGATCGCAAGGGCGAATATCGCGACGGCGGGCCTTACTTCCCCGCGGTTTTTTTGTTTGCCGCTATTGAAATTGACGCCCTTGTCGCGGACCTCGGCCATCGCCAGCGCTGTCTCGGACGTGACCTTCAGCGCGCGCAGTCCGTCGGGAATGAACAGGATCAGCTTGCGGTCCCGGATGTCCTAATCGTGACAAACTCTGACATGCATGCCCCGGCCTAACAGCCGTTGTCTCTTTTGTTATTTAGCTGTGCGACGGAATTGTTACATCCGAGCCGGCTCGGTGGCCCGGCAGTTATACGCTTTCCGAAAGCCTGCGGCCTGGGCATCTTCCTCAGAGCAAAACCAGCGGTCCGGCTTTGTCAGGGCAGGGTAACTGCGACATCCCTGCAGGTGGTAGACGCCGACATTCCCGGTGACGCGGGCCCGCACGGCAAGCTTACCCTTGATGCTGCAACCGGGCGGCATGGCGGGACTATCCGGGAAGAGGACCGCGCGTATTTCGCGGTCTTTGTCCGGCCTGCAGGAGTCGCCCAATAACGCGCCGTCCTTTCGGCCGCGACGGAATTCCCGAGGCGCTACAAAGCAGCCTTTCCAAAGTCCCCGGCGATTTTCTTTGGCGCCAGCCTCGTCCTCCCTGAATCGTCCTCTTGCATAGGGCTCGAAATTCAAGGCAAAGCCCTGGCGAACAAGAAGCTGGTTTAAGCTGACGCCTTCGCCCTCGACGGTGCAAATACCGATATGCCGCTTCTTGTAGCTCGTACCCAAGCCAAGATCCTCACAGCGGACCTGGCGGCTGCCGATCAACTTGGAGAGTTGATCACGGGCCTCAACGCCGCAAGCCCAGGCGTCGGCGTGCTCGTCGATGCACATCTGGTCCAACTCTGGTGCGTCGATGCCATCGAGCCTGTACGTCACACCCCCTAGCTGAAGGGTGCCGCCATCCCTAGCCATCGCGCTCGCGGCCCAAGTCGGGCTCGCCGAGAGAACTGCCAACAACAGGACAGGAAGACGTATCGATAACGTCACAATTGCAAAGAAGGAAAGTGGTGATCGCATTTGGCGTACATCAAATCTGTTTGTAGTGGTCCAAGCCTTTTGGCCGGCTGCGAGTTTCTTTCGATTAGCATCTGCGGCGGCCTCAAAGCAGCAAAATTCCCGCTCTGGACCATTGCCTCCGTTCGGTTTAGCTGTACGACGGAATTGTTACATCCGCCCCCGCATGCCAGATTGCGGCCCGGCTCGTAAGGCCAGATCCCCGCCCAAAGGTTGCAAGTAAGCAGAAAATGTTCAAACGAATTCTGATCGCTAATCGCGGCGAGATCGCCTGCCGGATCATCAAGACTGCCCGCCGCATGGGAATAGAGACGGTCGCGGTCTATTCCGAAGCCGACCGCGACGCGCTCCACGTCGAAATGGCCGACGAGGCGATTCTGATCGGTCCGCCGGCAGCGTCGGAAAGCTATCTCGTGATGGAGAAGATCGTCGACGCCTGCCGCAAGACCGGCGCGCAAGCCGTGCATCCCGGCTACGGATTTCTGTCCGAACGGGAAGCTTTTCCGCGCGCGCTCACCGACGCCGGCATCGCCTTCATCGGACCCAACGCGGGCGCTATCGCCGCCATGGGCGATAAGATTGAATCCAAGAAAGCCGCCGCCAAGGCCAAGGTCTCGACGGTGCCGGGCCACCTCGGCGTTATCGAGGACGGAAAGCATGCGGTGAAGATCGCCGACGAAATCGGCTATCCCGTCATGATCAAGGCCTCCGCCGGCGGCGGCGGCAAGGGGATGCGGATCGCGCATTCGACTTCCGAGGTCGCTGAAGGGTTCGGTCTCGCCAAAGCCGAAGCCAAAGCCTCATTCGGTGACGACCGGGTCTTCATCGAGAAATTTATCGTCGATCCCCGTCACATCGAAATTCAAGTGTTAGGGGACAAGCACGGCAACGTGATCTATCTCGGCGAGCGCGAATGTTCGATCCAGCGCCGCAATCAGAAGGTGATCGAGGAAGCGCCGTCGCCGCTGCTGGATGAGACCACCCGCCGCAAGATGGGCGAACAGGCGGTCGCGCTCGCGAAAGCCGTGAATTACGATTCCGCCGGCACCGTCGAATTCGTCGCGGGGCAGGACAAGAGCTTCTACTTCCTGGAGATGAACACGCGGCTGCAGGTCGAGCATCCCGTGACCGAGTTGGTCACCGGCATCGATCTGGTCGAGCAGATGATCCGGGTGGCCGCGGGCGAGAAGCTGTCGCTGGCGCAGAAGGACGTCACGCTGACCGGCTGGGCGGTGGAATCGCGGGTCTATGCCGAAGACCCGTTCCGCAATTTTCTGCCTTCGATCGGCCGGCTGGTGAAATACCGCCCGCCGCTCGAGAGCAGCATCGACGGCATCACGGTGCGTAACGACACTGGCGTGCAGGAAGGCGGCGAGATCTCGATCTATTACGATCCGATGATCGCCAAGCTTGTGACGCATGCGCCTTCGCGCGCCGCCGCGATCGAAGCGCAGTCGACCGCGCTCGATTCATTCTACATCGATGGCATCCGCCACAACATTCCGTTTCTGTCGGCGCTGATGCATCACCCGCGCTGGCGCGAAGGCAATCTTTCGACCGGCTTCATCGCTGAGGAATTTCCAAAAGGATTTGCGGTTCGTGCGCCCGAAGGTGAGATCGCGCGCCGGCTCGCGGCAGTCGGCGCGGCCATCGATCATGTGCTCGGCGAACGCAAGCGGCAGATTTCCGGCCAGATGACCGGCCGGCTGGTGCAGCGCGAGCGCCGTCGCGCGGTGTGGCTCGAACGCAGCGAAATCGGGCTCGACGTCGCGCGCGAAGCCGACGGCATCGCCGTGCGCTTCGTCGGCGCCGACGGCACGCTGGGCAATCCGCACCATCTCATTTCGTCATGGGTGCCGGGTGAAGCGGTATGGCAGGGCACCATCGACGGTCACTTGGTGGCCATGCAGGTGCGGCCCATTCCCAACGGTTTTCGTCTTGCGCATCAGGGTTTTGAGGTCGCGGTCAATGTCTTCACCGAATCCGAGGCCACGGCAGCGCGGCTGATGCCGGTCGGCGCCAAGGCCGATACCGGCAAGAAATTGCTGTGCCCGATGCCCGGCCTTGTGGTGTCGATCGCGGTCGCCGAAGGTCAGGAGGTCAAGGCCGGCGAAACGCTGGCCGTGGTGGAAGCGATGAAGATGCAGAACGTGCTGCGCGCCGAACGCGACGGCACGGTGAAGAAAATCCACGCCGCCGCCGGCGCTACCCTGGCGGTGGACGCGCTGATTCTCGAATTTTCGTAAAGGCATAACTGAAGCAATCTGGATTGCTTCGTCGCTGCGCTCCTCGCAACGACCACAAAAACAGCCTAATTCTATTGGCTGCATTCGAGTTGGATTCCAAGGGACTTGCAATGGCCTTCCGAAAGCGCCGCGAAGCCTTGCGTTCGATCCTGTCGGGGTCGGCATGCATTCGTGCGGGTTCGGTGTATGATCCGGTTTCCATCCGTATTGCGGAGGACCTCGGTTTCGAGCTCGGCATGTTCGGCGGCTCGGTCGCATCGCTCACGGTGCTCGGCGATCCCGATATTACACTGATCACGCTCACCGAACTCGCCGAACAGATGCGCCGGATGTCGCGGGCGTCGACGCTGCCGGTGCTGGTCGATGCCGACCACGGCTATGGCAACGCGCTCAATGTCCGTCGCACGGTGCAGGAACTGGAAACCGCGGGAGCCGCCGGCTTGACGATCGAGGATACGCTGTTGCCGCAGGCTTACGGCGCCGCAGAGCCGCAACTCATTTCGACCGAGGAAGGCATCGGCAAGATGAAAGCCGCGGTCGATGCGCGCAGCGATCCGGCGCTGGTGATCATGGGCCGGACTGGAACGCGGGGCGGCGGCCCGTCGGCCACCAGCTTTGACGATTGCGTGGCGCGTGCCAAAGCGTATGAGGCGACCGGCGTCGATGCGCTGTTCTTCACCGGGTTGAAGACGCGAAAGGAGCTTGAGACGATTTCGGCTGCGACCACCTTGCCGCTCGTTCTCGGCAATGCCCAGGGCGAACTGGACGATCCGGCATTCCTGGTCCACCAGCGGGTGCGGATCGCGTTGCAGGGTCACACGCCCTTCGCCGCGGCGACGCTGGCGGTCTACGAGACGTTAAGAGCCTTGCGTGAAGGCGTGCCGCCGAAAGACCTGAAAGGCCTGCCGTCATCGCAACTGACCGGCCGTCTCATGCGCGACGCCGACGTGAAGCTGAGGCTCGCGGAATTTCTGGGGCTCAAGCGGTAGATGAGCACGATCCTCCAGGTGACGATCCGCGGCCGGGTGCAGGGCGTCGGCTATCGCGCCTGGATCGAGCACCAGGCGATCGCATGCAAACTTGAGGGATGGGTACGCAACCGGAGGGATGGCAGCGTCGAGGCGCTGTTTTCAGGGCCGCCGCAGTTGGTAGCGACCATGGTTACACTATGCCGGCATGGCCCGCCATCGGCGCATGTCGACGCGGTCAAGGACGAACCCGGCGATCCCGAGGCGCTGAATTTGCGGCGGGCGGGTGAGCGGTTTTCGGTGCTGCCGACGGTATAGCTCGCCCATGCGGGGAACCTCACATTTTCGGTAGCGGTTCCTTCTCAGACCCATTCCCACAGATTTCATCGTCCGCTTGGAACCTTTGCCTCTCTGGCGACTAGGTAGATCGCGTTCCGCTTCGGTGGGCATCACCCGCACGATCCAGCATGATCTCTAGTGGGGCGAGGACAGCTTGGATTTTTTTCCGGCGAGGATCGGAACATGAACATGCGGGAAAGATCCGTGCCGGACCTCAGGGGCCTCGAATCGCGCGCGCTGGGTGGGTCAAGCGCGCGCGCCGAAAGTTGGGTGCTTACCCGCGATGAGCGGCTTGCGGCCACCTATGAGCACGTTGGCGCAGGCATCGTCGAGGTCGACGGCGATGGCCGTATGCTGCGCGTCAACCAGCAGCTCTGCCAGCTCACCGGCCATTCCGCGCAGGAGTTAGTGGGCCGGACGATTTTTCAGGAAACATTGCCGGAGGATTTGGACGCCGACCTGCAGCAGTTTAGGCGTCAGCTCGCCGGCGAGATCGATGGCTACTCGATCGAGAAGCGCATTAGCCGCAAGAACGGCGATCACTTCTGGGCGGAGGTGACATCATCGAGCGTCCGTGACGCCGAGGGCAAGTTTCTTTACGCGGTGCGCGTTCAGCATGACATCACGAGCCGCAAGTTCGCCGAGCAGGCGCTGGCGCGGCGGATGGACGAGCAGGCCGCGCTGTTTGAATTTTCGGATCGGCTTCAACATGTCAGTTCGTTGGAGCAAGTCTATGATGTTGCGCTTGACGCGATCGTCCGCGCGCTTGACTGCCAACGCGCTGCCATTCTCCTCTTTGATAGCTCGGACGTCATGCGCTTCGTCGCATGGCGGGGCCTTTCGGATGGGTACCGGCAGGCGGTCGAGGGTCATTCACCCTGGATGAAAGACGAGGAAAATCCTCGTCCGGTTTATTTCGAGGATGTCCAGGCGTCCGATCTTTCGGACGCGCTGAAGCAAACGATTGCTGGCGAGGGTATCGGGGCGGTCGCATTTATTCCGATCCAGGAGCGGGGCCAGCTCGTCGGCAAGTTCATGGCGTACTACGACGCGGCGCAGAACCTTTCGGACCCCGAGGTCGACGTCGCGCTGACGCTTAGCCGTCAGCTTGGCTTCAGCATTGCCCGTCTGAAGACGGAACGTGCGCGATACGCCGCCGAGCGGGGCGCCCTGCAACTGGTGTCGATCGTCGAGTCTTCGGATGATGCCATCATCAGCAAGGATCTCGATGGGGTGATCCAGACATGGAATGCCGGCGCTGAGCATCTGTTCGGTTACACGGCGGAAGAAACGGTCGGGCAGCCGGTGACGATGCTGATTCCGGTCGAGCGGCAGGACGAAGAGCCGGGCATCCTTGCTCGCCTTCGCCGCGGCGAACGCATCCATCACTACGAAACGGTCCGGCGGCGCAAAGACGGAAGCCTGGTTGACATTTCACTCACCGTCTCGCCGGTGCGCGACGGCTCGGGCCGGGTCATTGGCGCCTCAAAGATCGCGCGCGATATCACCGAGCGCAAAGAAGCACAGCGGAAAATCCAGGAAAGCGAACGGCAGCTGCAGGAGCTGCTGGCGGCGATTCCCGCGGCCATCTACACGACGGATGCTGAGGGCAAGATCACCTACTTCAACGAAGCGGCCGTCGAATTGGCAGGTCGCACACCGGCGCTCGGCAGCGATGAATGGTGCGTGACCTGGAAGCTCTACAATCCGGACGGCACGCCCTTGCCGCACGACCAGTGCCCGATGGCGGTCGCGCTGAAGGAAGGGCGTCCGATACGTAACGCCGAGGCCGTCGCGGAACGACCGGATGGTACGCGAATTCCGTTCATTCCGTTCCCGACCCCCTTGCGCGATATCTCCGGAAAGGTCGTGGGCGCCATCAATATGCTGATCGACATCAGCGAGCGGAGGCAGGCGGAGACGCAGCAGCGCCTGCTGCTCAACGAACTCAATCATCGCGTCAAGAACAATATGCAAATATTGCAATCGCTGCTGTTCACCTCGGCAAGAAGGGCAAAAAGCGGCGAAGCACGGGAAGTGCTTGATGAAGCGAGCCGCCGCGTTTCCGCGATGGCGGCCGCGCAGCGCGTGCTTTACGGCACCGCCGATGCGAACCGTTTTGCCGCGACCGACTTCCTGCAGGCCGTCTGTCAGACCGTCCAGCAGACGCTGCGGCCGGACATCAGGATAGAATGCCAGGCGGCAAGCGGCGTGCTCTCCAACGACGTTGCGATGCCGCTGTCGCTGATATTGAACGAGCTGCTGACGAATGCGGTGAAGCACGGGATCAGGGATCGGACGAACGAAGCGGTGCGCGTCGGCCTGATAGAGAAGGACGGCGAGTTTGAATTGTATGTCGAAGAGGGTGGAGACGGTTTCGACCTGCACGCCGTCCGCAGCGGCTCATCGGGCTTGCAGCTTGTCCTGGGGCTGGCCCGCCAACTCCATGGAACGTTCCAGGTAACGCGCATTCCCTCGTCCCGCGCTTCTCTTCGGTTTGCGACGGGAATGACGTCGTGAGGCCTGACGGTGCTCGATCGAACAGCGCGCCGAGCGCATCTGCCGAACAGGAGCAGCAGGAGCCAGCGCGCATCCTCATCGTCGAGGATGATTTCCTGATCGCGATGCAAACGGAAACGGCTCTTGCAGATGCCGGCTTTCATGTCGTCGGCACTGCGACGACCGCGGAAGAAGCGATCATCCTTGCTAGGGAACAGCGCCCCTCTTTAGCGGTGATGGATATACGTCTCGCCAGCGAGCGGGATGGCATTGATGCGGCCAGCCAGTTGTTTAGGGAGCTCAATATCCGTTGCATTTTCGCGACCGCGCATGAGGATCCACGGACCCGCGAACGCGCCGAACCTTATGCGCCCCTCGGCTGGCTGGCGAAACCCTATACAATGCCGTCGCTTGTCGATTTGGTCGCTGAAGGTTTGTCCAAACTGGACTGATGGCCGCGATTTACGTGCTCCCAGGCACCGAGTTAAGCCGAGCGATAAACATGTCTCATCGGCGGCCCGCGATACGTTGTATTTGCCGCGAGCGGGTAGGGGCCTTCGGTGCTGCCGACAAAGGAGCGTTAGTCACGGTAGTTCTCCCGGTATGGGCTCAGGCGGCGTGTTATCTTACGCCGCGTTGTCGCTTTTGCGGATCCTCGCGACGTTGTGCCGCCTCGGTATTGGCATCGAGCTGGCGCTGCTCCGCTCTGCTGAACCAGCCGGCGCGGGTGGCGCCATAGATCAGCAGCGCGAATAAGATGATAGTGGGGATTCCATAGGCCAACCATTCCATGGCTATTCTCCTGCGATCCCGTTTTTTCTGCGCAGCTCTTCATTATCTCCATGTCTCAATCAACTGAGAAGTTGGCAGGCCGTTCCGTCGACCCGCGAAGGCGACAGGTTGGCCGGCGGCGCGATTGCGCGATGGGCGGCGGATCGCGTCCTGATTCCTGGCGATGCTGTGGACGACGCCCGTCGACCGAACCGGTAAGGTTGCGCGACGGACGTAGGCAGTTTCCCGACGCTCCTCAAGCGCTCTTTGGTCTTTTCTGAGAGCGGACGGGGCGAGCGGTAGCTCGCGCCGACGTGTTCAGTGCCACGGCGGCGCGAATGAGCGCCTTCAACGCCTTTTCATCAATCTTGTCGCCCTCATGGAAATCGATCGCACGCCTGGTGTTGCCTTCCAGGCTGGAGTTGAAGAGGCCTGAAGGGTCCTCCAACGAGGCGCCCTTGGCGAAGGTCATCTTCACGACATTCTTGTACGTCTCACCGGTGCAGATCATTCCGGCGTGCGACCACACTGGAACTCCTCTCCACTTCCACTCCTCGACCGCTTCGGGGTCGGCCTGCTTGATGAGAATTCGGACCCGAGCGAGCGTCTCGCCCCGCCAATCACTCAACTCCTTGATTCTCGCATCTATCAACTGAGAGGGAGAGTCTCCCGCTTTTCCTTCCTTCGAGCCGCTCTTTTTCTTCTTCATGGTTGTTGTCACCTCTCACTGGCCGCTCACATTCGTTCGCCGGGCAATTGGCTGGCTTGCTTCACCCAAGCGGCGAGCTGAGCTTCGTCGAGCTGGTCGTCCTCATAGATGTCGAGGTAGCGCGTGTGCTTGCTCTTGGACTCGCCCGGGGGGACAGGACGCAGCGACGCGCCGCGGAAGAAAGCCACCTTGACGTACTTCGTGAAGCAATGGATGCCGAGGAACCAGCCTTGACCTCAACTCCGTACAGTGGCGAGTTCCATTTGACCGCCTTGCGCACGCTGGGGACGGTGCGCACGATGATCGCGTCGAGGTGGCACCCGACATCGCGTTTCCAGCCCGGCATAGCTGCGATGTAGGCGTGCACGGGGGCGTCGCCGTCGGCCTTCGCGATCTGAGGGTTGCCGCCTGCGAGGAGGGCCGGCTTTGCGATCTTGCGGGACTGCGACTTCGGCGCCGTCTTGCGCGGTTTGGCCGCCTTCGCAGCGACCCGCTTGGCGGCGGCCTTCTTTGCCACCTTCGCCGACTTCTTGGACGTCTTGCCGGCCATTGTTCACTCCAACCGATAGACTGAGGGTGGATCGCGCGTCAGCGCGAGACGGGTGAGGGGCGCCGCGTCAAAGCGAAGGGGTAATCGCCCTGGCCGAGGAGCGGCCCGGCGGGCGCGCTTCCACGGAGCCGAACACTTCGTCAAACGCCTGCCGAAGCGCGATATCGACGTCCACCATGGCCACGAGATGGCCAAGATCCACCAGGCTGGTAACCCCAAAGCGTGGATCCGCCACGCCGCAGGGCACGATCGCGTCGAAATGCGAAAGGTCCGGCTCGACATTGATCGCGATGCCGTGGAACGACACCCACCGCCGCAGCCGCACGCCGATGGCGGCGATCTTGTCTTCAAAACCAGGGCCTTTATCTGGCCGACTCACCCAAACGCCAACGCGATCCTCGCGCCGTTCGCCCCGCACGTTGAAGCCCGAAAGGGTCCGGATGATCCATTCCTCAAGACCAGCCACGTAGGCCCGGACGTCGGGCTGCCGCCGCTTCAGGTCCAGCATCACATAGGCTACCCGCTGGCCGGGGCCGTGATAGGTGAGCTGCCCGCCGCGGCCCGTGGTGAACATCGGAAAGCGGGGGTCGAGCAGGTCGCCAGCCTTGCCGCTGGTCCCGGAGGTATAGAGCGGGGGGTGTTCCAGGAGCCAGACCAGTTCGGGCGCCTGGTGGGCCGCGATATCGGCAACCCGCGCCTCCATGGACGCGACGGCCTCGGGGTAGGGGACTTGAGTCTCGGATATCCGCCATTCAACCGCACCGCCGCCGGCGGGGCCCGCAAACGTCGTCAAATCGAGGCTTTGGCGGTCATTAACCATTGGCTAACCATAACGTGGTGATCTGGAACCAGGCAATTTTGCATCGGTCAGTTTGGTTTTCCCAGTGCCAACCCTCGATAAAGTCAGCGTCGATCTCATGGTGGTCCTCGGGACCACGACCATGCCCATTCATCAGGTAATGCGCCTGAGCCGCGGCGCCATCATCGAACTGGACGCCACCGAGGCGGACGAGGTCAAGATCCTCGCCAATAACCTGCCGATCGCCAGCGGCGTGGTGCTTGTCGATCGCAACCGTATCGCGGTCGAAGTCAAGCAAATGCTGCCGAAATCGCCGGGCACCCGGTGAGGTAGTGCTGAAGATCCAGAGTTCGGCTGAGTGGGGAGGCCTCCTTCTGCAGGCCTTGTCCCACCACCCCTGATTTGTTACATCCCGCGCCGTTGATCCGGTCCGGCGCAATTTTCGGACCGATCTGCAAAAAGCGCTCGTGGCGGAATTGGTAGACGCGCTGCCTTGAGGTGGCAGTGAGTAACATCGTGGGGGTTCGAGTCCCTCCGAGCGCACCACCTCAAAAAAATAGCTTTGAAATCGCTAAGTTTTTCGCTCTGGCCCGTACCTCGCCACCGCGTGCGGGAATAGATGTTTCCGTTTCGGTCTGGACTGGCGCGCAAGGCAGCGAAAATCCAAGCCAACGTTCGTCAAATATTGGCGGACGCGCTAGACGCGGTGCAAACATGCCGGATGGAATGTTGCTTCGCCGTGGGGCCAAGCGATGGTGACTAGCTCGCCGGTTTCAACAACTAAACCGATAGGACTTCCGCTATTCAGTCGGACACGTTCTCCTAGAGTCAGGGGTATGCGACGGCTCGCCCCTGTCCATCGCCTCTCCAACAGAAAGCAAACCGGCAGCGCAACTGCCGCTAGAACAACAAACCGTGCCCAGTTGACTGGTTGCTCGTAGCCGTTCGCCATGCTTGTTGGATTAATCAAGTCGCAACTCCTCTTTGCGCTCCAAGCACATCCTCAGCCGATACAAATCGGCCGTACAGATATCTCATTGGGCGCTAGTTGGTGGATTTTCGTTCCAGTGGAAACATACCCCAGTGCGAACAGCTGATCCATTCATCGTGATCGATCATGTCATAGGCTCCTTGTGTAGATGCTTCCTTGCGGGCAGCGATTTGGTATGGCGTCATGGCGCTACAGGGCTTTCTCTTAGTTGCAGCCACTGGTACCGGGCGACGGGCCACCGAAGTGAAAATTGCCGGTTCCCTCAGTGTGGTTGGACCGTCCGGATTGCTAGCTGCAATCGACTCTTCCAGATTGCGAGAGAGAGTAACGATTGAGATTGACGGCTCAATTGTACGTAGGTGCGCGTGCGATACCGAAACGGATCGGGAAAGCCATACGGAGGTTTGTGGTGTTTGCCCTATGACTGAGCCTGTACCGATTTGACCGTCGGCGACTTGAAATCTGAACTCAGCCGATGGTCTGGTGAAACGCCAGTGGCGTTTCGTTCGCCGCTTAAAGAGCAGGAGTTCAGGTTTAATCGCTACCGCCCAGAGAAGAATGTGCTCGTTCTTGAGATCAATGAATTTCCAGAAACGTCGCCGGTGGCGCTGCCGGCTTCTTAAGAAGCAAGTGCATCACTTTCCGGCGCGTCGGTTCATCAAGCGCGATTCTCGTCGCACATATTCATAGTGCTAGGCGCTGCTGGCCCGATATTTCACCTGGAGCCAAAACTAGCGTCGAGCCGAAAGAAGCGTCCCGGAGCTTCGCACCGGGCGGGGCTAGGCGACCTTCTGCTCTCACGCGATAACGCGATAATGAGTCATTCAATGACCTCGTTGTGCCAAAACCGCGCAGTTTTGCGTATTTCCCGCAATGTGAGCGCGATAAGTCCCTGCGCAGCTTGCTATTGGGTGCCGCAGTAGCCACCTAATCACAAGACGCGATCGGATCGCCGCAACGGCGCATGTCCCGAAACGCCACGCTCGCCACGCCAAATCTTACGAACGGTATCGACCAACGGCATGTCGCTTCGATATGCGCGTCACGGGTCAGGACAATCTATGGCCATCGAACATGCCTGCGTGCAGGTCGCGCGCAAGCCGTGGGGGGGCGCCGATCTGCATCCCTGGAGCAGCATTGACGTTTCTGGCGACCCGGTTGGAGAGTTGTGGTTTCAGCGCGCGGACAAGAATGCACCGATCCCGGGCCTGCTGCTCAAGTTACTTTTCACCAGCGAGCCTTTGTCGATCCAGGTTCATCCGGACGATAAATTCGCGCGCTCGATCGGTTTGCCGAACGGCAAGACCGAGGCGTGGTACATCCTTTCGGCAGCGCCGGGCGCGCGGGTCGCCGTTGGATTGAAACAGCATCTCACGCCGCAAGAATTGCGCGCGTCAATCGGCGACGGCTCGATCGCAGGTCTTACGCAATGGCGTCCTGTGGCGAAAGGCGACATCATCTTCGTCCCTGCCGGTACCATCCACGCCATAGGCGCCGGCATCGTGCTTGCCGAGATTCAGCAGCGCAGCGACACGACCTTTCGCCTGTTCGACTATGGCCGGCACCGCGAGTTGCACGAAGACAGTGCCGTAGCGGTTTCCAATGCGGGGCCGGCTCAAACTCAATCCAGTCCACGATGCCTCACCGCGGCCCGAACGATCCTTATCGAAAGCCCGCACTTTGTCGTCGAGCGGATCGACCTTCAGGCGAATTCGAGCTGGACGCTCAATGCCGATCGGGAAACCTGGGCCCTCGTGATCGAAGGGTGCGCACGGATCGGGTCGATAAGTACGTCGGTCGGCGATGCTGTCTTTGCCGAAGCTGATCGGGCCGGGATTGAAGTTGGGCCCGATGGAATGACCTGCCTGATCGCCTATCCGGGACCGAATCCAATCATGGCGTTGCTGCAAGAATCTGGAGAGCAAATGACCAAATCTGCCGGAACGTCGGCCGTACGCTCGATAAAATCGAAAGAGACTATCGAGGTACAGACATGACACCGATCCGCCGTATCGCATTCATCGGCAATTCGCTTCCCCGCCGCTGTGGAATCGCAACCTTTACGACCGACCTGCAGCAGGCGATATCGACTTCACGCCCGAATCTGGAGACCGGCATCGTCGCGATGACCGAAAGCGGTCAAGCCTACGATTATCCCTCCTCTGTCGCTTTACAGATCGAGGACGGCAACATCGAAGAATACGTTCGCGCGGCCGCCTTCCTGAATGCTGGCCGGTTCGATACCGTGTGTCTGCAGCACGAATTCGGAATTTTCGGTGGCGAGGCCGGCGCCCACATCCTCGCGCTGCTATCGCGCCTCACCATGCCGGTGGTGACGACGTTGCATACCGTGCTGGCCAAGCCGAGCGCCGCGCAATGCGCGGTCATGCAGCGCGTCGTCGAGGCGTCGTCGAAGGTCGTGGTGATGGCCAACAAGGGCCGCGAGCTGCTGCGTAGCGTCTATCACGTGCCGGACGACAAGATCGAGGTCATTGCCCACGGCATTCCCGACGTCGCGTTTGTCGGCCCCGATGCGGCGAAGGCCAAGCTCGGATTTGGTGGCAAGTCGGTCATTCTGACGTTCGGCCTGTTGTCTCCCGACAAGGGCATCGAAGTCATGGTCGACGCCATGCCGTCGATCCTGAAACACCGCCCCGATGCGGTCTACGTCGTGCTCGGCGCAACCCATCCCAATCTGGTTCGAAACCAGGGCGAGGCCTATCGCGCGAGCCTGATGGCGCGGGTGCGCGAACTTGGCGTCGAAGACCACGTGGTGTTCCTCGATCGGTTCGTCGACCAAACCACGCTGCTCGAATTCATTTCGATGTGCGACGTCTATGTCACGCCCTATCTCAACGAGGCGCAGATGACGTCGGGAACGCTGGCCTACAGCTTCGGACTGGGCAAGCCAGTCGTCTCGACGGCGTACTGGCACGCGCGCGAGCTGCTGGCCGATGGACGCGGCGTTCTGGTGGGTTTCGGCGACGCATCGGCGATCGGCAGCGAAATCGCGGAATTGCTCACCGACGACGCGCGCCGCCAGGCGATGTGCCGGCGCGCCTATGCGGTCAGCCGAACCATGACATGGGAGCGCACCGCCGAGCGTTACATGTCTGTCTTCGAGAGTGCACGGCCGGGTCACCCGCTCAAGGCGCTTGCGCGCTCCGACATCAGCTTGCCTGAGCTGCGCAGCCCGGCGGCGCCTGACATGCAACTCGGTCATTTCCTGTCGATGTGCGACGATACCGGCCTGTTCCAGCACGCGGTGCATTCGGTGCCTGATCGCTCGCACGGCTATTGCGTCGATGACAACGCCCGCGCCTTGCTCCTGGCCTGCGCCCTCAATAATTCGGGCGAACAGCGCCTGTCGGAAGTTTTGACCGCCCGTTTTGCAGCTTTCGTGCAGCATGCCTGGAATCCCGACACCAGGCGATTTCGCAATTTCATGGGCTTCAATCGGACCTGGCTTGAAGACCGGGGTTCCGAAGACAGTCACGGGCGAACGCTGTGGGCCTTGGGCGTAACCGCGCGCCGAGACGCGAGCCCCTCGCGGCGCCAGTGGGCTGCCGCCTTGTTCGCGGAAGCCTTGTCGACCGCGGAGATCCTTCGTTCGCCGCGGGCCTGGGCGTTCACGCTATTGGGACTCGACGCCTATTGCGCTGTAGCTCCGCATGATCTCCACGCCAGAGAAGTCCGGCATTCTCTTGCCGACACGTTGATGTCCGCTCTCGCGGCGGTCGCCACGCCGGACTGGGTATGGTTCGAGGAGGGGCTGGCTTACGACAACGCGCGCCTGTCGCAGGCTTTGATCATGACGGGCATGGCGACGCAAACGCCTGATTACGTCGATGCCGGACTGCGATCCTTGCGTTGGCTGATGACGCAACAAACCACGGCGGCAGGCCATTTCCGCCCTGTCGGCACCGCCGGCTTCGGCGAATTGCGGCAACATCCCCGCGCCTTCGATCAGCAGCCCGTGGAAGCAACGGCGACGATCGCTGCCTGCCTCACGGCGTGGCGGGCGGATGGCGATGCTGAGTGGAAGACGAGCGCCACGCGCGCTTTCGGCTGGTTCCTCGGCAGCAACGATCTCTCCGTGGCGCTGGTCGATCTGCACACCGGCAGCTGCCGCGATGGGCTGCACCCCGATCGCGCCAACGAGAATCGCGGCGGCGAGTCGGTTGTGTGCTATCTCCTTGGGCTTGCGGAGATTCGTCAACTTGCGCGCGTCAACGCCGGCCTGACCAAACCCACGGCGCTGCGCGCGGTAGGTTTTTGAATTTCACCTTCACCTCCCGCGAGTCGAGGACACCATGTCACAAGCCACCTTCCTGAACAGGCAGGCGCTTTATCTGCGTCCCGATCCCGCGCGGGTGATTGTGCGCCCGTTCAAGCCGGCGACGGAACCGCGCGATCTCAATCCGACCGACAAGACACGCGCCAACCATATCGTCGATCGCGTTCTCGCGCTTGATTCCAAAGCCGCTGCTGATCAACTGGCTGAGGTGCTGGAGAATTTTCAAGGCCGGCATCGCAACCTGCTGGAGACGTTCGAGGCCCGCGCCGGCGAAATGGAGGAAGCTTTCGCAACGCATGGAGCCTTTTCGAAGATCCAGCGCCAGCTGATAGGCGCCTATTTTCTCAACGAATATTCGTTCGAAGCCTCCGCGTTGTTCAATCCCAGCATCGTGCCGCACCCCGACCAATCGGATGCCCCGAAAGGTGGCCTGCGCTTCATTCTCAGTCTGCGTGCGATCGGCGAAGGGCATGTGTCGTCACTGACGTTTCGCTCCGGCACCATCGCAGCCGACGGCAGCCTGGCCGTTGATCCGACGGTTCGGCTGGCCTCGAGCCCCCGGATTTGCCATCGCGTATCCACTCCGGACGGCGACCGTGTCGAGCTGGTTTTCAAGCCCGATGAAGACTTAAGCGAGCGTGTCATCTTTCCCGTCACCGAATCCCAATCGAACGGCATTGAGGATGCGCGCTTTGTCGAATTTCGCGATGGCGAGCGGAAAACCTATTACGCGACCTATACCGCCTATAGCGGGCGGGCGATCCGTTCCGAATTGATCGAGACCGACGATTTCATATCGTTCCGGATGGCGCCGTTGAAAGGTGCCGCGGCACGCAACAAAGGCATGGCGCTGTTTCCGCGCAAGATCGGCGGGAAATACGCCATGATCGCGCGGCAGGACAACGAAAACCTCTATCTGATCTATTCGGACGACCTCAACACATGGGAGGGCGGTCAGGCCATTCTGAAACCGGAGTTTCCCTGGGAGTTCGTGCAGATCGGCAATTGCGGGTCGCCGATCGAGCTCGACGAAGGCTGGCTGCTGCTGACGCATGGTGTCGGCCCGGTCCGCAAATATTCGATCGGCGCGGCGCTGCTGGACAAGAGTGACCCCTCGAAGGTGCTGGCTCGCTCGCGCGAGCCCTTATTGGGGCCTGAACCATCCGAGCGCGAAGGCTACGTCCCCAACGTCGTCTATACCTGCGGGGCGATAAGGCACGACGACCAGATCATTTTGCCGTACGCGGTGTCGGACACGTTCTCCAATTTCGCGACAATCAAGATTTCGGCGCTGATGCAAGCGATGAAAAGCTACCTATCCCGGTAAAGCAAAGCGCGACATACCGTCCCTTCAAGGAGACCATATGACCCGCGAAACAAGCTATTTCGTTCAGTCATTCAACGCCGGCAAAGGCGGAAACCTGAAGGCCG
Source organism: Bradyrhizobium sp. URHD0069 (assembly GCF_000701345.1). Taxonomy (GTDB): domain Bacteria; phylum Pseudomonadota; class Alphaproteobacteria; order Rhizobiales; family Xanthobacteraceae; genus Bradyrhizobium. The sequence continues at coordinate 57,589 of NZ_JNIJ01000028.1, read as the reverse complement.
ATGCGCCGATCGCCTGCAAAACGGCAACCGGCGCTGTCCGAACGGCAGAACGCTTGGCGTTGAACAAACTCGGTGTCGTCGCCTTCTCGTCCACGGGAGATCCAGAGATGGGCGATTATGATGACGAGCCGACGGTGATCTTCCGCAACGGCCAGTTTCCTTCGGCGTTCGATTAACATCCTGGACGTGCAGCGACCGGCTATGAAAGCAAAGGAGACAAAATGAGCGAGCGACTCGAAATGCTGAAGAAAGCCCGTGAGCGCATGATCGAGGACAGGGACACGCATGTGAAGGTGCTGGCTGCCCCCTTTGATCGCGACAAGGCTGAGCGCGCCCGCAACAAATTCATCGAGATTCAGGCGCTGATCGACTCCCTGGACCGCGCGATGGATGGAGAGCAAGCCGTCTCACCAAAGAGCTGAGCCGAATCTTGGGCCTAACGGCAGCTCATTTGCCCATCGCAATTCGCATGATGCCGTCGCTGGTCGGGGCACGAAGTCCGACCGCCCCGTTAAAAGCAGGAAATCGCAACTGAAACGTCGCATTTTTGGTGTAACACTTTGATTTGTAAAGGTTATTCGACATTTTCCGAGCACGCCAAGAAGATTGTGCAATGGGGGGCATGCCGGCCAAGAGCCGGGACGATGTGAGTGCGCTACGCCCGCAATACCGCGCGTAGCGATGCGAACGGCGCCCGTTTGGCTCGCCTTAACGACATTGGCGTACATTGGCGGATGTGGCTTTAGTCCGGAATTTCCAGCCTGCCGGCGGAAATCCCGCAAACCAGGTTCATACTGCCAGGCGACCATCGATAGGAACGCACGCATGAAATTCCTGAGCTATGCCTATCGGTCCCTCTCCAATTTTATTTTCCTGGCGCTGGTCTATTACAGCCTGAACTTCCTCGAGAAATATCAGCAACGCGCGATCGTCGCGATCCTCGTATTGCTCTACGCCTCGATGCGCGCGGCATCGGCGCTGCGTTCGTTTTATTTCTTCCAGCGCATCGAGCGGCTCGAGCTTGAGGCGCGGCGTCTCGCAGGGCTCACCGGCGAGGGTCCTGCGGCATCGACCACGCGCAGGCAAATCGTCAGCGATGTCGGCGAATTGCGTCATGCCGGCGAGATGAAGTCTTATATCGACCTGCTGTTTCTGGCTTTGATCATGCTTTTGTGCATTTCGAAGATCGTCACGAATTGAGCCTCAGGCGCTTCTTTCTAACCTGGTCTGGATCGAAGGTGTTAGCGCACTCCGAGCGGTACGCGCTGCAAGGTCTGCTCTACAACCGGCGGGCTTCCGGGGATGGTGCGCTGGGAATCGCCGGCACCGGCCGAAATCAGCCTTGTGACGCCATCGGTCTCAAACTCGGTCGGAACGGTTCGTTCTGTACGATGCGAGGCAGCAGCGACGGCCGGTGAGGCCGCGTGCGGGCCTTCCCGGATCTCGAAAATGCTCTGCGCCGGGACGGGCAGCGCAATTGCGGTGCTGTCCAGCGCGAGCGGCAAGTGCCTGGGCCAAGGCGCTTGGCGCGGCAACGGAACGCCGCGCGTAAGCCGTCTGCCATGATCCGATGCTTCCGCAAGCGTCATCGCCTGTCCGTCGCGCCAGTCCAAATCCGACAGCGCGGGGGCGGGGAGCATTTTGGCCCCGGCAAACACGAAATTCGGAATTTTTGGCCAATGCGTAATCGCCACGGTTTCCGACGGCGGATGCAATTGCCATTGCTGCGGCTCCGTCGGCGTCGCCGGCTGCTCGGATGTCGCCGGCACCACGTGGACGATGCGGTACCCGCGCGCCTTCAGCTCATGCAGGATATTCGGCAAGGCGGCGACCGTTCGCGCCTGGATGTCGTGCAGCAGCAGAATGCCTCTTCCCTTGTCCTCGAGCCGCTTCATCGCGATGTCATAGACACGCGCGGATGAAATATGCCGCCAGTCGTCAGCCGGAAAATCGGCGCTCCAGGTTTGAATGCCCTGTGACGCCACATAATCCTCGACAGCGTCGGTACGCGACAGACCCGGGATGCGAAAGAACGGGGCAAGCCCGGTGCCATCGCCAAGCGCGGATTTCACCGACGCCATCCCCTCATCGATCTCCTGCCTGGCGCCCTCGATCGACATGCGGTTCATACCCAGCGGATGATTCTGGGTATGGGTGCCGATGCTATGGCCGGCTTCGCGGAGCTTGCGGACGCCTTCCGGATAGGCCTGGGCCATGCGGCCGACGATAAAGAAGGTCGCCTTCACGCATTGCGAGGCGAGAACGTCCAAAACTTGATTGCTGTAGTGCGGCAGCGGCCCGTCATCGAACGTCAGCACCACCTCATGATCTCTGAGCGGCAACGTTTCGGCGTATTGCATGGTGCCGATGCGGGGATGCTGCTTTGGGTCGACCACCAGGGTTCGCGAGGTGCCGAGCGCGTCGGGATGGCCAGGACAATCGGCGGCCAATGCTGTTTGTGCGGTGATGAGGGCGAGTAGCTCCAAACATAAGGCGACCCATTGCCGCGTACGAACGCCAACCAACACGCTACCGATCATGAAACACCGTCTGCATTCCCGTCTACTCGCAGATAGCTACATACGGTGTCATGAACGCCGTCTTAACTCTCGACTTTCACACCATGACTCGGGATCAAGGCGCGCCATTAACATGGGTCGCGACCGCCGCTGGCACCACATGGACCACGCGATAGTGATTGTCCCGGAGATAGCGCAAAAAAGCCGGCAACATGGCCGCGGTTTGCGCTTGGGGGTCGTGGAATAGAATGATGCCTTTGCGGGCGATTCTCAGCCGATCGGTGATCAGCTTCAATTGCTGGCTTGGCGTCATCGGAATCCAGTCGTTGGCCCAAAGGTCGGTCCCGAACACGACGATGCGGCGCGACTGTAATAGATCAAGCGTCGCCGGCGTCGTCTCAAGGCCCGGAAAACGAAAGAACGGCGTGCTTGGGGTAGTGGTCGCGACACCGTGAAGCGCCATCTCGTCGGCGGCGATGCCGCGATCGATTTCCTCACGGGTCTCGCTTGCCGGGATTTGCTTCAGGCTGCGGTGCAGCCAGGTGTGATGCCCGATGGAGTGGCCCTCGGCCGCGATCCTTCGCACCAGCTCGGGGTGTTCCGACGCGGGCTTGCCGATCAGGAAGAAGGTCGCCCGGACGCATTCCCGGGCCAGGGCCGCCAGCACCCGCGGTGTTGTCGGCGGCCATGGGCCGTCGTCGAACGTCAGCACGACCTCATGGTCTTCAAGTGGCAAGGTCTGCGGGAAGCTCATTAGGCCCACCCGCGGCGTGGTGGCGGCATCGACGCTCAGAATGCGCGAGGTGCCGAGCGATCCCTTGCGCGGACATTCCGCCGCCTGCGCCGCCACGCTCCACGCCATCGAGGCAACAAGGATAGCCCTCAGCACGTTCATGAACTTCCGAGCCCTTTCTGCCGCCGCATATTTATCATTGCGCCAGGTGTTGCGCATTGGGTAATGCCTGAAGCGACACTCAGACGAATTCAGCAAATCCGTCAAATTGGCGAGGCGTGGCATGGCCGAAAATGTGGACGTTGTCCAACCCGCCGATGCATCGGTTCTCGACCGTCTCCCGATGCGCGACAAAGATGGCGAAATCCGCCACGAATTTATCGAGGAAATCGCGCGCGCCATCCATGCCGCCGATGCGCCATTGCTGCGTGCTGTCGTCGCGGAACTGCATGAGGCCGATCTCGGCGACCTGATCGCGGCGCTCGAACCCGACGACCGCGTCAGGCTCGTGGAGCTGACGGGCGCGGATTTCGACTTTTCGGCGCTCAATGAAGTCGACGACGCCGTCCGCGAGGAAATTCTCGAAGAACTCGAACCGGAGACGGTCGCGGAAGGCGTTCGCGAACTGGAATCCGATGACGCCGTCGAATTGCTTGAAAGCCTTGACGAACACGACAAGGTCGAGATTCTCGAAAAGCTTCCGCCCTTGGAGCGGGTCGCGCTCGAGCGCAGCCTGCTTTATCCGGAAAATTCCGCTGGCCGGCGGATGCAGACCGAATTCATTGCGGTGCCGCCAGACTGGACCGTGGGGCAGGTGATCGACTACATGCGCGACACGCCCGACCTGCCGGATCGATTTTATGAGATCTACGCAGTCGATAACGCGCAGCACTGGCAGGGTGCGATATCGCTGGACGCGCTGCTGCGCTCGCGCAGGCCCGTGCAGCTGGCCGATCTGATCGATGAGGACCGCCGTCGCGTCTCGGTCATGGACGACCAGGAAGAGGTGGCCCGGCTGTTCGGCAAGTACAATCTGGTCGCGGCTCCCGTCGTCGACACCGTCAACCGGCTGGTCGGCGTCATTACCATCGACGACGTGGTCGACGTGATCGAGGAAGAGGCGGACGAGGACTTGAGGGCGCTGGGCGGCGTCACCAGCGATGAAGAACTTTCCGACAATGTCTGGACCATCGCCCGGGGCCGCTTCAATTGGCTGTTGGTCAACCTTGCCACCGCCTTTCTGGCGTCCTCGGTACTGGGCCTGTTCGAGGAGCAACTGGAAAAGATGGTGGCGCTGGCGGTGCTGGCGCCGATCGTTGCCAGCCAGGGCGGCAACGCCGCGACCCAGACCATGACTGTGGCGGTGCGCGCATTGGCCACCCGCGAACTCGGGCCGAACAATGCGTTTCGTGTGGTGATGCGCGAGGCGCTGGTTGGCCTCGTCAACGGCCTGGCTTTTGCTGTTATCACCGCCATTGCCGCGGTGGCCTGGTTCAAGATCCCCGGGCTTGGCCTCGTGATCGGACTTGCGATCATTTGCAATCTCGTTGCCGGCGCACTTGGCGGCATCCTGATTCCGATGGTGCTGGAGCGGGTGCGGGCCGATCCGGCGGTGGCGTCGGGTACCTTCGTCACGACGATCACCGACGTCGTCGGGTTCTTTTCCTTTCTCGGGATCGCAAGCCTATGGTTCGGTCTGACCTAGATCCGATACGCGGCGAACGTATCGTTAATCCGGCCTTAACGCGCATCGCGGACTATCCTGATATGGGGTAGAGCATGCGCTTGCGGCTGAAAGCGGACGGACGGATCGTCGAACTGCGCGATGGGCGAGAGTTCCCGCTCGCGCCGACGATGCCTCTTGCGGCGCCCACCTCTGTCGCGCCTAAGATCGCGTCTGCCGCACCTGCGATGACATCGGTCGCGCCGGACATGGTGACCCCTCCGGCGGTGCGCGACCTTCGCCGGCGCGCGCGGCTGACGCAGCAGGAATTCGCCGCCCGGTTAGGCGTGCCGGTTGAGACCATCAGAAACTGGGAGCAGGGCAAACGTATGCCGCGCGGGCCAGCGAGGGCGCTTCTCGCTGTAATTGCCCGTGCTCCGGAGACCGTGTTTGCCGCTTTGGCCAAGACTTGATTTCCGAAAGGGCTTAATCGCAGTGCCGATCTGAGCGCGGAACTCCTCCCGGCAATGTTGGCAAATGCGCCGCTCGCGGCCATAATGAGGCTCGATTTGATTGAGTAGCTGGATGCAACTCATTGAGGCCAACGGCGCAAAAATCCCCGCGATCGGGCTGGGCACCTGGGAGCTGCGCGGACGAACCTGCGCCCGCCTGGTCGAGCAGGCGTTGAAACTCGGCTATCGCCACATCGATACTGCGCAGGTCTACGAGAACGAGCGCGAGGTCGGCGAGGGCCTGCGCGCCTCGGGAGTCCGGCGCAATGATGTATTCGTGACCACCAAAGTCTGGACCACGCATTTCGCCCCGAACGATCTCGAGCGTTCCTCTAAAGAGAGCCTGGCAAAGCTGCGCCTTTCCGAAGTCGATCTCTTGCTGCTGCATTGGCCCAATCCGCATGTACCGTTGCAGGAGACGCTGGGCGCGCTGGCGCATGTCAAGAAGCTCGGCATGGCCAGACACATCGGGGTCTCGAACTTCACCGTGGCCTTGATCGAGGAGGCCGTCGCAGCCTGTCCGGAGCCTTTGGCGTGCGATCAGGTCGAATATCATCCCTATCTCGACCAGACCAAGGTACGGGAAGCATGCGCCCGTCACGGCATGGCCGTGGTCGCCTATAGTCCGGTGGCGAAGGGTCGTATCAAGGGCGACCAGACGCTGGTCCAGATCGGGCAGGCCCACGGCAAGACCGCAGCCCAGGTCTGCCTGCGCTGGCTTGTGCAACAAAATGTTTCCGCGATACCGCGGACTTCGAAGATCGAGCGGTTGTCGGAAAATATCGATATCTTCGACTTCGAACTGTCCGACGACGAGATGCACCGGATATCCCAGATGGGGAGCGCCAAAGGCCGACTGACCAATTTCGGCTTTGCGCCGAAATGGGATTGAGACTGGTGTGTGGGCCGCTATGCTAGGGATGGGAACAAATGCCGAAGCATTGATCGAGTACGGTGGAATCACGGCGGTTCATACGTTCGGGTATCGCGGCATCGGCGATCGGCCATCTGTCGGTTCTGATGATGGTCCTGATCTTCTCCGAGGTGCATCCGTTTGGTTCGGTGACGGCCGAGCCGGTCACGGTTGATCTTGTTTCGCCTGATGAGGTCGTACAGTCTCCAAAGATGGTCGAGCCGCCTCCGGAGCTGAAAACAGCGCAGCCTTCGGACTCCTTCCAACTTTCTTCGCAAGCCGCGGATTCGCAGGCACCTGACGCCCCACAGCCGGCAGCGGCGCAGCCGCAACAGCAGGCGGCGCTGTCGATGCCAGGCCCCATTCAACAACAAACTGCCGTCCAGCCGCAGTCCCCATCGGCGTCTCCGTCGCCGGCCTTCATCCCTCCGGAGCCCGATCTGACTGTCAAATATCACGTGATTCTGGGTCTACCCCAAGATCCACCCCCGGATAGACCTGGTGACAATTTCGACGCCCCGGCGTCACAGACGGCGGACGTTGCATCCAGTCTCGTCACGGAGTTTCGACGTCATCTCAAGACATGCTCGAAATTGCCCCAGTCGATTGCGCCCGCCGACAAGATCAAGATCAAGCTGCGCGTGTTCATGACGCCTGACGGCAGGCTCGCGGCGGAGCCTGTCCTGATTGAGGCCAGCGCGTCGGCAAAGGGACCGGTCCTCATGCAAAGCGCGATGAGTGCACTTGAGGGCTGTCAGCCCTACGCGATGTTGCCGATGGACCGATACGGTGAATGGAAAACGCTCGACTTGAGCTTCACGCCGCAGGATTTTTCGGGCGGGTAGTGTGGGCTTCGGCGTAAGCGCTGGGCCGCCCGGTCCAGAATTTCCGGCCCTGGCGGCTCAGTCGCTTTTTCAGTTGGAGCCTTGCTGCAACGCGCGCCGGATTGCCATTTCTACCGGCGAGTAGTCGCCGTTCTCCTGGTCGAGCCGGAAAGGCTCGGCCGGATGCAACGGCGGTTGCGCCATGAAGCGTGGCGTCGACCCGCAGTGCCGCTGCGCGGCATGAATCAGGAACGGGTGACACAAATAAACCGTGCCAGCCTCGCCCACGGCCAGCGCTTGCGGCCGGTCGGCTCCTCGTCTTCCAGCGCCAGACGCGACATGCCCGTTTCTCCGGCGGGCTCAAGAAGCCGTGCGATATCGAGGTGCGAGCCCACGCGTATTCGCGTCGGAGCGTCGAGTTCGCCGACGTCGGAGAACAGGAACAGCATCAGCAGCGCGCGACCGCGGGAAGTCACGTTTACCCGCCAGGAGGAGAAATCATTCCGCTCCTCCGGATCATCCGACTCGCTGGGAAAGCTCACATCGACGTGCCAACCGGCATCTCCGGGATCGTGCGGGCTCGGAAAGCGTACCGGAAAGCTGCCGAGATCCGCGCGCGGATACCAACGTCCCTTTCCAACGAGCTGATCGAAAGCGGAATGGAGCGCGGGGGTGTTCGCCGCTTTCCGAAACGGTTCCTGCCCATAATAACCGAGCCGAACGACCGGTTGCGTCCACGTTTTCTGGTCATAGGGATCGCATCCAAGGTCGCGCCAAAGAATGGCTTGCCCTTGCTCGGCGAGCTCTCGAGGAAAGGCTCTGTCGAGCCGGACAAACCCGTCTTGAACAAATTGCTGCAGTTGTGCGTCGCTGAGCGCGCGCACCGATTCACGTACATCCGATGGCATGAAATCCTCATATCGCTTAAGCCAATCACCGTCAGCTCGCGGGGCGAGATCGGGGGAAGGCTCATCTAGTCCTTGGGCGCGTCACTGCCGAATGGCAGCGGGCACCCACTTCCGCCCGCTCGAAGCGGGCAATGCCGTTAGCGGCTGAGGAAGAAGGCCGAAGCGATACTGGAGATGCGGATCATCATCATGGTGAGAGAGAATTAGCACGGTCACCTTGAGGCAGCAATGCACCTTCACCGATGTTCAAGTTGAACACCCGCCCAGCTGGCGCTATGGCAGGATGTCGAATGCGTAAGGGATTTGTGCGAAATGGCTTTGAAGCTCGTGATCGGCAACAAGAACTATTCGTCCTGGTCGATGCGGGCATGGCTGGCGCTGCGAGCCAACAACATCGAATTCGAGGAAGTTTTCATCCCGCTGTACACCGGCGAGGCGGATAAACAGCGGATCTTGAGTTTTACGCATTCCGGCAAGGTACCGGCGCTGATCGATGGCGATGTCACGATCTGGGATTCGCTGGCGATCATCGAATACATCGCCGAACGGTTTCCCGAAGCCAGGCTGTGGCCTGAGGACCGCGCTCGCCGTGCGCACGCGCGTTCGATTTCAGCAGAGATGCATTCAGGTTTTATGGCGCTGCGCAACGAATGCGGCATGAACCTGCATCGCCCGATCGGCGCGATCGCGCTGTCGGCGGATGCGCGCGCCAATATCGGGCGCATCGAGCAAATCTGGATCGAGTGCCGCTGGCGCTACGGAAAGATGGGACCGTTCCTGTTCGGAGATTTTGGCGGCGCGGATGCCATGTTTGCGCCGGTGGTGCATCGTTTTCGCATCTATGCGATCGAGGTCGCGCCCGACGCGCGAGACTACATGGATACGATGATGTCGTTGCCGGCGTTTCAGGAGTGGACCCAGGCGGGGCTTGCCGAAACCCTCGTGATCGAGAAATTCGAAGCCGTGTGAGCCCAAATTGCGGACCGGCGGTCGATCAACCCGCCAAGGTTTTGGTGCAGCAACTTCCAACCGCGGTGGATGATGCCGGTCCGGACGGCAGGCTCTCGGATGCGGCCCAAGGCTAGGCAGCGCGGTTCCGGAGCGCGGCAGGGCCGATTCCTCCGGAACCCACGAAAGCGGGTTTATCGCACTGAAAAACCTGCAAGTTCGCGCATTTGCTATGTCCCGATGTAACTGGTCAACGGGAGCGGCGCTATGCTATATACCCGCCGGGTGCTCAGTCGGTTTGTCGCAGCGGGGATCGTGGGCGCGGCCGGCGTTTGCGTAATGGAGAAAGCGTTGAAGCACAAATTCAGCGTTGGAGAGACTGTTTATTTCACTGCCAGCAATGTCGCACGTCCGGCCGCCACCGGCACTTATGAGGTGATCCGGCTGCTGCCGACCGACGGCGACGACTGCCAGTACCGGATCAAGAACTCGACCGAGGCTTTTGAACGGGTGGCGAAGGAAAGCCAGCTCGCCGTTTCCTAAACATCGAGCGCATGGCCCGGCGAAGCGGGTTCCACTTCGTTGCCGTTAAAAGGCCCCGTTCGCAGGACCATTTTTGCTTGCGCAAGGTGTGCAAAAAAGGGCATTCATTCGCTGGATGCGCTTTATGCTGCGTTGAGGAACACCGCGCATGAACTGGTTCGGGGCTGCATCACTGGATGAACTTTGGCGTTCGCCAACCTTTCCGATGTGGCTGACATTGGCCGCGGCGGGATTCTTCGGGGTCATCGTTCTCATCACAGTGTTGCGGGCGGAGAAATCCGTCGTCAACGGCGCGCTGACGGTGATCACGCTGCTGGCTATCGGCATCGCGGGGGCCGCCGCCATTCGCGGGTTCGGTCCGGATGGCGCGGGCGCCGCCGGTGAGACGCAATCCTTGCAGTCGACGCGCGCGACCCGGTCGGCGAGCGCGGCGCTGCCGGCATTGTCGTGCATCGACGATCTGGCGGGTGATACCGTTTTGGCGGCGTGCGAGAAGGCGTTGTTCGGTTCCGCCGAATCGGTTGCCGCGGCCGTATCCTATGCGGCGTCTCAGATCACGCGGCTGACCGCGCTGGGCGATGCCTCGGCAGCAAACCGCAGCATGACATCCGAGGCGCAAGCGCTGCGCCGCGCGGTTGAGCGGGACCGTTATGGACTGATGGCCTATGTGCTCGCCGCGCGCGACCATTGTACGCCGTCGGCCTGCGCAGCTTTCCGGTCGCTGACCGACTACCAGCAGGTCGCGGCCAACATGAACGAGCGGACCTATGAGGGGCTGGTTTCGCGTTACGCGCCGCTGTGGAACGTGCCCCCGGCGGCCACCGGGCCGGTCGCGGCACTTGCGCCATCGACGCCAACAGGCAAGCCCACCAATGCCGAATTTCCCTCCGCTGCCTCGACCCCGGCTGTCAGCATCATGACGCCGGAGCCGGGTCCGGCGGCGACGCCGGTTGCGCCGCGCCCGCCAGCGGCGGCGCCATTACCGGCAGCTAGTGCGCCATTGCCGTCACCACGTCCGCCGGCGGCCACGGCTCCCGCGCTCGCGGCGGCGAAAAAGCAGCCTGCGCCGAAACCCGCGCGCACGGCCGCGCCGGTTCAGCTTGCGCCCGCAGCGCCGGGTCCCGCAACAGCACCTGCGCCCTCAGCCGCGAACGAGTGATCCTTTCAAAAGCCGAGGCTGCGCGCTACCTTCCAACCATGCCACTTCATCTCATCAAGCTCGCCGTCGGCTGCGAGTCCGTCAAGGAACTCAAAGGCTGGGTCGCCGAGCGTATGCAAACGGCCAAGAAGAAAGGCCTGCCGCTTCGTCATATTCACATCACCCGGATGAAGCCGAAGCGCGTCGAAGAGTTGCTCGCGGGCGGCTCGCTGTACTGGGTGATCCGGGGTGAAATCGCAGCCCGTGAAAAAATCATCGCGATCGAACCCTTCCGCGATCGCGACGGCATCGGCCGGTGCCGGCTGGTGATGCAGCCCAAAGTGATTGCGGTATCGCCGCGGCCGATGCGGGCGTTCCAGGGCTGGCGCTATTTTACGGAAGATGCCGCGCCGCCCGATCTCGGCAAGGCGGCCGCTGCCAGCGTTGCGGCAATGCCCGAACCGTTGCGCCGCGAACTGCGCGATCTCGGGTTGCTCTAAGCCCCGGGCTGCTTTTAGGGCGTTTTCAAGCGAAGTGGAGCCCGGTTCGTGCCAAGAAAACGCGTCAAATCAGGAATCTAGAGCTCCGTTTAGATTCTATCGAACGGAAAGTCTTTAGACGCCGAAATTATCGATCAGGCGTGTCTTTCCGAGCTTTGCCGCAACCAGAATTCGCACCGGTCCCTCCTTCGTCGAGCCGATCGGCGCCAAGGTGTCGGCGTGCCGAGCCTCGAAGTAGTCGAGGATGAAGCCGGCGTCAGTGATCAACTCAGCGCCTCCGGCCATCGCGGCCTTGATATCGTCGCCCGCACGCAAGCGCTTGGCGGTCTCCTTCATGGCGCGGTACAGCGCCGGCGCCACGCGGCGTTCTTCCGCCGATAAATAGACGTTACGCGAAGACATCGCGAGGCCATCGCGCTCGCGCACGGTGGGCGAGCCAATCACCTTGACGCCAAGATCGAGATCCCTGCCCATCCGCGTCACGACCCGCAATTGCTGGAAATCCTTTTCGCCGAAGATCGCGAAATCCGGTCGACACTGCGTGAACAGCTTGCCGACCACGGTGGTGACGCCGCCGAAGAAGTGCGGCCGGAAGCGATCCTCCAGGCCTACGGTGGCCGGCCCTTCGGTCAGAATCCTGGTGGCAAAGCCGTCCGGATACATGGTTTTGACGTCCGGATTCCAGATCAGGTCGACATTCTCGGCGGCGAGCTTGGCGACATCGGCCTTCCAGGTGCGCGGGTAAGAACTGAAATCCTCCGATGGCGCGAACTGGGTGGGGTTGACGAAGATCGAGACGATCAACTTCGCGGCGCGGCGCTTCGCCAGCCGAACCAGCGACACATGGCCGTCATGGAGTGCTCCCATGGTCGGCACCAATGCGGTCGTCGCCTTTTTCGCGCGGAGGCTATCCAGGGCGCGGCGCAACGCAGGGACCGTGCGTACGATCAAGGGGCTTCGCGACATCTGGGCTCGATCTTTCGGTGTCAAGGAGGCGGCCAGCGCTGACAGTGCGGCGGGCATGCCGACCTTAGCAAGACCGATGCTTGGTCGCCAAGCAGGTCGTCACGCGCACGAGGCTGGTGCTCGTCTCAAAGATTGTCCGCCGCTTGTGCGTGATTGCCGCTGATCCGGCCATGCGATTCATGATTAAGGCAGACGATCAACGACTCCGGAATGTTATCGCGCATTTAACTTGACCGCGGTCGCGCGCAATTTGAAGATATCCACGTGGGGTAAAAAATGTTGCTGCAGGCTAGTCAGGGGCAGTCGGACTCGGCGCATGTGGTGGTGCTGGGCAACGAGAAGGGCGGTTCAGGGAAATCCACCACCGCCTTGCATATCGCGGTTGCCCTGTTGAAAGCTGGCCAGCGCGTCGCCACCATTGATCTCGACTGCCGCCAGCAGAGCTTCACCCGTTACATCAACAACCGAAGCGCTTGGGCGCGCCGCACCGGCCTGGAGCTGGAACTGCCGGTGCATTGCTGCATCAAGCTTGGCGAGACCATGCAGATCGCCGACAACGAGACGTCCGAATTCCAGCAATTCGTAGACGCGGTGAGCGCGGTCGAGCGTAGCTTCGATTTTATCGTGATCGATACTCCGGGGGCGGATAGCTATCTGATGCGTCTGGCGCACTCGATGGCCGATACCCTGGTGACGCCGATCAACGACAGTTTCCTCGATTTCGATGTCCTCGGGACCGTCGACCCCGCGACCTATTCGGTGACCGGCGAAAGCCACTATGCGGAGATGGTGCGCGACACACGGCGCAAGCGCCGCCAACTCGATGGCGCCTCTACCGACTGGATCGTGGTCCGCAACCGACTGTCGATGCTGGGATCGCGCAACAAGCAGCTGGTCGCTGACGGCCTCAACGAGCTGTCGTTCCGGCTCGGCTTCCGCTCGATCGATGGTTTTGCCGAACGCGTGGTTTACCGGGAGTTCTTCCCACGCGGGTTGACGGCGCTCGACGATCTCGACGAGGCGACGCTTGGCACCCGTCCGAGCATGGGCCACGTGACCGCGCGCGAGGAGGTGACCAACCTGCTGCGCCAGTTGAAACTGCCGCTCGACGAGCGCGGCCGCCGCCGCGCGGCCAACCGAGCCGAGTGGTTCAACCAGGTCGACAAGCCGCTCGAGCTCCACGACATCCTGGGCGCCTAGGGCCGTGTGGTAAGGTGTTACTACCAACCGGATTGGTTGGCGGTGAGAGCGCCATGCGGATGGTCTCTTGACTCGGTGTCGGTTTTCGGGGAACAAAATTCCTCGGAAAGCTTTGTTCACAAAGCCTTTATTTTTGATCCGAATTTTAGATCCGACCGGACGTTGGTGGTCCAACAGGGAGGACCAAACATTCTCGATTGTGGCGGTTACCCGAATTGAGCGCACTGCACAATGAGCAGGCGGTCAATTCACAACATTTGGTCTACCGGTCACGCCGATGTGACATATATTATGCACAAGGGACCGCAGAGTCCCAGCCGTTGGAACAGGGCTTTCGTTACGGGAGCGGTGCGCCGAGGATGACATGAAGCGTGGAATTGCCATTCTGGTTTCGCTTGGCGCGGTGATGACCGTTGCGTATTTCACCGTGAGCAAATGGGCGATCCGTCACGAGACTCTGACGTTCAATGATCCGGCCCGCGACAACCGTCCGGTTGCGGTCGATATCGCGGTACGACGCGATAAGGAGATGCAGGCGAACGCCGGCATGATCAAGCTGCCGGTGGCAATCCTCAACCACGGCAACACCGTCAAATTCACCGAGTACTCTTTTCTGGCGAACGTCTTTGCGGCCCGCGGCTATATGGCGATCAGCATCCAGCATGATTTGCCCACTGACGCGCCGATGGTGACGAAAGTCGGCGAACTCTATGTCGGCCGCTTGCCGCAGTATCAGCGTGGCATTGCCAACATTCGCTTTGCGGTCGATGAAATGAAAAAGCTCCAGCCGAATGCCGACTATGAGCGTCTGACCCTGGTAGGACATTCCAATGGCGGCGACATCTCGGTGTATTTCGCCAAGCTGTACCCTGACCAGATCAAGAAGGTCGTGACACTCGACAATCTGCGCGTGCCGTTTATGACCGACGGCAAGTTCAAGATCCTTTCTTTCCGTTCGCAGGATCCGGTGTTCAAGCCCGACCCCGGGGTCGTTCCGGCCGACGAGGTCTGCGAGAAGGCCGGGATCACGGTGGTCAATACCGGTTTCCAGCACAACGACATGCGCGATACCGGTCCTGACAATGCGAAGGTAACGATCCAGGAAATGCTCGACAAATTCCTTGCCGAGGACAATCCGCTCAAGCCCGTCGAGACAAAGTCGCCGCCGGTCATGACCGATGCCGGCCCGGTCACGCCTTACGCGCCGGTCCATAACTGACGCGGGATCGATCGCTCCCGGCGTGAGAAGGATAGCGCCTCTCACGCGCATTGACCGCTCCCCGATCCCGGCCCACATAAAGCTTGCTGCAATTGTGAGCGCTTATGTCCGGCGAACCGACCAAACCCAAGCCTGCAGGCGAAGTGTCCCCGGCGCAAAAGCCTGCGTCCGGCAAGCCCGGTTCGTTGCCGGAGGCGAAGCCGTCGGCTTCGGAAGATATTGCGGCCTTCGTCGCCAGGGCTCGCGCAATGTCGCCCCATGCGGCCGGCGCAAAGGGCCGGCTGGTGTTCGCGCTCGATGCCACCATGAGCCGGCAGCCGACCTGGGATATGGCCTGTGCGCTGCAGGCCGATATGTTTCGCGAGGCGGCCTCAATCGGCAGTCTCGATATCCGCCTCGTTTATTACCGCGGCTTCAATGAGTGCCGCGCCACCGGGTGGATTTCCGACAGCGCGCAACTGGCGAAGCTGATGGGGAAGATCGATTGCCGCGGCGGCAACACCCAGATCGGCAAGGTGCTGTCGGAGGCGCGACGCGAGGCGGTGGCCTCCGGGGTGCGCGCGGTGGTCTTCGTCGGCGACGCCATGGAGGAGCTGATCGACGATCTCTGCGCCAAGGCAGGCGAACTCGGCTTGCTCAAAGTGCCGGTGTTCATGTTTCAGGAAGGTCACGACGCCGTCGCCGAGCGGGCGTTCCGGGAGATCGCGCGCCTGACCGGCGGCGCGTGGTGCAGGTTCGATCCCGGCGCTGCGGCGCAGCTGCGCGAACTGTTGCGGGCCGTGGCGGCCTATGCCGCCGGCGGCCGCGAAGCGCTGCTGAGGTTGTCAAAGACAGGAAGCGGCGCCGCTAAACTGCTCGGCCAGATGAAGTGATTGGTTCAGCTCTCCCCGAAGATGAGCGCGGCGACCGTCGTGTTTTTTGCCGCTGATGCCACTATATTGAATTCATGCCTACCCTGATCGCCGGCATCGTCGCCGTTATTGTTCTTTATACGCTGCTGCAGATGTTTCGTGCGGCCAATCCGGTTGTGCTTGCGCGCACGATCAAGATCGGCGGCGGCGTTGTGGCGCTCGCTGTCGCGGTTTTTACCGGCATCAAGGGTGAGCTTGCGGTGGCCATCCCGCTCGGCATCTTCGGCGCGGGGCTCTTGGGCTGGTCGCCTTTCGGGGCATCCGGGTTCGGCAATTTCGGCGGGATATTCGGGGGCGCAGGCGCGCAACGCTCGCCGGGACAGACGTCGCGGGTCCGCTCGCAGTTCCTCGAGATGATCCTGGATCACGACAGCGGCCGACTGTCAGGCCAGATCGCTGCCGGGCCATATGCCGGCCATTCGCTCGATGAATTCGATCTGCCGCAATTGACGGCGATGATCCCAGGCTTCGATGCCGAAAGCGTGTCGTTACTTGAAAGCTATCTGGACCGCAGGTTTCCCGCTTGGCGTCAGCACGCGCAGGGAAATGCGAGAGGGGGGCAGGGCCGCGCGGCGTCGAGCGGCAAAATGACGGACGAGGAGGCCTATCAGATCCTTGGCCTGCAGCCGGGGGCGGGGCGTGACGAGATCAGCCGGGCGCACCGCGCGCTCATGAAGAAATTGCATCCCGACCAAGGGGGGTCGACGTACCTCGCCTCCCGTGTAAACGAGGCCAAGGATACTTTGCTTCGCACGCATAACAGCTAACTCCGGCAACGCCACCAAACGCTACGCGAGTTGCTTCTGCTAGTTTCTCCGACTGACGCCCCGTTGCCGCCCGCCGTTGCCCGGCGTGGTCGATCATTCGTCTCAGTTCTAACCGCAAAGTCTTGACGGAAGGTTTGCAGGTGGCGGATTGGAGCGTGGCACAAACAGGAAAGGCCGAAGCTTTGCGAAGCCCGTCATCGGGCCGCGCGTTACGCGGACCCGTCGGCGCCTTATCCGCCGTGACGGCCGTATAGATCAGTTCCGAACGGCGATGCAGGAGATATCGGAACGCTTCAACGTCCGGCATACCGCTTCGGCCTGGTCGCGATCGAGGCCGGCGAAGCGGGCCCGGAACAGCTTCCTGTCGCCCCTGGCGACGACCGGCTCGGTGAACGGATCGGCCTTCGCAAGCAGGCCGCGGGCTTGGTTGCGCGCCGCCTCGATGCGCTGCCGTGCTTCGGTTTCGCTTTCCAGCGCGCCGACCTGAACGATCCATCCGGTGTGGGCTGCGACCGGCTTGATCGCTCCGTTTTGCTGAACGGCTTGCGGCTGGGATTGGAGGCGGGGAGTTGGATCAGAGTAGGCCAGCGCCTGGGAGGAGGAAGGTACACTCGATGCAGGAAGTACGCCGAGCAAACCGTTGCCGGTGCCGTGGCCTGCCGGCTGAGGCGGCATTTCCGTTCGAGCAACTTCAGCCTTGCCAATTTCGGCCTTGTTGATTTCAGCTTTGGCCATGACCGCGCTCGATGTCTCGGATACTTCCGGGCGTGTCGGCGGTATTGCACCGGTGGTCGGCGTGGCCGGCTGCGGCGAAGCGGCCGAGGCCAACTTCATCTGCCCGGCCTTAACCTGGACGGTCTTGACCTTGACAGGCTTCATCGGTTCAGACGAACCGGGGATCGCGGCAATGGCCTGAGTCTCGATCACCCCGTTGGTAAGCGGGGCGGGTTCGGCTCTGGCTTGCGGCGGGGGCACCGCCGCCGTAGCAGCCGCGATGATCGATCGCGTAGCTGGCGCTGTCGGACGCGCCGGCGCCGCGACCGGCTCGGATGCCGCGGAGGCGACCTGGACAGCACCCTGGGCCTGAACCGTCTGCGTCGGCCGTGACTCGACTTCGGCTTCCGCAACATCTGCATTGGCATCCGAAGCGCCGCGCTCGGTGATCGCGGCGACGGTGCGTTTGGTCGCGGCCTTCTCGAGATTTTCGGCAAGCAGGTTACGCATAGTGGCGTCGCGCGAACCGCCGCTGCGGCCCCCCAACACCACGCCGACCAGATGGCGGTTGCCGCGGCGCATCGATGTCACGAGATTGAAGCCAGATGCGCGGGTGTAACCGGTTTTGATTCCATCGACGCCCTCGACACTGCCGAGCAGGCGATTGTGGTTGCGGATCGAACGGCCGTGGTAGTTGAACGCCGTGGTCGAGAAGTAGCGATAATAGCGCGGAAAACGGTCCTGAATGGCGCGGCCCAGCATCGATTGGTCCCGCGCCGTCGTCACCTGTTCGTCGTCGGGCAAGCCCGACGCGTTGCGATAAACCGTCTTGGTCATGCCGAGTGCGCGCGCTTTGCGGGTCATCAGCTTGGCGAAATCGTCTTCACCGGCGGCGATGGCTTCCGCAATCACGACGGCAGCATCGTTGGCCGAGCGCGTCACCAGTCCTTTGATGGCGTCTTCGACGCGGATGGTTTGACCGGGGCGCAGCCCGAGTTTGGTGGGAGCTTGCTCGGAAGCGTGCTCGGAAACTTGCATTTCGGTGTCGAGCTTCATCTTGCCGGCGTCGAGGCGCTCGAACAGCAGATAAAGCGTCATGATCTTGGTGAGCGAGGCTGGATGACGGCTTGCGTCGGGATTGCTGGCGGAGAGCGTCGCACCGGAATTGCCGTCTACGATGATCGAAGAGAATGCCGGGCTGTAATTGTCCCGGGCGACCTGCGCTTGGTGACGGCGGTAGCGGCGCGCGTCAGCCTCACTCGTGAAGATGACTGCGGTAGTGATCGCGACCAGCCCAAAGACGCACACTCGCAAAACACGCGAGGAAGCCCAGGTTGTTCGAAGCATCAACTTCCCCTGCCAATTTCTGTCTTGATCACCGGTGCGTGAGGCCAAATTATGCCCGACCGCCGGCGACGTTTCCCTGCTCAAGATGCCAAATTGGGACAGACATCTCTGGCCCGCCGCCCGCCTAGACCGCCATTCCATCTAAACGGCTGTACGCAAACAATTTTTTCGGCTGCTTATCCGGAACCCGACAGGCCAAGAATCAGGTTAAATCGCCGGAGTTTCCAAACGCTTAAGAAATCCTTTGCCTGCGCCCCGGCCTTTGTCGCAAATTCCATTGATTGTGCGTCGCACAAAATTCTTGACTTTATTGTGCATCGCAATAAATATGTGGCGCCGGGAGCAGGGACCTCCCGGCAGCTCCACTGCACATTCAGTCCGGGAAAGGCTTCCATGATGATGAAGATTGAAGACATTCAGCAGTACGGAAAAGAACACTTCGAGACTGTCGTAGCGTCGGCGACCACCGTTCAGAACGGCCTTCAGGCAATCGCAAGCGCCTATGGCGATTACACCAAAAAGTCGTTTGAAGACACCAAGTCATTCGTGGAGAAGTTGTCCGGAGTAAAATCGCTGGACAAGGCGCTTGAGGTGCAGACTGAATTCGCGAAGTCCTCGTATGAGACCTTCGTGGCCGAGTCGCAGAAGATCGCTGGGCTTTATACCGATCTCGCCAAGCAATCTTACAAGCCCGTGGAAGGCATCGTCGCGAAGTTTACGCCGGCGGCCGCCACCTAAACTCCGTACTGTTTTCAAAAATCAAAAGCCCGGCCATTGCGGCCGGGCTTTTTTGTTGTTCCGGGATTGGGCCGCTTATCTCGTGACGCGCAGTTTGGAGAGTTGCGTCGTAATATTTTGGAAGGCACTGGCCGTGTCGGCGGCAGACGTTATCATTTGGAAGTTGTCGGTGCCGTCTGTGCCTTTTCCGCAATCTTGCAGCACCGCCGAGATGGGGTCGGGGTTTGTTGTGCTGGTGTTGATCTGAAGCGCGAAGATCTTGATATTGTGCGGCGCCTTCTTGAGATTATCACAGAGCATCTTCTGACGGGCGTCGATTTCCCACGACTTGTTAGAAAAACGATTCTCAGTGTTGATACCGTCGGACACCAGGACGAGATAGTCGTTGTAGGTATAGCCGCTATCCTTTGCGGGCGGAAAGAGTGGCGCCTTCTGCACGCTCAACGAGAGCCCGCCCCAGGCGGCTCCGATCTGCTGGTTGGTATTGCCGGCCGGCGACAGAGCGTCGATGCTGGTCGTGAGCGCAGTCCACTGATTGCTCATCGGCGTCAACGCCTTTGGACAGTCTTTGTATTGCTCAACCACAAACTGCGTGGCTGCATCCCCGAGCTTGGGCTCGTCAATCGTTGTGTCGTAATTTTGCTCCCGGTCCTTGACGCAACCATTCCAGGTGCTGCGAAGGTTGGGCTGCCAGGTGTGGTCGTAGTCGCGAAGGGTCTGCTTGCAGACCTTGCTACTGCCGCTACCTGTGCAAGAACAATCGCCGCTGCCAACACCGTCGATTGCCGCGTTGTTGCAGCTGCAGCCTGATGAGCCAGTGCAAAGCGTGACGTCGCTGCTGGTGCCTTTGTATACGCTGGTGTAGCAGCCGTTATAATAATTGGTCGTACCGCTATCGACACCCGGACAAATATCACCGCTGTTTGGGATCTTATTGGTCTGGTTGCTGCCGCTGACACGCGTCTCGACGCATTGGAATTTCTTGTTGCGGAAGGGACAAGCCGAGCCGGGTCCATAGTTTTTCCAGTTGGTGATCTTGTCAGCCGGAGGAACGATGGCGGCTGGCTCGGCTTCCCAGGCAGCCCAACCGGTTACCCAGTCCGCCGGCCCCGGACTGCCGGTGCCTATGTTGACGTCCCGCGAAAATGGAATGATGGAGATGTAAACGTCGCCGGTTATTTTGTTGAGCTTGCTAAGCGTAGTAATCATGTCCTTCGCGGCGGTTTTCAGATTGGGCATCTTGTTGTCACTGGCCATCGATCCCGTGACGTCAAGCACCATCGCAACGCGCATTCGCGCGGTGCCCCAGCTTGCGGTCGCATCGGTCTTGAAATTGAGCTGGGGGTAACCTGCGATTTTTATGAAGTCGCTGATCACGTATCCGGATCCGGTGACTACGACGTTAGAAGCCCCGCTGCTGTCCTTCGGAGTGTAGGTCGCTTCGACGGACGTGACGGTCGAGTCCTTATTGGTATAGAGTTCCGCGAAATAGATTTTCGCCTTCGCCTCGATCTCCGACGCCGTGATGCGGCCTTCGTTGAAGTCTTTGGAGAGCATCAATGCTGTGGAGTCGAGCGCGGCCTGCATGGTCGAGCGGGCGCGATTGGCCCGGCTATAGTCGATTGCGGCGCCTACGAAACTGATGAGGGGCACAAGCGTAATGGCAAAGATTACCGCAATATTGCCCTGATTGGACGCAGCGAAGCGGCGGATCGCTTCGCGAACATGACGGGTAACGGATGCACAGAACATCATGGGTCACCGAAATATTGGTTTCTGCTGCCATTTCGGTGGTTGCCGCTGAACGGGCGGTAAATCTCCCTTGAGAAAACGGGTCAATACCCGCACAAATTGCGGGCCGCCCGCCAAAAGCGGCGGCTATCCTCAATGGCGGCTAAACAGCTTGCGACTTACCTTTGTCAAATCCGACAGGATTGATTAACCTTGGCCAGATTGCCGAGCCCGGTAATCGGCGCGGCGCTGCCTGCATCTGACCAAAATTTGCGTGCTTGCGGCGGGCCGAAGGTGGACCCATATTCCAGCTAATTGATTTAGCTGATGGGTCGACCGGCCGGGAGCGGCGATCTGGGAAGCGTATCCGGGAACTCTTAGGATGGCTCCGGCAGGAGGACATCACCTGGTCGTTTTCCGGTTTCCCGTGGGGACTTCGAACGCCTGTGCCATGCTGCAACTGACTTCCAGATTTGATTCGTCCGCGCCGCCCGCCACCGCCGCATCTATTCCCCGAATGGGCAATGATGAGAACCGCACCGGGGGTACCGGCGGTCCGGCCACGTCCGTCATCGCCAAGGTAAAGCCGAAGACGAAGCGACCGAATCTCTACCGAGTGCTGATCTTGAACGACGATTACACGCCAATGGAATTCGTCGTTCACGTTCTGGAAAAGTTCTTCCAGAAGGATGTCGAGGCCGCGACCAAGATCATGCTCCACGTCCATCACCATGGCATCGGGGAGTGTGGGGTGTTCACCTACGAGATCGCCGAGACTAAAGTGACGCAGGTGATGGATTTTGCTCGCAAGCACCAGCATCCCCTGCAATGCGTGATGGAAAAGAAGTGAGGCCGCGCGAAATCCGCTAGGAATGGGAACGGGTTTTGCTTCAAAGATGGGGCGGATCGGACGAGCGTAGGCCTTCCCCCGGGCGGCTGAGCGTATTTGCCCTGGTGTAGCGCCTTCGGTCTAAGTGCAAATGGGGTCCGGGAGCCGGTCTTTCGCCATGATCGGATGCAACTATATGACAAAGGTTGTTGTTGCCTGACCGGGTAACGGCGATCATGATGGCCGGGGGCCACAGAGGACGCGAATGCCGACTTTTTCTCAGAGCCTTGAACAATCCCTGCATCGCGCGCTTGCGATTGCAAACGAGCGTCATCATCAATATGCGACGCTTGAACACCTTCTGCTGTCCCTGATCGATGACTCCGATGCGGCCGCGGTGATGCGTGCCTGCAGCGTCGATCTCGACAAGCTGCGCACCAGTCTCGTCAATTATCTCGAAACCGAGTTCGAAAATCTGGTGACGGACGGGGCTGACGACGCCAAACCGACCGCGGGTTTCCAGCGCGTTATCCAGCGCGCGGTGATTCACGTCCAGTCGTCCGGGCGCGAGGAGGTCACCGGCGCCAACGTGCTGATCGCGATCTTCGCGGAGCGCGAGAGCCATGCCGCCTATTTCCTGCAGGAACAGGACATGACCCGCTACGACGCGGTCAATTACATCAGCCACGGCATCGCCAAGCGGCCCGGAGTGTCTGAGGCGCGCCCGGTGCGCGGCGTCGACGAAGAGACCGAGGCCAAAGGCAATGAGGACTCCAAGAAAAAGGGTGAAGCGCTCGAAACTTACTGCGTGAACCTCAACAAGAAGGCGCGCGACGGCAAGATCGATCCGGTCATCGGACGGAACTCCGAAATCAACCGCGCCATCCAGGTGCTCTGCCGGCGGCAGAAGAATAACCCGCTGTTCGTCGGCGAAGCCGGCGTCGGCAAGACCGCGATTGCGGAAGGGCTCGCCAAGCGCATCGTCGACAGCGAAGTTCCGGAAGTGTTAGCGGCGGCGACAGTCTTCTCGCTCGACATGGGAACCCTGCTCGCGGGCACACGCTATCGCGGCGATTTTGAAGAGCGGCTGAAGCAGGTCCTCAAGGAACTCGAAGCGCATCCGAACGCCATCCTGTTCATCGACGAGATCCACACGGTGATCGGCGCCGGCGCGACGTCCGGCGGCGCGATGGATGCCTCCAATCTGCTCAAGCCGGCCCTGGCATCGGGCACCATCCGCTGCATGGGCTCAACGACTTACAAGGAATACCGTCAGCACTTTGAGAAGGACCGCGCGCTGGTGCGCCGGTTCCAGAAGATCGACATCAATGAGCCGACGGTGGAGGATGCGATCGCGATCCTGAAAGGTCTGAAACCCTATTTCGAGGACTATCACCGGCTGAAATACACCAACGAGGCGATCGAGGCCGCGGTGCAGCTGTCATCGCGTTACATCCACGACCGCAAGCTCCCGGACAAGGCGATCGACGTGATCGACGAATCCGGCGCGGCCCAGATGCTGGTCGCGGAAAACAAGCGCAAGAAAACCATCGGCATCAAGGAAATCGAGACCACGATCGCGACCATGGCCCGGATTCCGCCCAAGAGCGTCTCCAAGAACGATGCGGAGGTACTAAGGCATCTCGAACAGACGTTGAAACGCGTGGTGTTCGGCCAGGACAAGGCGATCGACGCGCTCGCAGCATCGATCAAGTTGGCGCGGGCAGGGTTGCGGGAACCCGAGAAGCCGATCGGCTCGTATCTGTTCTCCGGTCCGACCGGCGTCGGCAAGACGGAAGTTGCAAAGCAGCTCGCAGCGTCGCTTGGCGTCGAACTGATCCGGTTCGACATGTCCGAATACATGGAGCGCCATACCGTGTCGCGCCTGATCGGCGCGCCTCCGGGCTACGTCGGTTTCGACCAGGGCGGTCTGCTCACTGACGGCGTCGATCAGCATCCGCACTGCGTGGTGTTGCTCGACGAAATCGAAAAGGCGCACCCGGATCTGTACAACGTGCTGCTGCAGATCATGGATCATGGCCGGCTGACCGACCATAACGGCAAGCAGGTCAATTTCCGCAACGTGATCCTGATCATGACCACCAACGCGGGCGCCGCCGACCTGGCGCGTCAGGCGTTCGGCTTCACGCGCAACAAGCGGGAAGGCGACGATCACGAAGCGATCAATCGCCAGTTCGCGCCCGAGTTCCGCAACCGGCTGGACGCCATCGTCTCGTTCGCGCATCTCAATGCCGACGTGATCGGTATGGTGGTAGAGAAGTTCGTGCTGCAGCTCGAAGTGCAGCTCGCCGACCGCGACGTCACCATCGAGCTGTCGGATCCGGCAAAGGCTTGGCTGGTTCAGCACGGCTATGACGAGCAGATGGGCGCGCGGCCGATGTCCCGCGTGATCCAGGAGCACATCAAGAAGCCGCTGGCCGACGAGGTGCTGTTCGGCAAGCTCAAGGGCGGCGGCCACGTTCGCGTCGTGCTGGTCAAGGACGAGGCGGCCGCGGAAGCGGATCAGGAGAAGATCGGCTTCGAATATGTCGAGGGGCCGGTCACGCCGAAGCCGGAAAAGCTGCCCGGCGCGCGCAAGCGCACCGTGCCGCGCAAGCCGAAACCCGGCGGGCCGAGCGGTGGCGGCTCCAAGGGCCCGGTCTCACGAGGTCCGCTAGTCAAGGCGTGAGCGGTTTATATCGCGAATGAAGAGCCGCGAATGAAGAGCCGGCGTGTCGCAAGACCGCCGGCTTTTTTGATGCGCGACGTGGCCAGTCCGCAGGGGCGTTGCCCGGACGGACATCGTGCTTTGCCGGCGATGACGGCCAAAGTTCCAATTTTACGGACTATTCAGGTATTCCCCGTACAATTTGTTAATCAGCTTAGAACAGCGCTCACGAAACGCTCAGGATGAGCATGCCAGATGCATCTCTATCAATCGTCGACCAAGTCGAAGCGGCCATAGATATTGGGTCAGAGGAAAAGCGCTTAGACACCATCAAGCGCGTTACAAATCTTTTTCTGTCGTCCGCGGACAGCTTCAGTAGTGAGCAGATTCAGCTATTTGACGATGTGCTCGAGCGTCTCATAAAGACGATAGAGATTCGGGCGATCGCGGATGTCAGCGCCCGCATAGCCCTTGCTGAAATGAGCGTTCAACTTGCTCCCGTTGCCCATGCGCCGCCGTCGGTCGTTCGGCGCCTTGCAAGGAACGATGAGATCGCGATCGCCGGACCCGTTTTGACGGAATCTGCGCGTCTGAGCACAGAGGACTTGGTCGAAGTCGCCGAGACCAAAGGTGAGCAGCATTTGTTGGCGATTTCGGGTCGTTGGTGGTTGAAGGAAGTCGTCACCGATGTGCTATTGGCGCGTCGGTATCCGACCGTCAGCCGCCGGCTAGTCAATAATCCCGGTGCGCGCGTGTCCGCAGCTGGATTTGCAATTCTTGTCGCGCAGGCTGAATCCGATCCTGAACTTGCCGTCGGAACCGGGATCCGTGTCGATTTGCCGTCGGCACTTCGCCATCAACTGTTGCGCAGTGCGACGGAAGCCGTCCGAGTGAGGCTATTGTCACGCGCGCCGCCTCATTTGTTCGAGGAAATCCGAGGCGCGATTGCCGCCGTCTCAGGCGGCGTTAATCGCGAAATGTCCAAGGTTCGCAACTTTGCCGCGGCTAAGGAATTGGTGGCGCTGCTGAACGACAAGGGCGAACTCAATGAAGCGACTTTGTTCGGGTTCGCTAAACAACGCAAATACGAAGAAACTGTCGCTGCACTTGCCGTGCTGTCGCAATCCACCATCGAAGTAGTTCGTCCCCTGATGCAAAGCCTTCGCGACGGCGGCGTCCTTATTCCTTGTAAGGTAGCGGGGCTAAGCTGGGAGACGGTTTACGCGGTGCTGGAGAGCCGCTTTGCGACTGGCTCAATGGGCTCGCATGAATTAGCCAACGCTAGACGTCAATTTGGCAGCCTGACGACTGAAAACGCGCGCCGCTTGCTCAGGTTTTGGCAGATACGATCGGCACCTTCATCATCAAATGCGAATTGAATCGGGCGGTCCTGAAACGCAGGAATGCCCGACTTGTCACGTCGGCATGCGACCTCTTACTGCGTTAGCATTGGCAGCAAAGCGCCCGCCTTATCTTGAAAGTTCACATCTAGTCGCGCTGCGTTGCCGCTGTGATACCGTTCAGGCGACGACTTTCAAAAGCCCGCGTTGTTGAGGTGGACACACGCTTCGCGCCGCCTGCGGAAGGCGGCGGTGCGGATCGGACGATAAGCCGGTTGAGATCGAATCGCTGTTGTTGTTCGACGAACTTGACCGCGAAGCCATTGGGTAAAAGTCGGACGACGCGGCCGATGCAGGCTCCGACGGCCAGGGGCATTCCAATTGGCGGCTGCACTTGGGCGGACACCGCGACACCCGAGACCGACATGTCGATGACGAAGCAGCCATGAGTGGTGCCGTCGGCCAAGATCAGAGTTGAATGCGGACTTACCGGGACGATGCGCGCATCTTTCCTGGTATCGGGGATGCTGGGATTTTTCAGCTTCTTTTCCAGCCAAGTGAGCTTGCTCGCGAGCTTCTCCCGCTTGGACCGTGTCATCTCGAGTTCGAAGAGGAAGGCGCCGGTCGTGGTGTCGCTGATAAAGCCCTCGAGTTTACCGAAATCGTTGAAATAGGATGTGATGGGATCGCCGACCTTGCCGACCACTGGCACCTCGACCATCATCCGGAACGGCGAAACGCGCGTGGTCCGGCACGCGAAGGTGCGGGGCTTTCCCTGTTTGTCATACCATTTTGCGAGGCTGTAGTTCCCACGGACGGCAATGTTGACGGCTCGCCGTTTGCTAAAATTTTCGATAGACACCGGTACTACATCCTCAGCCAAAGCCGCACGTTTTAAAGTGGTTAGCCCAACGAAAGAGCGACGCGAACGCATTCATTTCTTGAGGTTATCAAAGACTTCCAAATTCGCCTCAATACCAGGACATATAGGTAATGCGCGCATCCAGGAGTACACGCCGTTACTTCGGCGTCGTTCGGTTCAGCCTTCGCCGATAAGCTTTTTGATGCGGCGCTGCAGCTGGCGCTTTTTCTGCTCGCTCTTGCGCAGCCGTTCCGCGAGATCAGAGACGG
Organism: Bradyrhizobium sp. URHD0069; assembly: GCF_000701345.1. Classification (GTDB taxonomy): domain Bacteria; phylum Pseudomonadota; class Alphaproteobacteria; order Rhizobiales; family Xanthobacteraceae; genus Bradyrhizobium. The sequence continues at coordinate 30,827 of NZ_JNIJ01000028.1, read as the reverse complement.
GTAGCTGGGGCGGGATTTCCGAGAAGGCTACGCCGACGAAATTGTCGCGCCACCAGATGATTTTGGCGAGCAAGGAACGGCCTTTTCGCTCGATCGTCAGCGACATCTGCTCTTTGGGGAGTTTGATGACGTTGCTGCGTTCGATGCTGGCGCCTTTGTCGGGGATGTTGCGGACGACGCCATCCGCGCCGTGCTCCCCGAGCTCTGCCACGCCGCCATAGATGATCTTGTCGCGCGTGCTTTGACGTCGACCCAACATCGAAAATCCCCCAATAAAGAGGAGGACCTTACCCAGCCGCGCCGCACGCGAAAGACCGCGGCCGCCAAAATGTCGCGTTAACGTAAACCGATCCCGCCCGGAGCCGCGCGGAATCAGGGGCAATATTGCGTGTGCGTAAGGTTACGCCGCGCTCTCGCGCAATCCGCGTGCGATTTGCTTCTGCGCATCGAACTCGCGCCGACGGCGCGCCAGTTCGTCTGCGCTCAGGAGTGCGATGTTGTTATAATCGCGCTTCCAGGAGACGTCCGCGCTCCAGCGCAGCGGCGAGTGGACGGTGGTTTGCGCAGCCGGTGCCGTTTCCAACACGCGCAGCGCGAGCTCCAGCGTGAAGGCCTGCGAGTCCGGATCGTGCGGCTTGCCCGCCGAATTTCCCAGCGGAAAATCGCTGAACAGAAACCGCGGCACCGCGGCGTGCTCGACGATGTCCTTGGCGCAACCCATCACGACGGTGGAGGTGCCGTTGGCGTCCAGGTGGCGAGCGACCAGGCTGACGGTCTGGTGGCATACCGGGCAGTTCGGCACCAGCACGGCGACATCTACCTTATCGGCCCGGCAGCGCGCGAGGATTTCAGGCGCGTCGATCTCGATGGTGACGCGATGGCTGCGGTTGGTCGGGACGCCGAAAAACCGCGGCGCGACTTCGCCTATCCGTCCTTCGCGGGCGAGGCGCTCCAGTTGCGACAGCGGAAACCAGGTGCCGCTGTCCTCGGCTGATGTGTGCACGCGATCATAGGCAAGGTGTGAAATCCGCAGATCATGCGTCTTCGAGGTGTCGCCGCCATAGACGGAATAAAATTTCGCGCCGCCGTTATATTTTGCGCCCGGACCCTGATCGCCCTTGGCGGGATCGAACGGCGCCGCCGTGGTGACGATGGCGACGCGGGATTGGTTGAGGGGCTTTTTCAGGGGCTGGAACGGCGCATCGACATAATGCGCCCAGCGATAGGGCGTGGTGTAGCCGATCGCCTGATAATATTCGCGGGTGCGCGCCATATAGGGGACCGGCGCGTCATCATCGGGTGCGAAGCCAAGCTGGTCGTTAAGCGGTACGGTCATGTCTTGCGCTCCCACATGCGCGCCAACATTCCTAGATAGCTAGCTAGTCGGTTCCCTGTGTCAAGCACGGTTCTTCCGGAAGCGAGATATGGCGGTGCAAACACTCATCGGTCTGCGTGCTGCGCTTTACGCTGTGCTCCTGGCGCTCTTGTTGCCGGTGGGGCAGGCGCCCGCCGAGGACGCGGCGCCCGTGGCCGACGGCGAGATCGCAAAACCGAGTGTCGAAGAACGCGCCATCCCCGCGGATGAAAACAACGGCGCGCCGCAAAAGGCCACGGAGAACGCACGCGACACCGACACCCGCGAAGCGATGTGCCTGATGATCGAATCGGCGGCCAAAGCCAACGATCTGCCGCTTGAGTTTTTCGCCCGCGTGATCTGGCAGGAAAGCCGCTTCCAGTCCGATGCGGTGGGACCGGTCACCCGCAGCGGCCAGCGCGCGCAAGGTATCGCGCAATTCATGCCCGGGACGGCCAGCGAGCGGCGGCTGCTCGATCCCTTCGATCCCGTGCAGGCGCTGCCGAAATCCGCGGAATTTTTGAACGAACTGCGCAACCAGTTCGGCAATCTCGGGCTTGCCGCGGCCGCCTACAATGCCGGGCCGCGACGTGTGCAGGAATGGCTCGCGGGTACCGGCCCGATGCCGCAGGAGACGCGCAACTACGTGGTCGCCATTACCGGTGCCTCGGTGGAGGACTGGTCCACCGCCGGCAAGGACAGCAAGATGCCAGCGCGCGCCCCGAGCTCCAGCTGCCGCGAGTTGATGGCATTGCTCAAGCGCGCGCCCAATCCGTTTGTGACGCAGCTCGAGCAACATGTGAAGCTTGGCGCGGCTCGTCTCTGGGGCGTGCAGCTCGCCGCCGGCTTCAATCGCGATCGGGCGCTGGCAATGTATTCGCGCGCCATCAAAGGCTTGAGCGCGGTTATCGGCGACCAGGATCCGAGCCTGCTGAGCTCGGTGTGGCGCAGCCGGGGCACCCGCACTTTCTATCAGGTGCGGATCGGCGCCGACACGCGTCCCGCCGCCGACGATCTCTGCGCCCGCATCCGCCGCGCCGGCGGCGCCTGTTTCGTGCTGCGAAACACGAATGTCAGGGGGTGATCGGACGGCCCAGACTATGGCGAACGCCTTTGGCTGATCGACTGGGAGTCAGCCTATTGCAACGATCCCCTCGTCGACGTGGCGATCATGCTCGACAGTTTCGCCCCTTCACCGGAGTTGGAGGAGGTATTGCTGCGGGCCTGGCTAGGTCGCGCATCCGGCGAGACCCTTCGCAACCGGCTCGCGCTGATACGCGCGCTTACCCGCTTGTACTATGCGGGCGTCCTGCTCAGCGCTTCTGCGTCGGCCCCACGGGCCAGTCCCGACACCGATCTCTCGGCTCCGACTCTGACGGCGTTCCAGCTGGCGATCAGCGAAGGGCGGCTCAAGCCCGGCACGCCGGAGACCAAACATATCTTGGGAAAGATGTTCCTTGACTCATTCTTTTCCGGCGTTGCTGCCCCGGGATTCGACGCCGCCGTTTAGCCAGGTCGACGCGGTGGCAGGATGGCTGATCTGCCTGCGGTTCGCTTGACGCGGGTTGCTTTGACCAGCGTTATGCGCGCGACGACTCACATTTTCCGGTTGCCCGTGCCGCTTCCCGCACTCGACTCACCGAAATGGCAAAGTCCCGTGCGGGCGTTCGCATGGGGCTTGCGGTCGGTCGCCTCGACGGTCCTCACGCCCGTGCTGTTCGCCACCTATCTCGGCATCGGCGCGCTGGCTCATGACACGCATTTCAGCCTGGGATGGGTGCTTGCGAGCACGGCGCTGATTTGGGCCGGCCCGGCACAGATCATCCTGATCTCGACGGTGGGCTCCGGCGCGACCGTACTGCAGGCGGCAGTCGCCGTGACCGTCAGCGCGATCCGGCTGTTTCCGATGGTTGTATCGGTACTGCCGATGATGCGTACGCCAAAGACAAAACGGCGTCACCTGGTGCTGGCGACCCATTTCATCGCGGTCACCTTGTGGGTCGAATGTTTTCGCCTGCTGCCCCAGGTGCCGCGCGAACGGCGGATCGCGTTCACGCATGGGCTCGGCGTTGGTCTCGTCTCCGTCTGCCTGGTTGCGAACACGATCGGTTACAGTCTCGCAGCCAACCTGCCGCAACTGTTTGCCGCCGCGATCCTGCTCTTGACGCCTTTGGCATTTCTGCTTTCCACCGCGCGCAACTGCCGGCAGCTTGCCGATATCCTGGCGCTGGTTCTGGGATTGGCGCTGTTTCCGCTGGTGACCATGCTGCACACCGGCGTCGATATCCTGATCAGCGGCGTCTCGGCCGGCACCATCGCTTATGGCGTTCACCGGTGGCGGGAGCGCGAATGAGCGATTTGGTGGGACATCTCCTTGGCGAATGGAATGCGCTGATGGTGCTTGTGATCGCGGGCTTCCTGCCCAATGAGGTCTGGCGGATGCTCGGACTGTGGCTCGGGGGCGGCGTCGACGAGGGCTCCGAGCTCTTGGTCTGGGTGAGGGCGGTGGCAACCGCCATCCTCGCCGGCGTCATTGCGCAAATTTTGCTGTCGCCGCCCGGCGCCTTGGCCAGCGTGCCGGGATGGCTGCGCTACGCCGCGGTGGCGGCCGGGTTTGCGGCTTTTGTCATAACGCGGCGATCGATTTTCGCCGGCGTGGTCTGCGGCGAACTGCTGTTGCTTGCTGGCAAATGGTGGCTCGGGTAACTACCTCATCGGTCCAGCTAAAGGCAGACATGGTTCGAGACAATGAACTCCGCGAAGGGGAATTGGCCGTCGAGATGCCGCCGGCACGCGATGCCGGGCTTGTCTTTATCGGCCGCATCCGCACGCCCTGGACCTCGCGTGCCGACGTCCCGCGGCAAGGCCGTCATGATGGCCCAGTCTGCCGGCTCGAGATTTTCGAGCCTTGGGTGCCGGCGCTGAAGGGGGTCGACTTCTACAGCAATCTCGAAGTGATCTATTGGCTGCATCGGTCGCGCCGCGACCTTGTGCTGCAAAGTCCGAAGAACAACAAATCGACCCGCGGCACGTTCTCACTGCGCTCGCCGCAGCGGCCGAACCCAATCGGCACCTCGATCGTCAAGCTGGTCGGTATCGAGGGATCGACGGTCCTGGTGCGCGGGCTGGATTGCCTCGACGAGACGCCTTTGTTGGATCTCAAACCCGACCGTTGCGAGTTCACGCCGCTGGCGCAGCCGCAAGACGGGGATTTCGAGACGGAATGATGGGCTACGAGACTTACGCGCCCTTCAGTGCCGCGATCAGCTTGGCGGCGCTCTCTTCCAGAACTTTGCCGTCTTCCTTGCGGCTCGCCGGCGGCAGCAGGGCGACGCCATTTTGGCGCGGCATCACGTGCATGTGCAGGTGAAACACCACCTGTCCGCCGGCGGGTTCGTTGAATTGCTGCACGGTGATACCGTCGGCCTTGAAAGCCGTCATCGCCGCGCGGGCTATCCTGTGGGCGCCGCGCGCGACATGGGCGTAGTCTTCAGCTGTAACGTCCAAGATGTTGCGGGCGGGCGCCTTCGGGATCACCAGCGTATGGCCAGGCGACCGCGGCATGATGTCGAGAAAGGCCAATACGTGGTCGTCCTCATAAACCTTGTAGCAGGGGAATTCGCCACGCAGGATCTTTGCGAAGGGGTTGTTGGGGTCATAGGCGGTCATGGCGGCTCCTGAATCGGCGGTCAAGACGGGTCGGCAATCTTACGAAACGGAGCGGCATCGGAGAGTTCGCGACCGGCCTCCGCCACATAGGCGCGCTCGCGCCTGAGATAGTCTGAGATCGCGCGGCGCAGATCGGGGTCGGCGATGTAATGCGCGGAATAGGTGGTTTGCGGCAGATAGCCGCGCGCGAGCTTGTGCTCGCCTTGCGCGCCGGCCTCCACAGTTTTCAGGCCGCGCCGGATCGCAAAGTCGATGGCCTGATAATAGCAGACCTCGAAATGCAGAAACGGATGATGTTCGATGGCGCCCCAGTTGCGTCCAAACAAGGTATCGGAGCCGATGAAATTGATGGCGCCGGCGATCCAGCGGCTTTTGCGCCGGGCCATCACCAAGAGCACATCCTTGGCCATGCTCTCGCCGATCAGCGAAAAGAAGCTGCGGGTGAGATAGGGCCGGCCCCATTTCCGTGAACCGGTCTCCATGTAAAAGGCGAAGAAGGCGTCCCACGCGTCTTCGGTGATGTCGCTGCCATTGAGCGCGTGGATCGTGATGCCCTCGGCGATCGCATCGCGCCGTTCGCGGCGGATCGCCTTGCGATGACGCGAGTTGAGGGAGCTAAGAAAGTCTTCGAAGCTGCCGTAGCCCTGGTTGCGCCAGTGAAACTGCTGGTCGTTCCGCTGCAGGAATCCGCAACGCGCCAAATACTTCGATTCGGCTTCGGGTGCAAAGGTCACGTGAACGGAAGAGGCTTTGGTCGCGTCGCACAACGCCACCAGTCCGCTCGCGAGCGAGGTGCGGATTTCCTCCCTGTCCGCGCCATCACGAACCAGCAGCCGCGGACCGGTCGCCGGGGTAAAGGGAACCGAGACCTGCAGTTTCGGATAATAGCGTCCACCGGCGCGTTCATAAGCGTCGGCCCAGCCGCGGTCGAACACGTATTCACCCTGCGAGTGCGATTTCAGATAGCAGGGCACGACGCCGGCGATCTCACCGTCGAGCCGCGCCAATAGGTGGCGCGGTCCCCAGCCGGTTCGCGCAGTTGCCGATCCGGAGGCTTCCAGCGCCGAGAAAAACGCATGTGAAACAAATGGGTTATACCCAGACATTGTATCGACGCAGGAATTGGCGGCGATGCTCGGCGAAGCCAGGGTGTCCCGGCCATTGTGGGTCCCCGAGGCCAGACCCAGCTTGGCGCAGGCATCCCAATCTGCAGCCGGAATCTGGCTGATAGACGAGACCGCTTCGAGAGTTATTTCGGATGATGCCATCGGCTGTCAGGAACCGGTCACGCGTTAGGATCAGCCATCGCATATGGTGACCGGCCCCAAAGATCGTGCATTGCGGCAGCGACTTCAAGGGCGCGGGCCCGTCAGGTTCCCGGCCGGAAACCTTCAAAGATCATTTGATCGGCATAGCGGGCCGCCCGTTCGCGTTGCTCGGGCGTGCGCACCGTCCAGGTCAAAAGCGGCAAGCCGAAAATGTTGCGCGCGATCCAGGGCGCCGGGGCCGGTAACTGATTGACCCAATAGGCGACGAAATGCGGCCGCGTACGGAACGCATGGCGGAGGTGCGCCATGCCGTGGCGCTGCTCCGGCGTCAGCTTTTTCCAATAGTCATCGTCATAGTTGCGCTGGGCGACGATACCGCGGGCAAGCGCCGGCATCGATTCGCGCAGCGCCAGCACCTGGTCGGGGTCGAACGACATTCCAGCCACAGGTCCCGAATAGGAGGCGAGCACCTCCGCCATTCGCGTCACCAGTTTGCGGTCGCCGTCAAAATGGCTCTTCACCTCGATCACGAGGGGCACGCGGCCCCTGACCAGGGCGCAGAGGTCGCCGAGCGACATCATCCGCTCGAAGGTATTTCTGAACTTTACCGCCTTGAGCTCGGCCGCGGTCATGCCGAGCAGCGCGCCGCTGCCTTCGGTGAGGCGGCCCAGCGCATCGTCGTGATGCACCATGGCCTCGCCATCGGCGGTGAGCTGCAGGTCGACTTCGATGCTGAAATTACCATCGATGGCGGCTTGAACCGCGCCCGGCATGTTTTCGATGATGCCGCGCGCAGCGTCGTGCAGCCCGCGATGAGCGACCGGCCGCGCCGTCAACCAGTTGGGCGCCCGCACTTGGGCGGCTCCGCTCAGGAGACCTCGAATATTCCTTCGACCTCGACAGCGGCGTCAGCAGGAAGCGAGGCCACGCCGACGGTGGTGCGGGCGTGCCGGCCCTTGTCACCGAATGCCGCGACCATCAGGTCGGACGCACCGTTCAGCACTTTCGGCCCGTCGAGAAAATCCGGTGCCGAATTGACGAAGCCGCCGAGCCGCACCACGCGGACCACCTTGTCGAGGTCGCCCAGTGCCGCCTTGATCTGCGCCAGCAGGTTGATGGCGCAGCCGCGCGCCGCAGCGTTGCCTTGCTCAACAGTAACGCCCGCGCCAAGCTTGCCTTTGGCGATCAGCTTGCCCTCCGGGTTGACGCAAACCTGCCCCGAAACGAACAGCAGGTTTCCGGTGCGCACGAAACCGACGTAGTTCGCCACCGGGCTGGCGGGCTCATGCAAAACCACGCCCTGTGCCGCAAGTTTCTGCTCGACCGTACCCGCCATGTTTCGTCCCCATTTGATTTGAATAGTTCCCGATCGATGGCCGATCGGCCGCATTGTTTCGCGCATCACGCCCTTACATGCAAGCCAGCGGCCTTAAGTATCGAAATGCCAAAAAACATGGCATCTCGACGTTTAATTCGTACTTTTCCGTGAAGCGGCCCTAGTTGCGGCGCAATGGGACGGCCATTAATGTGACGAATCTAGCCCAGGATAAAGATATGGCCCGCCGCTTTCGGATTTCGTCTCGTAATCTCAGGTCTCTGCTGCTGGCGATTGCCGTGGTTGCGGTTGGGCCGGGTTTTGCCGACAGCCAAGCCCATGCCGCGGCGAGCGGTCCGTTTCTCGCGCATCAGGCGCTTTACGAACTCAGCCTGGTGAAGTCACGCCGCTCCACTTCGATCAACAGCGCGCGCGGACGTATTCTCTATAATTTTTCCGGCAGCGCCTGCGAGGGCTACACCTCGGAATTCAGGCAGGTGTCGGCACTGGACAGCGGCGAGGGCAAGGTGACCTTGAGCGATCTGCGCTCGACTTCCTGGGAGGATGGCGCGGGCAACAGCTATCGCTTCAAGATCGATGCACGGATGAACGACATCGACTCCAGCTCGGTCGACGGGATCGCGGAGCGGGCCGGCGATCATATCACCGTGAAATTGAAGCAGCCGGTGTCCAAGACCTTTACGCTCGATGGGTCGACCGTGTTCCCGACCGAGCAGATCCAGCGCATCATCGCAGCCGCGCGCGAGGGCAAATCGATGCTCGAGCTGATGGTCTATGACGGATCGGACGATGGCGAAAAAGTCTACAATACGCTTTCCGTGATCGGGCAGGCGATACCGGGCGATCGCGCCACCGCGGCGCCGGATCCTTCCACCGCAAACGACGCGATGAAGTCGCTGACGCGGTGGCCGGTCACGGTGAGCTATTACGACCGCGACGCCAAGGCCAAGGATGGCGAGCAGACTCCGGTCTATGCGATGTCGTTCGAACTATACGAGAACGGCGTCTCGCGGGCGCTGGTGCTCGACTACAATGATTTTGTGATTTCCGGCGCGCTGGGAAAATTCGACATCAGGGATACCAAGCCGTGTAAGTGACGGCGGCTGCGCGCTTAGCCGCTACTCGTCATTGCGAGGAGCGCAGCGACTAAGCAATCCAAGCTTTTGTTCGGTCGGCTATGGATTGCTTCGCGGAGCCTGTCATCGGGCGCGCATTCGCGCGACCCGTTGGCTCGCAATGACGGCGGTAAGCACCTCCGACGTGCTCTGGGCGCCGGCTACTCCGCCTTCTCCGGGCCGTCATACGCAATACCCCTGATGACAGCGGCTTGGCCAAACTTCCTGCGCAGATCGTCCATCGCGCGCTCGGCATGGGCCGAGCGGCGATCGAGCATGTCGGTGTCGTCGGCCTGCGATCCCGGGCGGAGCGCGCTGACGCCGGTGCCCATCAGGCGGAAAGCCGTGCCGTCGATCTCCCTTGCCAACATTTCGCGCGATATCGCGAAGATCTTGGCCGCCAGCTGCGTCGGCGCGTGAATCGATTGCGACCGGGTGCGCTGGCGGAAATCGGCGGTCTTCAGTTTCAGCGTGATGGTCGATCCCGCGAGTTCGCCGGTCTTGAGGCGCGAGGATACTTTCTCCGACATCCGCCACAGCATCTTTTCCAGCGTCGCAAAGTCGCGGATGTCGGTCTCGAATGTGGTCTCGCTTGAAATGGTCTTGGCGCCGCGATCGGGCACGACGCTGCGATCATCGATGCCGCGCGCCAGCCGCCACAGCCTGCGCCCCTCCGTCGAAAACTGCTTCATGAGTTCGATCTCATCGGCGCGCTGCAGATCGGCGATGGTGCGAAAGCCGCGCTGCGACAGCCGCTCTTGGGTGGCCGGGCCGACGCCGAAAATGAACCCGACCGGCTTGTCCGCCAGCATCGCGCGGGCCTCGTCCTGGTCGATCGCGGCAAAGCCGCGCGGCTTGTCCATGTCGGAGGCGATCTTGGCCAGAAACTTGTTGCGGGACAGGCCGACGGAAACCGTGATGCCGATGTTGCGCTCCACCTCGCGGGCGAACCGCGCCAGCACCTTTGCCGGGATCATGCCGTGAACGCGCTCGGTCCCGCTGAGATCCAGAAACGCTTCATCGATCGATAGCGGCTCGACCAGCGGCGTCAGCGCCTGCATGGCATGGCGCACCTCGCGCCCGACCCGGACATACTTCGCCATGTCCGGCCGAATCACGATCGCGGACGGACACAGCGCGAGCGCTTTGAACATCGGCATCGCGGAGCGGACCCCGAAGGTCCGGCAAATGTAGCAGGCCGCGGAGACCACGCCGCGCTTGCCGCCGCCGATGATCACCGGCTTGTCGGCGAGTTCCGGATTGTCTCGCTTCTCCACCGTGGCGTAGAACGCATCGCAATCGATGTGGGCAAGCGTCAGCGAGGCCAGCGCAAGGTGACGAACGACGCGGGGGGAGCCGCATACGCCGCATCGCCTCGCCGCAAAGTCCAGATCGCCGAGACAATCCCGGCAAAAGCAGGTCGGGCCGGCGAGCTCTGGCGCGGCTGATCTCACGGCACATCGCGCTCCCATTGCGGATCGGTCAGCGCCTGGTGAGCCGCGGCAATGTTGGTCGGGTGAAGCTGTGAAGCGCTCGCGAACGCCTTCACGGTTGCGTCATCACGCAACACGAAATCGAGCACGGAAGCGAGGAAATGCGGGTCCGTAGCGGCCGTGCGCAGGGTCTCCGGACCGATACCGGTCTCGGCCAGGAACAGGCCCAGCCGCTCGGGATCGCCGGCGATGAAGGAAAGCGCCTGAATGGCAACGATTTCAGCTACTTCCCGCGGATTTTGAACAGGCTTTTTCAATGGCGATGTTTGCCTTTCGCTCACTTATGGTCTCTAATTTTGGAACCATCATGCCCGAGTCTGCGGAATGTGTTCAAGCAAGTGGAAACCACTTCGCAAAAAGTTGGCACTAGGGCTTAACGGGTTAGAGCGAATCTGGCGCTAGTTTGAATTCACATTTCGACACGCCCCGGCGGCGCCTGACGCGCCGCATCCGGGCTGTTTCCTAAGGGGATTGGGAGGGACGGGATGGCTAAAACCGTCCTGATCGTGGAGGACAACGAGCTCAATATGAAGCTCTTTCGCGATCTGTTGGAAGCGCATGGCTATCAGACCTCCGGCACGAGCAACGGTTTTGAGGCACTCGATCTCGTCCGCAAGCTTCGTCCCGACCTCGTCCTCATGGATATTCAGCTTCCGCAGGTCTCCGGCCTCGAAGTGACGCGCTGGATCAAGGACGATCCGGAGTTGCGGACGATCCCGGTGGTCGCGGTTACCGCTTTTGCCATGAAAGGCGACGAGGAACGCATCCGCGAAGGCGGCTGCGAGGCTTATTTGTCAAAGCCGATTTCGGTCGGCAAGTTTATTGAAACCGTTCGACGATTTATCGGGTAGGGGAGAATTTGATGTCCGCGCGTATTCTGGTCGTCGACGACGTCCCCGCCAACGTCAAGCTTTTGGAGGCACGACTGTCGGCCGAATATTTCGATGTGCTGACCGCGGCCAACGGCACCGAGGCGCTTGAAACCTGTGCGCGCGCCGAGTGCGACATGATCCTGCTCGACGTGATGATGCCCGATATCGATGGTTTTGAGGTTTGCCGCCGGCTGAAGTCCAATCCGGCAACGCATTTCATTCCGGTGGTCATGGTGACCGCGCTGGATAGCCCGTCTGATCGCGTGCGCGGTCTCGAAGCCGGCGCCGACGATTTCCTGACCAAGCCGGTGTCGGACATCGTACTGATCGCACGGGTACGTTCGCTGACCCGGCTGAAGATGATGACCGATGAACTGCGAATGCGCGCCATCACTTCACTCGAGATCGGCGTGCAGGCGCCGGAGCGAAGTGCTGTGGCCGACACCGGGAGGGGCGGGCGCATCCTCCTGGTCGACGACCGGCCGTCATCCTATGAGCGGCTCGCGCCGGTTTTGAGCACGGAACACACCGTGGATGTCGAAACCAACCCGGCGGAGGCGGTGTTTCACGCCGCCGATGGCAATTACGACCTTCTAATCGTTTCGCTCGGGCTTGATAATTTCGACGGTTTGAGGCTGTGCAGCCAGTTGCGATCGCTGGAGCGGACCCGGCAGGTGCCTATCCTCGCCATCGCGGAAAGCGACAACAACACGCGGCTGCTGCGCGGTCTCGAGATCGGCGTCAACGATTATCTGTTGCGGCCGGTCGACAAGAATGAATTGCTGGCACGCGCGCGCACGCAAATTCGCAAACGCCGCTATACCGACCATCTGCGGGACAACGTGCAGAATTCGATCGAGATGGCGATCACCGACGCGCTGACCGGCCTGCACAACCGCCGTTATATGGAAAGCCATCTGGCAACGCTGGCCGAACAGGCCTCGAGCCGGGGCAAGCCGTTGGCGCTGATGATGCTCGACATCGATTTTTTCAAGTCGATTAACGACAATTATGGCCACGATGCCGGCGACGACGTGTTGCGCGAGTTCGCGGTGCGGGTCCGCAAGTCGATCCGCGGCATCGATCTCGCCTGCCGCTACGGCGGCGAGGAATTCGTGATTGTGATGCCGGAGACTGATTTGCACGTCGCGGGTGTAGTGGCGGAGCGGGTGCGGCGTTCGATCGCCGGCGAACCCTTCGCAGTCAACAAGGGCGCAACGCGCATCGAAGTCACGATCTCGATCGGGCTGTCGACGCTCGAGCTCAAGGGCGAAGCGGTCGCCGACGTGCTGAAGCGCGCCGACACCGCGCTCTACCGCGCCAAGAACGACGGCCGCAATCGCGTGGTGGCCGCAGCGGCATAAGTGTGAATGCTCTAGCGTAGTGCGCGCCAAATTTCTGTGTGTCATACCTCGCGAAGCGGGTATCCAGTACACTGCGGCTTCTCGAGTTAAATCACTAATGCTCTGGAATACCGGATCATCCGCTTTCGCGGATGACGACGGTAGTGGTGTTGCGAGAACGTCACTTGATCCTGGATGCGCGCTTCTTCATAACCCCTCCTGGATTTTGCTGGGCATCCTGCTCACCAACCTCAATCCCCGCATTGGCCAGCAACACCCGCGCGGCCTGCCTTGCAGCGTGAGCCATTGAGGGATCGCCGCGGACCAAGTGCTGCGCGATCGAGCCATCGACAAGAAGCGTGAGCTGGGTCGCAAGGCCCTCTGCATCGGCGACATTAAGCTGCATCAAGAGATCGCGAAACCAGACACGGCGGCTCTCCTTGAAGGCGATCGCGATCTCTTTGACGGCGCGATCCTCAGGCCCCAGTTCGGCAACCGCGTTGACGAAGGGGCAGCCGCGAAAATCCCGGCTGGCGAAGCGCCGCTCCAGTGAATCGAACGTGCCGAGAATTTGCTGGGCGGGTGGCTTGTCGGAGACCGGCGCCTTGTGGAAGCGGCGCGCCAGATAGGCCGATATCAATTCGTCCTTTGAGGGAAAGTGGTTGTACAGCGTGCGCTTGCTGATGCCGATCTCCGCGGCGACGGTATCGACACCCACCGCGCGAATGCCGCGCAGATAAAACAGCCGATCGGCGGTTTCGAGAATCCGCTCTTTCATAGTGGGCTTTTCGGACCGGGACATTTTACACAGACCTGTGTTGTTCTGCCCTTGACAGCAGCGTCGTCCCGCATATTAATTACACAGGTCGGTGTAATCAAGCCCAACGCGCTGGCAGATCGCGGCGTTTGCAGCCGCGATCCAACGGGAGAAGAAGAACAATGCCCCTGCTGCAGATACTTCGGCCCACGCTCCCCATCCTGATCGGCGCTTCCATCATGCTCACTTTGAGCATGGGCTTGCGGCAGTCGCTCGGCATCTTCCTGCAGCCGCTGACGCAGGACATCCACATATCCGTTTCCGATTTCACGCTGGCGCTGGCCGTGCAAAACCTCGCCTGGGGATTTTTGCAGCCGCTCGCTGGCGCAATGACGGTGCGCTACGGCTTTCGCCCGATCATGATGGTCGGATCGCTGTTCTACATTGTGGGCCTCGCGCTGATGGCAAGCGCACAGGGGCTGCTCAGCGTGATGATCGGTGGCGGTGTGCTGATCGGCGTGTCGCTGGCGTGCACCGCTGCCGCGATCGCGATGTCCGTAGCGGCGCGCGCCGTGCCCGCGACGGTGCGGAGCACGGTGATGGGCATCGTCTCGGCGGCGGGATCGCTGGGCGCGCTGCTCTCGGCGCCGATCGGACAGCTCCTGAATGAGGGATACGGCTGGCGGGTCGGCATGGTCGGCTTTGTGATTCTGTCGGTCCTGATGCTTCCGGCCGCCTGGTACGCCGGCCGGGTCGACAAGGTGCCGCTGCCGGCACGGACACCCGACCAGATCGCCGACAGCTCCGCCGCGGTGGCGGTGAAGATCGCGTTCGGCAACGCCTCGTTCGTGGTGATGACGCTGGCCTATTTCGTCTGCGGCATGCAACTCGTGTTTCTCACCACACACCTGCCGTCCTATCTGGCGATCTGCGGCCTGGATCCGATGTTGAGCGCGCAGACGCTGGGCATGATCGGCGGCTTCAACGTGCTCGGCAGCCTGTTTTTCGGCTGGGCCGGCGGGCGCTGGAACAAGCTGGCGCTGCTCGGCGGTATCTACATCGCGCGCTCGCTGATTCTGGCCTGGTACTTCATGCTGCCGGCCTCGCCGGCGAGCACGCTGGTGTTCGGCGCGCTGATGGGATTCCTGTGGATGGGGGTCGGGCCGCTGGTGGCCGGTGCCGTCGCCGAAATGTTCGGGCTGCAATGGCAGGCGATGATCCAGGGGCTCGCCTTCATGAGCCATCAGCTCGGCAGCTTCCTCGGCGCTTACGGAGGAGGGCTGATCTACGACTCGCTCGGCTCCTACAACATGGCCTGGCGGATCGGCGTCGCGCTGGGGCTGGCGGGCGGCATCATCCAGGTCGCGTTCGCGCTGATCCGACCGTCCGCGCCGCCGATGTTGAAGACGGCGTAGCGCGGTCGCGCCATCTACCAGCCGCCGTCCTCCGCGAAAGCGGGGGGACCCAGTATGCCGCGGCTTCTCGGTTCTATCGCTAGCGTCTCTGGAATACTGGGTCGCCCGGTCATCTAGCGCGAAGACGCGCTTCGCGCTTTGCCGGGCCATGACGAGTTGTATGTGAGTTTGCGACTGCCTCCGCCAACGAGGCCCTCATCCTGAGGAGCGGCCTCTTGGCCGCGTCTCGAAGGATGGCAACAGGCAATCATGGTTCGAGACGCGCGCAAGAGCGCGCTCCTCACCAGGAGGGGGATGTGCGCCCAAACAAAAACGGGACCCGAAGGCCCCGTTCGAAGTCAGTAGCGTTCCGAGATCTTACTTGATCTTGGACTCGCGGAATTCGACGTGCTTGCGCGCGACCGGGTCATACTTCTTCTTGACCAGCTTGTCGGTCATGGTGCGCGAATTCTTCTTGGCGACGTAATAGTAGCCAGTATCCGCCGAGGAAACGAGCTTGACCTTGATGGTGACCGCTTTGGCCATGTTCAGAACCTCAAATAGCTGGGGAATCGAGAGCCGGCCAATCGGCCCGCATTCGCCGCGCAACCTAGCCTCGATCGGCCCAAAGTCAAGGTTTTGCGGGTAAATAACCGCACGATTCCGGGCAACTAGGCCTCAAAGAACCGGTTTTTTGGCCTTGGCAGTCCCAGATTTTCCCGCAGGGTCTTGCCTTCGTATTCGCGCCGGAAAATCCCGCGCTTCTGCAGTTCCGGCACCACCTTGTCGACGAAGTCGTCGAGGCCGGCGGGCAGGAACGGGAACATGATGTTAAAGCCGTCGCAGCCGAAGCTCGTCAGCCACTCCTCCATCTGGTCCGCGATGACGGTGGGCGTGCCGACAAAGGAGAGCCCGCCAAAACCGCCGACGCGCTGGGCGAGCTGGCGGACGGTGAGCTTGTCCCGCGCAGCGACGTCGACCAGCCGCTGCCGGCCACTCTTGCTCGCGTTCGTTTCGGGGATCGGCGGCAATTGGCCATCGGGATCGAAGCCGGACGCGTCAGTGCCCAGTATCACCGACAGCGACGCAATGGCGCTGTCATAGTGCACCTTGCTGTCGAGGAGGGCGCGCTTTTCCCGCGCTTCCTCGACGCTGTCGCCGACCACGACAAAGGCGCCCGGCAAGATCTTCAGGTGGTCGCGGTCGCGGCCGAGCTTGTCCATGCGGCCCTTGATGTCGGCATAAAGCTTTTGCCCGTCACTGAGGCTGCCGCCGCCGGTAAACACGGCTTCCGCGGTCTCCGCCGCAAGCTGCTTGCCGTCTTCGGAGGCGCCGGCCTGCACGATCACCGGCCAGCCCTGCACCGGACGGGCGATGTTGAGCGGTCCGCGCACCCTGAAATACTTCCCCTTGTGATCGAGCACATGCATCCTGGCGGGATCGAAATAGAGCCCTTGCTCGACGTCGCACACGAAGGCATCATCGGCAAAGGAATCCCACAAGCCCGTGACCACGTCGTAGAACTCACGCGCGCGCCTGTAACGCTCGCCGTGCTCCATGTGGTCTTCGAGCCCAAAGTTCAGAGCTGCATCCGGATTGGAAGTCGTGACGATGTTCCATCCAGCGCGGCCGCCACTGATGTGATCCAGCGAAGCAAAGCGGCGGGCGACATGATAGGGCTCATCGAAAGTGGTTGAACCCGTCGCGATCAGTCCGATATGTTCGGTGACGGCTGACAGCGCCGACAGCAGGGTGAACGGCTCGAACGAGGTCACGGTGTGGCTGCGCTTTAGCGCATTGATCGGCATGTTCAGCACGGCCAGATGGTCGGCCATGAAGAAGGCGTCGAATTTTCCGCTCTCGAGTTTCCGGATCAGCTGCTTGATATGCGCAAAGTTGAAATTGGCATCCGGCCAGGCGCCGGGATAGCGCCACGCACCGGTGTGAATGCTGACCGGCCGCATGAACGCGCCGAGCCGTAACTGACGTCCTGCCATCGCCCATTCCGTGATGGTTGTCGCTACGGAGGAGATAGGCATGACAGGAAGCTGCGCCATCGGGAGACGGCCAGAAGATTATTTTGTTTTTGCGGGTGTCTATGACACAGCCATCATCCGGGGCGCGCCTCTTGGCGCGAGCCCGAAATCCGTACTCACGATTGCGGTATGGCGGCCTGGGCCTACGCCCCCAACACATCCTTGTGCATCTTGCCGCCGTAGAAATGGAAAAACGGCACCGCTGCGTCGTGGCTCAGGGGTCCGCCGGCGAGGCGTTTTTCGAGTTCGCCCAAAACATTCTTGGTCATCGGATGCAGGTCGGCGAGCGGCTTTGATCCGATCTCGACCCAGACCAATTCCACCAATTCCGCTTCCGCATGGATGACGCCATCGACGCGATGGGCGATCGCAGACGCATCGGCGGTGAAGAAGCGCGTATCGAAGCGGCGCACGCGGCCGGGCGGGGTGATCGCGCGGGCGATCAGGAACAGGCCCGACGGGTCGGGCAACAAGCCGGCCTCGGTAAAGAATTTCCAGGGGCCTTCAAGTGCCGGGGCCGTGCCGCTCGTGTTGCGTCCCAGGCAGAGACCCGTCTCTTCGCAGGCCTCGCGGATCGCGGCGATCGCCAGTGAGCGCGCCCGCGACGGCGTAATCTTCGGACTGCCTTTCAGCAGGTTTTCTTCGAGCGCCTTCGGGATCGGCGCGGCCACCGGCACCCGGTTGTCGGACTTATCGACGCGGCCGCCGGGAAAGACGAATTTGCCGGGCATGAACACCACCTTGTCGTGGCGTTTACCGACCAGCACCTTTGGCGTGGCGGCGGTACGATCAACCAGGATCAGCGTGGCGGCGTCCTTGGGGCGGTAATAGGGATGATGGTCGGCTTCTTTCTCTTCTTTTGCCGTCTCGCTCATTTCACTCCCGCCGCCCGACTTGTTTCCCGTTTGTTGAGATCGTCTGAGCTATTTTTCAGGACTTTGTTCGTCAAATCCATGCATGCGCAAAGCCCATTGTATCCCGACCACGCCGCCTTTCACCGGTTGCAGCAGCAGCAGGGATGCGATCAAGGTGAACGGCAGATAGACCGCGAGCTGTAGCGCGACTGCCGGCGCGTAGTTGGTCTCGATCCACAACGCTGCGGGCACCACGATATGGCCGACGATGACGATGACGAGATAGGCCGGAAGATCGTCGGCGCGATGCGCTGTGAAATCCTGTCCGCAAACCGAACAGTGATCGTCGATTTTCAGGAAGGCACGAAACAGTTTGCCTTCGCCGCACCGAGGGCAGCGGCCGCGCAAGCCGCGCTTCAGCGCAGTCCACAGGTCGCGTTTGGCTGCCGACGCGGAGTCAGGAGTCCAAACCACTTTTGCGTGCGCACTCACCGTTTCCATGACTTACCCTTCTTCAATGCGCCCGGCCTGCTTTTGCCCGCGTTGCGATCTTTCTTGCGCGGGCTGCGGCCCGGATGCGCTTTGGCTTGCGCGCTCGAAACACCGCGCGCGCGCTCGCGTTTTCCGCCGCGCGGCATAACGCGGCCTTCCGATAACAGTTCGAACCGCAACGCGCCCGCTATGGGTGCTGCTTCTACCAGACGAACGTCGACGACGTCACCCAGCCGGTGCATGGCACCGCTGCGCGATCCGACCAGCGCGTGGCGTGCCTCGTCGTAGTTGAAATACTCAGTCCCCAGAGTGCGGATCGGTATGAAACCGTCGGCCCCGGTGTCGGTCAGTTTGACGAACAAGCCGGCGCGGGTGACACCGGAGATGCGGCCCTGAAAGGTTGCCCCGATGCGGTCGGCGAGAAAATGCGCGATCAGGCGGTCGGCGGTTTCGCGCTCGGCCTTCATGGCGCGGCGCTCGGTGACGGAGATTTGCGCGGCGACCTCGCTTAAGGTTTCCGGCGTCTCGGTCTCCGGCAACGCGCCTTCGCCAAGCCCCAAGCCGCGGATCAGGGCACGATGCACGACGAGATCGGCGTAGCGGCGGATCGGCGAGGTGAAATGCGCATAGCGCCGGAGGTTGAGGCCGAAATGGCCGTAATTTTCGGCGGCGTATTCGGCTTGGGCTTGCGAGCGCAACACCACTTCATTCACCAGCAGTTCGGAATCGTGACCCTTGACCTGCATCAGCACGCGATTGAACAGGGAAGGGCGCAACGCGCCGCTTTTTGCAAACGGCAGATCGAGCGTTTTCAAGAATTCCTGCAAGGCATGAACCTTCCCAAGTGTCGGTTCATCATGCACCCGGTAGATAAGCGGCAGCGCCTTCTTTTCAAGCATTTCCGCCGCGGCGACGTTGGCCAGGATCATGAATTCTTCGATCAGTTTGTGCGCATCCAGCCGCTCCGGCACGATGACGCGGTCCACCGTGCCGTCCGGCTTCAAGAGAATCTTTCGCTCGGGAATATCGAGATCGAGCGGATCGCGCTCGTCGCGCGCGCGCTTCGCGACGGCATAGGCGTCGTATAGCGGTTTCAGGATCGGATCGAGCAGGGGACCCGTGGTGTCATCCGGTCGTCCGTCGATGGCCGCCTGCGCCTGCGTGTAGTGCAGCTTCGCGGCCGAACGCATCAACACACGATGAAAGCTGTGCGAGCGCTTGCGGCCGTCGGCACCGATTACCATTCGCACCGCGAGCGCGCCGCGCGGCTCGCCCGGTACCAGCGAGCAGAGATCGTTGGAGATGCGTTCGGGCAGCATCGGCACCACGCGATCCGGGAAATACACCGAATTACCGCGCGTCAGTGCGTCGCGGTCGAGCGCCGACCCCGGGCGAACATAAAACGCGACATCGGCGATCGCGACGTTGACGATGTAACCGCCTTTGTTGTTCGGATCGGTATCCGGCTCGGCGTGAACCGCATCATCGTGATCCTTGGCATCGGGCGGATCGATCGTCACCAGCGGTACGTCACGCCAATCCTCGCGACCCTTCAAGGTCGCGGGCTGTGCCTCTTCGGATTCGCGCAACGCGGCTGGCGAGAAGGCTTGCGGAATTTCGTGGGAGTGAATGGCGATCAGGCTGACCGCCTTCTCCGATGCCAGCGAGCCGAGCCGCTCTTTCACTTTGCCCGAGGCAAGCCCAAACCCGCGCGAGCGCACCAGATCGACGCTGACGAGATCGCCGTCCTCGGCGCCATTAGCATCGGCTTTGGCAATATTCAATTCGCGGCCGGCCTGCTTCTTGTCGACCGGGACCAGCCGGCCGCCGCCGCCGGGCAGGCTCCGGAAGATTCCGAGCACGCGGGTCTTGGCGTGATCGATGACCTTGATGACGCGCCCGCGATAGGCGGCGCCATCGCCCTCATCGAGCTTCTCAATCCGCAGCAGCGCGCGGTCACCGACACCCGCAGCCGTGCCCGGCTGCGGACGGCGCGGAACATGGATGCGGATCTTCGGCGGCTCGCCGCTTTCCACCTCGTCCCATTCGGTGGGCGTCGCGATCAGTTCGCCGTCGCTGTCGCGGCCGGTGATGTCGACCATCACGGTCGCCGGCAGCGCCGCGGTTTCGGTTATTTTCCGCCCGCGCTTCGCGATCGTGCCTTGGTCAGACAGTTCCCGCAGGATACGTCTCAATTCCGCGCGGTCGGCATTCTTCAAGCCGAATTCCCGCGCGATTTCGCGGGTTCCGATTTTTCCCGGATGCGCGCGGATGAAGGCGACGATGGCGTCCCGGGTTGGAAAGCTCCTGTCGCGATTACCGGGCACTTTACCCGCGGGCCTTGCCGGCGCTTTTCTTCGCGGGCGTTTTGGACGCCGCCGCTGGCTTTGCGAGAGAGGTCTTGGCAGTCACCGCTACCGGCGCGCGCGCCTTGCTGACGGCATCGGATTTCGGCTTTGCCGCAGGCTTCTTCGCCGCTGCCTTCTTGGCCGGCTTCGGCGTCGTTGCGGCCGCGTTGGCTTTGGCCGGCTTTTCGGCCTTGGCTTTCTTGGCGCCGCGTTTGGGCTTGCCGCCACCCTTCGCCACGCGCTCATCGATCAACGCGATGGCGTCCGGCAGCGTGATGGTGTCCATGGTCTGGTCGCTCGGGATCGTGGCGTTGACGCCGCCGGCCGTGACATAGGCGCCGTAGCGTCCGTTCTTGACCGCAACGCCGCCAAGGGTCGGATGATCGCCCAAGGGTTTGCCGGGATCGGCGCCGAAGCGGCGGCCGCTCGGCCCCTTCGCAATCTTCTCCGCAATCAGCGTGACTGCGCGGTTGAGCCCGACGTCGAACACCTCGTCGCCGGCCTCGAGGCTGGCATAGGTTTTCTCATGGCGCACGAACGGGCCGAACCGGCCGAGACCCGCGGTGATCGGCTCGCCGGTCTCGGGATGCTTGCCGATTTCGCGCGGCAGCGACAATAGCTTCAACGCCAGATCGAGATCGATGTCGCCGGGCGACATGTTCTTGGGAATGCCGGCGCGCTTCGGCTTTTCTCCCTCGGCGTAATTCTTGGGCTCGCCGAGCTGGATATAGGGACCGAACCGCCCGGCCTTCACCACGACATCGAGACCGGTCTCCGGATCCTGGCCCAGGATGCGGTCGGCACTCGCCTCGCTGTCGGCTGCGAGCGGACGGGTATAACGGCACTCCGGATAATTGGAGCAGCCGACGAAGGCGCCGAATTTTCCGGCCTTGAGGTTAAGCTTGCCGGTGCCGCAGCTCGGGCACTGCCTGGGATCGCCGCCATCCTCGCGCGGCGCGTAGATGTGCGGGCCGAGCATGTCATCGAGCGCATCCAGCACCTGCGTGACGCGCAGATCCTTGATCTCGTTGACGGCACCGATGAAATCGCCCCAGAAATCCTTCAACACCTGCTGCCAGGAAATCTCATTGTTGGAGATGCGGTCGAGCTGCCCTTCCAGATCGGCCGTGAAATCATATTCGACATAGCGCGCGAAGAAGTTTTCCAGGAACGCGATGACAACGCGGCCCTTGTCCTCGCCATACAGGCGCTTCTTCTCGAGCTTGACGTAGCCGCGGTCCTTGAGCACCTGCAGGATCGAGGCATAGGTCGAGGGACGGCCGATGCCGAGCTCTTCCATGCGCTTGACCAGTGACGCCTCGGAAAAGCGCGGCGGCGGTTCGGTGAAGTGCTGGGTGACGGAAAGATCCTGCCGTTTCAGCGCTTCACCTTCGCTCATCGCGGGGAGGCGGCGAGCGTCCTCGTCGTCGCCGTCATCGTCACGGCCTTCCTGATAAAGCGCGAGAAAGCCATCGAACTTCACGACCTGGCCGGTGGCGCGCAGGTCCAGCACGCGGGCGCCTGCCTTGGCCGCGATGTCGACCGTGGTGCGCTCCAGTTCCGCGGATTCCATCTGGCTTGCGATGGTGCGGATCCAGATCAATTCGTAAAGCTTGGCCTGATCGGTATCGAGGCGCCGGCGCATCTCGGACGGGCGGCGCGACAGGTCGGTGGGGCGAATGGCTTCGTGCGCTTCCTGCGCGTTCTTGGCCTTGGTCTGGTACTGGCGCGGCGCCTCCGGCACATAGGCGTTGCCGTAATCCTCACCGATCACCTTGCGCGCCTGCGTGATCGCCGAATTGTCGATCTGCACGCCGTCGGTTCGCATATAGGTAATGAGACCGGTGGTCTCGCCGCCGATATCGATGCCTTCATAGAGCCGCTGCGCGATCCGCATGGTGTGCGCCGGCGCAAAGCCGAGCTTACGGCTGGCTTCCTGCTGCAGGGTCGAGGTGGTGAAGGGCGCCTGCGGATTGCGGCGGGCAGGTTTTGCTTCGACCGTGGAAACCGTGAAGTTGGCGGCCTCGATCGCCTTCTTGAAATCTTCGGCTTCCGCGCCGGTGCCGATGTCGAGCCGCTGGATCTTCTTGCCGTCGGCGCCGACCAGGCGCGCCTCGAACGCCTCGCCGCGCGGCGTCGTCAAGGTCGCGACCAGCGACCAGTACTCGCGCGGCACGAACTTCTCGATCTCAAGCTCGCGGTCGCAGACCAGCCGCAGCGCCACCGACTGCACGCGGCCCGCGGAGCGCGCGCCCGGCAATTTGCGCCAGAGGACCGGCGAGAGGGTGAAGCCGACCAGGTAGTCCAGCGCGCGGCGGGCCATATAGGCGTCGACCAGCGCGCCATCGATCTGGCGCGGATGCTTCATCGCTTCCGAGACCGCCTGCTTGGTGATGGCGTTGAACACCACGCGCTCGATCTTGTGGTCTTTCAGCGCGCGCTTTTCTTTCAGCACCTCCAGCACGTGCCAGGAGATCGCTTCGCCCTCGCGATCAGGGTCGGTCGCGAGGATCAGCCGGTCGGCGCCTTTTAGCGCCCGGGCGATGTCGTTGAGCCGGCCGGCCGCCTTGGGATCCACCTCCCAGATCATCTGGAAGTTGGCGTCCGGATCGACCGATCCGTTCTTGGCCGGGAGGTCGCGAACATGGCCGAACGAGGCCAGAACTTCGTAGGACGGGCCCAAATATTTATTGATGGTCTTGGCTTTCGCCGGCGACTCGACAATGACGATATTCATGTCATTCCAATGGCTTACGGGAAAAATAAAGGCCGCTTTCGCGGGATTCGCGTCGGCCGTTTCGCAGCGAACATGGGTGGTGAGGCGGCCCCTGTCAAATCGACAGGCGTCGAATGGGTGCCTGACGGCAATCAGTTGGCATCGTTAAAGTTGCAAAATGCGTCCTATAGTTGCGCTCTCAATGCGTGTATATCGTCGTGACGCACGAAATTATTGTGCCTGGCTCAGACAGGCGCCCCGGAGCAAGCGCGCGTGCCCGCCATCTTCGTCATGCCGGCGCGGCGGGTGCGCCGGCGGCGCACCGATCGGTCGCGCATAGCCCTTCGAGAAAATCATGAATCCGGTCGGCACGACTTGACGAAAATCGCTTCGCCGTTGTGCTGATCCATGGCGCGTAGGTCTTTGAGTTTCTGCGCAGACGCGTTGAACCTTGGTGATAGGAGCCAGACATCTACAAAGGTAGGATTTTGGTCGCTCGCGCATGGGAGGCTGATATGCCGAAGGCCGCTCGCGTCTCCGCGCCGCTGCCCGCATCAGGAGCTTCATCGCAGAAATCCGATGGTCACCCGCTGGTCTCGATCGCGCTATTTTCCGGAATTGGCCTGCTGGTGTCCCTGATCGCGGTTATCCTGGGCGTACAAGGCGTGTGGTACTAGCCGGCGCCGCGACACACGCCCGCCGCCGTTGTTCGACGCCGGCAGGCGGTGTGCCATCTCTATCTTAGGCCGCGTGGAGATTCGTTGCGGCTTGCAGGGCGCCTGCCAGCGCTTTTTCGCGGTGCTCCGGTCCGACCTGGATTCCGTCGGCGGAAATAAATTCCGGTTTCGTGACGCCGATGAAGCCGAACACCCAACGCAGATATGTTTCCAGATGCTCGCCCACGGCCGCTGGCGTGTCGGCGCCGTAGAATCCGCCGCGCGAGATCGCGACAATCACACGCTTGTCGCCGGCCAGTCCTTCCGCACCTTGCGGGCCGTATTTGAAGGTCTTGCCTGCCACCAGGATGCGATCGATCCAGGCCTTGAGTTGGCTCGGGATCGTGAAATTGTACATGGGAGCGCCGAGCACCACGATGTCGGCGGCCAGAAATTCGTTCAGCACGGCTTGGCCGGCGGCAAGGTCCTGCTGCAGGGCGGCGTCGGCCGCGGTCCCCTGTGCGGCGGCAAGATGCGGGCCGGACAGATGCGCCAGCGGCGTCAAAGTCAGATCACGATAGCCGACCTCGAGTCCCGGCGTGGCTTGGCGCAAGCGCTCCACGATTGCGGCGGAAACCTGTCGGCTGATGGAGTGGGGGCCCAGCACGCTGGAGTCGATATGTAGAAGCTTCATGGCGTTCACCCTTGGTATAAGTTTGTAACTGAGACTATATGAGTGACCGTCCGCAAATCGCGCAAGGAGGCACATTTTTGAAACCGGAGCACACCAGAGTGCCTGTTCTGCCGCCTCAACCTCACCTCGACAGCGATTGCCGCGGGGTGGCATCGATCCTGGCGCGGGTCGGCGATAAATGGAGCGTGTTCGTGATCATGCTGCTGGGTGACGGCCCGCGGCGCTTCAACGAGATCAAGCGCATGGTTGGCGGCATCTCGCAGCGGATGCTGACGCTGACGCTGCGCGGACTCGAGCGCGACGGCCTAGTCACGCGAACCGTCTTCCCGACCATTCCGCCGCGGGTCGATTACGAACTGACCGATCTCGGACGCGGGCTATGGAAGCCGGTGGAAGCACTGGGCAAGTGGGCCAGCGATCATCAGGCGGAGATCGAAGCCGCGCGAGCGCGGTTCGATGGACGCAACGAGCCGGGTAATCGGGTCGCGAGCTAGATCAGCGATACCAGCCCGCCGCCGTGGCGTTCGAGCCGGCCTGCGAGTTCAAGCTCGAGCAGCACGGTGCGAACGATCGTCGGCGAGGTGGCGGCCATCCGGATCAGATCATCGAGCAGAATCGGCGCTGGCCCAAGCAGGTCGATAATGCGCGCGCGATCGCTGGCCTCGGGCTCAGATGCCATCGGCTCCTCACCAGGCTCGCGCAGTTCGATCGGCCGTCCCATGATCGGCTCGACGGCGTTGATGACGTCCGAAGCTTCCGTAGTCGGCGTCGCGCCCTGTTTGATGAGATCGTTGGTGCCGGCAGCGCGTGGATCGAGCGGCGAGCCCGGCACCGCGAACACCTCGCGCCCCTGTTCGGCGGCGATGCGCGCGGTGATCAGCGAGCCCGAGCGATGCGCGGCCTCCACCACGACCACGCCGAGCGCCACGCCTGAAATCAGCCGATTGCGCCGCGGAAAATCCCGCGCGCGCGGCACATGCCCGAGCGGCATTTCCGAAATTGCGGCCCCGCCAGTTTCGATGATCGTTGCCAGCAGGTCTTCGTGCTCTTGCGGATAGATTTTGTCATGACCGCCGGCCAGCACCGCCACCGTGCCGCCTTCGAGGCTCGCGCGATGCACCGCCTGATCGATGCCGCGCGCCAGTCCCGAGGCAATGACAAAACCGGCCTCGCCGAGGTCGCGCGCCAGCGTGCCGCCGAATTTGAGGCCGGCGCCGGAGGCGTTGCGCGAGCCGACGACCGCAATCATCGGCCGCATCAGCACATCAAGCGCGCCGCGCACACCAAGCAGGGGAGGCGCATCGTCAAGTGTGGCGAGCCGCGGCGGATACCCGGCTTCGCCCGGCGCGAGCAGGCTGACGCCAAGTCGTTTGCTCGCGGCAAGCTCAGCGTGAGCGCCTTCCTCGCTGCAGATCCGCCCCGGCCGCGCCGCGCCGCTGCGTCGCGCCAGATCGGGCAGCCGCTGCAGCGCCGTGCGCGCGCTGCCGAAATGATTGATCAGCGAACGGAACGTGCGCGGCCCGACATTGTCAGAACGGATCAGCCGCAGCCAGTCGAGCCGCTGGTCGTCGGTGAGGTGTGTGGTGGTGGGTGTTCGAGTGTCCATGCGGCTTCCTGCTGGTGCAGCTTCGCCCAACCGGAGGGTGTGATCAACTCGTTTTGAACCTGGGCAGCCGTAGCAACCTCTCAATCGTCATGGCCGGGCTTGACCCGGCCGTCCACGTCTTCACTTCGCAGATGGTTGCACGAAAAGAGGTGGATGCCCGGCACAAGGCCAGGCGTGACGAGAGAGGGTGGTCGATGCGCTTGCTCCATTCCGACCCCGCCCGTAAAACCCATCCAGTCGCATCAGGAAAACCACGTCCATGCTCTCACTCGCCGAACTCCAGCACCGTATCGCTTCCGGCGATCTTGCCGCCGATGCGGCGGTCGCACAGTCGCTCGAAGCGATCAACGCGCACGACAAAACCATCGGTGCCTTCGTCTGTCGTACCGAGAACGCCCGCGCGACGCACGCCGGGCCGCTGCGCGGCATTGCCGTCGGCATCAAGGACATCATGGATACGGCGGATTTTCCGACCGAAATGGGTTCCGCGATCTACCGGGGCTGGCGACCGCGCGGGGATGCCTCTGTCGTGATGATGCTGAAGCAGGCGGGCGCGACCATTATCGGCAAGACCACGACGACGGCGTTCGCGTCGCTCGATCCGACGGCGACGGTCAATCCGCGCAACCCCGGTCACACGCCGGGCGGGTCGTCATCCGGTTCTGCGGCGGCGGTCGCGGCCGGCATGATTCCGCTGGCGTTGGGAACACAGACCGGCGGTTCGGTGATCCGGCCCGCCTCGTTCTGCGGTGTGGCCGCCATAAAACCGTCTTACCGGCTGCTGCCGACGGTCGGCATAAAATGTTATTCGTGGACCCTGGATACAGCCGGCCTGTTCGCGGCCGGAGTAAAAGATCTCGCGCATGGTTTGTCGGCGATGACCAACCGGCCCGACCTGCTGCCGGGTGCTCCCATGCGTGCGCCGCGCATCGGCGTCGTGACCCAGGACTTTGCGGGCGCGCCGGAAGCGGCGGGCGTGGAGGCGCTGCGGATCGCAACGGTCGCGGCCGAACGCGCCGGCGCCTCAGTGCGCGCGCTGGCGATGCCCGAGATCGTCGCGGAGGCGTGGCGGATCCAGCCTGTCGTGCAGGAGTTCGAGGCGCATCAGGCGCTGGCCTGGGAATACCGCGTGCACTACGCCGCCATGCCGCCGATACTGCGTGCGCGGCTCGACGAAAGCAGGGAAACGACGCCCGCCGCCTACGACGACGCGATCAAGATCGCGAGCCAGGGGCGAGACGCATTGGCTGCGATTTTCGAGGGCGTCGACGTGCTGCTGACATTGTCAGCGCCGGGCGCGGCGCCAAAGGGACTGGCCTCGACCGGTGATGCCCGCTTCAACCGGCTCTGGACGCTGATGGGCGTGCCGTGCGTCAACATTCCCGCCCATGTCGCCGAGGGCGGATTGCCCGTGGGCGTGCAGGTGGTCGCACGGTTTGGCGATGACGCTGGAGCGCTGGCGGCCGCACGCTTCGTCGAAGACGCGCTTGCGCGGCGATAAACCCGGAATGACGATCCTACGTCTTCGCGCCGATCCTGCCCTCGGTCCCCGCTTGCAACCGCTTGATGTTTTCGCGGTGCATGTAGAACAACAACAGGGTCAACACGGCGAACAGCGAGGCGAGGGCGGGGTGGCCGAACCACCACAGGAAAATCGGCGTGACAAAACTCGCAACGAGCGCTGACAGCGAGGAGTAGCGTGAGGTCGCGGCGGTCGCGGCCCAGAGCAGGCAAAATACCACCGCGGCCGGCCAGAACAATCCAATGAGCACACCGATATAGACCGCGACGCCTTTGCCGCCCTTGAACTCCAGCCACACCGGAAACAGGTGGCCGAGAAAGGCGCCGAGCGCCGCCAGCATCGCGGCGTTGGGTCCGCCAAAATAGCCAGCGATGACAACGGCGAGCGTGCCCTTCAGCGCGTCGCAGATCAGCGTCGCTGCGGCGAGGCCCTTGCGCCCGGTGCGCAGCACATTGGTGGCGCCGATATTGCCGGAGCCGATCGAACGAAGGTCCTGCGTTCCTGCGAGTTTTGTCAGGACCAGCCCGAACGGAATCGAGCCGAGCAGATAGCCGAGGATGAAGGCCACCGGCAAAAATGCTTCAGGTGACATCGCCGTTGCTCCCTTTACGGGGTATCCCGCACGCATCAGACATGTTCATAAACGGTCCGTCCGCCGACGATGGTGCGCACCACACGGCCCGAGAACCGCGCTTCGTCGAACGGCGTATTCTTGCATTGGGATTTAAGATCGGCGGGGTCGAGCACCCAGGGTGTATCGGCGTCGATCACGATGACGTCGGCGGGCGAGCCGGCGCGCAGGGATCCGCCCGGAAGCCCCAACAGCTCGGCGGGGCGCGTCGACATCGCGCGGATCAGCGTCTTGAAGTCCATCTCGCCATTATGGATCAGCCGCAGCGCCGCCGGCAGCATGGTCTGTAGCCCGATCGCGCCGGAGGCGGCTTCCGCAAACGGCAGCCGCTTGACCTCGACGTCCTGCGGATTGTGGTCGGACATGATGACATCGATCAATTCGGAGGCGACGGCTGCGACCAGCGCCTGTCGGTCGTCCTCGGTGCGCAGCGGCGGCGAAAGTTTCAGGAAGGTCCGGTAGGGGCCGATGTCGTTTTCGTTCAGCGTCACATGATTGATCGAGACCGAGGCGCTGACTGCAAGCCCGGCATCGCGGGCACGTTTTAGAATTTCCAGCGAATCGACGCAGCTCAGCGAGGCCGCATGATAGCGTCCGCCGGTCAGCGCGGTGAGCCGCATGTCGCGCTCCAGCATCACGGCCTCGGCCGCATTGGGAATGCCGGCCAAACCCAGGCGCGCGGCGAATTCGCCTTCGTTCATGACGCCTTCGCCGACCAGATTGGGGTCTTCGGTGTGATGCACGATCAGTGCGTCGAAATCCCGCGCATAGGTCAGCGCCCGCCGCATCACCTGCGCGTTGGTGACGCTCTTGTCGCCATCGGTGAACGCTACCGCGCCGGCGGCCTTCAACAGGCCGATTTCGGTCATCTCCTCGCCGCGCATGCCCTTGGTCAGCGCCGCCATCGGATGGATGTTGACGATCGCGGTGTCGCGCGCACGGCGCAGCACGAAATCCACCGTCGCCGAATTGTCGATCACGGGCGAGGTATCGGGCTGGCAGATAATCGTGGTGATGCCGCCGGCCGCGGCCGCCTGGCTTGCGGAAGCAAAGGTTTCGCGGTGGCTGGCGCCGGGCTCGCCGACGAAGGCGCGCATGTCGATCAGCCCGGGGGCGACGATCTTGCCGGCGCAATTGACGATGTCGGTGCCTTCGGGCACCCCGGCCGCGCCGATGCCGCGCCTGGACTCGCGGATGGTGCCGTCGGCGATCAAGACGTCAGCGATCCCGTCGAAATCGCGCGAGGGGTCGATCAGGCGGGCGTTGGCGAGCAGGATCGGGCGGCGGTCGGTCAGCATGATTTACGCATTCGGCAGGTTGCGGGCGAGCGCTTCGAGCACCGCCATCCGCACCGCCACTCCCATTTCCACCTGTTCGCGGATCAGCGATTGGGCGCCGTCGGCAACGATCGAGTCGATCTCCACGCCGCGGTTCATCGGCCCAGGATGCATCACCAGCGCGTCGGGCTTGGCATAGGCGAGCTTCTTCTGGTCGAGGCCGAAATATTGGAAGTATTCGCCCGATGACGGCACGAACGAGCCGTTCATCCGCTCGCGCTGCAGCCGCAGCATCATCACAATATCGGCACCATTGAGGCCCTCGCGCATATCGCGGGCCACCTCGACGCCCATCCGCTCGATGCCGCGCGGCAACAGCGTGGAGGGGGCGACCACGCGTACGCGCGCCCCCATGATGTTGAGCAGGAGGATATTGGAGCGTGCCACGCGCGAATGCATCACGTCGCCGCAGATCGCAATCACGAGCCCCTCGAGCCGGCCCTTGTTGCGGCGGATGGTGAGCGCATCGAGCAGCGCCTGGGTCGGATGTTCATGGGCGCCGTCGCCGGCATTGATCACGGAACCGTCGACCTTGCGCGCCAACAGCTCGACCGCACCGGAGGCATGGTGCCGTACCACCAGAATATCCGGGTGCATGGCGTTCAGCGTGACCGCGGTATCGATCAGGGTTTCCCCTTTGCGCATCGAGGAAGAGGACACCGACATGTTCATGACGTCGGCACCCAATCGCTTACCGGCGATTTCGAACGAGGACTGGGTGCGGGTCGAGGCCTCGAAGAACAGGTTGACCTGGGTGCGGCCGCGCAAGGAGGTGCGCTTTTTGTCGACCTGGCGGTTCAGCTCGACATATTCCTCGGAGAGGTCGAGCAGGCCGGTAATATCGGCAGTGGAAAGTCCCTCTATGCCCAGCAGGTGCCGGTGACCGAGGACAAAGGTCGATTTCGATGCAGGGGTCATTAAAACGAGAGCTATAGGCAGAGATGGAAGGCGGGGCAAGGGCGAATAGGCGGCTTGCGCATTATCCCCAATCTGTCCGCAAGCAGGGGCGGGCTCAATTGGTCAGCGCAACACTCTAATCTTTTAGCAAAGATGGAGTGTGGGCATGAAACAGCGACGTCGCATTTATTACTCGACCGCTCAGCGGTCTGAGATCTGGGATCGCTGGCAGGCCGGCGAGCCGATGAGTTCGATCGGACGCCGATTTGACCGGGAGTCCTCGTCGGTCTTCTCTGTGATCTCGCCAACCGGTGGCATACGTCCTCCGGATCGGCACCGTGCCAAACAGGCGCTCGGCCTTTCTGAACGAGAGGAAATCTCTCGATGGCTCAGCATGCGCTGCTCGTTGCGGTCGATCGCGCGCCACTTGGGACGAT
>NZ_JNIJ01000027.1 GCF_000701345.1 Bradyrhizobium sp. URHD0069 | reverse complement strand
CCACCGGCCAGATGCTCCGGTGCTTCGCAATGAAGCCGAACTTCATGTCGCTTCCTTCGCGAAGTAGGCTGCGGCCTTTTTTAAGATATCCCGCTCGGCCTTCAGCTTTGCGACCTCGCGGCGCAACCGCTCGATCTCTTGCTGCTCAGGCTTCATTTGCCCATGGCCAGGAAAGGCCTGCGCCGGATCGGCGCCGAACTCCTTGACCCACTTGCGCAGCACGTTCTCATGAACGTCCAAGTCCTGCGCCGCCTGCGCCACAGAGACCCCGCGGCCCTTCACCATCCTGACCGCCTCGACTTTGAACTCTCGACTGAATTTGCGTCTCTGCATGACCCACCTCCGGTTTCATGAAACACCCAAACTTGGTGTCCATCAAACCGGCAGCAGCTCAGAAGCCAGACGGTGATCGAAAGCGCACCATTTGGCTGGTCGCAGGCGCACTGGCTGCAGGCTTTGGTTTGGGATGGGCTGGCGGCTTTAGTTGGTATGGTTCTGCAAATAGGGCGGCCCTCAATCCAATCACTCAGACAGAAACGCCTTCGCGTCGAATTGCCGAAATAAAGTCAGGCGGTAAGACCGAAGGCGCTCGAAAGATGGCATCCACGCCAGGTTCGCAAACACCACCAGGCGTAAATACGGTCTCCGCCGCTGGAGCGAGGCCTTCCGCCAAGCCTCAAGCCGCAGCGCCGGGAGCGGATCACCTATCTACGGACTCTTCCAGCACAGCCTCTCCGGCTATCCAAGCAAACATGACTCTAACCGAGCGAGGGCCTATCGTGCCGGCGCCAGAGACAAGACCGACAACTATTGAGGGTTGGACAGTTCTTGATGTTCGAGGCGGAACGGCTGTTCTCGAAGGGCCCGATGGGGTTCGGATGGCAACACGCGGCGACACAGTGCCCGGGATCGGGCGAATCGACTCTATCGTGCGTTGGGGCAACCGCTGGATAGTTGCAACGGCTAGCGGATTGATCGCGACGCCGTAATAATCAAAAAGTCACGGTCACGAGCGCCAGTTGCGATGCAAAGGCATTTGCTGCCAGTCTGACAGTAATTCAGACGATCATTAGCAGTAGCGTTGTCGCGATCTTATTCATTTGGCTAGGAAGCCGTCGCCGCGATGGCGACTAGCCTAATCCTGCGCTTCAGTGCTTGGCGCCGAGGGCCGCTTCTTGGTCGAGCCTATTGAGTAAATCGGTGAGATCGTCAGCGTCATCAAGAACGAGGTCAATCTGAGGTACGTCATTCACTAACGCAGGCCTGTGCGTGACAGAATCGATAACTGCCCACAAGTCGCGACCCGGCAACTTTTCCATCGTATATCGCATCACAGAATTAAACCTTCCAAATCGAATGTTGGCAAGCTTCGGATTAGGTTCCGCTTAACTCCCAATAGGGTTGCAAATGTCTTTTTGCGTCACTGAACAGAAATTCTCCGAGCTTTGGGCGCGGCGATCGAACAATCATGTGAGGGACTACACCATCTAGTGATGAACTCACAGGCGACTTCGGTAGCGGGCCTGAGCCCACATCGTCCATCATGAAGTTCACATAGCCGCCGTCAGGCCCAGTAAGGATGCACGGCCTCCCGGTATCCCTTGGTCCAGCGAGTGATCTCGCCCTCCTTTTGCGGATTGGGGTCGATGCCGGCGATAGCCCAACGCTCTGGTCGAGATGCCTTTGAGCTAGTCGCAGTTTTTTCGGCCGCTAGTCATCGAATAAGACTTCGACTTGGGTCGGTTCTATGCTCCGTTCGGGAGCGAAAGTTCTGACAACGAAACGGTCCCAGTCCGCGTTCACGCAAAAAGCAAAATCGACGAGGTTCGCTGAACTCGCGTTCGTGGTGGTCCCAAATCTTAGAATCCAATTTTTCAAATGCAAGTTTTGGGCGAGCAGCGGATCAGGGATGGCCCAGAGTTCGCGCGCCCTCAATCCGAACAAGGTGCTCTTCGGATTTAAACTGGGCCGAGGATAGCCATGCCATTGCATGTCTGTCTCAGTTTCTTTATCGAAATATTTGAGAGCGGCGATGTCTTTGCATTCATCGGTGCTAAGGTTCAGGCATTTTTGCTGGGCGGCGCGCCCACTTTCCCGCGTGATCTTGTTAAAACCAGTGGGCCCGATGGGGGACCATTCCCAATGTGCGGATGACCCCGCGGTCGTACGATCAAATTTCCCGCTCATACTCCTGCGCAACAGGCTAGCGTTTCTGAAAAACCACGTCTGTGGCGTAACGTGCGCGAGGGCATGATCCAAAAAGATTGGGATAACCTGCGCTCCGTAATAGGTTCGCTGCCCTACAAAATGTGACGAAATGGCTTCCGCCCGACACGACGGTTCATTCTGATTTGGTGATCTGTGATTGATGACGAGTCGAACCGTCTTGTCAGGCTTTGGACCCGAACATGAACATAACAAGGGGTCGCAGGACAAGAGTTGTCGACCGAGCCGGTACGTGGCATTTTTTGGAAAACTATAAAATTCTCTTGTGGTGCCATCGGGAATCCAAGCCAGCGATCCCTCGCAGGTTTCGGTGGAAAAGTTCTCGTAGGTTGCCTTACGGACGAAATCAATTTCACCGGAGATGGCACGTCCGCAATCGAAGGCGCGTCCATCCCATTGCACGTCTTTCGCATATCTCAACGGGTATGCGTAGTTCCCATCGGCTATCGGCCTGCCGTTGTCCATCAGCGCATTCGATATGACGGCGACCACTTTTCCGTTTTGTATAACGGCCCCGCCACTCATCGAATTATGAAATTCCTGCGAAAATCCCAAATATTCGAAGAGATTTCCCGGCCCGTTCCGCTGCTCAACATCCTTGCTCGGGTAATACTGCAGATACCAGTTTTCCCGATCCCGCTCTGGCTTATAGTATCTCCAGGCGGCGATCGTCACCTTGCTGCCTGCAACAAGCCTGTTTTCGCTACGTTCGACACAGAAGTATTTTTCCAGGTCGGCGCCGGATGGATTCGCCACTCGAAACAAGGCCACATCGGCAGTTTTCGAAAAAATAATGCTCCCTTGAATGACACTCACATTCTCCACACTGCCGCCGTTGGCTTGCTGAGCAATGACCTCTTTTTTCTGTTCATAGGCGTCGGAAAAGGCCGGCTCAAAAACGTGGGCCGCCGTGAGCGCCCAGCCCTCCGGCGAAATGACGAAGCCGGTACCCCGAACGATTTTGCTCCTGCCAGTCGACTTTTCAGTGACCTCATACGAAATCTGCAGTAGACGATCTCGAAAGAAGTCTTGAAGTTTAGCTGCCCTATCTTTGTGATAGAGGATTTCGGGGATGTGCTGCGCATATGCGGCGCTCGTCCATGCAGACGTCGCGCTGACCAGCAAAGCCAGGATGGCTACGATTTTAGTTACGAACCAGTTCATTACAATTTACCTTCACCCGGTATTTTGATCCGAGGATCGGCTCCAAATTCAAATCGGCTTGAGTAGAATCGGGCATTTGGGCGAATACCCACTCGCCGGAGACTTCGAATAAAAAGCGTGCAAGGCGGCAATGTCGCAATCAGACAATTGCACGCGGTGAGAATAAATATCGAAGCAATAGTCCATGACCGAGAATTCGTCCCAATCGGTCGCCATTTTCGCCTTAAGTTCAGCAACTGGCTTGCTGATGCCGCCAGCGCCCAGTCGTTTCTTGCACCACTGTGGGGTTTCAGGAGAATCCTGCTCGTGAAGCAATCCGAGCGCATGACCAAACTCGTGAACTGCGATCGAATGTATGCAAAGATCGGGTGTTGTCTGGCAGCCCGCCATTTCCGGATCGCGGAAACTGAAATTTAAGACCATCGACTGCGATCGGCCATCGCTGAGGTTGCCAAGACTGCTTTTAGGGCGGCTGTCCGCGATCAGTATTTTGATGCCCTTGGCGTTGGGTGTGCATTTCTGCCAACCCACAAAGGTGATGTCGCCATGGTACTCCCAGGTTGCGCTGATAGATTGTCGTGTCAACGTCCGCCCACGTTCGTTGCTATCTTCCGGGTTGATCCAGCACACCGCGATAGCGAGCTGCCCCTTCAAATTGATGAAGGCGCTCGTGCTTCCAGGCGTCCATTTGGTGGCAGTAGCAATGTAAGCCTTGGGATCTTTTTTTAGCAAACCGCCTCCGGCATCTGGCGCTGTTTTCAGATTAGTCTCCAGCGGCTTCAGCGCCTTTAGCTGAGCGACGAGGCTGTTGCTGTCGAACGCGCGCGTAACGTCGAGCTGTGGCAAGAGTTTCAATTGCTCTGTCAGCGCGGCACGGCTAGCTGGATCGCTTTCCAAGGCCTGCCCCAATCTGATCTGATCGGCGTTATCCTCGATATCGGGCTCCTCCGCGAGGGCCGGAGAGAAAAACAAGGCTAGGGCGAAAATCGCAAATAATTGTCGGACCATGCTACCCCCGCTCATTGATGAAGCTATCCCTGCTTTAGAATGTATTGCAACCTTACGGAAGAATCAGCCATCGCGCACACCCGATGCATGGTCCACCAGGCTATCAAATCGCACGACGAAAACCGTCAAGCAAACCAACACTCCGGTCAAATGCGCTACTTGGCCCCCTGGTAGGCTCGCACGAGCGACGTGTAAGGCGGTACATGGTGGAAGCCGCGCCCCCCTACATTTTGAAGAAGCTCAAAGTGCAGATGCACGGGGGTTGGAGTTCCGCCAAAATCATTAGAAATCAGTCCGATCCGCTGTCCGCGGGTGACACTCGCCCCTTGCTGGACCGCGAGCCGGTTCATTTTCATGTGAAGATATCTGTATTCAGAACCCGAACGCCCAACGAGAGTAACAGTATAAATTCCGACGTCTGTAATCCTCCCGTTTTCGACGGCCACGGCCCAATGCGTGGCATCGCGATGATCGGCTGGCCTTATGTCGACACCCTGATGACCAGTACCGCTCGGGCAAGCGAGTGTCCTACGCGCGCGGCTCTCGCAAAAATTATCGTGCCAAGGATAACGGTAGTTGGCTTTATCGCGCCAACTGCCTTTCGGTCCATAGTTTCCGCCGATGTTCCAAACCTGTGAATTGAGATAGGCGGGTCCAGCCTCGACCGGGAAACGAATATCCGGTGTGTAAACGGTCGTCGACACGACGCCTCTTCCACTGCCGGGGGTAAGTTCGCCAGGAGGACTGAATGTAAAGTCTTTGTCAAAGGGCTGATCGGGAGGCAAAGGGGCCGCTTCACCTTCGCTCGCATTACTCGGGGCATCCTTGCCGCCGCCCATGAGATGTGCACCCGAAAGGAGCCGTCTCGCGTAACGAGCGTCGACACAGCGCCTATCCCATTCCGCTTCGCACTCCACGATCACCTTGTAGGCCGCACGATACTGTACCTTCGTGGCTTGCGATGTGCCGTCACCGGCTTCCGACGTTATCTGCTGTCCGCGCTCAGGCGGCAATCGAGAGCCCTTGGGCGGGTCGATCGCGATTCGAGTGCCGCTAATGGACAACTTGGCACCGTTTGCCAACACAGACGCACTATAATGTAATTCCTCTCCGACAAAGGCGAAGGTCTTGAACTTCAAAAAATGCCTTGGGATCAGAACGGGCAACAGAGTCTGATTGACTTTACTGAGGCGACTTTCGAGAAAGGGAGGAGCGGCTCCCGCATCGCCTCCCGGCCATTGAACGTCTATCACGCGACTGGTCGCGGCGGGCACATCCTGCGCCTTGGATGGCAAGTGCCCAACGGTCAAGACAGCGACCGTTACCCCGATTGTTGCGAACCTCATTTGACGCACTCTCTTTTGTTTTCTTGGGATCCACGCAGTCCGCTAAGGTCTGGCGATCGATCATCTAGCTATCGGCAGCCCAACCGCTTTAATGAAATTTTATTCTGCTACGGAAGGTTGAGTCTTTGCCAACGCCGCCCGGCGACATCGGAATGATCTGCGAGAGAGTTGCCAAAGTCGACCAGCTTCGGAATCAGAAACGTACCAAGCGCGAGGAGCAAAGGCGGATAGCATCTGCCGTTTCCGGTGGTGGCTCGGTCGGTCATCTTTCGTTGAAAACCCGCGTCTCCCAAAGGCGGGAGCTTTCCCCTGGCGGAGTACGGAAGTACGCACAATCGACGTGATCGGTGTGCCGTGCAAAACGTTCCTGCGTATGATCATGAAACACCCCCTCAAACAGGGATATAATACATGATTATGCAACCTTGACTAGCGGACTATGAGGCGGAGCCTTGGCCACCTTGCATCCATCAGCGGTCAGCAAGGCTCCAATGTTGGCCGACGCAAACGCCTCGGATGGCGGCTATGATTGATTCCGGGCGGCGCTGGCTGATGGAAGGCCTGGGTTCGGGCTCGTCGTCCGAAGCGTTGGTAAGTTGGCGAATAGTTCGCGGCTACGGCAGGCAGTGGTGCGGGCCGAGCAGATAGCCGAGGGCTGAACAGCGCATCCTGAAGATGAGTTCTTCGATCGAAGCGGACGATTCGTCGATCTAAGCGCGTGGCCTCGAATGGCGATAGACGGGGCAAATCAAGGTGTTTGCCTTATGAGGCTGTATGGGGTGGGGATGCGAATGTGGGTTTCGTGCCTTCAAACGTAAACGCTGGTTTGTCGTTTAAGCTCGGCCCCAAGCGGATAATCGGACGACTGACGATCTATGATCTCTTATAATCAGTTCGCACAAGTCCTGGCTCCCGACAGCTTTTCAGCCAAATCGGACGTCCACATAGGTCTTCCTTGAGCCAAAGCTTACGGCGTCTGGCGCCTCTCTTTTCAATGGTCGGTTCAACGCAGAGCGTTGCTTTAGTCGCTTACGAGCAGGTAGGTATATTCTTGCGACCTCAACCCTGTGATGGTTAGGGCCAACGGGTAGTTAGCTTTTGAATTCAGTACCTGAGCCGCTGTTTGGGCTTGCCAGGGGAGCCAAGGGGGAGCGGGAGATCAGCTCGGCGGACAAGGTTAGCCTACCCTTCCCCCAGATGAAATCCAATTGGGGCGACTCTCTCCTTCTCGAACTAACAGGACCAGCATTAGCCTGAACGTGAACTGCAGTTTGCTGATTGTTGGCCTGCACCCGCTTCCGCAGACACTGAGTTTGGTGTTTTGATGGAGCAAGGAGGTGCGTCATGGAGAGGCGAGCAAATAGCGCTCACGCCTCCCAGCGATCTCCGACTGATCAGACGTCCAGGAAGCCGTTCATTTGCTCAGCGAGCAGTTTACGGCGTTGCGTCAAAAACTCCTTGTAACGCGTCACGCGCCATAGCTGCGGGTTCAGCGGAATAACCTGCTTGCTCAACTCCGATTTTGTCACGTTTAGGCGATCCAGGTACGTCCCGGGTTCTTCGGTGGAAACGTTGAGGTTCGCACTCGCGCTGATCACGGTGTAATTGGCGAACGTATTGATTTCGGAGCGGGTCATATTCGATTGCTTATTGAGCAAGGCTTTCGGGAAGAAATGATGGATTTGAAGGGCAGCGCCGTGACCGACAACGGTGCCGTCCAAGGGACTATCAGTATTTTGCCAGTCCCGAGCATCGCGGTCGCGAAGCATCGACAAGAAACATGACATAATCGGTCCGCTCACCCGTCCTGTCATAAAATCATCGGCGCGCAACCGCCGTAGGGGGCGGCTTGTGACGGTCCACAATTGTTTGATCGTAGGTTTCGCTTCGAGCTTACGAAGAAGCTTGTCCAGTTGTGTCTGGGCCGATCCGCTAAAATATCCATGTATGGAAGCAAGTAGGAGCCACTTGCGAGCCAAGCGTTTGTCCTCGATCGACCAAGTGCTGCTACGGGCGAGAACGACAACAAGGGGAATGAGTGCATTAAACGATGGAATAAGTGAAGCGGAAGTCCATCGCACCGTTCCAGTCAGAAACTCAATTAACTTGGATATGGCCCGCTCGGTCTGTTCCCACGACTTTATGAGATCACCCGGCTTTGTTGTCGCCCAAAAATTTTCAGGATCAGTTAGCCGGAATCTACCTGTGTGAACCGCTAATAGGCATTGGACCAAAAAGGGCATCGTAAATCGGAAGTCTCTCCAGCGGTTTTGGGCCCGACGTATCTCCTTTGACGCAAGACCTGGAACATGGTTTGCAAGCTCGGCAATGCTGAGGTCGCTACGCCGCAACTTTCTGCCGGTTGAATTAAAGCGAATAAACAGCTCGGTAGCTAATTTGTAATCGTCTGTATCAAATTCGGTTACGCCCACTTCGTAATTGCGTATTCCCTGCAGAGCAGAAAGGTCTCGGTAGATTGCCTCTTCCATTTCGGGTTTGAACCACTCATTTGCTCGAATAGTATTCAGCCTGTCAGTAATGTTGAAATGTTCCGACAGAACTTCGCCGACTGGAATGCTCCACGCGTCATCTTTTTCATTCTTTCCCCGCCAATAGAGCGTTTCGTCCCCATCGGAGTGTCTCTCCGGCCATATATAGAACATCAGCGGATAATCTTCGTCGCCCTCACGGAGGTGAGAGAGAGCAGTTAGTCGCTGTTGGCCATCGAGTAGGTAACCATAAAAGCCGTCTAACCGCGCTCCTCGCTTTAATGGTCGCTTGTCGAACGATTTGGTTTCAATCGCATTCACAGCCTTCCAAACGAGCATGTGACCGATTGGCAGGCCACGATACAAAGAGTCGATCAATAATTTGATCGACTTTCTGGTCCAGACAAAATCGCGCTGCATTTCGGGCAGGACAAGCCGCGCGTGATCAGTCAATTCAAGAAGCTTACCAATCTTCTTCGAAACATTGCTCACACTAGATGCTGACATGTCGACCTCAGATATGATTCTTGCTTTGCGAAAACCGAAGGCTGTATTGATAATGTCGCATGATTCGAAGGGACGCAACGCTGCTACCTGTCATAACCACTCGATGGTTCGGGATTAGCTATCCTTGCACAGCAAACTTGGACAAACCCCAGGTATGCACGGCAAGGCCACATTGCCGCTTAAGTTACACTCGCAGAGAGCTGAACGCGACTGGAGGAGAAGATGGCTGAGGGCGGATGGGTAGCTCTGGGTGCTTTTGTCGGCGGGGTAGGATCACTTCTGACGACATGGTTCAACGCTTGGCTCAATCGAAAAAATCAACTTGACCAATACGACAAGGCCGCGATGAAACTTCTTACTGCCATGTTGGAACAGGGACAAAACTGGCGGACGCTCAAAATACTATCGAACGTAATTGGAGCGAACGCAGATGACACGAAAACTTTATTGCTCATGCTTGGTGCTAGGGCGTCTGAGACAAATCCAGATTTGTGGGGCCTGATATCGCGAAATCCTTTGCCATTTCCGACCAAGCCATCCGATCCATCTGATCCAACCCTGGCTTATTGACCTAGCTACTCAACCGCAAATCCCCATTGCGCCTTGAAAAAGTACTCCGGTCGCCACGGCCGACAATTCTCCTAGGGCTTCGACCTAGATGGGGGATTGGTGATCTCAACGTGCAATTCTAACGAAACCCGTCCGTAACTTCGCGCGAGTTGGAGTTGCTGCCCTTAAGGTAGATCGCGACTGTAAGAGGGCCAGCTTGAACGAGTGTTATTCGGCGTGCCCGGCTTAATTCGGAACCCGTCTCGGCCGCGGCGGCAGTCGAGGACCACGCAAATCATTTCCCGTGGCAAACAACCTTGAGCCATCTCGTGACCGGCGTCTGTTCTGGCCTCGACGCAATTGTTGTGCGTAGCATCATGGTAATGGTTCGGTCTACCTTTTACGATGGCATCATCAATAAGCACGATCTGCTCTACAGGCCGGAGTAGCGTTCGACGTTCAGTCCAAAGATGCGACCGTCGGGATGCCTGCCTACAACACACCGCACACGATCTCCGACGGCAAGTGCGCGAAATCTTGTGGTTGCCGTACAGTTTGTGCGATGAAAGAAAAGGTCAGAGCCAGTATCCAATTTTATAAAACCGTAAGAGTTAGCTAAGGACTTGATTGCTCCCTTCACGGTCTTCTGCTGATCCAACTGAGCGGGCAGATCATCTATAGGTCGGACATTGTGTGCTGTAGGACCCTTTCCTGCCTCTACTAGTCCGATGTCAAATTCGACAATCGAGCCATCCTTAAGCGAAGTGAAGTCCAGTCGTCCGGTCCATTTTCCTCGGTGAAAGAAAAATCTAGCTCCACCGGTATCAATAAACGCATAGTTCTGATGGATCTGACTGAGCCGACCTCTATTGGGTGGAGCTTCATTTAGACCTTCCTTCGACCCCGAATTTGCTAAGCTCAACTCATCACTCAGCTCTTGCGCATCCTTCTCTTTCGATGGAAGCGGCGAAGATATCCACCCTTCGATAGCGGCGACCCGGCTTTCTTCGGGTGCGCCTCTGAAGGCTCTTTTGAGCGTTAATAGTTGACGTTTTGCGTGATGGATGTGGCGTAGAGTGACTTGGTCAATGAGAGCTGGATTTGATCGATCCAGCACTTCCTTTGCAGACTCAAAACACTCCAGCGCGGGAACATACCGCTCCAAAGAAGCATCGAACTCCGCCTGCCGCAGAAAATTCTGTAAGGTTAAGTCTAGATGAACTCGTCTTGTTCGCGCAGGTAGCTTTTCAACGTCGCGGATCATTTTGAGGCGCTTATCAGCCTCTTCGAACTTTCTGTGATACTGGAGAACTCTCGCGCACTCTAATTGAACAAACGCCGAGTTCGGCGCTAGTTCTTCAGCGCGAAGCAGTTGCTGCAGCGCCCTATCCTGGTCGCCCAACTGTCGAGAAAGAAATTGAGCGAACCACAATCGGAGAGCGGCTCGCGAAGTCGCCAACGATATAGCTCTTTCGTATGCTGTTTCCGCTCCAAAGACATCTCCTCCTGCATCGAGTGACATTGCCCGCACCCGGTGTACTTCAAAATAGTTCGGAGACAAATCGGCAGCTTTGTCTATTTGGGCTTCGGCTGTTTCAAGATCTCGCCGAAAAATTTGCTCAATTGCTCGCGTAAGTATTTTTGCGACGATGTAATCGTCTTTGTCACGAACATAAACGTTCTTCATGTCGAACACATCGGCACCAGCGCGGGCCGAGAATTCTTCTTGTGCAGAACGAAGCTCGTTCTGCTTGGTAATAAGCAGCCTCTGCTCTTCAATTCTTGGGCGGATAAACTGTTGAATATACAATCGCGCCAGTGGGCTAAGAACATATCGGTCTTCGTCTTCAGAGCTCCGCCCTCGCTCCGTGGAAATGAGATTAGAGGTAATGAGAATGGTAAGTGCGCCCTGGATACTCAAACTATCTAGGTCGGTGAAGAATGCTAAGCTAGCAACGGTCTGAGCCCCTCTTATGCTTGCAAGCGTGCTTGCGACTTTACGAGCATCTTCAGAAAGAGAGGTGAACACATTTTGGAGACAAAACTGGAGCAAAACTTTAGGTTCGTTTGTCAACACCGCCGGCCTGTGCCCAGCCCTGACACTTTGGATGAACCACTTTATAAACAATGGATTATTTTGGAGTTTTTCGCAGTAGTCTTCTACCGTCTGGTTGGACGATGATGCTAGATCAAGGACGCTCCACACTCTCGCCGTGCGCCGAAAATAAAACGCAGCATCTCGTTTGTTTAGCGGAGATAGCGGGATAGGAAAATCAAAAGCTCCTAACCCGATACGTGTAGTAAAAAGTATCTTGCTTCCCGACGGGACTTGCCGAACCAAGCTTCGTATGTTCTGATCAACTACCGTTTCGAGATTATCGATAACAAGCAAGATCCTATTGTTTTTGAGGTGAGTGATCAGATCATCAATGGCGAGCGTTTCGCTTTGTCGTCCCAGGAGCGATGTCGCACTTTCGATTATTCCTAATGAGGAAGAGATCGCTCCCTCAATTACTTCAATCTCATTCAACGTGAGTTTGGTCGCCTTCGCTGTTGTCCATACTATGGCGTCAAGTCCTGATTCAGAATCGTCGAGGAGATCATAACAGGCCTTCAATGCCAGGGCCGTTTTTCCTAAGCCGCCCTCGCCAACGACTGTGACGATCGGATAAGAGCCAGACAAAGCTCTTTTGAGCTCGTTTAATTCGCGCTCTCTCCCAACGAAACCGGTATCGTCGAACTCTGATTGCGGAAGATTATGCAGAATCCGGGTGGTATCATCCAAAGTGTCCGGAATTGTCAGCGTTGCTGCGAAATCGGGATCTCGATCAAGCTCCTTCCGCGTTGTTCTTAAGTTGGCCCATAAGGCTCTGTGAGATTTTACTAACTCTGCTGCGAGATCCGAAACCCGTGGAAGGTCATCAAATTCCAAAGGCCGAGAGTGCATAACCCTGTTTCGAACCGGGATGATGCCTTCCAAGCCGAGGTAGTATTTTTTGATGTAAGAGCTCGTAACGCTGTCGAGTTTTTGATCATGAGCTCGAATGGCCTGAATCTCATCGGCCAGGTCTAGGTATTCGATAAGCTCCTCAACGTCCGGCGCCGCAGCTCCTTGATTGTCTTTCTTGTGTCTGTCTTCCGACTTCTGCTTCAGCGTTGGTGACAGCAGATGCTCCGGATCGACGAGAGGGGCTACGTGAAGACCTAGGAAATCCCGTAGATCACGTTCTAACGCCGATATCAGAGCGTACATCGTCAAGCGTTGTATGGTGGTGGCCATCTGTAGCCTGTCTGTGAGCTTGGAAAAGTCGCGATTCTGATTTTGAAATAGAAGTATTCGTTGTCAAAGGACATAAATCAAGCGACAGCTCCTTCGAGGAGCTTTCCATGGTGCTTTACGTAGGCTACTAACGCGTTTCGACCGTGCGACAGGGAAAGTCCGGACTTGGTCTAGCTGCACAAAAGAAGGATCGAAGGGTTTCTGTCTGAGACCGACGAATTAATCGCCCAATTTTGCGACATACAATCCGGTCGAAATGATTCCAGAGTCGAACTTCAAAAAGCTCTCATACTAGCCAAGCGTGAGGGCGCTAAAATCATCATTGCTCGACTTGATCGCTTCTCGAGCGGCGTAAGTTTCATCGCAAATATTCTCGAGCAAGGGATCGGCCTTTTGCGCTGAGATGCCCCATGCCTCGGACTTTCAGCTGCACATCTTCGCTGCTCTTGCCCAGGAAGAGCGTCGGTTGATTCAGAAAGAACCCGAGCTGTCCTGACCGAAGCGAAACGTCGAGGCAAAAGTCTTGGTGCAAATGGAAGGAATTTGGCCGCTAGGAACCGCAAGGCGGCTGACGAGTTTGCGGCAACACTCAGGGCGAATTGGGAT
Source organism: Bradyrhizobium sp. URHD0069 (assembly GCF_000701345.1). Taxonomy (GTDB): domain Bacteria; phylum Pseudomonadota; class Alphaproteobacteria; order Rhizobiales; family Xanthobacteraceae; genus Bradyrhizobium. The sequence continues at coordinate 81,245 of NZ_JNIJ01000027.1, read as the reverse complement.
GCGGATTTAACAGGACTATCTCATAGCGAGATCGCCAGACGCTTAAACGATGCGGGTGTAGTGACTGCGACAGGCAGAAAATTTTTTCCGCAGACGGTCAAAAATTATTTGACCCGCCTTTCTACAACATAATCAGCTTGCCTCAATATTCGACGAAAGAAATGATCAGGAGAAGCCTTACGTGGACTCAGCCATGACCTCGGCATGGGCGAACAGGTTGAGCCTGCGAAGGTCGTCTAGCTCCTGCAACTTAGGCGATTCTCTGCCTAGCGCGCTAAGCTTTCAATCCTGACTTCGGGAGGAGGCGCATGCCTGAAGCACAGGATCAGTGATTTTTAGTTCGTTAGCTATTGACGCATCTTCACAAATACGTATAGAAACACGATGGATATAACAAGACGACGTATTTACGGAAGTGACGATGACTGCGAGTGTTTTAACAGAACTTCGATGGGGTCCGGAGCGAAGGCTCGAATTCATTGAATTTCGGCTTTTCTGGGAAGGCGGCATTAATCGGTCTGATATTGTGGATGCGTTCGGCGTTTCCGTGCCGCAAGCATCTAAGGACTTGACCCTTTATCAGGAGCACGCACCTAGCAACATTCGGTATGACCGAAGTTTAAAGCGATACTTTGCGTCAAAGAGCTTTCGAGCGAAATTTATCACGATCGATTCGGCTGCTTATTTGGAGCAGCTGAATGCAACTGCGGTAGCTGGCGGCGGAAGTGATAGCTGGGTCGCATCTGCACCGAACGCTGACAAGTTGCCGTTCCCGCAACGTCGGGTATTGCCAAACGTTCTACGCTGTTTGTTGGAGTGTATCCGTGGTCAGAGATCGATTGAAATCCTCTATCAATCGATGAACGCCTCCCGACCCTTCCCCGTATGGCGGCGGGTTTCTCCGCATGCCTTCGGGAGCGATGGTCTGCGGTGGCACATGCGGGCTTATTGCCATATTGATCAAAAATTCAAAGACTTCATTCTCTCTCGTTGTCTCGATACAAGGTTATCAAACGCACCCGGAGCATCTGCATCAGACGATAAGTTCTGGACGAAGCATTTCCTCGTACGACTTTGCCCAAATCCCCGTTTGAGTACAAGCCAACGTGAAATCATCGCCCAGGATTTCGCGATGAAAAATGGGGAGGCGCTCGTACGTGTTCGTTGCGCACTGCTTTATCACTTCAGCAAGCGTCTTCGTCTTGATGTAGCTGACCACTTCGATAATCCCAGTGAAGCGCCTGTAGTTGTGAAGAACCGGGACGAATTCGACAGAGCCCTCTCGGAGGCAATGCGATGAAGTCCCGCAACTTCGAAATCCTTCGCGGAACATGGCCTGAGCTTGCAGCACTTGGCGGCTTTGCTGAGGCGTATACGCATGATGACCCGGCCAGTGCGCTCGTAAAGCTGCGATTGTTCGCCGAAAATCTGACGAAGGATATCTATCGAGACCTAGGCTTGCCGAAGCCTGAGCACGCGACGTTTGTGGATTTGCTTGGCAATCAGTCCTTCGCCGCGATAACCCCGAGGGTGGTCCTGGACAAGCTTCATGCCCTCCGGATTCATGGCAATAGAGCGGCCCACGGTGAACCTGCTACGACGCGCAACGCGCTCTGGCTTTTGCAGGAGGCTTTCGATCTAGGACGGTGGCTGTTTATTCAACATGGCAAAGGGGATGCCAAAAGCATTCCTACATTTGTGCAGCCCTCGCCCGAAGGAGCCGACGAGAGCAAAGGCCAGCTCAAGCGCGAAAAGCGCCAAGTTCTGGAAAAGCTCGCCGCCCAAGAAGCGCAGATGGAAGCGCTTCTGCGCGAGCTAGAAACGGTCAGGCAGGCAACGGTAACCGCCGAAAAGAAGGTAGAAGAGATCGAGGCACTTGCCTCGTCGAGCGCCGCGACCGCGAACCTGCTTCATTTCAGTGAAGCAACAACGCGAGCGCGGATTATCGATAGCCTCCTCGCTACTGCCGGCTGGAATGTCGCTCTGGGTAATGCAAGCTCGACAGAGGTTGGCAAAGAGGTCGAGGTTAAGCATCAACCGACAACGTCCGGACTTGGCTATGCCGACTACGTGCTTTGGGATGACAACGGCAATCCCCTGGCCGTGATCGAAGCGAAAAAGACCTCGATTGATCCGGAACTCGGTCGCCAACAAGCCAAGCTCTATGCCGATGGTCTCGAAAAGATGCATGGGCATCGCCCCGTCATCTTCTACACGAACGGTTATGACATTTGGATGTGGGATGACGTCCTTGGCTATCCGCCCAGAAAGGTCTTTGGATATTATTCGAAGGACAGCCTCCAGTATTTGGTGAATTTCCAGCGAGGAACCCGGAAGCCGCTGAATTCGCTGGAACCCAATGTTGCGATAGTCAATCGCCTCTACCAGATCGAAGCCATCAAACGGGTCTCCGAGCGCTTCTCAGACGGTCACAGGAAGGCGCTGATCGTTCAAGCAACGGGAACCGGCAAAACACGTGTCGCGATCGCGTTGGCCGAGTTGCTCATTCGTGCGGGTTGGGTGAAGCGCGTCCTTTTCCTTTGCGATCGTCGTGAACTGCGAAAACAGGCCAAGAATGCATTCGGGGACTTTCTGTCGGAACCCATTCGCATCGTCAGCTCTCGCGTGAACCAATCGGCGAGCGAACGCATATTTCTCGCCACCTATCCGGCGATGCAGAAGGTTTATCAATCGTTCGACGTTGGCTTCTTCGACTTGATCATCGCTGACGAGTCACATCGAAGCATCTACAATGTCTATGGCGACATGTTCCATTATTTCGACTGTCTCCAAATTGGCCTGACAGCGACGCCGGTGGACTTCGTTTCGCGAAACACATTCAGCCTGTTCGGCTGCGAAGGCCAATTGCCGACCGCGAATTACGATCTTGAGCAGGCCGTGAGGGAGAGTTTCCTTACCCCGTTCGAGGTTTTTGAGCACACCACACAGTTTCTCCGCGAAGGGATCCGGCTCGACATCCTGACCAAAGAGCAAATTCAGGAGCTTGAAGAGCAAGGTGAAGACCCGGCGCAGTATGATTTTTCGTCCGAGCAGATCGACAAGATCATCTATAACAAGGACACCAACCGCGCGATCCTTCGTAACCTGATGGAAAATGGCTTGCGAGACGCCACCGGTCAGCTCCCTGGCAAGAGTATCATTTTCGCGAGGAACCATCAGCATGCTGTGCTCATGCGGCAGATGTTTGATGAGATGTATCCGCAATATGGCGGGCGCTTTTGCCAAGTCATCGACAATTACGACCCGAGAGCCGAGCAGCTCATCGACGACTTCAAGGGCGATGGCGCTAACAATGACCTTACCATCGCGATTTCGGTCGACATGCTCGACACCGGCATCGACATCCCCGAAATCTTGAACCTTATCTTTGCAAAGCCGGTGAAGTCGCCCGTTAAGTTCTGGCAGATGATCGGCCGCGGCACGCGTCTGAAGGAGGACCTTTTCGGCCCTGGCCTCCATAAGAAAATCTTCCGCATATTCGACCATTGGGGTAATTTCGAACGCTTCGAAATGGGCTATCGCCCCGCTGACCCGACCCAGTCGAAACCTCTGCTTCAACTGGTCTTCGAAGAGCGCATAAATCTTGCCGAGACCGCGCTGCGTCAAAGCGAAATCGCGGTCTTTGATACGGCGGTTGATCTGATCGGTAAGGATATAGAAGCCCTTCCCGAAGAGTCGGTTTCGGTGCGTGAAAAATGGCGCGAGAAACGGGCCTTGTCGGTGCCAACGACGCTAAAGGCGTTTGCGCCAGCTACCGTTGCATTGCTTCGGCAGGTGCTCGCGCCTCTCATGATGTGGCGCAATATCCGTGGCCTAAGTGACGCCTACGCACTGGATCTCCTTGTGGCACGCATGCAGATCGCCCTCCTTCGGAAATCCGGAACTGTGGCCGATCTGAAGATCGAATTGCTTGATCGCCTGGCGGCCCTCCAGATGCACCTCAACCCGGTCCGCGAGAAAGCCGAGGTTATTAAGCGCGTGAAGTCGGATGAGTTCTGGCGAGGCGTAACTTTCACCGACCTGGAGTCGGTTCGCCAGCCTCTGCGAGAAATCATGCATCATCGCGAACGGAAAGGTGTGACGCCGATTCCGTCAAAGATAGTCGATGTCACCGAGAACGCCGCCGAATTTGTGATGAACCGGCGCGCGTCGAATCTCGCGACAGTCGACATGAAGGCTTATAAGCAGATCGTAGAAGCGGAGCTTAAGCGGCACTTCGGCACAAATCCAACGCTTCAGAAGATCCGAGCGGGTGAAGCGGTGTCCGAGGCCGACATTCAGGCTCTTGTCTCGCTCGTCTTGATTCAAAGCTCGAACGCGAGCCGGGACGTCCTTGAAGAGTTTTTTTCGGAAACAGCCGTGCCGCTGGATTTTGCTATCCGGTCGATTGTGGGATTGGACCCAGAATCGGTCGCGACACGATTCGCGGAATTCGCGCGCCGGCATCCCAAGCTGACAGCCAAACAGACCCGCTTTCTCGGTCTGCTTCAGAACCACATCGCTCGCTTTGGATCGGTCACGCTTGATCGCCTCTACGAGCAGCCATTCACAGTTGTGGATGCCGACGGTCTCGATGGCGTCTTCGCGAAGCCAGAGGAGATCGACGATCTCCTCGACATACTCAGTACTTATGAACCTCCTATGGGCGCCAGGCCCAAAGACGACAAGCCTGAAGGGACGAGCTACCAATGATTACGGGTGAACTTAAGCGCCGCGTCGATGCGCTCTGGACTGAGTTTTGGCAGGGCGGCATCACCAACCCGTTGACCGTGATCGAACAGATCACGTTCCTGATGTTCGCGCGCTTATTAGATATCAACGAAACTCGTGATGAAAACCGCATGAAGCGGACGCACAAATCGTTCAATCGTCGCTTTTCAGATGACGAACAGAGTTTGCGCTGGTCTCAGTTCAGACACCTCGGTTCTGAGGCGATGCTGCCCTTGGTGCGCGACAAGGTGTTCCCGCACTTCAGGAAAGCCTCCACTAGCGGCTCCGCGTTCGCCGAATTCATGAAGGACGCGCAGTTGATGATCCAGAAGCCCAGCCTGTTGGTGAAGGCGATCAACATGATCGACCAGCTCCCGCTCACCGAAGGTGACGCCAAAGGTGATCTTTACGAGTATCTGCTGAGCAAGCTGACGACGGCCGGCATCAACGGCCAATTCCGCACGCCGCGCCACATTATTCGCTTGATGGTCGACATGTTGGAGCCGAAGCCAACCGATGTCATCGGCGATCCAGCATGTGGCACGGGCGGCTTTCTAGTTCAGACCATGCAGCACCTATTGGAGAAGTACACCTCCCCCGAAGGCGTGCTCGAAGAAGCTGACCCCGAAACAGGCAAAACAGAGAAGACATACACTGGCGACCTGCTAGAGGCGCATCGCGAGCACATCCGCAGCGGCATGTTCCACGGTTTCGACTTCGATGCCACGATGCTCCGCATCGCCGCGATGAATCTTATGTTGCATGGTGTCGATGATCCTGACATTCACTATCAGGATACGCTGAGCGCAGGCTTCACCGACAAATTCCCAAAGGCCGCTTCCGAAGGCTTTGATGTCGTCCTCGCTAATCCTCCCTTCAAGGGAAGCCTAGATTTCGAGGACGTTCATGCTTCGCTGTTACGACAGGTGAAGACCAGGAAGACTGAACTTCTTTTTCTGGTTCTGATCCTTCGCATGCTCAAGAACGGCGGTCGCTCAGCGACGATTGTGCCCGACGGCGTTCTTTTCGGCTCTTCCGGCGCGCATGTGGCGTTACGAAAATTGTTGGTCGATCACAATCAACTTGAAGCTGTTATTTCGCTACCAAGCGGCGTGTTCAAGCCTTACGCAAGTGTTTCTACGGCGATCCTCGTTTTTACGAAGGGTGGCCGAACCGATGATGTATTCTTCTACGACGTGCTGGCGGATGGCATGTCACTCGACGATAAGCGCGAACCGATTGACGCCAACGATTTGCCTGACTGTTTGGCTCGATGGCAAGCGAGAGAGACGCAACATGAGAATAGTCGTACCCAAAAAGCGTTTTTCGTTAACGCCGGTGAAATCCGAGCGACAAATTATGACCTTTCGCTAAGTCGGTACAAGGAGAGAGTCCACGCCGAGGAAGCCTATGATCAGCCGATCCAGATCTTGGAGCGCATAAAGGCACTCAACGAAGAAATAACGTCAGAGCTTGCCGAGCTTGAGGAGCTGCTCGGATGATCGAGTTGGCTAACGGCATTCCCGCGAGTTGGCGTAAAGCGACGATCGGAGAGATTGCACAAATACACGGGGGGAAGCCTGCTCCGCAGGATCCAAGAGCTTTTGCTGCGGACGGAATACCGTTCGTACGAATGAAGGATTTGGGCCGATATCACCTAACCGACAACCTAAATGAGGTTGATGACTATCTCGATAGGGACTTCGCGACTGCGCACAACCTAATTCCCATTAAGGCAGGCGCGATACTTATGCCGAGAAGCGGGTCGGTGGGTCTAAATCATAGGGCGATTCTGGGCATTGATGCCGTGATTGTTAGTCATATTTGCGCGCTGGAAATCAGAGACCCGGCAATATCAAATGAATTCCTCTACCGGTATTTATGCCGAGTACGCTTGGATAAGATTACCAAAAAAACAACTGGCTTGGACGCAATTAATTTTGCGGACCTCAGAAAGGTTGAAGTCCCTATCCCGCCAATTGCCGAGCAGACGAGGATCGCAGCGATCCTCGACAGAGCTGACGAAATCGGCCGTAAGAGACAGCAGATGCTTGGGTTGGCGGATGCTTTCCTTCGGTCAACGTTTTTGGAAATGTTTGGAGATCCAGTATCAAATCCAAAGAAGCTACCCATTTCGCCGATCAAGGAGATGGGTCGTGTAGTTACCGGAAACACGCCGCCTCGCATTGACCCTGAGAACTATGGCCCTGGGATCGAGTGGATCAAATCAGACAATATAGGAACTCCTCATCACTTTTTGACCGATGCTGAAGAAACGTTGACTCGAAAGGGTCAGGCTATCAGCCGATCAGTTCCCACAGGCTCGACGTTAGTAACGTGCATCGCTGGAAGCCCAAACAGCATTGGTAATGCCGCTTTGGCAGACCGCGAGGTCGCGTTCAACCAGCAAATAAATGCGGTTGTTCCCAACCCTGGTATCGATCCGTTTTTCTTGTATTGCCAATTCCTCGTTGGAAAACGGCTCGTGCAGAATGCATCCACCAACTCTATGAAAGGAATGGTTAGCAAAGGCAAATTTCAGGAGATTGCATTCCTGAACCCGAACTCTCAATCCCAAGAAAACTTTGGTCGCATGTTTAAGCAGGTGTTGCGAACGATAGGGAAATTGCGAACCAGTTGCGCGGAAGACAATGCGCTCATTGGAAGCCTGGCTCAACGCGCGTTCCGAGGCGAATTATGAGGTCACAATGCGCCTGAGCCAAATAGAGATTGAGAACTTTAAAGGGATAGGCAATAGCCAATCGGTAGATCTCAAGCCGATTACATTGCTGTTCGGTCCGAACAGCGCGGGAAAGAGCACGATCCTGCAATCGCTGCACTATCTGCGCGAAATCCTCGAGCGCCGAAACGCCGACCCTGATCAGACTATCGCCGGCGGGCTGATCGATTTGGGCGGGTTTGCAACGCTCGTCCATAGCCACGACTTGAATCGCGCCATCAACCTCAGGGTCCGTATCGACCTAAGAGATGATCAAGGCAGTGAACGACTACCACTGAATTCCGGAGGCAGCCTCCACGACCCTGATTTCAGCAACCTGGGCATCCGCTACCTCGTGGGCGAGAACACAGCGTTAAAGGAATATGCGGTCGTCCAGGATATCGGCCTTGGCCTTGAGGTTCGCTGGAGCGAGCTAATCCGAGCTCCTTATGTTGCCAAGGCTACGGTTGAAATCGATGGAGAGACGATCGCCGAACTCCATTCGCCGCCGCAACAGGGGCGCGCGCAGCTCACCGCGTTTAATTTCAAGCATCCACTCTTGCAGCCGATTATCGACCCAACCAATTTCATCGATCCGACGGATGAACCGCTCGTCAGCGATTACGCTGAGGATGAGGCCGCGTATATCGGCGATCCGTTTTCGACACCACTCGGCCAAGAAATCTGGGAATTGTCCCGAGAGATGTCCGCAGACATGGCAGAGAATAAGCAGGTTGACTTTCGTGTCGCCGTTGAGACGGTGCTGGGGGCCCTGCCGGATTTGGATCGGTCTTTGAATCTTGATCTGGTCGACGTGGACCACGATCAAATGCAGCTCGAACATCTCCGGCGACCTCAGGATCCCGATCTATTGCAAACGGGTCAACTTTCGCAAATGATAGACTTCGAGCGCGCGAGGCGCCGCAGCCTCACAGTGCTCCTCGATGAGCTAATACTTGGGCCGATTCGGATCGTTAGGGACTACCTCGGTGCGATGACTTATATTGGCCCGCTGCGGGAGATTCCTGGCCGCAATTATCGCCCGAGGCTTTCACCTGATGAAACACGCTGGGCGCAGGGGCTCGCAGCCTGGGACCTCCTCTACACTGACACGTCTGGGCGGTTGCTCGGTAAAGTTAATGCTTGGCTGAGCGAGGAAGAGCGCCTTCGGACGGGCTACCGCCTTGAGAAATTTCAATTCAAGGAAGTGCCTGTTCCGAGCCGGTTTCACCAGCTGTTCGAGCGCGGGCTCGCCGAGGACGATCTTGGGGAATTGCAAGAACTTTATGCAACGCTCGGCGGTCGATCGGAGATTGCTCTCCGCGATTTTGAGAAGGGCATCAGAGTGGCACCAAGCGATGTCGGTGTCGGAATTTCTCAGATGATCCCGGTGATCGTAAGCTGTATTCGCGAACATCAGGGCATTTTGGCCATAGAGCAGCCCGAACTTCACGTTCATCCAGCCCTTCAGGTTGGCCTCGGCGATCTTTTCATCGAGGCGGTTCAGACACCCGAAGGTTGGGTAGGAACGCATAAGACGCTGCTAATCGAGACACACAGCGAGCACATTATGCTTCGGCTATTAAGGCGCATTCGTGAGGCGACAGAGAACGAACTGCCGCCAGGAACGGTCGGACTCTCGGCTAATGATTTGTCTGTGATCTATGTGGAGAGCATCGATGGCGACGTGCGCTTCCGCCCCCTTCGCGTAGACGGTGAAGGAGAGTTCCTCGATCGCTGGCCCAGGGGGTTCTTCGAAGAGCGTGCAGAGGAGTTGTTCTAATGCTCTTCGAGTACGCGGTTGAGCCGAAAGCGATTGGCTCGAACTGGCAGAACTTTCGATATTTGATGGAGAAGTTCGGCTTTGATCGTGGGAGGCTGATATCCCGTTTCCCCAACAACTGGGAACGAGCAGTTATCGAGGCTGCACAGAGATCGGGAATGGGAGATGTCAGGCTCAAGAGCGTTGTCGAGCGGCTACAGAAAGCAAGGTCAGCGGCAATCATTCGAACCGGACGCCAATACAACCCCTCAGTGGGGGATTGGATAGAAAATGCCTTGCTTCAGCAGGCTACGAATCCCTTCCATGCTATTATCGCTACGCAGAACCGTGGAGATCGGAATTTCATCCTCGTTCCCGATGATCTCGAAGACGATCATCCATTGATGGTCGCGCCCCGCAATTGGGAGGTGGAGCGCGCGGGATCAAATCTTGCGACCGCGATGGCGCCTCTATTGAAATTCTCAAAAGAGGTCTTGTTTGTTGATCGCTTTTTCAACATTCAAGACGATCGCTACAAGGAAACTTTGCGAGCTTCACTCGCGGTTGTTGCAACGAACGGGACACAGGGCGCGCGTTGCGAGATCCACTACGGAGAACACGACCGACGGCCACCTCTAGAACTGGTCGAACGGAATGCTGGGCGTTGGCTCGCCGGCGTGATACCCGTTGGCATGTCGATCAAATTATTTGGCTGGAGGGAAAAGGCCCGCGGGGAGGATTTTCATGCGCGGTACTTGCTCACGGATCGAGGTGGAATGAACGTTGAGGCCGGCTTTTCTGCGGAAGGTGCGCATCAAAAGCTACTCATGGCGCTCCTTGAACTACCAGTTTGCCAAGACAAGTTGGCTGCATTTGCGCGCGGTTCAACGCGATACGATTTGATTGAGCCAGTCTTAGAAGTTTTCTCTGACGGTACGGTGCGGCGAACTTGAGTTCTCCCGCTCGGAAATCCGCGCGGCTTGCGCTGGTGTCCGGTCCGCGAGCAGGGGCTCGCCGCTCCCCCGGGCGCTCCCCCAAACAAAAAACAACAAAGCCGCCTTGCGGTGGCTTGTCGTAAGTTATTCATAAGCCAAGAAAATCTGGAGCGGGCGAAGGGGCTCGAACCCTCGACCCCGACCTTGGCAAGGTCGTGCTCTACCACTGAGCTACACCCGCATCCGAGAGATTGACGGAGATCGCTCGCCGGCAACGGGCAGAGCTATGCCAAATGCGGCCCGCGAATGCAACAGCCTCGCACGGCCGGGAACAGCTCGGGTCGACCGGCCATGGCGGTATTCCGCCGCCAAATCAGCCCAAAAAGCGGCCGGGACGGGTTCCGCCGATTGCAAATTGGGCTCTCAAGCGCCACTTAGGGCGCGGACATGCCAGAACGGCCTACCCCTTAAGACATCAGGCGAGGATTCCCGTGACGATAGTAGAGCAGGGCAGCGGACCGGCGGCCGATCTGATCAAGGAGACGACCACCCAGACCTTCGTGAAGGACGTTATCGAGGAATCGAAGCGCCAGCCGGTGCTGATCGACTTCTGGGCGCCATGGTGCGGCCCCTGCCGCCAGCTCACGCCGATCCTCGAAAAGGCGGTCCGCGCCGCCAAGGGCAAGGTCAAGCTGGTCAAGATGAACATCGACGAGCATCCGGCCATTCCGGGCCAGATGGGGATTCAGTCGATCCCGGCGGTGATCGCGTTCGCCAACGGCCAGCCCGCCGACGGTTTTATGGGCGCGGTGCCGGAAAGCCAGGTCACCGCCTTTATCGATAAGCTGACGGCGGGCATGCCAGGCGCCGGCGAGCCGAATATTGCGGAAATCCTCAAGGAGGCCGAAGCCGTGCTGGCGGAGGGCGATCCCGCCGCTGCAGCACAAATCTATGCCGAGGCGCTGGCGGCGGATGCCACCAATATCGCAGCTTTGGCAGGGCTCGCGAAATGCTACGTGGCGACCGGCGCCATCGAACAGGCCAAGCAGACGCTTGCCATGGTGCCGGAATCGAAACGCGGTGACGCGGCGGTCAAGGCCGTGCAAGCGTCGATCGATCTCGCCGAGCAAGCCAAGGCGCTCGGCCCGGTGACCGAGCTGGAACAGAAAGTCGCCGCAAACCCGCTCGATCATCAGGCGCGATTTGATCTTGCGACCGCGCTGAACGCCAGCGGCAAGCGCGCGGAAGCGACCGATCAGCTGCTCGAAATCGTCAGGCGGGACCGTAAATGGAACGAGGACGGAGCGCGAAAGCAGCTGGTGCAGTTCTTCGAAGCATGGGGACCGACCGATGAAGCCACTGTTGAGGGACGAAAGCGGCTATCGACGATTTTGTTCTCGTAGCGCGTATTCCGCCAAACTGGGCACCGGTCTTTCCTCGCCATCAAGCTTTCCGCAGATTGCGTGGACGTGTCTGCGGTAGAATACGCGCACCAATGTTCTAGTAGCGAGCACCGGACCGCTCATGCCGATCAATGCCGAATATCGCGGGCCCGGCGACCTTCCCGAGGTGATCCCCGTGTTCCCGCTGCCCGGCGCGCTGTTGCTGCCGCGCGGCCAAATGCCGCTCAACATCTTCGAGCCGCGTTATCTGGCGATGGTGGATGATACGTTGCGCGACGGCCATCGGCTGATCGGGATGATCCAGCCGGACGTTGCGCACTCTCCGGACGAGGCCAACCCGGCGCTGTTTAGGGTCGGCTGCGTCGGTCGCATCACCCAGCTCGCCGAAGCCGGCGACGGCCGGTACATCCTCGAACTCACCGGCATTGCGCGCTTCAAGGTAATTGAGGAAATTGACGTGCAGACCGCGTATCGGCAATGCAAGGTGGATTTCTTCCCCTACCTTGACGATTTCACCGCCCGCAAGGGCGAGGAAGCCGTCGACCGCGAGGCGCTGCTCGAGGTGCTGACGGATTTTCTCAAGGCCAACAACCTGCAGGTCGACTGGGAAGGCGTGGAGAGCGCCCCCAACGAGGCCCTGGTCAATGCGCTGGCGATGATGTCGCCCTACGGCCCGCCGGAAAAGCAGGCGATGCTTGAGGCGCCCGACCTGAAAACCCGTGCCGAAATTCTGATCGCGGTCACCGAGATGGATCTCGCCAAGAAGCGCACCAGCGGCGACCCGCCGCTGCAGTAAAATACCGCCAAATATATTTGGCGTATCCATCCGCGGAACTTTTGCGGTGGCTGCGGGATTGGGATTTTTCGATCGAAATCGAAGTTCGGCGTAACCTCGAAGTTCGGTGTAACCTCGTGTCAACTCCGAAGGAAATCGAAATCAAGCTGCAGCTGCCTTCCGCACCGTCCTTGCGGCTTAACGACGTACCTTTGCTTCGCCAGGCGAGCGGGTCGAAGCGAAGCGAAGATGAGGTCTCGATCTATTTCGACACTGGACGTTTGAAGCTTAAGCGCAACGGTCTGACGTTGCGCGTCCGGCGCACCGGCGGTCGATACATTCAAACCATCAAATCCGATAACGGAAGCCCGTTCGAACGCGGGGAATGGGAAACCGAGGTCGAGGACGGCCGGCCAGACCTGAAACAAGCGGACACGTCGACCCTCGAACCATTGGGAATCAAGAAACTGCGCAAGCAGTTGCGGCCCGTTTTCGAAACTCGCGTGCAGCGCATAACCTACCCTCTCACGCGCAAGGACTGCGACATTGCATTGACGATCGATCGCGGCGAGATCGATACCGGCGAGAATGCAATGCCGCTATATGAGGCGGAGCTTGAACTCAAGCGAGGCAATAAAGCACGTCTGTTCCAGATAGCGCGGGCTTTTGCACGCGCCACATCTGCCGAGCTCGCCGTCAAAAGCAAGCCTCAACGCGGCTACGAACTTCTCGCCGACGAGGATGCTGCAGCCGTAAGCAGCGAAGGAATCGAAATCGCAGCCGACATGCCGGCGCGTGCTGCGTTCCAGTCGATTGGATTGGCCTGTCTCAAGCAGATCGTCGCCAACAAACAGGCAATCCTTGCGGGCGACCCTGAGGGCATCCATCAAATGCGCATCGGTTTGCGTCGCCTGCGCGCAGCGATATCGTTGTTCTCGGGCATGCTTGCGGAGGCGGAGGCACGTGACGTCAAGACAGAGCTAAAATGGCTCACCAACGAACTTGGTCCTGCGCGCGAATTCGACGTTTTCCTGACCAGGGTGGTGGCTCCGCTTCAAAAGCAAAGCGCGCGATTGGTCGGGATGCGCAGCCTATCCCACGATCTGGCGGATCGGCGGGAAGCCGCGAAAGCTCGCGCATTGACGGCCGTCTGTTCGAAGCGATTTCGTGACCTGACACTGAACGTCGCGGCATGGCTTGAAGCCGGCGGCTGGCGCGAGCCACGGCAGAAGTTGCTGCGCGAACGTTGCGAAGAGCCGATCGAGAAGGCGGCTCGCGCGCAGCTCACGCGGCGCTGGAAAAAGATTCGGAAACGAGGCCGCCGGCTGGCAGAACTCGATCCTGGTGTGCGGCACAAGCTCCGAATCCAGGCCAAAAAACTGCGTTACGCGACCGAGTTTTATAAAACGGTGTTTCCTGGGAAAAGGAAAGAAAAGCGTCGTGCGGCCTTTCTGGCCTCCCTGAAACACATGCAAGATTGTTTTGGCGAGTTGAACGACGTCTTCATGCACGAGAAGCTTGCGACGGACTTGGGCAAGGTGCCGGTTGCACGATCGGCTAAGCGGTCGGAGCGCGTATTCGCAGCCGGCATGTTGACCGGGCTGGAGGAAGCGCGGTTCAAGCCGCTACTGAAAGCCGCGGAGGACGCGTTCTGCGCATTCGAGCGATTGGAACCATACTGGCGTTAGAACGGCGCCAGAGGAAACATCGCGTCCGAAGCAAAAATCTGTATACGCCACCCCTTTTTGCGAACCATACTGGGCCCCTGCAAAGGGAGATCAAAAAAAATGCGTGAAGCCGTCATTGTTTCTTATGCCCGTACCGGGCTGGCAAAATCCGGTCGCGGTGGGTTCAATATCACCCCGCCGATGTCGATGGCGGCCCACGCCATCAAGCACGCCGTGGAACGCGCCGGCGTCGACAAGGATTACGTCGAAGATTGCTATCTTGGGAATTGCGCGCATGGCGCATCCAACATCGGCCGCCAGGCCGCGCTGCTCGCCGGCATGCCGAAGTCGACGGCCGGAGTGTCGGTGAACCGTTTCTGCTCGTCGGGACTGCAGACCATCGCCATGGCGGCAAACAGCATCCGCTCGGACGGCGCCGATTGTATCGTTGCCGGCGGCGTGGAAAGCATCTCGGTCGCCGGCGGCGGCGTGCCGAAGGAAGCGGTCGATCCTGTTCTCCTCAAAGCGGCGCCCGACATCTTCATGGCGATGATCGACACCGCTGATATCGTCGCAGAGCGTTACAAGCTCAGCCGCGAATATCAGGACGAGTATTCGCTGGAATCGCAGCGCCGCATGGCCGCCGCGCAGCAAGCCAACAAGTTCAAGGACGAAATCGTCCCGATGAAGACCAAAATGAAGGTCGTCGACAAGGCGACCAAGGCGGAGAGCATCGTCGACTATGCCGTTGATCGTGACGAATGCAACCGGCCGGACACCACTATGGAGGGCCTCGCCAAGCTCGAGCCGGTGAAGGGTCCCGGCAAGTACATCACCGCCGGCAACGCCAGCCAGCTGTCGGATGGCGCGGCCGCCGTGGTTTTGATGGAAGCCAAGGACGCGGAAAAACGCGGCCTTGATCTGCTCGGCCGCTTTGTCGCCTGGGCGGCGGCGGGCTGCGAGCCGGACGAGATGGGCATCGGTCCGGTGTTCGCCGTGCCAAAGCTGTTGAAGCGCCATGGTCTGAAAGTCGACGATATCGATCTTTGGGAACTCAACGAAGCCTTTGCCAGCCAATGCCTCTATTCGCGTGACCGGCTCGGCATCGATCCCGACAAGTACAACGTCAACGGCGGATCGATCGCCATCGGGCACCCCTTCGGAATGACCGGCGCGCGGCTGACGGGCCACCTGCTGCAGGAGGGTCGTCGGCGCAAGGCCAAGTGGGGCGTTGTGACGATGTGCATCGGCGGCGGTCAGGGCGGCGCGGGCCTGTTCGAAATCTATAGCTGAGCGGGTTCGTTCGGCACCAGCCGGCACCCGAGCGTGCCGGCAAAACCATCGGATGCCAGCAGCGCGGCGGAGTCGCCGCGCTGCTTTTTTGGACTAGGGCATGATCCAGAAGAGTGGGAACCGATTTTCCCCCGGGACAAACACGAAGCGTTTGCCCGGAGATCATGCTTACAAAAGACAATGCTAGTGTCGTCAGCCGATGGCGACGGCGGGGCCATTTTGTTGCGATCCGTTCCGCCGCATCAGCTCAACCGTCACGAGCAGCGTTCAGGCAGTGCGGGCCTAATACCCCGCGATCGCCAGCGCTACCACTGCGCTGAGCGCCATCCAGCCAAAATGCCGGCCACGCGTCGCGAGAGCGTTGGCCAGCGCCCCAAAGGCAAACACGCATGCGAACGTCGCAATAATCCAGTGTCGCGCCGGCTCCGAGGCCATCGAGGGCGCGGCGATCAGCAGCACGCCGCCGCCGATCCACGCGACGGTTCCGGCCTGCCAGACCAGGCGGATCAGATTGCGCAGACGCGGCGGCTCGATGGTCGCGCGCGGGAACACTTTGGTTTCTCCGAGCACGCCGTGAATCAATGCCGCCGCGATCGCGGCCAAACCCGAACATTGCAGCAAGATGTCGCGCATCGGATTTCTCCATACAGGACTGTATGGAGATTAGGACCGGCGCTGGCGGCTGTCAATACAGTGGTGTATGGTGATTTCTCGCAAGGAAATGGAATGACGGATCAACTTTCCGCCAAGGACTGGCTCCACCAGGGTCTCAAGACATTGGCCGAGAGCGGTTTTACGGCGCTGAAGGCCGAGCCGCTGGCGAAAGCAATGGGGGTGTCGCGCGGCAGCTTTTACTGGCATTTCGCCGATATCGGCGCGTTCCATGCCGCGATCCTCGAGCATTGGCGCGAGGTCGCCGCCGAGCAGATCATTGCCAATCTCGAGGCGGCGTCCGATCACGGGAACCCCCTGCTGCCGCTGCTGCTGCGCCAGGCGTTCGGGAGCAATCTGGCGCTGGAGAAGGCGGTCCGCATCTGGGCGACGCTGGATCCCTTGGCCAGAGCCGCCGTGCAGGCGATCGACCGGCGCCGGCTGGATTATGTGGAGCATCTTCTAAGGGCGTCGGGGCTTTCACCCAATGTGGCCCGGGCCCGCGCGCAAATCCTCTACTGGGCATTTATCGGCTATGCCCTGTCGGACAAACCATTGCCGCGAGCGAGACAGCAGGCGGTGCTCGACGAATTGCTGCGGATCGCCTCGCGATAACAAGGCGTTTTCAAGCGAAGCATACCCTCGGACTTGATCCGGGGTGGATCCGGTTCGCTTGAAGAAAACGCGTCAAAGCAAAATCAGAGCCTCGGCTCGGATCGAGGCTCTGGCCTCGCTACACGCTTAATCGAATATGCTACAGGAACGAAATTCCAAGCCGGAGACTAAAACATGACCGCCCCGCCCGAACGCCTTGAAGCCACCGTCGACCCCAAGCTTTTGGAAATTCTGGTCTGCCCGCTGACCAAGGGTCCGCTCGAATTCGACGCAACCCGGCAGGAGCTGATCTCGCGTTCCGCAAAACTCGCCTATCCGATCCGCGACGGCATCCCGATCATGCTGCCGGAAGAGGCACGGAAGATCGAGTGAGGCTTTGAAGCGACGTTGCTCTGTATTGGCCTTTCAACGAGTCGTCCCCGCAAAAGCGGGGACCGATACGCCGCGGCCTATCATTCTGCGGTGAATCCCTAATCAAGAGCGCCCGTGGTTGGGTCGCTGCTTTCGCAGGGACGACGGAATCTTACAACGCCTTGCCTTTTAACAGCCGCGGCACCTCGCCCGATAACCCCGCAGCCTGGCGAATGAACAGATTTTTCAGCGGCGGGGCGCGATCGACCAGCCCCAGCCCGATGTCGCGCACGGTGCGCAGCAAGGTCGATTCGTTGGAGAACAACAGATTCAGTGAATTGGTCGCAAGCCCCATCGCCATGGTATCGAACCGCCGCCAGCGCTGGTAGCGATCGAGCACGTCGGCCTGTCCAAGATCCATGCCGAGCCTTGCCGCGTCGACCACCACTTCGGCGAGTGCTGCGACATCCTTTAGGCCCATGTTGAGCCCCTGCCCTGCGATCGGGTGAATCACATGCGCGGCGTCGCCGACCAGCGCCAGCCGTTCGCCGATGAACGAGCGCGCGACGAAATACCCGAGCGGAAACGCGCGCGGTTTGTCGAGCGCCTTGATCTCGCCGAGATGCAGCCCGAAGCGCTGCTCGAGTTCGCCGTGAAATTCATCCTCGCTCAACGCCACAATGCGCGCGGCGTCGGCGCGCTTCTCGGTCCATACCAGCGACGAGCGTTGCCCGGTCAGCGGCAGTATCGCGAATGGGCCGGCGGGGAGAAAATGCTCTTCGGCGCGGCCGTGATGATCGCGCTCATGGCCGACGGTGACGACAATGCCGGATTGATCGTAATGCCAGCCGTGGGTGGCAATTCCGGCGCGCTCGCGCAGCTTTGAGCGCGCACCGTCGGACGCCACCAGCAGGCTTGCTTCAATAAGGGTGCCGTCAGCCAACGTCACATCCACGCCATCGGGGCGCGCATCGAATGTCGCTACAGCGGTGGCGCGAAGGTCGATGCCGTCGGCGTCCGCGCGCTTGACCAGCGCATCGATCAGGTGGCGGTTCTCGACCATGTGCGCGAACGGCTCGCCCGGCTCGACATTTCCCGCAAACGTCAGAAACACCGGGCGCGTCGCGTCTTGCAGTTTCGAATCGGTCACCACCATGTCGAGGATGGGCTGCGCCTGCGCTGCGACCTGGTCCCACACCCCGATGGCATCGAACAGCCGCCGGCAGGCGGCGACGATCGCGGTCGCGCGCGGATCGCGGCTCGGCCGTACCGCCAGCGCCGGATCGGCGACGATAATGGGAATATCGGCGCCAAGCCCCTGACGCAGCGCCAGCGCCAGCGCCAAACCTGCGAACGCGCCGCCGCCGATCACAATGCTTCGCTGTGCCGACAATTCCGTCCCTTCCTCGCTTATGTCATCAGTACTTGCCACCTGAGTATAGCTGGGCGAAACAGAGATGCGAAACAAGGGTTCTTCACCCTCGCGCCGTCATTCCGGGGCGCGCGGCCAGCGCGAACCCGGAATCTCGAGATTCCGGGTTCGTTCGCTTCGCTCACGCCCCGGAATGACGGTCTCAAACCGAAAGCGCCTCCATGTCCAAAGGCTTGATTGACCTGATTTCCATTCTCGATCTCGAGCCGATCGAGGTGAACCTGTTTCGTGGCAACAGCCCGAAGACGAGCTGGCAGCGGGTGTTCGGCGGGCAGGTGATCGGACAGGCGATGGTGGCGGCGTGCCGCACCGTCGAAGGCCGCCTGCCGCACTCGCTGCATTGCTATTTCATCCTGCCGGGCGATCCACAGATTCCGATTATCTATGAGGTCGAGCGGCTGCGCGACGGCAGGAGCTATTCGACCCGCCGCGTCACCGCGATCCAGCACGGCAACGCGATCTTTTCGATCATGGTGTCGTTTCATGTCGAGGAGGAAGGCGCGTTCGACCATCAGGACAGAATGCCGGATGTGCCACCTCCGGAAAAACTCACCGCCGAGGAAGTGGCAAAACAGCCGATGTTCCGCGAGATGCCGGAATTCATCCGCCGCTACTACGAATCCGATCGCCCGATCGAACTGCGCCCGGTGGAGCTCGGCCGCTATTTCGGCCAGAAGATCGACGAGGGCCGCATCCACGTCTGGATCCGAACCGCGTCGAAACTGCCCGATGATCCGGCGCTGCACATGTGCGCGCTGGCCTATGCCTCGGATTTCTCGTTGCTCGACGCGGCGATGGCACGCTACGGCAGGACGCTGTTCGACAAGCGCATGATGCCGGCAAGTCTCGATCACGCGATGTGGTTTCACCGGCCGTTTCGCGCCGACGAATGGCTGCTATACGCGCAGGATTCACCGAGCGCCCGCGCCGGGCGCGGCCTGACCCGCGGCATGATCTTCAAAGCCGACGGCACGCTGGTGGCCTCGGTCGCGCAGGAAGGTTCTCTCCGCGAGCGCAAATGAAATCGGTCGCCGCTCCAGGCGGTTCTTTCAACAAGCGCAAACCGCGAGACGTACCAGGGGGCGTACCATCCCATCGCCCACGAAATGGGAACGATCAACGCCATGGCCAAAACGTAAACCACCGTCCGCCCCAAGATAGAGCAGGCCCGGAATATCTCTCGCCTTTTGCCAGCCTGCCAAGCCCTCGGTCCAGACCAGCGTCTCCGCCGTCACCGTCCGCCTGCGATGACCCCGCGCAGCTTTGCCTCCGGTTCAGGCCCCTGCTGTTGTCCCTGAGATGCAAAAAACCGCGATCGGCCGGCCTTTTTTATCCCCCAAAACGCTGTGGCAGACGGCGGGCTGCAGGACCGCTGGCGATGAAATCGAGTTTTTTCGGATAGTTCCTGCTCCGTACGCCGAGCCTAGCCAGCGGGCGGAAAGCGCCGCAATTGTTTTTCGTTTTAAGTTGCAACATTTTGTGCCATCTGCACAAAAAGCTGCCAGACTTGCCTGGCCGCAAATCGGGGCGCGACCGACCTCTGGAATCCTGGAAATGAAGGCCTGACCATGAAGCTCGTTGTTGCCATTATCAAACCATTCAAGCTCGACGAAGTCCGGCAGGCGCTCACCGCCATCGGCGTCCACGGCATGACGGTGACCGAGGTCAAAGGCTATGGCCGCCAGAAAGGCCACACAGAAATCTATCGCGGTGCCGAATATGTCGTGAATTTTCTGCCGAAGCTTAGGATCGAAATCGCAGTCGCGTCCGATCTCGCCGACAAGGCCGTTGGCGTCATTACTTCCAGCGCGCGCACCGGTCAGATCGGCGACGGCAAGATATTCGTGACGCCGATCGATCACGCGTTGCGGATCCGGACCGGCGAGACCGACAGCGACGCGCTCTGAATTCTTCACTCGCATCCGATGACGATGCGGGGCGTGCGATCAACAAAGTCATCACAGGGCGGGGGAATACCATGGGGGCACTATCGTATCGTGCAGCAAGCTTGGCTGCGCTATTTGGTCTTGGGGCGGTCTTCTCTTTTTCGACACCGGCGGTTGCCGAAACCTCTGCCATCAGCGCCGCCGACACCGCGTGGATGATCGTCGCCACAGCGCTGGTGCTGATGATGACGATACCGGGCTTGGCGCTGTTCTATTCCGGCATGGTGCGCAAGAAGAACGTGCTGGCGACGATGGCGCAAAGCCTTGCAGCCGTGGCCATCATTTCGATTCTCTGGGTGGCGTTCGGCTATTCGCTGGTGTTCGTCGGCGACGGTCCCTGGCTCGGCACGCTCGACCGCTGGTTTCTGGCCGGCATGACCATGGACAGCGTCCATCCCGCGGCGAAATCGATTCCGGAAAGCTTGTTCATGCTTTACCAGATGACGTTTGCGATCATCACGGTGGCGCTGGTGGCGGGCTCCGTCGCCGACCGGATGCGGTTCTCAGCCTATCTGCTGTTTTCCGTCGGCTGGTTCATGATCGTCTACGTTCCGCTCGCACATTGGGTTTGGGGCGGCGGCTTTCTCGGCAGCGCGGGTGTGCTGGATTTTGCGGGCGGCCTTGTCGTTCATCTCAGCGCCGGGATCGGCGGCCTGGTTGCAGCGAAAGTGATGGGCCGGCGCCAAGGCTATGGCACTGACAATCTGGCGCCGTTCGATCTGTCGCTCGCGGTGATGGGCACCGGACTATTGTGGGTCGGCTGGTTCGGCTTCAACGGCGGATCGGCTTTGGGTGCGAATTCGCGCGCGGTGATGGCGATCATCGCAACCCATCTCGCAGCCTGTGCCGGCGCGCTGACCTGGGGCGCGCTCGAATGGACAACCCGGCGTAAGCCGTCGGTGCTCGGCATGATTTCAGGTGCGGTCGCGGGTCTTGGAACGATTACGCCGGCGAGCGGATTCGTCGGGCCGTGGCACGGCATCGTCATCGGCATGATCGCCGGCCTGGTGTGCTTCTGGGCCTGCACCTCGCTGAAGCACCGCTTCAACTACGACGATTCCCTCGACGTGTTCGGGGTTCACGGCATCGGCGGAATGACCGGCATGCTGCTGGCCGGCGTGTTTGCGACCGCCTCGATCGGCGGGACCTCCGGCCTGATCGAAGGCAATCCGCAGCTGCTGCTGATCCAGCTCTACGGCGTCGTGGTCACGCTGGCGTGGTCCGGCGGCGTGACCTATGCGCTGCTGAAGCTCGTCAGCGCCTTCGTTCCGCTGCGGGTATCCAAGGAGCAGGAACTGGAAGGCCTCGATATTTCGCAGCATGGCGAGGCTTTGCAGTAGGGCCTCATCCAAATACCGTTTTCCTGCCCGCCCCGTGAGCAGGATTGTGTCGGGAGCCTGTCACGCCTCTGTTTTAGGCAGCAGTGACTAGGCTTTGGGCGCGGCTGAATACCGCATATCGGACAGATACCGCCAAAGCTCGAAAAGGTCTGCGTTCATAGTCGGTTAGGCAATACGCAGCATCTGGCACGGCATTTGATTCTAAGGGTGCTGGCTGTGCCCGCGTAGCGAACTTCTCCGCGTGGTGAACCTCAGTCGAGAACGCTCGGTCGCGTCTGGACCGGGCCCAAGCGGGGATAAGACCCATGAAAATTGTTATGGCGATCATCAAGCCATTCAAGCTCGAAGAAGTCCGTGACGCCCTGACCGCCATTGGCGTTCACGGTCTCACGGTGACGGAAGTCAAGGGATATGGCCGGCAGAAGGGCCATACGGAAATTTATCGCGGTGCTGAATACGCGGTGAGCTTCCTGCCCAAGATCAAGATCGAGGTCGCGATCGCCTCGGACCAGGTCGACAAGACGATCGACGCCATCACGTCAGCTGCAAAAACCGGACAGATCGGCGACGGCAAGATCTTCGTCATCAACCTCGACCATGCGGTCCGCATCCGCACGGGAGAGGAAGATGCCGCAGCACTCTGATTTCGCGCTCAACCTTATTTAATCAGGAGAAAACAAATGACGTTCAAACGTCCCTATAGCGCGGGATTGGCAGCCCTCGTAGTCGGCCTGTTCGCCGCGACCGCTGCCTATGCAGAGCCAACCGTCAACAAGGGCGACAATGCCTGGATGCTGACCTCGACGGTGCTGGTGCTGTTGATGACGATCCCGGGACTCGCCCTGTTCTACGGTGGTCTCGTCCGTTCCAAGAACATGCTCTCGGTGCTGATGCAGGTATTCTACACCGTGTGCATCGTCACCATCATCTGGACGCTGTACGGCTACAGCCTCGCCTTCACCGGCGGCTCCGACTTCATCGGCGGCTTCTCGAAGGCCTTCCTGATGGGCGTCACGCCTGACTCCAAGGCCGCAACGTTCAGCGTCGACGCCAACATCTCGGAACTCGTATACGTCTGCTTCCAGATGACCTTCGCGGCGATTACTCCCGCCCTCATCGTCGGCGCCTTCGCCGAACGCATGAAGTTTTCGGCGATCGCGCTGTTCATCCCGCTCTGGGTCACGTTGATCTATTTCCCGATCGCGCACATGGTCTGGTACTGGCCTGGACCGGACGCGATCTCGGATGCGGTCAAGGCTCTTGCGGCAGCGGGTGATGCGGCGGCGAAGACTGCGGCGCAGGCCAAACTCGATGAAATCAACGCCGACGCCGGCTGGATATTCAAGAAGGGTGCGATCGACTTCGCAGGCGGCACCGTGGTGCACATCAACGCCGGCATCGCCGGTCTCGTCGGCGCGCTCCTGATCGGCAAGCGCACCGGTTACCGCAAAGACCTGATGGCTCCGCATTCGCTGACCATGTCCATGATCGGCGCCTCGCTGCTCTGGGTCGGCTGGTTCGGCTTCAACGCCGGATCGAACCTCGAAGCCAGCGGCGGCGCCGCGCTCGCCATGACCAACTCCTTTGTCGCGACTGCGGCGGCGGCGCTGTCGTGGATGTTCGCGGAGTGGATCATCAAGGGGCATCCCTCGGTGCTCGGCGCAATTTCGGGCGCGGTGGCGGGACTTGTCGCGGTTACGCCCGCGGCCGGTTTCTCCGGTCCGATGGGCGCGATCGTGCTCGGTCTCGTGGTCGGCGTGGTCTGCCTGTTCTTCTGCACCGTCATCAAGAACGCGCTCGGCTATGACGACTCGCTCGACGTGTTCGGTGTCCACTGCATCGGCGGCATCGTCGGCGCGATCGGCACCGGCATCCTGGTGAATCCGGCGCTCGGCGGTACCGGCATCATGGACTACACCGCCGGCAAGATCGCCGACTACGATTTCGCGGCGCAGATGACCGCGCAAATCTGGGGCGTCTGCACCACGCTGGTGTGGTCGGGCATCGGTTCGGCGATCCTCTACAAGGTAGTCGACGTCATCGTCGGCCTGCGTGTCACCGTTGAGGTGGAGCGCGAAGGCCTCGACATCACCGAGCACACGGAGCGCGCTTACAACATGTGAGTTCTCCCGGGGCGCGGTCTCGGGAGGTCGCGCCCAGAACTACGGTTTGGGCACATACCGGCGTGCCCCGACCGTTGAGGGGCTCCAGCGCAAGTTGGAGCCTCTTTCTTTTTGGGCGGGCGGCCTGAAACAGGCATCGTCTTGTTTTCGTGGGAATTTGGGGGTCTGGAGGTCCCCGCTTGTCGATGGTTAATCGCGTCTTAACCTCGCCGTATCTATGGTGGTTTGATCCGTTTCCGGCCGGTCTCGACCTGCGATCGGCTGCCCCGAAGAGTGCTGGCGCTTTAAAGTATGGCAATCACCGCCCCATCCCGCGCGCCGCAGGGCGCCGGCAGTCTGGAAAGCGAGCGCTCGCCATTCGCGCGGCTGACCGAGCTATTGGCCCCCTACCAGCCGGCTAAGCCATTGATTGCGCTATCGTTGGGCGAGCCGCAGCATCCTGTGCCGAGCTTTGTCGGGCCGGTGCTGGCCAAGCACACCGCCGATTTCGGCCGCTATCCCATCGCCAAGGGCATCGAGCCGTTCCGCCGCGCGGCCGCGAACTGGCTATCCACGCGGTTCGAGCTGCCGCGGGGAATCGACCCCGAGAGCGAAATTCTGGTGCTGAACGGCAGCCGCGAGGGCCTGTTCTTCGCAGCCCTGACCGCCGCCCGCTATGTCGGCGGGCGCAGGGGTAAACCCGCCATCCTGATGCCCAATCCGTTCTATCCGGCTTATGGCGCCGGCGCGCGCGCCGCGGACTGCGAGGCGGTCTATCTGCCGACTACACTCGCCAACGGATTCTTGCCGGACCTCGACGCGCTCGACGACGCCACGCTGGCGAGAGCGGTTGCGATCTACATCGCCTCGCCGGCCAATCCGCAGGGAGCCGTGGCATCGCGCGAATATTTCAGCCGCCTGAAGAAGCTCGCTGATCGTTTCGGCTTCATGATCCTGAGCGATGAGTGCTATTCGGAGATTTATACGCAAACCGCGCCCGGCAGCATGCTGGAGTGTGCCGGTCCTGACTTTACCAATGTCATTGCGTTCCAGTCGCTGTCGAAGCGCTCGAACCTGCCGGGCATGCGGGTCGGCTTTGCCGCCGGCGACAAGAAATTCCTCGGCGTGTTTCACGAGCTGCGCAATGTCGCCGCGCCGCAGGTGCCGGTGCCGCTGCAGCATGTCGCGATCGCGGCCTACAGCGACGAAGCGCATGTCGAGGAAAATCGCCGGCTCTACCGGATCAAGTTCGATCTCGCCGATCAGATTCTTGGCAGTCGCTACGGCTATCGCCGACCCGCCGGCGGCTTCTGCGTCTGGCTCGATGTGTCGGCCCGCGGCGGCGACGAAGCGGCGACGATAAAGCTCTACAAGGACGGCGGCGTGCGCGTGGTGCCCGGAAGCTATCTGGCGCGCCAGCAACCCGACGGCAGCAATCCCGGCGCCGGCTACATTCGCCTGGCGCTGGTGCAAGACAGTGAAACAACAGCCGAGGCATTGCACCGGCTGGTCGAAATTCTCGATTAATCGCAGGGCCCCATGAGCATGCCAGCGATCGAACGCGTCATTCCCCTGGTCGGCCAGTTGCCGGCGTCGATCCGCCAAGCCTTGGCGCGGCGCCTTAGCGAACTTGCCGGATTGAGCTTGATCGCCCTGGCCGGCATGGCGGCGGCGGCGCTGATGACATGGTCGGTGCAGGATCCGAGCCTCAGCCACGCGACGTCGCGTGCGATCCGCAACATCCTCGGCTATCCCGGCGCGATCGGCGCCGATCTTTTGATGCAGATTCTGGGCCTCGGCTCGATCATGCTGATCCTCCCCGTCGCGGTCTGGGGCTGGCGTATGCTGACCCATCGAACGTTCGACCGGGAAGCGCTGCGGATCGCGTGCTGGATCCTCAGCACGGTGATATCGGCCGGTTTTGCCAGCTGCTGGCCACGGGGCGGGGCGTGGCCGCTGCCTACCGGGCTTGGCGGCGTGGTCGGCGATGCGCTGGTGCGCGCGCCCGCGGTCGTGTTCGGTCCGCCCGGCACTATCTATCGCCTAGTACTCGGCATCATCCTTTTCGCCGCTGTGATCGCGACATTCCTGATTGCGAGCGGCATGGGCTCGCGCCCGCAAGAAGAGGAACCGGCGCCGGTCGAGGACAACGACAGGCCATTCGTGGAAGAAGATGACGGCGGGTCGGTTTCGCTGGGCTGGGCGTTTCATGCCGCGATGAGCGCGAAGGCGCGGCTCTGGCGATTACTGACGTTGGCTTACGGCTGGCTGGTGGCGAGCGCGCCGGCGCCACGAACCTCTTCGTTCGAACGCCAGGAGCCAGATCTTGGCGGCCGCGCGGCGCCGTCGCTGGCACCGCAGGCGGAAGAAGATCTCGACAATGAGGAAGATGACGACGAGGAAATTCCCGTCGCCCGCACGCGCAAGAAGGCTGAGCCACGCGCGCCGTTGCGCAAATCGTCCGGCAAGTTCGACCTGCCGCCGATTTCAGTGCTGACCGCGCCGAGGGCTTCGGATCGCCAACCGCTCAGCAAGTCGGAACTGGATTCCAACTCCCGCGCGCTGGAAGGCGTGCTTGGCGATTTCGGCGTGCGCGGTGAGATCGTCAAGGCGAATCCCGGCCCGGTGGTGACGCTGTACGAACTGGAGCCCGCCCCCGGCATCAAATCATCGCGCGTCATCGGGCTCGCCGACGACATCGCGCGTTCGATGAGCGCGCTCTCGGCGCGCGTCGCCGTCGTTCCCGGCCGCAACGCCATCGGTATCGAACTGCCGAACGCGCATCGCGAAAAGGTCTATTTGCGCGAATTGCTGTCGGTGAAAGACGGCAACGAATCGGTCGCGAAGCTTCCGCTTTGTCTCGGCAAGAACATCGGCGGCGAATCCATCATCGTCGATCTCGCGCGCATGCCGCATCTGTTGATCGCCGGCACCACCGGCTCCGGCAAATCGGTCGCCATCAACACCATGATCCTCAGCCTGGTCTATCGGCTGCGGCCCGATCAATGCCGCCTGATCATGGTCGATCCGAAAATGCTCGAACTCTCCGTCTATGACGGCATTCCGCATCTGCTGACGCCGGTCGTGACCGACCCGAAGAAGGCCGTGGTCGCGCTGAAGTGGGCGGTGCGCGAGATGGAAGAGCGCTACAAGAAAATGTCCAAGCTCGGCGTTCGCAACATCGATGGTTACAACGCGCGCCTGGTGGAAGCCAGGAGCAAAGGTGAGGAGCTGACACGCACGGTGCATACCGGCTTCGACAAGGAAACCGGCACGGCGATCTACGAGGCAGAGAAGCTCGACCTCGAGCCACTGCCCTTTATCGTTATCATCGTCGATGAAATGGCCGATCTGATGATGGTCGCCGGCAAGGATATCGAAGGCGCGGTACAGCGCCTGGCGCAAATGGCGCGCGCCGCGGGCCTGCATGTGATTCTCGCAACGCAACGACCCTCAGTCGACGTCATCACCGGCACCATCAAGGCAAACTTCCCGACCCGCATCTCGTTTCAGGTCACCTCGAAGATCGACAGCCGCACCATCCTGGGCGAGATGGGCGCCGAACAGCTGCTCGGACAGGGCGACATGCTCTATATGGCCGGCGGCGGACGCATCAGCCGCGTGCACGGACCTTTCGTTTCGGACGAAGAGGTCGAGAAGGTGGTGCGCCATCTCAAATCGCAGGGCCAGCCCGAGTACCTCGAGGCGGTCACCGCGGAAGAGCCGACCGACGAAGATGGCGCGGTGTTCGATGCCTCCGGCATGGGTGCCGACGGTGGCGGCGACCTATTCTCGCAGGCGGTAGCGATCGTCAAGCGCGACCGCAAGGCCTCCACCAGCTACATTCAGCGCCGGCTGCAGATCGGATATAACCGCGCCGCCTCGCTGATGGAGCGAATGGAACTCGAGGGCATTGTCGGGCAGGCCAATCACGCCGGAAAGCGCGAAATTCTGATCGAAGAAGAAGAAAGCCGCTTTTGAGAGACGTCATCGGACCAAAGGGTTACCTCATCAGCCATTATATTTTCACGGAAAAACCATATCTGCTTTTGTCGAAAGCACGGTAAAATGGCCCAAAGCCGGGTAGGATGACGCGTTGAATAGAAATCTAAAACCTGGAATGGCAGAACGGCTCGGTGTCCGGGGCTTGCGTACCGGGTTGGCCTCGCTGATCGCCGCATCGATCATCGGCATCGGGACGCCGAGTGCCGCGCAGAACGTTCCGATCCCAAAACCCGCACCGAAGGCTCGCGGCAACATTCAGTTGAGCGCGTCCGACCTGCAGAAAGGTCCGATGACGACCGGGGCAACTCCCGCTCCGCCGCCTACCCCGGTGATTCCCGATCCACACCGGAACCTCCCTGCCAATATTTTTGCGACCTTCGATGCCAATCAAAGGGCGCAAGCCGCCAAGGTGAGCTCCTATCTGTCATCGCTGCAGACGCTGGTCGGAAATTTCGTCCAGGTCGGACCTGACGGCAGCAAGACCAAGGGCGAATTTTACATTCAGAAGCCCGGCAAGGTGCGTTTTGAATATGAGGCGCCGAGCCCGATCGCGATTATCGCCGATGGATCGTCGCTGGCGGTGCGCGACCGCAAGCTAGCGACCCAGGACATCTATCCGTTGTCGCAGACGCCGCTTCGATACCTGTTGTCTGACCGCATCGACCTTCTGAAAGACACCAATGTCGTGAACGTGACGGCCGACGACATCTTCATCAGCATCACTATCGAGGAAAAGCAGGCGCTGATCGGCACCAGCCGCCTGATGCTGATGGTCGGCGCCAAGGACGGACAGCTCAAGCAGTGGACCGTGACCGATCCGCAGGGCTATGACACCACGGTTGCGATCTATAATCTCGACAGCTCCAAGAAAGTCGATCCCGGCCTGTTCAAGATCGACTTCACCAACTACTCGACGCCGCCGGGCTAGATACTCACCTCATCCTGGCGAGCGCGCCCTCTTGGCGTGCGCCTCGAGGGATGCCCGCACAATGAACCCATCCTTCGAGACGCGGCCAAGTGGCCGCTCCTAAAGGATGAGGCGTGTCATTTTTCGCTTGCACTGATACACCATCTCCATGCGCTTCTCCCTGACCACCTGGAACATCAATTCGGTGCGCCTGCGCATCGATCTCGTCGCGAAATTCTTGAAGTCGGTGCGGCCGGATGTGCTGTGCCTGCAGGAAACCAAATGCATCGACGACGCGTTTCCGCTGAAACGCTTCAAACGCCTTGGCTATGAGCACGTGGCGCTGAACGGACAGAAGGGCTATCACGGCGTCGCGGTGATCTCGAAACTGCCGTTCGAGACAACCGACATTCGCACCTTCTGCGACAAACTCGATTCGCGCCACATCTCCGTGGCGTTCGGCGAAAAGGCGCAGCTGTCGAAGCCGCTGGTGCTGCATAATTTCTACGTTCCGGCCGGCGGCGATATTGCCGATCCCGCGCTCAATCCCAAATTCGAACACAAGCTGCAGTTTCTCGACGAGATGAAAGCGTGCGAGCCGTTACATCCGCGCGGCGATGACCGGCATATTCTCGTGGGCGATCTCAACGTGGCGCCGCATGAGAACGACGTGTGGTCGCACAAGCAGCTGTTAAAAGTGGTGTCGCACACGCCGATCGAATGCGAGAAACTTCTGGCAGCTCAAGCGCACGGCGAATGGATCGATGTCGCGCGCGAACGCATTCCGCTGTCGGAAAAAGTCTATACCTGGTGGAGCTACCGCGCCGCGGACTGGACGCTCGCCGATCGCGGACGCCGGCTCGATCATATCTGGGTGTCACCGGCCCTCAAGGCGAGTGTCAGCGACTTCAAGATCGCCCGCGATGCGCGCGGCTGGGAGCGGCCGTCCGACCACGTGCCGGTCACGGTGACGCTGGAGGTGTGATACGAGCTACTTCGTCATCCCCGGTGTGCAATTGCACATCTGAGGGC
This sequence comes from Bradyrhizobium sp. URHD0069, assembly GCF_000701345.1. Taxonomy (GTDB): domain Bacteria; phylum Pseudomonadota; class Alphaproteobacteria; order Rhizobiales; family Xanthobacteraceae; genus Bradyrhizobium. The sequence continues at coordinate 51,579 of NZ_JNIJ01000027.1, read as the reverse complement.
GCGAGTGAAACGAGCGAGCCGGAATCCATAACACCATCGACAGCATGGATTCCGGGCCTGCGCCGAGAGGTGCATCCTGGAGTGACCAATCAAATATTCAGCTTGGCGCCCGCCATCAGAATTTCGCTGGCGATCTGGCTGGTGCGGCTGGCGAATTCATCGCGCAGCCGGCGCGCGGCCGCGGAATCGCTTTCCAGCACGCGCTGAAACAGGCTGCGCGAGACGCGGATCACTGAGGAATGTTCCAGCGCGGTTGCGGTCGACGGCCGCTTCATCGCGGCGATCAGCGCGAGTTCGCCGATCAACGCGCCCGGACCGACGATAATTTCCGCGCCCGCGCCGTCCGCAATTCGGAACGCGCCGCGCTGAACGATAAAGCCCGCATCGGCATCATCGCCCAAGTTGAAGAGCACCTCTCCTCGCACGAAATCGCGCTGCTCGGAGCCGATGGCCAGCATGCGCAGGGCCGCCGTCCCCAACAGGCTTAGTGTCGGGACGCGCTCAAGCAGGGCAAGATCATCTTCGATCGACATGCAGAACCGCTGATCGGGACTTGCTAGTTGGGCCGATTGACACGAATCGCCGTCGGAATCGTATCACGGCACCAGCTTGTAGCCACCGGCTTCCGTGACCAGTATCTCGGGATTGGCGGCATCTTTCTCGATCTTCTGCCGCAACCGGTAGATGTGGGTTTCCAGGGTGTGGGTGGTGACGCCCGAATTGTAGCCCCATACTTCCTGCAGCAGCGTCTCGCGCGATACCGGCAGCTGCCCGGCCCGGTAGAGAAAGCGCAAGATCGCGGTCTCCTTTTCGGTCAACCGCACCTTCCTGGCGTTTGCGCCGGTGAGCATCTTGGAGCCGGGCCGGAAGCTGTAGGGACCGACGGAAAACACCGCATCTTCGCTGGCTTCATGCTGGCGGAGCTGTGCCCGGATCCGCGCCAGCAGCACCGCGAAGCGAAACGGCTTGGCGACATAGTCATTGGCGCCGGATTCGAGCCCGAGAATGGTGTCCGAATCGGTATCGTGCCCGGTGAGCATGATGATCGGCGCCTTGAAGCCGCCCTTGCGCAGGCTGCGCACGACTTCGCGGCCATCGGTATCCGGCAGCCCGACATCCATCAGCACGAGATCGGGCGAGTTGGTCTTGGCGGCGCTGGCGCCTTTGGCGCCGGTATCGACGGCGGAGGCTTCAAATTCGTCGTGCAGCGATAATTGCTCCACCAGCGTATCGCGCAGATCGGTATCGTCATCCACGATCAGGATCTTGCGGGCATTGGCCATGGGTACCATCCTCTTGGGGGCGGCGGATGCAAGCGGAAGCGCCTTCAGCCGAATCTTGATTTGTTGGGTCAGGGTATGTCGAGTCTTGCTTCGTATTGAAGTAGGAGACTGTTACGAATTCACAAGTCGAGGCGCAGTCTATTCCAGAATTCGGACCGATTTGGATGAATGTGCCGTAATGCGGTGACATAGAATATTTGCAGCCGACGAGGCAACCGAGGGGCTTGCAATCTACAAGGAAAGCTTTGCTATTTCAATAGCTTATCATATTAGACTGCGTGATCGGCCGTGGTCCGCGATCAGGATTCGTCCCGCCGCCGGCCGCCCCTGCCGGGGCTGGCTGACCGCCGACGGGCAGACCGTGCCGGTCGCACTCGGACGCGGCGGCATCAGGGCCAACAAGCGCGAGGGCGACGGCGGGACCCCCAAGGGCACGTTCCGGCCACGGCAATTGTGGTGGCGCGCCGACCGTCACCCGAGGCCACGCACATTCTTGCCGGTTCGCGCCATCGGGCCCGAGGACGCCTGGTGCGAAGATCCGAACAGCCGACACTACAACCAGGCGGTGCGGCTGGATCGCGATCGCGGCGGCGATCGCCTCAAGCGCGACGATCAACTCTACGATTTTATTGTCGAGATCGATCACAACAGCTCGCCGCGCATCGCCGGCCGCGGCAGCGCGGTATTCTTGCATCTGGCGCGGGAGAATTTCTCACCGACCGCCGGATGCGTTTCGATGACAAAGGCCGCGATGCTGCGCTTGCTGCAACGGCTGGGGCCTGAGACGAAGATCGTGATCGGATAGCAGCCGTGCCCCGGACGCGGCGCAGCGTTCTTCACGATGCATCGCGGGGCCGAAACCTATGGTAGATATCGCATGATCATGGCCCCAGATCAGCGGCGCACCCGCCGCAAGTGGCGCGTTGCGCAGCATCCGGAGTACGGTCTCCCTCTCCTTCAAAGAAGCAAGAACTAGCGGTGCCCGAAAATCGCCGAGCCGACGCGCACATGGGTCGCACCTAATTGAATTGCGACAGCAAAATCGGCGCTCATGCCCATCGAGAGGTTCTTCAAGCCGTTGCGCGCCGCGATCTTCGCGGTCAACGCGAAATGCGGCGCCGGCGCGTCGTTGACCGGCGGAATGCACATCAGGCCGGAAATTTCCAAGCCATATTTCTCGCGGCAGCCGGCAATGAAGGCGTCGGCCTCGCCCGGCGCGATGCCGGCCTTCTGCGGCTCTTCGCCGGTATTGAGCTGAACGAATAGTTGCGGCCGGCGGCTTTGAGAATCGATTTCCTTGGCTAACGCTTGGCAAATGCTCGGTCGGTCGACCGAATGAATGGCATCGAACAGCGCCACGGCCTCTTTCGCCTTGTTGGATTGCAGCGGCCCGATCAGATGCAAGGCAATGCCGGGGTAAGCCGACATTAACCCTGGCCACTTTGCTTTGGCTTCCTGCACGCGATTTTCGCCGAATATGCGCTGTCCGGCCCTGATGACAGGCGTAATGGCATCGGCGCCGAAGGTCTTGGACACCGCGATCAGCTTTACCGAAGAGCGGTCCCGGCGCGCGTCCTTGCACGCGCGCGCGATCTCGTGCTCCACGCTAGCAAGCCCGTTTGGTAAATCCGGGGTTATCGGCGAAGAGTTTTCGGGCGCCATGTCACCTCTCGGTCGTAGATTTACGGGGTTCGTTCCAATTTTACCAAGTTCAGGAAAGGCTTCTTGAACCCTTTTCTCTACCCTGCGTGGGGGTCGGGGACGACGATGTCACGCATTAATTTCAACCGCAAAAGAGTGAAACTCAAGCAGCTTCTCGGAATCCGCGCGCGGCTCGCATTGCTGGCGCTGATCCTGGTGGCCCCTTTGATGCTTGAACGCGCCCGTTCGCTTGAGGACACCCGCTCCAAACAGATCGCGCTAGCCTCCCAGGAATTCTCTAATCTCGCACAGCACAGCGTCGATGCGCAGCGCGAAGTCATCTCGTCAGTCGAGACCGTATTGAAGTCGACGGCCTATATCCGTGCGACGGGCGGAGGCATCGGCCGGAGTTGCGACATGTTGCGCGCCAGCCTGCCTACCAACCTGCCGTGGATTCGCGCTTTGCTGATTGTAGACGGCGACGGACGGGTTCAATGCTCGACAAGCAACGTCTTTGTCGGCGCCGACCTCAGTGACCGGCCGTATCTCAAGAAGGCGCGCGAGAGCCGCGACTTTGTCTTCAGCGACTTTCTGTTCGCCAAGCTTACCGACATCCCAGTCGTGATGGCGGCCTATCCGGTATCTGCCATCAGTGACGAGGCGGACTCCGTCATCCTCGCCGCCATCAATTTCGACTGGATGTCGAGGATCATGGGCAATCTCGGCGGACGTCCCGGTATTACGGCCGCGCTGGTGGATAGCGTAGGTGCGGTGCTGGCGGCGCCGGCGGATCAGGCCAGCATGATCGGGCGTACGCTGGATGGCGTGCCGCTATTGTCCGCCATCGCCGACAAGGCGATCGGCTCGGAGAAGCCTGAGGGGTCGCTCTCGTTCATCACCGCCGATGGATCGAAACGCACCGTCAAATTCGTGCGCATTCCGGGCACCCAAGCGCGGCTGATCGTGAGCATCGACGAAGCCAAGGTGTCGGCCGCCATCAACCACGAGATTCGCACGGCCTATCTGCTACTCGGCTTCGTCTGCCTGTTCGTTCTGCTCGGCGCGCTGATCGCCGCAGAGAAGCTCATCATCCAGCCGGTCGAAATGATGGCAGCGATAGCCAGACGCTTCGGCGAGGGCGACTGGTCGGTGCGCGCAGCGCGCAACCGCCTGCCGGCGGAATTTGTTCCGCTGGCCCGCGCATTCAATGCAATGGCGGCGCAACTCGGACAGCGCGAGCGCGACCTGGTCGCCACCAATGACCAGCTGACCGTGATCGCATCGATCGACATGCTGTCGGGGCTGGCCAACCGGCGCGGATTCCAGAGCCGGCTCGACTTCGAATGGATGAAGGCCCAGCAATACGACAGCGAGCTTTCGCTATTGATGATCGACGTCGATCACTTCAAGCTGTTCAATGACACCTATGGCCATCCCGAGGGCGACATCTGCCTTGGCCGGCTCGGCGAAACGCTGGCCGGAATTGCCGCCCAGACCATGGGCTTTGCCGGGCGCTATGGCGGCGAGGAATTCTGCCTGCTGCTGCCGAACACCAGCGCAGACCGAGCGCTCGAGATCGGCGACATGGTACGCATAGCGGTGCAGAACCTTTCGATGCCCCATGTGACCTCCTGTTATCAAACCGTCACCGTCAGCGTCGGCGTAGCCTCCACCAAACCCAACGACGCGCAGCATCCGCGCGACCTGGTCGAGGCTGCAGATGCAGCCCTCTATGCCGCCAAGCATCGCGGCCGCAACGCCGTCGCCGAACACGGCTTTGTGCGGCTGACCGAGGGCGGAATTGCGTTGGCGAGCTGAGGCTTTACCATCAACCTTTTGAAGTGCTGGGGCGTTGACCCCTCGCGGTCTTTTGTGGCCTAGTCCGCCGTCCTTTGACTGGCCGCGAGTCCCAAAAAGCCCTGCGATTTCATGACCTCCGAACGCTATAACGCACGCGAATCCGAGCCACGCTGGCAACGCCAGTGGGATGAAGAGGCGATCTTCGCCTCCAAAAACGAGGACCGGCGGCCGAAGTATTACGTGCTCGAGATGTTCCCCTACCCGTCCGGGCGCATCCATATCGGACATGTCCGCAATTACACGCTTGGCGACGTGCTGGCGCGCTTCATGCGGGCCAGGGGTTTTAACGTGCTGCACCCGATGGGCTGGGATGCGTTCGGGCTGCCGGCGGAGAACGCTGCAATCGAGCGCAAGGTAGCGCCGAAGGCGTGGACCTACGACAATATCGCCGCGATGAAGAAGCAGCTGCGATCGATCGGGCTGTCGCTCGACTGGTCACGCGAATTCGCCACCTGCGACCCGTCTTACTACAAGCATCAGCAGAAGATGTTCCTGGATTTTCTGCGCGCTGGTCTCGCCGAGCGCGAGCATCGCAAGATCAACTGGGATCCGGTCGACATGACCGTGCTCGCCAACGAACAGGTGATCGACGGCCGCGGCTGGCGCTCCGGCGCGCTGGTCGAGCAGCGCGAGATGAAGCAGTGGGTCTTCAAGATCACCAAATATTCGCAGGAGCTATTGGACGCGCTCGATACGCTGGATCGCTGGCCCGACAAGGTACGGCTGATGCAGCGCAACTGGATCGGGCGCTCCGAAGGCATGCTGGTCCGCTTCGCGCTCGATCCGGCGACCACGCCTGCCGGCGAGACCGAGCTGAAGATATTCACCACGCGGCATGACACGCTGTTCGGTGCAAAATTCATGGCGATCGCGCCGGATCATCCGCTGGCGCAGGCCGCGGCTGCGAAGAATCCGGATCTCGCCGAGTTCATCGCGGAGGCGAAGCGTCACGGCACTGCGCAGGAAATTATCGACACCCAGGAAAAGCAGGGCTTCGATACCGGCATCAAGGCAATCCATCCCTTCGATGCGAACTGGAAGCTGCCGGTTTACGTCGCCAATTTCGTGTTGATGGAATACGGCACCGGCGCGATCTTCGGCTGTCCTGCGCACGATCAGCGCGACCTCGACTTCGTCAACAAATACGGCCTCGGCAATACGCCGGTGGTTTGCCCCGAAGGCCAGGACCCGACGACATTCGTGATAACGGACACCGCCTATGACGGCGACGGCCGCATGATCAATTCACGCTTTCTCGACGGCATGACCATTGGGCAGGCCAAGGAGGAGGTCGCCAGGAGGCTAGAGGCAGAGCTGCGCGGCAACATGCCCGTCGGCGAGCGGCAGGTGAACTTCCGCCTGCGGGACTGGGGCATCTCGCGTCAGCGCTATTGGGGCTGCCCGATCCCGGTGATTCATTGCCCGAAATGCGATGTCGTGCCGGTGCCCGATAAGGACCTGCCGGTGGTGCTGCCGGAGGATGTGACGTTCGATAGGCCCGGCAATGCGCTCGACCATCATCCGACCTGGAAGCACGTCGCCTGTCCGCAATGTGGCGGCAAGGCTCAGCGCGAGACCGATACCATGGACACGTTCGTGGATTCGTCGTGGTACTTCGCGCGCTTCACCGATCCGTGGAACGAGAACGCGCCGACCACGCCGCCGGTGGTGGACCGGATGATGCCGGTCGACCAATATATCGGCGGCGTCGAGCACGCTATCCTGCATCTCCTGTATAGCCGGTTCTTTACCCGCGCGATGAAGGCCACCGGCCATATCGGCATGGATGAGCCGTTCGCCGGCATGTTCACGCAGGGCATGGTGGTGCACGAGACCTATCAAAAGGCCGACGGCAGCTATGTCACGCCGGCCGAGGTCAAAATCGAGACCGGCGCCGAGGGCCGCCGCGCCAGCTTGATGGAGACCGGAGAAGAAATCTCAATCGGCTCGATCGAGAAGATGTCGAAGTCGAAGCGCAACACCGTCGACCCCGACGACATCATCGCGACCTACGGCGCCGACGTGGCGCGCTGGTTCATGCTGTCGGATTCGCCCCCCGATCGCGACGTGATCTGGAGCGACGAGCGGGTGCAGGGCGCATCGCGCTTCGTGCAGCGGCTGTGGCGGCTGGTCAATGAGTCCGCTGATATCGCCAAAGCCGCGCCCTCGGCGCGGCCGGCCAGCTTCGGTGCGGATGCACTGGCCCTGCGCAAGGCGGCCCATAGCGCGCTGGACAAGGTTTCCACCGGAATCGAAAAGCTGCATTTTAACGTCTGCCTCGCCTACATCCGGGAATTCTCCAATGCGCTGATCGAGGTACTGGCGCGCCCGGAAACACCGCCGCCGGACCTCGGATGGGCCGTTCGCGAGGCCGCGGTCATCCTGGTTCAACTGTTCGCCCCCATGATGCCGCACCTGGCCGAGGAATGCTGGCAGGTGCTGGGGCGGCCCGGCCTAGTGTCGGAGGCCAGCTGGCCCAAAATCGAACGCGATTTGCTGGTTGAAGACACCGTGACGTTTGTGGTTCAGGTCAACGGCAAAAAACGGGGTGAGGTCACAGTGGCCCGTAACGCGCAGAATCCGGAAATTGAGGCTGCCGTTTTAGACCTCGATGCTGTAAAACAGGCGCTCGGCGGCAAAGCCGTCCGCAAGGTGATCATTGTTCCCATGAGGATCGTGAATGTCGTTGGCTAAAACCCGCATCGCCGCTCGGCTTCTGGCCGTAGCCGCCCTGGCGGCGCTGACGGCCGGCTGCTTCCAGCCGATGTATGCCGAACGCACCGATGGCACACCCGCCCTGCGAGAAAAGCTGATGGGGGTGGAAATCCCCCCCGTGGACAAGCCCAACGCCTCGCGCGAGGCGCGAATCGGCGTCGAAATTCGTAATGCGCTGGCGTTCAAGCTTTACGGCACCGCCACCGGCGTGCCGCCCACCCACCGGCTGGTGCTGCGGTTCTACACCAGCCGTTCGTCGCTGATGATCGATCCGAACACCGCGCTGCCCACCGGCGAGAATGTCGGTATCGATGCGCAGTACAACCTGATCGAAATCGCCTCGAACAAATCGGTCATGACCGGCAGCACGTTCGCCCGCGTCTCCTACGACATCCCCGGCAGCTACCAGCGCTTCTCCCGTTCCCGCGCGTTCCGGGACGCCGAGGATCGCGCCGCCCAGGAAATCGCGGAAAATATCCAGACCCGGCTGGCCTCGTTCTTCGTCGCCGGCACCTGAACCCTCCGTCATTCCAGGGCACGCGTTAGCGCGGACCCGGAATCTCGCGCTGTAATCTCTGGATTCCGGGGTCCACGCCAAGTCGCGCGTCCCGGAATGACGAATTGTTTCAACAGGGCTAATCGTGGTCGCGCTTCGCGGAAAAGAAATCGACGCTTTCCTCGCCCGGCCCGATCCGGGCCGCCCCATCATCCTGCTCTATGGCCCCGACGCGGGCCTCGTGCGCGAGCGCGCCGACGCGCTGCTGGCATCCGCGGTCGACGACCCCAACGATCCGTTTTCGCTGGTCAGGCTGGACGGCGACGAACTTTCGGCCGAGCCGTCGCGGCTGGTCGATGAAGCGATGACGGTGCCGCTGTTTGGCGGCCGCCGCGCGATCCGCGTCCGCGCCGGCTCCCGCAGCTTTGCCAGCGGGATCGATACGCTGGCCGAGATGCCCTTAAAGGATTGCCGCATCGTGATCGAGGCCGGCGAGCTGCGGCCGGAATCGCCGCTGCGCAAGGCCTGCGAGCGCGCCAGGACGGCGGTGGCGATCAGCTGTTATCCCGACGGCGAACGCGATCTGGCGAAACTGATCGACGATGAATTGCGGGTTTCGAATTTGCGCATCGCGTCGGACGCGCGCGCGGCGCTGATGGCGTTGCTTGGTGGTGACCGCCAGGCCTCGCGCAACGAGCTGAAGAAGCTCGCGCTCTATGCCCATGGCGAACGTGAGGTGACGCTCGAGGACGTGATGGCGATCGTTGCGGATGCTTCCGAGCTGAAGATCGATCCGATCGTGGACGGCGCCTTCGCCGGCAATTCCGCCGCAGTCGAAACTGAATTCGCCAAGGCGATGGTCGCAGGCACTTACCCCGGCATGATTATTTCCGCCGCCCAGCGTCAGGCGGCGTGGCTGCACAAATCGGCACTTGCGGTTGCGGAGGGAACGCCGGTATCGACGCTGCTCGATAGCGGATTTCCACGGCTGCACTTTTCGCGAAAGGGAAATGTCGAGATCGCGCTGCGCAATTTCAATGCGGCGCGGCTGGTGGCGATCATCGAGCAACTCGCCACCACGGCACTGGAGATGCGCAAGCAGTCAGCGCTGGCCGCCGTGATCGCCCAGCGCGCGCTATTGTCGATCGCCGCGAATGCAAGGCGGCGGGGGTGAGTCATTCCGCGGCGCGCGTGAAACCAGCCAACGCGGAATGGCAACTCAATTTGTCGCATCCAGCCTTCGCAAGATCTCGTCGAGCTGTTCGAGGTCGCGATAGCGGATGTGCACGGTGCCGCCGGGATCGCGGTGTTCGACGCTGACCGCGAGCCCGAGCGCGTCGCTGACGCGCTTTTCCAGCGCGAGCGTGTCAGGGTCCTTCACCTTGCCACCGCGCGCCTTCTGTGGCTTGCGCTCCGGCACGCCCTCGACATGCGCCAGCGCCTCGGTCTGACGCACGTTGAGGCCTTCCTCGACGATACGCTTGGCGGCGGCCGTTGGATCAGGCACGCCGATCAGCGCGCGCGCGTGGCCGGCGGATAACTGGCCCGATGCGATGTAGGCCTGCACCTCGGCCGGCAGTTTCGTCAGCCGCATCATGTTGGCGACATGGCTGCGGCTCTTGCCGACGATCTTTGCGATCTCCTCCTGGCTGCGTTTGAATTCATCGGCCAGCGCATGATAGCCCTGCGCCTCTTCCATCGCATTGAGGTCTTCGCGCTGTACGTTTTCGATGATCGCGATCTCGAGCGCCTCGCTATCGCTGACGTCGACCGGGACGATCGGCACCTCGTGCAGGCCGGCGATCTGCGACGCGCGCCAGCGGCGTTCGCCGGCGATGATTTCGTAGCGGTCCTGTACGCCGCGCACCGGGCGCACCACGATCGGCTGGATCACGCCGTGCTGTTTGATCGAATCGGAGAGTTCGCCGAGTTCGGCGTCGGAAAACGCGCGACGCGGATTGCGCGGATTGGGCTTGAGGAATTCGATCGGCACTTTACGCTGCGCGCGCGGCCGCTCGACATGCGCGGCTTCGCCGCCAACATCTCCGATCAGACTTGCAAGACCGCGGCCCAGTCGCGAACGCGCTTCGTCGGCCATCGCCAGCTCCCTTGGATTCACTCGCATCACTCCGGAATTAGAATCTTAAGGTTGGGTAATTTGTAAGGTGGGCAAAGGCGCTCTTCGCGCCGGCCATCCACGTTCTTTCAATGCGCGAGCAGCTCGCGCTCGCGCTGGATCACTTCCGTCGCAAGCTTGAGGTAGGCCTCGCTGCCGACGCATTTGAGATCGTACACCAGCACCGGCTTGCCGTAGGACGGCGCCTCGGAGATGCGCACGTTGCGCGGGATCATGGTCTGATAGACCTTGGCTCCCATGAACTGCCGGACATCTGCGACAACCTGGTTCGACAAGTTGTTGCGCGAGTCGAACATGGTCAGCACGATGCCATGGATCGACAGGTTGGGATTGAGCGTGCTGCGCACCTGCTCCACCGTCTGCAACAATTGCGACAGGCCCTCGAGCGCAAAGAACTCGCACTGCAGCGGCACCAGGATTGCGTCCGAGGCTGCCATCGCATTGACGGTGAGAAGATTGAGCGATGGCGGGCAATCGATCAGCACGTAAGTGTAGTCGGAGTCCGGCGTGACATTGGTGTTGAGCCCCGCGATCGCATCGCGCAGCCGGAACGCGCGGTCGCGCGCCGAGCCCAGCTCGAGTTCGAGGCCTGAGAGATCCATTGTCGACGCCGCGATCTGCAGCCGCGGCACCGCGGTCGGCACCACCGCGTCGCGCAGCGGCGCCTCACCGATCAGCACGTCATAGGTCGAGCAGTTGCGGCTGCGACGATCGATGCCGAGGCCAGTGGAGGCGTTGCCTTGCGGATCGAGATCGACAATCAGCACGCGTTCGCCAATCGCAGCGAGCGCCGTGCCGAGATTAATCGCGGTGGTAGTCTTGCCGACACCGCCCTTCTGGTTGGCCAGCGCCAGAATGCGCGGATGGCCGGTTGGTCGTGGTGCCTTATCCTCTTGATAGATTTGATCAATTACGGTCATGCGCGGGTGCCATGGGGTGTCGCGGATGGATTGCGCCGCTCGATATGATCGAGCTCGACGATCCAGCCCTCTCCGCCGGTGCGGCTGGAATGCAGATTCGGCCTCATATTCCAATATTTAGTGGCTTCGGTCAATTCAGCCTCTACATCTTGGCCTTTGAGAAACAGGGCTTTTGCGCCCCGTCTCACCAGAGGTTCCACAAAACCGATGAGCTGGTGTAGCGGAGCCACCGCCCGGGCTGTGACGCAATCGACGGCGCCGCTGATTCTATCCACAGTATCCCCGATATCCGCGAGATGAACCATGCCCGGCGAGATGGTCACGCGCAGCGCCTCGCGAAGGAAAGCGGCCTTTTTGGCATTGCGCTCCACCAGATGAACCATTGCTCCCGGGGTTTCTGCCAAGGCACAAGCCAGCACGACGCCCGGAAAGCCGCCGCCGCTGCCCAGGTCGGCCCATATCTTGGCGGATGGGGCGAGGGCCAGAAGCTGCAGCGAATCGGAGATGTGCCGGGTCCACAGATGCGGAAGCGTCGACGGCGCGACCAGGTTGGTTTTCGCCTGCCATTCGAGGAGGAGATCGACATAGCGATCCAGCCGCGCCTCTGTTTCACGTGAAACGGGCGTCAGGCCGAGCGCCGCGCCCTTGTCGGCGACGAGGACAGGGGTTGCGGTCTGTTGTGCTGTTCTGGCCATTGATTTGATGTTCGTCGCCGTCTTGGAGTCGTCAGGCCTGAGAGCCTACCTGATAAATGCAGCTCGATTCTAAATGCGGCTCGATCTTACTGTCCTTCCCGGGAGCGAAGCGACAAAACAATCCAGACCGTCATTCCGGGCCGATGCCAACGGGTCCGCGCAACGTGCGGCCCTATGACAGGCTCCGCATCGAACCCGGTACCCCGGGATCCGATGTGCGTTTGCACCGGTGACGTCTGGTGCTAACGCGGGAGCCGGGATCGTTTCGCGGCGCCTGTCATCGGGCGCGAACCCCGCGAGCCGCTCGCAATGACGTTCCTGAATCCTTTAGCGGACGCTTCCCCCGTCATCCGGGCCCTGTGCCGTGTTTCACGTGAAACAACCCTTACGCGGTCGATACTGAGGCTTTCCGTCGTGCTTCGCGCCGCAGATAGGCGGCCAATATCCCCAGGGCGGCCGGTGTCAGGCCGTCGAGCCGACCCGCCTGCCCCACGGTGCGCGGACGCAGCGCTTCGAGCTTCGAGCGGGCCTCGTTGGAAAGCCCGGGCACGGCGCTGTAATCGATATCGCCGAGGATCAAGCCCTCGTCTCGGCGGAAGGCGTCGACATCGGCGATCTGGCGTTCGAGATAGACGTCGTATTTGGCGTCGATTTCGAGATGAACCGCAGTCGCTGGGTCAATGGACGACAATTCCGGCCAGACTGCGCATACCTCCGCCCAACCGATCTCCGGATAGGCCAGCAATTCAAAGGCCGAACGGCGATGACCGTCTCGGTTGAGCGCGAGGCCATGTCGAGCGGCTTCGTTCGGCGTCAGCGTCAGCGATTTTGTCAGGCCCTTGGCCGCGTTGAGCGCGTCCATCTTGGCGCCGTGGCGAGCCGCCCTCGCCCGCCCTACGCAGCCGAACGCGATCCCCTTATCCGTCAGGCGCTGATCGGCGTTGTCGGCCCGCAAGGTCAGGCGGTACTCGGCCCGCGAGGTGAACATCCGATACGGCTCGGTGATCCCGCGCGTCACGAGATCATCGATCATTACGCCGAGATAGCCGTCGGCGCGGTCGAACACGATGGGCTCAGACCCGCTCGCGGCCAATGCCGCGTTGAGACCTGCAACAAGCCCCTGCGCTGCCGCCTCTTCATAGCCGGTGGTGCCGTTGATCTGTCCAGCGAGGAACAGCCCTCGGATGCGCTTGGTCTGCAGAGCCGGATCGAGTTCGCGCGGATCGACGTGGTCGTATTCGATCGCATAGCCCAGCCGGACCATACGAACACGCTCGAGGCCTGGAATCGAGGCCAGGATCGCCAACTGCACCTCTTCCGGCAGCGAGGTCGAAATGCCGTTCGGATAGACGGTGGTGTCGTCGAGCCCCTCCGGCTCCAGAAAGATCTGATGGCCGTCGCGATCGCCAAAGCGAACGATCTTGTCCTCGATCGAGGGGCAATAGCGTGGGCCGGTACTCTTGATCTGCCCAGAATACATCGGCGAGCGATGCACATTGGCCCGGATCACGTCGTGAGTAGCCGGGGTGGTGCGGGTGATGCCGCACTGGATCTGGGGCGTCGTGATCCTGTCCGTCATCACCGAAAACGGCTCGGGCGGATCGTCGCCGGGCTGCATTTCCACCGCCGACCAGTCGATCGTGGTGCCATCGAGCCGCGGCGGAGTACCGGTCTTCAGCCGACCCAGGGTAAACCCGGCGCTTTCGAAGGACCTCGAGAGGCCCAGCGCCGGCGCCTCGCCAACACGGCCGGCCGGCCAGTTCTTCTCGCCGAGATGGATCAACCCGCGCAGAAAAGTCCCGGTGGTGATGACAACCGCGCCTGCGGACAGCTCGCGGCCGTCGGCCAGGCGGACGCCGGCGACGCGGCCGTTTGCGACGACAAGCTCGTCAACCTCGCCTTCGATCACGCCGAGACTGGCGGTCTCGCGGATCGCGGCCTGCATCGCGCCAGCATAGAGCTTGCGGTCGGCCTGGGCGCGCGGACCCCGCACCGCCGGACCCTTGCGCCGGTTCAGCATCCGAAACTGGATGCCGGCGGCGTCGGCGACCCGGCCCATCAGCCCGTCCAGCGCGTCGACCTCGCGGACCAAATGGCCCTTGCCCAGGCCTCCGATGGCTGGATTGCAGGACATCGCCCCAATGGTCGCAAAGCGATGAGTGACCAGCGCCGTCTTCGCGCCCATACGTGCGGAAGCGGCCGCGGCTTCGCAGCCGGCATGGCCACCGCCGATGATGATGACGTCGAATGATCCTGGTCGGGCAATCATGCCGGACTTCTATCGCGAGACCGCAAAACCGGGAAGCAGGAAGTTCGATACGGCGGTTGTTTCACGTGAAACAACCGCTCCATACGATGAATGAAAAAATATTATTTCCCTACACAAAATTCTTTGAAGATCGCATCGAGGACATCCTCAATATCGACCTGCCCGAGCAGCCGGCCCAAACAATGAACTGCGGTTCGTAATTCCTCCGCGGCAAGCTCCTCACCCTTCCCCATGACGATTACGCTGCGCTGCAAGGCATCCGCCGTCTCCTGCAATAATTTCCGTTGCCGCTCCCGGCCGATCAGAGAGGCTTCCGCCGCGCCAAAATAATCCCGCGCGAAGGCGACCAATGCGGCGATCAGCTCCGGGATGCCGTCGCCCCGGCTGGCCGAAATTGCGAAATGTGACCCGCCCTGCCCCGGCTGCACGTCGGCCAGCGGCCCTGAGTTCGCCGCATCGGCTCTCGCGTTTTCCGTGTCTGCTGTGACCGCGTCGAGATCGATCTTATTGCGCACCATCCACACCGGCGCTGCGCCCTCGTGTCGGTTTTCTTCGCCTTGCCCATCAACCAGCCACAGCACCAGGTCAGCGTCGGCCGCGCGCGCTCGCGCCCGACGCACACCCTCCTGCTCCACGGGATCGTCGGTCTCGCGAATCCCGGCAGTGTCGATCACCGTCACCGGATAGCCATCGAGATCGAGCTGCACTTCGATGATGTCGCGCGTGGTGCCGGCATGCGGCGAGACGATCGCGACCTCGCGCCGCGCCAACTGATTCATCAGCGTCGACTTGCCGACGTTCGGGGGACCTGCGATCGCGATCACCAGCCCCTCGCGCAGCCGTTCACTTCGCCCCTGTGCCGCAAGCACTTCCTGTACTTCGCCGAGCAGCGTCCTGATCCTGGCAAGCGCCGGCGCAATCAGTTCCGCAGGCACGTCGCCTTCATCGGAGAAATCGATTCCCGCTTCGATCAAGGCTGAGGCTGCGATGATCTGCGCGCGCCAGTCGCGCGCCCTGTCGCCGAGGAGCCCTTTCAGGTGGCGCAGCGCCTGGCGGCGCTGCCGATCGGTATCGGCGTGGATCAGGTCGTCGAGACCTTCGGCTTCGGTGAGATCAAGCTTGCCATTCTCGAACGCGCGGCGGGTGAATTCGCCCGGCTCCGCGGCGCGAACATCCGCGAAAGCCGAGAGCGCCGCGAACAGCGCCGCCAAGACCGCCCGCCCGCCATGGACGTGAAACTCCGCCACATCCTCTCCGGTGGCGCTTGCCGGTCCCGGGAACCAGAGGACCACGGCATCGTCGATCGGCTGCCCGCTGGCATCGCGCAACAAGACCCGTGTGGCCATCCGCGGCACGGGAATATTGCCCGCAAGAGAGGTCAGCGCCGTCTGGGCCTTCGGCCCGGATATCCGCACCATGGCAATCGCACTCGGCGGCCGGCCCGACGATAGCGCGAAGATGGTCTGTTCCCGCGGGTGCATCGCCTATTTGCCCCCGAGCCCTTTGAAAACGCAACGTAATTCCCAATCGTACGACTGTGTTACGTCGATCCGAGGCAACGCGGTTATGGTGCGGCCTATGCTGCAGCAATCGGCCCTTCTGCCCGGCCGACCCTGGGACTTCGTACTAAATATGTGTAATTTCAAATGCTTATCGGAAGGGTCGCGCCCCGCGACGGATTCCGCATGCTGCAGTCTTGCTGCAGCAAACGCCGCAGCATGAAACCCGGGCTGCCACAAAAAAGGGGCGTCCCTGCGAGGACGCCCCTCCAAAACCGCCGGGGAAAACTCAGGTATTCATCGATTCGAAGAATTCCGCGTTGTTCTTGGTATTGCGCAACTTGTCGAGCAGGAAGTCGATCGCGTCCATCGTGCCCATCGGATTGAGGATCCGGCGCAGCACGTACATTTTTTTCAGCAACTGCGGATCGGTGATCAGCTCTTCCTTACGGGTGCCGGAGCGCGAGATATCGATCGCCGGGAAGGTCCGCTTGTCCGACACCTTGCGATCGAGAATCAGTTCGGAATTGCCGGTGCCTTTGAACTCTTCGAAAATCACTTCGTCCATGCGGCTGCCGGTATCGACCAGCGCGGTCGCAATGATGGTCAGCGAGCCGCCCTCCTCGATGTTGCGCGCGGCGCCGAAGAATCGCTTCGGCCGCTGCAGCGCGTTGGCGTCGACGCCGCCGGTCAGCACCTTGCCGGATGACGGCACCACGGTGTTGTAGGCGCGCCCCAGGCGCGTAATCGAGTCCAGGAGGATCACGACGTCGCGGCCATGTTCGACCAGCCGCTTGGCCTTCTCGATCACCATCTCCGCCACCTGGACGTGACGCACCGCCGGCTCGTCGAAGGTCGATGAAACGACTTCGCCCTTCACCGAGCGCTGCATGTCCGTGACTTCTTCCGGACGCTCATCGATCAGAAGTACGATCAGATAGCATTCGGGGTGATTGGCCGTGATCGAATGCGCGATATTCTGCATCAGCACGGTTTTACCGGTGCGTGGCGGGGCCACGATCAACGCGCGCTGGCCCTTGCCGATCGGAGCGACGATGTCGATAACCCTTGCAGAAAGGTCCTTTCTGGTGGGGTCTTCGAGTTCAAGCCGAAAGCGCTGATCCGGAAACAGCGGCGTCAGATTGTCGAAATTGACTTTGTGCTTGGACTTTTCCGGGTCTTCGAAATTGAGCGTGTTGACCTTGAGCAGCGCGAAATAGCGTTCGCCCTCCTTCGGGCTGCGAATGTGGCCTTCAATGGTATCGCCGGTGCGAAGCCCGAAGCGGCGGATCTGCGAAGGTGAGACGTAGATATCATCCGGCCCCGGCAGATAATTGGCATCCGGGGAGCGCAAGAATCCAAATCCGTCGGAGAGAACCTCAACGACGCCTTCGCCGATGATGTCGGTTTCCTGGATCGCGAGTTGTTTGAGAATGGCGAACATCAGCTCCTGCTTGCGCATGGTGCTGGCGTTCTCGACCCCTTTCTCTTCCGCGAACGAGACGAGCTCGGCTGGCGTCTGGGCTTTGAGGTCTTGTAGTTTCATTTCCCGCATTGGGATGGTCCTGTGGAGTAACTAGGGAAGATTGCGAGGTGGCTATTTCGAAAATGCGGACGCGCAAAAAGAAAGGACGGTCCGCAGGTCTGAGCAAGGAAAGTGCCGGAGAGGCTTCAAACCTGATGGGGCGGCCGGCTCAACGAGGAAGCCGGAACGCAACCACATCCGCCTGCGTGGGGTGGGATTTGATCAATATAGAAAATCGGTCGGAGTTCCGCAAGCAGGCCCAGAACCTGAAGGTGTAACAGCCGCGCCCCATCAAAACGGCTTCACCACCACCAGGATCACGATCCCGATCATCAAAATAGTCGGTATCTCGTTGATAATACGATAAAATTTTTGACTTCTGGCATTCCGGTCGGCGGCGAAATCCTTCACCCAGCGGGAAAAAAAACCGTGGGCGCCCGACAGCACCAGCACCAGCAGCAGCTTGCCATGCAGCCAGGGCGCCGCGAACCAGTGTCCGGCCCAGGCGAGGTAAAGCCCGGCTAGCCAGGTAACGATCATCGCCGGGTTGATGATCGCCTTCAGCAACCGCCGCTCCATCACCTTGAAGGTCTCGGATTGCTTCGACCCAACCTCCGCCTCGCAATGATAGACGAACAGCCGCGGCAGATAGAGCATGCCCGCCATCCACGAGATGACGGCGATCACATGCAGCGCCTTGATCCATTCGTACATCGTGGGGGCCTTACTCGTTTGCGAACCGCTATCTTGATCCGCAACATGGGAACGGTTGAGCTGATCTCGGCATTGCCGATGCCGTTGCTCTGCAGAGGAATGGAGACATATCCGCAAGCAGGTCTTTTCTAAACTAATAATTTTAGAATCTTAGGTTTGAGTCTAAGTAGCGGTGGATTGCGCCCACGCAGAATTGTCCCGCAATTCGCACGCCTTGTTCACATCCATCAACAATTCCGACAGCGCATTCAAATATCCGAATAACGCCACCTGCGTCAGGTACTTGCGCCGCTTCATGAGCAGTCTATGAAGAGACAAGTCCACATAACCTCACTATCATTGGATCAGGTGGACGGACTTGTCCTTCGGGAGAGCCCTGTGAAGAAAAAGCCGGGTTATCCCTGATCTGTCGACCCGCGGCTGATTCTCTCAGGTAAGCTCCACAAGGATTCACAGGATACACAGGGGTCACGTGCCCACGACCGGCAATTATTTTCACCTTCACCTGGTCTCTGATTCGACCGGTGAAACCCTGATCACGGTGGCGCGCGCGGTGGCCGCGCAATACGCCAACGTGACGCCGGTAGAGCATGTCTATCCGCTGGTCCGCAGCCAGAAGCAGCTCGACCGCGTGCTGGACGAAATTGAAGAAGCACCGGGCATTGTGCTTTTTACTTTGCTGGAGAAGGATCTGGTCGGGCGGCTCGAAGCCAAGTGCCAGCAGATCAACATACCGAGCCTCTCAATCATCGGCCCGGTCATGCAGCTGTTTCAGGCGTACCTCGGTGCGCCGACCACCGGACGTGTTGGTGCGCAGCACACGCTCAATGCAGAATATTTCAAACGCATCGATGCGCTGAATTATACGATGATGCACGATGACGGCCAGCATGTCGAAGGTTTGGAAGAGGCCGACGTGGTTCTGGTCGGCGTATCGCGCACGTCGAAAACGCCGACCTCGATATATCTTGCGAACCGCGGCATCCGCACCGCGAATGTTCCGCTGGTGCCTGGCATCCCGATCCCGCATCAGCTGGAGACAGTGAAAAAGCCGCTTGTGGTCAGTCTTCATGCGTCGCCGGAGCGCCTTATCCAGGTTCGGCAGAACCGGCTGTTGAGCATGGGCGCCGGCTCTGGCAACGACGATTATATCGATCGCCAGGCGGTCGCCGATGAAGTCGCATTCGCGCGACGATTGAGCGCAAAATTCAATTGGATGCAGCTCGACGTAACCCGGCGCTCGATCGAGGAAACCGCCGCCGCCATACTGAAGCTGTTTGCCGACAGGCAGCGGCAGCGGCTTGCGGAATGACGCTATGGCGCGGAAAATATCCGCTGATCCTCGCCTCGCAAAGCCGCGCGCGGCAGGCGTTGCTCGCCAATGCCGGCATCAGCTTCGAAGCGGTTCCGGCCGACATCGATGAGCGCGCCGTGCAGCAAGACTCAGGTCTCTCGGCGGCCGGCGACATAGCGGCACTTCTGGCGCGCGAGAAGGCGCTTTCAATATCCGCGCGCCAGCACGGCAGATTTGTCATCGGCGCGGATCAGACACTGGCGCTGGGCGGTCGGCTCTTCAGCAAGCCTGTCGGCCGTGCACAAGCGGCGGAGCAATTGCGCGCGCTGGCCGGCCGCAGCCATGAACTGCACTCCGCGGTTGCCGTCGCGTGCGATGGCAAAATATTATTCGAAACAGCCACCATCGCGCGGATGACCATGCGGGCTCTCGGTGAGGCCGAAATTGACGCCTATCTGAATGAGGCCGGAGAGGCGGTTACGTCAAGCGTCGGCGCCTATCAGCTTGAAGGACCGGGTGTGCATTTATTCGAGCGGATCGAAGGCGATCATTTCACCATCCTCGGTCTGCCGCTATTACCATTGCTCGCGTTTTTGCGTAGCGAGCATCTGCTTGCGGTGTGAAAGCTGAGGTCGTGCAGATACAGTATATCCCTCGTGCCCGCGAAGGCGGGCATCCAGTACGCCGCGAGGCTGCGGTTGATCACAAGCGTTCCGGCATACTGGATCATCCGCTCTCGCGGATGATGACGACTGAACCGGCAATTCCGACGAGGCAGTGAATGATAGTCCTTGGACTGACCGGCTCGATCGGGATGGGGAAATCAACCACCGCCAAGCTGTTTGCGGAGGCCGGCGTCCCGGTTTACGACGCTGATGCGATCGTTCACATGTTATATGAAGGCGAGGCGGTGCCAGCGATCGAAGCGGCGTTTCCAGGTACGACGGCTGGCGGGAAAGTCGATCGCAACAAACTTTCGGCGCAAGTGGTGCATGATCCGGTCGCCATCAAGCGGCTCGAGCAGATCGTTCATCCGATGCTGGGCGCCTCCCGTCAAAGATTCCTGCATGACGCCGAGCAATCCGGCGCGCCGGTCGCGGTGGTCGATGTGCCGCTGTTGTACGAGACCGGCGGCGAGAGCCGCGTCGATGCCGTGGTGGTGGTGACGACAACGCCTGAAATTCAACGCCAGCGAATTCTGGCGCGCGACAATATGACGAACGAGAAGCTCGACGGCATCCTGGCGCGGCAGCTGCCGGACGCCGAAAAGCGCAAACGTGCGGATTTCGTGGTGGATACCTCATACGGCCTCGACCCGGTGCGCGCGCAAATCCGCGACATTCTGGATCAGGCTGCTAAAATGCCGCAGCGACGCTCCTGATTCGTCGTTCTTGATTTTCTCGTTCCTGATTCCTGCGGCCTTGTGATTCATGCGCGAAATCGTTCTCGATACCGAAACCACCGGCCTTGATCCGCTTCGGGGCGACCGGATGGTTGAAATCGGCTGCGTCGAGATTTTCAACCGCATGCCGACCGGTCAGACCTTCCATCGGCACATCAATCCAGAGCGCGACATGCCGGCCGAAGCATTCGCCGTGCATGGTCTTTCCAGCGAGTTCCTCGCCGCCAAACCGCTATTCGCCCATGTAGTCGAGGAATTTCTGGAGTTCATCGGCGACGCGCCGCTGGTGATCCACAATGCGTCGTTCGATATTGCCTTCATCAACGCCGAGCTTGACCGCATCAAGCGGCCGCCGATTGCGCGCGAGCGGCTGGTCGACACGCTGCTGTTGGCGCGGCGCAAGCATCCGGGTGTGTCGAATCGTCTCGATGATCTCTGTTCGCGCTATGCGATCGACAATTCTCGCCGCACCAAGCACGGCGCATTGCTCGACGCCGAGCTTTTGGCTGAGGTCTACATCGACCTGATCGGCGCCCGCCAATCGCAACTGATTCTGGCGACCGAGGGCCGCGATATACGCGTCGGCGCCTACGGCGAAATGCCGCGGCGGCAACGCCCGGTACCGCTGGCGCCCCGGGTCACAGAGGCCGACCGCATCGCACACCAGGCTTTTATCGGCACGCTGGGCGACAAGCCGATCTGGAACGATTTTTTGGGCGCCGTAAGCGCCGGCGCTTAGCTCGGTTTTGCCTGCGTGGCCTGTGCGGCAGCCTGCCGCTCCAGGTTCTGGCGGTACAGGCCGACAAAATCGACCGGATCCAGCATCAGCGGGGGGAAACCGCCATCGCGCACCGACGTCGCGATGATTTCGCGCGCGAACGGGAACAACAGCCGCGGACATTCGATCATGACCAGCGGATGCAGGTTTTCCTGCGGAACGTTCACAATGCGGAATACGCCGGCATAGGCCAGATCGAAGCTGAACATCACCTTGCCGGCGTTTTCCGCCTTGCCCTCGACCGAAAGCGTCACTTCATATTCGTTTTCGGCGATATTGTTGGCGGTGACGTTGATCTGGATGTTGATCGCCGGCTGCTGCTGTTGCGGCGCCAGCGAGGAGGGCGCGTTCGGATTCTCGAACGACAGGTCCTTGGTATACTGCGCCAGCACGTTCAACTGTGGAGGAGGGGCCGCCTCGGGAGGCGCGCCGTTGCCGTTGCTCATGGAGTCTCTCCTGGAACGTGATTGAGCGAGAGGAGGCCGGTCTTGCGTCCGAACTCGCCCGGTCTGCGAAATGCCTTTGTCGGGCGAGTGGCTATCATAGCCCCGCCGCTTTCCACAAGGACGACAATCGCGCGTAGCCTGCCAGGGCGCGGATTATACCGGGCATGGAGGCCGGGCGGTGGGCAGGATACACGCTAAATTATTGAACATGCGCGATTTCCGGACCTGCCCGGGGTTTCCCCTGGGGGCGAAAACGCGCTACAATTCGCCGGTGGCAAGCGGGTGAGCGAAGCGGCTCCGCCTATTTCCACCGGCATGGCTTTTCCTGCCAAAACGCGCCATTGGCTAGGCCAAGTTTCGTGCCTACATGCTGCAGACCCATCCAGGATGTAATCTCTGCCGTTCCCGAGGGAACACCCTACCGCCGGGACCGTTTGCCGGCGCAGACCAGAAAGCGAATACGACGTGGATATTTACACCATCATCTTCCTGGCGCTGGCGGTCTTCATCTTCCTGCGTCTGCGTAACGTCCTCGGGCAGCGCACCGGAAACGAGCGGCCGCCGTACGATCGCCCTGCGCGCAACGTGGTGCAGGGGGCTCAGGACAATAAAGTGGTGCCGATGCCAGGTACGGTGATCGATCAGACGCCGCTGGCACCTACCGGAGAGGTGACGCCGCCGACCGATCGCTGGAGAGGTCTGGCCGAACCAGGCACCGCGCTGGCCCAGGGGCTCGACGCCATTGCCGCGCAGGATTCCTCGTTCGATCCCCGACATTTTATCAGCGGCGCCCGCGGCGCCTATGAGATGATCGTGCTGGCCTTCGCCAATGGCGACCGTCGCGCGCTGAAGGATCTCTTGTCGTCGGAGGTCTATGAGAGCTTCGAGGCGGTGATCAAGGATCGCGAAAAGCACGAGCAGAAGACGGAAACGCGATTCGTTTCGATCGACAAGGCCGAGCTGGTGGGTGCCGAAGCGCGCGACCGCTCGGCGCAGCTGACGGTTCGTTTCGTGTCGCAGATGATCTCGGTCACCCGAGACAAGGCCGGCACGATCGTCGACGGCAATCCGGAAAAGGTCGCCGATATCACCGATGTTTGGACATTTGCCCGCGACACGAGTTCACACGATCCGAACTGGAAGCTGGTTGGCACGGGAAACGGTCAGTAACGCGCGCGGCTTGCGAAGATACGCCGCCGCGTGTTGTGTGATCGCGGCCGCGTTGTCGCTGGCTCCGGCCACCGCACATGGCGCACGCGCCGCACGTCCGCAGCCTTCATCTTCTCGCCTTGTTCCATATCCTCAACTTGCCTGGCCGCTGGAGATCAGCGGCAGCCAATATATGCCGGTCGCGTGGTCCGATATCGCCGGCTGGCGAGAGGACGACCATCTGCAGGCGTACAAGGCGTTTCGCACGAGCTGCAGGCCGATATCCGCGCAACGACAAGCTCCTGCGGATCCCAAAGCTCTGGGCATTTCGCTGCGCGATCCCTGCCGCGCGGCCAGAGCCCTCGACATCTCCGACGACGCCAAGGCCAAGGGCTTTTTTGAAGCGCATTTTCTTCCTTTGAGAATCTCGCGGCTCGGGGAAGGCGAGGGTTTTGTCACCGGATACTATGAGCCTGTTATCGACGGCTCGCGCACCCAGACCGACGTCTACACCGTGCCGGTCTATCGCCGTCCTTCGAACCTGTTCGTCCGCGGCTTCAAACAAAGCGCGGGTAGCTTGCCCAACAAGGGTGAGGTGTTTCGCAAGATCGGTCGTCGCAAGCTCGTGCCTTATTATGATCGGGCTGCGATCGAAGACGGCGCGATCGCCGGACGAGGCCTGGAGATCTGCTGGCTGAAAAATCAGACCGACTTGCTGTTTACCCAAATCCAGGGCTCGGCACGGGTCCGCCTCGAGGACGGCTCGACCTTACGCATCAATTACGATGCGCATAATGGTTATCCCTACACCCCGGTCGGGCGCATCCTGATCGACCGCGGCATCATCCCGAAAGATCAGATGTCGATGCAGAAGATCCGGGAATGGATGGAGGAAAATCCCGATGGCGCCAACGAATTGCGCCGGCAAAACCGTTCCTATGTGTTCTTCCGCGAGGTGCAGCTGTCCGACAAGGATGAAGCGGTAGGTGCGCAAGGCGTTCCACTGACGCCGGGACGCTCGATCGCGGTCGACAAGGCGCTGCATGTCTATGGCACGCCGTTCTTTATCGAAGGCGAGTTGCCGATTGAGTCGGAGCGATCGAAGACGCCATTTCGGCGGTTGATGGTGGCGCAGGATACGGGTTCGGCGATCGTCGGCCCGGCGCGCGCCGACATCTATCTTGGCGCCGGCGCGGAAGCGGGGCGGGTGTCCGGCCGCTTTCGGCACACTGTGCGTTTCGTCATCCTGGTGCCGAAGAGCCTCGATCCGGTGGCGCGGGGCCACAAGATGCCGTTGCCGGATCCGAGGCCGTCGGAGAAAATTGCAAAATTGTTTCCGCAAGTCGATCCTCTGAAGGAGCAACAGAAAGACCGGAAAAACGGCACCAAGCCGCCGGAGGCTTCGGCGGCTGCTGGCGCAAAAGATACGGTCAAGATTCCGGAAGGCGCGAAGAACGCGGCGCCCGCGGCAACGCCGCCTGCCGCAGCCGTCGGGCAAACCTCAACGACTCAAGCGGCTGCTGCGAAAGCAGTACCGCTGCCGGAGGCCCGGCCTAACGTCACGCCGAGCCGCGAGATGCGTCGCCACCGCCACTATCGTCGTTATCGATACGGCGGACCATGAAACGTCAGCCATCGAGTTCGATTCCGGAATTGTCCGTATCTGCGCGGCGCAGGCGGGCGTTGAGTGAAGACGAGCGCGCGCTGTGGGAAAGCGTCGCCAAACAGACCAGGCCGCTGCGCAAGAAGCCGCGTGCTGCAAAGGCCGAGGCTGTTGCAGCGGAAGCGGAAATGCCGGCTCCTGCGAAACCCGCCCCATCACCGAAGCCGCTTGCGCCAAACAAATTTCTGCGAGCAGCAAAGCCGGAAGCGCCGCCGCTGGCGCCGCTTGGACGTCGCGAGCGCTCGCAGCTCTCACGGGGGCGGAAGGAGATCGAGGCCCGGCTCGACCTGCACGGCATGACGCAGACGCGCGCCCATCGCGCGCTATCAGGCTTTTTGCAGCGCGCGCACAGCGACGGCCTGCGGTTCGTGCTTGTCATTACCGGCAAAGGCCGCGCAACGGCCGCTGAGTTTGAGCGCGGGGTGCTGCGCCGCCAGGTGCCGCAATGGCTGAGCCTGCCGGAATTCCGCTCGCTGGTGGTCGGTTTCGAAGAGGCGCATATCGGCCATGGCGGCGAGGGCGCGCTCTACGTGCGGATCAGGCGATCGAAAATCTGAAATTCAAGCCGCGACAAACTAAAGAATGAAACGGCTCAAATCCGCGTTCTTGGCGAGATCGCCGACGTGCTTCTGCACATAGGCGGCATCGATCTGGATCGTCTCGCCATGGCGGTCCGGAGCCGCGAATGAAATCTCGTCCAGCACGCGCTCCATCACCGTCTGCAATCGGCGCGCGCCGATGTTCTCCACCGAGGAGTTGACGGCGACGGCCACGTCCGCGAGCGCGTCGATGGCGCCGTCGGTAATATCCAGTGTCACGCCTTCGGTCTGCATCAGCGCGACGTATTGCTTGATCAGCGACGCTTCAGGCTCGGTCAGAATGCGGCGCAGGTCGTCGCGGGTCAGCGCTGCCAGTTCGACACGGATCGGCAAGCGTCCCTGCAGCTCCGGCAGCAGGTCGGACGGCTTGGCGATATGGAACGCGCCCGAGGCGATGAACAGGATGTGATCGGTCTTCACCGTACCGTGCTTGGTCGAGACCGTGGTGCCTTCGATCAGCGGCAATAGATCGCGCTGCACCCCTTCGCGCGACACGTCGCCGCCGCTGCGCCCTTCGCGCACGCAAATCTTGTCGATCTCGTCGAGAAACACGATGCCGTTGTTCTCGACCGCATTGATCGATTCCTGCACCAGTTGGTCGTTGTCCAGCAGCTTGTCGGATTCCTCGTTGACGAGAAGCTCGTGAGAATCCTCAACGGTCAGGCGGCGGGTCTTGGTCCGTCCGCCCAGTTTGCCGAAGATATCGCCGATCGAGATCGCGCCCATCTGAGCGCCCGGCATACCCGGAATTTCAAACATCGGCATTCCGCCCGAGGACTGCGTCTCGATCTCGATCTCCTTGTCGTTGAGTTCGCCGGCGCGCAGTTTTCTGCGAAACGAATCGCGAGTTGCGGCGCCGGAGTTGGCGCCAACGAGGGCGTCGAGCACGCGATCCTCGGCGGCGAGTTGCGCGCGCGCCTGTACATCCTTGCGCTTGCGCTCCCGGGTCTGCGCGATCGCGACTTCGACGAGGTCGCGAATGATCTGCTCGACGTCGCGGCCGACATAACCGACCTCGGTGAATTTGGTGGCTTCGACCTTGATGAACGGCGCGCCCGCAAGCTTGGCGAGCCGCCGCGCGATCTCGGTCTTGCCGACGCCGGTCGGTCCGATCATCAGGATGTTTTTCGGCAGCACTTCCTCGCGCAACGAGCCGGTGAGCTGCAGCCGCCGCCAGCGGTTGCGCAGCGCGATAGAGACCGCACGCTTGGCGTCGGACTGCCCGACGATGAAGCGGTCAAGTTCGGAAACGATTTCACGGGGAGAGAAGTCGGTCATGGGCCTAAGTTAGGTTGAATTGTTGCCGGCACAAGCTGGATTAAATGATCGGCGGACCTGCCTGCCACGTCGACAGGCGGGCCGCGGCGGGTACGGTGTACTCAAGCGTCATGGGTTGCGGACCATCAAAAGGGCGGGTCCGTCAGGCGTATCGACGAGGCGCTCGCGTTGAAAGCCGGCCTTCTCATAAGCGCGTATCGCGCGGGCATTGGCGGGGTCTGGATCGGTGATGACCCGCGGTGCGCCGGCGGCCAGCAGCCGATCAATGAAGATACGAATGAATGCCGATCCATGCCCGCGATCTACCATGTCCAGTTCTCCGATGAACTGGTCAATGCCCCTTGTGCCCGGGGGATGGGCGCCCAATCCGTTATCCGGCCAGACCTCGGGATCGTAGCACTGCAAATATCCGAAGCGGCGATCATCCGTCGCCACGATGAATTGATCCATGGCCTCGACATCGAGGTCACCGCTGACGAGTTCGAATTGCTGGCAAGCATCTCCCCACCATTGCACCACATGCGGTTCTACCAGCCAACGCTTCACCAGCGGCAGATCGGCCTCCGACATCGGAAGAAATTGATAGCGATCAACCGGCATCAACAGCTTTCACACCATGCGTAGCGATCATGAGGAGGGCGCGTCCGTCAGGCGTATCCACCTCCCGGTCGCGGCGAAAACCCGCCTTTTCATAGGCCCGTATCGCGCGCGCGTTGATCGGGCGAGGATCGATCACGACGCGCGGTACGCCGTTGCTCAGCAAAGTCTCAATGAAGGCACGAATGAATGCCGATCCGTGCCCGCGCCCAACCATGTCGGCTTCACCGATGAATTGGTCGATCCCGCGCGTGCCGTCCGGTTGCGGGCCAAAGCCGCGATGCCATTCGCTCATCTTGTAGCATTGCAGGTAAGCCAGCGGGCGGTCATCCAAGGTCACGATGAACTGGGCCATGTCGGGATGGTCGAGTTCGCCGCTGACAAACTCGAATGTCTCGGGATCATGCCACCACTCGGCGACGTGCGGCTCCATCAGCCAGCGCCGCACCAGCGGCAAATCAGTGGCAGTCATGGGACGAAACGCGTAGGCGGGTGGCGCCATCGATCAGCCGCTCTGCAACGTCTCGATGGTCACGTTGCGATTGGTATAGACGCAAATGTCGGCGGCGATATCGAGCGACCGGCGCACGATGGTCTCGGCGTCCTTGTCGGACTCGATGAGCGCTCGCGCGGCCGCCAAGGCATAGTTGCCGCCTGACCCGATCGCCATCACGCCGGCTTCCGGCTCCAGAACGTCGCCGGTGCCGGTCAGAATCAGCGACACATCCTTGTCGGCGACGATCATCATCGCCTCCAAGCGCCGCAAATAGCGGTCGGTGCGCCAGTCCTTGGCAAGCTCGACCGCCGCGCGGGTCAGTTGTCCCGGATATTGCTCAAGCTTGCTTTCCAGCCGCTCGAACAGCGTAAAGGCATCCGCGGTGGCGCCGGCAAAACCGCCGATGACATCGCCCTTGCCGAGTTTGCGGACCTTTTTGGCGTTGGATTTGATGACGGTCTGACCGATCGAGACCTGACCGTCGCCCCCGATCACCACCTTGCTGCCTTTGCGGACCGTCAAAATGGTTGTGCCGTGCCAGACCGGCGATTGGGGTGGTGATGCCTGCATGGAGTACCTCGCGTTCCGCCAAATCTAGGGATTGGCGGACGTGGTTACAATCGGCGTGGTTCAAGGCGTTTTCGGGCCAAAGCCTGCTTCCGACGCGATCCGGGTGTTACCGGTTCGCGTCAACAAAAGTGTTGGAACGGAAAGCGGCGCCGGATTCCGGTCACCATAGGCCGAAGTTCGGCCCCGATCGCGCCATCCCGCAGTAGCGAAGGCGGAATGAGCCTGTTAAAAGGGCCGCGTTTTCGGCCAAGAGTCGGTCAAGGAGTCGATCAAGGGAAAGCATTTTTCATGCGCGTAGCGACGATCAAGCGCAAGACCAAAGAGACCGACATCGAGGTGACAGTGAACCTCGACGGAGCCGGCGTGTCCAACGTCGCGACCGGCATCGGCTTCTTCGACCATATGCTCGACCTGCTGGCCCGGCATTCGCGCATCGACATCTCCGTTAAGGCGGTCGGCGACCTGCACATCGATCACCATCACACCACAGAGGATGTCGGCATCGCGCTCGGCCAGGCGGTGAAGCAGGCGCTCGGCACCATGGCCGGCATCACCCGCTATGCCAGCATCCACATGCCGATGGACGAGACGCTGTCGCGGGTCGTGCTCGACATTTCGGGCCGGCCGGTGCTGGTGTTCAAGGCGGAGTTTCCGCGCGACAAGGTCGGCCAATTCGATACCGAACTGGTTCGCGAATGGTTCAACGCCTTTGCGATCAATGCCGGCGTGACATTGCATGTCGAGACCTTATATGGCGAGAACAGCCATCATATCGCCGAATCCTGCTTCAAGGGTCTGGCGAGGGCGCTGCGCGCGGCGGTCGCGATCGATGCGCGCGCCGCGGGCGAAGTGCCATCCACCAAGGGTCAGCTCGGCAGCTGATTGCTTGTTCTCGGCGGAGAGTAACGATGCCGGCTTTTACAGTTCATGCTCCGGTGACGAATGGCGCCGGGATCGCTGCGACCGAACGATTCGCATTCGTCCGCGACGGCTTTCATTTCTGGGCCGCGGTTCTCGGCCCGGTGTGGCTCGTCTGGTATCGCCTGTGGCTCGTGCTGATCGGCTGGATCATTGTCATGATCGCCGTCGAGGTCGGACTGGCGCGCCTCGGCGCGGGCGCGGCGGCGATTTTTCTCGCCAATATTTTGATCGCGCTGCTGATGGGATTTGAAGCGCCGACCTTGCGGCGCTGGACGCTGTCGCGGCGCAACTGGCGTCAGATCGATATCGTGGTGGCCGACGACCGGGAGACAGCCGAGCGACGCTTTTTCGATCGCTGGACGGCCAAACAGCGCGGCCTGAGCAACGATCAAACGGCGGTCGATCGCGGCGCGCCGCCACCGACGCGGGACGTTCCAGGCCAGCCGTTTTCGCGGCCGCCGCCGTTGCCTGGAAATGAGATCATCGGATTGTTTCCTGAACCGGGAGCGTCGCGGTGAGCGTTGCTATCGTCGACTACGGTTCCGGCAATCTGCACTCCGCGGCGAAAGCGTTTGAGCGGGCGGCGCGGAGCATGGAGGTTCCGGAAAAAATCGTGGTGACCCGCGATCCCGAAACGGTCTATCGCGCCGATCGCGTGGTGCTGCCCGGCGTCGGCGCATTCGCCGATTGCCGCAGCGGTCTCGACGCGCTCGACGGCATGCTCGAGGCGATGACGGAAGCCGTGCGAAACAAGGCGCGGCCGTTCTTCGGCATCTGCGTCGGCATGCAGTTGATGGCGACCCGCGGCAAGGAGCACGTCACGACCGACGGATTCAACTGGATCGAAGGCGACGTCGAAAAGATTTCGCCGCGCGAGGAAAATTTGAAAGTCCCGCATATGGGCTGGAATACGCTCGATCTGATCCGCGAGCATCCGGTGCTCGAGCGGCTGCCGCTCGGGCCGAAGGGTCGCCACGCCTATTTCGTGCACTCCTATCACCTTAACGCGGCCAACGAGGCCGACGTGCTGGCGCGCGCGGATTACGGCGGCCCGGTGACGGCGATCGTCGCCAGGGACACCGCGATTGGCACCCAGTTCCACCCGGAGAAGAGCCAGCGTTTTGGGCTGGCTCTGATTTCGAATTTCCTGAAGTGGAAACCGTGATCCTCTTCCCCGCGATCGACCTGAAGAACGGCCAGTGCGTGCGCCTCGAACAAGGGGACATGGCGCGTGCGACCGTGTTCAACCTCGATCCGGCGGCGCAAGCCCGCGCCTTTGCCGCGCAGGGATTCGAATACCTGCATGTGGTCGACCTCGATGGTGCCTTTGCCGGCAAGCCGATGAATGCGCATGCCGTCGAGGCGATGCTTGGGGCGGTCACCATGCCGGTGCAGCTCGGCGGCGGTATCCGCGATCTCAGCACGGTCGAGGCCTGGCTCGCCAGGGGCGTTGCGCGGGTCATCATCGGTACCGCGGCGGTGCGCGATCCTGAGCTTGTAAAAACCGCCGCGAAGAAATTTCCGGGCCGCGTCGCGGTAGGCCTCGACGCGCGTGACGGCAAAGTCGCGGTCGAGGGCTGGGCGGAGACCTCGGAGGTTACGGCGCTCGAAATCGCGGAGCGATTCGAGGATGCCGGCGTCGCCGCGATCATCTTCACCGACATTGCCCGCGACGGTCTGCTGAAGGGGCTCAATCTCGACGCGACCATTGCGCTGGCCGAGCGCATTTCCATTCCCGTCATCGCTTCGGGCGGCTTCGCCTCGATCGACGATGTGAAAGCGCTGCTGACACCGCGCGCCAAGAAGCTGGCCGGGGCGATAGCGGGCCGCGCGCTCTATGATGGCCGCCTCGATCCATCAGCCGCACTGGCGCTGATCCGCACCGCGCGCGCCGCGGCCTAGGAGGTTCTTGATGTTCAAGGTGCGCGTGATTCCCTGTCTCGACGTCAAGGACGGCAGGATCGTCAAGGGTGTCAATTTCGTCGATTTGCGGGATGCCGGCGATCCCGTGGAAGCGGCGATCGCCTATGACGCAGCCGGCGCCGACGAGCTGTGCTTTCTCGACATTAACGCAACCCATGAAAATCGCGGCACCATGCTGGACGTGGTCCGGCGCACGGCGGAAGCCTGCTTCATGCCGCTGACGGTGGGCGGCGGCGTGCGCACCATCGACGATATCCGCACGCTGTTGCGATCCGGCGCCGACAAGGTCTCGATCAACAGCGCCGCCGTCAGCCGCCGCGAATTCGTCAAAGAGGCGGCCGAGAAATTCGGCGATCAATGCGTCGTGGTGGCGATCGACGCCAAGCGCGTGAAGCGCGGCGGCGGCTCGGAGCGCTGGGAAATCTTCACCCATGGCGGACGCAATTCCACCGGAATCGACGCCATCGAATATGCTCAGGAAGTCGTCTCGCTCGGCGCCGGCGAAATCCTGCTCACCTCGATGGATCGCGACGGCACCCGGCAGGGCTTTGACATTCCGCTCACCCAGGCGGTGGCGGACAGCGTCCCTGTCCCGGTAATCGCGTCAGGCGGCGTCGGCAATCTCGACCATCTGGTCGACGGTATCCGCAAGGGGCACGCCACCGCGGTGCTGGCGGCCTCGATCTTCCACTTTGGGGAATTTACCATACGCCAAGCCAAGGACCATATGGTGCGCGCCGGGCTGCCGATGCGGCTTGATCCCTGACGACTCCCGGTGACAGAAGTGCTAAATCCCGTTGGAATAAACAGCGCTCCGTCCTGCGCGTGAGTTGAGTTGATGTCGCGTTTCACGATCCATGATCTCGCCGCCACCATCGATGCCCGCGCGGCGTCGGGAGGAGAGGCGTCCTATACCCGCAAACTGCTGGACAAGGGTTCCGAGCATTGCGCCAAGAAATTGGGTGAGGAGGCGGTCGAAACCGTGATCGCCGCGGTCGAGAACGATCGCGACCAGCTCATCGCCGAAAGCGCCGACCTGCTGTTTCACCTGTTGGTGCTTTTGAAGTCGCGCGACGTGAAGCTTGAGGATGTCGAAGCCGCGCTGGCGCAGCGCACGACGATGTCCGGACTGGACGAGAAGGCCGCGCGCAAGCGCGACTAGGACGTGATCCTCAAAAGGGGAAGCGGTTTTCCGAGCGGGTCATGTCGCAACGTAATAAGTAGGGACGGCGTCATGGATATGCGGGCGACGGAGCAGCAGTATAATCCGTATCGGATATTCTCCCGGGAGCAATGGGCGCGGCTGCGCGACGATACGCCGATGACGCTCGAGGCCGAGGAGATCGCGAAGCTGCGATCGATGCACGACCGGCTCGATCTCCAGGAGGTCGAGGAGATCTATCTGCCGCTGTCGCGTCTATTGTCGATCTATGTCGATGCCACGCAGCGGCTGTATTACGCGCAACGGCGCTTTCTCGGCATCGAAGACCGCAAGATGCCCTACATTATCGGCGTCGCCGGATCGGTGGCGGTCGGCAAATCGACCACCGCGCGCGTGCTGCAGGCGCTGTTGGCGCGATGGTCGCCGCGGCCAAAGGTCGACCTGGTGACCACGGACGGCTTTCTGTTTCCGAATGCCGCGCTCGAGCGGCAAGGCCTGATGCAAAAAAAGGGTTTTCCCGAGAGCTATGATCTGCCGACGCTGCTGGCGTTTTTGAGCGACATCAAGGCGGGCCGGCGGCCGGTGCGGGCGCCGGTCTATTCGCATTTGACCTATGACATCATTCCGAATGAATGGATCGAGATCGACCGGCCCGATATCCTGATCGTCGAAGGCGTCAACGTTCTGCAGACCGGCCGGCTGCCGCGCGATGGCAAGGCTGTTCCCGTCGTTTCGGATTTCTTCGATTTCTCCGTCTATATCGATGCCGACGAAGCGGTGCTGCGCGAATGGTACATCAGACGGTTCCTGGCGCTCCGGGACACCGCGTTTCACGATCCGCGATCGTATTTCCATCGCTACGCGCCGCTCTCCGACGAGGAAGCCACCGCCACCGCGCTGGCGATCTGGGAGCGCACCAACCTCGCCAATCTCGAGGAGAATATTTTGCCGACACGACCGCGCGCGACGCTGATCCTGAAGAAAGGCGCGGATCACGTGGTTGAAACAGTGGCGCTGCGGCGGCTGTAACATCTCGGCAATAGCGGTGCACGACCAGGTATCGACGGCCACGTGGTTCGAGACGCGCGGCGTTGCCGCGCTCCTCACCATGAGGATGACCTCATCCTGAGGAGGCCGCAACACGGCCGTCTCGAAGGATGAAGCCACCGCATTTTGAAATCAACCAGCCGGTACTAGGCCGCGTGTCGCGACGTATCGCCGCCGAAATGCTCGATGTAGCGCGCACTGATCGCTGCGACCGGCATCACGATCAGCACATCCGTGGTGCCGAACTGATGGTCGATGACGGCGCCGTCGCCGATATAGGCCCCTAAGCGCAAATAGCCCTTGATCAGAGGCGGCAGCTCGTGCAGCGCGGCCTTCGGACTGATCGCCTCCCTGGCCATGCGGTTCATCTCGACACGGCGCGAAGGATGCGCGGCAGCGCGCCAGGCTTCCGGGGCTTGCGCGTAGTGATGCAGAAACGACAGCGGCAGTGCCAGCCGGTCGGGATCGGTGCCCTCGAAGCTGGCGCAGCCGATCATGACATCGAGCCGATGCTGGCGGACATAGCTCCAGATCCCGTGCCACAGCAATTCGACGGTGCGCTTGCCTCGGTAGGGCGGCAGCACGCAGGATCGTCCGAGCTCAAGAAAACGCAAGTCCGCATGGCGATCGATCAGGCCGGCGATATCGAACTCGTCTCCGGTATAAAAGCCGCCATGGTCTTCCGCCACATCCTGGCGCAGCAGGCGGTAGGTACCGACCACCGGCTGCTTCCCGCTCATCGATGGCTTGGCGGCGTGATCGATCACCAAGAGATGATCGCAAATCTTGTCGAACGCGTCCTTGTCGCGGCGCGCCAGCAATGTGGCGGCGTCGGCAATGGCGGTGCCGTCCCTGTAGAACACGCGATAGCGCAGCTTCTGGGCGCGCTTCACCTCGCGTTTGCCCTCGGCCAGCCGCACCTCGAGCGCGCCGAGTCGCCCGAGCGTGGCAGGAAAAATCGGAAACCTCGGCCCGATAGCGCCGGATGGAGCCGGCAGCGGCTTGAACCAGGTCATTGCCGTCTGCGCTGCGGTCCCGACATTCTCCGGCCGCAACATCTGAATCAGGCGCTGCGCCGATCGCGCCAGCTGGTCGCCGTGCATAGAATCCTCGCGACCGCCTGCATCCCTTGCCGAATCGGTGCGGTCTTCGAGGTTCAGAAATCACGGCCATTCGACAGCCATGTGACACCGCCTTTGTCGGCGTGTGACGCGGGTGTGCGGATGGTTCGCTTCGTCGCTGACGCTCGTCGCAACGACAGGCGGGTGGCGCTTCAGGCGGCGAGATGCCGCGAGGCTGCCAGGCCTGCAAGCGCCTCGGCGAGCTTTTCGCGGTCGAGCGGCTTGATCAGAAAGCCATCCATTCCGGATTCGAAGCAGGCGTAGCGATCCTCGACCAGCGTATTCGCGGTGAGGGCGAGGATCGGCGTCCGGCGGCCCGGCTGTTCGGCCTCGTAAGCGCGGATACGCTTGGTGGTTTCGATGCCGTCGAGTTGCGGCATCTGGATATCCATCAGAATGAGATCATAGGGCGCGGCCGCGGCGTTGGCTGCCAGCCAGGATTCCAACGCCGCTTCGCCGTCGGTGGTGATGACGGCATGATGCCCCAATCGCGACAAAAGCGAACGCACCAATAGCGCGTTGATCTCGTTGTCTTCGGCGACCAGGATGGAAAGACCTCGCGCCGGCGCGGTTGGCGGCATCTCGACATGGTCGGGCGCCTCGATCGCGGCATTGCCGGCAAGCTTCGGCGCAAGCACCTCGGGCGCCATCGTCAGGCGGGCCGCGAGCGACGCCACGCGCAATGGCTTCACCAGGTAGCCGGTGAAAGCCGAGGAGGTGGAGGAGAGTTGCAACTCGTGCCGCGCCGCAGGCGTGAACAGCACGATCCGCTGCGGGGCGAAAGGGCGGGCGGCGTCAGCGAGCGCCTCGATATCTTTAGCGCCCAGGGCGTGATCGAGCAGAACGGCGTGCCAGGATCGTTCCGGCAACAGAGCCTGCGCCACCGCGATATCGGACACCAGGCAGGTCTGGCCGCCCCAGCGCTGCAGCCGCCGGGCGACCAGCGATGCCTCGATACTTTGAGGCGACACCAGCAGGATCGCCTGGCCGCTCAAATCCGGCGCCGTGAAGGCTATTTGTTCGTTGGCTTCTCTTTCGCCGTCATGGCCGTCGGGGGGCAGCGGAACCGACACCTCGAATGTCGAGCCGACACCCGGCTGGCTTTCCAGCGTGATGCGGCCACCCATTCGCTTGACGATCCGTTCGCTGATGCTCAAGCCAAGGCCGGTGCCGCCATAGTTGCGGGCGATGCGCTCGTCGGCCTGCTCGAACTCGCGAAAGATCCTTTGCTGCGCTTCCGGCGCGATGCCGATGCCGGTGTCGCGCACCAGGAAGCTGATTTCATTGGGCCAGATGCCGGGCTCGACAATCAGCGCCACGCCGCCGGTCGGGGTGAACTTGATCGCATTGCCGGCGAGATTGAGCAGCACCTGTCGCAGCCGCGCCGCATCGCCGACCACTTTCGTCGGTAGCCGCTCGTCGACATAGGCCGCGATCTCGAGTTGTCTCACCTGCGCCCGCGGCGCCAGCAGTTCGGTGATGTCCTCGATCAATGCGGCCAGCGCGAACGGCCGGTGCTCGAGGTCGATCTTGCCGGCCTCGATCTTGGAATAGTCCAACAGTTCCTCGATCAGCGAGAGCAGCGCGTCGCCCGAGGTCTTTACGGCCTTGGCATAGGTCATCTGCTCGGGCGTCAGCGGCGTATCCAGAAGCAATCCGCTCATGCCGATGATGCCGTTGAGCGGCGTGCGAATTTCGTGAGAGGCCACCGCGAGAAAGCGCGACTTGGCGCGGTTGGCGGCGTCGGCCTGATCGCGCGCCTCGGCGAGCGCGCGTTCGGTCTCGGTGCGGTCGGTGACGTCGCGGCCGACGCATTGCATCTCCGCAGGCCGGCCTGCATCGCTGCGGACCAGGCCTTCGCGCCATGCGATCCATCGCGGTCCGAGCGCAGTTGCAATCTTCTGGTCATGGATCCGTGTGCCGTCGGCCTCAAGCGCGGTGTCGCCTTGCTCAATCACTTCGAGTCCAGAGCGGCTGCCGATCAGCGCGCCGCGCGGCTGTTTGGCGAGTTCGCAATAGGCGTCGTTGACGAAGGTGATGCAGCCCTCGGCGTCGCGCAGCACGATAAGGTCGCCTTGCGATTCGAACAGGCTGCGGGCGCGCTGCTCGGCCTCCTGCAGTTCCCAATTGCGGTCGGCGAGCGTTTCGTTGTGGAGCGCGAGCTTGCGAAATTTCCGGCGCATCCAGCGCAGCCGAAAGCTTAGGGTGGCGAGTGCGACGCAAGCTATCGCGAACAGGAAGCTGATTCCGGTCGCAAAGGCGTGGGGGTCATAACCGGAGTTGTCGGACAAGCTGCCGGCGATGAATCCACTGGCGCCGCCGAAGGCGGCAGAGAAGATGATGAACGAGCGGATCGCGAAAACAAGCCACGGATGGCGTCGCGTGAAGCGGCGTATGCGTAACTTGATCCGTAAAACCCGCCCCATCGCGAAACTACCCTGAGATTGCCTTGTGATTGGTTTGCGTGGCCGACATTCGAGACTGCTCCGGCGCGCGCCGTGTGCTTGATGCGACGATGCGGTGGCGACCTTGCAAAGTGCTTGAGGCCGAACAGCGTTGCTCGGGCAGATGAGAACAGGGTTGATAAAACGTTAAGACGCCGGGTTCAGAGCGATGCGGCCTCCAGGCGGCGGTGTCCGCCGCCGGCGCCGACGATCAGGGCGGCGGCTTCGCGCTCGGTAAATGTCTTTGATCTGACAAAGATCCGGTAATCGGCGGGGCCGTCATTCGAGAGATAGATGACCGGCGCTGACGCCGAGGGGTTTGCCGAGATCGCCACCAGCCGCGTCGCCGCATTGGCTTCGCAGGCGCCGGCCTCGCGACTATCGACATCGTCGACGACCACAAAGTCCGCCGTGTCGGCACTATCTGCCATCTGGACCCGCACGGTTGCGGTTGCCGGATCGTCGGTGAAGCTGACGTGAAGCTGGGCCTGCCAGGGCACTAACGCGAGCTGGACCGATGTCTCGGCGATTGCGATGCAGGGATGCGGGCCGGGCAACAACTCGCCGCGCGCGATCACACCGGCAACAAGCAATGGAACAACTGATACCAGAATCTTGAAACGCAACATCACACACTCGTTCGACGATAAGCCTCGTGAAGACGCGGGGCTTATGGTTGGCAGAGTCTAAACAAAACTCGTTACCGGCTGGTTGACGTGGCCGAGGCGCGAAGCATCGCGATGTAGTCTGGCTAATACAAGGAGCGCACGACGCCGCGCGTCTCGAACCACGCGGCCGCGACAAGCGCGCGATCATGATTTGGACGTAACTGAAACGCTCTAAGCGGCGCGCCTGAGATCTTCGGCCAGCGCGCGATAGGACAAGGCTTCGGCGAGATGCAGCCGGCCGATCTTGTCCGAGCCATCGAGATCGGCGAGCGTCCGGGCGACGCGCAGCACGCGATGATAGCCGCGCGCCGACAGCCGCATGGTCTCGGCGGCGTCGCGCAGCAGCTTCTGGCCCTGCGCATCCGGTTGCGCGACGGTTTCCAGCACCGACGCCGGCGCCTCCGCATTGGTGCGGATATGCGGCAATCCGGCCGCCGTGTAGCGCGCCAGCTGGACGTCGCGCGCAGCGGCGACGCGCCCGGCGACTTCCGCCGATCCTTCCGCCGGCGGCGGCAGGATCAGATCCGCGGCGGTCACCGCCGGCACCTCGATCCTCAAGTCAATGCGATCCATCAAGGGGCCTGAGATGCGCGCCTGATAGTCGGCGGTGCAGCGGTCGATCCGTCCGCGCTTGCAGGAATAGCCGGGCTCATAGGCGTGGCCGCAGCGGCAGGGGTTCATCGCCGCGACCAGCATGAAGCGCGCGGGATAGGTGACGCGATGATTGGCGCGCGACACCGCGACCTCGCCGTTTTCGAGCGGCTGGCGCAGCGAATCCAGTACCCTCGGGTCGAACTCCGGCAACTCGTCGAGAAACAGCACGCCCTGATGCGCCAGCGAGATTTCGCCGGGTTTCGCCCGCATGCCGCCGCCGGTCAGTGCGGCCATGCTGGCGGAATGATGCGGGGCGCGGAACGGTCGTCGCGCCGTGAGCGCACCGCCCTCGATTTCGCCGGCCACCGACGCGATCATCGAGACTTCGAGCAATTCGGACGGCGACAGCGGCGGCAGGATCGAGGGCAACCGCGCCGCCAGCATCGACTTGCCCGCGCCGGGAGAGCCGATCATCAGGATATGGTGGACAATTAACGAAAAATTCTGTACTAATTCCGGATGGTTAACCCGCCCCCTTCCGCTCGGCCAAAGGCCTACTCCTACGTCCGGATGTCCAACGAACTCCAGTCGAGGGGCGATAGCCTCCGTCGTCAGCGTGAGGCTTCCAAGAAATACGCCGAAACCCATGGCTTAGAGCTGGTCGAGGACATCGATCTCCACGACATCGGTGTCTCCGCCTATGCCGGGAAAAATATCGCATCAGGCAAGTTCGGGCAGTTCCTGACGGCGGTTCGGGACGGGCAGATCGAGAAGGGATCGTATCTCCTGGTCGAATCGTTCGACCGTATGAGCCGCCAGGAGCCAATTGTTGCTCTTCAACCGTTTATGGACATCGTCAATAGCGGCCTGAAGCTGGTCACCCTGGATGACGAGCGAGTATTCAGCGGAAAAATCAGCTTCGAAGACCTGATTATTTCGATCGCCAAGATGAGCAGGGCGAACGAAGAATCGGCCCGCAAAAGTGATCGAGTAGCCAAGGCTTGGAAAAACAAGCGCGACACAGCTGGCACGAAAAAGCTGACCGCCCGGTGCCCGAGCTGGCTGCGGTTGCTCGATAATCGGCAAGGGTTTGGGATTGTTGAGGACCGCGCTCGGATCGTTCGACGCATGTTCGAGGAAGCGGTAGCCGGTCTTGGTGCGTTTTCAATCGTGCGGCGATTGAACGACGAGGGCATCCAAACCTTTAGCGGAAAAGCCGGATGGCAGACGTCCACAGTCAACAAAATCATCGGAAGCAAATCGGTGATTGGCGAGTTTCAGCCAAGCCGAATGATCAATGGGAAACGCAAGCCGGAAGGAGATCCGATCAAGGGCTATTTCCCCCGAATCATCGATGACGACAAGTTTTACGCGGCTCAGCGGGGTCGCCTGGAGCGCCGGACGACGGGAACCGCCGATCGCAAGGGAAGCGGCGGAGCGAAGGGTAAGAGGTTCTCTAACCTGTTTTCGAAGCTTGCTGTTTGTGACAACTGCGGCTCGCCTATGCAGTACGAAAACAAGGGAGTGCCGCCGAAGGGCCAGTCCTACCTTGTATGTTCGAACGCGATCCGCAAACACGGCTGCTATGTCGTGGCACGCTGGCGGTACGACCACTTCGAGACAATGTTTCTGTCGTTTGTCGAGAGGCTTGATCTCGCATCGATCGTGTCTGTCGAACAGCACAACAGCAAGCGCAACGATCTCACTCGCCA
Organism: Bradyrhizobium sp. URHD0069; assembly: GCF_000701345.1. Taxonomy (GTDB): domain Bacteria; phylum Pseudomonadota; class Alphaproteobacteria; order Rhizobiales; family Xanthobacteraceae; genus Bradyrhizobium. The sequence continues at coordinate 11,961 of NZ_JNIJ01000027.1, read as the reverse complement.
GTTAGATACGTTGGCTGGTCGGGAGAAAATGCTCCAAGCGGAAATGGAACAGACGTATTCCGTTCTGAAGGAGGGCGGTCAAACCAGTGAATTTTTGGCGAGGAAATTTGCAGACGCTGAGAGCGCGCTATCGAGCGTCAAAGCCAACAAGGCGGATATGCAGACCGAACTGGCCGCGCTGGAAACAACTTCGCTCGGCTACTACACGAACCAGGGGCACATGAGTGCCCTGATCGAGAAGGTTCGCGCACATAACGGCGGTGACGTCTACAAGATCCGGTCGATGATCGCATCACGTCTTCAGTCCTTAATCAAAGAGTTGAGACTCACCGTGGCTGAAAACATCGATGACGAGCAGCACTTCGAAGTCATGTTCCGCGACGGCAGTGGCATGAAGCTGTTCGTTGACCCGAAGAATCCTTTGAGGTTCACGCAAAAAGTCAGCGGAAAGGGTGGTGAATTCGAGCTGGTCACCGATGATGGGCGAATCATCGCATTGCCCGCCGACGCCGAAGCAGAAGACGGGTATTGATGGCGGTCCAAGCTAAATATTCGGGATATAAAGAATCCCAAACGGGTCACTTTTTGCGTGAAATTTTCCCAGTGGAGATCCTGCCGGGTGGGGTGGGTAAAGCAGAGGTGAGATAGTCGTTATCGCGCTCCAAAGCCTTACGGCACGGAGGCACCCACATGAGACGAGTCGAGCTGGCCGCAGTTTTTTCCCAGACCAACCAAGCGTAACCCGTCGCCGTCGAAGCCTTCCGATCGAGTCTACCGCGCAACATCGGAACGCGCTCGGTGTACTGAGCAAATTTGGTGGGGGGATTCTTCTCAAAGATGTTGCGATATCGGCCGACGCTTTCGATGAAAACTGTGCGTGCCAGAATGGCTACGCCTCGCCTCGCAACCAACAACGATCGCTGAACGAAATCTTCAGCTAATCGAAAGGGCGGATTAGTGATGACCCAGTCGACCGCGTTTGCTTCGTAAGGAACGTCAAGATAATTGCGGACTGCACCGTACCCGTACTGGAAGGCATCGGAAGCCCGAACTTCACCGAAATACTCTTTCAGTACTTTAGCCATGTGCCCAGCTCCGCAGGCCGGTTCTAGGCAACTCATCTCTGAGAAAGGTCCGCACTCAGGAATAACATGCTCCATAAAGCCACGCGTCGCCCAAGGCGGCGTGGGGAAATCATCCGGACTATCCGGAGCCTCGATGCGCTGAGCCATCACTGCATGTGAGCGATTTTGCATCTGAATTCCTCGCGCGCGCTAGATACGAGCTAGCAAATCGTACAGTTGGACCTTGAAGTATGCATTTGCCTCTTCAACCAGATCGTAGACCGGAAAGCCGAAGTGTTCGTTAAGCTCCGATCCAATGAGGGAATAAGGCCTGGGTATCGATCGCCGGCCATAATAGAAAATGATACGCGCCTCAGCCTTTTCGGCCGCAACGTTGGCCGTTGCGCCGTAGCTCTTGAGCAGCATCTGCGTCACGATCAAGTCTCGCTTTATGGACCGAATCTTTCCGGCATCAAACTGCCCGTTTCCGCGCTTGATCTCGTATGCACGCAGTGTCTGGTCAGCACTATCAAATACCATCATATCGATTTGCAGCGTGCGAGTGCTCTCGCCATACGGAAGGAGCGTTGAATCGTATGCTGCTGCCGTTTGCTGACCAATTATCTGATCTGCTGCACGGGAAACCCTGAAGGTGTCCTCCCTCCAGACGCGATGTCGATTGCTCTCACGAAGGCTTTCTCGCAGGGCAAACTCGAGAATCGTTCCGTGCCGCTTGTACGCCGAACTGATGATGCTAGTCAGTCGAGAATATTTCTCGCCCGCGATGGGATCGACGACAAAGCGGGCCGATGCCAAGGTCGAAATAGTTTGGTCGACGATCGGTTTGACGCGGTCGATATAGGGCATGGCTAATCATCAATTATTGCAATTCTCCCACGTTTATCACCTTTAGGTTGCGCTTCGTCGCGATTGTTAGGAAATGGTTAATGGAGCGCACCGTGCGTGAGCGCTTGTGAGGCTATAGCACTCCAAACTGGAGATGATGTTTTGACCGTCTGCGGTAGAACTTCCTGCCCGTCGCTGTCGCAAATTCCCGCATCGCTTAATGTCTCGCAATCTCGCTTGTAAGATCGACGCGTCAAATCCGCATCCAACTTCGTTCTGAGTGATGCTGTAGACTCGTTGGCAGCTCCGCGATTTTTGCTGGGGCTAAACACCTTACATTTGGGCGAGAATTTCCGTTCATGATTTTTTGATCTGTCTCTCGACAAAACGGTCATCCGCTAGCAGATTGGCGACCTGTGGGAACTGGGGGCGCCAATGAGCTGGGGATTCGAGAGAGGTCGCGTCTACAATCGACGGGCCGACATTCACAACCGATTTGAGGGTCAACAACAGGGCGGGATCATCACGCCCAAGCAGTATCCACTCGTCCTCATCATTACCGGCGAAGAGGGACTCTCGCACGGCTATGCGGACCGACAGAGGCCCGATGGGGTGTTTGAGTATTTCGGCGAAGGTCAAACTGGCAACATGTCATTGCAGAAAGGCAACAAAGCGGTCGCCACCCATTCGGCTGAGGGCAAGAGCCTACTTCTATTTCGCAAGGCACGCGAGGGCCTAATTTTCGAGGATGAGATGGTATATGAAACCCATCACATCGAGCGGGCACCGGATAGTCACGGTAACGAACGCGATGCAATTGTTTTTGAACTTCGACCGTTGTCAGCCATTGTGGAGACCGTGGAGTCAACCGAAGACGACGTACCCGCGACAAACTTAGACGAACTTCGGCGACGGGCTTACTCGGCAGCAGGGATATTTCCACCGGAGCGGGTTGCTGGGTTTCGGAACGTTTATCTGCGCAGTGAAGACGTCAGGGCATATGTCCTAGGGCGCGCAAAAGGATGTTGCGAAGGGTGCAAGACTGCGGCCCCTTTCTTCCGGAAGGACGGTTCGCCTTACCTCGAACCTCATCACATCCGACGCGTGAGCGACGGTGGACCTGACGATCCAGCGTTTGTGATTGCGCTATGTCCGAATTGCCATCGCCGTGTCCATGCCGGCAGTGACGGGACGAGCTATAACGCCATGCTTCTGACAAGCATGGTTACGATCGAACCAAAATTTGAAGATGAGCCCGTGGCTGAATCCGCATAACGTCGCGGTTCGTGCATTTTGGTTATGGAACATTGATCGTCCCATTTCCACTGCAAGCGATCAGGCTCAATAGCCGCGTCGGGCGAATTAGTGTCCGCGCATGACGGTGAAGATATAGCGATCGACTATAGGTTTCCGGGTGCATAGGATTTTTACCTTCATCAGATCGAGCAGCGATCACTAAGAGCAAATTGAACATCCAAGGAAATCTAGATGGATTGGAAAGCGTTTGTCGCGAGTATGACGACCTCGTTAGCGTGGCCGGTGGTCGCAGTGATAATGATTGTCGTTTTTCGGAATCAAATTCGTATCCTCTTCGCGCGGTTCAAAAAGATTGGTGCAGGGAGCCTCCAACTGGAGCTTGCGGATCAAATTGATAAGGCCCGTGACGAAGCGGAGATCGTTCAATCCGAACAGAGTGCCTTACCGAGCAGCGCTACTCAGCTGGACCATGCGACGGTTGAGCTGGCACGTGCTTCTCCAGCCATGGCTGTGCTGCAGTCATTTAAGGAAGTCGAAGCGCTTCTGTTAGTGATACGGTCTCAATTACCCGACAACAAGCCACATCGGAATCTCAATGAAGTCCTTGGATATCTCAAAGGACGGGATCTTATTTCGGAGAGTGTAGTCTCGCTATTTCAACGTCTGCGAAAGGCTACAAAGTCCGCTACACACGCAGCCCAGGAAAGTTTGACGCCGGGTGAGACATTTGAGCTTATTGCACAGAGCCGCCTGCTGTTGGAGGTTCTGAAAACGGCTCAAGGGCGACTGGCAATGAGACCGTCCTGAGAGCTCTCGTCGAGCCCCAATTGTTTTTCTCTGGTAGCTCCACTCTATCCAGGAAATTCTGAAATGTACGTTGGCTATTTCGACGAGGTCAAAGCAGATAGACCTCAGGGGCGAGACAACTACCTCGTCGCCGGCTTGATTATTCCGATGGATCAGATTGGACTGATAGAAGGTCAATTGACCGCGCTTTCTCATGAGCTCTTCGGAACGCGAGAACTAACCCTGGCTACTGAATTTCATGCCGATCACATCTATCGAGGTCGTGGTAACTTCAGCGGTAAGACAATGGCTGAGCGGGCAGAGATCCTAGGCAAGCTTGCAAAGATCATCGGGGATAACGTCTACATCAGCAAAGTCTATGCAGCGATCAATACGTCGAAAATCTTCAACCAGGATCAGGCGCCAGAATTTGCGTTCGCGCATTTTGTAGAGCGTGTGCAGATGTGCGTGTGGGATAAGCCGTGCGTATTAATAGGAGATCAAGACGACGAGCAGGCGCGAAACATGGTGAGAGACTTCTCTCAATATCGAGCTAAGGGAACGCCTTGGGCCCACGGAATTGAGATTAAGACGGTGGTCGACACAGTGCACTTTTGCAAGTCACACTACTCTCGTTTGATACAGCTGGCGGATGCTTACGCCTGGTTGGTTGTTCATCGATGGGGACTGCGAAAAGGACCAATGGCAAGGTTGGTGGACGGCGCTGTCAAGGAAATCAATTTATTTCCCCAGCGCTATAAATATTGGCCCAACACATAATCAACCGCCAGAATGGGATTGGGGACTAGCTTGTCGTCCCCGGCAAGAGGTTGCCTTTTGTAGGAGATGGAGAAATAGCGTGGAGTCGCTTCAGGTAGTTCTTGACCGTCTGAGGATAGAATCTTCTACCTGTAACCGTCATGATCCCCGCATCGTTTAAATGTCTCGCGATCTCGCTACAAGATCGCCGCATTAAATCCGCATCCAATTTCGTCCTGAGCATAGCTGCGAATTCGTCGGCTGCCTTGCGATTCTTTGCGGCCAAATTTTGTCCGTTTGCGCCAAGAATTACGCCTCGTCGTTTCGCCTCAGCCAAAGCTGCCTTCGTCCGTTCGGAAATCAGCCGGCGCTCTTCCTGGGCGAGCGCAGCGAAGATGTGCAGCTGGAAGTCTGTCGCGTTGGGCATTTCAGCGCAGACTAGGCCGATACCCTGCTCCAGTATATTGGCAATGAAACTGACCCGCCGGGAGAAGCGGTCAAGGCGCGCAATCACAATTCTTGCGTCTTCGCGCTTAGCCATCTGGATGGCCCGCTGAAGTTCAACGCGGGAATCGTCTCTCCCTGATTGAACGTCGCAGAACTCGCCGATCAACTGGTCCACGGGTGTCAAAAATTCCTTGATCCTCCATTTTTGCGCAGCAAGACCAAGGCCGGACTTTCCCTGGCGCTCCGTGGACACTCTGTAGTAGGCGACGAATAAGGACATGCTGCTGAAGAAGGTCCAACAGCTTGACGTGAAGCACAACAGGTTGTCAGGATCCACTCAACGGCATCGTCACGTGTATGTCTCTCGAAGCCGACAGCTTTACAGTTCGCTGCATTACACGGGTAATGTGCGCAATGTATTTAGCCGGAACAATAGGTCCTAGCGAGACTCCGCAACTACTCTCGTCCAACAACGGTGAGCCTTGGTCAGCGCTGAAACCTCTCGAAGGTGTCTTCGAGCGCGGGTTCTTCATCCAATTCGTTGGACCAGCGGTTCGGCCCCTCTGCCGGATAAACCAGCAACGAGATAGCCATGTCATGGTATTCAGCAAAAATCACAGATTCAAAGACTGGCTCGCGTCCGTTCCATACGCCTGCTGGATGCAAAAACTCAGACGTAGCAGCCTTTGGCCCTAGCGCTGCAAGCGAGGCGGCGGGAAGGGGAATGGTTTGCTGTCTCGCCTTGAAGTAGACACCCGACTTCAACAGCGGTGGGCTGCTCCATGACCAGTCAATAAATCCGTCCTTGCTGACAACGATCATGGCGCGTCGCGTAGTAATCTCAAGCCATTTAAGTACGGCTGCTGTTAGCGAAACCTCGTAGCGATCACGCAAAGGTTCGAACTGCGCCAAAGTCGGACGTCGGAACTCGGAAGTCTGCACTCGGAAATCGTCGGGCGGCATCAAGAGCTGAGAAGCGAACCGGTTCGCCTCTGCTTCTATCTTGCCATATTCTGAATCCCAGGCCCACATGTCGCGTCGCGAGCAGAAAATCGGGTTGCTACTATTCTCGCGATGAAGCAGGTAGTGACCGAGTTCATGCCCGAGCGTGAAGTTGATTCGGCCTTTAGACTTAATAGATGAATTATAGAAGATGCCCCACTCCCCGTTGTTCGTCGGATTTGGCACAAGGGCACCCTCGAACTTGGTTCCGAGTTTCTCTCCTTCTACGAGCGTGATAGGTGAGTCGGGGAATACGTTTCGCGAGTAGTCCTGCGCGATGGCAGCTACATCGATAGGAAAGCGCGGAAGCTTTTGTATTTCGCGCGCGGCCTTGACCACCGCCGACACACGGGCGGCCCAGCCTTCGGGAGTTGATGGTCGTTTTATTTTTTCTTGCCCCATAGCTCGATCATTTGGACGATCTTGTTTTTCTCGTCGTCTTCTAGACGATTAAATTTGCGGAAGAACGCCTCTTTAAGCTGAGAGTCATCGAACTCGGCCTTATCGTCGAGAAGGTACTCGGTAGTCACCGACAGAACCCGGGCAATATCGCTCAGCTTTTCCGCCGAGGGTTTGCTGTGCTCGCGATTCTCTAACTCCCATAGGTAACTCTTACTTGAGCCGGACAGCTTGGCCAGCTCGTCCAGTGAATATCCTTTTTCCGTTCGAAGCTTTTTGAGTTTGTCGCGGAGAGTGGCCGGCATAAATCGTGCGATTCTTGAGCTATTTGAAGCATTTGTCTCGTTCGGTATATACCGAACGGTTTTGACCTTGACAAGCGTACACAATGTTCGGTATGCCGAACGCTCCAATATGGATCCTCCGTACGGAAGGACTGAAACATATGAGTATGACGGAAGGCGACATTGCACCGCCCGAGCACGAGAAAGATGACAAAAAGCACCTAAAAGTAACCCTCGTTTGGGGCGGCACCGGTGAAAGCAAGGAAGCCGAGGTTGGGGTGGAGGAGACGGCTGGCCAAGTCTTCGACTTGGTTTTCAAGCGCTTCCACCAGCAACAGTCGGACCAGGATACCTTTGAAGTGAACGGAAAGGATTTTCCCCGCTCCCGGTTCGGCGAGACCGTGAAATCCTTGATCGAGCAATTGGGCAAGGAGCTCGTGTTCGAGGCGATTCCGCCCACGTCGGGTGCATAGCCATGGCCCTCGGAGCGATCGCCAACGCTGCGCTTGACGATCATCTCCCAGTGCTGCGGGACGGATTTTACGCAGAGCGAAACGGCTGGGAGGTGGACATAAATTGGGAAACCGGTCTGTGCCACGTCCGGCTACGTTGCGCTCCGCCGAACGCCACCGACAAAGAGGTGCGGCATGAATACATGCTGCGCCTCTCATTTGACTATTACCCGCGAGAGCAGCCCGGCGTGATCTTCGTTAACCCGGCCACACGCGAGATAGGGTCGAGCGGAGATTTTGAACGCTGGTGGCCGAACGTGGACGGTAATCCGTGGATTAATATCCAGATCAACACGGGCGATCCGTCGAAATCGTATCTGTGTTTTCAGTGGACGCAGGAATTTAAGCAAACGCATGCAGCGCCCGAGCAATCGGATCCCAAGAAATGGGACCCGCAAAAGCACACTGTCGCCAGTGTTGTGAACATGGTGCAACGAGCCTTGAGTAGCGTCCACTACAAAGGCTTCAGAAAACAATGATTACCGAACTCCCGCAGTGTATCGGCCGTCTCCTGGTTACACCGGGAGTTCTGGAGCGTTCTCGCGAACTGCTTGACCCTTTTCGTACTCTTCGCGTCGAAGGTTGTCTCTTGTGGTATGGTTTCGTACTGGACAGCCAAAGCTGCCTTGTCACAACATGCGTGTGCCCCACCCAAAAGAGCGATGCCACAACGTATGATATTCCTGCGGAATCGATGCGGGACGTGCGGCGAGCCGTACGACCACACGGGCTCCTGTTGCTCGTGCAAATTCACAGTCATCCCACGCGAGCGTTCTTCTCCGTAGAGGATGAGGAGCACGCGCTCAACAGCAGGCCCGGCGCTCTCAACATGATCGTTCCCGACTACGGCAATGCCCGCTGGATCGAGCAAAATCGGTTCTGCATAGTTGAGCGAAACGAAACCGGTCAATGGGAGCGGTGGTCCTCCAAAGACTGGAACCGGCTCATCATTGTGCCCGATGCACTCCCGTTCGCCTTAAGATCATGATCGACATCAACAAGCTTGCTGATCGCCACGAGCGGCTACACAAAAGGCATCAATCAGCGTTCGGTAGCCAATTGCCTGATGCTGGCGTTGTGATCGTCGCCGATCCCAATTTCATCCGAACGTTCAGCGGGCAGGTCACATGGGCGACCCTGCTCAATCTCATTGCGCGACTATATAAAGGGATCCGTCATATCCGCATCGTTGTCGACAGCGATGTTCCTCGTCTCTCGCATGTTTTCTTTCCGAATGCATCGGAAGGCTTGCGTGCAGCATCGCTGCGCTTTCTCGAACAACTCAATGAAGACGCGTTCACGATTGGAGAGGGGCTTCCGCCAAACGATGGTCCCGACTGGATCTGGATTCACGTTGGAGCGTGGGACCCGCGCCATCCGCCGGGAACGGCCGTTGCTGGCCAGGGCTGGTTGGCCTTCGTGAACGACGAATCGTGGCGAGGTCTTGCGAGCGTATCTAATCCCATCGGACCGATGGTCGCTGCGTGCCTCGGCACGGCCGAGATATACAAGGCACTCTATCCGCTCAGCGATAAAAGGGAGCAAACCCGGATTGTGCTCTCCGCGTTCGATTACTCGGCTGATCTCTCCTCAAACCCAGTACTACCGGCGTCAATTCATCTTCCAGAGACTTACATCGCGGGTTGCGGAGCGGTAGGGATGGCCCTGTTGCTGCTTTTGAACAGCACTCCGGCCATCAGCTCGGGAAGCGGTCTTCACGTCGTGGAAGATGACGCTCTGGACGACACCAACATGAACCGGTGCGTGCTCACGATTTTGGAAGATGTTAACTCTCGTAAAACCAAGATTATCGAAGAACGGCTTGATACCGCTCGCCTGGCGCTCAAAACACACGATTTGAAATGGCAGGCGTTCGTTCACGCGCCAGAGTATAGCGATGCATTAAATTTCGAAAGGGTCGTGTCGTGCGTCGACAAATACTCGGCCCGTGAGGCAGTACAATACGACCGGCTTCCGAAGGTACTTCTGACTGCTGGCACCGGGGATTTCTTGTTGTCAGTCTCTCGACACGTTCTCGACGACGGCCTGTCTTGCGGCTTATGTTACCAAGCCAAAGACCCCGAAGTGGGCTGTGCAATTGCGACCGAAGGCGCGCAGCGCGCCTTTGAGGTGCCAGTTGATCCTTCCATTAGTTTCGTATCGGCTTGCGCCGGCGTTCTTCTCGGTGGCGAATTATTGAAGGAGATAATCCCAGAACTAAACATTGGCCGGATTCAAAATACCGTCCGAATGCAAGTTCTGACCGGTGCCGCAAAGGAAAAAGCGAGGGCAAAGGACCCTGGGTGCAATTGCTCATCTAAATATGTCGCTATTGGATATAAAAATACTTGGCGCAGCTCAGACGTGGCAGACGAACCTTCATCGCCTTCAAGAACCATCACATGATGCAAACTATTCTCAAACAAATTGGACGATTGTGGCAGGCGTTACGCCGGCAGCGACGCCTTGATGGTATAGCATTCGTGGCGAGCAGAGGCGAGTTGCCACCCGATCTCGGCAGGAAGCTCTATCTTGTCGGGGTGAGCCCGGTCCAGTGGGCAGTTTTGAATTGCCCGTGCGGATGTGGCGAACGAACCAATGCTAAGATCGGAATTCCAAGTCGAACAAGTTGGAGTCTGGCGCTAACCGCAGGAAAGGCGACACTCACGCCCTCACTCCTTATGCCAATCAATAAGTGTGGGAGTCACTTCTTCGTCCGCGAGAACCGCATCATTTGGGTTTAGGTTCGTCTTCCGCGATGATAGCTCGTCCCCCTAGGGTGCCAAATGCGCAATAGAAATCTTTAAGCCATCTAGGAATAGGCTGCTGAATGGACCTATTGAACCGGTAAGACTATTCAGCGCTTAAACCATAAACCAGCGTTTATGTTTGACGGCAGAAGCTCCGCTCCGCATCCATCGCACCAGCAGTCTCTTGGAGGCGATTCCCAGCGCCAAGTCCGCGAGACCCTTTGTCCGCCTTCCGAGTAGGAGCGGACTTCGTGGTTGATCGTCCTGACGTCCGCTAGACCACCTACACTTGAGACATGCCGACTGTATTAAGCGATGTCCGCTTTCAAGGGTAACTCGGAAGACATTTGCTCACATTGAGTTCTTCTCAGTTTGACCCACTCCGGACATCCACAAGATGCAGCTCTTGCATATCTCTTGATACACCCTGCGGCTTGAAAGAGGATGTCGTCCGAGCCTCGGAGTCGCAAAGGCGGGGGGCAAAAATGCGCAAGGGGAATGCTAACCGGTGTCCATTTTCCAAGCTTGGTTTACGACCGAGAGTATCAGGTTTCGGGTTCGAGCGCTGAAGGCGCGGTTTCGCGATCAAAAGGCTGAGTTCGACGTTATCAGGCAGCACCTGCGGCCAAGCGATATCGCGTGTGACATCGGCGCCAACAAAGGCAGCTTCATCAATTGGCTGTCGTGGTGGGCCCACGATGGCCGGGTGGTCGCATTCGAGCCACAGCCGGACTTGGCCCGCTATCTAACGAACATCTGCCGCGTGCTGGGGCTTGGCAACGTGAAGGTAGAAGCTAAAGCCGTCTATTCGCATTCTGGCGATCAGGACCTATTTCTGCCAAAAGGCCATCAACCCGGCGCGTCCCTCCATCACCGGGCCATGGAGGGAGAAAGCTTCACAACTCTGTCTGTGCCGACGATCGCGTTGGACGATTATTTCGACGTGAGCGACAAGGTCACGCTTCTCAAGATCGATGTGGAGGGCGCTGAGTTCGGGGTTTTCAAGGGCGCGGAGCGGATTTTGCGGCAGTACGCGCCATTGCTCGTTTTTCGAGTGCGAAAACCGGCATCTCGCGCCTGGCAATGTGCAGGACGTATTTTCTTATCTTGAGAGCCTCGGCTATGAAGGAAGCTTCGTTTGCGGCAATCAGGTTCTGCCGATCTCCAGGTTCGATGCCGCCGTTCATCAGCACCAGGACGGAGAATGGTTCTGGATGAGCAAGGACTACTGCAACAATTTCATCTTTCGCAAAAACGCGCGGCACGAGTGATACTACATATTGAGTGGATATGCTTGGTGATCGGCGACTTCCGGGTTTGGCACAAATGCGAAGTGCCGACTGCATCGAGCAATGTCCGAATTCGAGGGCGAAGCGGAAAACATATGCTCGTACTGAGTTCTTCTCAGTTTGGCCCCCGTACCGGAAATCGCGCCTTCTGACGAACGGTCGCTGTCGCGCCGCAAAATGGCCAAGCCGCAGTCATTCGACTTCGAAAATTGCCTCACATATCACTGCAACTTGGAAGGGCAAGGACCCCATTCCTGGCGCTAGTCGCGCGCCTTTGCCCTGGTCGCCGAAGACTTCGACCATTAGATCGGAAAAACCATCCACGACTTTCGCTTGCTCTTTGAAGTCGGGTGTTGCGTTTACCATGCCCTGGACTCGCACAACCCTTTTCACTCGATCGAGGCTGCCGAGGGTCTGGCGAACGTTAGCTAACATGACCAAACCGACTAGCCGAGCGGCTTGATATCCCTGCTCAGTTGTAAGCTCGGTTCCAACCTTTCCGATGATCACCTTGCCGTCGGTATTTCGGGGGCCAACGCCCGACATAAACAAAAGATTGCCGACCT
>NZ_JNIJ01000026.1 GCF_000701345.1 Bradyrhizobium sp. URHD0069 | reverse complement strand
ATGCCTCGCCGGTTCCAATGGCAGCGACCACGGCGGTCGAGATCAGTGGGCCAATGCCGGGAACGCTCATGAGGCGCTGGCAGTTGGCTTCCTTCTCGCTGATCTTCTCGATCTCGCTGGCGATCGTCTCGATTCGCTCATCGAGCAAAATCCAGTCTTCATAAAGGCCAGCGATCAGGCCGCTCATCCGTGGTGATATCTCGTCCTTGCGGTTCTTTAAAATTGCGGGGAGAGAGTTGCGCAGAGCTCTTGCTCCAGTCCTAACCGCGATGCCTTGCTCGATAAGGAACGCTCGGATCTGATTGATAGTCGCCGTCCGCCGCGAGACCAGGCGGGAGCGAACTCGATGGCAGGCCTGGAGATCGAGTTGATCCTGCGTCTTCTCGCGCACGGTGCGCAGGTTCGGCCGTAGGGATGCTTCGGCAATCGCCTCGGCGTCGTTGTAATCGTTCTTCTGCCCCTTCACGAACGGCTTCACATAGATCGCCGGGATAATCCTCGGCTCATGGCCCAGCTGCCGCAGGGCCCGGCTGACAAAGTGCGCACTGAGGCATGCCTCCATTCCGACCACACAAGGTGGCAACTTCTTGAAGGTCTCGGCTAGTGCCAGTCGCTTGATCTTGCGACGAAAAGCAATCTTGCCGTCAGTGCCGAAGCCGACGATGTGGAAGACTTCCTTGCCAATGTCGATGCCGATCGAGGCAAAGGGCGGTGTGGTGGTATCCATGAGCTGCTTCTCCGGGTGCTGCGGTATAGTCTTTGCAGACTATCCCCGTGGGGGAAGCAGCCGGTCCATCCCATTATCGGACATGGCGCGATGTCCGACTTGAGTCCGGAATGCGCGTCAAACCGGACATCATTGCCGATGCCGCGCCGGCTTGCGACGTTCCCGATAGTGGTGCGACACCGCGCTAATGCACGGTGCCTTGACCGGGTGGTGGCAGGGGGCTGGTTCCTCCAAGCATCGTGGACGTGCTCGGCGACTTGGCCGAGATCGCGCATGTCGAACCACCGGCCGCAGCCGGGCATTTCATGTGATGATCGGCCGGTCCTAGCGATGCCGTTGGCGTCCTGACCCGGTTTCGTCATCTACGCCTATGACCTTGTATTCAAACACGACGCCTTCAGGATCGTTCATCACGAACCACTCATCGGCAAGGTCCGAGTTTGCAAACACCTTGAGATGGTCACGGTCGCCGACCTGTTTTCTTGTATCGACGTAAATCCAGACTGTTTTCATCGATCTCGCGCCAGCTTGCGGCGTCCCCAGTGAGGGTCCTTGCGAGACGGGTTAAACGCGCGAACGTGGCCCCGGTTCAATGCCCGCATGACGCCGATTCGCGCAAACATCGTCGGTCTGCCTAGCTCGACCACCAGCATCAGCGCCTCGATTGCGGCCTGCCATTCCGGCTCTGCGGCTTCCTTTTTCGGAAGCTCGGTGATGTAGGTTGGGGCGTCGCGCAGGGTGATCAGCGCCAGTCCGGCAGGCAGGGCTATCGGTTCGTCGAATTGCCGTTTCCAGCCTTGATCAGGCGCGTGGCGCGCTAATGGCGGCGGCTTCGCCAATCGATCGCATTCTTCGCGAATGTAAGGCAGGGCTCTTAGAATGTCCTGACGCGGGGCCCAATGCGATCTGCCGAACGAGTCGGTGAAGCCGATCCGCTGATAGTCGCCTTTTGCCAGTTTCTGGTGGGCCGGAACAAGGTAAGCCGAAAACTGCTCTCCCACCGTCACTTTCACCGGGAAACCAGCTCAGGGCATCGTCGGGCAAGGGCGCTGCAGTGCCTTCGCTTCATCCCACGGCGCGCGCATCCATACGTACCGTTCTTCATCGGTCGTCAAAATCACCGGCATCGCCTTCGGGTGGATCGGCTCGACGATGGCATTCGGCGACGTCGTCAGAAAACCATAGACAAGATGCGGGCCCGAAATCGGTTTTGATTTGGTGCCTCGGTCGCCTTTGAACTCGGTCCAAATGCCGCCGAAGGCGAACAGCGGCCGGTCGTCATTGAGCGCGAACCAGACCACGTCCTTTTTCTTGGTCTCAGGATTGGGTTCTGGCGCGTATTCCGCGAAACTGTTTGCCGGGACCAGGCACCGGCTTTCCGGCCTCAGCCACCCGCGCCAGTGAGGGGAAGTGGTATTGCGGATGTTGGTCACCGGCGGTCCGCCGGTTCTCGGAGGCGGCGGCATGCCCCAGCGCATCAGCACCATCTCGCGTTCGGCACCGGAATTGCGGACCACGGGCGCGGGATAATCGGGAAACACGCCGGGCATCGGCGGCAGGTTGCCAACGTAGCGGTTGACCACGCGGAACAGCGCAGCGATGGCCGCTTGGTTCGTCGTGATGCTGTAGAGATTGCACATTTGTCAGTACCGCTCGATCACATGCTCCACTCGGAAGCGCTCGCACCAAAGCATCATCTGCGGCTCAAATAGACCAGCCCGCGTGAAATAGCGCTTGTGTGCTTCGCGCCAATACGCGAGTGACCGATCGCCTTCACCTTCGTCATAGGCAAATGCCTCATCGACTTGATCGAACTGGCGCTGCGTTAGCTCGATCGTTTTCAGCACGACGCGCGGCCTGTTCTTGCCATCGAGCGCCACCATGGGTTTTCCTACAGCGGCTCCTTTCAGCCCCTCGCTAACCGCCCAACACGTAGCGCGCTTTTTGCCTTCGAGCACCAGCCCGACGAGTTCATCGGCCAGTGCTGGATGGTCGCCAAATGAAAATGTTTCGAGTAATTGCCAGTCCATGCGCACTATCGTTCTCCCGGCCACCACGTCGAGGGCGGATCGCTCGCCGTGATCCTGGTCGTGCGCAGCGCGACCAGATGGCTCCGCTTGTAGGGATAGCCCCGGACTTCGGAGCACTGGCGGCAACGCATGTATCGCTCCAGTTCATGGATGGGCGTCGTCTTCGGCCGACGCACGATATTCAACGGGACCGTTTGATGCGTGCTGCAGCCAAGGCATTTCACCTCAAGATACAGGTAGCTGGTGTTCAGCGCGTCACCCAGTGCCGGGGAGGGCTGGGCCGGTCCCTGAAAACCGAGCATGCGCTTGTTCCAGGCTTCACAGGCGAGCCGATCAGCGACCTTGCGCGCTTCAGCGGCGCGCTCCGCCGATGCCCTGACCGATGCGCCGTAGATCGTCTCGCGTGACTTGGTGCCCATGCCGCGCAGAATGCCCCCGGCCGGGCGGTACCGGCAAGCCGCTACAGCTTGCGAGCTGACGTCGCAGTTCCACAAGCTGTTTGTTGAAAACCGCCGTGCCAGGTCTGCATGCAGAAATCCGGCACCGCGCCGTGATGGTGGCATGCACCCGGCGGCCGGTGTGGTTCACTCCAGAACCTCATATTCGAACGCGACGCCCTCCGGGTCGTTTTCCGTAAGCCATGTCTCAGCAGCGTCCTCGCTCGCAAAGACCTTTAGGTGCTCGCGGTCGCCGACCTGCTTGCTGGTGTCGACGTAAACCCAAACCGTCATTGGTCTCTCTTGAGCTTTCTCCGCCCCCCCAGTGATGTTCCTTGCGCGACGGATCAAACTCCCGAACATGATACCGGTTCAATGCGCGCATCATGCCATTCCGGGCGAACATTGTCGGACCCCCTAGATCAGCCACCAACATCAGCGCCTCGATCGCGGCCTGCCATTTCGGCAGGGCCCACTCCTTTTTCGGCAGGTTGGTGATGTAGGTCGCGGCGTCATGCAGGGTGAGCAGCATTCGGCCGTCGGGCAGCGGGATCGGATCATCAAATTCGCGCTGCCAGCCGCGATGATTCACGCGGCGGCGGATCACGTTTTCCGATCCTTGCTGAACGGCACCGCATGGCCCCGTAATCGGACGGATCGCGCTCGCTCGGCGATGAGCGATCCCGAAAACCCTCGCGTCACCGTGATTGCCGGTCACGGTTGCGCCGACGTTCGGACCAAGCGAAAAATGCTTTTGCGATCAGTGCGTGGAAATAGGTTTTTTGTCCGAATGAGCGTTGAAAGTATTCAGCCGCCGAAACCCTTCCAAGCTGAATACGAGGGTTCGATTCCCTTCACCCGCTCCAATGTTTTCAGCTGCTTAGGCGAGGCCGGGTTCCTCATTCCGACAAAGCGGGCCGAGTCATTCCGACAAAGTTTTCTCGGACTGTTCGCGGCGCCTGCACGGCATTGACGTCGTCGTGCTATCGTCGATCTGCACGAAGTAGGCTGGCCGGTATATTGGATTGGTACCAATCGTCCTGGAATGTCACTCTTGGCACGAACGGACCTGCCGATCCTCCTAGCGAACGTCGGTGATGAGGGGGATGCCGTTGCAAAAGTCTTTTTGGGGTGACGGACAAAATTGTCAGGGGCGCTGACGCGTGTCGCACGTGGCGGCGTGACGGACCACGTCGTTGCAAACTCTCACGACGCGTTGAATGATCGTGAGCAGATGTGGCGTTTAAAAATTCCCGCAGCTATCCACATGTCGTGAGTACGGCCAAACGTCTTTGGCTTGCTTCACGTAAAGGAGAAGTTTTATGACGCCAATCAAGCTCTTGTCAGTCGGATTGATCGCCACCGCCATGCTGGCAACGCCCGCCATGGCTCGCGAAAATTACGCAGCCAGGCGGCACGCCGCTGAAAACGCCTATGCGAGCGTCCCTCCCACGGCTCGTTATGTTTATCGTGGAGATATTTATGGCGGAGCCTGCATTCCGGCGCCGCGCGTCGGCGCATTTGCTACAGAACCCTGGGGTGGTGGCAATATCCCTTGCGAGACTGGCGGGTACTGAGTTGAAGGGAGGCGGGCGCCAGGGCTGAAAACAATGCTGCTGAAAACAATGTTTATGCGAAAATAGGCGGCGCCAGAAAATCGTCGCCTTGGGTATTTCGTTGCCCGTAAGCCCGGTGCGACGCCTCGCAACGGCACACCGCGAATCGACCACTTCGGCCAGCCAGACTGGCTTCAAATGAGCTAGATCGTGCTCATCAATCGCCTGGGCTAGGTCAGGAGAGGTGCGAGGCATTTGCACCTGGCCGCGCGCCTGGTCTCGCGCGGAGCGGTGTGAAGCTTTGGTGTGAAGCCTTGGTGTGAAGCAACGGCTTCGGGGTGGTTTTACGGCACGCCGCATGATCACCCCGACATGATCACCCCGATTTGATTTGAGCAATCTTGGAGCTGTTACAGATTGCTGCGGTACAGGCTTACGCGCCACGTAAGAACGGAGATGGGTCGCTTGGAGAAAATGCGATGCGTTCTGTTCTGGCTTTGGGCCTTTTGATCGCTCTTTGTGCTTCTGCGAGCGCCGCCCCAAGAGGGCATTCTTCCAAATCGCGACATGTCGTCGTTCGTCCCAGCCATGCCGTGACCTCGAGCTTCGGTATGCTCCCAAGCGACGCGGTTCCGGGTGGTGCGCGGATCTACCGCGACGACACGGTTCCGGGTGGTGTGCGTACCTACCACGATGATCCCCCTTCCTACGATGATCCATCCAAGTTTGGCGGCGGCTGATCTGCGGCGGCCTGATTAAGCGCGCGCCAAAGATCGCGTGAGACGAGCGTAAGAAAGGCAGTCGCGATGAACTCCGCGGCAATCAGCCATCGCGTTTCGCATCCTCATGTTCGGTGAACAGGAGGGCACCAAGTGAAGAGCTTCCGTCTTTTAGTTGCTCTGTTGTTGGTGACGTTGCCGCTGCGCTACGCCGCTGCGGAAGAGTTATGGAAGACATTGCCGCCGACGCCGACTCCGGTCGCAGGTGGTCACGCCGACCGCACCGAAATCAACGGCATCCGGCTGTATCATGTTGAGGTCGGCGCCGGCCCGCCGGTGGTGCTGTTGCATGGAGGGCTCGCCAACTCCGACTATCTTGCCGATCAGGCGCGGGTGCTGGCGCAGGCGCACCGCGTTATTCTGGTAGACAGCCGCGGTCACGGGCGCAGCACGCGCGACCAGCGGCCGTTCGGCTACGACCTGATGGCGGATGACGTCATCGCGCTGCTCGACAATCTAAAGATCGACAAGGCGGCCATCATCGGCTGGAGCGACGGCGGTATCACAGCTCCGCGCCATCCGGACACCGGTGTGGGTGGTGGATGGCGAGCACGACGAAGGCATCAAGCGCGAGCACACCGAATATATTGCAGCCACGATTCCAGGCGCACGGCTGCTGTTCCTCGCCAACGTCAGCCATTTTGCCTTCATACAGGATCCCGCCTCGTTCAACGATGCGATCCAGCGTTTCCTTGCCGAGCAATAGCCCTACAGATCGACCTCACTGCAAGTTCGTGACCGTACCGGCGCGAGGCAAGATCGTAAGCAGTACCGCCGCAACGGTCGCTTTGAGACGTCAGCACTCGCGGCAAAACCGAACGGTGAACTCGATTTGGGAACGATCTGGTATACCCATGTCGCGCAGCGTCTGATCCTCGAACTCAGTCAGCGCACGGACGGCTCGTTGGATCTCACATTCGTTTCTCCAGTAAATCCACGGCGAAGAGATGCTTCGGAGGGATACATCGAGAGAGCTGTTGTCCATCTTGATACTCCGCGACTGATGACCGGAGTAAATTTCGCCCTTTGCTGTTACGACTTGATCTCTCCGTGTGGAGATGTGGTTACATCGGAAATGCTCGGATCTTGTTGCCGCCACAGATCGCTCGGATCACTGCGTCGGTGACGGCAACAGATGCTGCTCCGGATGTGTGATAACCGTGTCCCACGTCGAGTTCTGGGCGAGCGTGACTGCGATCTCTTCGGCAACTATCGGCCAGCGAACGACATCAGCGAGTCCCACCGTCATGAGTGTATCAGCGCTTATCTCAATGGCAGAGCTGATGGCGATCACGATCGGAAGATGTGGAACGAGCGCGTGCAACGCTGTTGCCAATTCGAGCGTTCGGCCGGGCGATCCGAGTTCGCCGAGGACCGCCATGTCAAAGCGTCCCGGGTTCGCCTTGCATGCGGCGAGCGCCGCATCAGCGGTTGCGAAGCCCACCGCCTCATATCCGAGCGCTGCAAGCATTTCCTCGTCTCTCAGCATGCAGTCGTCGTCTCCGGCGACAAGCATGACAACCTCGCCCTTTCCTGTGGGAAGCACGGCTGCACTTAGTTCCGACAACGACACGGTGGCGGTAACCCGGGGCAGCCAAACCTCGAATCGGCTTCCCTTGTTGGGTTTGCTGTGTACGTTCATGCCTCCACCATGATCGCGCACAATCTCGCGTACCGTCGCGAGGCCCAGGCCGTTCCCCGACGCCCGGGTAGTGAAGAAAGGTTCGAAAATGCGTCTCAGTGTCGGTTCGTCCATACCCTTGCCGATGTCGGAAACGGCTATGCAAACGTACTGACCGGGCTCAAGTTCGTCCTGGCTTAGCGAAATCGCTTCGGAAACTTGGCGCAGCTCGGTTGCGATTTCGATGCGGCCGCCATTCGCCATCGCGTTGGCTGCATTGTGGCACAGGTTGAGAAGCACCTGCTGAAGCTGGGCGTGCTCACCGAGGACGATCGCCGCGACCGGCGTCTGATGGATCGCAAGCTCGATGTGAGAAGGCAGCGAAACTTGCAGCATAGAGGCGGTCTCGGCGATCAAGGCGCTGATGCTCAGAGGCTTGCGGCGAATATCGCGACGGCGACCGAAAGCCAGGATTTGGCTGACGAGATCCTGCGCCCGCTCAGCGCTGCGGCGGATTCCGTCAAGATTACCAATGAGTTTGGCATCCGAGCCCACGTGGTGTTCCATCACCTCCGAATGGCCGAGAATGCCGCCTAGTATGTTGTTGAAGTTGTGAGCAATGCCGCTGGTGAAGGTACCGATCGTCTCCATGCGGCGCGCCTGCTGCAAACGCGCTTCCAGGCGCCTGCGCTCCTTTTCAATCGCATTTCGTTCGACCGCGTGAACAAGCGTATCCAGCGCCATACGTAAAAGGGCGAGCTCGCCAACATGCGAAATGCGGCAAGGCCTGCCGACCGTGTCAAAGCCGAGTGTGGCCGTCCGTCCCTCGTGGTCGGTACTGGTCACGCATGCCCATCCGCCAATACCCAAGCTGTCCAAGGTATTCTTTTCGTCGCCCGGCGGCATTTGAGAGACCCGGGGGATATGGACTACGCCGTCGGGGCCGGTCTTGATCCGCGCCGCGAGGTCGGACGCCAGCTCGGGCCACCCGGGCGGAGCGCTCTTTCCAGGCTGGTGCCAAACCCGTGAAGGCCCGCTAAGGCGGGACATCACAAGATATACGCGCTCAGCGCCGCTATAAGCCGTCAGGTCGGCCATCGCCCGGTCGATTTCAGCATCGAGATCCTGCGGCCGCGCATTGATGAAGCGCATCGATATTTGAGCGATCACGTGCTCCAGTGCAGCACGGCGTTGCAGCGCATTGGCGCGCGACTTGAGGCGGAGGCCGAGGTCAATGAGGAACACCACGAGCAACAGGGAAGTCCCGTAGAGCAGCACGCGGAACCAGCGCGCCAACTTCCTCGACGCAATCTGCCGTTTGAGAATCAGGGCGCGAAGCTCGTCCTGATTTTGCTTTTGCGGCAATCCGCGCATCTCGCTCAACGCGCGGTCAACGGAGGGCAGGAGCGTATGCAGTAGTCGTCCATGGGCAAGCAATGCCTCGACCGAATCCTCCTGGCTGGTTCGGTTGGCCTGCCGGTCAAGTTCGTCGAGGCGCTCATGGACGTCGCGCGCCGTTCCCGGCGATCTGTCGAGCGTCAGGTGAAGGATCGCAGCAGCGGTAGCGCTGATCGCTGGGTCTAGATCCGAGGAGATCGAACGGACGCTGAAGCGTCCGAGAAACGACAATGAGTTGTAAAGGAGGGCGTTTTCGGTTTTGAACAACTCCACCAAGCCTTCCTGCCGGTCAATCAACGCGGCCAGCCGGTCGACTGCTTGCATCGTCTCGTGATCGATGGCGGAGATCGAACGCAGCCGCTCGATCGAGGAGCGCAAGGCCTTGATCTGTTTCACCAGTGGATCGTAGTTGCGCAACATGCCGGTGCGGGCGGTGAAGATGTCCCGGTAGAGCTCGCTCTCGATCATTCGGAAGCGATCGAGTTCGGCGAGTGCACGATCGAAGAGCTCAGCCTGTGGATTGATTGAGCGCAACGAGAACCAGCTGAGCAGTACGACGAGGCAGACGAACTTGGCGACGTGCGGTGCGATGCTCATGGCATCGCTCCAGTGACCGGATTGCCACGATAATTTCCGGTAAGAGTGTTGAGGAATGCCACCAGCAGCGTGACCTGGTCATCGGTCAGTTTCCGCATCAGCTGCGCCGTGGCCATGCGGCGCACGGCCCCCTCGAGGGTTGCCGCGCTGCCATCATGGAAATAGGGCGCCGTCGTCGCGATGTTGCGCAGGCTCGGCACGCGCATCCTGGCTGGACCGGAAACCGACCCGCGGAACACTCCCAACCGCCCGAACAAGTTGCCCCCGACGTTGACCCCCTGATGGCAGGAGCTGCATCCGAGTGACTTGAACATGCGATACCCGTCCAGCTCGGTTGTAGTAAGCGCCGATGCATCGCCTTCGAGCCAGCGATCGAACCGGCTCCCTGGAGTGAGCAGGGAGCTTTCAAAGGTCACAAGCGCATCGAGGAAGCTTTCCCGGTCCGGCGCATGACCATAGGCAGCGTCGAACTGTCTGATCATCCCCGGATCGGCGTTCAGCTTACGAATGACTTCGGCAGTGCTGGTGTGCATGTTGGCGGGATTCTCGAGGGATGCCTCGGCTTGTGACTCGAGGGTACGGAAGCGCCCGTCCCAGGCCAGCCTGAAGTTGAGCGCAGCATTGAAAATGGTGAGCGTGTCGAACGATGGCGTTGATCCATCCTGTGACGTTCGGCTGTTGCGGCCGTTGGCTCCGTTGGTGCGAATGTCATGGCAGGACAAACAGGAAAGATCGCCATGTGCAGACAAACGGACATCGCTAAACAGGCGTTCCCCAAGAGCAAGCTTGAGGGGATCGGCGCGTGGCGGCGGCGGGATAGGCGTGATCGGCTCCTGATCGTCCGCAAGCCAGGCTTGCGGAGGTCCAGAAAGAAGCTGAGGCTCTGCGACTACTATGCTTGAGAGCAGGGCACCCGCGCAAACCGACCACAGGAGTCGGCGGCAGATCCTGGCAGTGAGTCCAAGTGAGCGCGATCGCGTCATTCCCGCCAGATTGTTCGCCTGCCAATGGATTCAATCTCCCCGCGCGATATGCCCATGTCGCGCAACATTCTGTCATCGAAGGTCCTGAGTTCGATCAAGGCCTGGTGCCTTGCTTGTCGTTCGCGGATCGCCGACAGCAAAACGGATGCGGCTGCTCTGATCGGGGCGTACCAGCGCTGTCGAGCGCTCGGCGTATGTTGTGTCGGCGCCCGATGTTCGGGGCAGGACATCGTTGCGGGAAGAGATCGCGCTTGCCCGACCAGACGCAGTCCAGCACCTTCGATAGCCGGTGTTGCCTTGCTGGAAATAGCCTTCAGGTCAGACCTCGCGCCGGGACGGCTCGACGCCGGAGGCGGCACGGGGGCGCGGCGAGCAACACATCCTTCCATAATCACCGGGGTCGGATGCCAAGCCTCGGCATAGGCCGCGCAGCCAGCGAGGAATTCCGCTACCACCCAGGAGAAGACGGCAAGCACGACGTCTAAAAAAATGTTTCCGGCATGAACCGGAATTCGTGCGAACGTTTCGGCGAACAGCCGGGAAGGGGCCGCCAGGAATGTGCGCTGGGGCTTTTCTTGCGGCCTTAACGAGAGCGGCGCTTTGTCAGAACTGGACGATCGTTCCCGAGCAGCCACGTGTCCGTCAAGCCGGCACGGTGCCCGACCAGGCGAGCTCGATGGGTCGTAGGGCATTTGTTTGAGGGCTAGCATCAGTGTCTCCCGTAGATTTCCGGTTTGGGAGACTCTGAGGGGGCTATGTTTCCGGAACATTCCGGTGCGGGCAATTGAGGCTACGGCCGTAACGCGAACCGGTGCCGCCTTTGTTGCTGCCGAACGCGCCATTCCAATCGCGCGTCGCTGTCACACGATTCCACTGCCGCCCGGCGAACCGATGTCACAATGGTTCCACTGGCAGCGTGAAGACATAACCGATGCCCCGTTCAGTTCGGATAATGGAGGGCGCGCTCGGGTCTGTCTCCAGCTTGCGACGCAGCCGCAACACCTGCACGTCGATGCTCCGGTCGAAGACATCCTCGTGAACGCGCGTCGCCTGCAAAAGACTTTCGCGGGAGAGCGGTCTCTGCGGAGCATCCAGAAACGCGGTTAAAAGCGCATATTCGCCTTTTGTGAGAACGACCGGCTCACCGGACGAGTTGATCAGGCGGCGCGTTCGCCGGTCAAGCTGCCAGTTGCCGAAGCGCCAACGACCTTTCTCGGTGTCCCGTTGCGCTGCAACTTGCCCGGCTTCCCGACGTCTCAGCACGGCTCTGATACGGGCCAGCAATTCTCTCAGGCCGAATGGCTTCGTGATGTAGTCGTCGGCGCCCAGCTCCAATCCGACCACGCGATCGATTTCGTCGCGGCGATGACCCGTGGTGATGATGACGGGAACGTCGGACTGCGCACGGATTTCGCGAAGCAGATCGAGCCCGTCCTCTTGCCCGAGCCGCAGGTCAAGCACCACCAGATCCGGCTGGTGGCGGGCAAGGAGACTCGCCGCTTCGTCCCGCCGCGCGGCAGAGATTGTTCGAATGTCGTGATCTTCGAGATAGTTCGTCACCAGGTGCCGCATGGTGATATCGTCCTCGACGACCAGGCATTTGGACGGTTTGCGGTCTGGATTCTTGTTCGGCGTTGACGATCCAAGCGACCCCAACGCGTGGCCGTTGGGATGGGTGGCTGGGCTTGTGACCCGTTCATTCATTCCAGTTCTCCGTCCCCCGCCTCCTATAGGACACGTGATCACGCGCTGCAGCACACGTTTCGGCGAGCCGCGTTAGAACGCGTAAAATTACCCTTTTTTAGGTGATTGGCGTCGTTTTCGCAGGGTCGTTCGCGGGATTGTTACGGCCGTAACTAATTTCGTGTTCGCCGCCCGACGGCCGCATGCCGAGTGTCGACGTATGCCGAAGCGCGCCATAGGGAACGCAATGCGCCGGCTTACAAACGCAACGATTTTCCCGAATGGCTGAAACAGTGCGGTAGCGGAACCCACACAATCTGGCTGCTCCAGCAGAAGGAGACCAGCCGATGAAACCAACGGCAATTCAAGTCTTGATACACCAGGCACAAGCCCGGCCGAAGAATGCAGCATTCCTGTTTCATGGCGAGGCATGGACATGCGAGAAGATCGCCAGCCAATCCGAAAGTCTCGCGCATGGGATGGTGGTACGTGGCGTGAAGCCGGGCGATCGCGTTGCTCTTCACATGATGAACCGCCCTGAGTTCATCGTTGCCTACTACGCCTGCTTTCGCATCGGCGCCGTTGCGGCCCCGTTGCGAACCGCGTTCACGTTCGCCGAACTGACACCGCTCCTGAAACGACTGAATCCTGCGCTCTATATTGGCGAAACCGGACTGTACGACAGCGTTGCGTCGGTCGACCCCGCGATCCTGCCGAAGTACAAACGCGTCATTGTTGGTGCAGGCCAGAAAGGGGATGAAAGCCTGCCATGGGAGCAGCTGTTTGAGGGAGCGAGGAGCGATGTTTCCTTGCACTCGCCGGCTGCGGACAAGCCGGCGGTACTCATCACCACATCCCGTACGACCGGTGAGCCCAAGTTCGTTGTTCACACTCTGGCAACGCTCGCTGAATCGACCGACCTTCTGATCCATGGGATGGAACAGCGAGGACATCATCGCCGCGCCTTTGCCATTGGCGCATATGAGCGGGTTGATGACTTTTCTGTCCTGCGCTCAGACCGGTGCGTTATTCGTGCTGCTCGAGAGGTTCGATGCCGACACGGTTCTCGACACGATCGAGCGACATCGTTGCAGCCTGCATGTCGGCTTTCCCGCCCAATATGCGGCCTTGCTCGACAGTTACCGCTCCCGGTCGCGCAACCTGGGGGCATTGCGATTGTGCCTGACAGGAGGCGATGCCTGTCCGATCGATCTGCAGGAGCAGGTCACCTCCGCCTTCGACGCTCCGCTGTACAATTACTGGGCTGCAACCGAAGTCTTCGGCACCCTTACTTTCGGTCCGCGACCCGGGCAAGTCACACGAATCACCAAGGATGCGCAAGTCAGGCTGGTTGACGAGAACGGCGACGATGTCCGCGACGGCGAGATCGGTGAGCTCTTGGTCCGCGGGCCAAATCTGTTCGCAGGTTACTGGAATGATCCGCAATCGACGGCGGAGAGCATGAAGTGGGGCTGGTATCATACCGGCGACCTAATGCAGCGCGGCGCAGCTGACGAATTGATATTCGTGGCCCGCAAGAAGGACATCATCATCCGAGGCGGAACCAACATTTCGCCTGTAGAAGTCGAACAGGCGATCGTTGCGGCGCATCCTTTGGTCGAGGAGGCCGCCGTGGTCGGCATACCGGACGCCGTGCTCGGCCAGCGGGTCGTCGGCTTCGTGAAGCTCGCAAAAGGGGCAGGGAAAAAGGTCATCTCCGAAGTAATCGACAATCTCGCGACACGACTAGCGGCTTACAAGGTTCCCGAGCGCCTCATGGAGCTCGATGCAATGCCTCGCAATGCGCTGAGCAAGATCGATCGGAAGGCGCTGCAGGCGATGGCCACAAATGCTGATCGGGTGCACCGCTCGCTGGCTGCATCCTCGGTTTCGCAAGCGCAGCGTTCCGACGACCGGCGATCGCGGCGGGCCGCCCCTGGCAGATAGCAATCGCTAACCAGGGTTCATGAAAACCAGGTGCGGGCGGCCGCATTCGCGCGCCGCTCGAGGGAAAAAGTTCAGCTCAGGAGACCCACTCATGCGCAAGTTGTTGGGCACTTTCGTCATGGCGGCCTTGCTCATCGGCCGTACCGCTCTCGCCGAGACTGTCGGCCTGGCAAATGGAGCAAATATATCTGGGAGCACAGGCGATGCTTCATCGGCTTCGCGGGAACTGCGACTGGCCATGCCCGCGCCGGTTGGCCATCGCCAACCGCAGGCGAGGGACATTTCCTCGGAGAGTCCCGGTGATATCGAGCGGCTCGGCGACGAGGACCGCGTTGTCGATCGCAAGCTCACTATTTGCCGCGGCTGTTGAGCAAAATGCGAACTGGACAATGAGTGGGTGCTCGTCGGCAGAAGCGATTTATCCGACGGCGAGCCTGCTCGCCACCGCTTATGCGCTGAACAATGTCTATAGTTCGCTGGTTGACGACAAGCCGGTGCAAGCTCACTGTTTGGTGCCATAACCGCTCGCACCTCAACATCCGTCTCGCTCTGCGCGACGTGAGGACCTCAAGCCCAAAGCGATCTGACCACCCTCGCGACATGCGCATCGTCGAATTGTTCAGCTCGTATGCAGATGACACGCCACAGCCCGCTCCGGGCTGATCTTGCGCAAGAACGGCTGCTCGGTCTTGCAGACGGCCATGGCGCGGGGGCAGCGGGTGTGAAAGCTGCAGCCCGGCGGCGGCCGCAGCGCGCTCGGCACTTCGCCCGAGATGACGGCCCGGGGACGGCGGGCTTCGACTTCAGGATCGGCGACCGGTACGGCCGCCATCAGTGCTTCGGTATAGGGGTGCAGCGGATTGCGATAGAGATCGTCGCGATCGGCGATCTCCACGATGCGACCGAGATACATCACGGCGATCCGCGTCGAGATGTGACGGACCACGGCTAGGTCGTGCGCGATGAACAGGTAGGTCAGTCCGAGACGCTCCTGCAAATCCATGAATAGGTTGATGA
The DNA here is from genome assembly GCF_000701345.1 of Bradyrhizobium sp. URHD0069. Lineage (GTDB taxonomy): Bacteria > Pseudomonadota > Alphaproteobacteria > Rhizobiales > Xanthobacteraceae > Bradyrhizobium. The sequence continues at coordinate 83,597 of NZ_JNIJ01000026.1, read as the reverse complement.
CCTGCGCCTGGATCGAGACGTCGAGCGCGGAAACCGGCTCGTCGGCGATCAAGAGGCTCGGCTCCAGTGCAAGCGACCGCGCGATGCCGATGCGCTGGCGCTGGCCGCCGGAGAACTCGTGCGGATAGCGATCTGCCATGTCCGGCAACAGCCCGACAGAAGCGATCAATGCTGCGACCTTCTCCCGCGTAGCTTTCTTGTCGCCATCGAGACCGTGCACGGCCAGCGGCTCGCCGACGATGCTGCGGATGGTCATCCGCGGGTTCAGCGAGCCATAGGGGTCCTGATAGACCATCTGCATGCGGCGGCGCACGGCGAGCAACTCTGCGCCCCTGTGCGGAGCGATATCCTGTCCCTCGAACACGATCCGGCCTGCGGTCGGCGTCAGCATGCGTAGCACCGCAAGGCCGGTAGTCGACTTGCCCGACCCGCTTTCGCCGACTAGCCCTAAGGTTTCGCCGCGCCGGATGGTAAAGGAAACGCCGTCGACCGCTTTGACGGTCGCAACCTTGCGCTGGATCACGATGCCCTTGGTGATCGGGAAATGAACCTTCAGATCCTCCACCCGGAGGATCGGCTCATCCGATAGCGTGGGGCCGGGCAGGGCGTCAGACATTGGCGAAACACGCCTTGGCGTGGCGGTCGGCCACTTGGATCAGTTCAGGCCGCTCTGTCCGGCATTGGGGAATGATCGACCGGCAGCGCGGGCCGAACGAGCAGCCGGGCGGCAGGCTGGCGAGGTCGGGCGGCTGGCCCTCGATTGGCATCAGGCGTCGGCCGCCGCCGCCATCGAGCCGGGGCACCGAGGCCATCAGGCCGAGCGTATAGGGGTGCTGCGGCCTGGCGTAGAGGTCGCGCGCCGGTGCGACCTCGACGATGCGTCCGCCATACATGACCGCGACGCGGTCGGCGTAGCGGGCGACGACGCCGAGATCATGCGTGATCAGGATCAGCGACGAGCCGGTCTCGCGCGTGACTTCCTTGAGCAAATCCAGGATCTGCGCCTGAACGGTGACGTCGAGCGCGGTGGTCGGCTCGTCGGCGATGATCAGCCGCGGCGCGCAGGCCAGCGCCATCGCGATCATGACGCGCTGGCGCATGCCGCCGGAATATTGGTGCGGATAGGAATTCAGCCGGCTGGCGGCGTCGGCAATGCGGACGCGACCGATGAGCTCGGTCGCGGCCTCGTAGGCTTTCGCCCATGGCGTTCCCCGGTGCACGTTGATCGGCTCCGCCACCTGGAGGCCGACGGTCAACGCCGGATTGAGTGACGACATCGGCTCCTGAAAGATCATGGCGATCTTGTTGCCGCGTACGGCGCGAATACCGGGATCGTCGAGTTTGACGAGATTGACACCGTCAAACAGGATCTCGCCGCTTTCAATTCGGCCCGGCGGGTTCGGGATCAGGCGCAGCACCGACAAAGCGGTGACGCTCTTGCCGGATCCGGACTCGCCGACGATCGCAAGCGTTTCGCCGGGGGCGACTTGAAACGACACGCCGTCGACCGCGGCCACGGTTCCGCGCTCGGTGCGGAACCGCGTCGTCAGGTTGTTGACCTCGAGCAGCGGTCGCGTCATTGCGGCGCGCCCACTCAGTGGCCGAGCTTTTTCTTGAGGTCCTGATCGACCCAGATCCGGGCGTAGATCGGTCCCGGACGTACCGCGCCGGCGCGCAATTCGCCGCCATAATTCTTCACCCAGGGCCACCAGGCCGTGAAGATGTAGGGCGTCGGGAGCCACACATAGGGGGCCTTGTCCAGAATCTCGCGCGTCATCTCCTTCAGCATGGCCTGGCGCTTGGTCTCATCCTGCTCGAGATAGACGGTGTCCATTTTCTTGTCGTATTCGGGATCGTTCCATTGCGACGGATTCCAGACCTGGCCACGGACAAAGCTCTTGCGGATGGTCGTGGTCGGATTGGTATGCCCATTGTTCATGAGATAGCCCGGCGCATTGGTCTTGGTGGTCATGGCTGAAAGGAACGCACCGTATTCCAGGGTTTGAATGTCCAGCTTGACGCCGACCTGTTCAAAATAGGCTGCCAGCAGCGGTACCAGGTCGATATGATCGGGCTGGCAGGCGCATACCTGCACCTTGAAGGTAAAGCCCTTCGGCACGCCGGCCTCGGCGAGCAGCTTCTTCGCCTTCTCGGGGTTGTAGGTGAAGAGTTCTTTGATGGAGTCCGGCATCGCCTCGAGCGGCTCGAAATAGCCGAGGTAATCAGGATGCTGCGGGTAGGCGAACATCTCGGCATTGCCGCCGTAGTATTCCTTGACGATTTCCTGCTTGTTGACAGCGAGATTGAGGGCGCGCCGGACGCGAACGTCGTCGAACGGCTTGGTATCGACGCGCAGGGCCAGGAACTGGCCATTCATCGAGAGCCACTTCGACCATTGCAATTGCGGAGCGCTCTTCTTCAACTCGTCGACCGCCGACCAGCGGATGTTTTCGAGGATGTCGAGCTTGCCGGTTCGCAGCGCGGTGAGGTAGGTCGCCTCGTCCTTTATGGTGCGATAGACGATCTTGTCGACCAGCGGGAGCTTGGTCTCGACGCCATTGATCTTCTCGGTGCCCCAGTAATTGGGGTTCTTGACATAGGTGTTGGAATTTCCCTGGACGAAATCGCCGAGCAGGAAGGGGCCGGTGCCGTTGACGTTCTTCCAGTTGCCGGCGCCGGCGTCGGCGACTTCTTTCGGTATGATGGCGGAGTAGTAGCCATAACCGAAGCGATAATCCCACTCGGCGTTGTAGTTCTTGAAGGTGAATACCACCGTATGCTTGTCGGTGGCTTCGACCTTGTCGAGGTGATCAAAATAGCCGGAGATCTTCTTCGGGCTCTTGTCGAGACGGTTATACGCAAACACCACGTCGTCAGCGACCAATTCGCGTGCCGCCATTACGCCAGGCTTGTCCGGAAACATCACGTTCTTGCGGAGGTTGATCTCGAGCCGCAGCGGATTTTGCTTCCAGGTCCAGGTCTCGGCGAGTTCGCCCTTGATGGCGTCGGAAGGAAGCCAGGCGTCGGCATAGAACGGATGCTTGCCGCCCAGCCTTTTGGATTTGGAGAGGTCCGCGACGAAGAGCTGTTCGTAGACCGAGCCGGTATCGTGGTTATGCTTCCAGTTCCAGTCGGCGGAATCGAACGACAGTGCCGAGAGCGTGACATAGACGGTGCCGATTTCCAGCGTACCGCCGGCCTTCGGCGGCGCTTCCGATTGGGCGAATGCAGGAGCTGCGAGCGACAGCATGACGGCGACTGACGCGGTGGCCAGACGCAAAGCGGCGCGAGAATGATACATGACTTCACTTCCTCCGAGGCTATTTTTGAAGACGTTTATTTTCGAACTTATCTCGATCCGCGCATGCGCGGATCGAGCAGATCGCGCAGCGCGTCTCCGAACACGTTGGTGGCGTAGACGACGACAGTCAGGCAAAGGCCCGGCGCGAGCGCCAGCCAGGGCCCCTGAAACATGAAGGTGCGGCCGGAGCCCGACAGCATGCCGCCCCAGGTCGGGGTCGGGGGCGGAACGCCAAGGCCGAGAAACGAGAGGCTGGATTCAGCGAGGATCACGGTACCAATGCGTGTCGTGAACAGCACAATGATCGGCGGCATGATATTCGGCAGGATATGCCGCCACAGAATGCGGCCTGTCGAGGCGCCGATCGACTGCGCGGCGTGCACATACATGTTCTCGCGCACCGAAACCACGGCGGAGCGGATAATGCGCGAGCCGGCAATGCCGAGCAGGAGGCCGAGTGTGCCGATGATCTGCGGCAGGCCGGGACCCAGAACGGAAACCACCACCAGCAGGATGATGAGATCGGGAAAGCTCATCCAGGCATCCACGAAGCGCTGGGTCACGAGGTCGATCTTGCCGCCGAGGTAGCCGGTCAGGATGCCGATCACGATGGAGACGATAGTTGCCAATGACGCGGCGGCAAACGCAATGATCACCGAAATCTGCGCGCCATAGAGGCAGCGCGAGAGCATGTCACGGCCGAGATTGTCGGTTCCGAAGGGATAGGCCCAGGACGGCGCCAGCAGGCGATTGCGTGGGCTGATCTGGTTCATGCCATAGGGTGCCAGCACATCCGCGAAGATTCCGCACAGCAGGAACAGGACGAAGATCACGCCGCCTGCGGCGCCGAGAGGCTTCTCGCGGAACAGGCGAACGACGAAGTGGATGACGCCGCTGCGTTCCGTACGGGCAGACGTAGCGGGGATATCGATCGCCAGCGTCATCAGCGATATCTCACCTTGGGATCGAGCAGGCCATAACTCAGATCGACGGCGAGATTGATCAGCATTACGCAAAAGCCGATCACGAGGCTGACCCCTGTGATGATCGGATAGTCACGCTGGCTGATGGCGTCGAGCAGCAACAGCCCCATGCCGGGAATGACGAAGATCTGCTCGACGATGACGGCGCCACCGATCAGGATCGGCGCCTGCAGACCTATCAGTGTGACCACCGGGATCAGCGCGTTGCGCAGCGCGTGCCTGACGACAACGAGGTTTTCAGACAGGCCTTTGGCCCAGGCGGTGCGGATATAATCCTGCCGCAGCACCTCCAGCATCATGGTGCGCGTCAGGCGCATGGTTATCGCGGAGAGCGCGGTGCCCAGGATCACCGCCGGCAGGATCATTTGCTTCAGGTTCTGCAGTGGATCTTCCGTAAACGCGACGAATTTCACCTGCGGCGACCAGCCCCACCAGATCGAGGGGAACACCATCACCATGGTGCCCATCCAGAAGCTCGGCACCGCCAGCATCAGGATCGAGAACGAGCGGGTGAGATAGTCGCCGGCGGTGTCCTGCCGGATCGCCGAATAGATCCCGATCGGAATTGCGATGATCAGCGCTACGATCAGCGCCATGAAGCCGAGCTGGAACGTGACCGGCAGCCGCGCGCCCAACAGCTCCCGCACCGGGGTGTTCTGCCAAAGCGAGCGGCCAAAATCGCCGTGCAGCAGAATGCCGCCGATCCAGTGAAAATATTGCTGCCACATCGGGCGGTCCAGACCGAGCGCACCGACAAGTTGGTCACGCGATAGCTTGTCGGCGCCGACGTCGTTCTGGGCGAGCATCATGTCGATGATGTTGCCCGGCACCAGTCTTACAATGACGAAAACAATCAGGCTGGCGAAGAACAGCGCTGGGATAAGCGCCAGAAGTCGCCGTGCCAGATAGGCCTGCATGAGTCGTGTCCTGCCCTCGCTCTTTTGGCAGCAAGAGTGAACCTCACCTGAAACGGCTGCAAGTATTATCGCATGCCGCCGCTGCGACCTTTTCGCGATCGGGCGACAGAGAAATCTGCGTGCGCACTGTAACATTCCGTGTCACGGAAACAGCGCGCCTCTGCTGTGGCACTCAACGTCACCCCAAGTGGGGCCTCGACTTAGCGTAATCGATGGAGAGCCATGCTGAGCTGTTCCGCTGGCTTTTCTGGTATTTGGAACGACCGCTTTCTGGCGCAAAGCGGCCAAAGCGGGTTCCGTGCACAAGCAAGAACGCGCTTTAGCCGCACCGCACGCCGCAAATGGATGGCCTCATACCATGAGCGCAATGCTCTGCCGCCGAAAATAGTGTATCGGCAGATTTGGTTCAGCGCCGGCGAGTTTTCCTGCGCCACAGACCAAATTTCGGAGGAAAATCTGAATGTCGGGTTTGCCACTTTCAGGCGTCAAAATTCTTGATCTGACGCGGGTGCTCGCGGGGCCGCTGTCGGCGCAGATGTTGGCCGATCTCGGCGCTGAGGTCATCAAGATCGAACGGCCGGGTGGCGGCGACGATGCGCGCGCCTTCGGGCCGCCTTATCTCGTCGATCCCGAGGGCAAGGAGAATAATAACAACTCGTTCTATCTGTGCGCCAACCGAGGCAAGAAATCGGTCACGGTCGATCTCGCAAAACCGCAAGGTCAGGAGATCATCCGCGAACTGGCGAAGTCTTGCGATATCATGATGGAGAATTTCAAGGTCGGCGATCTCAAGCGCTACAAGCTCGATTACGAATCGATCCGCGCCGTCAATCCCGGCATCATTTATTGTTCGGTGACCGGCTTCGGCCAGACCGGACCTTACGCGCCGCGCGCCGGTTATGATGCGATCTTTCAGGCGATGGGCGGCTTGATGAGCGTCACCGGCCATATGGACGGCGAATCCGGTGCCGGCCCAATGAAGGTTGGCCCCAGCATTGTCGACTACATGACCGGCATGAACACCTCGATCGGGATTCTGGCTGCGCTTTATCATCGCAGGGCAAATGGCGGGGCGGGCCAGCATATCGACGTCTGCCTGCTCGACACCGTGATCGCCTCGCTGTCGCATTACGCGCAAATTTACCTCGTCAACGGCAACACCCCGCCGCGGCGCGGCACCTGGGGCAATGGCGGCATGCCGGCGGGCGCGTTTCGATGCACCGACGGCGAGTTGATGCTGGTGGTCGGCAACGACGCGCAGTTCGCGCGGACCTGCGCCGTTCTCGGGCGTCCGGAACTCGCGGCCGACCCGAAATTCATCAAGAACAACGACCGGGTCGTTCACGGCAAGGAGATCATGGCGATCTTCGCGGAGCTCTTCTTGAAGAAGCCTGTGGCCTATTGGCTGGAAGAATTGGAGAAAGCCGGCGTGCCCTGCGGGCCAATCAACGATTTCGCGCAGGTCTTTGCCGACAGGCATGTGCGCGAGCGCGGCATGGAGATAAAGGTGAACCATCCCTTCGAGCCGGCGCTGTCGCTGATCCGCAATCCCATCACCTTTTCCGAGACGCCGGTGAAGGATTATCGCGCGCCGCCATTGCTGGGTGAGAACACCAGGGAAGTGCTGGCGTCGAAGCTTGGCTACGACGATGCAAGGCTGGATGCGCTGAAAAAGCAGGGCATCATCTAGCAGGGAAGCGGCGCGGGTCGTTTGACTATCGCCCGTGTGGCTGCGGCAAGATATTGCGACGGAGCCGGCGATCGGGCATAGCCTGCATCGATCGGCTGGGGCGCCGTCTGGAATTCCTCAGGAGAGAATATGACGCTCGCATTGCGCTCAAACGAAACCGCATCGGTGACGCCGATACCCCGCGACATTTGCCGGGAATGGAGGAGGGAGGAGGCGCTGGCGCTTTATGAGGCGCCCTTCAATGATCTGCTGTTTCAGGCGCAGACTGTCCACCGCAAGCATTTCGATGCCAACAAGGTGCAGCTCAGCCGGCTGCTCAGCATCAAGACCGGAGGTTGCCCGGAGGATTGCGGATACTGCAGCCAGTCGAGCCATCATGATTCCGGCTTGAAGGCTTCGCGGCTGATGGAGGTGGAGCGCGTAGTCGCCGAGGCGCGCAAGGCTCGCGACGCTGGTGCGACCCGCTATTGCATGGGCGCGGCATGGCGCGGCCCCAAGGATCGCGACATGGATGCCGTCGTCGCCATGGTAGAGGGCGTCAAGGCGCTCGGCATGGAGACCTGCATGACGCTGGGCATGCTCGACACCAGGCAGGCGGCGCGCCTGGCGGAGGCCGGCCTGGATTACTACAACCACAACATCGATACGTCCGAGCGCCATTACGGCCGGATCATTTCCACGCACAGCTTTGCGGACCGCCTGGAGACCCTCGCCAATGTCAGGGAATCCGGCATGAAAGTATGTTGCGGCGGCATCGTCGGCATGGGCGAAGAGGCGATCGACCGCGTCGATATGCTGGTGACGCTGGCCAACCTGCCGGATCATCCCGAGAGTGTGCCGATCAACATGCTGATCCCGATGGCCGGCACGCCGCTCGCGAAGATCGAACCAATCGACCCGATCGCCTTTGTGCGCACCATCGCGCTCGCCCGCATCATGATGCCGAAATCCTATGTCCGCCTCTCAGCGGGCCGCACCGCGATGAGCGACGAGATGCAGGCATTGTGCTTTTTTGCCGGCGCCAATTCTATCTTCGTCGGAGACACGCTGTTGACGGCCGGCAATCCCGGCGAAGATCACGATGCGGCGCTGTTCCGTCGTCTTGGTATCGAAGCGATGGAGCCGGGTACGATGTGAGCAAAGCTGCGGCATTGATTGATACGAAGCGACCCTCCCGAAAGGCGCGCCGCAGTTAGGTCGGCAGCTTCGATCAGTTCGCGTCCCGCGCGCTACCAGTTTGGCGGGCGCCTTGCCTTGCGCCTCAGTTCCCGTCAGCGCCATCACCGACACCGCGGCCTGCGCCCAAGTGCCCATCGAACGGCGATCCCGTTAGAATGATTGAGCCCCCGTCCAGCTGGTCGACCAATGTCGCTAGGTAGCCGCCGGGCGGGGGGAGCCACGTTCCCACCACTCGCGAGGCGCGCAGGAGGTGATCCTAAACCGAAGTATCCTCGTCTCAAACAAATGTAGGGCACTGATGAACGTCGGTGCAATAGTCCGGTCCGTCTCTCTGTGATTGGTTGTAGTTCGACGGCGTTATGCCGTTCGAACTGGGATCGTGGAGGCGAAATGCTGAGCAAAGAATATTTGGACACGGCACGGACCATACTCCGGGCGGCCCAAACAATGACGGACCAACACGTTGCGAATCAGCTTAAGGCGCTTGCTGAGGACTATGAGCGGCGAGCCGAGAAGGCCGCACACGCTGATGCGGCCAAGGCATTGGCTCGGTCAGCTGCTCGCGAATGTGAGCGCAGGGTGGGGTAACGGATCGCGAAACTTGCCTGGAGGTGTAGCATGAGGCGGCGTTGGTTTGCGCTGATCAGCTTTACCGCCCTGCTTTTCCCCTCCTATCCTTGCCGGCGACCACAGTACTAGCCTCTGCGTCGTCCGTTCGCGTTTGCCCGCACGGTTGGGTCAGGACATGTAACGGTCGCTTATGTGTACACTTGACCGGCGGGTTAATTCGTCCACAACACCTCTCAAGCAGGGGAGGAAGCACTCTCATGAACGTCATCATCCAGAAGCTTAACGGCTTGTGGCACCTCATCGTCGGGTCGTGTCAGATACGGACTCCGTTCTTGGAGACAGAGGACCGGGCGCTGGCCGTTGCGTACGCCCGCCAAGATCCTCGAACGTGACTGACGGTCAAGAGGGGAACGGGGCAGCACTCACGCAGGTGAAGTGTGCTGCGCCGCGAGTTCAGCCCTCGGACCCATGAGGCGCCGTGGGATCAATGACAAAAAGCCAGCGCAGTCTAGTCATTGGCAGCGCCAATCCTAGTGGTGCTGCACGGCGCCGCAAAGCCCGCTGTATTCGGCGCCAGGAACGCTACCACGTCTCGCGAGCGCATTTGGGGTGGCCGAGTCCGCCGCTCCCGAGTCCTCCGCTGCTATGTCTAGTTCCCAATAGGTAAGGCCGTTGAGCCTCCAGACTTGGACGGATCGTTGTAGCTAGGTGTGTCGTCGTAGCGAACCGCAGGCGGAGGCGCTGCGTAGGCCCAGCCCGGAACGGCGTAGCCCGGGAACCCTTGGCTAGGACGAACGATGACATGATGTCGCGGGATAGTGTGATGCACAGTCGCGGCGCTTGCAGAAGCACACAAGATCATCAACAGGCTTAGGGCCAAAAAAGAGCGCATCGCATTTGCTCCAATCAACTTGCCGGGCGGCGAACGGTCCCTGCACGCGGCGGGCTGGAAAAATGGGTTCGGGCGGCCGTTTCCCCAGGGGCCATCGGCCTCACGTTCGTTCAAATCGGCAAGAGCATGCGCGCATGTCCAAGGGGCCGCGCCTCCGATATCCGCTTCGGGTCGTGTGTCACGAGCATCGCCATGCCAGAATCCGGCAGGCAAAGACTCACCAAACACGAAATATCGTTCGCGTTCCGCTTTGTTGCAGGAGCGCGCGAGCAAGCTGGCCTCCGGCAGCGGTGAGCTGACCACTCGCGTCGAGCCAGCCATGATCGGTTGCGAGGCGTGACACCTCATCCACGTTGCCACCGCCAGACAGCATCTGCGTAAACCCCAAAACGACACTCAAATCATCTGGGGCGGCTACATCCTTACGATCGAGAGGCTTTTGCACGAATTTCCTCATCCACCTGCGGTCCGAGACATCCGCCGCTTCATGACAAGGCGGCCATTCCTGTTAGCTGGTAACGGAACAAGCTATAAAGTTGCGGCCATCGCCACTGGCACATTCGGCGTGCGTTCGACGCCGGTGACATAATGACTGCTAGATCGGTTCGCGAACGCAGGCGCTAATGCCATTGCAGTTTCATGACTGTCGGCTTTGTTCGCGGACATTGTTTAGATAGGAGACAACCGCACCGTCGCCATTAAAACTTTCGTTAAGCGCGATAGAAAGCACCAAGCTGTGCGGCGGATTGGCATTACCAGCGCGCTCATCGGCATCGTCCTTTTCTGTGCTAATGCCACAGCAATCGGCTGCTTCGATTGCTGTCTTCGAAGTTTCCCATTAGCGATTGGGGAGTCGGTCGGCCATATGTGGCTGGGCCAAGATCGATGACCACTATTGGCTCCGCTTAGAAGGCGGAAGTCGCGCCGTATTGCTCGATCAATTCGCCGGCAATCGCAGGCAGCTTCGATTGTATCGATGGCGCCGTATTCACATCGGCGGCGTCAATCCATCCTTGCCATACGTGATGCGTGGAGCTTGCAAGGTTCCATCAGACTGCTTTTTCGCAGCGACAAAGATCTTGGTCCCCGGTTTAAGGTCGCTCCTGTCACCAGTGACATAGGTGACGATCGCGGTGTCGGGGGTTACAAGAATCTTCTTTTCTCCACCCTTGTACTTGACGGAAAGCATCTGTCCATCAACCCCGGCGACAGTCTTCTCAACATTGGCATTGGTCATTTTGCTCTGCGGCTTGAGGTCCCAATCATAGTGACCTTCGCCTGTTCCCCGCATCGATTCCGGGAAGATGTGTACCTCGATCGCCCTTTGGCTGCCGTCTGCTTGCGTCATTCCCGTTGAGCCGACGAACATGCCGGGCTTGATGTCGGCCAACGTCGATTTCACGATTGCTACAAAGAGCGGATTGTCGGTGAGGCTCAGCTTCACCTCCGCACCGTCGCGAGTCTTGACCACGAAAACAGGCCCTTCGATACGTTCTATCGTACCCCGTATGCGAACGGTTTCCTGTGCCGATACAGGCAATGCGGCGCAGACCAGGGCGAAGCTTGCGGCTGCGAACGCGCGCCGTATCAAGTTTTGCATAGTGATCCTCCCTGTGTCGCGATCACTGGCGGTAGTCTGATAACCCCAAATTAGGAGGACATGTTTCCTGTCCAATCGGTGAAACCAATGACCGTCCTTTTGAGCTTCGGTGCCCTCAGGAAATGGGTTCTTTCGCCTCTGGGCGCCATTTCCGAATTGGGTCAATCGCGTCATTTTGACCGGGCAGCGCAGCAAGCAACTCGTACGATGCGAGCCTCCGACGGGGGGTCCGCTATGAACCGTAACGCGCGGCGGACCTCGTCGACGATCTTGGCAATCGCTTGCGCCCAGCTGTTTGATCGATGGCCGGCCGCTGCCGTCAGGAGCGCCGACGGCACCGGCCCCTCGCTGGGTCTCGGCCTTCGCTCGACCCGCGTATAGTCTGCCCGCTCCGGACTGCGCACTAGGCCGCCGCTTTGTGCGGCTCCGGAGGCCTCCCCGTTTCGACCAGGTTCGGGGACGTGTCCAATCCTTCCATATCCTTCGAGAAGATCATCGCCTTGTTGTCGACAAAGGCGCGCGGGTCGAATGAATCATGGGCCATCACGCCATGAATCTTACGACGCTGCATGCCGATGTTGCCGGCGTCGTAGATCGGGAAGCACAGGGCCTCACGCATATATTTCTCGAGCGGATGGCTCCTATCGTAGCTGTTGACGCCCATGATGCGCATGCACGTGTATACGACCTCGACACAGGTCTCCCCGCCGAAAATCTTCGACCAAGCGCCTGGGACATGGCCCTCGCTGTCATAGAGATCGAGGTATTGGGCCGATTTCCAGGAGAGATAGCGCGCAGCCTCGATCTTCATAGCCACATCCGACAGCAGATAACCCACATGCTGATGTTGCATGATCGGCTGTGCACCACCTGCCGTGTTACCCTTGGCCCATTCGAGGGTATATTCGTAGGCGGCTCTGGCGACACCGACTGCGGCGATCGCCGCGACCGGGCCCGACCATGTGAAAGCCTTGCTGATGACGAGGTCGCCGTTGCCTTTCGTGCCGGAAATAACGTTCTCTTCGGGAACGCGCACGTTGTCGAACACGAGCGAATTGTTCTGACAGAGGCGATGGCCCATCGTGTCGATGACCTTCTCGACGCGGAAGCCCGGCGTACCTCTCGGCACGAGGATTGCGCTCAGACCCTCCTTGCCGCCCTTCGTCTTGTCCGTCCTGACGATGCATACGTTGACGTCGGCGCCCTGTTTGTCCCACCCGCCGGCATTGCACGGCCAGTATTTGCGTCCATTCAGCACGTACTCGCCGTTTATCAGTTCGGCGGTGAGACCGATGCCTGTGGGCGACGGCTGTGGTGCATCGAAATTTGCGGTGCCGCCGGGACGGCCCGCTGCCTCGCTCACCACCCAGCCAGCAAGATACTCTCCCTTCGCGTCCGTGCAGGCCGGCCGAAGCCACTTCTCCTTTTCGGCATCGGTGCCGAACCAGGCGACGTTCATAAGGCCCAAACCATTGACCAGGAGCGTCGTCGCGAAGCCCGGGTCGACGGCGCAGATCTCCTCGGCGACCAGCTGGAGGTCGAGGTTGCTGACGCTGCCGCCACCGTACTCCTTGGGAAGGAATCCCATGGCGAACCCACGCTTATAAGACTCGACATAAGCCGGTTTGGTCTTGGCGAAGGCCTCATGCGGGTCGCGCGCTGCATCTGCATCGGGAACGAGCGGCGCGAGCACGTTCTGCGCGAAGTCACGCGCGGCCTCCTGCAGATTCCGCTGTTCTGTCGTCAGCCTGAAATCGATGGCCATTGCTGCGTCTCCCTCAATGATGGTCCGAGGGCAGCGCGCAAGTTCGACGAGTGACGGTGCGCGCCATTGCCGATGGCTCTCGCGCTTCCCCTCAAGCAATTAAGTTACCACGAACCGCGACGGTCGCGCTAGACTCACCGAGAGAACGAATGATCACTAACAAGAGAACGCCAATCGAAACCTGAGCAAGCCGCAGGTTCGACGGACGAACCATGGTTCAGACGAGCGACAGAAAGACCATGACGATCCCAGGCGCAGCCACGTTCCATGCAAGGAAGCGGAACTGAAAGATCCCTGCTGCGTACAACGCAAGATAGGCGACACGAGCCCTTCACACCTCCGTCAGGCACGCGGCATTCCCCACGCCCTTTGTTGGACGAAGAGTCATGCACAGCTTGGGCGCATCGCGCCGCGAGATCGCGGACCCGCACCTGAAATTGTTTGGGCTGTTTGACAATTGAAACCGTAGCAATTCGCTGAGTACCAACGCGCCACGCCATCGCCTGCGAAAGCAGGCTACACTATTCCGAAGCGTCAGCGATGGAATCGAAGCCGCACAAACTCCACGACTAACCTAGCGCGCGCGTTGCGCGCCGACCTTTTCGGCGATTTTGGTTTCGCCACCCGTCAGCGCCATCACCGACACCGCGACGACGCGGTCGATGACCCCCTCGACATCGTTGAGGTCGCAAGAGCCCTCCGACAGTTTGGTCAGCCGCTCGCTGTCGCGGATGGTCTGGTGCGCCATCGCGAGCGCGAAATGAAGTCCCCAATAGAGATCGACCTCGCTGCGACCGGGCAGCGAGCGCTTCATCGCGGCGGCGAATTTGCGCAAATGATCGATCTCGCGGTTCTTGATCCGGCGGATCGGCGGCACCGATTCAATCGAGGCGCGGATCATGAAACGCGCCGCGGTCGAGCGCTCGCGCTCGGGGCCGAGGCAGCCGCGCAGCGTCGGTCCCACCAGGGCGCGTAGAATAGCATCGATGCTGGCACGTCCGCCGCCGGCTTCTTCAGCCAACTTCAATTCGTTGAGCCGCTCGCGGTTGGTCGCGAGGCTGCGGGTGACGAACAATTCCGCGATCAGTTCGTCCTTGGAGCCGAAGTGATAGTTCACGGCTGCGAGGTTCACATCCGCTGCGGCGACGATGTCGCGCAGCGTGACGTCGCCGAAGCCGCGATCGGCATAAAGCCGCTCGGCGGCGCTGAGGATCGCGGTTCTCGTGTGATCCGACGCCATGTCATGGGCCTATGCGGAAAAGTCTGGGCGTTGCAATTCAAACAATTGTATGAAACTATCGTTTTAGACCGGGGAATGTCAATGCGCGCTGTCGCACGGCGTTCCCAGCCAACCAGCCGGCCCTCGTCGCAGCCGCTCTATCGGCGGCAAGAACAGTCTCAAGAATAGTCTTGCGGACGAGGGGCGGCGGGGAGACAGTGTCGATAAACATTTCAAGCCAAGAATGTGAGGAACACCCAATGGACTTCAACATGTCTGACCGTCAGCGCGAATGGCTCAATCGTGTGCAGTCGTTCATGCACAAGCATGTCCGGCCCGCCGTGCCGATCTACCGGCAGCAGGACGAAGCGGGCGAGCGCTGGAAGGTGATCCCGATCGTCGAGGATTTGAAGAAGAAGGCGCGCGCCGAAGGCTTGTGGAACATGTTCATGCCGCCGTCGGCGCATGAGGACGACGAATTCCGTGGCGCGGGATTGAGCAATCTGGAATACGCGCCGCTTGCCGAAGAGATGGGCCACATCGGCTGGGCCTCGGAAGTGTTCAACTGTTCCGCGCCGGACACCGGCAACATGGAAGTGCTGATGCGCTACGGCACCAAGGAGCACAAGAAGAAGTGGCTGCGGCCGCTGATGGAGGGCGAAATCCGCTCGGCGTTCCTGATGACCGAGCCGGCGGTGGCTTCCTCCGACGCCACCAACATCGAAACCCGTATCGAGCGCGACGGCGATCATTACGTCGTCAACGGCCGCAAATGGTGGTCGTCAGGCGTCGGCGACCCCCGTTGCAAGATTGCGATCGTGATGGGCAAGACCGATCCGAAAGCACCGCGCCATCAGCAGCAATCCCAGATCCTGGTGCCGCTCGACACCAAGGGCATCACGGTCGAGAAACTGCTGCCGGTGTTCGGCTTCGACGACGCGCCGCACGGCCACGCCCAGGTGTTGATGGAGAACGTCCGCGTTCCCGCCAGCAATATTCTGCTCGGCGAGGGCAGGGGCTTTGAGATCGCGCAGGGACGGCTTGGTCCCGGCCGCATCCATCACTGCATGCGCACCATCGGCAAGGCCGAGGAAGCGCTGGAGAAAATGGTGAAGCGGCTGTCATCGCGCACCGCCTTCGGCAAGAAGATCATCGAGTATTCGATCTGGGAACAGCGGATCGCCGAGGCTCGCACGGACATCGAGATGAACCGGCTGCTGTGTCTCAAGGCCGCCGACATGATGGACAAGGTCGGCAACAAGACCGCGCAGCTCGAGATCGCCATGATCAAGGTGGCGGCGCCCAACATGGCGCTGAAGATCATCGACAACGCCATTCAGGCGTTCGGCGCCGCCGGCGTCTCCGATGATGCCGGTCTTGCGCGGGATTATGCCTCGATGCGCACGATGCGCCTGGCGGACGGCCCGGACGAGGTCCATAACCGCGCCATTGCCAGACTTGAACTTCGGAAGTATGCAAACGCTCCCGCTACGCACTAACGGGAGCTTCCGGTTGGCGCTCCCCAAGTAACCCCAGGGAGCGTCACCGTGGCCGAGGGCGTCAGAAAAGACGAAGAGTTTTCGGGAACCAAGCCCGTCGAGGAACGGCATCGGATCGATGAAGCGCGCATCGACGGCTGGATGCGCGACAACGTCGAAGGCTATCAGGGACCGCTGACCGTCCTGCAATTCAAGGGCGGCCAGTCAAACCCGACCTACCGGCTCGATACGCCGGGGCGATCCTATGTGATGCGCCGTAAGCCGTTTGGAAAACTGCTGCCGTCTGCGCACGCGGTCGATCGCGAATTCCGCGTCATTGCCGCGCTCGGCAAGCAGGACTTTCCGGTCGCCAAAGCCTATGCTTTGTGCACCGACGACACGGTGATCGGTGCCGCCTTCTACATCATGTCGATGGAGGAGGGCCGGGTGTTCTGGGATCCGATGCTTCCCACCCAGTCGCCGGAGGCGCGGCGCAGGATTTTCACCAGCAAGATCGAGACGCTCGCGAAATTGCATGCCTACGATCCGCAGGCGATCGGGCTCGGCGATTTCGGCAAGCCGGGAAATTATTTCGCGCGTCAGGTCGATCGCTGGACCAAGCAGTATCGTGCGTCGGAGACCCAGTACATTCCCGAAATGGAAAAGCTGATCGAGTGGCTGCCGAAAACGGTGCCGCAGCAGGAGCGCGTCTCGATCGTGCACGGCGACTATCGCCTCGACAACATGATTTTCCATGCCAGCGAGCCGCGGGTGATTGCGGTGCTCGACTGGGAGCTGTCGACGCTCGGTGATCCCATGGCGGATTTCACCTATCTCCTGATGCAATGGACCATGCCCGGTCTGGCGGGTGCCGATCTCAAGGCGCTGAATATCCCGAGCATGGAAGAAGCCGCGCAAATCTATTGCAACATCACCCGCAGCGCCGCTCCCGATCTGAACTGGTATTTTGCCTATAACCTGTTCCGGCTCGCCGGCATCACCCAAGGAATCGCAGGACGCATTCGCGACGGCACAGCGGCGAGCGCCAAGGCCATGGAATCGGCCAAGCGCACCGTGCCGCTGTCGAAGGCTTCCTGGGAATACGCCCAGAAGGCGGGAGCGGCGTGACAGCGGATCGTTTTTCGCGCCGGGTGCAGCGTCAGTCTGCGAGCTTGGCTCGTTTACCGCAAGCAAACACAACTGCCGGGTAGGTCAGTTTGATCTGGCAGGTCCCGCCCTGGAAACGGGCGGTCCCCAGGGGCATATTGGCGAAATGCGAACAAGACTTTCAATCCTGCTGTCGGCGGCCCTTGTTGCGGCTGCAGTTCTATTGATCTTCCGGGCCGAGCTACACGCGCGCGGCCCGCAATGTGGCTTCTGGGGCAGCATGGAAGAGGGAATGTCCTGCCGATGAAAGAAGCACCCGAAGCGCCAGGACTCTAACCAGCTCGCCAAGTCGATCATCGAGGGCTCGCTCAGAGCAGGCGACCTGGCAGACGCTGGCAATCTCGGTGCGCACCTCGAGCCAGTTTGTTGCCGCTCACCAGTGCAGGAACGTGCGCCGCGCCGTTGTTGCGCTTCGGTCGATCCGCCATCGTCCCCACATCCGTCACGCATCGTCTCCAACCGTTGCCATGCCAGCACCGATCACGCGGCATCAAACGTTTTTGCAGATCGCGATCGCGCGGTCCCGGCACTTATCTATGCTTCCAGAGGGACCCCGAAAACGATGAGGGGAGTAGCGGGCGGTCACTCCCTGCGCATTACGGAACGGCATTGACCTCGACGCGACCGCGTCACCACGACGGACGCGGGCCGCCCTTCGAACAGCCCGTCACTGCGCCGATCGGAAATATGATCACGTGATGAAGTGCGAGGATCAAAGATCAGGTGCGAGCCCGGCGTCTGTTCATTTCGCAACACTGGGACCACCGTAAGATTACGGTCTCGCAATCAAATCCAGTCCGCAGCAAATTTCCGCCATCAACCCGAAGTAGATTTGATCCCAAGCGTGGCCACAACGCGTCTCGCAAGGACCCTCCACTGTTTTCAGGCCCCGCGACTGAAATGAAATGGAGTGCTGCGCCATGCGCCATATGCCAAACGACACAATCACGGTCACCCTTCCTGACTTTGGCCAATCCATGACCGTGGTCGGCGACCCCGGTTTCCCAATCGGTGCCTGGGGTGGGAACGATACACTGACGGCAACCATCCTTAGCGTTAACGCGTTCGTGACTCTCGTTGGCGAAGACACGACCATGCATGGCGATTCCCACGGAGGAAACGACAGTCTCGTGGCGAACGTTGATTTCCCCTTTAGTGGTGCCACCGTTATCGGTGACGCCCAATTCATGTTCGACAATGCCACGGGCGGCAATGACACGCTCTATGCGGAGGACAGGGGCCATTTCCGCTCGAATATTGCTATTTACGGAGATGCCGGAAGCGACATGTCGGGCGACACAAGAGGCGGCAATGATAGTCTTACGGGGGTGACCGGGGGTAGAGCGTTTGACAACGTGTTCAGCGGGGATGCCGGCGGTTCCATGACCGACAACGCGCTCGGTGGTAACGACACGCTTAGCGTTACCGAAACCGGACTGGAGAGCGTAGCGAGGCTAAGCGGGGATGCCGTTGGTCCCATGACCGATAATGCGCGTGGCGGGAACGACAATCTCTCCCTGACTGTAAGTGGCGATATGCAAATAGCAGGTGGGAGTCTGTCGGGGGATTCGCTTACGTCGTTGACCGACAATGCGCATGGCGGGAATGACATTCTCACCGTCGTTGCTGGTGGCGAGCCGAGCATTTTTGGCACTAGCGTGATCGGTGATGCCGCAAGCATGTCAGGCAGTGCACACGGCGGGAACGACGTCCTCAATGGAGGGGCGCTCACCGATTCCCTTTACGGCGATGCGCAGAGCTACGCTCCCTCCGCACCTGGCTCCATTACCGGCGGCAAGGATATCCTGAACGGTGGGGGCGGAAATGATCGGCTTTGGGGCGGACCGAACAACGACACTTTCGTCTTCAAGACCGGCTCCGGCATCGACGTGATCAACGACTTCGATCAAGGCAATCTGGCCGTAGGCAGCACGGCACCAGAGCACGATGTGATCAACGTGCATGATTACGGGTTCGCAAGCTGGGCGGCCCTGTCCAGCCTCATCAGCGATGATAGCTCTGGGAATGCCGTGATCCAGCTGACGGCCAACGATACCATCACGTTGAATGGGGTGCACACGGCGGCCCTCCATTCTACGGACTTCATAGTCTGAGGGTGCCCGTAAGTTGCTCGTCGTAGTTATTCCTCTGGACGACGCGGCAGTGGGGACGGCTTGAGGACCTTCAATCGCCGGATCCGCCTGCCGCGTTCGAGTAGCAACGTTTTGGTGCAGAGGAACCTATGAAGCGCACGTGGACCATCATTGGCGTAGCTGACGTGCCACAGAGCTTCAACTGGTACCAGTCGCTACTTGGCCTGCCGGAGACGGCACCTGCCCACGACCACTTCGGGCAAATCGTCGACCAGTCGGATGGAACGGTCTTGCTCTGTCTGCACAAGTGGGGTGCGCACGAGCATCCCTCGTTGAGAAGTCCCGACCGCGCCAAGCCTGGCAACGGCCTCCTCTTGTTCATCCGGGTCGACAACTTCGACGCAGCTTTGACAAGAGCGCGCGCGCTTGTCAGCCGGCTCGAAGAAGATCCACACGTAAATCCCAACACTGGAACTACGGAGTTTTCGCTCCGCGATCCTGACGGATATTACGTCACCATCAGTGCGCTCAATCCGGCCTAACTACTCCATCGAGCCAGCAGGCTGTCTCTCTAAGAGCAGAATGTGGAACGTTCGAGGATGTCCGTTGGGTCATTCGCGGCCGGGCACCCGAAGCGCCCGACTGCGCGGTCCAGCCGCCATCGACGGAGATTGCGGTGCCAGCGATTTTGGGTGAGCGGGCCGCGCTCCGGCGCTGGAAACGCGGCCCGTATCGGATGAAGCGCTTAGTACGCGCCCTAGTTCGGCCCTAACCCGACAAGCGGTCAGTAGTCCCAGAAGGCCGGTACCCAACGAAAGGCGTCGCCGTCGACCGCCACCCGGCCGACGGACGGGAATGGCAGGTGAGTGGCCACCAGCATCTCGCCGGTCTCAGCCAGCTCCCGCAAAAGACGGACCCGAACGCGCGCCGCCTCCTCGGGGTCGTGCTCGAAGCCGTTGTGCCAGTCGGGTTGGTCGAACCCGACCGCGAACACGGCGTCGCCGGCGAACGTCAGCCCGTCGCCGCCGGACGCCAGGCGGACCACGCTGTGCCCGGGGGTGTGGCCGCCGGTGCGATGGACGACCACCCCCGGCGCCACCTCGTACTCCTCCTCGAACGGCCGCAGATGGCTGCGGTACACTTTCATGAACCGCTTGGCGGCCGACCGAAGCGCGTCCGGGAACCCCGGCGGCATGGAGGTGTGGGAGAAATCGGGCGACTCCCAGAATTTGACCTCGGCGGCCGCCACGTGGATCCGCAGGTCCGGACGCAGCCGGTCCTTCACCCCGTCGACGAGCAGCCCGCCAATGTGGTCCATGTGCATGTGGGTAAGCACCACGTCGGTCACGGACGCAAGATCGATGCCGGCGGCCTCCAGTCGCTTGATCAACTGCCCGGCCCGCGGCAAGTGCAAGTCCGGGTCGAACCCTAGCCCAGCGTCGATGAGTATGGTCTGGCCGCCGCTACGTACCACGACCACGTTCAGCGGCCAGTCGAAAGCGTCCGGCGGCAGGAACATGTCGTCCAGCCAGGCCGCCCGGACGGCCGGGTCGGCGTTGTGTGCCAACATTGCGGTTGGGAGCGGTAGCACGCCATCGCTGACGACCAGAACGTCAATGTCGCCGACCCGCACCGCGTAGCGCGACGGAACCAATTCGTCGGACCCCGATCTGACGGGGTGTGAGGTGATGTCTAGGCTCATGTTTGTCTCCTGCTGAGTGTTGTGGATCATCCGATTCATCTTTGAAAACTCCTGCGCTCGATTTTGGTGGGGGGCGCGCTTCCCGCGTGGGAAGCGCGGCCAATGCTGGTGAGGTGTTCAGAGATCGGTGACATGCTCCGGATCAGCCGACGCCAGCGCAGCGGCGCGCTCGGCCTTCGGCGGATAGATCCAGACGGTGTTGATCTCCTGCTTCGTCTTCTTGGCGACGTCGCCGACCATCTCCACCTTGCGCTCCCAGCCGCGCGTGAACAGCGCGCCGGCTTCGCCGAGATCGAGACAGGTGACGTAGGCCTTCTGGTGATACGGCTTGGTCGGCACGCCGAGCAGCTCGGCGGCGGCATTGTTGCCGGCGAAGGCGCCCATCCGCGTGGCGTGCTGGCACGACATCAGCGCGTAGTTGCCGACATCGTCGCTTGCCGCGCGAGCGGCATCGCCGGTGGCGAACACGCCAGGCACCGAGGGCACACGCAAATCCCGGTCGACGAGCAACCGGCCAAAGTTGTCGCGCTCGGCGGGGATCTGCTGGGTCAACGGAGCGGCGCGAATGCCGGCTGCCCAGATCACGGTCTCGGTTTCGATGTGTTCGCCATTGGAAAGCGTGATGCCGGATTTATCGAGCGACGCGACGCCGGCGCCGAGCCGGGTCTCGACACCGAGCTTGAGCAGGGCGTTCTCGATGACGGGGCGGGGGCCTTCGCCCATATCGGGGGCGATCGTGCTGTTCCTGTCGACGATGATGACGCGCGGCGTGGCATCCTTGCCGAGGATTTTGCGGAGCCGCGCGGGCATCTCCGTCGCCGCCTCGATGCCGGTGAACCCGCCGCCGGCAACCACAACCGTGTCGCGCCCGTTCATTGCGGGCCGATCGGCAAGGCCGTGCAAGTGCTTGTCGAGGGCGATCGCATCGCTGAGGTCGTCGACGCTAAAACCGTGCTCGGCGAGGCCGGGAATATTCGGACGAAACAGCCGGCTGCCGGTGGCCACGACCAACCGATCGTAGGACAGTGTCTTTCGCGCACCCTTGGCGGCGACGACGTCCACGGTACGAGACTTGGCGTCGATCGTCTCGGCGCTGCCTTGCACATAGACAACGTCGATAGCCTTGAGGACATCCAGCAGAGGAGCCGTCAGGGTCTCGGGCTTCGGTTCGTAGAGCCGCGGGCGAACCACCAGCGTCGGCTCTGGGGCAACCAGCGCGATCTCGAACTCCTCGGGCGAAACGCCCTGGATGTCGCGCAGGCGGGCAGCGGAAAGTGCGGCGTACATGCCGGCGAAGCCGGCGCCTATGATGACGAGTCGCATGTGATCTACTCCTGTGTTTTGATTTTCTCGGAAATCCGCGCGTTGCCGCCGCCAGTGGAATCGCCGACGTGAATAACGTTGCGAAGTTCGAGGGGATTGGTCCTTTGAGCGGAATGCGTTGGAATTTCCGTTCCGCCGTCTGCTGGCGAAGTGAAGTGAACGATCACTGAAATCGCGTACACGATTGCGGCAGGGAGGACTTTCCGTCGTGATGTGAATGCAAGCTGGCTGATGAAACTCTTCCAGACCATCGTTTGTCTCCGTCGGTTGTTGTCGTGGGCACAGCGATGATCTAGCGAACCAGTTCTGCAACTGCCCCAGAGCGATTGACCTGGTTGCAGAGCGATTGCTGTTAACGTGCGTGCCGTCGCCAATTGCTTGGGGTTTCGCCGTGGCGAGCCGGCGTGCGCAGCCAGGAGGCGCGTGGCCAGGAGATCTGCGAGCTGCTGCCTGAACAGGGCGCCCAGGGCCTCGCTCCAGAGCGATTGACGTGCTTGTAGAGCGATTGCTGCTAACGCACGCGTCGTCGCCAATCGCTCGGGGTTTCGCCGGTCAGCCGCCTGAACGCCGCGGCGAAGGCGGTCTGGGAGGCATAGCCAAGCGCCGCTGCGACCGACACGACGGATGCGTCAGTGTCGCGCAGCATTTGCATGGCCTGCTCGAGGCGGTACTGGCGCAGCCAGGCATGAGGCGAAAGCCCGGTGCTTTCCTTGAAGGCTCGGCAGAAGTGGAAGCGCGACAGGCCGGCATCCGAAGCGAGCGCAGCGAGGGAGACGTCCGCATCGCTGTCCGAGCGCAGGCGTTCGATGGCGCGGAGCAGGACCTTCGGCGACAGCCCACCCATGGTCGGCTGGAACGTGGTTGGCGAGCCGGTGTGCGCAGCCAGGAGGCGCGTGGCCAGGAGGTCTGTCAGCTGATGCCTGAACAGCGTATCCAGGGCCCCGTTGCCCTCCATGGCGTCGGCCGCGGTCAAGAGCAATCGGGATGTAATGGGGTCGGGATGCGCCGTTCGCTCCAGGAGATTGGTCGGTGTGGCGGTGTCGGCTTCGCGGGCAACGCGCTCGAGCATTGTGTGCGGAAGATAGAGCTGAACGACATCAACAGGTTTCGGAATATCCCATCGGGAGCTTGATCCTTCCGGAATGATTATCACAACCCCGGGACGAAACGTCCCAATCGCAACCGATCTTCCTGACCGCCGCTCCATGCGCTGCATCGAACCGTTGTAAGCCATGATGACGTGATGGGTCATGGGCTCGACGACGTCGTGCAATGGTTCATGTTTCCAGTGGGCGATCGCGCCGCCGGACGGATCCAAAGCCATGCGAAGCGGTGCGGTCCTAAGCACCCGTGCCATCTCCACATCGGCAGGACGCCCATCGGCAGTCGGCACGTTGCCTTGGCGCACCTCAGACGCGGCTGGCGGATCCTCCTGCGAAGGATCGCGCAAGATCGGCTTACTCATGGATCTAAACTCCAACTGGGGTAGCTATGTCAGTCCGAGGCCGCCGTCGGCCGCGAATAGGGCGTGACCGGCTAGCCAGACCGAGGGCGTGGCCCAAAGCAGAATACGCAAATGCGGTCGTGCGGCGCCGAGCAAGAATGCGCCGCCGAGCAACAGGAAGATCAACCCAATGTCGCGCACGAAATGCTGGTTAAAAGAGCCTGTCGTGGTCACGCCTGGCACCGCGAGGTACCAACTCTCTGGCGCGATAAGCATGAAAGCACCGTTGGCTATCGCGGCGATGCCGAGCAGCACGGCCAAGGTAAGATAGAATGAGTTCGGCATTGTTGGTTCTCAGAA
Source organism: Bradyrhizobium sp. URHD0069 (assembly GCF_000701345.1). Classification (GTDB taxonomy): domain Bacteria; phylum Pseudomonadota; class Alphaproteobacteria; order Rhizobiales; family Xanthobacteraceae; genus Bradyrhizobium. Next base: position 59,914 of record NZ_JNIJ01000026.1, on the reverse strand, counting down.
GATCAAGCAAAGTTGGGGCGCAGTGCGGCTAACCTTGCGCCGTAGAACCGCTCAGCCAGTCCTCGAATCGGATGGCCCCCAAACGCGGACGGTCACCTGGAGTGAGGGATTTGTCGTCGAGCGGTGCGCCGAAGTACCGGGCGTGAATGTCCGCTATCACCTGACGTCGATCTGCTTTCGCCGCCAGATACTGCCGCGCAATCGCGTCGAGGGGGATCTTCTCAGGCCCGGCAATCTCGATAGTACCGTTTGCCGGCGGGGCAACCGCGATGTCGGCCAGAGCGGCAGCGACGTCATCGGAAGCGACGGGTTGGAAAAGCGCGGGCGACAGGCGAAAGGTATCGCCATCCGTGGCCGACTGAACAATGGCGCCGACGAACTCGAAAAACTGCGTCGACTGCAGGATCGTGTACGGAATCCTGGAAGCCTTGATGAGATTTTCCTGCGCCACCTTGGCGCGAAGGTAGCCGCTATCTGGATTCCGCTCGGTGCCGACGACAGACAGGGCGACATGATGCCCTACGCCCGCGGCGGCCTCGGCAGCCAGCAGGTTGCGGCCCGATTTCTCGAAGAACTCCAACACCGCCTTGTCCTCGAACGACGGCGAATTCGCCACGTCGACGACAACCTTGGCGCCCGAAAGAGCTTCGGCCAGTCCCTCACGCGTTATTGTGTTGACGCCTGAGGCAGGCGATGCCGCTACGACCTCATGTCCCTTCTGGCGAAGTCTGCTGACGAGGTTCGTTCCGATGAGGCCGCTGCCTCCAATAACGACGATCCTCATGGCTGCTCCTTTTTTCACCAGGCAATCTGGCTGGTGTTTAAGAGAATGCCTGCAAATCCGCCGGAAGGCCTTGCTGCGGCCTTGAATTCCTCTTGGGTTTACCTTGCATTCTCGTCCAAAGGAGCCCGGCCCGTGCCATGCAATCCCGTGTCCTATCGCTGCCAACATCCCAGTGGTTAGGGAGCGTCGACATGCAGTTTGCATTTAAGGATTGTGTGCTCGACCTTGAGCGGCGGGAGCTTACGCGAGGCTCCGCGGCGGTTTCCGTTGGCCCGCAAGTCTTCGACCTGTTGGTCTACCTCGTGCAGAACCGTGAGCGCGTCGTCAACAGGGATAGCCTGCTGGATGCCGTGTGGGGCGGACGCATCGTCTCTGAATCGACCCTGACCAGCCACATCAACGCTGTACGCAAAGCGATCGGCGACAGTGGTGAGGAGCAACACCTGGTTCGCACAATTCCTCGCAAGGGCTTTCGGTTTGTTGGCGAAGTTACGGAAGCACAATCGTCAGGTGGCCCCGCCAAAATCGGTTCGCGCTCATCGGATGAGCTTTCTCGACCGGCGCTCCTCCTTCCCAGCAAGCCATCCATTGCCGTCTTGCCGTTTCAGAACCTGAGTGGAGACCCCGAGCAGGTCTACTTCGCTGACGGCGTGGTGGAGGACATCATCACAGCGTTGTCGCGCGTTCGCTGGCTGTTCATCATCGCCCGCAATTCGAGCTTCACGTACCAGGGCGGGGCTGTGGACCTGAAGCAGGTCGGGCGGGAGCTCGGGGTTGGCTATGTGCTGGAAGGCAGCGTGCGCAAGGCCGCAGACCGTGTCCGCATCACGGGACAGCTTATTAACGCGAGCACAGGCGCTCACCTTTGGGCGGAGCGCTTCGAAGGTACACTCGACGACATCTTCGAGCTGCAGGACCGGATCGCCGCGAGCGTCGTCGGCGCCATCGCTCCGCGGGTCGAGCTGGCGGAGATCGAACGCGCGAAGTGCAAGCCGACAGCGAGCCTCAACGCGTATGACTGCTATTTGCGCGGGCTCGCGCATTTGCATCGCGGCAGCAGGGAGCCCGTCCAGGAGGCTTTGCCGCTTTTCCAAAGAAGCATCGAGCTCGACCCCGAGTTTGCTGCGGCTTACGCAATGGCGGCGTGGTGCTACGTCTGGCGCAAAGTCAATGGCTGGGCGAGCCATAGCCCGCAGGAAATAGCGGAGGGCGTACGATTGGCCCGCCGCGCCGTCGAGCTAGGCCGGGACGATGCAGTGGCGCTCACGCGAGGTGGTCATGCACTTGCCCACCTAACAAGCGATCTCGATAGCGGTATCGCATTGCTCGACCGAGCCGTCTTCCTCAATCCCAACTTGGCATCGGCCTGGTTTCTCGGCGGCTTTTTGCGAACCTGGCGCGGCGAATCCCAAAGCGCCATCGAGCACTTCGAGCGCGCCATGCGTTTGAGTCCCGTCGATCCGGAATTGTACCGAATGCAGGCAGGAATCGCGATGGCACATCTCTTCGCAGGCCGCTTTGACGCGGCTTCCGCGTGGGCGGAGGAGGCATACACAAACCTGCCGAGCTTCCTGATGACAGTTAGCATCATCGCCGCGAGCCGAGCATTGACCGGCCGATCGGAGGAAGCTCGGCGGGCAATGGATCAGCTGCGAGAGCTCCACCCCGCGCTCCGCATCTCAAATCTCGGGGATTGGCTGCCGATCAAACGGCCGGAGGATCTCTCAGTATTCGCGGAAGGGCTTCGCAGGGCGGGGCTACCTGAACGGTGATCTGAGGGCTGCTCTTGGCACATCGCGACACTTGGCTGCGCTGCAGAATTTGGTCGCTATCGGGGCGTAGCTGATTGCCGCCGCTGGAAAAAGGACGATCAGACAAATCAAAATTCCGGCGCCGAGCTAGTGTCACGGCCAGTGAGTGGTGGGCTTGGCGCAAGCGACTCCGTCCACCTTGTGAACTGATTTGCCCGACGGGCAAATCACCGATTTTCCTGTCCAGCCCCATTTGCAAAAATATTCCGCTTCCCGTTTTATCCAAATCAAATCTATATCCCTCGCCGTCTCACCCCATGAGAGGGGCGTATCGCGATCGTCACGGACGCGGGGTGGGATGCGGTGGACGCGGCAGCGTCGGGCGCGCATTGGCGATCGCAGGGCGAGTTGAACCTCGTGAGCGAATTGCGGCGCGCAGACGAACGATGCTGCTTCCGTTTTCACTAAAGTTTCGCCGGAGGTGCACAGCCCGGCGAAGCCTCTTGGCGAAGACGGGTCGCGGACGGCAAAACCGTGTGGTCCTGGCACCCGTTGCTGGTGTCAAGTCGGCGGAGGTTATCGTTGGCCCAACCGGGTTCGGCAAAACCTTCAATCCGCCGACGACGGTGACAAGACGAATTCGTCGCCGGGGAGAGCACGATATAAGCCGTTAAAACCATTGCGTGCGGGAATGCCGGGTGTTCCGGTGACCTGCGGTGACTACCGTGTGCTTACTACCATTGCACACGGGCTGCGGGTGCACCGTGCACCCGGCATTCCCCACGCCCTCATTTTCCTGGGCGAAAGATTCCAGCACGCCTCGGGCGCATCGCGCCGCGGGATCGCGTAGCTGCGTCTGCGAACAATGCAGCTGTCTGAAAATTGAATCCGTTGCGGCTCGCTGAGTGCGAACGCACACCCCCACCATGCGTCGTCCCCGCGCACGCGGGGACCCATAACCACCTTAGTCTATTGGAGCAGAAACCGTTAGCCACCGTGCCAAAATGTAAGGCCGCGGCGTATGGGTCCCCGCGTGCGCGGGGACGACATTGACTACGCATTTCGCGCGACTCGTCGGCTCGCGATGACGTCTCAACGCGTCACACTCCCAGCCCTTTGTCGCCAGCGAAAGAGCGTGTGAAGGATACGGACCTCATCCTGAGGGGCTTGCGAAGCAAGCGTCTCGAAGGATGGGCGCAACGCAGGGACTCGCGGCCATCCTTCGAGACGCGCGCAAGGGCGCGCTCCTCCAGCGATAACGGCGAAGCCGTTACGCAGGGATGAGGTCGGAGACATGATCACAACCTCGATGAACGCGTTGCACCTCAACGATCCACTAAATCGGTTTGCCCGTATACGGCATCGACGCGGTGAGGCCGCCATCAACGGGGATCGCTTGTCCGTTGACGTACGACGCCTCATCGCTGGCGAGAAACAATCCCATCGCCGCGAGCTCGTGCGGCTGACCGGCGCGCTTGAGCGGGTTGAGCTGGCCGATCTTGTCCTCCGTGCCGCGCTCCTTGGCGCGGTCGAACACCGGTTTGGTCATGCCGGTCTCGATCAGGCCCGGACATACCGCATTGATCCGCACGCCGGTACCGGACAGCGAATACGCCGTGGTCTGCACCAGACTGATGACGCCGGCCTTGCTGGCCCCGTAAGGATGCCCGCTGGCGCCGGCCTTCAGGCCTGCGACCGATGCGGTGCAGACGATCGAACCGTATTGCTGTTTGATCATATGCGGCATGGAATGCTTGATCGCGAGAAACGGCCCGATCAAATTGACGCGCAGTACCTCCTGCCAGTGTTCCACGGTCTGTTCGGCGAGCGGCACCAGCCCGCCGCTGACACCGGCGTTGGCCCAGATCGCATCGAGCCGACCGTAGGTTGACACCGCCTTGTCGATAAAGGCCATCACGTCTTTTTCTGAACCGGCATCGGCCATCACGGCCTCGGCCGTGCCGCCGGCCTGGCGCACCTGTTCGACGGTTTCCTTCACACCCTCGCTGCGATCGACCGCGATCAGCTTGGCGCCTTCCTTGGTGAACAACAGCGATGCCGCGCGTCCGATGCCGCTGCCCGCGCCGGTGATGATGACAGATTTGCCTTCGAGGCGGCCCATGAGTTTCTCCTTGTAGTTTTATGATCCATAGCGTCTTCCAGCGAAGCGACCACCGGTTCGCGTCAAGGAAACGCGTCAAAACAGCTACGCTTGCCGCCTTGCGGAATTTCAAACAAGATTTCAAACGCCGAAGTGACTTGAGGCGATCTGTGCTCTGACGTAGGACACGCGACAATATTGAAGGGTCCTTGTGATGTCCAATCCAGACAAGCCATTTGTTCTGCAGCATGCCGTTCCCGGCGGCGTTGTGGCGACGCGATGGTGGTGGGTGCGTCACGCGCCGGTGCGCGAGGACGGCGGTTGCATCTACGGCCAGAAGGACCTCGGCTGCGATTGTAGTGATCGCGTGGTGTTTGAGGCGGTCGGAAAAATTCTGCCGCGCGAGGCGGTCTGGTATGCTAGCCATCTGAAGCGGACGCATCAAACCGCCGATGCGATCTGGTCCGCGGGATTTCCGAAGCCCGCGAGCCTGCAGCAAGACGCTGCACTCGCCGAACAGCATCTCGGCGAATGGCAGGGTCTAAACCGTGCGGCGTTCTTCGCCAGCCGGCCGATCGCGGTCGGCAGCTATTGGTTTGCGCCGATCGATGATCCGGCGCCGGGCGGCGAGAGTTTTATGGATCTCTACAACCGTGTGCGCGGCGCGATCGAGCGGATCAATACCGAGCACGCCGGCAAGGACGTGATTGCGGTGGCGCACGGCGGAACCATCAAGGCGGCGATTGGACTGGCCCTCGGCAACCAGCCGGAGCGAGGCCTTGCCTTTACCATCGACAATTGCTCGGTGACACGGCTCGATCATCTTTCAAGCGACGGTCACAGCGGCTGGCGAATTCCGATGGTCAACCAGCAGCCGTGGATCGCCGACGCTTCGCACAACGCCATGCATCAGCCGGCCGGACCGGAAATCGCAACTGCCAGTAAATTTGGCTAAAGATGCGCTGGTTGTCTGATGATGCCAACGCTGCGCAAGCTGAATTGAATGAAACCGGCGCATCCGCCGCCGGGTCAATGATTGGGAGAAACGCATGAACTTGTTCGATATGTCGGGAAAAGTCGCTCTCATCACCGGCTCCTCGCGCGGCATCGGCCGTGCCATCGCCGAGCGGATGGCCGAGCATGGCGCCAAGGTGGTGATCTCGTCGCGCAAGCAGCAGGTTTGCGACGACGTGGCGAAGGCGATCAACGACAAGGCCGGCAAGCAGGTCGCGCTTTCGGTGGCAGCGAATATTTCCACCAAAGATGATCTGAAGCACCTGGTCGAAGAAACCAATCGGGTGTTTGGCAAGGTTGACACGCTGGTCTGCAACGCCGCGTCGAATCCCTATTACGGACCGCAGGCCGGAATTTCCGACGATCAGTTCCGCAAGATTTTGGACAACAACATCGTCGCCAATCACTGGCTGATCAGCCTTGTCGTGCCGCAGATGATCGAGCGCAGGGAAGGGTCGATCACCATCATCTCCTCGATCGGCGGACTGAAGGGCTCGACGGTGCTCGGCGCCTATGCGATTTCGAAAGCCGCCGACATGCAGCTCGCGCGCAATCTTGCCTGCGAATACGGCAAGCACAACATCCGCGTGAACTGCATCGCGCCGGGCCTGATCAAGACCGATTTTGCCAAGGCGCTGTGGGACAATCCGGAAACGCTGAAGGCCTCCACCGCCCGCTCGCCGCTGTTGCGCATCGGCGAGCCCGACGAAATTGCCGGAGCGGCGGTCTTTCTCGCATCAAAGGCCGGCACGTTCATGACGGGCCAAACCATTGTCATCGACGGCGGCGCGACGATCAGTTGAGATTGGGTTGGCGCGGTCCGCGCGCCGAACCTGGCGGGCTGCCCCGGAATGACCCTGCGCGTCACTCCACCGCCGCATACACCAGGCTGCGCGCCAGCGTGCGGAAATATTCGCGCTGGCCCGGTCCCTGCGACATGAACACGGCAAACAGGTCTTCCTTCGGATCGATCCAGAAGAACGTTCCGGCCATTCCGCTCCAGAAGAACTGACCGACCGAGCCCGCGAACGGCGCCATGCCCTGTTGCGTGCGCACCGCAAAGCCGAGGCCGAAGCTGTGGCCTGCCGGCACCAGATGGCTCTCGACCCCGACCTTGGGGCCGAGGTGATCCGACGCCATCAGCTCCAGCGTCTTGCGGCCGATGATACGGTTGCCGTCGAGGATGCCGCCATTGAGCAGCATCTGGCAGAAGCGGGCGTAGTCCATCGTCGTCGAGACCAGACCTCCGCCCCCGGATTCCATCACCGGCTTTTCCAGCATGTTGAAGAGCTGCACATTTTCGCCGGTCCAGGGATCGTTCGGGAACGGCTCGGCGAGACGATTTGCATTCGCAACACCGGTCTGGAACGCGGTCTCGGCCATTTGCAGCGGCGCCAGAATGCGTTCGGTCAGGAACGCGCTGAGTGTCTTGCCGGAAACGACTTCGATCAGGCGACCGAGAATGTCAGTGGAACGGCTGTAATTCCACTCGGCGCCGGGCTGGCACATCAACGGCAGGCTGGCGACGAGAGTGGCGTGTTCGGCGTTGGTAATCCTGCGGCTGCGCAGCCTCGATTGCTGATACAATTTCTGCACCAGACCATTGCCGGTATGGTCGTAAGCAATGCCCGAGGTGTGCCGCAACAGGTCCTGTATGGTGATCGGGCGCGTCAGCGGTACGAGCTCGAGTTGGCCGTTGTTCTCAATGCCGACCTTCTGATGGGCAAATTCCGGAATGTATTTCGCGATGGGATCGTTGAGCAGGAAGTAGCCTTCTTCGCACAGCATCATGATGCCGACGGAAACGATCGGCTTGGTCATCGAGAAGATGCGGAAGATCGAATTCTCCGCCATCGGCGCAGAGGCCCCGGGATTTTGCTTACCCAGCGCATCGAACCAGCCGATCTGGCCGTGGCGCGCGACCATCACGGTCACGCCCGGCGTGGTTCCCTTGTCGATGTCGCGCTTGAACGCATCCGACATCCGCTGCAGCCGAACCGACGAAAGCCGGAGCGATTCCGGTTTTGCCTGGGGGAGGGGAGGGGTCTGCGGGGCGATGGGGTGCTTCGCAGCGGTTTGCAGGTTCATGGTCTCTCCCGATGTTTTTGTTTTTTAGCGGATGGGCATTAGCGGATGGGCAATTGTTCATCGCCGGCCGCGAATTTGACGCAGAACACCGGCCTTGAACAGGGCGTTTCCCGCAAGCCAGCCGCTGGTTTGCTGCCGGGCTCATGCGCTGGCTCGCGGCCAAGCCGCGCGGCCACCCGATCCGGCCCGGTTGACGGCTTCGCCCTTGCAATCGGGGCATGGCCTATGCTTGAAACGGCGCGGATCGGCGGCGACGTTTGGTCCTCACAGGAGTGTAGCTCAATTGGTAGAGCACCGGTCTCCAAAACCGGGGGTCGCAGGTTCGAGCCCTGCCACTCCTGCCAGCTCATCAGATACTATTCATTTTCAATAGCTTACATACGGATCCTTAGGTGGGACAAAGGGCTCGCCCGTACCCTTCCTCAGAGGGGAACCGCCGAGAGGTCGCGCGCCGGAAGCCTCGGCGACCCGCCATTGATCAAAATCAAGAGCAATACCTGCTGGCGGTCTGACAAAGCCGTTCCTGGGAAGGGACACCATGCTGAGGTGTTCAAAACTGGTTTGCTTCATGGCCGCGCTGATCGCAGTCATGCGGCGACGAGCAGCGATGCAGAGGTGCTGCGAAACAAGAGCAACGCGCCGACCGTCTGGTTTTTCAAGGATGCCGATGCGCTGCGCCGCTTCGGTAAAGTGGTGAAGGATGCCGTTTACGACAACGCCGTCGCCACAACGCCGCTCGCTTGCAAGGCCCGCAGGCAGCAACATCGACATCCTCGGCAGCGGCTACAGAACGGCGTTTGTCCGGGTCGTTGAAGGCACCGCAAGCGGATGCGAAGGCACGGTTCCAATTGGAAAGGTGAGATCAATAATCCCGCACAAATCCCGCACACTGAAAAAAACGGCCGGATTGTTGATCTAGGTCAAACCGAAATCCAATGAGCCTCGAAGGCTGCCGTCGGGTGCTGATCGCTGCGGGCGCGGCATCGTTGGACCCCGCGAATGCACGACGCCCCAATCAACAGGAGGCAAAGCCATGTTTCGTTACGCTCTCGCGGTTCTAGCAGCCGCTGTTCTAGTCAGTGCCAGCCTCATCCCCGATGACGCGTTCGCTCGTCGGGGCGGTGGCGTCCGCGGCGGAGGCTTTCACGGAGGCGGCGGCACCCATTTCCGGGGCGGGGCGGTTCATGCTGGTCGTTACGGCGTTGCCGGTCGGGGATATCGGGTTGCCGGACGCGGCTATGGATATCGTCCGATAGCCGGTCGCCCGGTAGCGCGCGCGGCGGTCCGCACAGGTGTCTACGGCGCGGCGGTCGGCGCTGCGGCAGCGGGAGCATACGGCTATTACGGCGGCTACGGCGGCGGCTACTACAACAGCGGCTGCTATCAGAACGCCAACGGCTACTGGGTCTGCCCGCAGCAGTATCCCTATTGAGCGAACGAGCGCATATGCGCGGCGATCTGGCCCCGATTGCGCGCTCACGTCCTGCAAAGACCAGCGGTGCTGGAAAGCCCAACCGCTGGTCAGATCAATTTATCGGAGGATCGAAAATGAGTGATCTCGTGGTGATCGCATTCCCGACCGAGGCTAAGGCTGACGAAGTCCGTCAGAAATTGCTGGATATGCAGAAGGAGTACCTGATCGAATTAGGCGATGCCGTGGTCGCGGTGAAGGACAGCAACGGAAACATCAAACTAAATCAACTGATCAACACCACGGCTGCCGGCGCGGTTACTGGCACCTTTTGGGGCGCGCTGATCGGCCTGATCTTTTTGATGCCGCTGGCTGGCGCTGCCCTTGGCGCTGCGTCCGGCACGCTCGGCGGATATTTGACGGATGTCGGCATCGACGACAAATGGATGAAGGAGACCGCTGCGGCCATTCAACCCGGAACCGCAGCGCTCTTCATACTGGTGCGCAAAGTCACGGCGGACAAGGTTCTTGAGAGACTTAAAGGCGAAGGTGGCACAGTGATGAAGACCTCTCTCGACCACACTAAGGAAGCCGCCTTGCGAGCGGCTCTGGCCGAGGTCAAAGCGGCGGTACCGGCTTCGCCTCCTGATTTGCCGAGTGCTTGAAGGCGATTGCGACCGCCGTGGGCCGCTCGCTTGGCTCTGTTTCGGTTTGGGCCAAGCGGCGAACTGGTCGGCGTCACCGCGAACTGCCCGTGCGATCGGATTTCAAGCTTTCCATGATCCTTTGGCGCTGCGCTCCGATGCGGACGCCGGTGCCGTGGCCCTGCCACTCCTGCCAGCTAGGCCCTTGACCTTAACCGATCCGGTGTCGGCCTGCTCGAGCGGTTCGTCCGCCCGGCAGTCCGGCTACCTTGACCTTTGGCCGCGCCCACAGTACATAACCGCCACCTGCTGTCGGCCCGCTTAGACGGATATCCGGCGCGGCTTTGAATTCCCCGGAAACAATCGAGCCCGCTTGCCGGCTCATCCTTCAGAAGAGGGCTGGGCGCAAGAGGGCTGTTCGGATTCCCTCAAATCTAAAATCGTCTTAACCGACGCGGATCAAACAAACGATGGCTTTCAGCCCGTTCAAATTCCTGCAGGAAGTGCGCTCGGAGACCGCCAAGGTCACCTGGCCGACACGCCGCGAGACCACGATCACCACCATCATGGTGTTCGTGATGGTTGCGCTGGCTTCGATCTTCTTCTTCGCCGCGGATCAGATCATCCGCTATCTCGTCACCTTTTTGCTCGGCATACACTGATGGCAACCGCCGGAACTCAAACGATCGACAAGCGCTGGTATATCGTCCACGCCTATTCGAACTTCGAAAAGAAGGTCGCGGAGTCGATCCGCGAGCAATCGAAGCAGCGCGGGCTTGAGGAGCTGTTCGAACAGGTCCTGGTGCCGACCGAAAAGGTCACCGAAGTGCGCCGCGGCCGCAAGGTCGACGCCGAGCGCAAGTTTTTCCCGGGCTATGTGCTCGTGAAGATGAAGCTCACCGACGAGGCTTTCCATCTCATCAAGAATACCCCGAAGGTGACGGGCTTCTTAGGCGCCGAAAACAAGCCGATGCCGATTTCGGAGGCCGAGGCCATGCGGATCCTGCATCAGGTGCAGGAAGGCGTGGAACGCCCGAAGGCGTCGGTGTCGTTCGAGATCGGCGAGAATGTGCGCGTGGCCGATGGGCCGTTCGCCTCGTTCTCCGGCGTAGTCGAGGAAATCGACGAGGCGCGCTCGCGCCTGAAGGTCGCGGTGTCGATTTTCGGCCGCGCCACGCCGGTCGAACTGGAATTCGGTCAGGTCGAGAAGGTCTGATCGTTGAGCCTCTCCCCGCAAGAGCGGGGCGATGGCGAAGAGCCGTGGGAGGAGATGGATGATCGCCAGTCATCCGTTGAACCGCACCACGGTCCTGTGAAGCTTCCGGGCTGGTCCGGAGCAACATGAGGAGTGATAGATGGCAAAGAAAGTGACCGGATACCTGAAATTGCAGGTGCCGGCCGGCGCGGCGAACCCTTCGCCCCCGATCGGACCCGCGCTTGGTCAGCGCGGCCTCAATATCATGGAATTCTGCAAGGCGTTCAACGCGCAGACCCAGAAGGAAGAGAAAAACACCCCGATTCCGGTGGTGATCACGATCTATGCCGATCGTTCGTTCACCTTCGAGATGAAGACGCCCCCGATGTCCTACTTCCTCAAGCAGGCCGCCAAAATCCAGTCCGGATCGAAAGCCCCGGGTCGCGACAAGGCCGGTGCGGTGACGCGCGCGCAGGTGCGCGAGATCGCCGAGAAGAAGATGAAGGACTTGAATTGCGATACCGTCGAAGCGGCCATGAAGATGGTCGAGGGCTCCGCCCGTTCGATGGGCCTTGAAGTTGCGGGGTAACGGGTCATGCCAATCGGAAAACGTTTGAAAAAGGCCCGCGAGGGCGTCGACCGGGAAAAGCTCTATCCGCTCGCGGATGCCATCAAGATGGTCAAGGAGCGCGCCAAGTCGAAGTTCGACGAGACGGTCGAGATTGCGATCAATCTCGGCGTCGATCCGCGTCATGCCGATCAGATGGTGCGCGGCGTGGTGACGCTGCCGAACGGTACCGGCCGCACCTTGCGGGTCGGCGTGTTCGCGCGCGGCGCCAAGGCTGAAGAGGCCAAGGCAGCGGGCGCTGACGTCGTCGGCGCCGAGGACCTGGTTGAGAAGGTGCAGGGTGGTCAGATCGACTTCGACCGCTGCATCGCGACCCCCGACATGATGCCGCTGGTCGGCCGGCTCGGTAAGGTGCTGGGACCGCGCGGCATGATGCCCAATCCGAAGATCGGCACCGTCACCATGGACGTCGCCACTGCCGTGAAGGGCGCCAAGGGCGGTTCGGTTGAGTTCCGCGTCGAAAAGGCCGGCATCGTGCAGGCCGGCATCGGCAAGGCCTCGTTCTCGGAAGAGAAGCTCGTGCAGAACGTCAAGGCGCTGGCGGACGCGGTCGCCAAGGCGAAGCCTGCCGGCGCCAAGGGCACTTACATCCAGCGCGTGGCGGTTTCCTCGACCATGGGACCGGGCGTGAAGGTTGAGCCGGGTAGCCTGCTCGGCTGAGACCGCGGAGAAGTTCGTGAGACGAACCAGGGGCGGAATTGGGCAACCGATTCCGCCCCTTTTTCTTGGACCTGAGAAAATCAGTCTATGCCCCATAAAGTCTTGATCTATTCGCGCTTTCCGAAGGCGATGATGGTGCGGATCGGAGAGCAGTTCGATCTGATGGACGCCGCGGGCAAGCCGCCGCATGAGGTGTTCACCGCAGAACAGCTCTCAGGCGTTCGTGCCATGATCACCGCGGGCGGAACGCCGCTGGCTGGCGCCGTGATGGACCAAATGCCGTCGCTCCGCGCGATCGTCTGCTACGGCACCGGGTACGACGGCGTCGATCTTGCCGCCGCAGTTCAACGGAAAATCGCGATCGGTCACAGTCCGGGTGCGAATGCCTCATCCGTTGCGGATATCGCCGTTACGCTGATGCTGGCGGTGACGCGGCGTCTGCTGCCGGCGGACGATTACGTTCGAAGCGGAAACTGGTCGTCGGCAAGGCCTTCGCCGATGATGCGGCCGCAACCGGGCATGCGCGGCCGCCGCGTCGGCGTCTACGGCATGGGCGAGATCGGCCGCAAGATTGCAAGCCGCGTTGCGGCATTCGAGGCCGAGATCGGCTATTTCAGCCGCAGCCGGCATGACGTGCCCTATCAGTATCTGCCGAGCCTCGAAGCGCTGGCGGATTGGTGCAGCATCCTGATGATTGCGGTTCGCGCGGGCGCGGACACCCATCACGCCGTCGATGCCAAAATCCTGCAACGGCTCGATAAGGACGGCTATGTCGTCAACATCTCGCGCGGCTCGGTGATCGATCAACGGGCCTTGGTTGCGGCGCTCGCGGACGGGTCGATTGCCGGCGCCGGTCTCGACGTGTTCGAGAAGGAGCCGCACGTGCCGGACGCGCTAACCGCCTTTCCAAATGTCGTGCTGACCCCGCATATCGGCGGCCATACCCTTGAGTCGCACGTTGCGATGCAGGATTGCGTGATCGCCAATCTGGAGGCGTTTTTCGCAGGCAAACCGCTGCCCTATGAGGTCCGGGGCACCTGAACCGGCGATTCGACACAAATTTTGCCGAAATGGCGCGGGCGGCCAAGTCGACGCGAATTAGCGCTTGGCAAGCCGAAAAAGACTCGTTAAACAATGATTTCCGGGCGTGCTGGCCGTTGCTGGCACGTCTGTGCTCGCACTCCAAAAGCCCAATTCGATAGGAGATCATTCCTTTCAGGACATCCGCATGGATAGCTCGAAAGGAAAGGAACCCGTCGCTTTGGGAGGATTGTGGGCAGAGGTCTTTCGGCATGCCGAATGACCTCGATCCTGTCCAAGACTGCGGGCGCCCGCGAGAAACCAAAAGTTTCTTCAACGGCTTAATCTTATAGCCTGCATAGACGGGTGAAGACCGGATTTCGCTTTACGTCGCGTTCCGCGCGACGGGCGGCGGATATGGTTCGAACCTCGATACCCCGTGGCCCGCAAGGCCCGGGAGGGCAGGCTTTTCAATGTCGTTCTGCCCGACGGTCCCGAGACTGAAATGTCTCGAGGTCAGGTTCAGGCGGGACGATGGGTGTAACCCGGCGGTCCTGCCATCAGGCAAAGGCCGCCAAACCGGAGAGAGCTTGCTGTGGAAAGAGCGGCAAAAAAGGACGCGGTCGAGACGCTGAACGGTCTGTTCAAGACCACGAGCGTTGCGGTCGTGGCTCATTATTCCGGCCTCACCGTGGCCCAGATGCAGAAGCTGCGCATGCAGATGAAGCAGGCGGGCGCGTCGGTGAAGGTCTCGAAGAACCGTCTCGCCAAAATTGCTCTTGAAGGCACGGACGTCGTTGCCATCGGTTCCCTGTTGAAGGGGCCGACCGTGATCGCGACTTCAAACGATCCGGTAGCGGCGCCGAAGGTTGCCATTGAATTCGCCAAGACGAACGAGCAGTTCGTCATTCTCGGCGGATCGATGGGTAAAACCATCCTGAATGTCGATGGCGTGAAGGCGCTTGCCGCCCTGCCGTCGCTTGATGAGTTGCGTGGAAAGATCGTCGGCCTCCTGGTGGCGCCGGCGACCAAGATCGCTCAGCTCTCCACCGCGCCCGCGGCCAAGCTTGCGCGCGTGGTTCAGGCCTATGCCTCAAAGGGCGAAGCGGCCTGACGCCCTTCGCAAAATTCAAACCTGGTTCGAACCGATACGCTTAAGGAAACAGATCAATGGCTGACTTACAGAAGATTGTTGACGACCTCTCGAGCCTCACCGTGCTCGAAGCTGCCGAGCTCGCAAAGCTCCTCGAAGAAAAGTGGGGCGTGTCCGCCGCTGCCGCCGTTGCGGTTGCCGGTCCCGCCGGTGGCGGCGCTGCCGCTGCTCCCGCTGAAGAAAAGACCGAGTTCTCGGTCGTTCTCGCTGCCGCCGGCGAGAAGAAGATTGAAGTCATCAAGGAAGTCCGCGCCATCACCGGCCTGGGCCTCAAGGAAGCCAAGGACCTCGTCGAAGGCGCGCCCAAGCCGGTCAAGGAAGGCGTGAACAAGGACGAAGCCGACAAGATCAAGGCTCAGCTCGAGAAGGCTGGCGCCAAGGTTGAGCTGAAGTAAGTTATTTCAGCGAAATTCCTGGACAGGCGAGGCAAAACCGAGCCCGATCCGGGGATTAAGGGCAAGACGTGGGCGGGGTAACCCGGATCGTGTTGTACACAAGAATGTGTGGGGATTCGAAGGGTTGCCCCTCGAATCTCCACGATTGTCGTCCCATATGGAGACGACAGCACGAAAGCACGGTGGGCAGCGGGAACGGCAGCGTTTCTGCGCAAGCCGTTGGGAGATAGGCAATTTCGGGCTTTTGCAGTCCGTGAAGAGATGGTTGTGACGGGCGGGTGCGTTCAAGCGCCCCGCGCGTCGTTTTGCGTTTTGAAGGTCTGGCACCTCGATTCAGGAGTTAAATCCTGGCAAGGGTTCCAGATTTAGGAACGAATCGAAATTCAACCCGGGGGCGATGCCAATCGCGCTTCGGAAGGTTCGCCTCTGACGGGCGACGAAATGAGAGGCCACGATGGCGCAGCAGACGTTCACCGGTCGCAAACGCGTTCGCAAGTTCTTCGGACATATCAAGGAAGTCGCAGAGATGCCGAACCTCATCGAGGTTCAGAAGGCGTCCTATGACCAGTTCTTGATGGTCGACGAGCCCCAAGGCGGGCGGCTGGACGAAGGCTTGCAGGCAGTGTTCCGGTCGGTGTTTCCGATCTCGGATTTCTCCGGCACGTCGATGCTCGAATTCGTCCGCTACGAGTTCGAGCCGCCGAAGTATGACGTCGACGAGTGCCGCCAGCGCGGCATGACCTATGCCGCGCCGCTGAAGGTGACGCTGCGCCTGATCGTGTTCGATATTGACGAAGAGACCGGCGCCAAGTCCGTGAAGGACATCAAGGAGCAGGACGTCTACATGGGCGACATCCCGCTCATGACCATGAACGGCACCTTCGTCGTCAACGGAACCGAGCGCGTCATCGTCTCGCAGATGCATCGTTCGCCCGGCGTGTTCTTCGATCACGACAAGGGCAAAACCCATTCGTCGGGCAAGCTTCTGTTTGCCGCGCGGGTAATTCCCTATCGCGGTTCCTGGCTCGATATCGAATTCGACGCCAAGGACATCGTGTTTGCGCGCATCGACCGCCGCCGCAAGATCCCCGTGACCTCGCTGATGTTCGCACTCGGTCTCGACGGCGAAAGCATCCTGAGCACGTTCTACAAGAAGATCATCTACAAGCGCGCCAAGGATGGCTGGCGCGTGCCTTTCGATGCCACCCGTTTCCGCGGCTACAGCACGATCAATGACCTGATCGATGCCGACACCGGCAAGGTTGTGCTCGAAGCCGGCAAGAAGCTCACCGTGCGCGGCGCGCGTCAGCTCCAGGACAAGGGACTGAAGGCGCTACGCCTGTCGGATGAGGAATTGATCGGCAATTACCTGGCCGAAGACCTCGTCAATCCGAAGACCGGTGAAATCTACGCCGAGGCCGGCGAGGAAATCACCGAGAAGTCGCTGAAGACGCTCAACGAGCATGGCTACAAGGAGCTGCCGCTGCTCGACATCGACCATGTCAATGTCGGCGCCTATATCCGCAACACGCTGCATGCCGACAAGAACATGACGCGTGAAGACGCGCTGTTCGACATCTATCGCGTGATGCGTCCCGGCGAGCCGCCGACCATCGATTCGGCGCAGACCATGTTCCAGTCGCTGTTCTTCGACCCTGAGCGCTATGACCTGTCCGCGGTCGGCCGCGTGAAGATGAACATGCGCCTCGAACTTGATGCGCCCGACACCCATCGCACGCTGCGCAAGGAAGACATTCTCGCCGTCATCAAGACGTTGGTCGATCTGCGCGACGGCAAGGGCGAAATCGACGACATCGATCACCTCGGCAACCGGCGCGTGCGCTCGGTCGGCGAGTTGATGGAGAACCAGTACCGTATCGGCCTGCTTCGCATGGAGCGCGCGATCAAGGAGCGCATGTCCAGCGTCGATATCGACACCGTGATGCCGCAGGACCTGATCAACGCCAAACCTGCAGCCGCCGCGGTGCGCGAGTTCTTCGGCTCGTCGCAGCTGTCGCAGTTCATGGATCAGACCAATCCGCTGTCGGAGATCACCCACAAGCGCCGTCTTTCGGCGCTTGGCCCGGGCGGCCTGACCCGCGAGCGTGCCGGCTTTGAGGTGCGCGACGTGCATACGACGCATTACGGCCGGATCTGCCCGATCGAGACGCCGGAAGGCCCGAACATCGGCCTGATCAACTCGCTCGCAACCTTTGCGCGCGTCAACAAATACGGCTTCGTCGAAACGCCCTATCGCAAGGTCAAGGACGGCCGCGTCACCGACGAGGTGATCTATCTTTCGGCGATGGAGGAGGGCCGGTATCGTGTCGCTCAGGCCAACGTGCCGCTCGACAGCCGCGGCCGCTTCACCGAGGACCTGATCGTCTGCCGTCATGCCGGCGAAGTGCTGCCGATTACGCCGGACAAGGTCGACTATATGGACGTGTCGCCGAAGCAGCTGGTTTCGGTGGCGGCGGCGCTGATTCCGTTCCTGGAGAACGACGACGCCAACCGCGCGCTGATGGGCTCGAACATGCAGCGTCAGGCCGTGCCGCTGGTGCGCGCCGAAGCGCCATTTGTCGGCACCGGCATGGAAGGCGTGGTTGCCCGCGACTCCGGCGCCGCGATCGCAGCCCGCCGGTCCGGCGTGATCGACCAGATCGACGCCACCCGTATCGTTATTCGCGCAATGGAAGATCTCGACCCCACCAAGTCGGGCGTCGATATCTACCGGCTGATGAAGTACCAGCGCTCCAACCAGTCGACCTGCATCAACCAGCGTCCGCTGGTGAAGGTCGGCGACCTCGTGCGCAAGGGCGACATCATTGCCGATGGTCCCTCGACCGATCTCGGCGAACTCGCGCTCGGCCGCAACGTGCTGGTCGCGTTCATGCCGTGGAATGGCTACAACTTCGAAGACTCCATCCTGCTCTCCGAGCGGATCGTGAAGGACGACGTCTTCACCTCGATCCACATCGAGGAATTCGAGGTGATGGCCCGCGATACCAAGCTTGGTCCGGAGGAAATCACCCGCGACATTCCGAACGTTTCGGAAGAAGCGCTGAAGAACCTCGACGAAGCCGGCATCGTCTACATCGGCGCGGAAGTGCGGGCCGGCGACATCCTGGTCGGCAAGATCACGCCGAAGGGCGAAAGCCCGATGACGCCGGAAGAAAAGCTGTTGCGCGCCATCTTCGGCGAAAAGGCGTCCGACGTTCGTGACACCTCGCTCCGCGTGCCTCCGGGCGTGCAGGGCACGATCGTCGAAGTTCGCGTCTTCAACCGCCACGGCGTCGACAAGGACGAGCGCGCTCTGGCGATCGAACGGGAAGAGATCGAGCGTCTGGCCAAGGACCGCGACGATGAGCAGGCGATCCTCGACCGCAACGTCTATAGCCGCCTGGCCGAGCTGCTGGAAAACCGCCAGGGCATTGCTGGTCCGAAGGGCTTCAAGAAGGACACCAAGATCACGCGTGCGGTGCTCGACGAGCATCCGCGTTCGCAGTGGTGGATGTTTGCTTCGCCCAACGACAAGCTGATGGCCGAAATCGAGGCGATGCGGAAGCAGTACGACGAATCGAAGAAGGGCCTCGAACAGCGCTTCCTCGACAAGGTCGAGAAATTGCAGCGTGGCGACGAGTTGCCGCCCGGCGTGATGAAGATGGTCAAGGTCTTTGTCGCGGTGAAGCGCAAGATTCAGCCCGGCGACAAGATGGCGGGCCGTCACGGCAATAAGGGCGTGGTGTCCAAGATCGTTCCGATCGAGGACATGCCGTTCCTTGAGGACGGGACGCATGCCGACATCGTGCTCAATCCGCTCGGCGTGCCCTCGCGCATGAACGTCGGTCAGATTCTCGAGACCCATCTCGGCTGGGCCTGCGCCGGCCTCGGCAAGCGCATCGGCCAGACCATCGACGCTTACCTCGCGACCGCCAAGCAGGACACCAAGCCGCTGAAGGAGACCTTGAAGAAGATCTACGGCGACGAGGAAACCATCAAATCGCTCAACGACAACGAGCTGTTGGAACTCGGCCGAAATCTTGCTCATGGTGTGCCGATCGCGACCCCGGTGTTCGACGGCGCCAAGGAAGCCGATATCGAGGAGATGCTGAAGCTTGCCGGTCTCGATGCGTCCGGACAATCGACCGTCTATGACGGCCGGACCGGTGACGCGTTCGATCGCAAGGTGACGGTTGGGTACATCTACATGCTCAAGCTGCATCACCTTGTGGACGACAAGATCCATGCGCGTTCGATCGGACCGTACTCGCTCGTGACCCAGCAGCCGCTGGGTGGCAAGGCGCAGTTCGGCGGCCAGCGTTTCGGTGAAATGGAAGTGTGGGCGCTCGAGGCTTACGGCGCGGCGTACACGCTCCAGGAAATGCTGACAGTGAAGTCGGACGACGTCGCCGGCCGTACCAAGGTGTACGAGGCGATCGTGCGCGGCGACGACACGTTCGAAGCCGGTATCCCGGAATCGTTCAACGTGCTGGTCAAGGAAATGCGTTCGTTGGGCCTCAACGTCGACCTGCACAACTCGAAGCTGAGCGGGACGCCGACATCTGAGGCGGCGGAGTAAGGAAGTTGGCGCCCCGGGCGCCGCGCAGCACGACCTGTTGCGCGGCAGACCCGGGACTAGGAAATTTTTCGGCGGCCCGTCGGTCGCGGATCAGCAACGCACCGCTCGCGCGCGGCGTCGCATCCGGGACACGAGGCACCGGTTAAGGAGAAGACGATGAATCAAGAGATCATGAATCTTTTCAATCCGACGACGCCGGCTCAGGTCTTCGACCAGATTCGGATTTCCATCGCGTCGCCGGAGAAGATTCTGTCGTGGTCCTACGGCGAAATCAAGAAGCCGGAGACCATCAATTACCGTACGTTCAAGCCCGAGCGTGACGGCTTGTTCTGCGCGCGCATTTTCGGGCCGATCAAGGACTACGAGTGCCTGTGCGGCAAGTACAAGCGCATGAAGTACAAGGGCATCATCTGCGAGAAGTGCTCGGTCGAAGTGACGCTGTCGCGGGTCCGGCGCGAGCGCATGGGCCACATCGAACTGGCCGCACCGGTTGCGCATATCTGGTTCCTGAAGTCGCTGCCGTCCCGCATCGGCCTTCTGCTCGACATGACGCTGAAGGATCTCGAGCGGATTCTTTACTTTGAATACTACGTCGTTCTCGAGCCGGGTCTCACCGCGCTTAAGGACCGTCAGTTGCTGTCGGAAGACGAGTATCTGAAGGCGCAGGACGAATACGGCCAGGACAGCTTCACCGCCATGATCGGCGCGGAAGCGATCCGCGAGCTCTTGAAGGGACTTGAACTCGAAAAGCTCGAGGCGTCGCTGCGCGCCGAGATGCAGGAGACCGAATCCGACATCAAGCACAAGAAGCTCGCCAAGCGGTTGAAGATCGTCGAAGCGTTCCGCTATTCCGGAAACAAGCCGGAGTGGATGATCCTCACGGTGGTGCCGGTGATTCCGCCGGACCTGCGCCCCTTGGTGCCGCTCGATGGCGGCCGCTTCGCGACCTCGGATCTGAACGATCTCTACCGCCGCGTCATCAACCGCAACAACCGGTTGAAGCGGCTGATGGAGCTGCGCGCGCCCGACATCATCATCCGCAACGAAAAGCGCATGCTGCAGGAGGCGGTCGACGCATTGTTCGACAACGGCCGCCGCGGCCGCGTCATCACCGGCGCCAACAAGCGCCCGTTGAAGTCGCTGGCTGACATGCTGAAGGGCAAGCAAGGCCGCTTCCGTCAGAACCTCCTCGGCAAGCGCGTCGACTATTCCGGCCGTTCGGTGATCGTGGTTGGTCCCGAACTGCGGCTGCATCAGTGCGGCCTGCCGAAGAAAATGGCGCTGGAGCTGTTCAAGCCGTTCATCTATTCGCGGCTCGACGCCAAAGGTCTGTCCACCACGGTGAAGCAGGCGAAGAAGCTCGTTGAAAAAGAACGTCCCGAGGTCTGGGATATTCTCGACGAGGTGATCCGCGAGCATCCCGTGCTCTTGAACCGTGCGCCGACGCTGCATCGGCTTGGCATCCAGGCGTTCGAGCCGGTGCTGATCGAGGGCAAGGCGATCCAGCTGCATCCGCTGGTGTGCGCCGCGTTCAACGCCGACTTCGACGGCGATCAGATGGCCGTGCACGTTCCGCTGTCGCTGGAAGCCCAGCTGGAAGCGCGCGTGCTGATGATGTCGACCAACAACATCCTGCATCCCGCCAACGGCCAGCCGATCATCGTGCCGTCGCAGGATATCGTGCTTGGCCTGTATTATCTGTCGATCATGCGCGAAGGTCTTCCCGGCGAAGGCAAGATTTTCGGCGACATCGCGGAGCTTGAGCACGCGCTGCACTCGAAGGTCATCCACCTCCACACCAAGATCAAGTATCGCTGGGATGGCATGGATGAGGCTGGCAAGCCCGCGAAGCACTGGGTCGAGACGACGGCCGGTCGCGTGATGCTCGGCAATGTTCTGCCGAAATCGCCGAAGATTTCGTTCGACGTCATCAATAAGCTGATGACCAAGCGCGAAATCTCCGGGGTGATCGATCTGGTCTATCGTCACTGCGGTCAGAAGGAGACCGTGATCTTCTGCGATCGGATCATGGCGCTCGGCTTCTACAATGCGTTCAAGGCCGGTATCTCGTTCGGCAAGGACGACATGGTCGTGCCGCACGGCAAGTGGAAGATCGTCGATACCACCCGTACGCTGGCGAAGGATTTCGAGCAGCAGTACAATGACGGTCTGATCACCCACGGCGAAAAGTACAACAAGGTGGTCGACGCCTGGTCGAAGGCGACGGAAGAAATCGCCAAGGAGATGATGAAGGAAATCTCCTCGACCAAGAAGAACGCCAAAGGCGTCGAGGCTGATATCAACTCGATCTATATGAT
Source organism: Bradyrhizobium sp. URHD0069 (assembly GCF_000701345.1). Lineage (GTDB taxonomy): Bacteria > Pseudomonadota > Alphaproteobacteria > Rhizobiales > Xanthobacteraceae > Bradyrhizobium. Next base: position 38,173 of record NZ_JNIJ01000026.1, on the reverse strand, counting down.
GGCGCATTCGGGTGCGCGCGGTTCGCCGGCGCAGATGCGTCAGCTCGCCGGTATGCGCGGACTGATGGCCAAGCCCTCGGGTGAGATCATCGAAACGCCGATCATTTCCAACTTCAAGGAAGGCCTGTCGGTTCTTGAATACTTCAACTCGACCCACGGCGCCCGCAAGGGTCTTGCCGACACCGCGTTGAAGACGGCGAATTCGGGATACCTGACGCGTCGTCTCGTCGACGTGGCGCAGGACTGCATCATCACGGCAGATGATTGCGGCACCAAGCTCGGCATCAAGATGCGCGCCATCATCGATGCCGGCACGGTGGTTGCGTCGCTGGCGTCCCGCATTCTCGGCCGCACGGCGGGCGAGGACCTGCGCGATCCCGCGACCAACAAGATCGTGGTCAAGCGCGGCACTCTGATGGAGGAGACGCATGTCGACGCCATCCAGCAGGCCGGCATTCAGGAAGTGAAGATCCGTTCGGCACTGACCTGCGAACTCGTCAATGGCATCTGCGGCAAGTGCTATGGCCGCGATCTCGCCCGCGGCACGCCGGTCAACCACGGCGAAGCGGTCGGCGTTATTGCCGCACAGTCGATCGGCGAGCCCGGTACCCAGTTGACGATGCGCACGTTCCATATCGGCGGCGCTGCGCAGATCAACGAGCAGTCGTTCGTCGAGTCGAATTTCGACGGCAAGGTAACGATCAAGAACAAGGCGATCGCCAAGAACAGCGAAGGCCATCTGGTCGCGATGGTCCGCAACATGGTGGTTGCCATCACCGATGCCGACGGTACCGAGCGTGCGACCCATCGCATTCAGTACGGCGCGCGCATGCACGTCGACGAGGGCGATATGGTCAAGCGTGGCCAGCGTATCGCTGAATGGGATCCGTACACCCGGCCCGTTCTTACCGAAGTCGAGGGCACCATCGGGTTCGAGGATCTGGTCGAGGGTCAATCGATCTCGGAGACGCTGGACGAATCCACCGGTATCGCCAAGCGCGTCGTCATCGACTGGCGCACGTCGCGGGGCGGGGCGGATTTGCGTCCGGCCATCGTCATCAAGGGCAAGGATGGCAAGATCCTCAAGCTCGCCCGTGGCGGTGACGCTCGGTACATGCTTTCGGTTGACGCGATTCTCTCGGTCGACGTCGGCGCGAAGGTCAAGACCGGCGACATCCTCGCGCGTATCTCTACCGAGAGCGCGAAGACCCGCGACATCACCGGCGGTCTGCCGCGGGTTGCGGAACTGTTCGAGGCTCGCAAGCCGAAGGACGCGGCGATCATTGCGGAAATCGCGGGCACCATTCGCTTCGGCCGCGACTACAAGAACAAGCGCCGCATCTCGATCGAGCCGATGGACAAGAACGAGGAGACTCGCGAGTACCTGATCCCGAAGGGCAAGCACATCCATCTGCAGGACGGCGATATCGTCGAAAAGGGCGATTTCATCGTCGAAGGCAATCCGGCGCCGCACGACATTCTGGCGATCAAGGGCATCGAGGAACTCGCTGCCTATCTGGTCAACGAAATCCAGGAGGTTTACCGGCTGCAGGGCGTGCTCATCAACGACAAGCACATCGAGGTGATTGTCCGTCAGATGCTGCAGAAGGTAGAGATCACCGATCAGGGCGAAACCGACATGATCTCGGGCGAACAGATCGACAAGATCGAGTTCGACCAGGTCAACGCCAAGGCGAAGGAAGAGGGCAAGAAGCCCGCCACGGGAACGCCGGTGCTGCTCGGCATTACCAAGGCGAGCCTGCAGACCCGCTCGTTCTTCTCGGCGGCCTCGTTCCAGGAGACCACCCGCGTGCTCACCGAAGCCGCCGTCAATGGCAAGGTGGACCCGCTGGACGGCCTCAAGGAGAACGTCATTGTCGGCCGGCTGATCCCGGCGGGCACCGGCGCCTCGATGGCCAAGATCCGCGAAGTCGCTGTCAAGCGCGACAAGCTGATCCTCGATGAGCGCGAGAAGCAGGCAACCATCGTGCCTGCGGCACCGGAAGTCGAGCCTCTGGCGCTGCCGCCGGCAGAATAAGCCTCGCGGATTCATGATGTGAGAAAAAGGCCGGCTTTTGCCGGCCTTTTTGTGGGTTTTTGGTCGTTATGGCGGGTGAGCCTCGTTTGTTCATCTTTCCTTCAGGCTGAAAAGCGCTTCTGCTAGCCATCCGTCAAAAATGGCCTCGGGCCCGGCCGAGGGAGGGGGCAGGTTACCGATTAGGATTGCCCGCTAAATCGACAATTTGGGGCGCGATCCCGGGCAAAGAGCGGATTCGACTTTTGCCGACCGCGCTCTAGGCTGACTTAAGAACCGGATGCTCCTGAGGGGGCGGGGGATCACGGAAAGCAGATGTTCGATCTTGCAATCGTTGGCGGCGGGCCGGGCGGCCTGATGAGCGCCTGGTACCTCAAAAAGAAGCTCGGCGAGCTCTGCCGCGTCACCATTTACGAGGCTTCCGACCGCGTTGGTGGCAAGATCCTGACACGCAAATTCGATTCAGCGCCCGCGATGTACGAAGCCGGCCTCGCCGAAATTTACGATTACTCGATGAGTGGTCCCGACCCGCTGCGCGAACTGATCCAGCATTTCGGCCTGCAGACCATTCCGATGGATGCGGAGCAGGTCCAGTTCGATGGCGAGCTCTTGAACGACGTGGCGGGCATGCGCCGCAAATACGGCGCCAAGACTGCCGACGCGATCGAAGCGTTCCGCAGGCGCTGCACCGAGATAATGTCTCCAGCCGAATATTACGAAGGCGTGGGCGCCCACGACAACGAGCATCCGTGGGCTTACATCACCTGCGAGGAGCTACTTGACAGGGAAGTGGACGATCCCATCGCCAAGCGCTTCCTCAAGGTGATGGCGCGCTCCGACCTCGCCACCGAGAGCCACAACACCAACGGGTTGAATGCGCTGAAAAACTTCGTGATGGATGTCGACGGCTACATCGGCCTCTATTCGATCCAGAACGGCAACGAGCAGTTGATCGAGTGCCTGCAGTCCGAGGTCGACGCCGATATTCAGCTCAATCACCGCGTCCTCAAGGTCGGCAAGACCGCAGCCGGCCGCTATCAGCTCAACATGATGAACGGCAAGGGACCGGAGACAAAAGATTTCGACCTCGTGCTGGTGTGCCTGCCGCACTCCTGGCTGGTGACCATGCGATGGGACGGCGAACAACTGCGCAAGTCGATGGTCAAGCACGTCGCCTATTTCGATCGCCCCGCGCATTATCTGCGGGTCTCGATCCTGTTCGATGAGCCGTTCTGGGGAGAGAAGATCCCGGGCTCATGGTTCATGTCGGAAGCGTTCGGCGGCTGCTGCGTTTATAACGAAGGCGCGCGTCATGACGTCGGCAAGCACGGCGTCCTGAATTGGCTGATCGCCGGTTCCGACGCGTTGGCTTTCGCCAACCTCAGCGATCAGGAATTGATCGATGCCGCGCTGAAATCCCTGCCGGCCTCGCTGGGCGACGCGCGCGCGCATTTCGTGGAAGGCAAGAGCCATCGCTGGCTTTCGTCGGTGAATGCGCTGCCGGGCGGTTTGCCGGCGCGCGACGTCATTACAAATCATCGGCCCGAACCGAAGCAGCATCCAGGCCTGGTGGTGGTCGGCGATTATCTGTTCGACTCGACGCTGAACGGACTGCTGGATTCCTCCGACGCCGCCACCGACATCATCCTCACTGAGATGGTGCGGTTGCGCCGCGCGCGCGGCAAATCCACGTCCAATAAGATCGATCGCGAGTATTTCGAGAATTATCGCGGGCTCGGCCCCTACAGCGAAGCCTGGAGCCGGTTTGCCGATCCCGCATATTTGACCGATCTCATCAACATCGTCTGGAACCGAGCCAAGGGTTACAAGCTGCTGGTCGCCGGGTCCGCCAGCGGGGAATTCGTGGGAGCGCTGCGCGCTCGCGGAATCGATGCGTGGGGCATCGAGAACAACCGCGCGATCCACGCCAAGACGCCGAAAGCCCTGAAAAATTTCAACAAGCTTGGATCGATCCTCGATATGCCGTTCAAGGACGGCGAATTCGATTTCGTGTTCGAGACAAGCCTATGCCATGTCGCGGAAAGGCGGGTGCCACACGCTATTCGCGAGTTGAACCGCGTGACGAAGGCCGGCCTCGTGTTCGGATCGGTGACATCGGATTTGGCGCCGGCCCTGATCGACCAATACGACCTATTGCGCGGCGTGAAGAAGCTCGCCACCTGGTGGGAATGGTCGGAATTGTTCTTCTCTAACGGCTTCGACCTGTCGATGCACCGCCACGACTGCAGGGACGCGCTCTGGGCGGCGACCCTGGCCGCCAACAAGGGGCCGGGCCGGTGGTATGCGGACTCCGACAGCCTGCGCTACTCGTTCTTTGACAAGGTCGAAGCCGGCGACTGAACCGAGCCGGTCAACTCGTCATCCCGGCGAACGCCGGAATGGCGAGCGTGAGCGCAACTCCGCTCATCGCGCCCTGTCATGTCCCTGTAGCATTGGGACAGATATTCTCTACAAGCAAACGCGCCGGGTCCCGGCGTTCGCCGGATGACCGGCAGAAAGTTGCCGGCTGTTGCTTTGCCGAACGCGTTCTGATCGCATAAGCTTGGTTCAGCCCTGCGATTTAAGAGCAACGGGGCCGTTTTTGCGGTCATGCCGGCCGTGCAGCATCGATTGGTTTCATGGCGTCCAAGCCTCCTTCGTCAGAGAATCAGATAGCCGCTTCCGCCAATCCTGCGGCGCCGGAGCTCGAGGAGAAGCTTGCGGCGGAGACTGAGGCTGCGTATCGCGCCGTTGGCGACAAGGCGGTCGAGCCGCCTCCGCCCGATGACGAGCATGGTGCTGACGGGCTTGAGGTTGACGATGAAGAAGGTGAGGATCTCGTCGTCTTTACCGCAAAGGAAGCCGCCGGCGCGCTCGCGACGATCTATGCGTTCGTCAAACCGTTCCTGAGCAACTACAAGAGAATGCTGGTATTCGTCAGCATCGGCGTCGTGATCGAGACGCTGTTCAACGTCATTATGCCTCTGAGCCTGAAATTCCTGATCGACGATGCCCTCGGCGAAGAGGATTTCCAGGCGCTCTATGTGATCCTCGGCGTGCTCGCGGCGGCCGGTATCTTCACCTCGATCGTCGCGGTCTGGTACGAGCGATGGGACGCGCGGCTTGCCGCCTGCATTATCTCCGATGTGCGGTCGCGCCTGTTCGAGCACGTTCAGAATTTGCCGGCAGCCTATTTTGCGCGCACCAGGCGCGGCGAAATTCTATCGCGGTTTTCGATCGATCTTTCGGCTTTCGAAGGCTCTATCAAGAGTTTTGCCAACGGCGCGGCATTGCCGTTCCTGGAGTTGATCGCCGGCATCATCCTGATGCTGTTCCTGAACTGGCAGCTCGCGGCGGTGGCGCTCCTGGTGTTTCCGATCACGCTGATCGGCCCGCGCATCCTGACGCCGAAGGCGGTACAGGCGAATTACGAACAGAAGCTCAATGAGGCGTCGCTGCTCGGCATGGTGCAGGAAAACGTCGCCGCGCAAGCGGTGGTCAAGGCATTCAGCTTGCAGCGCCGGACGTTCGGCTGGTTCACGATGCGTAACAACGACGTTCGGCAAAAGACCGCTTCTGCGGTTTTCCTGTCGACCATGGTCGAGCGCACCGTTACGATTTCCGTATTGTTGCTGCACCTCGTGGTGCTCGCGATCGGCGCCTATCTCGCTACCAAGGGCCAGATCACTATCGGGACCTTCGTGACGTTCGAAAGCGCGTTCTGGGAGGTGTCCTACAACATCGCCCACCTGATGCATTTCATTCCGGTGTCGATCCAGTCGGCGGCGGCGGTACGGCACATTCAGGAATTGCTGGACGAGCCGACCCGCGGCGCTGATCGTCCGGGCGCACCCGACCTGCCGCGCATCACCAACGACATCACCTTCGACCGCGTCACGTTCCAATATGAAGGCAGCCAAACGCCGGTTCTCGAGAATCTCAGTCTCAAGCTCAATGTCGGCAAGAGCATCGCTATCGTCGGCCCGAGCGGCTCCGGCAAGAGTACGCTGCTCAACCTGATCCTTCGCCTCTACGTACCGAACGAGGGTCGCGTGACCATCGATGGCGTCGATATCCGCAGAGTGACGCGCGAGTCGCTGCGCGGGAGCATGGCGGTGGTGTTCCAGGAAAACATGCTGTTCAACATGTCGATCCGGGAAAACATCCGGCTCGGCAAGGAAGGCGCGACCGACAAAGAGGTCGAGGAAGCGGCGCGCAAGGCCGAAATCCATCGCTACATCATGAGTCTTCCGCAAAAATACGATACCTCCGTTGGCGAGCGCGGCGATACGCTATCGGGCGGACAGCGCCAGCGCATCGCGATTGCCCGGGCCATCGTCCGCAATCCGTCGATTCTGCTGCTCGATGAGGCGACCTCGGCGCTTGACCAGACCACCGAAGCCGCGATCAACAAGACACTGCTGAAGCTTTCCAAGGGCTGCACCATGATCTTCTCGACTCACCGCCTCACGTCGGTGGTCGAGATGGACGAGATCATCGTGATTTCAGGCGGCAAGGCGATCGAGCGCGGTTCGCACGCGCAGCTGCTCGCCGCCAATGGCGTGTATCGAAAGCTGTGGGACGATCAGAGCCACAAGTCGCATGACGCGGCCGATTCGGCGGACGCCGACGGCGATGATGACGAGGATAAACGCGCAACTCGCTTGCCGCGTTGAGCCGATTTGCGCAGCTGTCGCGACATGCCTTCACCGAACCGCCACAAAGCGCGCCAAGCGCTTACCCGCCGGTAAATCCCGTTCTCGAATCCACACGCCGTTCGACGTCGGTGAACACCTTCGACGGGATAGGGCGAATAGGGTAGCCTCAAAGCCAGCCTCGTATTAGACGCTGGAAGCGCGTTGCCATATAATACCCGGGTAAAATTAGGATTCGGCTGAAATTTAGCCGGCGGGGAGCTTGCTTTTGGCGAGTTTTGCGAGTCCCGAAGTGGTCGATTCTGCAGACGCGAGAGGCGCTTCGTTCACTGTCGTTTCGCCTTGACTTGGCCATGCTGCGCCGATAGAAACCGCGCACTTAACGACAGGCGGTGAGCGACGCCAGAGTCGGAACGGATCACCCTTTCAGTCCCTCGGCAATTTCCTGGGATCGAGACGGGCACCACCCTCGACGAATGCCGCTCAAACGCTGTCGATTATAGCTAGGCAATGCCAGGACGATCTTGGTTCTCTTGAGCAAGTCCTCTTGAGATTGATTTCGGATGCATGACCTCGGTAGCCAACTGAGCAGCACACGCTGATCAGTTACGACTGCGGTCCTCTGTGGCGTCGAAGCGCTTTCCGCTCAGCAATGAGCAGTTGGCGCGATTTCGCTTTGCGCGGGCCTATTCGCGCGTTGCGGCCGAATGGGACCGGTGGTCCTGAGAAGAATTTGCGGAACCGATGCCGGTTTCGCGCGAATTAAAGGGTGAAGGCTGACATGCCGACGATCAACCAGCTGATCGCAAGTCCGCGTACGGTGCAGAAGTCGCGCAAGAAGGTGCCGGCGCTGCAGCAGTCGCCGCAGAAGCGCGGCGTTTGCACGCGCGTCTACACCACCACACCGAAGAAGCCGAACTCGGCGCTTCGCAAAGTGGCCAAGGTGCGCCTGACCAATGGCTTCGAGGTCATCGGCTACATTCCGGGTGAGGGCCATAACCTCCAGGAGCACTCGGTGGTGATGATCCGCGGCGGCCGCGTCAAGGATTTGCCCGGCGTGCGCTACCACATTCTCCGCGGCGTCCTCGATACCCAGGGCGTCAAGAACCGCAAGCAGCGCCGTTCGAAGTACGGCGCCAAGCGTCCGAAATAATCGGGAACCTGATCCATGTCTCGCCGCCATTCTGCTGAAAAGCGTGAAGTGCTTCCGGATCCGAAGTTCGGAAACATCATCATTACGAAATTCATGAACTCGGTGATGTACGCCGGGAAGAAGTCGGTCGCCGAAGGCATCGTCTACGGCGCGCTCGGCATGATCGAGACCAAGACCAAGCAGAGCCCGCTGACGGTTTTCGAGCAGGCGCTCGAGAATGTAATGCCGACGATCGAAGTTCGTTCGCGCCGCGTCGGTGGCGCCACCTATCAGGTACCGGTCGAAGTCCGCTCGGTACGGCGGCAGGCACTTGGGATTCGCTGGCTGATTTCGGCGGCGCGCGACCGCAATGAAAAGACGATGACGGAGCGGCTCTCGGCCGAGTTGCTCGACGCATCGAATGGCAGGGGGAACGCCGTCAAGAAGCGTGAGGACGTGCATCGGATGGCGGAAGCCAACCGCGCCTTCTCGCACTATCGCTGGTAACGGCGAAACGAACGGATTTAAGGAACAACCCATGCCCCGCGTTCATGCCATAGAGGACTACCGCAACTTCGGTATCATGGCGCATATCGATGCCGGTAAGACCACGACCACCGAGCGTATCCTTTATTACACCGGCAAGAGCCACAAAATCGGCGAAGTGCACGAAGGTGCCGCGACGATGGACTGGATGGAGCAGGAGCAGGAGCGCGGCATCACCATTACGTCTGCCGCGACCACCGCGTTCTGGAACGGCAAGCGTCTGAACATCATCGACACTCCCGGCCACGTCGACTTCACCATTGAAGTCGAGCGTTCGCTGCGCGTGCTCGACGGCGCGGTGTGTGTGCTCGATTCGAACCAGGGCGTTGAGCCGCAGACCGAGACCGTCTGGCGTCAGGGCGACAAGTACAAGGTTCCGCGCATCGTCTTCGCCAACAAGATGGATAAGACCGGCGCTGATTTCTATAAATGTCTCGACGATATCGTCGACCGCCTCGGCGCCAAGCCGATTGCGATTCAATTGCCGATCGGTTCCGAGAACAACTTCAAGGGTCTGATCGATCTCGTCCGCATGAAGGGCGTGGTCTGGGAAGACGAGGCGCTCGGCGCCAATTTCAAAGACATCGATATTCCCGCCGATCTGGCCGACAAGGCCAAGGAATATCGCGAGAAGATGCTGGAAGCCGCCGTCGAACTCGATGACGACGCGCTCGCCGCTTACCTCGACGGCAAGGAGCCTGATGAGGCGACGCTGAAGCGGCTGATCCGCAAGGCGGTGCTGACCGGCGCGTTCTTCCCGGTGCTGTGCGGTTCGGCCTTCAAGAACAAGGGCGTGCAGCCGTTGCTCGACGCGGTCGTGGATTATCTGCCGTCGCCGATCGACGTGCCCGCCATCAAGGGCGTTGATGAAGACGGCAACGAAATCGTTCGCCTGCCGAACGACAAGGAGCCGCTGGCGCTGCTTGCGTTCAAGATCATGGATGACCCCTTCGTCGGCACCATCACCTTTTGCCGCATCTATTCCGGCACGCTTTTGTCGGGCACCGGCGTCGTCAACTCGACCCGCGACCGCAAGGAGCGCATCGGCCGCATGTTGCTGATGCATGCCAACAACCGCGAAGACATCAAGGAAGCCTTTGCCGGCGACATCGTCGCGCTGGCCGGCCTCAAGGAAGCCCGCACCGGCGACACGCTGTGCGATCCGGCCAAGCCGGTGATTCTGGAGAAGATGGAGTTTCCGGAGCCGGTCATCGAAATCGCGATCGAGCCGAAGTCGAAGGCCGACCAGGAAAAGCTCGGCGTCGCCTTGGCGAAGCTTGCCGCGGAGGATCCGTCGTTCCGGGTCTCGACCGATCAGGAATCCGGCCAGACCATTCTCAAGGGCATGGGCGAACTCCATCTCGACATCAAGGTCGACATCCTGAGGCGCACCTACAAGGTCGATGCCAACATCGGCGCGCCGCAGGTGGCGTTCCGTGAACGCGTCACCAAGCGCGCGGAAGTCGATTACACCCACAAGAAGCAGACCGGCGGTACCGGTCAATTCGCGAGGGTCAAGTTCATTGTCGAACCGAACGAGCCCGGCAAGGGATTCGAATTCGAATCCAAGATCGTCGGCGGCGCGGTGCCGAAGGAATACATCCCCGGTGTCGAAAAGGGCCTCAACAGCGTTTTGACCTCGGGCGTGGTCGCCGGCTTCCCGGTGGTCGACGTCAAGGTCCAACTGGTGGACGGCGCCTATCACGACGTCGACTCTTCGGCGCTGGCCTTTGAAATTGCATCGCGTGCGGCATTCCGCGAGGCGCTGCAAAAGGGCAAGTCGGTATTGCTCGAGCCGATCATGAAGGTCGAAGTGGTGACGCCGGAAGATTACACCGGGTCCGTCATCGGCGACCTTAACTCGCGGCGCGGCCAGATCCAGGGTCAAGACATGCGCGGCAACGCCAACGTCATCAACGCGATGGTGCCGCTCATGAACATGTTCGGCTACGTGAATAACCTGCGCTCGATGAGCCAGGGGCGCGCGACCTTTACGATGCAATTCGATCACTACGCTGAAGCGCCGGCAAACGTGTCGGCAGAAGTCCAGAAAAAGTTTGCCTGATTATCGTTGGTTGGCAGCTAACGATTGAACGGAGAGTCAAATGGCCAAAGCAAAATTTGAACGTACCAAACCGCACTGCAACATCGGAACCATCGGTCACGTCGACCATGGCAAGACATCGCTGACGGCGGCGATCACCAAGGTGCTGGCTGAAACCGGCGGTGCGACGTTCACGGCGTACGACCAGATCGACAAAGCGCCCGAAGAAAAGGCGCGCGGCATCACGATCTCGACCGCTCACGTCGAATACGAAACCGCGAACCGGCACTATGCCCACGTCGACTGTCCGGGCCACGCCGACTATGTGAAGAACATGATCACCGGTGCTGCGCAGATGGACGGCGCGATCCTGGTGGTGTCGGCCGCCGACGGCCCGATGCCGCAGACCCGCGAGCACATCCTGCTCGCCCGTCAGGTCGGCGTTCCCGCGCTCGTCGTGTTTCTCAACAAGTGCGACATGGTCGACGATCCCGAGCTGCTCGAGCTCGTGGAAATGGAAGTCCGTGAACTGCTCTCGAAGTACGAATTCCCGGGCGACGATATTCCGATCATCCGCGGCTCGGCGCTCGCAGCGCTCGAGAACAAGGATCCGAAGCTCGGCCACGACGCCATCCTCGAGCTGATGAAGGCGGTCGACGCAAGCATTCCGCAGCCGGCGCGTCCGATCGACCAGCCGTTCCTGATGCCGGTCGAAGACGTGTTCTCGATCTCGGGCCGCGGCACCGTGGTGACCGGCCGTGTTGAGCGCGGCATCGTCAAGGTCGGCGAGGAAATCGAAATCGTCGGTCTCCGCGACACCCAGAAGACCATCGTCACGGGCGTCGAAATGTTCCGCAAGCTGCTCGATCAGGGCCAGGCCGGCGACAACATCGGCGCGCTGCTCCGCGGTACCAAGCGCGAGGAAGTCGAGCGTGGCCAGGTGCTGTGCAAGCCGGGTTCGGTCAAGCCTCACACCAAGTTCAAGGCTGAGGCCTACATCCTGACCAAGGAAGAGGGCGGTCGTCACACCCCGTTCTTCACCAACTACCGGCCGCAGTTCTACTTCCGCACCACCGACGTGACCGGCGTCGTGCATCTGCCCGAAGGCACCGAAATGGTGATGCCGGGCGACAACATCGCGATGGAAGTGCACCTGATCGTGCCGATCGCGATGGAAGAAAAGCTGCGCTTCGCGATCCGCGAAGGTGGCCGCACCGTCGGTTCGGGTGTCGTCTCCAGCATCATCGAGTAATCGAATAGGGAATGACGAATAGCGGATGGCGTTGAGCCATTCGCTGTTCGCCACCCACCATTGGCGACAAGACGACAAAGAAAGACACGGCAATGAACGGCCAGAATATTCGCATACGGCTCAAGGCGTTCGACCATCGAATTCTCGATACGTCGACGCGTGAGATCGTGAACACGGCGAAACGGACCGGTGCTCAGGTTCGCGGACCCATTCCGCTGCCTACCCGCATCGAGAAGTTCACCGTCAACCGTTCGCCGCACGTCGACAAGAAGAGCCGCGAGCAATTCGAGATGCGCACGCACAAGCGCCTGCTCGACATTGTCGATCCGACGCCGCAGACCGTGGACGCGCTGATGAAGCTCGATCTGGCCGCCGGTGTTGACGTCGAAATCAAGCTCTAAGTTTTTAGCTCCCGTCCGCAGGTAGCGGACAGAAAGAACAGGAAGCACGCCGATGCGCTCCGGAGTGATCGCACAAAAGGTCGGGATGACGCGGGTCTTTACGGAGACCGGCGAACATATCCCTGTGACCGTGCTGAAGCTGGGCAACTGCCAGGTGCTGGGTCATCGCACGACCGAGAAGAACGGTTACGTCGCGCTGCAGCTCGGGGCCGGTACCCGCAAGACCGTCTATCTGCCGAAGGCGGAGCGCGGCCAGTTCGCGGTCGCCAAGGTCGAGCCCAAGCGCAAGGTCACCGAATTCCGCGTGTCGGAAGACGCGCTGATCCCGGTCGGCGCCGAAATTCAGGCCGACCATTTCGTGGTCGGTCAGTTCGTCGACGTCACCGGCACCTCGGTCGGTAAGGGTTTCGCCGGCGGCATGAAGCGCTGGAATTTCGGCGGCTTGCGCGCCACCCACGGTGTGTCGGTTTCGCATCGTTCGATCGGTTCGACCGGCGGACGTCAGGATCCCGGCAAGACCTTCAAGAACAAGAAGATGCCTGGTCACATGGGCGTCGATCGCATCACCACGCTCAATCTGCGCGTGGTGCAGACCGATGTCGAGCGCGGCCTGATCCTCGTCGAAGGCGCCGTTCCCGGCTCCAAGGGCGGATGGATCGCGGTGCGCGATGCCGTGAAGAAGGCGTTGCCGAAAGATGCGCCGAAGCCCGGCAAGTTCCGCCTGGCCGAGGGCAGCGGCGAGCAGGCTGCTGCGGCGCCGGCCGAGCAGGAGGGCGCGTGAGATGGAATTGAAAGTCACAACCCTTGAAGGCAAAGAGGCTGGCTCGGTTCAGCTTTCCGACGAGATTTTCGGTCTCGAGCCGCGCAAGGACATCATCCAGCGCTGCGTCAACTGGCAGCTCGCCAAGCGTCAGGCCGGGACTCACAAGACCCAGGGCCGCGCCGATGTCTGGCGCACCGGCAAGAAGATGTACAAGCAGAAGGGCACCGGCGGTGCGCGTCACGGCTCGGCCCGTGTGCCGCAGTTCCGCGGCGGCGGCCGTGCTTTCGGCCCGGTGGTGCGCTCGCACGCCTTTGCGCTGCCGAAGAAGGTCCGTGCGCTGGCGCTGCGCCATGCGCTCTCGGCCAAGGCAAAAGACGGCGGCCTGATCGTGATCGAATCGGCAACGCTCGATGCCGCCAAGACCAAGGCGCTGGTCGGACACTTTTCGGGTCTCGGCCTGACCAATGCGCTGATCATCGACGGCGCCGAAGTCCATAACGGCTTCGCCGCGGCGGCCCGCAATATCCCGAATATCGACGTGCTGCCGATCCAGGGCATCAACGTCTATGACATTCTGCGCCGCCAGAAATTGGTGCTGACCAAGGCGGCGCTCGATGCGTTGGAGGCGCGCTTCAAATGAAGAATATCGACCCGCGCTACTACGACATCATCGTTTCTCCGGTTGTGACGGAAAAGGCCACGCTTGCCTCCGAGCACAACAAGGTTCTGTTCAAGGTCGCGAGCAAGGCGACCAAGCCGCAAATCAAGGAAGCGGTCGAGAAGCTGTTCGACGTCAAGGTGAAGAGCGTGAATACGCTGGTGCGCAAGGGCAAGACCAAGGTCTTCCGCGGCACTTTCGGTTCGCAGTCGGACGTCAAGCGCGCGATCGTGACCCTCGAAGAGGGCCACCGCATCGACGTTACCACCGGGCTATAAGGCGATACGACGATGGCATTGAAAACATTCAACCCCACGACGCCAGGCCAGCGCCAGCTGGTGATGGTCGATCGTTCGGCGCTCTACAAGGGCAAGTCGGTCAAGGCGTTGACCGAAGGCAAGCAATCCAGTGGCGGTCGTAACAACACCGGCCGCATGGTCGTGCGTTTTCGCGGCGGCGGCCACAAGCAGTCGTATCGCATCGTCGATTTCAAGCGCACCAAGGTCGATATGCCGGCGACCGTCGAGCGCCTGGAATACGATCCGAACCGCACCGCCTTTATCGCGCTGTTGAAATATACCGACGGTACTCAAGCCTACATCCTGGCGCCGCAGCGTCTCGCCGTCGGCGACACCGTGATCGCCGGCAACTATGTCGACGTGAAGCCGGGCAACGTCATGCCGCTCGGCAACATGCCGATCGGCACCATCATCCACAATGTGGAACTGAAGATCGGCAAGGGCGGTCAGCTCGCGCGTTCCGCCGGCACCTACGCCCAGCTCGTCGGCCGCGACCAAGACTACGTGATCGTTCGCTTGAATTCGGGCGAGCAGCGCCTGGTTCACGGCCGCTGCACCGGCACCATCGGCGCGGTGTCCAACCCGGACCACATGAATATCTCGATCGGCAAGGCCGGTCGCAATCGCTGGCTCGGCCGCAAGCCTCATAACCGCGGCGTCTCCATGAACCCGGTCGACCATCCGCATGGCGGCGGCGAAGGCCGCACCTCGGGCGGCCGTCATCCGGTGACCCCGTGGGGCAAGCCGACCAAGGGCAAGAAGACCCGCTCGAACAAATCGACCAACAGATTCATTCTCATCAGCCGCCACAAGCGGAAGAAGTAAGGAACGCCGGACATGGTTCGTTCAGTCTGGAAAGGCCCGTTCGTTGAAGGCTCTCTGCTCAAGAAGGCAGATGCCGCACGCGCGTCCGGCCGTCATGACGTGATCAAGATCTGGAGCCGCCGCTCGACCATCCTGCCGCAGTTCGTCGGTTTGGTGTTCGGCGTCTACAACGGCCAGAAGCATGTGCCGGTATCGGTCAACGAGGAAATGGTGGGTCACAAGTTCGGCGAGTTCTCGCCGACCCGGACCTTCCACGGCCATTCTGGCGACAAGAAAGCCAAGAAGGCTTGAGGACTTAAGCGATGAGCAAACCAAAGCGCGAACGGAGCCTCCCGGACAACGAGGCCAAGGCGATTGCCCGGATGCTGCGGGTGAGCCCGCAGAAGCTTAACCTTGTCGCGCAATTGATTCGCGGCAGGAAGGCTTCGGCCGCGCTCGCCGATCTGCAGTTTTCGCGCAAGCGGATCGCGGTCGACGTCAAGAAGTGCCTGGAATCGGCGATCGCCAACGCCGAGAACAATCACGATCTCGACGTCGACGATTTGATCGTCGCGGAGGCGCATGTCGGCAATGGCATCGTGATGAAGCGTTTCGCACCGCGCGGCCGTGGCCGCTCGGGCCGTATCTTTAAACCATTTTCGCAACTGACGATCGTTGTTCGTCAGGTCGAGGCGAGCGCTTAAACAGGGCGCGGGAGAAAACGATGGGTCAGAAGATCAATCCAATCGGACTGCGTCTCGGCATCAACCGGACGTGGGATTCCCGTTGGTTCGCCGGCAAGAACGAATACGGCAAGCTGCTGCACGAGGATGTCAAAATCCGCGAGATCCTGCACAAGGAACTGAAGCAGGCGGCGGTCGCCAGGATCGTGATCGAGCGTCCGCACAAGAAGTGCCGCGTGACGATCCACTCGGCGCGTCCCGGTGTCGTGATCGGCAAGAAGGGCGCCGATATCGACAAGCTGCGCAAGCGCGTTGCCGACATTACCGCCTCCGACGTCGTCATCAACATCGTCGAGATCCGCAAGCCCGAGCTCGACGCCACGCTGGTCGCCGAATCGATCGCGCAGCAGCTTGAGCGCCGCGTCGCGTTCCGCCGCGCGATGAAGCGCGCGGTGCAGTCGGCGATGCGCCTCGGCGCCGAAGGCATTCGTATCAACTGCTCGGGCCGTCTCGGCGGCGCCGAAATCGCGCGCATGGAGTGGTATCGCGAGGGGCGCGTGCCGCTGCACACGCTGCGCGCCGACATCGATTACGGGGTAGCTACCGCATTCACCACGTTCGGCACCTGCGGCGTCAAGGTCTGGATCTTCAAGGGCGAGATCCTCGAGCACGATCCGATGGCCCAGGACAAGAAGGTGGCCGAGGGCGAGACTTCGCGGCCCCGTCGCGACGCTGCTTAAGCGATTTTTGAGAAGGTTTGAGGGCGTAAGCCATGATGCAACCAAAGAAGACAAAGTTCCGGAAGGCGCATAAGGGCCGGATCCACGGCGTTGCGACTTCGGGCGCGACGTTGTCGTTCGGTCACTTCGGTCTGAAAGCGATGGAGCCCGAGCGCATCACCGCACGCCAGATCGAAGCCGCGCGCCGCGCGCTGACCCGTCACATGAAGCGTGCCGGCCGCGTCTGGATCCGCATCTTCCCGGACGTGCCCGTGTCGAAGAAGCCCGCCGAAGTGCGCATGGGCTCCGGCAAGGGTACGCCGGAATTGTGGGTGGCGCGGGTGAAGCCCGGCCGCGTGATTTTCGAAATCGACGGCGTCACCGTGCAGACCGCGAAAGAAGCGCTGACGCTCGCCGCCGCCAAGTTGCCGATCAAGACGCGCTTCGTAGCGCGTATCGCGGAGTGAGGAAGTGGTCATGGCCGAGATGAAAACCGCCGATATCCGCGCGATGAGCCCCGATCAGATGGACGACGCCGTCCTCAATCTGAAGAAGGAGCGCTTCAACCTGCGTTTCCAGCGCGCCACCGGGCAGTTGGAGAACACCTCGCGGCTGCGTGAAGCCCGCCGCGATATCGCCCGCATCAAGACCATCGCCGCGCAGCAGCGCGCGAAGAAGAAGTAAGGGGCTTAAAATGCCGAAACGTACGCTTCAAGGCGTGGTCGTCAGCGACAAGCAAGCCAAGACGGTTGTGGTGCGCGTCGATCGCCGCTTCACCCATCCGATCTACAAGAAGACGATTCGCCGCTCGAAAAATTATCACGCGCACGACGAGAACAACGAGTTCAAGCCGGGTGACATGGTGTGGATCGAGGAAAGCAAGCCGATCTCGAAGTTGAAGCGCTGGACCGTGGTCCGGGGCGACCAGACGAAAACCGCCTGACCTCAATTCGGCGCCGCCGACGAAGTTCAGGAAATTTTAGGCGCAACTTTGCGCATCAGAAAGAGGACGAGGTGCATCAATGATTCAGATGCAGACCAACCTCGACGTGGCCGATAATTCAGGCGCACGCCGTGTCATGTGCATCAAGGTGCTTGGGGGCTCCAAGCGCCGCTATGCCACCGTGGGCGACGTCATTGTCGTGTCGATCAAGGAAGCGATCCCGCGCGGCAAGGTGAAGAAGGGCGACGTGATGAAGGCCGTCGTGGTCCGGGTCCGCAAGGACATCCGCCGCGCCGATGGTTCCGTCATCCGCTTCGACCGCAACGCCGCCGTGCTGATCAACAATCAGTCGGAGCCGGTCGGCACCCGCATCTTCGGGCCGGTGCCGCGCGAGCTGCGCGCCAAGAACCACATGAAGATCATTTCGCTCGCGCCGGAGGTGCTGTGATGGCTGCCAAGATCCGGAAGGGTGACAAGGTCATCGTGCTGAACGGGCGCGACAAGGGCCGTACCGGCGAGGTGTTCGAGGTGCGTCCCGACGCCAACAAGGCGCTGGTCCGCGGCGTCAACATGATCAAGCGTCACCAGAAGCAGAGCCAGGCGCAGGAGGGCGGCATCATCTCGAAGGAGTCGCCGATCCACCTGTCCAACATCGCGATCGTCGGCAAGGACGGCAAGCCGACCCGCGTTGGTTTCAAGATTCAGGCGGATGGCAAGAAGGTACGCATCGCCAAGCGCTCGGGAGCAGAGATCGATGGCTGAGACCGCATACACCCCGCGCCTGCGCGCGGAATATGACCAGAGCATCCGCGGCAAGCTGACCGAACAGTTCGGCTATGCCAACATCATGCAGGTGCCGCGCCTGGACAAGGTCGTGCTCAACATGGGCATCGGCGAGGCGGTCAACGACCGCAAGAAGGCGGAAACGGCTGCCGCCGATCTGTCGCTGATCGCCGGCCAGAAGGCTGTCGTCACCTATTCGCGCGTCGCGATTGCGACCTTCAAGCTGCGTGAAAACCAGCCGATCGGCTGCAAGGTCACGCTGCGCAAGGCCAAGATGTACGAGTTCATCGATCGTCTGGTGAACGTCGCCCTGCCGCGCGTGCGCGACTTCCGCGGCCTTAACCCGAAGAGCTTCGATGGCGGCGGCAATTACTCGCTCGGCATCAAGGAGCACATCATTTTCCCCGAAATCGACTTCGACAAGGCCGGGGAAACGTGGGGCATGGATGTCACGGTATGCACCACGGCGCGCACCGACGACGAAGCGCGAGCATTGTTGACCGCATTCAATTTCCCGTTCCGGCAGTGAGACGCTGACCAGCCTCTCAAACGCGGAAACCCAGGAGCCAAGCATGGCAAAGAAGAGTTCGATCGAAAAGAACAACCGGCGCAAGCGGATGACCAAGAACGCCGCGCCAAAGCGCGCGAAGCTGAAGGCGATCATCGCCGACAAGAAGAAGCCGATGGAAGAGCGGTTTGCGGCGACGCTGAAGCTTGCCGAGCTTCCGCGCAATTCGTCGGCGACCCGCATCCGCAATCGCTGCGAAATTACCGGGCGTCCGCGCTCGAATTATCGCAAGAACAAGCTCAGCCGCATCGCGCTGCGTGAACTCGGCTCCAAGGGCCTGGTTCCCGGGCTCGTGAAGTCGAGCTGGTAAGGAGGGTCGGACATGTCAACACACGATCCGATCAGCGATCTCATCACCCGCATCCGCAACGCGCAGATGCGCGCCAAGCCCAAGGTCTCGACCCCGGGCTCGAAGATGCGCGCCAATGTGCTCGAGGTGCTCAAGACCGAGGGTTACATCCGCGGCTACGCCAGCGTCGAGCACGCCTCTGGCCGCAGTGAGCTTGAGATCGAGCTGAAGTATTTCGACGGCGAGCCGGTGATTCGCGAGATCGAGCGGGTATCGAAGCCGGGGCGGCGAGTTTATGCCTCGGTGAAGAACCTGCCGCGCGTGAACAACGGTCTCGGAATTTCGGTGTTATCGACACCCAAGGGAATTATGGCTGACCACGAAGCGCGCGACGCGAATGTGGGCGGCGAAGTTCTCTTCACGGTGTTCTGAGGAAGGGACTTAAACCATGTCACGAATTGGCAAGCGGCCTGTGACGGTTCCGTCGGGGGTTACCGCGACCGTCGAAGGGCAGACCGTCAAAATGAAGGGGCCGAAAGGCCAGCTTCAGTTCGTCGTGCATGACGACGTCGAGGTGAAGTTCGAAAACGGCGAGGTCAAGGTCGCGCCGCGCGTCAAGACCAACCGCGCGCAGGCGATGTACGGCACCGCGCGTGCGCAGGTCGCGAACCTGGTCAATGGCGTCACCAAGGGCTTTGAGAAGAAGCTCGAGATCACCGGCGTTGGTTACCGCGCCGCGCTGCAGGGCAAGAACCTGCAGCTCGCGCTCGGCTACAGCCACGACGTGGTCTACGCGATCCCGGAAGGCATCGCGATCACGGTGCCGAAGCCGACCGAGATCATCATCAACGGCAACGATTCCCAGCGTGTCGGCCAGGTCGCCGCTGAGATTCGCAGCTACCGTCCGCCGGAGCCCTATAAGGGCAAGGGCGTGAAATACGCCGACGAATTCATCTTCCGCAAGGAAGGCAAGAAGAAGTAACGGAGCCGGTCATGTCGAGACTCAAGATTACGAATGCCCGGCGCAAGCAACGCGTAAGGTTGTCGTTGCGCCGTTCCGGGGGCGGCCGCCCGCGTTTGTCGGTTTTCCGCTCGTCGAAGCACATCTACGCGCAGGTCATCGACGACCTGAAAGGCGAGACTTTGGCGTCGGCGTCTTCGCTGGAGAAGGCGATGCGCGAGAGCGGCAACACCGGGGCGAACATCGACGCGGCCAAGGCGGTCGGCAAGCTCCTGGCGGAGCGCGCGGTGAAGAACGGCGTCACGGAAGTGGTGTTCGATCGCGGCAGCTATCTCTATCACGGCCGCGTCAAGGCGCTCGCCGATGCGGCGCGCGAGAGCGGGTTGAGCTTCTAAACGGAATCGGACGGATACAAGAGCAGAGGCGAACGCCTCTCAAGGCAAGTCTTTTAAGGATCGGAAAACACCATGGCAGGTGAACGCGAACGCGGTGGCGGCCACAGGGGCGGCCGGGAAGAGCGCGACAGCGAGTTCGTCGACAAGCTCGTCCACATCAATCGTGTGGCGAAGGTCGTCAAGGGCGGCAAGCGCTTCGGTTTTGCGGCCCTGGTCGTGATCGGCGATCAGAAAGGCCGGGTCGGATTCGGCCACGGCAAGGCACGCGAGGTCCCCGAGGCGATCCGCAAGGCCACGGAATCGGCAAAGCGCAACCTGACGCGCGTCGCGTTGCGCGAAGGCCGCACGCTGCATCACGATATCGCCGGCCGTCACGGCGCCGGCCGGGTTTATCTGCGTGCGGCGCCGGCGGGTACCGGCATCATCGCGGGCGGCCCGATGCGTGCGGTGTTCGAGACGCTCGGCATCCAGGACGTGGTGGCGAAGTCGATCGGCTCGTCGAACCCCTACAACATGGTTCGTGCGACGTTCGATGCGCTGAAGCATCAGGATTCGCCGCGGTCGGTCGCGGCGCGCCGCAACATCAAGGTGTCCACGCTGCAGTCGCGCCGCGTCGGCGGCGATGCCGAAGCGGTGGCTGAATAAACAACGGCATGATCCGGAAAAGTGGGTACCGGTTTTCCGAATAGATCATGCCAAACTAAAGACTTTCGGAGTTCAGGACGATGGCCAAGGCCGCAAAGATGATCAAGGTCGAGCAGACCGGCAGCGCGATCCGCCGCCACCACTCGCAGCGGGAGACGCTGATCGGCCTCAAGCTTAACAAGATCGGCCGGGTCACCGAGCTGCAGGATACGCCTGCGGTTCGCGGCATGATCGCCAAGGTGCAACACCTCGTCCGCATCGTCGACGAGAAATAAGATGGAGCATGGTTTCCGAAAACCGGGAACCGGTTTTCGGTCAGGATCATGCTCCAAAGGTAAAGGAAGCGAACGATGAAGCTCAGCGATATCGCCGACAATGCCGGCTCGCGCAAAAAGCGCATGCGCGTCGGCCGTGGCATCGGCTCCGGCAAGGGCAAGACGGCGGGCCGCGGCGGCAAGGGCCAGACCGCGCGCTCCGGTGTGCGCATCAAGGGCTTTGAGGGCGGCCAGATGCCGCTGCATCGGCGGCTGCCGAAGCGCGGCTTCAACAACATTTTCCGGCTCGAGTTTGCCGAGATCAACCTCGATCGCATTCAGCAGGCGATCGACGCCAAGCTGCTCGACGCCAAGGAAACCATCAACGCCGAATCGCTGGTGAAGTCCCGCGTTCTGCGACGTTCGAAAGATGGCGTGCGGCTGCTCGGCCGCGGCGAACTCAAGGCCAAGCTGAATATCGAGGTTCACGGCGCCTCAAAGTCCGCCATTGCGGCGGTCGAGAAGGCGGGCGGCACGGTGAAGATCCTGGCGCCGGCAAAGAAGGACGAAGGCGAGGCGGCGTAACATCTGCGTCATCGCCCGCAGCATGCGGGCAGTCTGCACGACAGGACGTTGGACTTATCGAAGCCGAGCACCAAATAATGTCCGGCGTCTGCTGAATGTCCCGCGCGGGGCATGACAGCGCAAGGGCGGCGGGAGAAAGCCAAACATGGTCTCAGCAGCGGAACAACTGGCGGCAAACCTCAATTTCTCGGCGCTCGGAAAAGCCGAGGAACTGAAAAAGCGCATCTGGTTCACACTGGGTGCGCTGCTTGTCTATCGGCTTGGCACTTACATCCCGCTGCCCGGGATCGATCCCAACATCTGGGAACAGGTATTCCGCTCCCAGGCCGGCGGCATCCTCGGCATGTTCAACATGTTCGCTGGCGGCGGCATTCACCGCATGGCGATCTTTGCGCTGAACATCATGCCGTATATTTCGGCCTCGATTATCATTCAGCTGTTGACCACGGTGTCGCCGCAGCTCGAGGCGCTGAAGAAGGAAGGCGAGGCCGGCCGCAAGACGCTGAATCAGTACACCCGCTATCTCACGGTAATCCTGGCCGCGTTCCAGTCCTACGGCATCGCGGTCGGGCTGGAGGGCGCCGGTAACGTCGTCAGCGAGCCCGGGCTGTTCTTCCGTCTCTCCACCGCGATCACCCTGACCGGCGGCACCATGTTCCTGATGTGGCTCGGCGAGCAGATCACCTCGCGCGGCATCGGCAACGGAATTTCGCTGATCATTCTCGCCGGCATCGTCGCGGAGTTGCCCTCGGCGCTTGCCAGCATGCTGGAACTCGGCCGCCAGGGCGCGCTGTCCACCGGACTCATTCTGGTGGTCATCGTGATGGCGGTTGCGGTGATCGCCTTCATCGTGTTCATGGAGCGCGCGCAGCGGCGGCTTTTGATCCAGTATCCGAAGCGCCAGGTCGGCAACAAGATGTTCGAAGGCCAGTCCTCGCATCTGCCGCTGAAACTGAATACATCAGGCGTGATTCCGCCGATCTTCGCTTCCTCGCTGCTGCTGCTGCCGACCACGGTGGCAAATTTCAACGCCGGCAGCGGGCCGGAGTGGTTCCAGTGGATCAATACCCAGCTCAGCCACGGCCGTCCGCTGTTTTTGATTCTTTATTTGGCGCTGATCGTGTTCTTCGCGTTCTTTTATACCGCGATCGTGTTCAACCCCACCGAGACCGCCGACAATCTCAAGAAGCATGGCGGCTTCATTCCGGGCATTCGCCCCGGCGAGCGAACGGCCGAATACATCGACTACGTGCTTTCGCGCATCACGGTGCTTGGCGCGGTCTACCTCGCGATTGTCTGCCTGATCCCCGAAATTCTTATTTCTTACGCCTCGGTGCCGTTCTACTTTGGCGGAACGTCGCTGTTGATCGTCGTCAGCGTGACCATGGATACGGTGGCCCAGGTTCAGGGTTATCTGCTCGCCCATCAGTATGAAGGGCTGATCCGGAAGTCGAAATTGAGGGGGCGTCGCCGCTGACGCTTTAACCGACGCGTTGCACGCTTTCGCCTTCTGCGCTCGGCGCTGATTGTGGTTGGCGCTGTTGTTGGATTTGATATGCAGGTGCGCGGTCGCTCGCTCACCGAGCCGGGGGCGAATACGGATGAGACTGATTCTTCTCGGGCCGCCGGGGTCGGGCAAGGGAACGCAGGCCCAGCGGCTGGTCCAGCGCTATGGCATTATCCAACTCTCGACCGGCGAAATGCTGCGCGCCGCAGTGGCGGCGCAAACCGCGGTCGGCCTCAAGGCCAAGGACGTCATGGCCAGCGGCGGTCTGGTGCCGGATGACATCGTGATTGGAATCATTTCCGATCGACTCGATCAGCCGGACGCGGCGAAGGGTTTTATCCTCGACGGCTTTCCGCGCACCGTGCCGCAGGCCGAGGCGCTGGATGAGCTTTTGAAGAAGAAGCGAATGCGGCTCGACGCCGTGATCGAGCTTCGCGTCAACGAAAGCGCACTGCTGCAGCGTGTCGAAAGCCGGGTCGCGGAGATGCGGGCGCGGGGCGAGGAAGTGCGCATAGACGATACCCCGGAGGTGCTGACGAAGCGGCTGGCGAGCTACCGCGCGCTGACCGAGCCGCTGATTCACTACTATTCGGAGCGCCGCAAGCTGCTGACGCTCGACGGCATGATGACCATCGAACATGTCACCCGCGAAATTACCCGCATTCTCGCCGCGATCGGCGCGGTGGAGGCCAAGGCGTCCAGTAAGCCTGGTGCCGCCAAGCCGACGGCCAAGAGTGCCCGTTTGGCTGGCGGAAAGGCATCAAAGGCCCGTAGGGCCCCCAGAAAGGCCGCCAAAGCTTCCCGGAAGGGCGGGAAAATGGTTTCCAAGGGGTCCAAAAAGCCGATTCGGAAGGCTGCCGCGAGTTCCAAGGCGGCCGGCGGCAGAAAGACCACGAAAGCGGCCAAAAAGGTCACGAAAAAGCGAGCTAAAGCATAGAGACGGTTGACGAAACCAAGTTGAATCCTTTAATAAGCCCGTATCCAAGTCGGATAGTTTTCAGACGATGCCGGGCCCCGAGATCACCAAGGGGAGGGCGTCGTGTTCGCGTTTGCGGACACCTGCCCGAGATAGCTAAAAAACAGCCGATCCGCGAGGGATCGACGACAGGAGAGAAGTCCGTGGCCCGTATTGCCGGCGTGAATATCCCGACCAACAAGCGCGTGCTGATCGCGCTTCAGTACATCCATGGCATCGGCCAAAGGAATGCGGCCGATATTTTGCAGAAGGTCAAAATTCCCGATGATCGCCGCGTCGCGCAGCTGAGCGATCAGGAAGTGCTGCAAATCCGCGAAGTGATCGACCGCGACTATATCGTCGAAGGCGACCTGCGCCGTGAGACCGGCATGAACATCAAGCGTTTGATGGACCTCGGCTGCTATCGCGGCCTGCGCCATCGCCGTGGATTGCCGGTGCGTGGCCAGCGTACCCACACCAACGCGCGTACGCGCAAGGGTCCGGCCAAGTCGATCGCCGGCAAGAAGAAGTAATTTGGTGAATAGCGAATGGCGAATGGTGAGTAGGGGCTTAGCCTTACTATTCGCTATTCGCCAATCACTACTCGCCCGTCAGGTGTAGCCGCTGGCATTACGGCGGCGTTGAGATCGTTGAGAAAGGTTTTGGAATGGGCAAGGAAGCCACCCGCGTCCGCCGCCGCGAGCGCAAGAACATCGCGTCCGGCATCGCGCACGTGAATTCGTCCTTCAACAACACGACCATCACCATCACCGACGCGCAGGGCAACACCATTGCCTGGTCGTCGGCGGGCACGATGGGCTTCAAGGGTTCGCGCAAATCGACTCCTTACGCGGCGCAGGTCGCGGCGGAAGACGTCTCCAAGAAAGCGCAGGAACACGGCATGCGCACGCTGGAGGTTGAGGTTGCCGGTCCGGGTTCGGGCCGCGAATCGGCGCTTCGTGCGCTGCAGGCTGCGGGCTTCACCGTCACATCGATCCGCGACGTGACGACGATCCCGCACAATGGTTGCCGTCCGCGCAAGCGCCGGCGGGTCTGACGTTCGAGAGCGGGCGGCTCGTCCGCCTGCGACGGTTTTGAGGAAATTTAAGGCGCGGAGTGATCCGCGATCTCCAACGCCAGTAATTTAGATGGCAAATTGACTGGCCTGTATGGGTGAAACAGTGACGATTCAGAAAAATTGGCAAGAACTTATCCGGCCGAACAAACTCCATGTAACGCCGGGGACCGACCCGAGCCGCTTTGCGACCCTGGTCGCAGAACCGCTCGAGCGCGGCTTTGGCCAGACGCTCGGCAACGCGTTGCGCCGCATCCTGCTCTCCTCGCTGCAAGGCTCGGCGGTGCAGTCGGTGCATATCGACGGCGTGCTGCACGAGTTCTCCTCGATCGCGGGCGTTCGCGAGGACGTCACCGACATCGTGCTGAACATCAAGGACATCTCGATCAAGATGCAGGGCGAAGGCCCCAAGCGCATGGTCGTGAAGAAGCAGGGTCCGGGCGTCGTCACCGCCGGCGACATCCAGACCGTAGGCGACGTCGTGGTGCTCAATCCCGACCTGCAGATCTGCACCCTCGACGAGGGCGCGGAAATCCGCATGGAATTCACCGTCGCCGCCGGCAAGGGCTACGTCGCCGCCGAGCGCAACCGTCCCGAGGACGCGCCGATCGGCCTGATCCCGGTCGACAGCCTGTTCTCGCCGGTGCGCAAGGTCTCCTACAAGGTCGAGAACACCCGCGAGGGCCAGATCCTCGATTACGACAAGCTGACCATGACCATCGAGACCAACGGCGCGATCTCACCGGATGATGCAGTGGCCTATGCCGCCCGCATCCTGCAGGACCAGCTCAACGTGTTCGTGAACTTCGAAGAGCCGCGCAAGGAAGTGGCGCAGGAGATCATTCCCGATCTCGCGTTCAACCCGGCGTTCCTCAAGAAGGTCGACGAGCTCGAATTGTCGGTACGTTCGGCGAACTGCCTGAAGAACGACAACATCGTCTACATCGGCGACCTCGTGCAGAAGTCGGAAGCGGAAATGCTCCGTACCCCGAACTTCGGCCGCAAGTCCCTGAACGAGATCAAGGAAGTGCTGGCCCAGATGGGTCTGCACCTCGGAATGGAAGTGCCGGGCTGGCCGCCGGAGAATATCGACGAGTTGGCCAAACGCTTCGAAGACCACTATTGATTGAACGATGATTGTGGTGGCCGGGCTCGCTAGATGTCCCGGCCACACGATTTTGGGCGAACGCAGGCGGCCCTCCTGCAACGTGTCCGACGAGCCGTCGCGACAGAACAAGTATCGAGGATTATAAAATGCGTCACGGCAAGGTTCATCGGAAGCTCAACCGCACCGCCGAGCATCGGCGTGCGATGTTCGCCAATATGTGCGCGGCGCTGATCAAGCACGAGCAGATCGTCACCACGCTGCCGAAGGCCAAGGAACTGCGGCCGATCGTCGAGAAGCTGGTCACGCTCGGCAAGAAGGGCGGCCTCTCGATGCGCCGCCAGGCGATCTCCGAGATGCGCGACCAGGATCAGGTCCGCAAGCTGTTCGACGTCATCGCCACTCGCTACAAGGACCGCCAGGGCGGCTATACCCGCATCATCAAGGCCGGCTTTCGTTACGGCGACAACGCGCCGATGGCCGTGATCGAATTCGTCGACCGCGACGTCGATGCCAAGGGCCTCGATTCCGGTCCGGTGGAGGAGAAGGCTGTGGAAGCGGCGTAAGCCACCTCGATTTCGGTTTAGAGAGCGGCGCCTTCGGGCGCCGCTTTTTTATTGGGCATCACCGACCAGTGATCGCCGATTGCGGTCGCGCTCGCCGTTCCTGATATCTCCGTCATCATTGATGGAGATATTTCATGAAAATCGACCTCTCGGGAAAGACCGCCCTGGTGACGGGCTCCACCTCCGGCATTGGCCATGCGATTGCAAAAGGCCTCGCCTCGGCGGGGGCGGCCGTCGTGATCAATGGCCGGACCCAGTCGAAGGTAGACGCGGCCGTCGCCGCGATCACCAAGGCGGCGCCCGGAACCAAGGTCAGGGGCATCGCCGCCGACGTCTCGACCGCGGCGGGATGTCAGACGCTGGTCGAGACGCTGCCGGATGTCGATGTCCTCATCAACAATGTCGGGATCTTCGAGCCGAAGGGCTTCTTCGATATTCCCGATGAGGACTGGGTGCGTCTCTTCGACGTCAACGTAATGTCCGGCATCCGCCTGTCGCGCGCCTACATGCAAGGCATGCTGAAGCGCAACTGGGGCCGCATCGTTTTCATCGCGTCTGAGTCGGCGCTGTTGATTCCCAAGGAGATGATCCACTACGGCGTGACCAAGACCGCGCAGCTCTCGGTCTCGCGCGGCCTCGCCGAATTGACCCGAGGCACAGCCGTGACCGTCAATTCGGTGATGCCGGGACCAACCATGACCGACGGCGTCGAAACCTTTGTGGCCGAACTCGGCAGGCAGAACGGTCAATCGCCGGCCGAGGCGGCATCCTTGTTCATCAAGCAGCACCGCGCGGGTTCGATAATCCAGCGCTTCGCCAGCGTCGAGGAGATCGCCAATATGGTGGTCTATGTCAGTTCGAAAGAGGCATCGGCGACCAATGGCGCTGCGCTGCGCGTGGAAGGCGGACTGATCCCGACCATTGCGTGAGACAGTAGATGCTTGACGTCGTCATTGCGAGCCAACGGGTCCCGCGAACGCGCGCCCGATGACAGGCTCCGCGAAGCAATCCATGCAGCGGCAGCACAGAAAGCTGGATTGCTTCGTCGCTTCGCTTCTCGAAACGACAGCAGTGCGGTCTCTTTCGCCTACCACCCCTCCAGCACGATCTTGCCGCGCGACTTGCCGGATTCGAGCAACGCGTGGGCCCGCTTCAGGTTGGCGGCGTTGATGGTCCCAAACGTCTGGTCGAGTGTCGTACGCAGCACGCCCTTGTCGATGAGGTCGGCGACGTCGTTCAGCAGGTAGTGCTGGCCGATCATGTCCGGCGTCTGGAATGATGAACGGGTGAACATCGATTCCCAATGGATCGAGACCGCCTTGCCCTTGAAAACGCTGACGTTGAATTCCGGGGGATCGTCGATCAGTCCGTATTTCCCCTGAGGCGCGATGACCTCCGCCAGCGCCTTGTAATGCTGGTCGGTGTTGGTGAGGCTTGCGATCAGCGCCACCGGCGGCAGTTTCAGCTTCTCGATCTGCTCCTTCATCGGCTTCGAGTGATCGATCACGGCATGGGCGCCGAGATCGAGACACCATTTTTGCGTGTCGGGCCGGGATGCCGTCGCCACCACCGTCAGACCGGTGAGGCGGCGGGCGAGCTGGATCAGAATCGAACCGACGCCGCCGGCGCCCCCGATGATCAAGAGCGTGCGCGGATCGAGGCTCTTGCCGGGCACCGCGCCGAGGCGATCGAACAGCAACTCCCAGGCGGTAATCGAGGTGAGGGGGAGTGCGGCGGCTTGCGTGAATGAAAGCGTCTTCGGCTTGCGGCCGACGATACGCTCGTCGACCAGATGAAATTCCGCGCTGGTGCCTTGCCGCTGGATCGAGCCGGCATAGAAAACCTCGTCGCCGGACTTGAAGAGCGTGACATCAGGGCCGACGGCATCCACCACGCCGGCGGCATCGTAGCCGAGAATCTTGGTTTCGCCCTCGGGCGGCGCGGCGCGCTTGCGTACTTTGTAATCAACCGGATTAACTGAAATCGCCTTCACGGCGACACGGATGTCGCGGCCCCGCGGCTCCGGTTTTGCGGTCTCGAAATCGATCAAGGCATCCGCGGCATCGACCGGAAGGGACTTCTTGTAGCCGACCGCCTTCATTCTCGTGCTCCATTGCGTTCGCAGCTTGCAGGAGGATACTTGTCCCGCAAGCTCGGCAATTGCAAGGCTCGGATCGGGTGCCGGTTGTCGGAGAGCCGGCCGCGGCCCGCGAAGCTTATGACATTCCGGAAAAGCCGGGACGCCGTGTACCGCTCCGGCAGATGGCCGATCGCGTTCAGAACGCGGCAATGAGGATGTGCTCGCGACGCGAGTGCTTCGGTTCCGCGCCGCGGCCCAACGCGGCACGAGATTGCTCGCGCTTGCCGAACGCATACAGGCGGCCGCGCGTCTCGATGCTGTCGTCTTCGGAGCTCTTCAACCGCATATCTTCGCAGCTCGAAGGATTCAGAAGCGGAACCGCAATCCGACCGTCGGAGCGATGTTGTTGCGCTGGAGAAAGCCGTTGGCCAATCCGCCACTCACTTGCGTGAACATGACCCCGAAATAGGTATCCCACTTTGGTGCAAACCGCCAATCTACAGCAGCGGAGATCGCATCGAACGTCCCGGCGCATTGCGAGTGCTCACGGCCGAAACAGGGGGCAGGTCCCCCGGCAGGGGTGCCGAAGAACGAATTCTGGATATAATGGTAGTAGCCGCCGATCACATCCAGATTTTCGGTAACAGCGTACTTGGCCCCCACCCACATGATCTGCATGATCCTGTTGCCAAGACCGTTCACGCCGAAGGCTGTATTGTT
Organism: Bradyrhizobium sp. URHD0069; assembly: GCF_000701345.1. GTDB lineage: Bacteria > Pseudomonadota > Alphaproteobacteria > Rhizobiales > Xanthobacteraceae > Bradyrhizobium. The sequence continues at coordinate 8,751 of NZ_JNIJ01000026.1, read as the reverse complement.
AATGGTCGTATTGTTGAATGCTTGGCAGTTCTGGCAAAGAAAGTCTCCCGAGATATCGGTGAAAGCGGTTTGCGGATTGCTAGGCGCCCCGTACCGGATGTGCTCGTAGCCAGCGTATAGCTTCAGCGGTCCGTCCGTGTATTTGGCCACAAACATCACGGCTTCATTGTTAGAGATCGTCGCCGTGAGCGGCTGCGGCAAGAACGGGGGTATCGGCACCCCATTGGCGTCGTTGCTTCCCGGTCCAAGTGAGAGCGCCACGGAATCTCGGACAAAGCTGTAAATTGCGTCGACCGAGAGCACGCCTTTGCCCCCGGTCCGGATATCGCCACCGGCCTGGAACTGGTATGCGCCATTGGAGGCGTTGTTCTGGGCGTAGCCACCGAACTGCCACAACGCCGCCGCCCGGAATGGACCGACATTGACCCGATATTTCAGCGACGTCGAGTTTCTACAGTTTTCGGTATTGCCGCCGCCGCAGGTTATTCCCTGGAAGCCGATCGGTGAGAAGCCGTAAGAGGCGCTGAACGGATCGTAGTCGAAGACAGCGTCCAGGGTCAGCGAGTTTTGTCGGAAAACGGTAAAGGTGCCATACGTCGGAGAACTGACGCCGACGTAACCTACGCCATTGTACCACTGGCCCGCCCGGCTTGAATCGGAGTAGGCAGTGTTCAGGTTTTGGGGGATGCCGGCGTTCGCGGCAACCGATCCCGGTCCATCGGAGAGCCGCAAGGAATACGGGTCGAACCCAGCGTCCAGAGCAAAGACAACAGAGACGTCCCCGCCGATCGGCTCAGTTCCTTTGATTCCAATGAATGAATTGGTCAACGCGTTGGCTGCAGCGCCAAAAACCGCCCTGTTGTTCTGTTTCTGGACTAAGTATGAGGCTGTGACAGCGGATTGCATATCCCACGGCGCGCCGTGGCTCTGCCAGCCGAACCCATAGTCAACCGTGCCGTAGACCGTGATGCCCCCCCAAGTCAGCTGACAGTCGGTGGCAATAAAGCCCCAACCGTCGGTGCATGGCTTGGGCGCGGAAGCCGCCGCGGCCGGTGGCGCCTTCGTTGGCGTGATGTCGGCGGCCCGTACATCCACCGCGCATGAGGCGCCGGCAATTGCGAGAACTATTCCCGTGCAAATACGGAGCTTGGTCATGAGATAGCTCCAGCGACATGAACCACTGCGAGCAATTTCCTGAGTATGATTATTTTGATCTGATGCCGGTTGCCTGACAAGCTACGTCCGGCATCTATAGGGAAGAAATCTCATTCCTGTGGCCGCTGTGCCACACTGATTTCTGCCTCCAATAACTCTCCCGCTGGTTGAATTCGTAATGCAGACGCCACTCAGCCGAACGCGGCAGGACGACCGGCACGATCAATCCGGCGTCATCTGGGTGAGCCGCTATCTCCAGGTCGCAGTGGAGGCGATCATCCCGATCAAAGCCAGTTCGGGCCGCGACTTCGGTGTGCGCGCACAGACCCACCTGTATCTTCCCGCGATCTTGCGCCATCTTGATCGCCAGCGGCGATATTCGTTGGCATCACCTTAAGGAGAAGCGCGCTCCATCAAGATGATGCTTGTGGGAGCCGCGCGATTCGTCGTGCGTTTCGGGCACATCAATATAACCCCTTCGACGTGGAGGCCATGGATCCCTTTGAAACCGCTCTTCTATTGGCTGGCCGAAGCGCTATATTCCAGCAGCTTTCCTGAAGAGGTTTAGATGCTCAGATCCTTAACCGCCGCTACCATCCTGCTATGTGTCGGTGCCCTGGCAGGCACCGTCGACGACGCGGCCGGGCAGGACCGGCGCGTGCCGGTCTCGCCGACGGAGCTCAAGCTATCCTATGCGCCGATCGTGCAGCGCGTGCAGCCGGCCGTGGTCAACGTCTACGCCGCCAAGGTCGTGCAAAATCGCAATCCGCTGCTCGACGATCCGATCTTCCGCCGTTTCTTCGGCGTACCCGGCCAGCAGCCGGAACAGATGCAGCGCTCGCTGGGCTCGGGCGTGATGGTGGATCCGTCGGGCCTGGTCGTGACCAACAACCACGTCATCGAGGGCGCCGATCAGGTCAAGATTTCGCTCTCCGACAAGCGTGAATTCGAGGCCGAGATCGTGCTCAAGGACAGCCGCACTGATCTGGCGGTGCTGCGGATCAAGGATGGCAAGGAGAAATTCGCAACGCTTGATTTTGCCAACTCCGACGAGTTGCTCGTCGGCGACGTCGTGCTGGCGATCGGCAATCCCTTCGGTGTCGGCCAGACCGTGACGCATGGCATCATCTCGGCTTTGGCGCGCACGCAGGTCGGGATCACCGACTACCAGTTCTTCATTCAGACCGATGCCGCGATCAACCCCGGCAATTCCGGCGGGGCACTGGTCGACATGACCGGCAGGCTGGTGGGCGTCAATACCGCGATCTTCTCACGCTCCGGCGGATCGCAGGGCATCGGCTTTGCGATTCCCGCCAATATGGTGCGCGTCGTCGTCGCTTCCGCCAAGAGCGGCGGCAAGGCCGTGAAACGGCCGTGGCTTGGCGCGCGGCTGCAGGTCGTGACGCCGGAGATCGCCGAGACTCTCGGGCTTCGCATTCCCTCCGGTGCGCTGGTCGCCAATGTCGTTCCGAACAGTCCGGCGGCCCGGGCAGGGCTGAAGTCGTCCGATTTGATCCTGGCGGTCGATGGGCAGACGATCGACGATCCCAACGGCTTTGACTATCGCTTCGCGACGCGCCCGCTCGGCGGCACCTCGCAGGTCGATGTGCAGCGCGGGGTAAGAGCGATCAAGCTGACGGTGCCGCTTGAAACCGCGCCGGATACCGACCGCAACGAAATCGTGTTGACGACACGCTCGCCTTTCCAGGGTGCCAAGGTGGCGAACATCTCGCCTGCGGTCGCTGACGAGCTGCATCTGGATGCCGACACCGAGGGCGTCGTGGTGACTGACCTCGCCGACGGCGGAATGGCTGCCAACGTCGGATTCCAGAAAGGCGACATCATCCTGGCGGTGAACAATCAGAAAATCGCCAAGACCACCGATCTCGAAAAAGCGACGCGCGAATCTGCCCGTTTCTGGCGCATCACCGTGGTGCGGGGCGGCCAGCGGATCAACGTCACGCTCGGCGGATGAGTCCGAAGCGACCACGCGACGCTGCAACCCTGTTCGCCGCCGCGGGGATGGAGCAGGATGCGCCGCATCCGCTTCCCGACAAATTGCGCCCGCGCACGCTGTCGGATGTCGTCGGGCAGGATCATATCCTCGGGCCGGACGGCGCGCTGACGCGGATGCTGGCGACGCGCACGCTGGGTTCGCTGATCTTCTGGGGACCGCCGGGCACCGGCAAGACCACGGTGGCGCGGCTGTTGGCGGATGCCACCGAACTGCATTTCGAGCAGATTTCGGCAGTGTTTTCCGGAGTTGCCGATTTGAAGAAGGCGTTCGACGCGGCGCGGGCGCGGCGCGAGACCGGCAAGGGGACGCTGCTGTTCGTCGACGAGGTGCATCGTTTCAATCGCGCGCAGCAGGATTCGTTTCTGCCCGTGATGGAAGACGGCACCGTGGTGCTGGTCGGCGCCACTACCGAAAATCCCTCGTTCGAGCTCAACGCAGCGCTACTGTCGCGGGCGCGTGTCCTGGTGTTTCATTCGCTCGACCCGGCCGCCATCGAAAAGCTGTTCGTCCATGCCGAAAAGATCGAGGGCAAAAGGCTGCCGCTCGACGCTGAAGCCCGCGCCGTGCTGGTGCGTATGGCCGACGGCGATGGGCGCGCCGCGCTGACGCTTGCGGAGGAGGTCTGGCGCGCGGCGCGCCAAGGCGAAACCTTCAATGCGGAGCAGCTGCAGGACATTCTGCAGCGCCGTGCGCCGATCTACGACAAGTCCGCCGACGGCCATTACAATCTGATCTCGGCGCTGCATAAATCGGTGCGCGGCTCCGATCCTGACGCGGCATTGTATTATCTCGCGCGCATGATGGACGCTGGCGAAGACCCGTTGTTTCTGGCGCGGCGCGTGGTCCGCATGGCGGTCGAGGACATCGGTCTGGCCGATCCACAGGCGCTGGTTGTCGCCAACGCCGCGAAGGATGCCTTCGACTTTCTCGGCCATCCGGAGGGCGAACTCGCGATCGCGCAAGCGGTGATCTATCTCGCGACTGCGCCGAAATCCAACGCCGCCTACAAGGCGTTTAGCGCGGCGATGCGCGCCGCAAGAGAGGGCGGTTCGCTGCTGCCGCCGAAGCATATCCTGAACTCGCCGACCAAATTGATGAAATCGGAAGGCTATGGCAGCGGCTACGAATACGATCACGACACGGCGGAAGCATTCTCCGGACAAGACTATTTCCCGGAAGCGCTGGGCCGCCAGACCTTTTATGATCCGCCGGATCGCGGCTTCGAGCGCGAGATTCGCAAGCGGCTGGAGTACTGGGCGAAGCTGCGCCGGGAGCGTGGTTAAAGCGTTTTCAAGCGAAGTGGAGATCGGTTCGCATCAAGAAAACGCTCCCGTCTCGAAGCCTCTATTTACCTGACTTGACGAAGTCGAGAATCTCGTCGGTCAGGCGCGTGTCCGCGGTGTTGATCGAATACACCTCCGACATATGACTGTGCTGCGGCAACAGGATCGCGCGGGCGCATCCGCTCGCTCGCTTGCAGGTGGCCTGCTTCCCGAGATCGAATTGCAGCACGAAGCCGGCCGGATCCAGTTGGGCGGCAACCAGCATCAGCGGGATGTCGGTCGTCGCCAACCCCTGCAGCGAGGAGCGCTCCGCGTAGCGCGCGGGATCGGCGCCGAAATAGGCGCGCTGGTTATCGGCGAGCGGTGTCGCGGTCAGGTCGTAAATGCCGGAGACCATGATCGCCCCGGCCAGGCCGCCGCCTTTTACTTTGTGAAATTCGGGATGCGACACATAGTTTGCCACGTGGACCGCACCGGCGGAATGTCCCATCAGATAGATGCGCGCGGGACTGCCGCCACGCTCGCTGATCCTGTCAGTGACCCACTGAACCGCGGTGGCCATATCCTCGGCGCCCGCCGGCCAGGCGGCCTGCGGCGCGAGGCGATAGTTGATGTTGACGCCCACGAAGCCGTTCTTCACCGCCCACAGCATGATGTTGTCATAGAACGGGCTGGTCGGTGTGGTTCGCTTGTTGCCCCCCACGAACGCACCGGCATGTACATAGATCAGCACCGGCCGGGGAGATGCAGCCGTCTCCGGCATGAAGACATCGAGCAGGTTGCGATCGGCAGCGCCGTATTTGACATCCCGCTCGACCTTGACGCCGTGATACGGTTCCTTTTGCTGCAGCGGCGCGTAGAGCGCGAAGGTCTTCGGCGGGTCGATGATGCGGCCGATTTTGAGCAGCTTCCTGGCCAATTCCTCCGGCATCGGGCTTTGCTGCGCCCGTGCGGCCGTTATCGCCACCACCAATATTGCGAGCCCGGCCAAGGCTGATTTCGGTAGTGCCATCCCCGACCGCTTCCCCTGGTTTTCTGAGCTGTTGAGCCAATGATGACCGATCCCGCACCGGATTTGTACCGATTTTGCCGTGACGATTCGCTGCTTTTGCGCTACCCACCGGGTCAATTCGGAGCCGCACCAACATGAGCCGCCGCGTCAAGAGACCACTGGCGAAGTCCCGCGCGCCGGGCGATCGGCCCAAGGGCGCGCGCCCCTACCGGGGCTCGGTAGTTGAGCGGCCGCCGGTGCATCGTGCTGGCGGCAAGCCGCCGGGCCGATTCCCGGTATCGGCAAGCCGCGCGCCAAAACCTTTCATCGCTGAGCCTGAGAAGGTCGCGCCGGAGCCGCCGCCGCTCCCCACAAAGGTTCAGACCGTGGTCGTGACGGCAGACGAAAACAACATGCGCGTCGACCGTTTTCTCGAAGCGCGGTTTCCGGGCCTGTCGTTTTCCCACATCCAGCGCATCGTCCGCAAAGGCGAATTGCGCGTCAACGGCAAGCGCGCCGACAGCAAGGACCGGCTGGAGGAGGGACAGAGCATCCGCATCCCGCCGCTGAAGCTGGATACGCCAAAAGTTGCAGGACACCTGTCCGAAGCGGGCGCCAAGGCGCTTCAGGCGCTGAAGGACATGATCCTGTACGAGGATGCCGACGTCATGGTGCTGAACAAGCCCGCCGGCCTCGCCGTGCAGGGCGGCTCCGGCACCACGCGGCATATCGATCAGATGCTGGAAGTGATGCGCGACGCCAAGGGGCAGAAGCCGCGGCTGGTACACCGGCTCGACAAGGACACCGCGGGCTGCCTGCTGGTCGCGAAAACGCGTTTCGCCGCGACCGCGCTGACCGGATCGTTCCGCCATCGCTCGGCGCGCAAGATCTACTGGGCGCTGGTGGCGGGCGTGCCGAAGCCGAAGCAGGGCCGCATCTCGACCTACCTCGCCAAGGAGGAGGGCGAGGAAGACACCATCATGCGCATTGCCGCGCATGGCGACGAGGGCGCCAGCCACGCCGTGACCTATTATGCCGTGGTGGAGACGTCCGCGCAGAAGCTCGCATGGGTGTCGTTGAAACCTGTCACGGGGCGGACCCATCAGCTGCGCGCGCATATGGCGCATATCGACCACGCCATCATCGGCGATCCCAAATATTTCAACCGGGAGAACTGGCAGCTGCCGGGCGGTTTGCAAAACCGGCTGCATCTGCTGGCGCGCCGCATCGTGATTCCGCATCCTCGCGGCGGCGTGATCGATGCCACCGCGCCGCTGCCGCCGCATATGCTGCAATCGTGGAACCTGCTTGGTCTTGAGGCCGACCGGTTCGATCCGATCGAGCACGCGCCTGAAGAATAATTTAGTTAGCTTGCGGTTCTCCCGGGGCATCACGACATAGCCTCCATGAAACGATCTTCGATCTTTGTCTGTACGGTCTTGGCGGTGTTGCTCGCCGCGAATGCGCAGCAGGTGATTCCGCGCGGCGGATCGCTCCTTAATCCGCCGATACCGGCACCTCCGCCGCCGCCCAAAATCGAGGTGCCGGTTGTGCCGCAGATGGACGCACCGGTGCTGCAGAGTTATGTGCCTCCACCGCCGCCTTCTTTCAGCGACCGGATGACGACGTGTCTGGAAGCAGCCGCAGCCAGCGGGCTTCGCCCGAGCGCGCGCGCAGCGTATTCACGCGCCTGCGCCAACCGATGATTGGGCCTCTGTTACTTGCGGCTCAATTCCTGTATTGAGCGAGAAACATGGGCAATGAAACATGCGGGCCGTCGGCGTCGCGATCATCCAGCCGTCGCGGTCCAACCATCGTTGCCATCACGGCTCGCTTTATTTGCGCTAAATTCCTATCATACTCCGGCGTGAATCGTCGCTGACAACAAAAGTCGAAACGCAAATGCGCGAACTGTTCGATGAAGCGTCCGGAAAATCTCCGCTCGATCCGGAGGAGGCGGTGCGGCGCGCGACGCGCACGCCGCGCCGCAAGCGGTTTTACGCCAAGGCCGGCGTCGTTGAATCGCCTGACGGATTTGCCATAACACTCGATGACAAGCCGATCCGCACGCCTTCCGGCCGTTCGGTGGTCGCGCCGACCCGCGAGATCGCCGACGCCATCGCCGCGGAATGGGATGCGCAGCAGGAGACTATCGATCCCCTGACGATGCCCCTGACAAGGTTTGCCAACAGCGTCGTCGATGCCGTGGTCGACCGCGTCGATGCGGTTGCCGATGACATCGCCAAATATCTTGGGACCGATCTCCTGTTCTATCGCGCCGGACATCCGGAGGCGCTGGTCGCCCGCGAAGCCGCGCACTGGGATCCCATCGTGTTCTGGGCCGCGAATGAGCTCGGCGCGCATTTCATTCTCGCCGAAGGAATCGTGCATGTCCGCCAGCCCGATGCGGCCATTGCGGCGGCCCGCGCGGTATTCCCTTCCGATCCCTGGTCGATCGCAGCGCTGCACGTGATCACGACAGTGACGGGTTCGGCGCTGCTCGCGCTGGCGCTGTTGCATGGACCGCGTGATCCCGATCAGGTCTGGGCGGCCGCCCATGTCGACGAAGACTGGAACGTCGAGAAGTGGGGCGTGGATGAAGAGGTCGCGGCCCGCCGCGCCGCGCGGCTGGTTGATTTCAGGGCCGCCGCACAAATTCTAAGGGCACTCAACCCCTAGCGCGAATTCAGGTGGACTGGATCGCGGATCGAATGGCCTCATGGTTCGTGCCGCGCGGCGTCGCCGCTCTCCTCACATGAGCGTTTAAAACCTCATCCTGAGAGGTTGCGAATATATATCCGACCTCATCCCTGCGTAACGGCTTCGCCGTTATCGCTGGAGGAGCGCGCATCGCGCGCGTCTCGAAGGCCTCATCCTGAGGAGCGCGCCCTTGCGCGTCTCGAAGGATGGCCGCAACGCAGGGACTCGCGGCCGTCCTTCGAGACGCTTGCTTCGCAAGCTCCTCAGAGCCTGACCGAAAAAAGAAAGTTGAGTGATTCCAGCCCGTTGTGATTCCTTCGTGTTTGCGAAGACTCGAGGGAGCACAACATGTGTTGGACTGAAATCACCCGACGTCAATATCGGCGCGACGGACTGCGTTATGCAAGCGACACCACGGATGCGGAGTGGCAATTGATCGAACCGTTGATGCCTGCGCCATCCCGGCGCGGCCGTCCCCGTGAGATCAATCTGCGAGCGGTCATGAATGCGATCCTCTACATTGCGACCGCCGGTTGCCAATGGCGTGCGCTGCCGAAGGACTTTCCGCCGTGTTCGACGGTTCAGTACTGCTTCTACAAATGGCG
>NZ_JNIJ01000025.1 GCF_000701345.1 Bradyrhizobium sp. URHD0069 | reverse complement strand
CGCGATCGACCGCAACGAGCAGCGCATGCTGAGCCATCGAGAGATTTCCTCTCGTTCAGAAAGGCCGAGCGCCTGTTTGGCACGGTGCCGATCCGGAGGACGTATGCCACCGGTTGGCGAGATCACAGAGAAGACCGACGAGGACTCCCGGTCAAATCGGCGTCCGATCGAACTCATCGGCTCGCCGGCCTGCCAGCGATCCCAGATCTCAGACCGCTGAGCGGTCGAGTAATAAATGCGACGTCGCTGTTTCATGCCCACACTCCATCTTTGCTAAAAGATTAGAGTGTTGCGCTGACCAATTGAGCCCGCCACCCAATGCAGACGTTGGGCTGCAGCGCGAAATTCAGCATGATCTGATGAAGCTGCTGAACTGGAAATTCTGTACCGATTGCCACGGCGTCGCGTGCTTATGGCGCCGATGATCCGTCAACGTGAAGCCGACGCCGAGCAGAGCGGTGATGCTGTCAGCGGTGTGACGTGTCACGGGCAAGCCGCTGCATTTCTCCGGACCATCGATTGCGAATGTGCCGATGATGACATGGCCGCCAATTTTTACGGCTCGTCGGACGCACGCGACATAGGCCGCTTGTTCTTCCGGCGCGTTGAGAAAATGGAACGCTGCACGGTCGTGCCAGATGTCATAATTCCGCGTTGGCTGCCACGTCGTCACATCGGCGACGATCCAATCCACGCCGTCGCCAGCGGCACCGAGCCGTGCACGCGACGCCGCGAGCGCCGCGTCGGACAGATCAAGGACGGTCAGATCTGCATATCCGGCGGTCAGCAACGCATCGACCAGCCGAGCCGCCCCACCGCCGATGTCAACAATTGGTGAGGTAGGCTCTGCATCGGCCAATGCGATCAATTCGAGCGAAGGCGACGGGCTCTCCTGGAACCAGCTTACCTCGCGTTCGCCCTTGCTCTCGTATACATTCTGCCAATGGGCCGCCCGGCCTGAAATCGTCATGAAGCCTGATCCCTTCCATGCTGATCCCGCCGATACTCGACCACAAGCGTTACTCTACCCCTTCAGTGTTCTCGCCCTCGGCGCTCCTGCGTGAAGCGCGGCGACAGCGCGGCCTGCCACAGCAGGATGTCCCGGAGGTCTGCATCCTAGACCCGGACGGCGATCTCGTCAGGCAGCTTCGTGAGCGCGGCCTCGGCCGACGTTTCGAGCCTTGGGCCTGCTACCACACGGAACTGGACACATTCGCGCTCGCCGGGCGCGACGTGGGCATCGTCGGCCGGGTCGTCGGGGCATCGTTTGCCGTCTTGGTTGCTGAAGAGCTGTTTGCCTCCGGTTGCAAGCTCCTCATAAGCCTTACCTCGGCAGGCCAGATCAAGCCCGCAGGACCGACCCCTTACTTTGTTGTGATCGACCGGGCATTGCGAGACGAAGGAACGAGCTACCATTACGCCGCCCCGACCCGATATGCGGATGCCGACCCGATGCTTGTCCAACGCGCCGCTTCGGCCTTGGCGGAGGGGCCACGCTCCATTGTGGGTGCGAGCTGGACGACCGATGCACCGTTTCGCGAAACCGAAGATGCCATCGCGGCCGCGCGCGCGGAGGACACCTTCTGCTTCGAGATGGAGGCATCCGCCCTCTACACTTTCGGCAAAATAGCCGGCGTACCAATCCTGTGTCTTGCGCACGTGACGAACACTATGGGACTGGGCGGAGACGATTTTGAGAAGGGAGAAGCTGACGGCACAACGGATGCGCTCGCCGTCCTCGAAAGGGTGACCGTCGGGCTAGGCCGATGACGTCCCTCCTATGCAGCTTGTTCCGCTTTTGGCAGATTTTGTTGCAAAAGTCTTTTTGCACCACCGATCAAAAATTTTCCGGGCTATAGGCGCGGCGATCGAATATTAATGTGGGGGACTACTGCATCCTGCGACGAACTCACAGGCGACTTCGGCGGCACGTTTGAGGCTACATCGATCGGCGATCGCAGCTTGTTTTGCCTTTTCGCGGAAAATTAGTCGCTCGGCATTTTGGTACTTTTGCAACAAAATCGGCACCTTAGAGACATGCCGACCCTTCTGATTAACGTCGGCTATCGGGAGAAAAGCAGAAGCAACGCAGGCATCGCCGAACCGTCGCTTTTGACCCTGAGCAGAAGTCGGTTGTCAACCATTACCGAAGACATCGATCACTCATCTTGGGCATACTGGGACGCTTCGACATCGCTAGGCTTCCACTTTGTCGCCTCTCGTCGTGACGTCACCTCGCACGATCAAGTTGCCTTACATGGCATCTAATTAGCCTGCAGCCCCGGATCATCGCTCTCATAGCTTTCAGGAGCAACCCCGCCAGCCACGATGCGTAGCACCTAGGGCGGATTAGCGTCTGCGCAATCCGCCGCTAAAGACGCCGAATTGGCGGGTTACGCCCTCGGCTGTATCCGCCCTACGCGCTGTGGTTCGCCGCGATGGTATCCGTATTTGTTTAAGCCCCGATGTCCTAAGTTGATCTTGGGGCTTCGGCTGAATCCGCCCTACGGCCCGACGGGACATCCACGAGACTTTATCATTCCGCTGCGTCCTTCAGTGATTCTTTTTTGGTGGTGCGGTCGCCTCGCTTGCCGGTCGTCGTCCAGAACGAAAGCGCGTTCGAAAACCGGTCGAGATAAAGATACACCACCGGCGTCGTAAACAATGTCAGCGCCTGGCTGACGAAGAGACCGCCGACCATGGCGTAGCCGAGCGGCTGGCGGATCTCCGATCCGGTGCCGGTGCCCAGCATCAGCGGTACGCCGCCGAGCAAAGCCGCCATGGTGGTCATCATGATCGGACGAAAGCGCAACAGCGCCGCTTTCCGGATCGACTCTTTCGGCGAGAGATGCTCGTCGCGCTCGGCGGCGAGCGCGAAATCGACCATCATGATGCCGTTCTTCTTCACGATGCCGATCAAGAGAATGATGCCGATCAGGCCGATCAGGCTGAAATCGAAGCCAAACGCCATCAGGATCGCAAGCGCGCCAACACCGGCCGAAGGCAAGGTGGAGAGAATGGTGAGCGGGTGGATATAGCTTTCATAGAGCACGCCCAGGATCAGATAGACCACGACCAGCGCCGCGAGGATCAGCAGCGGCACGCTGCTGAGCGACTGCTCGAACGCCTGCGCGGTACCCTGAAAGCTCGAGCTCAGCGTCGCAGGCGCGCGCATATCGGCCTCCGCGCGCTGGATGGCATCGGTCGCCTGGCCGAGCGCCACGCCTTCGGCGAGGTTGAAGCTGATCGTGATCGCCGGAAACTGGCCTTGATGAGCAATCGCCAGCGGGCGCACCGGCACGTTCGTCCATTTGCAGAACACCGACAGCGGGACCTGCTCCCCCGTCGTTGGGGACCTGATATAGATCTTGTCCAGCGTGTCGAGCCGGCCCTGCTGCTCGGGCAGGATCTCCAGGATCACGTGATAGCTGTTGACCTGGGTAAAATACTGCGTGACCTGGCGCTGGCCGAACGCATCGTACAGCGTATCGTCGATCAATTGCGGCTGGATGCCGTAGCGCGAGGCGGTCTCGCGATCGATCGTGAGCTGAAGCGTCGTGCCTTCCGTCTGCTGGTCGGTGGCGACGTCGCGCAACTGCGGCAGCTCCCGCATTCTCGCCAGGATCTTCGGCGCCCATTCATTGAGCTCGGCGAGATTGGCGTCCTGCAGCGTGTATTCAAATTGCGTGCGCGTGGCGCGGCCGCCCATCCGCAGGTCCTGCGACGCCTGCATATAGAGGCGGGCGCCCTCGACCATCTCGAGCTTCGGCCGCAGCCGGGCGATGATCGCTTGCGCATCCACGTCGCGTTCTTCGCGCGGCTTCAAGCTGATGTACATGCGCCCGGAGTTGAGCGCGGTGCCGCCGCCGCCGATGAACATGGCGATGGAATCAACGGCGGGATCGGCCTGCACGATATGGCTGAGTTCCTCCTGGCGGCGCTTCATCTCGGCAAAGGAGATGTCCTGCGCCATCTCCGAAACCGCGGTGATCATCCCGTTGTCCTGCTGCGGGAAAAAGCCCTTCGGAATAATCACGAACAAATACACCGACAGCGCCACCGTCGCAAAGAAGACACAGAGCGTGGTCAGGCCGAAGCGGAGCGCGAGATCGAGCCCGCGCTCATAGGCACGGAGGAGGCGCTCGAACATTCGCTCGCTCCACTGGTAAAAGCGGCCGTGCTTCACCTCGCTGTGGGCGCGCATGAAACGCGACGCCATCATCGGCGTGAGCGTCAGCGACACCGCCATTGAGACGAAGATCGCCATCGCCAGCGTCACCGCAAATTCGCGGAACAGGCGGCCGATGATGCCGCCCATCAAGAGCAGCGGGATCAACACCGCTACCAGCGAAACGCTGATCGAGATGATGGTGAAGCCGATTTCGCTGGCGCCCCTGAACGCCGCCGCCAGCGGCCTCTCCCCCTGCTCGACATAGCGGGTGATGTTTTCGAGCATCACGATGGCGTCGTCGACCACGAAGCCTACGGCAATCGTCAGCGCCATCAGCGACAGATTGTCGAGCGTGTAGCCGAAGGCCCACATCAGCGAGCAGGCCCCGAGCAAGGACAGTGGCACCGTCACGCTCGGTATGAAAGTTGCCCAAAAGCTGCGCAGGAAGACAAAGATCACTATGACCACCAGCGCGATGGTGATCAGAAGCGTGATCTGCACCTCCTCGATCGCCGCCCGAATGGTGACGGTGCGGTCGCTCATGATCTTGATCTTGATCGCGGGCGGAATGGCGGCAATCAGCCGCGGAAGCTGCGCCTTGATCCGGTCGACGGTCTTGATGACGTTGGCGCCGGGCTGTTTGAAGATGACGAGAAACACGCCGCGCTTGCCGTCAGCCCAGGCGGCCGTCTTCATGTCCTCTGGCCCAGCGACGGCCTTACCGATGTCGCCGATCCGCAAAGGAGCGCCGTTGCGATAGGCGATGATCACGTCGTTCCAGTCCTTGGCATCCGTCAGCTGATCGTTGGCATAGATTGTGTAAGCCCGCTTTGCGCCGTCGATATTGCCCTTTGGACTGTCGACGGTCGCAATTGCGATCTGGCCGCGGACGTCTTCCAGCGCGAGCCCCTTGGCCACCAGCTTCGAGGGATTGACCTGGATGCGGATCGCCGGCTTCTGCTGGCCGCCGATGAATACCTGCGCAACGCCCGAGATCTGGCTGATCTGCTGCGCAAGCTGCGCATCGGTGCGGTCGCTTACGGTGATCAGCGGCAGGGTATCCGAAGTCGCCGACAATATGAGGATCGGCGAGTCGGCCGGGTTGACCTTGCGATAGATCGGCGGCGACGGCAGGTTCTTGGGCAGTTGTCCGCTCGCGGCGTTGATCGCCCCCTGGACGTCATTTGCCGCACCATCAATGCTCCGGTTCAGCTCGAACTGCAGGGTGATCGCGGTCGAGCCGAACGAACTCGTCGAGGTCATTTGCGCGACGCCGGGAATTTGCGCGAGCTGGCGCTCCAGCGGCTGCGCCACCGAGGACGCCATGGTCTCGGGGCTGCCCCCCGGCAGGCTGGCGGAGACCTGGATGGTCGGGAAGTCAACCTGCGGCAGCGGCGCGACCGGCAGCAGCGGATAGGCGACGAGCCCGACGAACAGGACGCCGGCCATCAGGAGCGACGTTCCGATCGGGTAGCGGATAAAAGGCGATGATATGCTCTCGTACATGCCTGAACCCATCGAAAGGTCAGCGCATCTTTTCCCGAAGATCGGGAATCGTCCTCAGAGCTCGAGCACGAATGTGCGTTTCCTCGTCACCGTCAGAAGGTTCGCGGATTCGCAAGGCGATCCATGGCCTCCCGTTGGGCGGGAGCATAATAGCACCCGAAAATCATAGCATGAACGGAAACGGCGGCAGATTAATTCGACCTTCGTCGAGGCCGGGCGGCGGCACTGCGGTGCACATAACCTGCTAATGCTTCCTACGCTGCGCGGTTGCAGGACCGGTAATTGCTGCGATGCATGAGTCTCTTCGTGGCACAAATGCGAAGTGCCGACTGCATCGAGCAATGTCCGAGTTCGAGGGCGAAGCTGAAAACATATGCTCGTACTGAGTTCTTCTCAGATTGAACCGGAGCAGAAGTACGTCGCCCTGCCAATGGGGCTAGGCTGAAACTCGCTGAGTTTCCCTCTGCTGACAACACACAGCATGCTTTTAATGCTATGGTTCTGACATCGCTAATTGATCGACGACCCTTCAACGCATCTCGGACTCGGTGCTTTAGGAAGGTAGCCAGGCAGCAGCGCAAGGCCCTTTGTCGGATCGACCTGCTAGTCAGTCAGATGTCCGTGTCGACTACTGGCTCTTGGCGGCACACGAAGTATTCGCTGGTCAATGAGCAGCTCGAAATGCAGTCCTGTCGTATCGCTGGGAGGAAAGCATGGAGACGATGCTGATTCCGCGCCGTTTTCGTGGTCCGCCAAACTCGGGCAATGGCGGCTATGTCTGTGGGATGCTGGCGCGCCACATTGCTGGTGCCGCGGAAGTAACACTGCGCGCCCCGCCGCCCCTGGAGACGGAGTTAAGTGTTGTCGAGGTCGGAGCAGGTCTGTGGGAGCTGCGCCAGGGCACGGCGACAATAGCAACCGGGCGGGCCATCACGCTCGACATGAGCAGGCTGGAAAGGGCGACCTACGCCGAGGCCGTGGCGGCGGAGAAGCGTACGCCGATCAAGCCGCAAGAGCACCTGTTGCCGATGTGTTTTGTATGCGGGCCCGACCGCGCACCGGGCGACGGACTGCGGCTTTTCGCCGGGCCGCTTATCCGACAGGACGGCAGCGGAGCCTTCGCTGTACCCTGGACGCCTGACCCCTCTCTCGCCGAAGCAGATGGCTTGGTTGCTCCGGAGTTCGTGTGGTCCGCGCTCGATTGTCCGACCGGATACGTCTGGCTGTACGACCGGGAGACCGGCGGCTTCAACGGCTTGCCGATCCTGCTCGGGCGCCTCGCCGTTCGCATCGACGGGCGACCGCGTCCAGGCGAGCGATGCGTGGTGACGTCCGGGCAAAACGGCGGCGAAGGACGACGTTTCATCGCCGACGCGGCGCTCTTTGGTGAAAAAGAGAACCTGCTTGCGGTCGGCCGTGCCGTCTGGATTGTCGTCGATCGGCACGTTCAGCTTGGAAAGAGATAGGAGCTATAGCCATCGGGACTGCATGGATCATGGAGGACGGCTCCTAGCGATGTCGCCCTCAATCGCCGGGTGGTGATGTGTGGAATGACTGCTCCTGGCACTTTTCAGACCTAGGGCGAGGTCTGACTTGAGTCCGTAAGGTGCTCCAAACCGGACATTGACTATTCCGCGCCGAATAATCTCATTTATGAGGTTGGACCTTTACTAGAACGAGACGACTTTCGAGGTTGCGGCTGCGCAATCAACTCACAAGGATTGACGCGCAAAGCCTTTGCAAGTTGCCCTAGGACTGTGACGCTTGCTGAAACAGCACCTCGTTCAATTGAACCAAGATAACGTGAACTCAGTCCCGCCCGATCGGCCAATTCCTCTTGCGTCATTTCTCTGGCATGGCGTTCTCGACGCAGATTTGTCGCCATGGCCTCTTTCAGGTCCATGACGGAAGGGCACAACGATAGGAACGATCTTTCTAGGAACGATCGTTCCTATTCGTCTTCACTAGTTGGAATCTGTCTGTTATCTTTCCCCAATGGGGCCAAAACTGATTTTCATTACCTGCACTGCCGTTTGTGGCATCGTCTATTACGCTTACTCGGAAAAGCAGAAATCGCTTGCGGAGCAGGCGAAGCTGAATTTCGATACGGCGGTGAGTGTGTTACCGCCGGGCACCCAAGAGGCTTGGATCGCTTACGTAGAGCGAAGGGTTGCTGCTGCTATTCAGTCCAAAGCCGGTGCAATATCGGTGACCAGCTTGCTTGACGAGACTACATTCGTTTCGCGAAACACCCCGTTCAAAGTGAGTTGCAGCCCTGGCACGGGTGGTTTGGTAGAGTTTGGCTACGGAGAAAACTCCGTTACTGTGCCCATTTACGGATTGCTCGTCGACCGGGAAGCTGAACGCGCTCCACCTCTTGGGGTTATCCAAAGGAGCGTAGCTGCGGCAGAGCTGTCACGAACGCTATGCGAGCGCATTTCTGCGGCACTTAGCAGAATCGTACAGCCGTAACCCTACGACCATTGGGTGCTGTTTTTGTGCATCAGCAGGATGGGTAATTGCAGATGATCGATCCCTCAGAGGTCAATCCAGACCTGCTCCCAGAATACTACGTTTTGCTTTGCGCTCGCCGTTATGCAGCGACGGCTAAGAAGCTTGCGCTGGCCGCTTCAGATGACGAAAAACAGCACTACCGTAAAAGACTAAGATATTTGCTGGAATCCGGATTGATAGAAGCCAAATGCGAGCGTGACAGGAGGCTGCGTCGATGCCCCAATGACCTTCACAACGCTCTTGTAGAAAAAGACGGTGCAAAGATTACGCGGGCGATCAGCTTGGAAGAGGCTGAAATTCTGCAATACGCATCTTCCATACCTCCTATAGCTTCCCTCGATGATCTTTCGGCAAGGGACATGTATGGCTTAGCTGATATGTTTGAAGGTTGGGCGCAAAGCGACCTGATGGACAGTGTCAATGTGGCCAGACTATTGGGGTGGGCTGATGGTCTTCGCAGTTTAGCCGAGACCGTGGGGGCGGATTATACTCCGCCTGAGACGTTCCGGGGCGCACCAGTGTCACTTTTGAAATTTATGGCCGAGAGAATGCGGCGTTCGCGATAGGGGCATTGTTCGGTATTAGAAAAGATCACCACCGACGGGTGCGGAATCGCCTACGATAAGCCAGATCCTGACCTCAAATCCAAGTCACATGCAGTGCCGGGCAAAACGCCCCGAAAGACGGCCCCTTTGAAGACCGGTGAGAGGATTCGCAGCTCACGGCCGCCAGGCGGCGCCCAGGAAGCCGCCCATAAGGCGGGCGCTGCGGCCTGTGTCTGTCTGGTTCGGACCGAATTCAAAGGCGACCGAGGCACGAAGTCAAAACCGATCCCCGGTCCCCACAATGT
Source organism: Bradyrhizobium sp. URHD0069 (assembly GCF_000701345.1). GTDB lineage: Bacteria > Pseudomonadota > Alphaproteobacteria > Rhizobiales > Xanthobacteraceae > Bradyrhizobium. The sequence goes on along the minus strand of NZ_JNIJ01000025.1, from coordinate 90,304 downwards.
CTACGGCTTCCTGACCACGGCGCCGAACGCGATCATCGAACCGATACACCCAAGGCCATGCCGGTGATCCTCATTACGCCAGAGGAATGCGACGCCTGGCTGCGCGCGCCAACCGAAGATGAAATTGCGGCTATGGAAAAGCGATGCAAATCTCATGTTGATCATTTGGGCAAGGACATTCGAAACGACTTTGGTTGGGCGTCCGAGGTCATCGGAAAGAAGTCCCCGAGCTTGCTCGACCTTGAGGAGGCGGTTGGACTTGATCACTGGAGGCCACGGTTCAAATGGGCTTCCCAACACACCCATGGCGGTCACCGCCCGTTTGGCAGCATGCTAGCCACGACCGAGGCACCTTCGCCTGTGTTCGCGATCGGGCAGAGCAATTCCGGTATGGTGGACCCGCTGCATATGACGGCCATCAGTTTGACCCATGTCACTTGCTCTCTGCTGATATCCCGACCAGGCATCGACAGTGCGGTTCACTCCAAGGTGCTTATCGGACTTTCTGATGATCTCGGAAAGGCTGCAATGAAGGTTGAGCACTTCAAGGCTCGGTAAGTATGCTCTGGGAAATTGACGGCAGGTTCCGCCGGTCTAGCACCACGGCCGCCGTTGCGGGCAGCTTGTCGCACCACAGACGTAAGGGTGAGCCAAGCCTTCACCGATCAAGATGCTCCCGACGTCCCGGCCGCCGATCGACAACGATCCACACAGGCGACCGTAATTGCAATTCCGCGTGCCCTCCTCTCCGGGCCGACAGGCGCACACCACGCGAACTAGCCGGGCGTCACCCTTGTTAACGAGGGTGCGCAAACGCGCTGTAGCCGCTTCGGCTCGGCGCCGTTCGTCATCGCAGCGCGCCTTGTCGCCTCGCTCCGGCGTATCGAAGCCTACCAGGCGATAGGCCGTGCCGTTCATGCGCACCGTGTCGCCGTCGATCACTTCGATCGGGTCGGACTGTCTAGGGGTGGGGCCCAAGACCTGGACCTTGGTTTGTCGAACTTCGGGCCTGCTCTGCCAATCCAGGAAGATCATAGTCGCCGCAAAGCCGATTACGGCGACCGCGATAGCCCCGAGGATGATTGGTAAATTCGACCGGCGGCGAATCTGAGTGAAGCGGGCCATAGCATTGCTGTTATAGCGCAAAGGTTCCTCACCCTCATCCGCTTTTGATTGCGAAACCGAAGGACCGAACAAGGCCCCCATCACTTTGAATCAATGTCGTGCAGAGTTGGTTGTGGTTCAAAGTTTTATATGAGACGGTGAGACAGGTGAGACAGCTTTTCCGCTTCCGGTGACGAAAACAGCCATTCTCACTAAATTCTACGGGTCAACCAGCCTCAAGTTCAGTTCTTCGATGGCCTTATGCCACCTCCGATCGTGAGACGATTGGCGTGAGACGTGAGACAAATCTGAGACAACCCGAACCAGGTCTGTTCCGTTTCGCTCGACGGTACTGAGGCCGTTGCGATACGGCTGGTTGCAGGTCAAATGCCGTCGCTGCGCGACCTTACGCCAGCATTCCGCTTGAGCACACCCGTAGGCCTGGGACACGCCGATATGGAACTAGAGGCCGCGCTCAAATGTCGTTCATGCCACGCGCCGCGGTACTCTCCCCCCGCCGGTTCACATGATTGGGCGGACAACCGCGAGATCGCTCCCTACCTGGGGCACCATCCTGACGACGAACGATGAAGCGATTACATGAGACGGGTGAGACGAGACATGAGACATGAGACGGGTCTCTCGTCGGCGATGGCCAAAAACCATTTTTCGTAGGGTTTTGGACCGGTTTCTTGCATATGCGCTCCGAATTGCCCGCTTCGAACGTCGGAAACATGAGGCGGTCTCGAATAGTGCGACGAGACGGGATGATGAGACAAGAGTAGATTTGAGCGTCTCTCGTCCGCCAGCTGAGGCGGCCTTAACCAAATCAAGTCCTTTCGCGGCGGCGCGATGTCATGTTGCCCAACCGGTAGACGACTGGCGCCCACAGCAGGACGGCCTGCCCGGCCGGCCCGAAGCCATCCGCCGGCTTGTAGAGCTGGGCTGAAGGAGAAGAAATGACGTTCTGCCACTTCGATGAGTTTGAAGATGCAGTGCTGTCTGTTGAGTTGGCGGCTGAGAAATTTTCCGACGTTCAGAATAGTCCCACATTGTGGAAATGGGTGATAATCGCGATGCAAAACGCGGTGCAGAGCGCGATGGTGCTCGCTCTTGCCGGGACGGATGGTTGCGGGGCGCTTTATCCCAAATCACAAAAGCAGAACCGTGAGTGGTTGCAAAATCCGACGCCGAACCGGCCGCGAAGGCAAATGGCCGACTATGATACGTTACTGGCTTGGATCCAGAGAGCCGAATTGCTGGAAGGTCCTGTCCCGCCACTCTCCGAAGGAGACTGTCAAAACCTCAAACGGCTTAATCAGCTGCGGCGACAATTTGCGCATTACAGTCCGACAGGCTGGGGAATCGAGCTGCAGTACATGCTAAACATCATGCCAGTGGCTACTGACGTCTTCGAGCATTTGACGACAACGCAGGGACGTCCAAACATTCACTTTACTACGGCTCAAAAGCGACGAATGCGTAGGTCACTAGCTGGATTGCGGGGCAGTTAGCGGTCCGGGTGATCAAACCCAGTGAGCAGCCTCAACTGATTTGCAACGATTGCCAAGCCCTCACGGGCGGCTTTCGCCCAGAGCCGAAATTGCATCGAAACAAGCCGTCTACACCTTGGGACTTCTACACGCTGAGTTGGCGGGGAAGCTCCTGGCGAACAAGCGTGAGGCCATCCCGGCTACGCACAGCCATGATGCAGGTCGAGGCCGTGGTGAAGATGCTGTATCCTCACGCCATGACGACTCTTGCGCGTAGCGGAGCAGATACGCGCCAGCGACATGGTGGTGGATGCCGATTTCAGCGCGACGTAGGCGGCTGAAATATTCCTCAGCTTGGTTCGTGCAAGCGCCGTCGAAGCTATAGGCCTCTTGATGGTTGATACGCTTCATTTCGAAGCGGTCGTGCAAGTTATCCCATGCGCCGCTTTCGTCCGCGTGAACCGTGGTGCCCTTGGCAATGCGAGCGCGGATGTCCGCCTCGCTTCCTGCCCTGCATTCGTTTCCGACCCTTTCTCAAAACCTGCGCGTTTTAGTGCACGAGGACAGCACCGGTCCGCGTCCAGCGTGCGCTGAAGATTGCTCCTGCCCCCCGTCATGCTGCTGCCCTCGCAGTGAACTTGACGCGTTCAATGGTAACCTGCTGGGCCCGGCAACACGCCAGCACGTCGGCTCCGAACTTGTCTTCGACGTGCCTCGCCCTGAATTTGCTAGGCAGTTCCAGGGTAACGCTGTCCTCAGTGGATTCCGCGATTGTTGCTCCGCCAAACCACGCTTCGTACTTGTCGCGGCCGATCCTGTTGCGCAGGGGCGCGCCGAGGGCGCCGAGCCCGTCAGGGCTGCTCGGCGCTTTCGCGCGCGAAGGTTCATTGAATGGTTTAGTGGAAGGTTTAAGCCGCATGGTGCGGCTGGGCCGTACCGCACCTTGCGGCTTGGCCATACCGCGTGGTGCGGCTTGGTGTTCCGCAGCAACCATGCCGCATGGTGCGGTTTGATCTTCCCACAACATCGATAAGTTTATCTGGTAGTCCCAAGAGGCCCAGTGGCCCTTTTTCCGCACCTTGATGCCGGAAATAAACTTGCCCTCGATCAACGCCTTGATTTGGCGTTGGATGGTGTCGACTGAGAGTTCGGTGATTTGCTGAATGGTCTCTTGACCGGGGAAGCAGCTTTTGCCGTTCTCGTCGCAATGATTGGCTAGCGCCAACAGCACAGCCTTGCCGCTGGGGGATCCAACCTTGGTCTTCAGCACCCTTGCAACGATTGCCCAGCTCATCGCGGCACCACCGCGTCTTGGACGGTTCCGTGCTCCATCAGGGCCAAAATATCTTCGACCTTCCACGCAGTGATACGCGGGCCAAGTTTGACTGCTGCCGGATAACGGCCGGCCTTCACGCCCGCCCACCAGCTCGATTTGCTGATCGGCAATGGGCCGACTGGCGCAAGAATATCGGCGAGCCGCACATATCCTGTGCGTTGAGACCACGCGCTTGTTGGTCGAAATTGATTCTTACTAGACATCGCTGAACCTCCTTGATCTGAGGTTTAGCGAGTGGTCCATTTTCGCAGAAAACAGACCATGTGCGGTTGCAATGTGGACAAGTAAACTATTTCGCTTTCAAAACAGAGGTTTACAGCTTGGAAAAACATCGTGAAAAAAGACTTTTGCACTAAGTACGCGAGCCCCCACGTTTTCCCTTTGCTCGATTTCTAGGAACGACGCGGTAGGCTAGATCACCCGTTCTTCCAAATAGCCGCTGCACGGCGCGTCGAACGAGATAACGGTTGGGCGCCCCATTCGAATTTAGCAACCTCACGAGCCTCGCGATTCCGTCGCGCGCAGACCATTTTCCTTCGCCGGTAAGCGCCTCAATCGATCTTAACAGCTCGTCCGTCTGTTTAGACGGTCTGCCAATGCGCGGCTCGCCACTGCCGGCCTGAGAAAGCCACCGCCGTTTGCGCCTCTCCCTTTCATACCATGCGACATATTCGGCGCGTTTTAAGTGCAGTGCCGACGTCGAAAGCGCAGCAAACAGTTCGGAAGCGACGGCACTATCACGCAGAAGATTGAACGGAAGGCGGATCGGATGGTCTGGTAGCCCGCCCCGAACCTTGTGCAATCGCTTAAGAACATCGATCGGCACATGCAGCGGCCGACAGGCCCCGCCCGCGATGGGTTGAGTGAAGACATGGACGGCCAGATCCCCTGCCACAATCGCGCCCTGGATGGCTGCAGCAGCCTTCTCGGTGCGGTGGCCAAATCCTACCGAAAGCCGCGGCTGGTCCTTCTTAATCGCTTCGAGAAGTTTCGGTCGCTTTATGGCGCCACCGAACATCCCGGCCTCGAAACACGCCACTGCCTCCGAAATCAACAAGAACTCCGTTTCGACCGCACTCACTAACGTAACCGCCGGAACGGAATGACCTCTGCGCGGGTGGCGGCCACGAACGCCGCCCAGGTCGCCATCAGCTCTCCCCGCTTCTCGAACAGATCACCGCGATGATAGGCGGCCTCGGTCTTGTCCTTGACGATGTGGGCAAGTGCGGCCTCGCAGATCTCGCGCGTGAAGGTGGTGCGCTCCGATGCCCAGTCCCGGAAGGCCGACCGGAACCCGTGCACGGTGTAAGCCGATAGCCGGCGCATGGTCATCAGCAGCGCCATATTAGACATCGGCTTCTTGCCCGAGCGCCCGGAAAAGACGAACTCGCTGCCGGCCGCAAGCAGCTTCGCCTGATTGAGAAGCTCGACACAGCGCGGCGCAGCGAGACGCGGTGCTCCCTGCCCGCCTTCATCCGGCCGGCCGGAAACGTCCAGGCCGCTTGCTCCAGGTCGATTTCGCTCCATTTGGTCTCCAAGACCTCGCAGGTGCGGGCCGCCGTCAGGATCAGGAATTCGAAGGCCAGATCCGGGATGGCGTCGCCATCGCTGCCGCGGAGCCGCCGCACGAAGGCCGGCACCTCGACGTACCGTATGGCGGCGTGGTGTCCCTTGCGCTCGGATTGCCGGGGCAGCGCCTTGCTTATTTCCTCGACCGGATTGCTCCCGGCGCGAAAGCCGGCGGCCTTGGCCCAGTCCAGGACGGTGCCGATGCGCTGCCGGACCCGGCGCGCCAGGATCAACGCGGTCATGCGTTGCTCCGCATCGGTACTACTTTCGAGCTGGTGACGGGGACAGACGCACAATACTGCGCCCAATCCGCCATCAGCCGACGGCGCTTCTCGAACAAGTCCGTTCGGCGGTACGCATTCTCAACTTTGTCGCCGACTGTGTGAGCGAGCGCCATTTCGGAGACCTCATTGGCGTAGGCCGTTTGCTCCGATGCCCAATCCTTGAAAGTTGATCGGAACCCGTGAACGGTCAGCCCAGGACGAAGAGCCTTCAGCAGCTTCAGCATTTTCTCGTGAGGCAGCTTCTTCTTTGGGTTCTGACCCGCGAACACAAATGTCGTGCCGCGGTCCAGCTTCTCGAGAATTTCGATCATCCGATCGGTGAGTGGGACGCGGTGATCTGAATCGGCCTTCATGCGCTCCGCAGGAATGGCCCAGACCTTCTTCTCGATATCAATCTCGGGCCATGTGGCGGCAAAGGTGTTGTCTGACCTAACAGCGGTCAGGATAGTCCATTCCAGCGCGGCCGCCGGCGTACCTGTCTCGGCGCGCAACTTACCCATGAAGCCCGGGAGCTCGTCATAGGGCATGGCGGAAAGGTGTTTGACCTTCGCGACCTTGGACGGGTCCGGAAGTGCATTCTTGATGTGCCCTTTCCAGCGGGCGGGGTTATCGCCGTCTCGATACCCGTGGGTCTTTGCCCAATTCAGGATCAACTCGATCCGGAGGCGGACGTCTACCGCGGTCTTGGTCTTCGTCTCCCAAATCGGTTTGAGTACCTTCAGCACCAGCGCCGTGTCGATAGCGGCGACGGGCAGGGTCCCAATAACGGGTTCGGCGTACCTCCCAAGCGAGCCCTTCCAGAGTTTGACGTGCTTGTCGCCTTTCCAACCGGCCTTGTGGCTCTCGATGTACTCGGCAGCGCATTGTGAAAACGTTACGGAACGGGCCTCATCGAGCTTCCTAGCGGTCCTCAGAGCCTGCCTAGACTCAATGGGGTCAATTCCCGCCTTCAGATCCTCTCGCGCCCTGTAGGCCCGATCTCTGGCCTCCTTGGTGGTGATGAAACCGTCCCGCTTGTTGGTGCTGAGCGGACCTAAGCCCATCTCCCGCGATGTCGGATTGCCGGTCCGGCTGAGATGTCCGCGCATATACCGGAATAGCCAGCTCTTGGTCACGCCGCCATTCCTGCTCGCGGCGACCTGCAAATACAGCCCGCCGCCGTCGGCGTACCTGCCCGGCTTCTCAATCGTTTCGACGAACTTTGGACTGAGTAAATTGAGTCGCCGCGCCATTTGAGCCCACAGCAGTACCCACAAATCAATGCTGGATTGTGCTGGAAGCCGTCGGACGTGTCCAGACATTCCTTTCAAGAAACACCTGTAAAACAAGGCTTATCTTGAACGTCGCTGGATGTCTCTGGACACTGTATCAGCGGCGGCTGCAGCCGCGCCTTCAATTCGACGAAGCTGCCGACCGCGGGCGCGGTGCCCTTGCGCACCGACAGCCGAACGCGCTCCAACTTGATCTGGCCGCGCGGGCTTTCCATCAGCGTAACGCGCAATACGAAGCGGTCGGTGCGCTCGCGAATGTCGCGGGTTTCGACAAAGCCCGACAGCGACACCGAATACATCGGCTTTGCCAGCACCCCATGCGCGACCCGCGCGGTTTTCCAGCTCGCGGCCGCAAAACCAGCCGCCATCGCCGCGATCATCACGGCGATGGGGAATAGCTTCTGCCGCCGCAGCAGGAACGCCGCCAGGCAAAGCCCGAACGCCAGGGCAACGGTAACGGCAGCGACCGGCTCACGCTCCGCGGTGAAATAGAGAGCGATGCCGGAGCCGAATGCGACGGGCACCCAGGGCAGCAATCGCCCGGCACCCGCCTCGGCGCGAAGCCACGCCCGGAGCTGCTCGACGAGAGACGGCCATGCACTGAACCCGGATGGCGCGAAGCCAGCCGCCCGCGCCGCATCCCGCGGCGGCCAGGTGCCGGCGTAGCCTTGCGTCCGGCTGGGAAACCTGCCCGGCTCTGCCATCCCCTACACCCTGCGATTCCTAAGGGGTCGTCAGGCTACCGGAAGCTGTAAGGCCGGGGATAGCGGAACGGATGCAGAATATTTGGGGAAAGTCGCCTCAGCCCTTGCCGCCGACTTCCTTTGCAAAGGTATCGCGCAGGCCGATAGTTCGGTTGAACACCGGATGGTCCGGCGTTGAATCCTTGTCGCGCACGAAATAGCCCTGCCGCTCGAACTGAACGGGCTCCGGCGAATTGCTCCCGGCCGTCGCCGGCTCGATCCGCGCATCCCTGAGAATCTCCAGCGACTGCGGATTGAGATCGGCGGCGAAATTGGCGGCATCCGGCGTCGGCTTTGTGAACAGCTGGTTGTAGATGCGAATTTCCGCAGGGATAGACTGCGCCGCCGGCAGCCAGTGCATGGTCGCTTTGACCTTGCGCCCGTCGGGCGCGTTGCCGCCGCGTGTGGCGGGATCGTAGGTGCAGCGCAGCTCGATGATCTCGCCGGCGGCATTCTTCACCGCTTCCCGGCACTTGATGAAATAGGCGTAGCGCAGCCGAACCTCGGTGCCCGGCGAGAGGCGGAAAAACTTCTTCGGCGGATTTTCCATGAAGTCGTCGCGTTCGATGTAAAGCTCGCGGCCGAACGCGATGCGGCGCGTGCCCGCCGCCGGATCGTCCGGATGGTTGACGGCTTCGATCTCTTCGCTCTCACCTTCCGGGTAATTCTCGATCACGACCTTGAGCGGCCGCAGCACCGCCATCCGCCGCAACGCGGTCTTGTTGAGGCATTCGCGGATCGAAAATTCCAGCATGTTGACGTCGACAACGCTGTTGGCTTTGGCCACCCCAATCCGCTTGACGAATTCGCGGATCGCCGCCGGCGGCACGCCGCGCCGCTTCAGGCCGGCGATGGTCGGCATGCGCGGATCATCCCAGCCCGCAACATGACCACCACGCACGAGTTCGGTCAAAACCCGTTTCGACAACAGCGTATAGGTCAGATTGAGCCGCGCGAATTCGTACTGCCGCGGTTTCGAGGGCACCGGCAATTTGTCGAGCAGCCATTCGTACAGCGGCCGGTGGTCCTCGAATTCCAGCGTGCAGATCGAATGGGTAATTCCCTCGATCGCATCGGACTGGCCGTGGGCGTAGTCGTAGCTCGGATAGATCGACCATTTGTCGCCGGTGCGCGGATGCGTGGCATGCAGGATGCGATAAAGCACGGGGTCGCGCAGATTGATGTTGCCGGACGACATATCGATCTTGGCGCGCAACACCCGCGCGCCGTTCGGAAACTCGCCCGCTCTCATGCGGCGAAACAGATCGAGGTTCTCATCCACCGGGCGTTCGCGAAACGGGCTGTTCTTGCCCGGCTCGGTCAGCGTGCCGCGCGCGAGGCGGATTTCCTCCTGCGACTGGTCGTCGACATAGGCATGACCGTTGCGGATTAGGACCTCCGCCCATTCGTAAAGCCGCTCGAAATAATCCGACGCGTAAAATAAATGGCGTCCCCAGTCGTATCCGAGCCAGCGCACGTCGGCCTGAATCGAATCGATGTATTCCTGCTCTTCCTTGGTCGGATTGGTATCGTCAAACCGCAGGTGGCAGCGCCCGGCAAATTCCTGCGCGATGCCGAAGTTAAGCGCGATCGACTTGGCATGCCCGATATGCAGGTAGCCATTCGGCTCCGGCGGGAACCGCGTCACGATTTCTTTGTATTTCCTGGCGTCAAGATCGGCCTGGACGATGTCACGAATGAAATCGCGCCCGACCTCTGCCACCACCGGTTCTGCTGTCATGTTATTTCCAAGTTCGGGAATTGGCGGACTTTCTGCCAAATCCGCCTGCCCCAAGGAAGGCTTTAGTTATGCACGGTTCCTGCTATACACCACCGCGCCCGGTGTGGCGGTTCAGAAGTTCTCTTCCCTTTCGCTGCAAATCCGTCAAGAGAACCTCTGAACTGAAACCACACCAGAAATAACGGTATTAGTGTCCTTTCAAATCCGAAGTTCGCTCAAGAATGCGCCGCGAGGTATGGCGAACTTCGGATTTGGGACGCTAGTGCATGCCCTCTTTGTCCATATCCCGTTCCTGCAATGACCGATACCGTCGTCACACGCTTTGCCCCCTCCCCCACAGGCTTTCTCCACATCGGAGGAGCCCGCACGGCGCTGTTCAACTGGCTCTACGCACGCAAGCGCGGCGGCCAGATGCTGTTGCGTATCGAGGACACCGATCGGGAGCGATCGACCAGGGAAGCCATCGATGCCATCCTGGATGGGCTGAAATGGCTCGGGCTCGATTGGGACGGCGAGGTCATTTATCAGTTCAGCCGGGCCGCGCGCCACCGTGAAGTCGCGGAAAAATTGCTCGCCAGCGGCAAAGCCTATCGCTGCTACGCCACGCAGGAAGAACTCACGGCGATGCGGGAAAAGGCCCGTGCCGAAGGCCGTACCCGCCTCTACGATGGCATGTGGCGCGACCGCGATGCTTCGGACCCCCCGGCCGGCATGAAGCCGACAATCAGGCTCCGGGCGCCGCAGACCGGCGAAACCGTGATTGAGGATCAGGTCCAGGGCCGCGTGGTCTGGCAGAACGAGAACCTCGATGACCTCGTCCTGTTACGCGGCGACGGCAATCCGACTTACATGCTCGCCGTCGTGGTCGACGATCACGACATGGGCGTCACGCACATCATTCGCGGCGACGACCACCTGATCAACGCCGCGCGCCAGAAGCAGATCTATGACGCGCTCGGGTGGGACATTCCGAGCATGTCGCACATTCCGCTGATCCATGGGCCCGACGGCTCAAAACTCTCAAAGCGCCATGGGGCGCTCGGCGTGGATGCCTACCGCGCGATGGGATATTTGCCGGCGGCGCTGCGCAACTACCTGGTCAGGCTCGGATGGAGCCACGGCGATCAGGAGATATTCTCAACAGAGGAAATGATCAAAGCCTTCGACCTGCCGGCGATCGGCCGCTCGGCCGCGCGGTTTGACTTTGCCAAGCTGGAAAGCCTCAACGGTCACTACATCCGCCACTCCGACGATCAATCCCTCGTGACTGAGTTCGAAAGCGTGCTTGACTATGTACCCGTAGGTACCGAGCTCAAGGCCAAGCTCAACGACACCGCGCGCGCGCAATTGTTGCGGGCAATGCCGAGCCTCAAAGAGCGCGCCAAAACGCTGATCGAGCTGATCGACAATTCGTACTTTCTTTTTGCCGACAGGCCGCTCGCGATCGAGCCAAAAGCGGCGGCGTTGCTGACGCCGGAAAACCGCGAGCTGATCGGCCGGCTTCGTCAGGCGCTTGTGGGTGTGACGCCATGGACCTCGGAAACCACCGAAGCGGCGATGCGCGCCTTCGCCGACGCGAACAACCTCAAGCTCGGCGCGGTGGCCCAGCCACTGCGCGTGGCGCTGACCGGCCGTACTACCTCGCCGGGAATCTTCGACGTCCTGACGGTGCTGGGGCGGGAGGAATGCCTGGCCCGACTTGGCGATCAGGCCTCCTCATAGCGCGGTATCGCAGTCCGGGTGCGGCCGTCTTGCAGTGCAAACAGCAATAAGCTAACCCATTTAAGAGGTGCTTTCAGAACGCCCGGTTTCCCACGCCACCTGCCTCGCTATGGCGCGCCCGGCCGCCGGGTTTCACAACGATCTCATCGGGGATTACACGATGGACGCAACATCCAACACCAAAACCGCAACGCTGACGGTCGGCAACAAGACCTACGATTTCCCGATTTTGAGCGGCACCGTCGGGCCCGACGTGATCGACATCGGCAAGCTTTACGCCCAGGCCGGAATGTTTACCTATGACCCGGGCTTTACCTCCACCGGCAGCTGCCAGTCCAGGATCACCTACATCGATGGCGATGCCGGCATTCTGGAATACCGCGGCTATCCGATCGAACAATTGGCGGAAAAGGGCGACTTTCTCGAAACCTGTTATCTCCTGCTCTTCGGCGAGCTGCCGACGAAGGCACAGAAAGCCGATTTCGACAACCGCGTGATCCACCACACCATGGTTCACGAGCAGATGGCGCGGTTCTTCCAGGGCTTCCGCCGCGACGCCCATCCGATGGCGATCATGGTTGCCGCGGTCGGCGCGCTGGCGGCGTTCTATCACGACTCCACCGACATCAACGATCCGCGGCAGCGCATGATCGCGTCGATGCGCATGATCGCGAAGATTCCGACTTTGGCGGCGATGGCGTTCAAATACACCATAGGTCAGCCCTTCATATATCCGAAGAACTCGCTGAACTTCGCCGAGAATTTCCTGCATATGTGCTTCGCGGTGCCCTGCGAGGAATACAAGATCAATCCGGTTCTGGCGGACGCGCTGGACAAGATCTTCATTCTGCACGCCGACCACGAGCAAAACGCCTCGACATCGACGGTGCGGATCGCAGGCTCCTCCGGCGCCAATCCGTTCGCCTGCATCGCCGCCGGCATCGCTTGCCTTTGGGGTCCCGCCCACGGCGGCGCCAACGAAGCGGCGCTGGCGATGCTGGCCGATATCGGCACGGTCGATAAAATTCCTGAATTCATCAAAAAAGTGAAAGACAAAAACAGCGAAGTCCGCCTGATGGGTTTTGGACATCGCGTGTACAAGAACTACGACCCGCGCGCCAAGATCATGCAGAAGATGTGCCACGCGGTGCTGGCGGAGACCGGCCACGGCGACGATCCGATGCTGAAAGTCGCCATGGAACTGGAAAAGATCGCGCTGCACGATCAGTATTTCATCGATCGCAAGCTCTATCCGAACGTGGACTTCTATTCGGGCATCACGCTAAAGGCGATGGGCTTCCCCACTTCGATGTTCACCGTGCTGTTTGCGGTCGCTCGCACTGTCGGCTGGATCAGCCAGTGGAGCGAAATGATCGAGGATCCCCAGCAGAAGATCGGCCGTCCGCGGCAGCTCTTTACTGGCGCGACCCGCCGCGATTACGTCGATATCGGAAAGCGGAAGTAAGCGCGCAACCGTTTCGACAAGTAGAAAGCCGGATGCGGTCGCAGCGTCCGGCTTTCTGATTCCAAAGCCAGACTTTCGCGGGAGGCACCATGCTCACAGGAAGCTGCATGTGCGGAAGCGTCGCTTACGAAGTGGACGCCGAACCCGGCCGCATCGTCCACTGCCACTGCGCCACATGCCGCAAGGCGCAAGGCTCTGCCTTCTCTACGGTGACCAACGTGCCCCACGACCGTTTTCGCTGGGCCAAGGGAGAGAACCTGATCAGGGGTTTTGAGTCCTCGCCCGGCAAGAAGCGATACTTCTGCACGCAATGCGGGTCGCATATCGTCGCTGAAAGAGCGGGCACCGGCACCATCCTGCTGCGGATGGGGTGTCTGGACACGCCGATCACCCAGCGGCCCAAGGTGCATATCTGGCGATCGGATTGCGCGTCTTGGTTCGATCCAAAAGACCAGTTGCCGGAGTGGCAGGAAGGTACGGCGCCAAAGACCTGATCAGGGATCATGACGGGGAGTTTGGCGAACGACCGCAGGACGTGAAGTAAGGTGATGGGTTTCGCAAGTGCTCAACCCATCCTACGGGCTACGGGTTTGATCTAAGCCACCCGCGAGAACAGAGCCCCGGGCTCGAGGCGCCCTTGCTTCTCCATGTCGTCGAGCCACTCCTGCTGCGTCTGCACGGTGTCGGCGAGCAGGCTTTCGAGGATCGGCTTCTTGGCGAGAGTGGCGGCGAGCAGATCCGAGGGACTGAGTTCGTCCTTCGTCACCGCGCCGTAGCGCTCCAGTACGGCGTTGATGCGCGCGGCTCGGTTCGCCGCGAGATCTGGACCGATCATGCCGTCTGCGCCGAAATCGAGCTCTTCGCCGAGAAAGCCGTATTCGCTCGCGATTTCGACCGCTCCACTGTTATAGGTGCGCGCGATCACCTTGCCGTTGATCTTGATCTCGGTGTGGATTTTCGAAGCGTGATTATCGGCGCGCGGGTCGTCGGTCGGCGGCCCGAGTTCCGCACCTGATGTAAGAGCCTGCTGCGGCGTGAGAAGCGGATGCTCCGCGCGATATGCGGCCTTCATCTCCTCCGCCGTCATCTTTTCGAGCGGAGGCCGCGGCTCGATCGCCAGAGTCCGTGGCTGCGCCAGGAAGGAAGAAAGACCGTCAATGCTCATACGACCACTCCACGCGAAAAATCTACGCAGTGAATGATACGGAAAAGTTAAGAATTACGGTGACGGCAGGCGCAAATTCGCTGCCCCAGACACAATCCAATTGCCTGGTACTCCACGCCGGCGCTAACCCGCTCCCCGCGCCTTCCGCATGGCCGCCAGAACGATATCGGCCGCGCGCGTGCTCGGGGTCTGGTTGCCGGTCGACATGATCGCGTCGATTTTTGCGAAGGCGTCGACCTGTCGCCGCCGCGACGGAGAATCGCCAAGCACCTCGCGCAGCGCCTGCGACAGTTTCTCCGGCGTACAATTCTCCTGCAGGAATTCCGGAACGACGTTCTCGCCAGCCACAAGATTGGCCAGGATGACCGACTTCACGTTGATCGCGCGCCGCAAGATCCACGCCTCGATAGCACCGGTCCTGTAGGCCGTGACCATCGGCACGCCGGCAAGTGCAAGCTCCAGCGTCACGGTGCCGGACTTGGCGAGCGCGGCGCGCCCAATCCGAAACGCCGCCCGCTTCTCCTGCTCGCCGATTGCGATCCGCGGCTGCACCGGCCAGTTCTTCACGCCCTCCCGAACCGCATCCTGCAAATGCGGCATCGTGGGAAGGATCAGTTCGAACAGTGCGCCTTCGGCCCGCAACCGGCCGAGCGTCTCGCCGAAGACCGTCATATGATGCCTGATCTCGCTGCCGCGGCTTCCCGGCAGAACCAGCAGGACCGGCGGTTGTTCGTCCCGGCGCTTTTGCTCGTCGACGCCGGGCCGGAGCACGCTGATCTGCTCGGTCAGGGGATGACCGACATAGCTGCACGGCGGCCCCCGCAGCCGGCGATACTCCTCCGGTTCGAAGGGGAGCAGGGCAAGCACATGATCGACATAGGTGCGCATCGCACGTGCCCGGCCGGGCCGCCACGCCCAGACCGAGGGGGAGACGTAATCGATAATCGGGATCGAGGGATCGCGAGAGCGAACGCGCCTTGCCACCCGATGGGTGAAATCGGGGCTGTCGATGATCACGAGGATATCGGGTGAGGCTTCCGTGACGGCAGCGGCGGTTTCCCGGATCAGCCGCAAGATCTTCGGGAGTTGTTTCACAACCGCCGCCAGTCCGATGATCGACAGCTGTTCGATCGGAAACAGCGACGCCAGCCCTTCGCGCGCCATCGACCGTCCGCCGACGCCTTCGAACCGCACGGCGCCGCCGAGGCGCTGGCGCAATACCTTCATCAGGCTGGCGCCAAGCCGATCGCCGGATTCCTCTGTCGCGATAAGGAATATCTTTCGCGCGACGTTGGTCGTTGCTCGCGCCTGCATCACGCGGGCAAACCGGTCACGAAAAGGCCCGCGGCATCCGCCGCCTCGATCACGGACTGCGGGTCGACCACGATCGTGTTGCCGGCAACGATCGCAATCCCTGCAAGCCCGGCCACCGCCGCGCCCTCGACGGTTTGCGGTCCCATGGTCGGGAGATCGAAGCGCAGATCCTGTCCGCTCTTGGGCGCCTTCACCAACACCCCGCGGGCAGCCCTGGCTCGGATTCGGCCTTCCGCGCGCAGCCGCGCGACACGCGCCAGCAGCCCGTCGGTGCCTTCGATGTCCTCGACCCCGACGACGTGACCGTCGATCACGACGGCGGCCTGACCGATGTCGAAGGGACTGAGCGCGCGCAGCACCTCCCTGCCTCTGGCGATATCGGCAGCGGCACTTTCGTCGGGCGACTTGTCGGTGAGACATCCCTCGGGCATCAGGAGATCCGGGGCGACGTCCTTGATGCCCACCATCCGAAAGCCGTCCTGTTCGAGGATGCGGCCGATTCCAGACAGCAGATGATCATCTCCGCCCCGGAAAGCAGCCCACACCCGGCCGATGACGCGAAGCGTGCCCCAATCCAGGCGGATCTCGGATAGCGCCGGCCGCACCAGCGTGCCGATGAAAACCAGATCGCGGCAATCTTCGGCGCGAAACAGTTTTACGGCCCTGCCGAGTTGACCGACGGAAATCCAGTGATGACGAAAACGCTCCACGGCCACGGGATCGCAGGCGCCTTTCAGCGCGAAAAGGACGGGATTGATGCCGCGCGCGGTCAGGGAATCGGCAACCGCGAACGGCATCACGCCGCCTGCCGCGATCAGGCCGACAGGGGATGAAATCTCCAAAGCCTTGTTGGTCATGGGCTCCGGCAATCCCCTCATCAATGTCTGTCGTCGCCGTCAGCCGGAAGGCACAGCGCCCGATGCTGGCCGTCGCCGATGAAGGCCAGAATTTCCGCAATCGCCGGATCCTGGGCCGCTAACGGCTGCACTTCGTTCAGCCTGTCGGCAAAGATACCCGGTCCATGAAACAGCTTTTGATAAAACGAGCGAACCGTAGCAAGCCGCTCGCGCGTGAACTTGCGGCGCTTCATGCCGATGATGTTGAGCCCCTCGAGGCTGGCATACTGGCCGTTGACGAGGCCAAACGGAATAACATCGTTGCGCACGCCGCAGACGCCGCCGACCATCACCTGCGGCCCGATCCGAGTAAACTGATGCACCGCGGACAGCCCGCCGATGAAAACAAAATCGCCAATTTCGCAGTGACCGCCCAGCGTCGCCGAGGTTGCGAAGATCACGTCGTTTCCGACCTGGCAGTCGTGACCGACGTGGCTGCAGTTCATGAAATATCCGCGATCGCCGACGCGGGTGATGCCGCCGCCGGCCACCGTGCCGGCGTTCATGGTCACCTGCTCCCGGATGGTGCAGCTCTGGCCGATCTGAAGCTTCGTGAGTTCGCCGCGATAGCTCAGGGATTGCGGCGGGGTGCCCAATGAGACGAATGGATAGATCGTGCAGCCGTCGCCGATAGTGGTCTGCGCCGTGATGTGCACATGGGCGATCAGCCTGCAGTTCGCGCCGATCACGACGTGCGGGCCGATGATACAGTAGGGACCGATCGAGGTGCCCTCGCCGATCACAGCGCCGTCTTCAATCCGCGCGGTGGGATCGATTGTGCTCATGGTCCGGTATTCGCCAATATCGCCGTTGATGTGCTTGAGTTTTTGGTGGTTACCGCGACATCCCCGGACTGTCTAGTGACGTATGGTTACCTGTGTTTCGCAGTGTCCGGCGCCAGGCGTACCAACGGTTGTGCGCATCAGTCGGTCAGCATCGCGCCGACGTCGGCTTCGGCGACGGTGGTGCCGTTGACTTTGGCGTCGCCGTGAAACCACCACATCGATTTACGGTGGCCGATGCTGCGCATGTGGTATTCGATGATATCGCCGGGCATCACCGGCTTGCGGAACTTGCACTTGTCGATGGTCAGAAAATAGACCGCGCGCGGCTTCTCGGTGCCTTCGACCGACAGGATGCCGATCACCCCCGCCGTCTGCGCCATCGCTTCGATCATCATCACGCCGGGATAAACAGGGCGCTCCGGAAAGTGCCCTGTGAACGCCGGCTCGTTAAAGGTGACATTCTTGATGCCGATGCCGCTGTAGTCGCTCCGGATGTTGATCACCCGATCGATCAGCAGCATCGGATAGCGATGTGGAAGTGTTTTGAGGATGGTATTGATGTCCACGAGCTCAAATCTGACCGGTGCCTCCATCAGTCGCGCCTCTCGCCCTTCGGATCGGCCGTGCTATCGCGCACCAGACGCTCCAGCGCAACGATCTCCCGGAACCACTGTTTGGTCGGTTTTGCAAAGAAGCCGCCCCAGCGCCCGTTGGCTGGAATGTCATCCTTGACGGCGCTCATCGCCGTGACCTGGGCACCGTCTCCAATGCGAAGATGGTTGTTGATCCCCACCTTGGCGCCCAGTGCCACATTGTCGCCAATCGTCAGGCTGCCTGCGAGTCCTATCTGGGCCGCAAGCAGACAATGCCTGCCGATCGTCACATTGTGACCGATCTGGACCTGATTGTCGATTTTCGTGCCTTCGCCGATCACGGTGTCGCGAAGGCTGCCGCGATCGATGGTCGTTCCGGCGCCGATCTCGACGTCCTTCTGGATCAGGACCCGGCCGGTTTGCGGCACTTTCAGATGGCCATCCGGTCCAAAGAACACGAAGCCGTATCCATCCTGTCCGATGCTGCAGCCAGGATGGATCAGAACGTTGTCGCCGATCAGCGCGAACTGGATTGAGCAACGCGCGCCGACGTCGCAATCCCTGCCAATTCTTACATTGGCGCCGATGACAGCCCCCGCGCCGATGACGGTCCCGCTACCGATTTCAACGTTCGGACCGATCACCGCGAGTGGATCGACAATGACCCCATCCTCCAGATGCGCGGTCGAATCGATCACGGCCGAGGCTGCGATGCCGGCGTTGCCGAACCAGGATTGCGGGCGAAGCGCGCCGCTGTACAGCTCGCGCGCGATCTTGACGAATTCGCGGAACGGCTGGGCCGTGCGCAACACCGCAACATGCGCGGGGACACTGGCCTCGAAACGCTCGCTGACCAGACACGCCCCCGCCTTCGTCGAAGCAAGCTGGTCGGCGTATTTCAGGTTGTCGAAGAACGTCAGATGCATCGGGCCGGCTTCGTCGAGCGAAGCCAGCCCCCTGACCTGCTGGCCGCCCCGCGAGGCGTCGACCAAACGCGCCTTCGTCAACGCGGCTATATCAGCCAGCGTCGACGAAGGTGGTTGCTCGAAGAAAGTCGGCTGCGCCATTCCACCCGTCGCGGTCCGGCCGGTGATCGAACTCAGAACGATGTCCCGCCGCCGAACTTGAATTCCTGCACCCGGTCAAACTGACCCTTGCTAAGCGGGATTGCATAGTCGAAGCGGAGCGGACCGAACGGCGACGCCCAGATCAGACCGACACCGACGGAAGTGCGGACGACATTGCCGTTGTCAAACTGCAATCCCGTGCAAGTTCCGGAGGTCGCAACAGGCGTGACCGTTGAAGGAATACAGCCGGGCACATTGACTTCGTTCGTGAACGCCCACGACGTCGGTCCCTGGTAATCGAACAGGCCGCCCGCATCGGCATAGACAGCGCCCTTCAATCCAACTTCCCTCGGCAGGAACCAGAACGGCATCTGCAGTTCCGCCGACAGGCCCCAATATTTGGTACCGCCGAGCGCGTCCATCGTACCGAACGGATTGAGGTCGCGCGGACCGATGCCGTTCGGGGCAAAGCCGCGGACGAGGTTCGGGCCCATCTGGAAGTGGTCGAGCATCCGAATCTCGTTGTTGCCGATCTTGCTCAGGATGCCGCCCTGGGCGTGGATCAGCCCGACGATATCGGCCACCAGCGGCGTATAGTACTTCGCGTCCACCGCGGTTTTCAGGTACGTCACGTCGCCGCCGACGCCGGCGAAGTCCTGCTTGAAATCAATGAGCAGGCCGTCGGTCGGGTTCCTGTTGTTGTCCAGCGTGTTGTAATTCAGCGAATAGCCGACCGACGACGTCAGCGCCTTGCCGCTCTGCAGTTCCTTGCGGACCGGCAGCGATGCCTCGCCGTCGATGTAGCAGCCGAGACCGCTGGTCGAGACCAAAGAAATGCCATTGGCGTTAGCGAATGCCGGACTCGGGTTGAAATTCGGACTGTTCGGGTCGTTGTTACAATTCCGCAGGTTATCCGGCAGCGAGATTTCCTGCTGATAGATCGAATACCGGACCTGCAAGGCGAGATCTTCCCGGAGGCTGAAGCCGAGCCGCGGACTGAAACCGATTGTCTTGGTGCCGTACGAAATAAAGCTGTTTGCCAGCTGCTCGCGATAGAACGCGTCAAGGCCTAGCGCGACACGGTAGTCCAGCAGATAAGGCTCGACGAACGACAGCGAGAGACCGCGCGCGTACTGGCCATAGGTCACCGCCGCCTTCGCAAACAGCCCGCGTCCGAGGAAGTTACGCTCGGAAATACTGACCTCGCCGAGCGCGCCGTCGGTGGTCGAATAGCCGCCCGATACCGAGAAGTCGCCGGTGGATTTCTCTTGGATGTCGACGACGAGAACCACGCGATCGCTGGAGGAGCCGGGCTCGGTCAAGATTTTCACGGTCTTGAAGAAATCGAGGTTCTTCAGGCGGCGCTCGGCGCGATCGACCAGTGCGCGGTTGTACGCGTCGCCCTCGGAAATATCGAATTCGCGGCGGATCACGTAGTCCCGGGTACGGGTGTTGCCGCGCACGTTGATGCGCTCGATGTAGGTCCGCGGACCTTCGTCGATACCGAAGACGATCGAAACCGTATGCGCCTCGAAGTTGCGATCGCCGCGCGGACGCACGATGGCAAAGGCGTAGCCCCGCCGCGAGGCCTCGATCTGCATCTCCTCGACGGATTTCTCCAGTGCTTCGGCGTTGTAGAGCGACCCTACGTTGACGCGCGAGAAGCTGCGGAGCGCATTGGGGTCAAGGGTAGCAATGCTGGACTGAAACTCGACCGATGAAACCCGGTACTGCTGGCCCTCCTCGATCTTGAAGGTCACCAGGAAGCCCTTCTTCTCCGGATCGTATTCCGTGAGCGCGGCCACCACCTGCACGTCGGCAAAACCGTTTTTCAGGTAGAAGCGGCGAATCAGGTCGC
Organism: Bradyrhizobium sp. URHD0069; assembly: GCF_000701345.1. Taxonomy (GTDB): domain Bacteria; phylum Pseudomonadota; class Alphaproteobacteria; order Rhizobiales; family Xanthobacteraceae; genus Bradyrhizobium. Next base: position 69,898 of record NZ_JNIJ01000025.1, on the reverse strand, counting down.
GGTCGGCTTCGACCCGGTCCGGATCGTAGACGTCGCCACCGCCGAGAAAGCTCAGCAGGTTCGATTCGCGCGTCTTGATGATATCTCTAAGGCGATACGCCGAATAAGCGTTGTTGCCGATGAATTCGACCGACTTGATGCCGGTTTTCGCGCCCTCGGCGATGGTGAAGATCAGATCGACGCGGTTGTTCGGCTGTTCGATGATTTCAGGGGTGACGCGCACGTCATAGCGGCCGGAGCGGCGATAGATTTCGGCGATGCGCTGCGCATCGGACTGCACCATGGGGCGCGACAGCGTACCGCGCGGCTTGGATTGTATTTCCGCCGACAGCTGCTCGTCCTTGACCTTCTTGTTGCCCTCGAAGGCAATGCGGCCGATCACCGGGTTCTCGACCACCGTCACCACCAGCCGACCGCCCGCCTGGTTGATTCTCACGTCCTGGAACAGGCCGGTCTCGATCAAAGCCTTTAGGCCGTCATCGATTGAGCCCTGATCCAGGCGCCCGCCGGGGCCAGGCCTGAAATAGGAGCGGATGGTCTCGACCTCGACGCGCCGGTTGCCCTCGACCTGGATCGAAGACACGGTTTGGGCGGCGACAGGCGAGGACGCAAGCATGGCCGCCAGCGTGGCAGCGACCGGCGCGGCAAAGATAATCAGGGCGGCGGCCAATAGGCCTCCCCTGACTCGCATTCCAACATTCATGCGCCACGCGCCCTTGTCATTCCAGTGCCGGACCGTACCCTACGAACCGGCAGATTCCCACCAATTGCGCTGCTTGTAGACAATTTTACCGGGCTGGCAAACGGCCTATTGCAGTGCAATTTCAATTTCATTCCAATACGTTGCCTATCGGCCACGCCCCCACATCACGATGCGGCCAGATGGAGGATGTCGTTATAGGTGGCAAACACCATCAGCATGAGCACCAGGCCCAGCCCTATCCGGAACCCCATCTCCTGCGCCCGGTCCGACAGAGGACGCCCGCGGACGGCCTCGACCGCATAGAACAAAAGATGACCGCCATCGAGCAGGGGTACCGGAAACAGGTTCAATAACCCGATCGATATCGAGAGAACCGCCGCGAGATGCACCAGCGCGGCAACGCCGATGGTGGCGACCTGACCTGAAATCTGGGCGATTCGTATGGGGCCGCCGACCTGGTCGGCCGCTTCGCGCCCGGTAAAGACCCCGCCGATATAGGCCAGCGTACGGTCAACCACGAACCAGGTTTCCTTGACGCCAAGCAAGAGCGCGGTCGCGGGGTCCACACGCTCGGTCGTGACATCGCCGGCCGCGGTCTTGCGGGTAATGCCCAGCACGCCAAGCCGGTGCGCATTTCCGAACGGGTCTTTCACTTCCCGCAGTTCCGGCGTCGCGCGCAATTGCATCGCCGAGCCGTTGCGTTCGACAGTGAACACCAGTTCCTCGCCGGCCCGAGTGCCGACGATTCGCTGCATGTCGGAGAAACTGCCGATGCGTTTGCCGTCGATCGCGGTCACCACGTCGCCGGCCTGAAAACCGGCTCTCGCGGCGGCACTGCCCGCCTCTATCTGATCAACGCGCGCCGTCGTGCTCGGCTTGCCGAAGAAGGTGAACAGGCAGGTGAAGATCACGATCGCCAGAAGGAAATTGGCAATCGGGCCCGCGGCGACGATTGCCGCACGCGGTCCGACTTTCTTGTGGTGGAAACTGCCCGCGCGCTCTTCTTCGGTCATTCGGGAGAGCGTTTCGGACGACGGCGTAGAGGCTTCGCTTTCGTCGCCGAAGAACTTGACATAGCCGCCGAGCGGGATGGCTGAAATCTTCCAACGGGTGCCATGCCGGTCATTGAAACCGGCGAGTTCCGGACCAAAGCCGAGCGAGAAAGTTAACACCTTCACACCCGCCCAGCGGGCAACCAGGAAATGGCCAAGCTCGTGGAAGAAAACAACGATCGTAAGCACGAACAGGAAGGGAATGATGTAGCCGATCAGCCCATGGCCTAACGTATTGAAACTATGTAGAAAAAACTCGGGCATCCGATTTCCCTTAACCAGAGCCGGAGGCTCTGTCCTTAACCATCTAAGTTGCCTTTAAGGCAATTTGAGGCAAGAGGGTGGCAGCTTTATTTCGCGCGCTATGGTCAACGGCGATGGCATCGTCCGCGGACGTCAATGGCGCCAGATTGCCGGAACGTATCCAGTCATCCATCGTGGCTTCGACCAGCCGTGCGATCACGCCGAATTTGATCTTGCCGCCAATGAACGCCGCCACGGCCACCTCGTTGGCGGCGTTGTAAACCGTGGTCGCGCCGCGGCCGGTCCGCAGCGCATCGTAAGCCAGCCGAAGCGCCGGGAAACGATCGAAGGCCGGCGCCTCGAAGGTCAATTGTCCGATCTTGGCAAGATCGAGCTTCGCTGCCGGGCCGACAATGCGATCGGGCCAGCCGAGGCAATGCGCGATCGGCGTGCGCATGTCGGGCGCCCCCAACTGCGCGACGACCGAACGATCCGAAAATTCAACCATGCCGTGGATGATCGACTGCGGATGTACGAGCACGTCGATCTCGTCCGGCGTCAGCGCAAACAAATAGGAGGCCTCGATCACCTCGAGCCCCTTGTTCATCATCGACGCAGAATCGATGGTGATCTTCTGCCCCATGCTCCAGTTCGGATGTTTCAGGGCCTGCGCCAGCGTCGCCTGCTCGATGTCGGCGATGGCCCACGTCCGGAACGGTCCGCCGGATGCGGTGATGATAACCCGAACCAGTTCTTCCCGGTTGCCGGAACCCAGCGCCTGAAACAGCGCATTATGTTCGGAGTCGGCCGGCAGGATGCAGGCGCCGGCCTTCGCCGCACGCTGCATGAAGAAATCGCCGGCGCAGACAAGGCATTCCTTGTTCGCAAGCGCGACCGTTGCGCCGCGATCCACCGCCGCGAGCGCAGGCTTCAATCCGGCGGCGCCGCTGACCGCGGCCATGACCCAATCCGCCGGGCGTGCCGCAGCCTCGATGATCGCGCTTTCGCCTGCACCGCATTCGGTGCGGGTGCCGGCCAAGGCCTCTTTCAGTTCACCCAGACGAGCGGGATCGGCGACCGCCGCGAATCGCGCGCCGAATTCCTTTGCCAGCTTGGCGAGCCCCTGCACGTTGGTATGCGCGGTCAAAGCTTCGACCTGATAGCGATCGCGCGCCGCCCTCAGCAGGTCCATCGTGCTGTCGCCGATCGAGCCGGTGGCCCCGAGGACGGAGACGGTGCGCACGGCAGACGCCGCAGCCTTGTTATTACGCAACGGAACTGCGCTCATGAATTCACCAAACCATAAGACCGCGGCCGACGCCATCCACGCCGCCGCGCAAAAACCCGAAAATCGCCGCCAGGACCACCGCGGCGACATACCCGTCCAGGCGATCCAATAACCCGCCATGCCCGGGAATGATGTGGCTGGAGTCCTTGACGCCGAAACGCCGCTTCACCGCGGACTCGAAGAGGTCGCCGAGCTGGGAAGCAATCGAGAGAATACCGCCCAGCAGCAACAGCGACCCGGCCTTGCCGAGACCGAGCGCCGCAAATCCCCCGGCGATGACGAGGCTCGCGACGAACCCGCCGATCGCTCCGGCCCATGTCTTCTTGGGACTGACCCGCGGCCAGAGTTTTGGTCCGCCAATTCCGCGGCCTGCGAAATAGCCGCCGATGTCGGTCACCCACACCAGCAGCAGGATCAGGATCAGCGCAACAAATCCCCAGGCCTGGTCGAGCCGCACCAGCACCGAAGCGATCTGTGCCGCGCCGGCATAGCCAAATCCTGTCGCAGTCCATAGGCGCAACTGCGGCGAAAGCGATGCAACGGCGGCCAAGCCAAGAACCAATACAACGAGCGACGCATCGATCCGTCCGAGCGCGAGACACACGCCAGCGATTGCAAGCGCGGCAGTCCCCGACGCGACCACGCGCGTCTGGCGCGCCGAACCCACGATCGTCAGCCATTCGACGTAGAGGCCGATCGCCGCCAGCGTCACCAGAAAGGTCCACAACCATCCGCCGGCATAGGCGATCACAATGGCGAGCGGTGCAAGCACCGCCGCGGCGGTGACGCGCAGCAGGAGATTGCGCGAATCCTGCTCAGCAGGCGCCGCCGGCGCGGCCTCGTCCTCGGTCACGATGCGGTTTTCGCGGCCAGACCGCCGAAACGGCGCTCCCGTCTGGCATATTCGGCGATCGCGCTCTCGAGCGCGGCCTTGTCGAAATCAGGCCAGTGGATCGGCACGAATACCAGTTCGCTATAAGCCGCCTGCCACATCAGGAAATTCGACAGCCGCTGCTCACCGCTGGTGCGAATGATCAGATCCGGATCGGGAATATCCGGTGCGTCGAGGTATCGAGCGAGTTCGTCGGCGTCGATCGACGCGGGGTCACGCTTGCCATCTGCGACCTCGCGCGCCAGCCGCTGCGCCGCGCTGGCGATTTCCTGCCGCGATCCGTAGTTGAACGCCACTACGAGATTGAGCCGCCTGTTGTCCCGCGTGAGGTCTTCGGCCTCTTTCAAAAGCGCGCAGATGTCCGGCTCCAGTCCGTCGCGCTCGCCGATCACGCGCACGCGGACACCGTCGCGATGCAGGGTCGCAAGGTCGTTGCGGATGAAGCGCCGCAGCAGGCCGAACAGGTCACCGATTTCGGTCGCGGGACGCGACCAGTTTTCCGAGCTGAAGGAGAAAATCGTCAGGTAGAGAATGCCGAGTTCGTTTGCCGCGCGAACGACGCGACGCAACGCCTCAACGCCACGGCGATGGCCTTCAGCGCGCGGCAAACCGCGGGCCGCTGCCCAGCGCCCGTTCCCGTCCATGATGATCGCCACATGCAACGGACCGTCGGTTCGATCCGGTCCTTCAGTTGCGGGGGCGGCGGCGTTCGACATTAAAAGAATCCCTGGCACTAGACGGTAAGGATTTCCTTTTCCTTGGCCGCAAGCAACTGATCGATTTCTGAAATCATCGCGTCGGTCGCCTTCTGCACTTCATTGCCCAGACGTTCCTGATCGTCCTCGGAAATCTCGTGATTCTTTTCAAGCTTCTTGACCGTATCGAGGCCATCGCGGCGGACATGCCGGACCGCTACACGGGCCGCTTCGGCATATTTGTGCGCGACTTTAACGAGCTCCTTGCGGCGCTCTTCATTGAGTTCGGGAATTCTCAGGCGAAGCACCTGCCCTTCAGTAGCGGGACTTAGACCGAGATTGGAATCGACGATCGCCTTCTCCACTGCCTTGACCATCGACTTGTCCCATACCTGCACGGAAAGCAGCCGCGGCTCGGGCACGCTGATGGTCGCGAGCTGGTTCAGCGGCATGTGTGTACCGTAGGCATCGACCTGCACCGGCTCCAGCATCGAAGCAGCGGCGCGGCCGGTCCGCAAGCCGCCCAGTTCATGCTTGAGCGCCTGGGTGGCACCTTGCATGCGGCGCTTCAACTCGTTGATGTCGAAATTACCCGTGGGCATAACACTCTCCCCTCCTGAAAACGCTTCGTCGAGGCCGATCCCAATTGTGCGCGGTCCGATGCTTCACAAGCCCGTCAGCCGGCGACAATCGTACCGTGGCCTGTGCCGCGCAGGATTGCACTGATCGAACCCGGCTCGGCGATTGAGAACACGATGATAGGCAGCGACGTCTCCCGGGCAAGCGCGAATGCGGTCGCGTCCATGACCCTGTAGTCGCCCTGAATCGCCTGCGAATGCGTCAAACGGTCAAACCGCTTGGCGGACGGGTCCTTTTTGGGATCGGCGCTGTAGACGCCATCGACATTGGTGGCCTTCAGCACGGCCTGCGCGCCGATTTCGGCCGCCCGCAATACCGCTGTGGTGTCGGTCGTGAAGAACGGATTGCCGGTTCCACCACCGAGCAGCACGATCCGGCCTTCGGCCAGATATTTGTGCACGGAACCGCGGGTGAACAGCTCGCAGATCTGCGGCATCACGAACGCCGACAGCGCGCGTGCAGGCATTCCACGCCGCTCGATCGCCGCCTCGAGCGCGAGGCAGTTCATCACGGTGGCGAGCATGCCCATGGTGTCGCCGGTCGGCCGGGAAACGCCGCGCGACGATACTTCCACGCCACGAACGATGTTTCCGCCGCCGACCACAACTGCGACCTCGGCGCCCAGCTGGCGGGCTGCGATGAGATCGCCGGCGATCCGGTCGACCGTCGGCTGGTCGATGCCGAAGGACTGCGCGCCGGCGAGGTATTCGCCCGAGATCTTGATCACCACGCGACGATAGACCGGCTCAGCCATTGCGAATCGCTTTCCTTAGCCAGCGCGGGCCACTCCCGGCGCTGGCGCCGGAAGCACTCTTCGGACCGCTACTTCCTACCGCTCGCCGCCGCGACTTCGGCTGCGAAATCGGATTCCTGCTTTTCGATTCCCTCGCCCAGAGCATAGCGCACAAAGCCGGTAATCTTCACAGCCGCGCCGATCTTGCCCTCAGCTTCCTTCACCGCCTGGGCAACCGACTTGGCGTTGTCGTGGATGAAAGCCTGCTCCAGCAGGCAGACTTCCTTGTAATAGGTCTTCAGCCCGGACTCGACGATCTTTTCGATCACGTTCTCCGGCTTGCCCTGCTGGCGGTATTTGTCGGCCAGCACTTCCTTCTCGCGCTTCACGATCGTGGGATCGAGCCCGGCCGGGTCCAGCGCCTGCGGATTGGCCGCGGCGACGTGCATGGCGAGCTGGCGGCCAAGATGAGCGAGCTCATCGGCCTCTCCCGTGGATTCCAGCGCCACGATCACGCCCATCTTGCCGGCGCCTTCGATCACGGCGTTGTGCACGTAGCTCGACACGACGCCCTTGGTAACTTCTAGGGAAGCCGCGCGACGCAACGTCATGTTTTCGCCGATGGTCGCGATCGCATCCGCAATCGCGGTCTCGACCGTGACGCTGCCGACTTTGGCGGCCTTGATCTTCTCGATGTCGGCGCCGACTTTCAGCGCGACTTGCGCGACCATTTTGACCAGTCCCTGGAACTGCTCGTTGCGCGCGACGAAGTCCGTTTCGGAATTGACCTCGACCAAGACGCCCTTGAGGCCCGCCGTGTGCGCGCCGATCAGGCCCTCCGCGGCAACGCGGCCGGCTTTCTTCGCAGCCTTCGAGAGGCCCTTTTTGCGCAGCCAATCGATTGCCGCCTGCATGTCGCCTTGGTTTTCGGCGAGCGCCTGCTTGCAGTCCATCATGCCAACGCCGGTCGTTTCGCGCAGGTCCTTGACCATCGCCGCTGTGATTGTTGCCATCGTTGCGTATCCTTGCCTGTCAGGGCGGCCGCGACGAGGCCTAAAGCCCTCGCCGCCGTCCACCACCAGGATTTACGTAAATTGGAAGCTGATGGCCGGTGTTCCGGCCAACGATTCGCGTTATTCCGCTTCCGCGGTCATCGCCTTGGCCTGGGCGACCCAGCCATCGGCGCGGCTCGGAAGTCCGACCTCTTCGCCGATCTTGTGCGCGGTGTCGTGATCGAGTTCGGCAAGCTGCCAGTAATGGAAGATGCCGAGGTCGTTGAACTTCTTCTCGATCGCGCCGGACACGCCAGTGAGCTTCTTGAGATCGTCAGCCGCACCACGTGGTCCGGCCAGGCCCTGGAAGCCCGCGGGCTGCGGGGCGACCGGGATTTCCTCACGGATCGGTTGCGCGGAAGCGCCGATATCGATGCCCGAATCGCCCTGTGCGCGCGAAATGCCGTCGATGACGGCGCGTGCGATCAGGTCGCAATACAGCGTGATGGCGCGGCCGGCGTCATCATTGCCCGGCACCACATAGGTGATGCCCTTGGGGTCGGAATTGGTATCGACGATCGCGGCAACCGGAATATTCAGGCGCTGCGCTTCCTGGATCGCGATGTCTTCCTTGTTGGTGTCGATCACGAAGATGAGGTCGGGCAGACCGCCCATGTCCTTGATGCCGCCCAGCGAACGATCGAGCTTGTCGCGCTCGCGCTGCAGCGTCAGCCGCTCTTTCTTGGTGTAGGCGTTGGCGTCGCCGGAATTGAGCACTTCATCGAGGTGCCGCAGCCGCTTGATCGAGCCGGAAATCGTCTTCCAGTTGGTCAGCGTGCCGCCGAGCCAGCGCGAATTGACGAAGTACTGCGCCGAGCGCTTGGCAGCCTCGGCCACGCCGTCCTGCGCCTGTCGCTTGGTGCCGACGAAGAGGATACGGCCGCCCTTGGCGACGGTATCGCTGACCGCCTGTAGCGCGCGGTGAAGCAGCGGCACGGTCTGGGCGAGGTCGATGATGTGAATGTTGTTGCGGGCACCGAAAATGTAATCCGCCATTTTCGGATTCCAACGGTGCGATTGGTGGCCAAAGTGAACGCCAGCTTCAAGCAGCTGACGCATAGAAAATTCGGGAAGCGCCATAGTCAAGATTCTCCGGTTGGTTCCTCCGGAAACGTGTGAGCAAGCGAGCCTTCTCGGCCCGGCTGCCACCGGACGGCCTTTTGAGCCATGTTTCCGTGTGAGATGGCGCGGTATATAGCGGGATTTCGGCGAGAAGCAAGGAAATACGGGCGATTTTGGCGCGTAGCTCGCGAATACGCCGCCCTCGCCGGCCGGTGGCCTCGGGAGCCCAATATGCCCCGAAGCACCGAAATGCCCCTGTTTCAGGACGTAACCGCCGGCCTCCGTCCAAACGTCTTGTTACCGGCGGCCATCGTCCGCCCTCGCCTGGCTGCGGTCGCCGTCTATCCGCCGGGCGATCCGCCCTCATGATCGCGCCTGGCGCCTAAAGCGTCTGCACGTCCACCACGCCCGTCACAGCCTTGATCGCGCCCGCGATCTGCGGCGAGACCTTAAAACGGCCCGGCAGCTTCATCTCCACCTCGGTTTCGAGGTCGAGCATCATCACCAGCGACACGTCGCCGTCGGCTCCCGCAACCGGAACGGGCTTTGTCTGAGGACTTCGGGCCGGACTACCCTGCTGTGTCAACTCAGGCATCGATAGCCGCTTGGCGATGGACTCGAGCGGTTTGGTGTCGCGGACAAAGATCCGCAGGCCTTTTTGGGTTTTGGCGGCGGCGTCATCGAGCGGCTCGGCGTGCAGCACCCGCGCGCGGACGTCCTCGCCCTGCAGTTCGGCGCCGAGCTGCAGCAACACGGCAGCGCCGGGCTCCAGCACCTCGCGATATTGCGCGAGGCCTTCGGAGAACAGCACGGCCTCGAAATGGCCGGTCGGATCGGACAGGCCCATGATACCCATCTTGTTGCCGGTCTTGGTACGGCGTTCCATCCGCGACACGACGGTCGCAGCCACCTTGCCCGCGGTCGCACCGGTTTTAACGGCGCGGGAAAACTCCGCCCAGGTCTGCACCCGCAAGCGTTTCAGCACGGTGGCGTAGTCGTCGAGCGGATGACCGGACAGGAAAAATCCGATCGCGTCATATTCGCGCCGCAGCCGCTCGGCCGGCAGCCATGGCTCGACCTGCGGCAGCATGATGGTCGGCGCGTCGGCCGCGCCGCCGAACATGTCGTTCTGCCCCATGGTCGCGGCCTCGTGGCCGCGCTGGCATGCTGCGAGGACCGCCTCGGCGCCGGCGAACACCCGTGCGCGATTGGAATCGAGTGCGTCAAAGGCGCCGGCAGCCGCAAGGCTCTCGATCACGCGCTTGTTGATCGCGCGCGGACTAACCCGGGCTGCAAAATCGGCCAGCGAGGTGAATAACCCGTCGCGCCGCGTTTCCACAATCAGTTCGACCGCCTGCGATCCGACGCCCTTCAGCGCGGCAAGGGCGTAGTAGATGGTGCCGTCACTGACTTCGAAGGTGGCGGCGGAACGGTTGATCGAGGGGGCCTCGAGCTTGATCCCGAGCCGCTGCGCCTCGGCGCGAAATTCCGACAGCTTGTCGGTGTTGTTGAGGTCGAGCGTCATCGACGCCGCCAGGAATTCAACCGGATAATGCACCTTCATGTAGGCGGTTTGGTACGACAGCAGCGCGTAGGCCGCGGCATGGCTCTTGTTGAAGCCGTAGTCGGCGAACTTTGCCAGCAGCTCGAAAATCGTGTCCGCCTGCCCGCGCGCAATGCCGCGCTCGACCGCGCCGGAGACAAAGCGCTCGCGCTGTTGCTCCATCTCTTTGCGGATCTTCTTGCCCATCGCCCGGCGCAGCAGATCGGCTTCGCCGAGCGAATAGCCGGCCATCACCTGCGCGATCTGCATCACCTGTTCCTGATAGATGATGACGCCAAACGTTTCCTTCAGGATCGGCTCGAGCATGGGGTGCAGATATTCTGGCTCTTCGTCGCCATGCTTGCGAGCGCAATAGGTCGGAATGTTCGCCATCGGACCGGGACGATAGAGCGCCACCAGCGCGATAATATCCTCGAAACGGTCGGGCCGCATGTCGACCAGCGCCCGCCGCATGCCCTGACTTTCGACCTGGAACACGCCGACCACATCGCCCTTCGCCAGCATCGCGTAGCTTGGCGCATCATCGAGCGGAAGGCGCGCCAGGTTGAGATCGATGCCGCGCCGCTTCAATAGCTTCACCGCGAGATCGAGCACCGTGAGCGTCTTCAGGCCGAGGAAGTCGAATTTGACCAGGCCCGCAGGCTCGACCCATTTCATGTTGAACTGGGTCACCGGCATATCGGATTTCGGGTCACGATAAAGCGGCACCAGTTCGCTCAAGGGCCGGTCGCCGATCACGATGCCCGCGGCGTGGGTGGACGCGTGGCGGGTCAGGCCCTCAAGGCGTTGCGCAATATCGAAAGCGCGGGCCACCACCGGGTCTTCTTCGCGAAACGCCTGCAGCTTCGGCTCGCTCGCGATCGCGGCTGCCAGCGTCACCGGTGCCGCGGGATTTTGCGGCACCAGTTTGGTCAGCTTGTCGACCTGCCCATAGGGCATCTGCAGCACGCGCCCGACGTCGCGCAGCACGCCGCGCGCCTGCAGCGTACCGAAGGTGATGATCTGCGCGACCTGATCGCGGCCGTAGCGCTGCTGCACATAGCGGATCACCTGGTCGCGTCCGTCCTGGCAGAAATCGATGTCGAAGTCCGGCATCGACACGCGCTCCGGATTGAGAAAGCGCTCGAACAGCAGGCCGAACTGGATCGGATCGAGATCGGTGATGGTCAGCGCATAGGCCACCAGCGATCCCGCGCCGGAGCCGCGGCCCGGCCCGACCGGAATGCCTTCCGCCTTGGCCCATTTGATGAAATCCGCAACGATCAGGAAATAGCCCGCATAGTTCATGCGGGTGATGACATCGAGCTCGAAGGCAAGTCTTGCGCGATAGTCTTCCTCGGAGGTTCCTTGCGAAAGGCCGTGGACCTTGAGCCGGTTGCTCAGGCCCTCCTCCGCCTGACGGTGCAATTCCGCCGCCTCATCGCTTTGCGCATCCGCCGCGTTGGCGCCGGCGCCGACCGTGAACCGCGGCAGGATCGGCTTGCGCGTGGTCGGCCGGAACGAGCAGCGCTCGGCAATCTCGATGGTGGAGGCCAGCGCCTCCGGCACGTCGGCGAACAGCACCGCCATTTCCGCGCGGGTCTTGAAGCGGTGATCCGGGGTCAGTTGATCGCGGTCAGTCTCGGCGATCAGGCGTCCGCCGGCGATGCAGAGCAGCGCATCGTGGGCTTCGTAGTCGTCTGTAGCCGCGAAATAGGGCTCGTTGGTCGCGACCAGTGGAAACCCCTTCACATAGGCCAGATCAATCAGCGCGGCTTCGACGCGGCGCTCCTTCTCGATGCCGTGGCGCTGCAACTCGATATAGAGCCGGTCGCCGAACAGGCTCGCCAGCCGGTCGCAGCGCGTCGCCGCGAGACCGGCATGATCGGCATTGAGCGCAAGCGAGATCGGTCCGTCGGGACCGCCGGTTAGCACGATCAGGTCCTCGGCGTCGTCCTGCAGCCATTCGAACTTGACGTGGGGAGACTGATGCACCGGCGTCTCCAGAAACGCCCGCGAGTTCAGCCGCATCAGGCTGCGATAGCCGCGCTCGCGCGCCGCCAGCAGCACGATCCGCGACGGCCCCGCGGCCAGCGCATTGCGCGCGTTTGGATCCTGGTCGCCGAAATCGACCGCAAGCTCGCAGCCGATGATCGGCTGGATGCCGTAGCCGGCCATCTTGTCGGAAAATTCCAGCGCCCCGAACATGTTGTCGGTGTCGGTCAGCGCCAGCGCCGGCTGGCGGTCCGCCTTGGCGAGTTCGCCGAGCTTCTGGATCTTGATCGACCCCTTCAGCAGCGAATAGGCCGAATGGACGTGGAGATGGACAAATCCGGCATTGGACACGTTTGCCGACGGCTTTTGGGTCATGGACTTGAGCGATCGCTGGGCTTGAGGGAGGGAAAGCCGCCCTCAAGGGCCGACTCGCCCCCAATGTTGCTGCCTTGGATTTGGGGAGTCCATGCGGAACGCGCCATTGTCGCCCGCCATCCTGCTTTTCCCCAAGGCGGCTCACCAAGGCGGCTCACCAAGGCGGCGCTCCGTCCGCCCCACCGCCCCAAAACTGCGTCAGAGCTGCGGGATCAACTGCGCCCAGACTGCAATCATCCCGACGAACAGCGTGATCGACGCCAGCGCCGCCGCTTCTTCCACGAATATCTTCAACATGATCGTCTCCTCATGCTAGAACATAAGAAGAACATTGTTCCGCTTTTGTTCCTTGGAGTCAAGGCCGGGTTAGTGGGTCAGTTTGGCGAACGACCCACTAAAATACCCCTTGGTTAACCCGGGGGCGGGTCGGGCCAGCAAAGTCTAAGCCGGGACTTGGCGCGTCTAGACTCGCCGTTGGCAAGAATCGGCGGACAAACTTGCGGGCTGGATGGTGGTGCGTCTTTCTACAACCAGCGCCTGGCGCACCAACGGATATGATCATTGGCGCGGTGTTATTGCCTATCCCGTCATTTTCCTAGCGCCAGCCGCATCTGGCCCGCGTCCGTGAGCGCCGGCCTGCCCAAAACGTCCTGGATGTAGCCGAGTTCGAGCAGCCGATTGCGAATGTGGTTTGGCATGGTGCGCTTCTTACCGTCCCTGATTTCCTCAAGGGCGCGGAATTCGTCGGCGGTCAGATATTCGTCAAGGCGCGCCATTCATCAATTATGCGCCTAGAACCGCCCGTTTGCCACTATGGAACTCTTCTTTGACCGGTTCCCGCCGACACATTTACTCACGTAGATAGAGCTTCGGGATCCGCGCCCCTGAATGTGAGTTGACGAGCGTTTGCTGGTCCGGCTTGGGTAGCGCTCAAGGAATCGACGAAGGAACGGCCGCGGCCGAAGAGAGGTTTCATGCGCAACATAATACTGGCTTTGCTGGCCGCTGGCGGGCTCGCTGTCATTGGCGCCGCACCGGCCGAAGCCGTCGGCAGCCGCTATCCCTTCTGCATTCAGGGCAATGACCATCCAGGTCTCAGCAACTGCACCTTCATGAGCTATGAGCAGTGTCAGGCCAGCGCTTCGGGGCGGTTTCTCTACTGCATCGAGAATCCCTTTTACGATCCCGGCATTCCCGACCCGCGCGCCTATCGCGGCCGCAATCGCGTACGTTCGGTCTATCCCTCCTACTGAAATTTGGCGCGACGCCCCCATCGCAGAATAATGCCAGGCGACCGCCTCCGGGCGATTGACCTGTTGCGCCGCCAACCCCTATTTCAACGCCACGGCAGAGTTGCAGCCTGATCGCAGCCGCCAATTCAAACGGAGATTCTGATGCGTATTCTGGCTTTGGCGATTTTGGCAATCGGAACAGTTTCGGCAGCCGGGCCGGCGGCGGCCCAAACATACGCCCCGGGTTATCCGGTTTGCCTGCACGTGTACGGACCGGCCACCTATTACGACTGCCGCTATACATCGTTGCCTCAGTGCAACGCCTCGGCATCGGGCCGCTCGGCGCAATGCGTGGTCAATCCCTATGTCGCGAACGCGGAAGTGACGCCGGGGCGAGCCTACCGTCGGCATCGCCAAGTTTATTGAGCATCACTTCAAACCGAAACTGCTCTAATCCAATTCAACAACCTTGCCGTCGACCAGCGATACCCGACGATCCATCCGGCCCGCCAGCTCCATGTTGTGGGTTGCGATCAGCATCGCCACCCGGGTCGCCTTGACCAGCTGCATCAGCGCATGGAACACGTGATCGGCGGTGTTCGGATCGAGATTGCCGGTCGGCTCGTCCGCGAACAGGACGCGCGGTGCGTTGGCGACGGCGCGCGCGATTGCCACGCGTTGCTGCTCGCCGCCGGACAGTTCGGCCGGCCTATGCGTGATGCGATCGCCTAACCCCAGATAGGCCAGGATTTCAGAAGCGCGTTTGACGGTTTCCGCGCGCTTCAGGCCCCGGATCATCTGCGGCAGCATGACATTCTCGAGCGCGGAGAATTCCGGCAGCAGCCGGTGGGATTGATAGACGAAGCCGATATCGGTGCGCCGGATCTGGGTACGCGCGACGTCGGACAGTCCCGAAGTCGGCGCGCCGCCGACATAGACTTCGCCGCTATCGGGGCTTTCGAGCAGGCCCGCGATATGCAGCAGCGTCGATTTACCCGCGCCCGACGGCGCCACCAGCGCGACCGACTGTCCCGCCCACAGCGCGAGCTTGGCGCCATCAAGGATCGTCAGTGTCGCCGTTCCCTGAGTGTACTGGCGTTTTATCTCGTGGAGATAAACGACCGGTACATCTTCCGTCCCCTGCTCCATCTTCGTCCTCACTCGTACCGCAGCGCTTCGACAGGGTCGAGGCGGGCAGCACGCCAGGATGGATACAGCGTGGCGAGGAATGACAGCGTCAGCGCCATGATCACGACGGCCGTGGTCTCGCCGAAATCGACCTCGGCCGGCAACTTGGAAAGAAAGTAAAGCTCCGGCGGAAACAGTTCGGTGTTGGTGAGCCAGGACAGGAATTGCCGGATCGATTCGATGTTCATGCAGATCGTGAGACCGACGAAAACTCCGGTCAGCGTGCCGACCACCCCGATCGCGGCCCCCGTGATCAGGAATATCCGCATGATCGAGCCTTGCGAGGCGCCCATGGTGCGCAGGATCGCGATGTCGCTGCCCTTGTCCTTCACCAGCATGATCAGGCCCGAGACGATATTCAGCGCCGCAACGAGGACGATCATCGTCAGGATCAGGAACATCACGTTGCGCTCGACCTGAAGCGCGTTGAAGAAGGTCGAATTGCGTTGCCGCCAGTCCACCAGGAATACCGGCCGCCCGGCCGCTTCCGTCACGGTCTTGCGGAAGGCGTCGATCCTGTCGGGATTGACGGTAAACACCTCGATCGCGGTGACGTCATTGGAGCGATTGAAATAGGCCTGCGCTTCCGGAAGCGGCATGAACACGAAGCTCGCGTCATATTCCGACATGCCTATCTCGAATACCGCCGCGATCTTGTACGGCTTGATGCGCGGCGTCGTCCCCATCGGGGTCACCGCACCCTTTGGCGCCACCAGCGTGATGCTGTCGCCGGCGTGCAGCGACAGTTGATCGGCGAGCCGGCGGCCGATGGCGACGCCCTGCCCTTCATCGAACCCCTCGAGCGAGCCTTGTTTGATGTTCTTGGCGATCGAGGTCAGGTTATTGAGATCGTCAGCGCGAATGCCGCGCACGAACACACCCGATGCATTGAACGGCGAAGACGCCAGCGCCTGGCCGTCCACGACCGGCGCGGCCAGGCGTACGCCCGCGACCTGATTGATGCGTTCGGCAACATCCTTCCAGTCCGTCAGCGGCGATTCCAGCGGCTGCACCAAAAGATGTCCATTGAGGCCGAGAATCTTGTCCAGCAACTCTTTCCGAAAGCCGTTCATCACGGCCATCACGATGATCAGCGTGGCGACGCCGAGCATGATCCCCAAGAAGGAGAATCCAGCGATGACAGAGATAAAGCCTTCCTTGCGACGTGCCCGCAAATAACGCCCGGACAGCAGCCATTCGAAAGGCGCGAAAGCTGGGGTTCGAACTGGCTCGCTCATGTCTTCATCTATAGTTCGATTTTCACACGATTCGGGCTAATTGTAGCCGCAACGGCTGATATCCCGGCACAGCCGGTGGATAATTCATTACGAGGTCAGCCGCGCCGCGACATCTGCCGGACTTAGATTCTCCCGCGTCCCGTCGCTGCGCCGCTTGAGCTCGAGCTTGCCTTCGGCAAGGCCCTTCGGGCCCACCAGTATCTGCCAAGGGATGCCGATCAGGTCGGCGGCGGCGAACTTGGCGCCGGCGCGCTGGTCGGTGTCGTCGTACAGCACCTCGACGCCCTTTGCCGTCAGTTCACGATAAAGCCGTTCGCATGCAGCATCCGTGTCGTCGGCACCCTGCTTCAGATTAAGGATCGCTGCCTTGAACGGGGCGACGGCTTCCGGCCATTTGATGCCGGCATCATCATGGCAGGCCTCGATGATTGCGCCTACCAGACGCGACACGCCGACGCCGTAGGAGCCGCCGTGGATCGGTACCTCTGCGCCATCGGGGCCCGCGACCATGGCTTTCATCGACTCCGAATATTTCGTGCCGAAGTAAAAGATCTGGCCGACTTCGATGCCTCTCGTATGCACCTTCTTCTCAGCGGGCACCTCGCGATCAAAGCGCGCGGCGTCGTGGACGTCTTCGGTCGCGGCATAGACCGAGGTCCATTGCTTGATGATCGACGTGAGATCGGCATCGTAGTCAATCTCCTCGCCGGGCACCGGCAGATTGAGCACGTCGCGATCGCAATAAACAGCGGACTCGCCGGTCTCGGCGAGCACAATGAATTCATGGCTGAGATCGCCGCCGATCGGCCCGGTTTCGGCGCGCATCGGGATCGCTTGCAATCCCATCCGCGCGAAGGTCCGCAGGTACGCGACGAACATCTTGTTATAGGAGCGGCGCGCAGCCGCCTCGTCGGTGTCGAACGAATAGGCATCCTTCATCAGGAATTCGCGGCCGCGCATCACGCCGAAGCGCGGACGCTGCTCGTCGCGGAATTTCCATTGGATGTGGTAGAGATTGAGCGGCAGGCTCTTGTACGATTTGACGTAAGAGCGGAAAATCTCGGTGATCATTTCCTCATTGGTTGGCCCGTACAGCAATTCGCGCTTGTGCCGGTCGGTAATGCGCAGCATTTCCGGACCGTAGGCATCGTAGCGGCCGCTTTCGCGCCACAGTTCCGCAAGCTGCAACGTCGGCATCAGCAGTTCGAGCGCGCCGGCGCGGTTCTGCTCCTCGCGGACGATCTGCTCGATCTTTTTCAACACCCGCAGACCCAGCGGCAGCCAGGCATAGATGCCCGCCGCCTCCTGCCGGATCATGCCCGCGCGCAGCATCAGCCGATGCGATACGATCTCGGCCTCTTTCGGATTTTCCTTGAGGATGGGCAGAAAAAACCGCGACAATCGCATGGGTACACTCAAAGAATCGGTCGGACACGGGAAGCCAGCAGTGAAACCGGATTGGATGTGAAAATACAAGGGCGGGTTCAACAAAAGCCGCTAAAGCAGCGGATTTCCTGCCCTTTTTTCCCGTGATCTAGACCCGACGATTAAGGCCTGAATGGGTCGCAAGCCGCGGCTGATGAACGAACTCCAGTGGCTTGTTGGTGCGCCGGTACGTCGAATTCGTCTTCCACCGTGATTTTCTGGAAGTCGGTCACCAAGGCCTCCACGCGCATGTGCCCGCGGCCGGCGAACGGTATGGAGACGTCCCCCGACCTCTGGATATTATCGGCCTTACATCTTCTTCATGCCGGAGTGATCGTGACCGCCAGCGCTCGCCGGGGCTTGCGCGCCGACGCCCTGCACATCCAATGAGAGCTTCACCTTGCCGGCCTTTTCGAACTCCAGCGTCACCGGCACCTTGTCGCCCTGCTTCAGCGGGGTCTTGAGATCGAGCAGCATCAGATGATAGCCGCCCGGCGCAAGCTTTACGGTCTTGCCGGCTTCGATGGGAAGACCTTTATCGAGCTGACGCATCGTCATCACGCCATCGTTCATGGACATCTCATGCACCTCGACCTTGCCGGCGACATCGCCGGAGCCGCCGATCAGCCGGTCCGGCGCTGAGCCCTTGTTCTCGATGGTCAGATACCCGCCGGCGATTTTGGCGCCGCCCGGCGTGGCACGGCTCCAGGCTTGCGTGATCACTAGATTGCCGGCCTTGACCTCCTCGGCGCATGCCGGGGCGGTGAAAGTAACGACAAGAAGGGCGTAAGCGAAGAATCGCAGAATGGGTGTCATGTTCATGTCTTTCGAGTTGTGCCAGCATTGCATCCGTGAGGCAAACTATCCCGCGCCGTCGCCTCAATCGAAGATCGCAGCGTCACAACGATCTCGGCGCCGACAGGTGAACTGCTTCGTCTTCATCGCGTTGCGGCGGGCTGCTGATCAGACCACTTCTCCAGGTCGGTGATTTCGGCCGAACCCTCAATTGTCGTGATCGTTCCTTCTCGCGAGATCAACATCGTGCGCGGGATATCGCCTTGCCAACTTGGGTCGACTTCGAATCTTAACCGCTCGACAAAACCATCGCTGAAAATCCAGTTTTCGGCGGACGAGAGGCCGGATTTTTCAAGCATTGATTGGGTGGCAGCCGACAGGTTCGGAACGAGGTCTGCGCTGATCGTCACCACGTCGATCGAAGGATGATCTTTCATGAATTCCCCGAGCAGAGGTAGCTCGACCTTGCACGGACCGCAGGTCACTCCCCAAAAATGCACGATCGTGGGACGGCCGGCGTGCGCACGCAGGACGTCTTGCCAACTGCCACGCCCGAACGGTTTAAGCTGCGGCGGCGCTTCCGAAGCCGGCGCCGAAAGGAGAAACGCGACCAGGAATACTCCTGCAAGCAACTGGCGCTTCATGGCTCATCCTCAATCGGCTGAATGTGATACCCGTCAGCCTTGGTCATCCAGGAAAGAAAGACTCTTTGCCCGTCGCTGACAAGCAACGGGTGATCGGAGGTGTCTGCTGTCTTGGCAACGGCCTTTGCCTTCGACCATGTTACGCCGTCATCATGGGACGTCATCAGATTGACGGTCGTTTGCTCGCCGTCGAACTCCTTCCAGACGATCGCCGTACCATGTGGGCCCGCAAGGACGTATGGTCGCGACGGACTGCGGTCCGATTGGCCAATTGGAAGCGGATCGGAAAACGTCCTGCCCCCGTCTTGCGAGCGGGCATAAAACAGGCCCTTGCGAACCGTGCCGTTGGTGTACCACGTCACATGATAGGTTCCCGCGGTCGAGATCGACAGACTTGGCCCGTGGTGCGGACATGCGGCAATCTGCCAGTCATCCTGGCTGACACGGTGGACCTCGCCGGGCGTCGCCGGATTGGCAAACGTCACTATCGCGTGATCCCGAACACCACCTTCAAAAATGTTCCGGAATACAATGACCGGGCGGCCGGGCCCGGCAAATGCCAGCCCGAGTCGGCAGCATTCGCAGGTATTGTCCTGAGCCAACCGCGATTCAGAATAGGTCGCGCCGCCGTCGTTCGACGACGCAAAGAACAACCCGGCGCCTTCGTATTTCTGACCGCGCTGCTGCGCTGGAACACGGTTGCGCTTGTCGAGCCAAGCTGCAAACACCGAGCCATCGGCATCAAGGGCTAGCGCCTCAAAACGCTGGCTCTCGCTGCTCGGTGTGATCGGCCGCAACTCGGAAAAACTCTGTCCTCCGTCGGCCGATCGCGTGTAGAGCACCTGACCGTTAAACGCCTTGTCCCTGAAGATCGAGAAGGCCAAAGCGATGCCGCCGGTGCGGTCGACCACAATCTTGGGGCGCGCATCCGGTCCCCAATCCAGGTTGAGGCGCTCTTTGGTGACGAGAACCGGCGCTGAAAAGCTGTGGCCACGATCCTTCGAACTCGCGACGGAAATCTGCCCGCCTGCAATCCAGACTAACCAGAGCGTTCCGTCTGGGCCGAACGCAGGGGTGACCTTCGACGCGCAACGCAAGATCGGTTCGTCGCACGCTGCTTCCGAGGCGTGCTGATGATTCATTTGTCCGTATGCAGCGGTTTGCCAAAGGAAAAACGCTAACGTCGCGAGTAGCTTTCCTCGACGCCTCGCCTTGCGGCCTTTATCTGACAGTTCGATCATTTGAACGCCACTTTCATTCCAGCGACAAAAGCTCGGGGCGACCCGGCATAGATCGAACCGGTCGTGTTCGCCAGGATGCTCGCGGGATTTTGAACGCCGAGAGCGGTGACCGAATTCCCGATGTTGTTCGCGGAAGCAACATATGTCCGGTCGAACACGTTTCTCACCTCCAGATAAAGGCTCAATGACCTGAGGTAGTCCGACGCCAAATTGGTCTTGTAGTGCACATTGAGATTGACCAGTTCGTAGCCGGGCGCCTTCAGCAGATTGGCGTTGTCCATGTAGAACGAGTCCTTCCACTGGACCTCGACGAACGCACCGAGCCCTGCCAGCGGTCCCGAGAACTCGTCATAACCAAGCCGTGCCGTCAGTTCGTTCGGCGAGATACCGGGAATCTTGTTTCCTGCCCGGTTGAAGCTGAAGACCGCGCCGTTGGTGATGTTCTCCGTGTATTCGGTGTAAACCTCATCGAGATAGGTATAAGCCGCCAAGACCCGCCAACCGGGATGGAACTTCCAGTCCGCGGCAAGCTCCACCCCGCGATGCTCCGATCTCGGCGCATTGAACGTGAAGCTCGCATTCGGTGTGTTGGCCGGGGTTGCCTGAGTGACCAGTTCGTCTTTGAAGAATTCATAGAAGCCGGTCACACTCAGCTTGAGCGCGTTGTTCGGCGTCCAGTCGAAGCCGAGGTCATAACCGAGGTTCTTTTGCGTCTTTAGCTGCGTATTGTTGCCGTTCTGACCGTCGGAGAGAACAAAGAGGTTTCCGACCTGCGGCGTCCCATACCCGGTGGCGACGCGGCCGCGAAATTGCCACTCGTTGTTCAGTCTGTAGAGCAACGCCAGTTCGGGGGCGGTATTCTGAAATTGCCGGTCGGCGGTCGTTGGCGGACGGATCGTCGCCGTCGGAACATTAGGTGTGTTGTAATTGTAGACGGTATTGATCCCCTTTAGATGCGTCGTTTCCCATCCAATGCCTGCAACCGCCGTCAGGTTCGGATTCAGCTTCAGCTCTTGCCGCGCATGAACCCCATAGTTCGAAGTGTCACTGAATGTGTTGCTCTGAAGCAGGCCCAGTCTGGCATTGCCGCCCGGCATTACGTTACGCGTATCGCTCGATGCAACCAGCGTGTTGTAGAAGCCGCCGAAATACGTCGTCGACTCCATGCCAAGGATTTCGCCACGCCTGGTCACGTCGCTCATGTAATTGTAGGAAGGGAAATCGCCGATCGCGCTGGTCGTTCCGGTTGGCTGACTGATATTGCGATCATCGAAGACGAACTGGTTGCGCCAAGTCGTCTGATTGTCGAAATCGTGTTCCCAGCGGCCGCCGACGATAGTCCGGCGGTCATCCCGTCCAAGGCCGGCCTGCACCGCGGTGACGGAACTCCTCGCACCATTGAAGCCGTTGTTAAACAGGAGGACTGATCCGCACCCGGCAACCCCCGCAGCATCGCATCCCGCCTGGAAGGGATTTCGGTTGTACTGGTTGAGCGACAGCCGGATTGGCAGCCGCGCGCTCAGATCGTTGTTGATGAACTTGACCGTGAAGCGATCGTCGGGAGTTGCCTGCAGGGTCCCGAGAAAATTGACCGTCTGCGTGTTGAACCAGCTATTGTCGATGAAGCCATCGCCTCGCGCGTCGCTCGCAAACAGCGAGGCCTCGAAGTTGCCGACCTTCTTGCCGGCAGCCAGATAGTTGTTGAGATAGCCGAAACTCCCGCCATCGACCCCATATTCCACCCCGTCGATAGTGCCGCCCGGCCGTGTCCGGAAATTGAGCGCGCCGCCGGTCGCGTAGTTGCCATAGAGCGCCGACGACGGCCCCCTGATGACATCGATGGCGGCGTAGGCGCGTGGGTCGATAAGGTCGCTGCGCGAAAGGCCATCCGGCTGCGTGACCGGGAAGCCGTCGTCAAAGATCACGATATTCCGGATGCCAAAAGCGTTGCGGGCGTTGGAACCTCGGATAGAGATGCCAAGATCGCGTGGCCCGTTGCCCTGTTTCACAGAGACCCCGGGGCTATCGCGCAAGACGTCGCCGACTGAAAACGCGGGCCTGTACTCGAATTGGCTTCGATCGATGGTCGTCTCCGTCTGTCCCGTTGGTGTCTGATACAGTTTGGCAACCGCGGCGCTCGCCGTAAGGTTCGTGTTCGAAACCGATACCGGGGTCGGAGCGGTCGCAACCGGCCTCGTCTGCTGCCGGGCGGAGGAGGAACGAACTCTTGGCTTCTGCGCGGCGGGTCGGGCCCGAAGCTCAGGAGGCGCGTCAATGGTGACCGGCGGCAGCGACCGATCCGCCGTCTGGGCCTTTGTCATAGAAGGGATTGCGCAAAGCGCGCTGCAAAGCACGAGCGTGCTGGTGCTACTTAAAGCACGATAACGAAACACCTGAAAATCCTGACACTGGCGCTGTGGCCAGTCTGCTCAACGGCACTATCCGGCGCGGCAGTAACCGCACCGATCGCGAGGTTCTTCGGTCAGGAAATGGAGGGCGGCGCGCGGGCTTGGGCGTGAAAGCCGGTTCGGGATCCGAGCAGGCCCGGGGCGGGATCGAGCCAGACCACGCGCTCGGAGGCGCGATAAGGTGTCGTGACCGCGGCCTGAGGCGCGTCAATCGGCGCGCCGTTATGGGCGACGCTGCAGACCGAACAGCAGCCGTCATGGGCACGGGGCTGACCGGTCTGATCGGTCTGGCCGGAACTCGAAGCCCCGTTGTCGTGACAGATCGCAGCCGCATACAGGGGATCTGAGGCGGCGATGCCGGCCGCCCAGCATGCCGCGATCGGTGCGAAGATCTGCACCACCAGGGCAATCAGGACGATTGGAAGGAACTTCCGCAACCGCCGGCGCATCAACGAGTCCACCTGTTCCAATACCGATAACTAACCACGCAGGACGTCGCAAGTCGAGGTCGGTTCCCAACCTTTTGCGGCCGCGTCGCCGCGGAGCTCGAAAGCAAGATTCTTCTGGGGGGAATAACAATGAAATAACGGGAGGGCGCCGGTGTTGTTGTGCGACAGTCTTTCTCAAGTTCTTTTCGGCCCTGTTGCCTTATCCCGAGATATCCGCGCAGCCGAATACAACTTTGGGACGGCGAAATACCAATCATTTCGCAAATTGATCGAATTTTGAACAATCGTTGCCAAAAAAGGTGACAAGGCGAAAAAGATGGTCTACGGATAAAGGCTCAGGCGAGCCGCAAGGCGAAGTCTGGTGGTCCAAGTCTCGGGAGGAGCCCTGGCGCGCACAAGCGGCGTCGCCCCGTCAACCAAGATCAAATCCACATTTTCGGGGAAATAGGGTCGACACAATTTTGAGCAGGGCTTGCGCCCTGCTCTTTTTTCTTTGAAGCGGGGCTCGTTTCTTTGAAGCGGGGCTTGTTTCTTTGGAGCGGGGCGCGGGCCCTGCTCTCTTTTTTTAGCAGGCTTGCCCTCTGCCCTCCTTTTGCAAGATGCTGAAACGATGCGCGAAGCAATCCGATCCCGCACAGCTTTGAACTGGCCGCCGAGCGTTGTGAGGGCTTAACGCCGCTGGTCTATCGGTGGCTGTTTCGCGAACACCCTGAAACCGAAGCGATGTTCGGCGCGAGGCAAACGATCTCGTGAAGGGATCGAGCTGGCGCTGTTTCCCCAAGCCCCGCTAGATCGGTTCGCTCAGAGCGGTATCGACATCAGTTTCGACAGTCGCTCGATATTCAGGTAGCCCGCATTGTAGGCCACCATCGCAACGGCGAAAATGATCGCAGAGATCACCGTGGTCCAGATCAGCTTGCGGCCCATCCCGCTCGCGATCGGCGCGCCGGGATCGGTGCCAGGAATTATCTGACCCGCGCCTTCATCGTCTTCGTGCTGGCTGCGTATGCCGAACGGCAGCGTCAGAAACAGCACGATCCACCACAGCACGAAGTAGATCGCGAACGCCGTTGAGATTGAGTAGACCATCTGGCGTCAAGCCTGCTCGATTTCGACGAGCGCGCCGGAAAAATCCTTCGGATGCAGAAACAGCACCGGCTTGCCATGCGCGCCAATCTTCGGGATACCGTCGCCGAGCACGCGCGCACCCTCCTTGATCAGGGTGTCGCGCGCCGCAATGATGTCGGGCACGTCATAACAGACGTGGTGGATGCCGCCGTCGGCGTTGCGCTCCAGAAATTTGGCGATCGGCGAAGCTTCGCCGAGCGGCTGGATGAATTCGATCTTGGTGTTGGGCAGGGTCACGAACACGGTAATGACCCCGTGCTCCGGCAATGGCACCGCCGCCGAGATGTCGGCACCGAACGCCGCGCCATAGATCTTGGCGGCCTTCTCGGCGTCCCTCACCGCGATCGCTACATGATTGAGCCGGCCCAGCATGGTGCTCCCTCTGCCTTAAACCTAAACCGTCAGAACGTGTATCAGGCACAGCGGCTTCTTGCCCCACTGCTCGCTGATTGACGCCCGCACCGCCCGGCGCACCGATTCCGCCAGCGCGTCAGGGTCGCGCCGCCGAGGACGCGCCAGGCCTTCGATCGTAGATACCACCACGTCGAACACGATCTCGTCGATGGTCTCTCCGGCCGTATTCTTCTCGGGTATGCCGACCAGATCAACCTCGGGGTCGTCGGCCAGCTCGCCCGTTTCGGTCATGGCGATGGCTACGAAGGCGCAGCCGGCAAATCCCATTCGCCTTCGCTCGACTACCGCGCGTGACTTGGAATCCTCCAGAATCGAGCCATCCTTGTAGAGCCGTCCCGACGGCAGTTCCGCGATGATACCGGGATCGCCCGGTCCGAGCTTCACCAGATCGCCGTTGCGGCAGATCAGCACCTTGGGCACGCCGGCGGATCGCGCCAGCTTGGCGTGCTCGAACAGATGCAGCGCCTCGCCATGGACGGGGATCAGCAGCTGCGGGCGCACCCACGAAATCATGTCGCGCAGCTCGTCGCGGCGCGGGTGGCCGGACACATGCACGAGGTGGGTGCGGTCGGTAATGACCTCGACGCCCTGGGTGATGAGGCCATTGATGATGGCGCCGACCGCCTTCTCGTTGCCGGGAATCGTACGCGAGGAAAAAATCACGCAGTCGCCCTTGTTGAGCGTCACCTCCGGATGATCGTCATTGGCGATGCGCGCCAGCGCCGCGCGCGGCTCGCCCTGGCTTCCGGTGCACAGCGCCAGCACCTTGTCGGGCGGGAAATGGCCGTAGAGATCGGCGCCGCGGAACTTCTGCACGCCGTCGAGATAGCCGGTCTCGCGCGCCACCTGCACCACGCGCTCCATGGCGCGGCCGACCACCACGACCTCGCGTCCGGCGGCGCGTGCCGCATCCGCGACCGCGCGCAGCCGCGCGACGTTGGAAGCAAACGTAGTCACGGCGACACGACCTTTGGCCGCCTTCACCAGCTCGGTGATGGTCTTGGAAACCTCGGCTTCCGACGGCGAGCGCCCTTCCCGCACCGCATTGGTGGAATCGCCGACCAGCGCCAGCACGCCGGCATCGCCGAGCTCGCGCAATCGCCGCTCGTCGGTCGGCACGCCGATGATCGGCGTCGGATCGATCTTCCAGTCTCCGGTGTGCAGCACAGTGCCCACTTCCGTACGGATCGCCAGCGCATGCGATTCCGGAATCGAATGCGCCACCGGAATGAATTCGACGTTGAACGGCCCGAGATCGATGCGGCCGCCCGAGGGTACCACCGTGACCGGAATTTTCGGCGGATTGCGCTCGGAAGCGCATTTCGCTTCGAACAGGGCGGCGCTGAATTGCGTCGCGTAGATCGGGCATTTCAGCTTCGGCCACAGCTCGATGATGGCGCCGAAGTGATCTTCGTGGGCGTGCGTCAGCACGAGGCCAACGAGATTGTTGCGCTCTTTTTCAAGAAACTGGATATCGGGCATGATCAGGTCGATGCCCGGCAGGTGTTCCTCGTCACCAAAGGACACGCCGAGATCGATCGCGAGCCAGGAACGCTGATGGCGGTTGCCGAGGCCGTAAATCGACAGGTTCATGCCGATCTCGCCGACGCCGCCAAGGGGCGCGAAGGTCAGTTCGTCCGGTCGCGCCATCAGGCTGCTCCTGCCGATGCCGCCGAGCCGAAATGAACGTCACCCGCGGATATCGGGACCCGCTTGCCGTCGGCCGTCCGCACGATCAGACAGCCTGCCTCGTCGATGGTGTCGAATATGCCCTCCACGGCGGAGCCGTTGGTCAGGATCGCAACTTTCTCTCCGAGTCCGGCCGCGCGCTCCAACCATAGTCGCCGAATCTCGGTAAAGCCGCGGCCATCGTCCCAGATGCCGCGAAATTCCGCCCAGGCGTCCGACAGGCAAGCGAATAATTCCTCCGCGCCGATATGGACGCCGAGCGCCGCAAGCGAGGTCGCAGGCGTCGGGGTGCACTCGGGCGCAGCGATTACGTTGGTGCCGATGCCCACCACGACGGCGAGCTGATCGGCGGTCACGGCCTCGGCTTCCAGCAGGATGCCGGCGAGTTTTTGGCGCCCCGCCAGCACGTCGTTGGGCCATTTCAGCGAGAATTTCATATGGTCCGATCCCGCCGATCTCAACGACGCTTCGATGCTTACTTTTTGCAGCGCCGCCTCCAGCGCCAGTCCCGCCGCAAAGCCCAGTGTCGCCGCGACGGCCGGCGAGACCTCGATCACCTCCAGGATGCTGCTGGCGAGGTTACCGCGCGGCGCGATCCAGCGCCGATGGCGCCGTCCGCGCCCGGCTGTCTGCTCCGATGTCACAAACCACATCGGCCCGCGCTCGCCATCGCGCGCGCGCGACATGGCTTCCGCATTGGTTGAGCCGATGCTCTCGAAGGCAGCGAGCCGATAGCCCGCCGATACGGCTCGATGACCGAGCGAGAATATCATCTCAGGGGTGATCCGGCTTTGCCAAATCCGTCCGGGCGCGGATGTGCTGTTTGGGCATGATCTTCTCCGAAAGCCGGGGGTCCACTTTTCGGGATCATATCTAGAACAATGACCTCGCCGCCACCGTGGCCGCACTCACCAGCGGTCCCGGATAGACGAAGAAAAAGATGTTGAAGAGTCCCGCGACTGCCAGCACCGTGCGCAATTCCATGCGCATCGGATCCAGCGCGCCAACCGGCTCATCGAAATACATCACCTTGATGATGAGGAGATAGTAGTAAGCGCCGACCACGCTGGTGAGCACGCCGACCACCGACAATGTGAATAATCCGGCCTTGATCGCCGCAATGAACACGTAGAATTTCGCGAAAAAGCCCGCGAGCGGCGGAATGCCCGCCAGCGAAAACAGCAGCATGGCGAAGAAGAATGCCAGCAAGGGATTGGTGCGCGACAATCCGGCAAAGTCGCTGATGTTTTCGACATGCTGGCCGTTGCGCTTCATGGTCAGGATCACCGCGAAGCTGCCGAGCGTCATCGCCACATAGATCGCGATATAGACCAGCACGCCCTGGGCGCCCTCAGCGGTGCCGGCGGCCAACCCCACCAGAGCGAAGCCCATATGGCCGATCGACGAATAGGCCATCAGTCGCTTGATGTTCTTCTGCCCGATCGCGGCAAACGATCCCAGCGCCATCGAGGCGATCGCCACGAACACCACGATCTGCTGCCACTGCAAAAGAATGCCCGGAAATGCGGTGAGCGCCACGCGGGTGAACACCGCAAGGGCAGCGACCTTCGGCGCGGAAGCGAAGAACGCGGTGACCGGCGTGGGGGCGCCCTCATAGACGTCGGGCGTCCACATGTGGAACGGCACCGCCGATATCTTGAAGCAAAGCCCGGCGAGCAAGAACACCAGGCCGAACACGACGCCGATGCTGCCGGTCTTCACCGCCGCCGCGATGCCTGCGAAACTCACGGTGCCTGTGAAGCCGTAGACCAGGGAGGCGCCGTAGAGCAGCATGCCCGACGACAGCGCGCCCAGCACGAAATATTTCAAACCCGCTTCGGTCGATTTCGCGTTGTCGCGATTGCTCGCCGCCACCACGTAAAGCGCGAGAGACATCAGCTCGAGCCCGAGATAGAGCATGATCAGGTCGCCGGCCGAGATCAGCACCATCATGCCCAAGGTCGAGAGCAGCACCAGGATGGGGTATTCGAAAATCCGCCGCGACGGATCGGACAGAAATTCCGCCGAAAGAATGAGCGTCGCCACCGAGCCGATCAGGGCGAGGATTTTCAGAAACCGGGCAAAATCGTCGACGATGAAGCTGCCGTCGAAGGTCGTGAGTTTACCGGCCGGCAACGCCAACTCCAGCACGCCGGTCAATACCAGCAGACCAATCGCAAGGTTGGTGACGAGGCTGGTGGTCTGCTGGCCCCGATAGGCCCCCAACATCAGGAGCACCATGGCGCCCACGGCGAGCACAAGCTCCGGCAGCACCGGCAGCAACTGATAACCTGCACTCTCAAAGCTCATGGCGCGTTGTCCTGACTTCGATTCCGATTGAATCAGAACCGAGGCTCATCCTCTTTGTTTTTACGCGTTTTCTTCACGCGAAACGGTTCTCGCTTCGCCGAAAACGCTTCCAGATCATGATCCGATTAGATCGAATCGGATCATGATCTCATCTCTTGGTTCGAGCATGATCTTTCGAAAAACCGGTTGCCGCTTTTCCGGATCATGCTCTAGTGCCTTCACTGCGGCAGCGCGGCTGCCTTCACGGCAGTTACTGCGGCGTTGTAATTGTTGACGAGTTGCTGCACCGACGCCGCCGACATGTCGAGCACCGGCTTCGGGTAGAAGCCGAACAGGATGGTGAGAGCCACCAGCGGCATCAGCGTCAGGCTCTCGCGGAAGGTAAGATCCTTGATGCTCGCCAGCGACGGTCTGGTCAGAGCGCCGAACACGACTCTGCGATAAAGCCATAACGCATAGGCCGCTGACAGGATGACGCCCGTGGTGGCGAGAGTGGCGGTGGCGATCGAGACCTTGAAGGTGCCGATCAGCGTCATGAACTCACCGACGAAGCCGGAAGTGCCGGGCAAGCCGACATTGGCCATGGTGAACACCATGAACACCAGCGCATAGAGCGGCATGCGATTGACGAGGCCGCCATAGGCCGCGATCTCGCGGGTGTGCATGCGGTCGTAGACGACGCCGACGCAGAGGAAGAGCGCCCCCGACACGATGCCGTGCGACACCATCTGGAACACGCCGCCGGCGACGCCCTGGGTGGTGCCGGCGAAAATGCCCATGGTGACGAAGCCCATATGAGCCACCGAGGAATAGGCGATTAGCTTCTTGATATCCTCCTGCATCAGCGCCACCAGCGAGGTGTAGATGATGGCGATGACTGACAGCGAGAAGATCAGCGGCGCGAAATCATGCGACGCGATCGGGAACATCGGCAGCGAGAAACGCAGGAAGCCGTAGCCGCCCATCTTGAGGAGGATCGCGGCCAGGATTACCGAGCCTGCGGTAGGCGCCTCGACATGCGCGTCGGGCAGCCAGGTATGCACCGGCCACATCGGCATCTTCACTGCGAACGAAGCGAAGAACGCCAGCCATGCCCAGGTCTGCAGCGAGCGCGGCACGGTGGTCTGCATCAGGGTCGGAATATCGGTCGTGCCGGCATTCCAGTACAGCGCCATGATTGCCAGCAGCATCAGCACCGAACCGAGCAGCGTGTAGAGGAAGAACTTGAAGGAAGCATAGACCCGGCGCGGGCCGCCCCACACCCCGATGATCAGGAACATCGGGATCAGGCCGCCCTCGAAAAACAGGTAGAACAGCACGAGGTCGAGCGCGGAGAAGGTGCCGACCATCAGCGTTTCCAACAACAGGAACGCCATCATGTATTCGCGCACGCGCATCGTCACGGATTTCCAGCTCGCGATGATGCAGAGCGGCATCAATGCGGTGGTCAGGATCACGAACGGCAGCGAGATGCCGTCGACGCCCATGTGATAGGTGATGGTGTTGGCGAGCCACGGCGCCTTTTCGACGAACTGAAAATCCGGCTGCGCCGGGTCGAAGCGCCAGACCAGGATCAGCGACACCGCGAAGGTGATCAGCGTGGTCCACAGCGCAATCCAGCGCGCATTGCGCCGCGCGGCTTCATCGTCGCCCCGGCTGATATAGATGATCAACGCGCCGACCACCGGCAGGAAGGTGACGACGGAAAGAATCGGCCAGGTTGTCATCACTGGCCTCCCAGGCCGAACATGAACCAGGTGATCAATCCGGCAACCCCGATCAGCATCGCGAAGGCGTAGTGATAGAGATAGCCGGTCTGCAGCCGCACCACGTTGCGGGTTACGTCAAGTACCCGCGCCGACACGCCATCGGGCCCAAAACCGTCGATGATGTAGCCGTCGCCGACCTTCCAAAGGAAAAGTCCGATCCGCTTCGTTGGGCGCACGAAGATCAGATCGTAGAGCTCATCGAAATACCATTTGTTGAGCAGGAACTGGTAGAGCCCATGGTGCTGCTTGGCGAGTTCGACAGGCAAATAGGGCCGGCGGATATAGAATAGCCACGACACCAAAAAGCCCACCGCCATCATGACCGTCGGCAGGAACGCGATGGTCTGGGGGATGTGGTGCATTTCCTCGATGATGTGCGGGTTCATCTTCAGCGATTCGCGGAAGAATTCTTCCACCCCGTGGCCCGCGAACAGCTCTTTGAACGGGAAGCCCGCGAGGATCGATCCGGCTGCGAGAATGCCGATCGGAATGAGCATCCACAGCGGGCTCTCATGCGCGGCTTCGTAGTGCTCCTGATCATGCGGCTCGCCGTGGAAGGTCTTGAAGATCAGGCGCCAGGAATAGAACGAGGTCAGCCCCGCGGCGATCACTGTCAGCAGGAAGCCATAGAACGCCAACGGATTGTGGGAAACGAACGCGGATTCGATGATCGCGTCCTTTGAGAAATAGCCGGCGGTGAGCGGAAAGCCGGTCAGCGACAGCGTGCCGATCACCATCACGATGTAGGTGAATGGGATTTTGTCCTTTAAGCCCCCCATGTTGCGGATGTCCTGCTCGTGATGCATCGCATAGATCACCGAGCCTGAGCCCAAAAACAACAGCGCCTTGAAGAACGCGTGCGTGAACAGATGGAACATGCCGACGGAATAAGCCCCCGCCCCCATCGCCACGAACATGTAGCCGAGCTGCGAACAGGTCGAATAGGCGACGATGCGCTTGATGTCGTTCTGCACGAGGCCGATGGTCGCGGCGAAGAATGCGGTGGTCGCACCGAAGAACATCACCACCGCTTGTGCGTTCGGCGCCAGTTCGAACAGTGGCGACAGCCGTGCCACCATGAAGACGCCGGCGGTGACCATGGTCGCGGCGTGGATCAATGCCGAGACCGGCGTTGGGCCTTCCATGGCGTCCGGCAACCAGGTGTGCAGCAGGAACTGGGCCGATTTGCCCATCGCCCCCATGAACAATAGCACGCATGTCAATGTCAGCGCGTCGGCGTGCCAGCCGAAGAAGTCTATGGTCTTGCCGGTCAGGCCCGGCGCGCCGGCGAAGATCGTGTCGAAGTCGGTCGAGCCGATCAGCATGAAGATCGCGAAAATGCCGAGCGCAAAACCGAAATCGCCGACCCGGTTGACCACGAAGGCCTTGATCGCCGCCGCATTCGCCGACGGCTTCTGATACCAGAAGCCGATCAAGAGATAGCTCGCGAGCCCGACGCCTTCCCAGCCGAAGAACAGCTGCACCAGATTGTCCGCCGTCACCAACATCAGCATCGCGAAGGTGAACAGCGACAGATAGCTGAAGAACCGTGGCCGGTACGGGTCTTCATCCATGTAGCCGATCGAATAGAGATGCACGAGCGACGACACCGTATTGACCACCACCAGCATCACGGCGGTCAGCGTATCGACCCGCAGCGACCACGCGACCTGCAGATCGCCGGAATTGATCCATGGGAACAGCGCGATCCGGGCGTCATGATGCATGAAGCCGACATCGACCAGCGCGAACCAGGACAGCGCCGCCGAAACCAGCAACAATCCGGTCGTGATCAATTCGGCCGCGCGCGATCCCATCGCCGGCGGCTCGACCGCGTGGTGGTCGTCGTGACCGTGGTCGTCACGGGCGCCGGGCTCGTGGCTAGACGCATGGACAATGCCGGCATCCTCATTGGCCGGCACCGCGCCGTGGCCATGCGCGTCACCATGATGCTCGACCGTATCGCCGCTCGGATTGCGCGCATGCGCACCAAAGATAGCGATCAGGCCGGCGATAATCGCCCCGATCAGCGGCAGAAAAACGATTGCCTGGATCATTTGGCGCGTTAGCCCTTCATCAGATTGACGTCTTCAACCGCGATCGAACCGCGGTTGCGGAAATAGACCACCAGCACCGCAAGACCG
This sequence comes from Bradyrhizobium sp. URHD0069, assembly GCF_000701345.1. Classification (GTDB taxonomy): domain Bacteria; phylum Pseudomonadota; class Alphaproteobacteria; order Rhizobiales; family Xanthobacteraceae; genus Bradyrhizobium. The sequence goes on along the minus strand of NZ_JNIJ01000025.1, from coordinate 37,552 downwards.
ATCGCGGCTTCCGCCGCCGCCACTGTCAGAACCAGCAGCGCGAACACTTGACCGACGATGTCGCCGAGGAAGGTCGAGAACGCCACCAGGTTGATATTGACCGCGAGCAGGATCAGTTCGATCGACATCAGGATGACGATGATGTTCTTGCGGTTGAGAAAGATGCCGAGGATTCCGAGCGTGAAAAGGATCGCGCCGACCGAGAGATAGTGTCCGAGGCCGATCGTCATTGCACCCACTCCGCCGCGTCGGCGTCCTGCAGTCCCTGCCCCGAGGCCACCTTGCGCACGCTCATGGCGAGTTCGGGCGTCCGCGCGTTCTGCACGTTGATGTCCTGGCGCTTCACACCGACCTTGTGGCGCAGCGTCAGCACGATGGCGCCGATCATCGCGACCAAGAGCACCATCCCGGCGATCTGGAAATAATGAATGTACTTCGTATAAAGCACCAGACCGAGCGCTTCGGTATTGCTGACGTTGGTCGGAATAGCCGCGGTGATCGACTTGGTGGCGGCGACATTGATGACCCAGCCGCCCCCGACCAGCAGCAATTCGGCGAGAAATATTGCGCCGATCACCAGACCGATCGGCAGGTATTCCAGAAAGCCCTCGCGCAGCTCGGTGAAATCGACATCCAGCATCATGATCACGAACAGGAACAGCACCGCGACCGCGCCGACATAGACCACGACCAGGATCATCGCCAGAAATTCGGCGCCCATCAGCACGAACAGGCCGGACGCGTTGACGAACGCCAGGATCAAAAACAGCACGGAGTGCACGGGATTGCGCGACACAATCACCATGACCGCGGAAGCCACGCAAACGCCGGCGAACAGATAGAAGAACAGCGCGGGAAGGATCATGCCCTCACCTCACCGGTACGGCGCGTCGAGTTCGATTGATTTCGCAATCTCGCGCTCCCAGCGGTCGCCGTTGGCGAGAAGTTTCGCCTTGTCATAGTAGAGTTCCTCGCGGGTCTCGGTGGCGAATTCGAAATTCGGTCCCTCGACGATGGCATCGACCGGACAGGCCTCCTGGCACAGCCCGCAATAGATGCATTTCACCATGTCGATGTCGTAGCGCACGGTACGGCGGGTGCCGTCGTTGCGGCGCGGGCCGGCCTCGATGGTGATCGCCTGCGCCGGACAGATCGCCTCGCACAGCTTGCAGGCGATGCAGCGCTCCTCGCCATTGGGATAACGGCGCAGCGCGTGCTCGCCGCGGAAGCGCGGCGAGATCGGCCCCTTCTCGAATGGATAATTCAGCGTCGGCTTCGGCTTGAAGAAATAGCGCATGGCGAGAAAGAACGCCGATACGAATTCGGACAGCAGAAGCGCGCGGGCTGTGGCGTTGACATTGACACTCATAGCGACCTCATTTCGGCGCGAGCCCCGCGAAATGCAGCACGCCGGCGACAACAACCACCATCGCCAGCGACAAGGGCAGGAACACCTTCCAGCCGAGCCGCATCAATTGGTCGTAGCGGTAGCGCGGCACGATCGCCTTCGCCATCGCAAACAGGAAGAACATGAACAGTAGCTTGAGGGTGAACCAGATCACCCCGGGAACCCAGGTGAACGGCGGCAGCGCGACCGGCGGCAGCCAGCCGCCCAGGAACAGGATGGTAGCCAGCGCGCACATCGTGGTAATCGCGACGTATTCGCCGAGCATGAACAACAAATACGGCGTCGAGCCGTATTCGACCATAAAGCCCGCGACCAGCTCGGATTCGGCTTCCACCAAGTCGAACGGCGGCCGGTTGGTTTCCGCCAGCGCCGAGACATAGAACACCACGAACATCGGAAACAGCGGCAGCACGTACCAGTTCAGGAATGTCAGCTTGGGCAAGCCGATCAGGCTAGCAAGCCCGCGCGTGTTCTGCGCTTCGACGACGGCCGACAGGTTCAGCGACCCCGCGCAAAGCAACACGGTGATGATGACGAAGCCGATCGAAACTTCGTAACTGACCATCTGCGCCGCCGAACGAAGCGCTGCGAGGAATGGATATTTCGAGTTCGACGACCAGCCGGCCATGATGATGCCGTAGATCGAAAGCGAGGAGATCGCGAAGATATAGAGCACGCCGACGTTGATGTCGGAGATCACCCAGCCGAGATCCATCGGGATCACCGCCCAGGCCGCCAGCGCCAGCACGCATGATACCAGGGGCGCCAGCAGGAATACGCCCTTGTTGGCACCGGAGGGAATGATCGGTTCCTTCAGCACGAACTTCAAAAGATCGGCAAAGGACTGGAACAGGCCCCAGGGGCCGACCACGTTGGGTCCCCGGCGAATCTGCACCGCCGCCCAGATCTTGCGGTCGGCGAGCAGGATGTAGGCAATCGCGATCAGGAGCACCACGAGCAGCAAGAGGCTCTGCGCGACCATGACGATCAGCGGCCAAAGAAAGCCCGTCCAGAATGCGCTTGTGAAAAATTCGGCCATCAGGTCACGCTCACTCCGCCGCCGTCAGCATTTGCCCGGCAGCCAGCCGCGAACATTCCGCCATTATCGCAGACGCCCGCGCGATCGGGTTGGTCAGGTAGAAATCCTCAACCGAAGACCGCAACGGGGTCTTCTCGACGCTGCCGCCTCTGCGGGCAAGCGTCTTGATGTCGGCCGCCTTGCCGGCTTCGATCTGGTCGATGCGCATCAGATGCGGCGTCGCCTTGAACAGCGCCTGCCGCAGCGCGCTGAGCGAATCGTAAGGCAGCTTTTTGCCCATAACCTCCGACAGCGCGCGGATGATCGCCCAGTCCTCACGCGCCTCCCCCGGGGGAAATGCCGCGCGATTCGCCATCTGTACCCGACCTTCTGTGTTGACGTAGATGCCGGATTTCTCCGTGTAGGCCGCACCGGGCAGGATCACGTCGGCACGGTGGGCGCCGCGCTCGCCATGGGTACCGATGTAAACCACAAATGTACCGTCCGGTACCTTGATCTCATCGGCGCCGAGCAAGAACAGCAGATCGAGGGTCCCGAACGTCGTCATCTGCGCTGTGCTCAGACCGCCCGCGGCTGCGGCAAAGCCGATGTCGAGCGCGCCGACGCGCGAGGCGCTATCGTGCAGGACAGAGAAGCCATTCCAGCCCTCTTTCACCACGCCGAGATCCAGCGCGAGCGTTGCCGCAAGCGCGAGAACCGCGGCGCCATCATGCCGGGCGGCCGCACCGGTTCCGACCAGCACGATCGGATGTTTGGCAGCCTTCAGCACGTCGGCGAAAAAATGCTTGCCGGCGGCGAGTTCCCTGAGTGAATCCGTGCCGGCGCCAAGATAGTCGTAACCGTAAGTGAGCTCGGCCTTGGCGCCGATGACGCCGATCTTGAGTTGACCGGTGCGCCAACGCTTGCGGATGCGCGCGTTGAGAACGGAGGCCTCCTTGCGCGGATTCGAACCGACAATCAGCAGTGCGTCAGCCTGCTCGATGCCGGCGATGGTCGGATTGAAGATATAGGAGGCGCGGCCGGCCGCCGGGTCGAAAGCGTCGCCGCCCTGGACCGCGAGATTGACCGAGCCGTACTTTGCCAGCAGATCCCTAAGCGCAAACATCTCCTCGACCGCAGCGAGATCGCCGGCAATAGCCCCGATCCGCCTGCCGTCGCTGAGCCTTGCCTTGGCTGCGATAGCGCTGAACGCTTCCGACCACGATGCGGCGCGCAGTTGGCCATTCTCCCTAATGTAGGGACGGTCGAGCCGCTGCGTGCGCAGGCCGTCGACGATGTGCCGGGTCTTGTCAGAAATCCACTCCTCGTTGACCGCCTCGTTGACGCGCGGCAGGATCCGCATCACCTCGCGGCCGCGGGTATCGACCCGGATAGCCGACCCAACGCCATCCATCACGTCGATCGACTGGGTCTTGCCGAGCTCCCACGGCCGCGCCGCGAACGCGTAAGGCTTTGAGGTCAGCGCGCCCACCGGGCAGATATCAACGAGGTTGCCCTGCAGTTCCGAAGTCAGTGCCGATTCGAGATAAGTGGTAATTTCCATGTCCTCGCCGCGGCCGGTCGCGCCGATCTCAGGCACGCCGCAGACTTCGGCGGCAAAGCGGACGCAGCGCGTGCACTGGATACAGCGGTTCATCGAGGTCTTGACCAGCGCGCCCAGATATTTGTCCTCGACCGCGCGCTTGTTTTCGGCGAAACGGCTGGTGTCGACGCCGTATCCCATCGCCTGATCCTGCAGGTCGCACTCGCCGCCCTGATCGCAGATCGGGCAATCCAGGGGATGGTTGATCAGCAGGAACTCCATCACGCCTTCGCGCGCCTTCTTCACCATCGGCGAGCGGGTGGAGATTTCCGGCGGCTCACCCTTGGGGCCGGGACGGCAATCGCGAACGCCCCAGGCGCAGCTCGCGACGGGCTTCGGGCCGCCCTTGATCTCGACCAGGCACATCCGGCAATTGCCGGCGATCGACAGCCGCTCGTGGTAGCAAAAGCGCGGAATTTCCGCGCCCGCGGCCTCGCACGCCTGCAACAGCGTGAATTCCGCGGGAACATCGATCTCTTTGCCATCGATGATGAGTTTGGTCATTGCCTCAAGTCTTTCCCAGCTTGCAATCCGGAGGTGTGACGCTGGCGGTCTTCATGGACGCCTTTACCCATTGCTGGGTATCAGTGCTGTAGGTCGCGAGATAAGCGGGCTCGGCCTTGTCCTTCTCGCACAAGAACGGCAGATGCGGCTTCAGATCGTAATCGCAGGAAGCCACCCATTCCCGCCGGTCGGCGAATGCGACGGTCGCCTCCTCGCAGGCATAGAGGAAATAGGAGACAAAGCTCTCGTATTGAACCTGCTCGTCGCGGCTGCTCTCCTTGATCTTGTCAAAGTCCGGCTGCGAGAATTTCGGGTTTCTGAACGCCAGGTCGGTGTACCCGAGAAACGCCTGCCGCGCGCTTGCCGCACGATTGTTCGAGCGGATTTCGTTGATCTGAAACAGGATCGCCGCGAAGCCGAGCAGCGCCACGGTGGCTTGCGCCATCTGCGCCAGCGTCCCGTATTTCTGCCACCAGAGAATACTCGGTTGCGACATCGATATCACTCCGCCGCGACCATGTGCGCGGGATCGAGAACGCCGACATCGTCAATATCCGCCTTGTGCGAATACTGTGCGATCCGCTGCTCGATCTCGTGACGGAAATGGGCGATCAGGCCCTGGATCGGCCACGCTGCGGCGTCACCGAGCGCGCAAATGGTATGGCCCTCGACCTGCTTGGTAACCTCCAGCAACATGTCGATCTCGCGCTTATGGGCGCGGCCCTCGGCCATCCGGGTCAACACCCGCCACATCCACCCGGTTCCCTCGCGGCACGGCGTGCATTGGCCGCAGCTCTCGTGCTTGTAGAAATAGGAGATCCGGGCGATCGCGCGGATCAGATCGGTCGATTTGTCCATCACGATCACGGCGGCGGTGCCGAGACCGGAGCGCAGTTTGCTTAGGCTGTCGAAATCCATCGGCGTATCGATGATCTGTTCGGCCGGCACCATGCGCACCGAGGAGCCGCCGGGGATCACCGCCTTGAGATTATCCCAGCCGCCGCGGATGCCGCCGCAGTGGCGTTCGATCAGCTCGCGGAACGGAATTCCCATCGCCTCTTCGACGTTGCAGGGGCGCTCGACATGACCGGAGATGCAGAACAGTTTGGTACCGACGTTGTTGGGCCGGCCGATGGCCGCGAACCACGCCGCGCTGCGCCGCAGGATATCCGGGGCGACCGCGATCGACTCGACATTGTTGACGGTGGTCGGGCAGCCATAAAGACCGACATTGGCCGGGAACGGCGGTTTTAACCGCGGCATGCCCTTCTTGCCTTCGAGGCTTTCCAGCAGCGCGGTCTCTTCGCCGCAGATATAGGCGCCCGCGCCATGCGTCACGTAAAGGTCGAACGGCCAGCCGTTGACATTGTCCTTGCCGATCAGCTTCGCCTCATAGGCCTGATCGACCGCGGCCTGCAGATGTTCGCGCTCCCTGATGAATTCGCCGCGCACATAGATGTAGCAGGCGTGCGCGCCCATCGCGAAGCTCGCGAGCAGGCAGCCCTCGACCAGAAGATGCGGGTCGTGCCGCATGATCTCGCGGTCCTTGCAAGTGCCGGGTTCGGACTCGTCGGCATTGACTACCAGATAGCTCGGCCGGCCGTCGGTCGATTCCTTCGGCATGAACGACCATTTCAACCCGGTCGGAAAACCGGCCCCGCCGCGCCCGCGCAGGCCGGAAGCCTTCATCTCGTTGATGATCCAGTCGCGGCCCTTGTCGATGATCGCCTTGGTGCCGTCCCAGGCGCCGCGGCGGCGCGCGGCTTCGAGGCGCCAGTCGTGGAGGCCGTAGAGATTGCGAAAGATGCGATCCTTGTCGTCGAGCATGACGTGCGGCTTCCTAAGGGGTCAGCGATTGGACTGCATGTAGGCGAGGCCTGCGGCGCATCCACCGAAGGTCAGCGCCCATAGCAGGCTTGATTCAAACGTTGCACTCAGCGCGTAACGCTGCAGCAGGAAAATGAATGCAGCGGCTGCTGTCGCATGCAGCGCGATATAGCGCCAACTTTTCATTGCTCCGATACTCCCCGGTCCGGCCACTTGCAATGTGCGGTCCCCTTCATGAGGTTTCCTTCAACGTGGTCGGCCCGCCTACCGGTGCTGAGAACTGACGATCGACCTGCGGCCCAGGCTTCGGAGGGTTGCCGGAGGCAAATCCGTCCAGCACCTTGCCAAAATTTTCCTTGGTCAGATCCTCGTAGGTATCCTTCCAGATCAGCACCATCGGCGCGTTCACGCAGGCGCCAAGGCATTCGACCTCCTCCCAGCTGAAATTTCCATCCTTGGACAGATGAAAGGGATCGTGGTGTATGCGGCTCTGGCAGACCTCGATAATATCGCCGGCGCCGCGCAGCCGGCAGGGCGTGGTGCCGCAGACCTGGACATGCGCCTTCTTGCCGACCGGCTGCAACTGGAACATCGTGTAGAAGGTCGCGATTTCCAGCGCGCGGATGTAGGGCATGTCGAGCAAATCTGCGACTGCGCGGATCGCGACTTCCGAAACCCACCCCTCGTGCTGCTCCTGGACCCGCCACAGGATCGGGATGACAGCGGACGCCTGCCGACCGGGCGGATATTTCGCGATCTCCGCTTTCGCCCAGGCGAGGTTTTCGTCCGTGAACGTGAAGTTCGCGGGCTGTAGTTCCTTCGGTGCGAGGCGGCGGACGGACATTGTCGTTCAGTCTCTCATTGCATGCGGCGCGCGGCATTGGCGTTGAGGGCGCTAATCCGGTCTTGCCAGAAGGCGCTTGCGGTGCCGAACACGTTATAGCCGACGTGGGTTGAAACCTTGATGCGGTCGAGGATCGAAAGCTCGGTCACGGTTTCCAGCCGGTTGCTGCGCGGATCGTAGACGATCAGCTTGAGCGGCGTCTGTTCGAGGATATACCGCGATACGGTATGCCCGGGATCGTTGCCGTGTTCCTCGCACAACAAGACGCTGTCGCTCCGCAACAGCCGGGTGCCGCTCTTGATGGCTTCAATCTCGACGCCTTCGACGTCGAGCTTGATCAGGTACTTTCCGCCAGCAGAAATCTTGCCGTCGTCCAGCAGGTCGTCGAGCGCAATGACCGGCACCTCCTCACCGCAGCCGCCGGGGCCGCCTGCAATGCTGAATGCCTCATGCTTGGTGCCGGACAGCCGCGCAGTGCCGCGCGCTGCCCCGATTGCGCATTTCATGACCTTAAAACGGTTACCGTTGATTTCGGCGTTGTTCTTGAGCTTGGCGAAATTCTGCGACGACGGCTCGATCGCGATCGCTTTGTGCGAACCGTAGGGCGCGCTCGAGATCAGCACCGACCAGTAGCCATAGTTGGCGCCGCAATCGAGCAGCGTATAATCGACGTCGGCGGAATCCTGAAACAGCAGTTCAAGCTCGTTTTCGTAGGAGAACGAACGGTTGAGCAGCTTGCTCCAGTAACCGTCGCCATAGGGAAAAGCGAAGGTCGCATCCGAATTGAGTTTGATCGCGATGTCGCGCGCGGGCAGCGTCTTGCGCAGGAGATTGGCGCAGCCGTTATAGCCGCGATGGGAAAAATTCGACGCCACCTTCGAGCCTGACGACAGCGCAAGCGCGGCAAGGCGCTCCCACGCATTGGCTCCCTCGAGAACGCCGGTGGCCCGATCAAACTGGATGGGCGGCACCGCCATCACCGATCGACCTCTCCGAACACGATGTCGAGCGAGCCCAGGATCGCGGAGACGTCGGCCAGCAGATGGTTCTTGCAGATGAAATCCATCGCCTGCAGATGCGCAAAGCCCGGCGCGCGGATCTTGCATTTGTAGGGCTTGTTGCTGCCGTCGGCGACCAGATAGACGCCGAACTCGCCTTTCGGCGCCTCGACCGCGGCGTAGACCTCGCCGGCCGGTACGTGGAATCCCTCGGTGTAGAGCTTGAAGTGATGGATCAGCGCTTCCATCGAGCGCTTCATCTCGCCCCGGCGCGGCGGGAAGATCTTGTTGTCCTCCACCGCGACAGGACCCTGGCCGTCGCGGGCGCGCAGCTTCTCGATGCACTGCTTCATGATTCGCACGGACTGGCGCATCTCTTCCATGCGGATGCAGTAGCGGTCGTAGCAATCGCCGTTCTTGCCGATCGGGATGTCGAAATCCATCTCGTCGTAGCATTCGTAAGGCTGCGCCTTGCGCAGATCCCACGCGGCGCCGGAGCCGCGCACCATCACGCCGGAAAAACCCCATTCCCAGGCCTGCTTGAGCGTGACGACGCCGATATCGACGTTGCGCTGCTTGAAGATGCGGTTACCGGTGAGCAGCTGCTCGAGATCGTCGACCACGCCCAGGAACGGATCGCACCAGGCATCGATGTCGTCGATCAGTTTTGGCGGCAGGTCCTGGTGCACGCCGCCGACCCGGAAATAGGCCGCATGCATCCGCGAGCCGGAGGCGCGCTCGTAAAACACCATCAGCTTTTCGCGCTCTTCAAAGCCCCATAGCGGCGGGGTCAGCGCGCCGACATCCATCGCCTGTGTCGTAACGTTGAGAAGATGCGACAGCAGGCGACCGATCTCGCAGTACAAAACCCGAATCAGCTGCGCGCGGCGCGGCACGGTGATGCCGAGCAGCTTTTCCGCAGCCAGACAAAACGCGTGCTCCTGATTCATCGGCGCGACGTAGTCGAGCCGGTCGAAATACGGGATCGCCTGCAAATAGGTCTTGTGCTCGATCAGCTTCTCGGTGCCGCGATGAAGCAGGCCGATATGCGGATCGACCCGCGCGACCACTTCGCCGTCGAGCTCCAGCACCAGACGCAACACGCCGTGCGCGGCCGGATGCTGCGGCCCGAAATTGATGGTGAAATTGCGGAGATTGTGCTCGGTCATTGACGTGCGCTCCGCGCCTTGGCGAGTAGCGAGTAGCGAGTAGCGAGTAGCGAATTGCAACTAGCGATGGGCATCATTTCGCTGCCTTGTCCTGCAGCGACCGTATCAAAGCGCGAAGCATTTTGCCCAAACTCTCGCACTGAACGAGAATCGGTTGCAAATCCAGCACCGGCAGGATGCCTACGCGCTCCGCCAAGAGCAGGTGCGTTTCCAGCTCTTTCAGAGATCCCTGCGAGATTCGCAGATGCTGGACGAAGTTGCCGGTGTTTTCCCGTCCGTGACCTTCTGCAATGTTGGCTGGCACCGATCCCCCCGCCCGCCGGATTTGCGACGTCAATCCGAACTGTTCGTCGCGAGGAAATTGGCGCGTCGATCGATAGCAGGACTCCGCCAAGGTCATGGCATCCTGCCATACCCTCAGGTCCCGGTATGAATTGATCGATTGGTCGGTCAACAGCCATTCCTATTCGCTACTCGCTATTCGCTGCTTTTCTTCTCATCGCCCGGCAGCGGATAGTCCGCCCCTTCCCATGGCGAGAGGAAATCGAAGTTGCGGAATTCCTGATTGAGACGGACGGGTTCGTAGAGCACCCTCTTCTCCTGATCGTCGTAGCGCACCTCGACGAAGCCGGTGAGTGGGAAATCCTTGCGCAGCGGGTGGCCCTCAAAGCCATAATCGGTCAACAACCGCCGCATGTCCGGATGACCGGTGAAGATCACGCCGTAGAGATCATAGGCTTCGCGCTCGAACCAGTCGGCACCCGGAAACACCTCGATGATCGACGGCACCTGGGTGGTCTCATCGGCTTCGGCGCGCAGACGGATGCGCTCGTTCAGTGTCGGCGACAGCAGGTGATAGACCACGTCGAAACGCTTTTCACGGCCCGGATAATCCACCGCCGTCACATCGATGAAGCTAACGAAGCGACAGCCCGGATCGTCTCGCAGGAAGCGCACGACATCGACGATCTTGTCCGCCTGCACCGTGACCGTGAGCTGGTTGAACGCGATCGAATGACCGGTCGCAGCGCCCGGAAGCGCACCAACAATCGTCTGCCCCAGGGCGTCGAGCCTGCCGTCGTCCATTGTTAAAACCTTAGCGTTCGATGGTTCCGATGCGCCGGATCTTTTTCTGCAGCAGCATCACGCCGTAAAGCAGCGCTTCCGCCGTGGGCGGGCAGCCGGGCACATAGATGTCGATGGGAACGATGCGGTCGCAGCCGCGCACCACCGAATAGGAATAATGATAGTAGCCGCCGCCATTGGCGCACGACCCCATCGAGATCACGTAGCGCGGCTCCGGCATCTGGTCGTAGACCTTGCGCAGCGCCGGCGCCATCTTGTTGGTCAGCGTGCCCGCAACGATCATGACGTCGGACTGACGCGGCGAAGCGCGCGGCGCGAAACCGAAGCGCTCGGCGTCATAGCGCGGCATCGACATCTGCATCATCTCGACCGCGCAACAGGCCAGACCGAAGGTCATCCACATCAGCGAACCCGTGCGCGCCCAGGTGATCAGGTCGTCGGTCGCGGCGACGAAAAAGCCCTTGTCGGACAGTTCGTGATTGACCTCGAGAAAGTAAGGGTCATTGGCGCCGACCGGCCTTCCGGTGGCGGGATCGAGAATGCCGGTTGCGGCCGGGGCAACGGCCGGTGCAAGTCCGAGCTTTGCGGCAGCGGGGCTCAGTCCCATTCGAGCGCGCCTTTCTTCCATTCGTAGGCAAAGCCGACGGTGAGGACCGCGAGGAAAACCACCATCGACCAGAAACCGGTGGCGCCAAGCTTCCCGAATGCCACCGCCCACGGGAACAGGAATGCCACCTCCAGATCGAAGATAATAAACAGGATGGCCACCAGGTAGAACCGGACGTCGAATTTCATCCGGGCGTCGTCAAAAGCGTTGAACCCGCATTCATACGCGGAAAGCTTTTCCGGATCGGGCTGCTGGAAGGCGACCAGGAAGGGAGCGATGAGCAGCGCCAAACCGATCAGGCTTGCGACTCCGACAAATACGACAAGTGGAAGGTAATCCTGCAGAATGCCGGTCATCGGCGGTGCCTTTTCCTGCGGTTCTGGCCCCCGCAGATTCGTTAAATTGGAATTATTCTGAGGCTTAGCGCAGCGCAACAAGGGGCGCAAGACAAGCCGTTCCCACGGGTTCCCCTACCCCGAGCGCAGCGGAAAATGCCGGAAGCCCCCGCTGGGTAGAGACATTCCCGCGGCAAAGACCCGGCCGCTTCACGCTCCCTGCTTCCTCCGGCATTCACGGCTGCCCCGACCTGAATTCTTCTCGCCCCGATCGCAAACAAGAATCGCCAACGCCGTGGATTAGAGGCGGCAATTAACGGTCCAGCGGGATCGCGAACTCGGCATCACAATGTGATGAAACCGTCCGCCTGTCCGACGAAACCATATTGAGGAACCCACGAAACCACCGTGAAACAAACCGCGGGTAAACCTTCTGCCAACTAGCGGCGCCAAAACGCCTGGAGGCTCAAATGAACCACTCAATTCACTCAGCGGACCGTTCTACGCACCTGAAAATCGTGGTTGTCGCGCTCGTGGCTGGGATTGCGGTGGCTGGTTTAGGTATCTTCGCCCGGACGAGTTCGGATTACACCCAGGCCGCTCACGTCGTTAAGGCGGGCAAGCCGATCGCGGTGACCAGCTCGAACACATCGGCAGTCCGCTAGGGCAAAATCGAAGGTTTTCAGGGTACGGCCGCCTCCGGGCGGCCTTTGCTTTTTGCAGGTGGTGCGGGACACGGTAAAGGCCCGACCCGAAACAGCCGCGAGTGGTTTGCGTGCCGCAGTTCTGACGATGACCCGGAAGCCCGCGACGCGCCGAACAAGATCCACTGAACAGCCAGGGCTTTGATAAGCAACAGAAGCGGAAGCGCAGCGACTGCGTACCGGCCCACATGCCATGGCGGGCCATCCGAAAATACCTCAGGGCCCGTTTTTCCCAGATTTGACGATCTCATTCGACCGCCCCGAAACGCGAGCCGAAGGAAGGAAAAGCGGCGTAGGCATTGATCTCAGGGGCGTCCGGAGACGGATCGGGATAGGATAAAGTGCCTTAAGTGCTTGAAACGGTGGCGCGAGAGACGGGACTCGAACCCGCGGCCTCCGCCGTGACAGGGCGGCGCTCTAACCAACTGAGCTACTCCCGCGGATGCCGTAGTCTAATCCGCACAGGAGTGAGGACTTAAAGGCCGGACCTATCCAAGTCAAGGTTGTCGCGAATCCTCCTGCCAGTTGGGCATTTTTGGGATAGCGATGCAAATAATAGGCTGTTTATAGGCAAAACAGCGTAGTCAGGCGCCCCCCGAATCGTTTAATGCCTGATATGTCTTAGGTTCCTAAGCTACCAACAAAGAGGAGGGCCAAATATGGCGAAGAAAGCAGCGACCCCGACCACTGTCACGCTCAAGCATCTGGCAGCGGCGATCGCCGACGATCAGGAGTTGTCCAAGAAGCAGGCCGAGTCGATCCTGAACGATTTGGTCAACCGCATCACCAAGCACCTGAAGAAGGGCGAGCGCATCCGCATCGTCGGTCTCGGCATCCTCCAGGTGCGCAAGCGCGCCGCCCGCATGGGCCGCAACCCCGCCACCGGCGAAGCGATCCACATCAAGGCCAGCAAGAAGGTTGCCTTCCGTGCGGCCAAGGAGCTCAAGGAAGCCGTCTGATAGGAGGCGCTTTCTTAGCTTTGACTTTGCGTCATTCCGGCACGGCGTAAGCGGCCCCGGAATGACGCTTCGACTGTCGTATAATGTTCGAGTGCTAGCGGGGTTCTGGCTGTGAGTTCACCCCTCAGGTTTACGCACACCGTGACCGAGCGCTTTCTGCGCTATGCGGTCATCGACACTCAGTCGGACCCCGCGTCGGCGACCAGCCCGTCTACCGAAAAGCAAAAAGACTTAGGCCGTCTGCTCGCGCGCGAGCTACAGGAGATCGGCATCCGCGACGCCCATTTGGACGAGTACGGCTACGTCTACGCGACCCTCCCGGCGAATACGCACAAAAAGGTCCCCGTGATCTGCTTCTGCTCGCACATGGATACCTCGCCGGACTGCACCGGAACGGACGTCAAGCCGCAGATCGTCAGGAATTATCGCGGCGGCGACATCGTGCTGCCGGGCGACCCCACACAGGTCATCCGTGTTGCGGAGCATCCGGCGCTTAACGAACAGATCGGCAACGACATCGTCACGACAGACGGCACCACGCTGTTAGGAGCCGACAACAAGGCCGGCCTCGCCGAAATCATGGATGCGGTCCACTTCCTGATCAATAATCCGCAGATCAAACACGGCGCCGTCAAGATCCTGTTCACGCCCGACGAAGAGATCGGCCGCGGCGTCGACAAGGCCGACCTGAAAAAGCTCGGGGCCGATTTTGCCTACACCATCGACGGCGAAACCGCGGGGAATCTTGAAGACGAGACCTTCTCGGCGGACGCCGCCACCATCACGATCGAAGGCGTCAGCACCCATCCCGGCTTTGCCAAAGGCAAAATGGAGCACGCGATCAAGATCGCCGCCGCCATCGTCGAACGCCTCCCCAAAAATACCTGCTCGCCGGAAACTACCGAAGGCAAGGAAGGCTTTTTGCATCCGATCGGCATCACAGGCGCGCTGGAAAAGGCCACGCTCAGTTTCATCGTGCGCGATTTCACCGATCAGGGACTGAGCGAGAAGGAAGCCCTGCTGGAAAGCATCGTCAAAGAGGTGATGAAGGGTTTTCCGCGATCAACCTACCGGTTGGAGATCAAGCAGCAATACCGCAACATGAAGCAGGTGATCGACCGTCATCCGGAAATTGTCGACAACGCGATGGAGGCGATCCGCCGCGCAGGACTCAAGCCGGTGAAGACCAGCGTCCGCGGCGGCACCGATGGCTCGCGGCTGTCGTTCATGGGGCTACCCTGCCCCAACATTTTCGCCGGCGAGCACGCTTTCCATTCGCGGCTGGAATGGGTCAGCGTGCAGGATATGGAAAAAGCCGTACAGACCATCGTCCATCTCGCGACAATCTGGGAAGAGCGGGCGTAAAGCGTTTCAAGCGACGTGGGTACCGGTTCGCGTACGCGTCACCGCAAGAAAATCTCTCGCGTCAGGCGCTTCATGAGGCCGGCGCCGTCACCATCCAGATTGATGCGGGAAGCGGCACCGCCTGTCCTCTGGCGAATGGTGTAAGCGCTTCCCGGATTGAGTTCCCAGCAGCGGCGCGCACCTCAGCCGGCTGCCCCTCAAGCGCGCGGGAGGCCGGGCCGATTTCGAGCCCGGTCTCGACCGCTGCATCGAGACCGCGCCCGATCGCGACGTCGAGCGAAAGATCGCACCGCTCCATTTTTACCCCGGAGAATCCGGCTTCGTTCAGTATCCGCTGCACGCGCTGTTCCGATGCAAATGAGAACGGCCCCGGATCTTCCGGTCCAGGCTGCGGCAGTTCCGGCACGTGCCTATAGACCGCCTGAAGCGCCGTCATCATCCACGGGTTATGGCGCGGCTCCCGCCAGCAAGCGAATGTGAGCCGGCCCGACGGGCGCAGCGCCCGGCGCATATTGGCAAAGGAAATCGCCGGCTCGGCGAAAAACATCACGCCGAACCGGGAGACCAGGAGATCGAAGCTCGCCGTGTCGAACGGATAGACGGTGGCATCGGCGAGTACGAAATCAACCGGAAGGCCCGCTGGGGCGAGTTGCCGCGCGCGGGCCAGCATCGGTACCGAAATGTCGATGCCGAAAACGTGCCCGGTCGGCCCGACTTTTTGCGCAAACGCAATGCTGGTGGCCCCGCAGCCGCACCCGACATCGACAATCCGCTCGCCGGCTTTAGGCTTGGCGCGATCGATCAAAATATCGGAGATCGGTGCAAGCAAGGTGTCCTGGGCCTGCTGGCGGTCGGTCCAGTGCTGGCCGCCTGGTCCGTTCCAGTACGCAATCTGGTCCGCATTTAGCTCGTGGCCTGGCGGTATATCCATCGCGCGCTAGTTTGCGGTGCCGCTTTTGGTGGACTTCACCGGAGCGGTCTTCGCGGTAGCCTTGGGCGCGCTGTTGCTGCGCACGTTGCCCCACGGGTCGGTAGCGGCCTGTTCAGGAATATTGCCGAGCGATCTCTTGTAGGCTTTTTCGGCTTCCCGTTCGGCCTGGATCTCCTGCGGTGTTTTTGTCTTGTCAGTTTCGCCGTATCTGGGGACCGCACTTTGCCCGTAAGCGGTTCCGGCCAGTAACGCGATTACCGCTGCAGCACAGAAAACTCTCATGGGTATACTCCCGGCGTTTTCTCGGTATATCACTATGGCAGAGAGACGTGAAGCGCGGGCCGACAGAGTTGGTTTAGAGCATTGGTGCCATAAGCAGTACAAGCTCAGCCTGGCGGCTGGTTTGGGTTTTTGCGAACACACTCTTTAGCTGGTTTCGACCGGTCTCCTTTGTGATTGCCAGTTTTTCACAGAGAACTTCCAGTGTGTCGCCGCTCACCAGACGAGACGCGAGCCGCGCTTCTGCCGGGGTCAGGCCAAATGCGCGCTTCAGTGCTGACTCGGGCGATCTTGGTCGTCCTTCCGTATCGACCAGAATTACGGCCGCCTGACATTCAGACAAGAAATTATCGCTCAATCGCGACAGCTTGACCGGATAGGCCAGTACCGGCCGCTTCTCTCTTCGCGGAAGGGCAACCGGCGGCATAAGTGATGCCCCGGATGGCATCCAAAGAAGCTGGCTAAGAGAGCGATCAAGATTGTCATTCGCCGCTCTATCAAAAACGGAAATGCGCCGTTGCTGGATCGAGATGTCTCCATCGAGCAGGCGATCGGCGGAAGGGTTTGTTCGAATGGCTTCCGCATTTCGGTTGAGAAGCACAACTGCCGTCCGGCTGATCTCGAAGGCTTCAAGAGCAGCGGAAGAGGCCGCAAATCCCAGTGATTGAGCAAAAACTGCCGTTGCCGAGAGCGTGCGAGATAGGCGAAGCAAAGTTTGCTTTTCGCCGGGCGAAAATGGCTGCTGATCTATCCCTCGTTGAATTGACAAGCACCAAATTTGATCGCCGCCGCCCATCGGAACTCCGGCGAACCAGCGCAAGCCTGCGGGCGCAAGGAAATCCTCGTAATATGGATGCCGCTTCATCTGGTCGGTTGTGATAAAATCCAGATCATCGACCACATTTCCTTGCAACGCCGCTTCGAGAGGGGTGTATCTTATGTCCCGCTTGTACCAGCCATCGCGAAAATAGGCTTCCGACGCTCGTGCAATGCTGTCGTTGGCCGGAACATTGGGGATTTGGTCTCCGCTGAGAGGGAGAAATACGGCGCCCTTACTTTGGGTCTGGTCCGAAATAAGTTGCAAAGCCTTCGGCCAGAGACTGGGGTCAACAGCCGCAGCCGCAAAAACTTCTTCGATGGCGTTGAGGTCCCACACCTGCATTAGGCATAACTTAGAACCGGTCCGGCAAAATCGCAAACTAATCCGGCTCGTCCCCTACTTCCCGTGAGAGAATACCTCAAGGTAGACCAGATTTCCGGGACTATCCCGGTAGATCTTGTGCCCACGACCCTCTGAAACCGTCGCCACAAGGCTCTTCAGATCGGATTCACTTCTGCAAACCGGGGTCCAATCCATCATACCTCCCATATAGCCCCGGCTGTAATTTTCGGGAGCATAATTTCCGATGAGAAGCCTACCCTGAGGCCGAAGCATTCGGATCAGCCGTTTCAGGACTGACGAGGCTGCGTTGGCCGAGAGATCATCGAAAAGCCCAGCCGAATAGATCAGATCGTATTTCGCGACCTCTCCTTCCCTAAACAGGTATGATATCCACCCATTGACGGGTCTGATGTTGAAGTCTGAGTATGAGTTTACAGCTTCTCGCAGAGAAGCCTCGTCTTGATCCAGCGCAACAATCCCAGCGTCGCGCTTGTCGGTCAGCTTTCTGACCAAGTCCAGTTCTCGGAGATGACCGTTCGCGACAGAAAGTATCTGCGCATGGCGTTTACTTCTGATCGTCTTTCCGATCTGGGCGCCCAAACGATCTCGCCGCCAAGCAATGCTTCGAGCAGTGCTTGTGCCAGTCGTCATGAAGTGAAATGCCTCCCCGATCGCAGTCAACGATAACCGCGCCGGACGATAAATGTAGTCCAGCATCACGGCATCGCCCGCATAACCCCGCGGTTTCGCGAACGCTCTTTCGGTGAAGGGGTCTTGTAGAACCAGCCTATGCAGCGGATGGCCCTGACATTCGGCTCGAAATTCGGGCAGGCTGCCTGATGCAGCCGCGATGTCATAAAAATGGGCGAGAGAACGGGTGAGTTCATCCACGATCGACACGCAAGACACCCTCTCGAGCCGATCAAGATAATGGTCTAGCGCAAGCGTAAGAGCGCTCGGATGGCCGAGTCGTGATTTCCGGCCCAGGCGTTCCATACCGTGCTCTCTCCATGGCCCATTTAAGGGAGAGCAGATCGGTCAAAAAAGCGCATGACCCATTCGGGCTATGGCGTGAGGATATCGCGACTTATGCGTGCCGTTCGAGCGCTAAGTCATTGATTCATTGGTAGGCGGTGACGGATTCGAACCGCCGACATCCTGCGTGTAAAGCAGGCGCTCTAACCAGCTGAGCTAACCGCCCTCGCCATCTGTTTAGCGCCGCAGTGCCGTCAGGCGCAAGCCGCGCAACGCCGCCCCATAAAAAAGCGGCGCCCCTCACGGGACGCCGCTCTTGTCATATTGTCAGGCTCAGTGCGCTGTCAGGCCGCCCGCGGCTTCGTCGCCGGCCTCCGGCTTGACCGGCACCTTGGTGTCCTCTTCCCAGACAATCGGCACCGGCGGGCGTACCAAGGCCTTGGAGATCACGTCGTCAAGGCGGGCGACTGGAATGATCTCCATGCCGCCCTTGATCGCATCGGAAATTTCCGTGAGATCCTTGGCGTTGTCCTCCGGGATCAGCACCGTCCTGATGCCGCCGCGTGCGGCCGCCAGCAGCTTCTCCTTCAAGCCGCCGATCGGCAGCACCCGCCCGCGCAACGTGATCTCGCCGGTCATGGCGACATCGTGCCGGATCGGGATGCCGGTCATGGTGGAAACGATCGCAGTGGCCATCGCCACACCGGCCGAAGGTCCATCCTTCGGGGTCGCCCCCTCCGGCACGTGGACGTGGATATCGCGCCTGTCGAACAACGGCGGCTCGATACCGAAGCCGACGGCACGCGAGCGGACATAGGATGCCGCCGCCGAAATCGACTCCTTCATCACATCGCGCAGATTGCCGGTGACCGTCATCTTGCCCTTGCCGGGCATCATGACGCCTTCGATGGTGAGCAGTTCGCCACCGACATCGGTCCACGCCAGGCCGGTGACAATGCCGACCTGATCGTCGGTCTCGATCTCGCCGTAGCGATACTTCGGCACCCCGAGAAATTCCTCGAGGGACTTCTCGGTGACCTTCACCGACTTCTTCTTGGAGATCATCAGCTCCTTCACCGCCTTGCGGGCGAGTGTCGAAAGCTCACGCTCAAGATTACGCACGCCCGCTTCGCGGGTGTACCGGCGGATCATCAACAGCAGCGCGTCGTCGTCGATCGACCATTCCTTCGAATCCAGGCCGTGCTTGGAGATCGCGGTCGGGATCAAATGCTTGCGCGCGATCTCGACCTTCTCGTTCTCGGTGTAGCCGGCGATCCGGATGATCTCCATGCGGTCCATCAGCGGCCCCGGAATATTCAGCGTATTCGCGGTGGTGATGAACATCACGTTGGAGAGATCGTAATCGACCTCGAGATAGTGGTCGTTGAAGGTCGAGTTCTGCTCGGGGTCGAGAACCTCGAGCAGCGCCGACGACGGATCGCCGCGGAAGTCGGCGCCCATCTTGTCGATTTCGTCCAACAGGAACAGCGGATTCGAGGTCTTCGCCTTCCGCATCGACTGGATGATCTTGCCGGGCATCGAGCCGATATAGGTGCGACGGTGACCGCGGATTTCGGCCTCGTCGCGCACGCCGCCGAGCGACACGCGCACGAACTCGCGTCCCGTCGCCTTCGCTATCGACTTGCCAAGCGAAGTCTTGCCGACGCCGGGAGGCCCGACCAGGCACAGAATCGGTCCGGTCAGCTTGTTGGCGCGCGACTGCACCGCCAGATACTCGACGATACGATCCTTGACCTTCTCAAGTCCGTAGTGATCGTTATCGAGGGTCGTCTGGGCTGCGACCAGATCCTTCTTGACCTTGGACTTCTTGTTCCACGGGATCGACAGCAGCCAGTCGAGGTAGTTGCGCACGACCGTTGCTTCCGCGGACATCGGCGACATCTGGCGCAGCTTCTTCAACTCGTGCTGTGCCTTCTCGCGTGCTTCCTTGGAGAGCTTGGTCTTGGCAATCTTCTCTTCCAGGTCGGCCAGCTCGTCACGACCTTCGTCGTCGCCGAGTTCCTTCTGGATCGCCTTCATCTGCTCGTTGAGATAATATTCGCGCTGGGTCTTCTCCATCTGGCGCTTGACGCGCGAGCGGATTCGCTTCTCGACCTGCAGCACCGAGATTTCGCTCTCCATCAGCCCGAGCACCTTCTCAAGGCGCGCGGTCACAGACAGCGTCTCCAGGATAGCCTGGCGATCGGCGATCTTGACGGCGAGATGCGAGGCAACGGTGTCGCCGAGCTTGGCGAAATCGGTGATCGCCTGAACCACGCCGACGACTTCGGCGGAGACCTTCTTGTTCAGCTTCACATAGCTCTCGAAGTCGGACACCACCGAGCGCGCCATGGCCTCCGCCTCGACGGAGGTGGCGTCGGTGTCGGCGAGCGTGATAGCGGTCGCTTCGTAATATTCTGTGCGGTCGGAATATTTCTGTACCCGCGCGCGCTCGAGCCCTTCCACCAGCACCTTCACGGTGCCGTCGGGCAATTTGAGCAGCTGCAACACGCTGGCTAGCGTGCCGGTTTCATAAATCGAATCCGGGGTCGGATCATCGTCCGACGCGTTCTTCTGCGTCGCAAGCATGATCAAGGCGTCATTCTTCATGACCTCTTCGAGCGCACGGATCGATTTTTCGCGGCCGACGAACAGCGGCACGATCATGTGCGGGAACACGACGATGTCGCGAAGCGGCAGCACCGGATAAGCGTGGCTTTCGCCGTGAACGATAGATGGCCGGATTTTTGGGGTGGTCATGGCCTATTCCTTTTGTCGTGCCCCCTTGCACGCAGTCCGCCAGTTTGCGCAACCGCCACAAGGTGCCGAGTATTCCGGGATCGTTTGACCGTCTGTTGGCCGACTTTCCGGATGGTTGGTGCGACGAATCCCAAGGGGTAATTCTCATCGCCGATAGCATAACGTGGCTATCGGCCATGGGGGTGTCAAGTCGGTGAAAAAAGCCCGCCAATTCGGGCCTAACGCTTGGGAATACTTACGCAAACACGACCACCGAATGGCTCGACAGCGTCCTTTTTACACACTCAATTCGCCGCGAGCCAAAACGCGATCAGGCGCTGGCGCTGCTTTCGATCGCGCGGTCGGAACGATCGGCGTAGATGTAGAGCGGCCGAGCGGTTCCCTCGACCACCTCGCGTGAGATCACGACCTCTTCGACGCCTTCCAGGCCCGGAAGATCGAACATGGTCTCGAGCAGGATACTTTCGAGAATGGAACGTAGGCCGCGCGCGCCGGTCTTGCGCTCTATCGCCTTGCGCGCAACCGCGCCGAGAGCTTCGTCGGCGAACGTCAGTTCGATGTTCTCCATCTCGAACAGCCGCTGGTATTGCTTGACCAGCGCGTTCTTCGGATCGGTCAGGATCTTCTTCAGCGAAGCCTCGTCGAGATCCTCCAGCGTGGCGACCACCGGCAGGCGGCCGACAAACTCCGGGATCAGACCGTATTTCAGCAAATCCTCAGGCTCGACATGACGGAAGATTTCGCCGGTCCGGCGATCCTCCGGCGCCAGCACCTGGGCCGCGAAACCGATCGAGGTCGAGCGTCCACGCGCGGAGATGATCTTCTCCAGCCCCGAGAACGCGCCACCGCAGATGAACAGAATGTTCGTGGTGTCGACCTGCAGGAACTCCTGCTGTGGATGCTTGCGGCCGCCCTGCGGAGGAACCGAGGCCACTGTGCCTTCCATGATCTTCAGAAGCGCCTGCTGCACGCCCTCGCCCGAGACGTCCCGGGTGATCGAGGGATTGTCGGATTTGCGGCTGATCTTGTCGATCTCGTCGATATAGACGATGCCGCGCTGCGCGCGCTCGACATTGTAGTCCGCCGACTGCAACAGCTTCAGGATGATGTTTTCGACGTCTTCGCCGACATAGCCGGCCTCCGTCAGCGTCGTCGCGTCCGCCATCGTGAACGGCACGTCGAGAATCCGCGCCAGCGTCTGCGCCAGCAACGTCTTGCCGGACCCGGTCGGGCCGATCAGCAGGATGTTCGACTTCGCCAGTTCGACATCGTTGTGCTTGGTCTGGTGATTGAGGCGCTTGTAGTGATTGTGGACGGCGACCGAGAGCACCTTCTTCGCATGGCTCTGGCCGATCACGTAATCGTCGAGAACCTTGCAGATTTCCTTCGGGGTCGGAATGCCATCGCGCGACTTCACCAGCGAGGATTTGTTCTCCTCGCGAATGATGTCCATGCAGAGTTCAACGCATTCGTCGCAGATGAATACGGTGGGGCCCGCGATCAATTTGCGGACTTCGTGCTGGCTCTTGCCGCAGAACGAGCAATATAGCGTGTTCTTGGAGTCGCTCGTGCCGACCTTACTCATTCTTCTCTCCGTCCGCCGTTCGATCCCGTCCGCTCGATCGCCCTATTCCGGTACGTACCGGAATTGTGTTGTAGATAGAGCAAAATCCGTACCAAAAAAGACCTTGCGCTCCACATCCGCACCGATCGTGCCTAACTCGAATCTTCCCCGCGATCATCACCTGTTCGCCCTAGCCAACCATGGTCGCACCCGACTATCAAGAATTCGCTAATCGGCAACCACCCGATAGCCGTGACAATACCGTGATTTGCAGCATTCGCATGAGGTTACCTTGCAAAAACCAGTTGAGCGTTGCGCGATTGCCACGCTGCCAGATGAGCACGAAAGCGGAACTTTCTGTCCAAGCGATGGCACAAAAAAGCCGCCGGAAGCCGGAATTGCCAGTGGCGATGGCCCGTTAACGTAGATGCAAGGCTTCCAATCCGTAAATTACAGGGCTTTCGTTAGTGTCGGGTCTTCGGTGCGTTTGTCGATCACTTTGTCGACAATACCAAAGTCGCGGGCCTGGTCGGCGGTAAGGAACTTGTCGCGTTCGAGCGCGTCCTCGATCGCCTTGAAGGTCTGCCCGGTGTGCTTCACGTAGATCTCGTTGAGCCGCTTCTTGAGGTTCAGGATTTCCTGGGCGTGGAGCATGATGTCGGTGGCCTGGCCTTGGAAGCCGCCGGAGGGCTGGTGCACCATGATGCGCGAGTTCGGCAGCGAGAAGCGCATGTCCTTGTGGCCGGCCGCGAGCAGCAGCGAGCCCATCGAGGCGGCCTGGCCGGTGCAAAGTGTCGACACCGGAGGACGGATGAACTGCATCGTGTCGTAGATCGCGAGGCCCGACGTCACCACCCCACCGGGCGAATTGATGTACATCGAGATTTCCTTCTTCGGATTCTCGGCTTCGAGAAACAGAAGCTGCGCGACCGTCAGCGTCGACATGCCATCCTCGACCGGGCCGGTCACGAAGATGATGCGCTCCTTCAACAGGCGCGAAAAAATGTCGTAGGCCCGTTCGCCGCGGTTGGTCTGCTCGACCACCATCGGCACGAGGTTCATGTAGGTTTCCACCGGATCGCGCATTTATCACCCAAGGGTTGGCGGAGGCGAACATCCACCGGCAAGGCGGAGCTGGTTCGAATTGCCGGCGCGGACGAACGTCCCGTGATGCAGGACTTATCAAAAAACAGGGTTCACAGATATGGGCCAATTGCCCGGTGACAAGACCGGAGCAGGATCGGGTTTAGCGGCCGCAGTTCAAGCTGATTCGCACCAGTCGGCATAGCGACGGATGCCGCCGCCATGCCTGTTTCGCTTCTCAACCTTAACGCCGGGCTGACAAGCTCAGGCGGCGCTCTTTTCCGCCTCGTCGTCCTTGTAGAGGTCTTCCCGCGTCACCTTCTTTTCGGTCACGTTGGCGAGTTCGAGGATGAAATCGACGACCTTGTCCTCATAGATCGGCGCGCGGAGCTGGGCCAGCGCATTGGCGTTGTTGCGATAGTAGTCCCAGACTTCTTTCTCGCGTCCCGGCATCTGGCGCGCGCGCTCGATCACCGCGCGGCTGACTTCGTCGTCCGTGACCGTGATCTTGTTCTTTTCGCCGATCTCGGACAGCACGAGGCCGAGCCGGACCCGGCGATCGGCGATCTTGCGGTATTCTTCCTTGGCGGCCTCTTCCGTCGTATCTTCGTCGGCAAAGGTCTTGCCGCTGGACTCCATCTCCGCCTTGATCGAGTTCCACATCAGATTGAACTCTTCGTCGACCAGGGACGGCGGCGCCTCGAACCGATGGCTCTCGTCGAGCCGGTCCAGCAGCATGCGCTTGACGCGCTGGCGCGTAGCGCCGGCGAATTCGGCTGCGAGCCGCTCGCGCGCGGCCTCCTTCAGCTTGTCGAGCGATTCCAGACCCAGCGTCTTGGCGAACTCGTCATCGATCTTGGCGTCCTGCGGTGCTTCGATCAAGGTTGCGGTGGTTTCGAACTCGGCCGGCTGGCCGGCCAGCTTCTCGCTCGCATAGTTCTTCGGGAACGACACTTTCAGGGTGCGGGTTTCGCCTGCGGCGATACCGAGCAGTTGCTCTTCGAACCCGGGAATGAAGGTGTTCGAGCCGATCGTAACCTGGATGTTTTCACCGGTGCCGCCCTCGAACGGCGTGCCGTTGATGCTGCCCTTAAAGGAAATCGTGACGCGATCCCCGGTTTCGGCCTTCGTGCCCTCCGCCTTCGCAGCAAATGTCCTGTTCTGGTCGGCGATGCGCTTGATGGCCTCGTCAACATCGGTATCGGTCACCTCGGCGACCGGCTTCTCGACCGTAAAGCTCTTGAAATCGGCGAGCTGGATCGCAGGCACGACCTCGATCGAAACGGTGTAGGTAAGATCGGATTTTCCGGTGAGGACGTCCTCGACGGCTTTTTGCTCCGTCGGCATGGTGATCTTGGGCTCGGTCGCCAGGCGGAAGCCGCGCTCCGTGAAGATCTGCGAGTTGGTATCGCGGATCGTCTGATCGATGGTTTCCGCCATCACCGAGCGGCCATACACCTTCTTGAGGTGGCTTACCGGCACCTTGCCGGGACGAAAGCCGTTGAGACGGACCTTGTCTTTGAGGTCAACAAGGCGCGCATCCGCCTTCGCATCGAGATCCGATGCCGGAACGCTGATCTGGAATTCGTGCTTCAATCCCTCAGCGAGGGTTTCTGTGACCTGCATGGCGTCAATCTACTTCCCGCTTGGTCGGGCTAAACGCCGCGACATTGTCAATCTGGTCGACGCGCGCCGTAACAGCCTGCGTCAGTGGTTCGGCGGACCCTATCCTTCAGGGGAGACATGCCCTTTTGGAAATAGGTCCTCCAATAATCTCGTGCAAACGCTGTCAGCGCTTGGTGCGGGCGGAGGGACTCGAACCCCCACAACTTTCGTCACTGGAACCTAAATCCAGCGCGTCTACCAGTTCCGCCACGCCCGCTGATAGCATCAAATCCGGCCGCGATGCCGCGGGCGGCGGGCTTATAACATGCGCACACCACTCCGCAGCAAAAAAATGGCCATCTCAAAGCCTCCCGGGAAGTACTCGCGCCGACTGGACATAACAACTGGAAAATGGTCCGCATCGATCATGGCCGATGGCATCTTTTTTCCCCTGGACCGACGCGAGCTTTTGGCCGGACTGGGCGCCGCCGCCCTCAGTCCGGCCATGCCTCGGATTGCTGCCGCTCAAGGACGCTTCTCCCTGAGGCTGCAGGCCAAAACTGGCGTCATCGGTCTGCGTCCCGGAGTAGCCAATACACCGATATGGTCGCTTCTCAGCTCAACGCCAGACCGTGATATCCGCCCAAAGCGCGGCGACGAGCTTGAAATCACGCTTCTGAATGAGCTGCCGGTGCCCACGGTGCTCAACTGGCACGGGATCGACGGCGCGCCGGCAGCCGAACCGCTGGCAGCGCGGAGACCCCTCTTACCCGGAGCGCGGGAAAGCTTCGTGATTCCCTTGCGTCATGCCGGCATCTTCACGTGCGACCACCGGCTCCTGGGCGACGGGCAGGCGCAGCCATCGCGGATGCTGCCATTGGTGGTCCGGGAGAGCGAGGCCGTCACTGTCGACCGCGACGAGGTATTTTTGATCGAAGACTGGCGGCTACGCCCCGACGGGACCGCGATCGCGCCCGGCACCGATCCCAAGGAGACAACGCCGCTCTACACGATCAATGGGCTGACCGCCCTGGATATCCCCACCCGCACCCACGAACGTCTAAGATTTCGTTTTATCAATGGCTGCCAACGCAATGTTATTGCTATTAAAATAGAACAACACGACGTTCGCGTCATGGCCCTGGACAGCCAGCCGGCGGAGCCATTCCTGGCGCGGGACGGCGCGCTCGTGCTGGCGCCGGGCACCCGGGTCGACGCCTTCATTGATGCGGCCGTGCCGCCCGGCTCGACGTCTTCGATCCTGCTGCATGATGGCAAGGAGGCCCGCCCGATAGCCCGGCTGGTCGCCTCGAAGGAGCCGCCGATCAGGGACGCAGCCCTGCCGGCCCCGCCCCCGCTGCCATCCAATGGCCTGCCAGCGCAGCTCGACCTCAAGAGCGCCTTGCGGATCGACCTGACGCTTGGCGGATCGCAGGCCGGCTGGGTGACGCCAGCGAACTTTGCAGGCTCCGCTGCGCCCGCGTTCCGCGCCAAGCCCGGCCGCATCGTGGTATTGGCCCTGACCAATCGCGGCGACAGGTCTGAGGTCTTCCACCTCCATGGACATCACTTTAGGCTGTTGGATCGGCTCGACGACGGCTGGAAGCCATTCTGGCTGGATACGCTGGCAATCGAACCCGGACAGACCCAGCGCATCGCCTTCGCCGCCGCACATGCCGGACGCTGGCTGATGGAGACGAGCGCGACCGCTTGGGCCGCGCCACGCCTGGTGCGCTGGTACAGCATCGAGTAAATCTGGCAGTGTCTCAGTAGTCGATGCCGAGTTCGTCGTAGAGGTGCCGGAACACGGCGGGGGTTACCTCCGGCAGGTCTTCCGCGATCAGGCCCGGACCTGCTTCGCGTGCCGCCTCCCCGTGCATCCAGACCCCGATGGACGCAGCCTCGAAGGCCGGAACGCCCTGTGCCAGCATACCCGCAATCATTCCCGACAGCACGTCGCCGGCGCCCGCGGTAGCCAGCCAGGGCGGCGCGTTGGCGGCGATGGTGGCGCGTCCGTCCGGTGACGCGACCACGGTGTCCGGTCCCTTGAGCAGGACGACGGCGCCCGAGCGTTCGGCGGCCGCCCGCACCCGTTCCAGTTTCGAGCGACCCGGATGCATATGGCTGATATCGCTGAACAGCCGCGGAAACTCTCCTTCATGCGGCGTGAGAACGACCTGCGGGTCGTGCGAAGCCTTGATCGCTTCGAACAGATGATCCGGCGCATCGGCAAAGCTTGTCAGGGCATCGGCATCCAGCACCAGATTTCGCTTCGCAGACAGCCCAGTGAGGACAAAATCACGAGTGCGCTCGCCAAGGCCTGCGCCCGGTCCGATCACGCAGGTGTCGAGGCGCTTGTCGGACAACAGTTCGGCAAACTCGACCACCGTATCGATGGCGCGAACCATCACGGCGGTCAGAGCGGAGGCGTTGACGGCGAGCGCATCGCGCGGGGAGGCCAGCGTCACGAGCCCGGCCCCAGCCCGCAGCGCGCCGCGCGCGGACATCCGCGCCGCGCCGGTCGCACAAAGGTCGCCGGAGACGACGACGGCGTGGCCGCGAGCGTATTTGTGGCCGTCGATCTTCGGCACCGGAAACGATCTGCGCCAGACTTGCGGAATGTTTTCGAAGGTCTGCGGCTGAATTTCCCCGAGCACATCGGCATCGATGCCGATATCGGCAAGGCGCACGCGACCGCAATGAATCCGGCCCGGCAACAGCAAATGCGCCGGCTTGCGCCGGAAGAACGTCACGGTCTCCGTGGCGCGGACCGCAACGCCCATGACGGCACCACTGGTGCCGTTGATGCCGCTCGGCAGGTCGACGGCAAGAACCGGCGCGCCGTTGGCGTTGACCGCCTCGATCATGTCGTGCGGCTCGCCCTTCACCGGCCGGTTGAGACCGGCGCCGAACAGCGCATCGATGATCAGCGCCGGCCGGCCGATCGCCTGAGGATTGAACGGCAACACCGGATACTTCCACCCCCGCGCCGCCGACGCCGCGTCGCCCTGCAAGCTATCCCGCTCGCACAGCAGGATGACCGAGACCTCGCGGCCTCGCGCTGCCAGTTCAGCCGCGGCCACGAAGCCATCGCCACCATTATTGCCGCGCCCGGCGATTACCAGGATCGGCCCCTCCTCCACGAGGTCCATGGCGGCTTCCGCAACAGCCTGGCCCGCGCTCAGCATCAGTCCGAAGCCGGGGGTACCGGCGGCAATGGTCAGCCGATCAGCACGCTCCATTTCAGCTGTGGTGAGAACTTCCATGCCAATTCCCTGGGACAGGCGCCTCATCCTAAGGCATTTCCCATGCCGCGCATTCCCGGCGCGTGCACATCGATTGAGCATTTGCCTATTTGTTAGGCGCAACTAACGGCGACCCACCCGATTTGACCCCCGCCGAATGCCCGTTAGAAGTCTGATAACGTTCCGAAATCAGGACCACGAACAAACTTGGCATAGACCCTGCTTTTGGGGAAGCCGGCTTTGCTCCGTCGTGCTTAATGGCCATGAATCCGCTTGCCCGAGCGCTCAGACATCGCGAGGGTCCGGGATAAAGGATCGGACAACAACCTGCGCACCACGCGCAACGTGAAAACTAACCTGCAGTCCAGTATGGAAGTGCCCAGGAGGCATTCAATGAAAAAAATAGAAGCCATCATCAAGCCATTCAAGCTCGACGAGGTCAAAGAAGCGCTTCAGGAAGTCGGACTGCAGGGTATCACCGTCACCGAAGCCAAGGGTTTCGGACGGCAGAAGGGTCACGCCGAACTCTATCGCGGTGCGGAGTACATCGTGGACTTTCTTCCCAAGGTCAAAATCGAGATCGTGATCTCGGATGAACTTGTCGAGAAAGCTATCGACGCCATCAGGCGCGCGGCCCAGACCGGGCGTATCGGCGACGGCAAGATCTTCGTGTCCAATATCGAGGAAGCCATTCGGATCAGGACCGGGGAATCCGGACTGGACGCCATCTGACCTGAACTTGCCGATACTCTGATATTGTATTGGGCATCCCCCAATTGTAGAGCAATTACCCGACGGTCGCTCCCCGCGGCCAGATCACGACGACCCGCAACCCAAAAGGGGTATTCATGAAGACCGCCAATGACGTCCTGAAATCGATCAAGGACAACGACGTGAAATACGTCGACCTGCGTTTCACCGATCCGCGCGGGAAGTGGCAGCATGTGACCTTCGACGTCGGCATGATCGACGAGGAAATATTTGCCGAGGGCACGATGTTCGACGGCTCGTCGATCGCCGGCTGGAAGGCGATCAACGAATCCGACATGTGCCTGATGCCCGATCCGGTCACCGCGACGATCGATCCGTTCTTCGCCGAAACCACCATGGTCATCACCTGCGACGTGCTGGAGCCGACCACCGGCGAGCCCTACAATCGCGACCCCCGCGGCATGGCCAAGAAGGCCGAAGCGATGGTGAAGTCGATGGGCATCGGCGACACCGTCTTTTTTGGACCCGAAGCCGAATTCTTCGTGTTCGACGACGTCCGCTACCAGACCACCCCCTACAACACCGGCTTCAAACTGGATTCGTCGGAACTGCCGATCAACTCGGACACCGAATATGAGGGCGGCAATCTCGGTCACCGCATCCGGACCAAGGCGGGCTACTTCCCCGTTCCGCCGCAGGATTCGGTGCAGGACATGCGCTCGGAAATGCTCGGCGCGATGGCCAAGATGGGCGTCAAGGTCGAGAAGCATCACCACGAAGTGGCGTCCGCCCAGCACGAACTCGGCATGAAGTTCGACACGATGACGCTGATGGCCGACCAGATGCAGATCTACAAATACTGCATCCACCAGGTCGCGCATATCTACGGCAAGACCGCCACCTTCATGCCGAAGCCGGTCTATGGCGACAACGGCTCGGGCATGCACTGCCACCAGTCGATCTGGAAGGGCGGCAAGCCGGTATTCGCCGGCAACAAATACGCCGACCTCTCGGAGACCTGCCTCTCCTACATCGCCGGCATCATCAAGCATGCCAAGGCGATCAACGCCTTCACCAACCCGTCCACCAACTCCTACAAGCGTCTGGTGCCGGGCTATGAGGCGCCGGTGTTGCTCGCCTACTCCGCGCGCAACCGCTCGGCCTCGTGCCGAATTCCCTACACCTCCAATCCGAAGGCCAAGCGGGTCGAGGTGCGCTTCCCGGATCCGATGGCCAATCCGTATCTCGGCTTCGCGGCAATGCTGATGGCCGGCCTCGACGGCATCAAGAACAAGCTCGATCCGGGTCCCGCAATGGACAAGGACCTCTACGATCTGCCGAAGGAAGAGCTCAAGTCGATCCCGACGGTGTGCGGTTCGCTCCGCGAGGCGCTGGAGAATCTCGACAAGGATCGCGCGTTCCTCAAGAACGGTGGCGTATTCGACGACGACTTCATCGACAGCTATATCGAGCTGAAGATGGCCGAGGTCGAGCGTTTCGAGATGACACCGCATCCGGTCGAATTCGAAATGTACTATTCGCTTTGATTTTTTCGCGGGTTCGCCCGCCGGCATCATTGCTCGAGAAATGCAAAAGGCGCTCCCGATGGGGCGCCTTTTGTTTTTTGCGGCCGCCATTTCCGCTGCGGGCCTGAACGGATTCCACTAAGAGCGCCGCCCTGAGGTTCAGACGATGTGCCAGCCGCACCTCGCTTTATCGACCAGGGTTTTGAGGGCAGGAAGGCTGGCTTATGATGCCGATTGGCGCTGCTCAGGCCACTGGGGCACCTCCTGCCCGGCCGTTGCCGATGAGGCAGCAGGGGCCGATTTCACCGATGCTTCTTCCTCCGCATCACTCGTTGTAATGGTGGCTACGACATCGGCGGCCATCGTTTCAAGCAATGCGACCTCATTTTCCTCCAGGATGCGGGGTTCGGAGTCGAGAACGCATAGCGCACCGATTATCAGACCATTGGCTGCGCGCAGCGGCGCGCCGGCGTAGAAGCGCACGTTCCATTGCTCGATCGTCTCGTTATCGGCAAAGCGCGGGTCGCGCTCGATATCCGAAACCACCAGCGTCTCGTCGTTGGCTACTACGTAGTTGCAGATCGCGTGTTCGCGGTCCATCGGCAGCAGCGTGCCTGTATCATCGGTGATGGCATCTGGCAATTTTCCACTTTGTCCGACGAAGTATTCGCGGTCCTTATCGATAGTGGTGATCACGGCAACGCTGGTGTTGAATACGTCGGCCGCACGTTTGGCGAGTGCATCCAGAGCTTCACGTTTGTCGCCCTGCAAGACCCCAGTCGCTTTCAGCGCGTCGACACGCTCTGTGTCGTTGTCAGGCACTGGGGCTTGTTGGGCTGCCTTTGCTTCTTCAGGATCGATGATGCGTTGAGTGCGACTAACCGCCTCACGAACCGAAGTCACGACAGCATCGGCTTTGAGCGTTTCAAGGGATTCGTCGGTCAACAGTTCCGGCGGCGCGTTCCATAGCGCCAGAACGATGCGCACATTCGGCCATCGTCTTCGCAGACGCCGGCAGGCGTGGCGAGCGGGGATCGCTGGATTCGGCGTAAAGTAACTGAGGCAGACAATGTCCGCGCCCTTCAGGTCGAGCTTGGCCAGATAGTTGGCATTGACGCTTGCAGCGGGTTGGGAAACTGCGGCGATCCCTTCGAAAGCGAGCGCATGGGCTAGCATCTCGCCGGCGAGGGCATCGATCTCCCATTTTCCTCCGATGCACAGGACCGTTGGCTTTGCTTCCGGACTCAGGGAGGCAGGGTATTGATCTTTCAGATCGTCGAGCAGTGTATCCATTCCGCTTGCCAGACGCAGACGGTGCTCGGCGCTTGCGTTTTGGAGATACTCCTCGCTTGCCAGACGAAGGACCTCAATGCCGATTGCATCGTAGAATGATACGACCGAAGACTTTTCGATCTCGGTGCTTGCGATCTCGACAGCTTCGTCGGCATCATTTGCAATCAGCCGCTGATAGATGCGGGCCGGAACATCCAGTGCAGGCGTCGAGCCGAGCATGGTGTCGAGGAAGCGCAGCTGCGGCAGATTGCGCCCGAGGACGAGTAGACAAACTGTGAGGGGGGTGGAGAGGATCAACCCCACGGGCCCCCAAAGCGCTGTCCACAGTATCGCCGCGGCGATCAGCGATATGGCCGACAGGCCGGTGCTGGAACCATAGAGGAGCGGCTCGACAATGTTGTTGCTTATCAACTCGAGGATGACAATCAGCGCAACGGTCCAGAGCAGCATGTTCCAGCCGCTGTCGACGGCAAAGGCGATCGCGATTGGAAAGATCGCAGCAATCAACGGGCCGACATAGGGCACGAAGCGCATGACCGCGCCCACGGCGCCCCACAGCAGGGCGCCTGGTACGCCGATGATCCAGAGGCCGGCCGCTAGCGGCACGCCGTAACCGACGTTTACGAGTACCTGCATCAGAAGATATCTGCTGATACGTGCACCAGCCTCCTGAATCGCATCGGTAGAACGATGGAAGTTCCCACCCAACAGGCGCAGAAACCGGTCGCGAAGATCGCCGATATCCAGCAGGGCCAGAAAGACGAAGATCAAGATGATGCCGGCGGTGGCCACAGGCTCCGCTGACCGCATAAGCCAAGCAAATGCCTGCTCGAACGGCGTTTGCGGTGTGGGGACGATTTCGACGCGCTGTGGGACGGGGCCGTCCGCGGGTTTATCGTCTTTTGACTCGACCTCCTTCTGTACGCGTTCGACCGCTTTCAGCACGCCGTCGAACAATCCCGGTGCTTTGAGATTCTGGCGCAGATCCGACAACTTCGTCAGTATCGTCGATTGATAGGCCGGCAATTCGATCGCGATCGAACGGACCTGGGCGCCGAGAATGACGCCTAGTCCCACGAGAGCGCACACGACGGTTACCATGACGAGGCTCGTCGCGAGCAGTCTGGGCAGGCCGAGTCGGACAAACCACGTAACCGGCGGGTTCAGCGCGAACGTGATCAGGAACGCGATCGCGAGCGGTATGAGTATATCGCGGCCGTAATACAGGCCGGCAAGGAGGCCAGCGGCCGACACCAGGGCGGCCGCAACTTTCACAATATCCAGTTCGCCAGACGTGACCGAATCCCCGCGGACTTGGCTTGGTAGAACCCTTGGGGCTGTGGGCAAATTGGGCATTTTGGTCCGCCTCACACGAAAACGCGAACGGACCCGGCAAGTTCCCCTTATGCCATTCGTCCCGCGAGTTGGGCACGCGCAACAAATCGTCGGCCTTACGGGCGACTGGGCCGGGCTCCTTGTGGGTATATCCGGCAAGGCACCCTCACTACGCTTGGACCGGAAATGAGGAGGGAATTCTCCAAGTTCAGTTCGTCGGGCCTGGGGCGTCGATTACGTCAATCCAGCAGACGATCCGCGCAAGAAGTAATCGCAGCCCGGATTCTGCATTGAAGAGCCCTCCCCAAAAAGGTGCTCTCCACTGCTGACGGAAAGATCGAATAAAGCGGCTGCTTGCTGCGGCGCATGAGTCCGGAGTTGGCGCTTTTAGGACATGCCGACGGACTGCGAGCATGTCTGTTCATCGGGGCAGAGTGGAAGTGAGCGCCGCACGGTCAAAACGGCGCTAATGACCCAAACCGGACTTGGTTCGCGATGGACGGTTCAAGCCGATCCGAAAATGAATTTTAAGCGCTTCAGTCTGAGTTTTTGCTGTATCCTATTGGGCCTTCGAGCTCCGCAACATTTGGGAGGAGGTTAGGATGAACAAGTCCTTTGTCGCCGCCACTTTGATCGCGTTGGCAAGTTCTGCGATGGCTCAAGATGCGATGAAGGTGGTCAAGCCCGATTGGCTGACGTGGATAGAGCATCCGGTCTTCAGGGGCGTGCAAACCGCCATCTTGATCGGTGACCCAACAAAGGCCGAGACGATCGTCCAGCGGGTGAAATTCCCGCCGAATTATAAAGTTCCGCCGCACACTCATCCCTATGCCGAGGTCGTCACCGTGATGAGTGGCAGCTTTGGGAACGCCATGGGGGAAAAGTTTGATCCCTCGAAAGGCGAGATATTGAAGCCGGGCTCCGTCTTCGCGCTGCCGGCGAAGCACCCCCATTATGTTTGGACGACAGACGAAGAAACGATGGTCCAAATTGTATTCACCGGGCCGGGGGGCATCGTGTTCATCGATCCAGCCGACGATCCGCGCAAGAAGTAAAAACGAAGCGCCGAAGCATAAAAAGAGGCCGCCTCAATCGGCGGCCTCTTTCGTCATTCCGGCACAGCCGCGATGTCGGCTGTTGGCACCTTTGAGACGTGCCGACTGTATCAAGCAATGTCCGCTTTCAAGGGTAACCCGGAAGACATTTGCTCACACTAAGTTCTTCTCAGTTTGACCCAACTCGGACATGGCGGCCTATCCCAATAGCAACCAACGTGCTTTGATGATCACTATAGAAGCGTCGCGACTTCTTATCTTGCCCACAAGGGGCAATCTATGTCCGACAATCCAACAGCTGAAAGCATGTCCGGGTCTCGTGCCCGGCGGCTTTGACGGGGGAGCGAGGTTGAAGCAGATCGGTCTTTTCGAAATGCGCCGATTGGAGACGTTGAGCAACACCATCTTCGGCGTTGCGATGACGTTGCTCGCCTACGATCTGCCGAAGGCCAGCAGGTTCGCGAACGCGCCGGCCTGGATGGAGCTTGTGGATGCCTACGCACAACCTGTCATCGCGCTGATGATCAGTTTTATCGTGGCCGGCGTGTTTTGGCTCAGCCATCATCGGCGACTCACTTTCGCGCCGGAAGGCAGCCGCGGCGAAGTCTTCCTCAATCTGATCTTCCTGCTGTCGATTGTCATGCTTCCGGTGACGAATGGACTTTACGGCGTGTATCGGCTCGATAGCGTCGTCGCAGTAAGCTACGGCCTCCATCTGACAGCCATTGCCGGCTTGAATGCGCTGCTATGGGTTCTGGCGCTGCGAGGTCGCCGCAATTCCGAGTTGCTGGCAATCGCGGTCTTTCCGGTCTTCGCATTGTTGTTCGGAATGGTGATGGCCGCCGTCGCTCCATTCGTTGCACAATTCATCTGGTGCCTGGCATTTGGCGCGCCTCTGGCGGGTTGGTTGGCGGCCCGGCGTTGGCCGCCGAGAACGAATTAGCCAGCTCGATCTCTGCCGAGGCGTCCTCGTATGCAATGGCTAACCGCCCTGCGATGGGTCTCGGAATAGCGCCGCAAAATCGTGTTGTGCGGGTCTGATAGCCTTTGCTCTGAGACTTGAACCATGAATCGCGACTTCCGATCCTGGCACAAATGCGAAGTGCCAACTCAAGGTCCGCTTTCAGGGGCAACCCGGAAGACATTTGCTCGCACTGAGTTTTTCTCAGTTTGACCTATCTCGGACTCTCGCGCCTGTCCAACAACCTGCACGAGGCGGGGTCAGACCACGGCGGGATCGGTTCGAGTGTGTCATTCTCCCTAGAGCCACGAGCGAGGTGCGCCTCGAAGGAGGAAAGATCGGCATTTCTGACGCAGAACCCGCCGCCACTAGTCTTTCAAAATGCCGAACACCTTTCCTACCTCAGTAGCGAGGCTACGCCGCCCGGACTGTCGCGAGAAAACTCTCGACCTCTTGCTTCAGACGCTCGGACTGTTTTGCGAGCTCGCCGGCCGAACCGAGAACCAGTTCGGCGGCAGTTCCCACCTGGCCCGATGCCTGCGTCACGCCCGCAATGTTTTTCATGACCTCATGCGTGCCCTTCGCGGCCTGCTGCACGCTGCGGGCAATTTCATTGGTCGATCCACCCTGCTCCTCCACCGCAGCGGCGATCGTTGTGGCGATCTCGTCGATCTGCCCGATGGTGGCGCCGATCTCGCGAATCGCCCCAGCCGTTTCCCCGGTAGCGTCGCGGATCGCCTGGATCTGATCGGCGATCTCCTCCGTCGCTTTCGCGGTCTGGGTCGACAGTGCCTTCACTTCGCTTGCCACCACGGCAAAGCCCTTGCCTGCCGCGCCGGCTCGCGCGGCTTCGATCGTCGCGTTCAAGGCCAAGAGGTTGGTCTGTGCGGCGATGTTTTGAATGAGCCCCATCACCTCGCCGATCTTCTGTGTCGCCTCCAGCAACCCTTCCACCATTGCATTGGTGCGGTCGGCCTGAGCAACGGCGCTTTGCGCTATCGATGCCGAGTGAACAATCTGACGGGAGATTTCCTGCCCCGATGTCGAAAGTTCCTCCGCCGCGGCAGCAACGGTCTGCACGTTTGCCGTGGTCTGTTGCGCGGCTGCGGCGACGGTGGTGCTCTGCCGCGTCGTCTCCTTCGCGATTGCGGACAGCGATTGCGCCGAGCGTTGCATTTCGGTGGCTGCTGAAGCGGCCCCGGCGACAATTCCGCCGACACTTTTCTCGAACTCGCGCGCGATCCGGTTCATGGCCGATTTCCGTTCCGCCACGGCGCGAGCCGTCGCCTCCTCCCGCTCTGCGCGGAGACGTTCGGCGTCAATCAACCGATCCTTGAAAACGGCCAGGCTGCGTGAGATACGGCCGATCTCGTTACGATGCTCAACGAACGGCACCTCAACGCTCAAGTCACCCTTCGCCAGACCGTCCATGACGCCGCATATCGCACCGAGCGGACGAACCAGGCCGCGACCGAGAGCGAATGCGGCCAATCCCGCGACCAGCAACCCCGCCAGACCGCCCGCGGCGATCCAGATGGCGCGGTCGAACACCACCGCGTCGATATCGTCGGTATAGACGCCGGCCTGGATTGCGAGCAGCTTGTCGCCCTCACCATACCCGCCGGCATAGGTGAGCTTCGGCAGCTCGGGACCACCCGCCGCTTTCGGCACCTGGTATTCGAGGTAACCGCCGCCGGTGCGGGCTTTGCCAACGATATTTTGAATCAGCAGCTGGCCCTGATTGTCTTTGTAATCCCAGCGATTGACATTGATGTATTTCGGGTTGGCGTGCACATAGGTAACGCCGGCATTGGTGCTGCCGGCGCCGTAGATTCCAAGATAGTCAGCGGATTTGCCCCAGCGCATTGCGCCGATCGCATCGAACGCAAGCTGCCGTGCTTGCTCCGCCGAGATCTTGCCGGCTTTGGCTTTTTCCTCGTAATTCGACAGGATCTTCTTCGCGGCCTCGACCAGATCGAACACCTTGGTCCGACGTTCCTCGATGACGGTATTGCGAAGGACCATCACTTGAGCGGCTAGCGCGGCGACGAAGACAACGGTCAAAACCGCGATGATCATTGCAAAACGATTGTAGACAGTAAGATGTCGCATAATGAGTGCCTTCATGACAAATGCATCGGCGACAGTATTTCTTTACCAGTTAAGCTTCTATTGAGAACGACGTACGATCATGCCGAGGAGAGCCCTGACGCTTACGATCAGGCTGCTCATGTTCCTCGACAAGCATTGACGCCATAAAGGCTTAAGCGGTTTTACGAACAGCCACTTCCGTTAGTGGCACCTTTGAGACGTGCCGACTGTATCAAGCAATGTCCGCTTCTCTAATCGGCCATTTGGGGTCAAGCGCTTTCAGACTATCCGCCACTGCAGTGTCGATGTCGCTCGCGGGCTCGTGCTTCTCTTCGGAATCGGCACCAGGCCCTTCCATCATGGGATTCGAAGACGAGGCGGAACAATCTTTTAGTCGGCCTTGCCGTCAGATAACGGCAGGTCCAAGCGGACATGCGAACTCACCTCATCCATCGTCCCGCGAGGGACATCCTTCCACTGCCCGGTGGATCTCGGGTGTCCTCCTATCGCACTGATCTTATGTGCCCCTCATGCTGCTGCGGTTTCCCT
>NZ_JNIJ01000024.1 GCF_000701345.1 Bradyrhizobium sp. URHD0069 | reverse complement strand
ACATGTTGTGCTCCCTCGAGTCTTCGCAAACACGAAGGAATCACAACGGGCTGGAATCACTCAACTTTCTTTTTCGGTCAGGCTCTGAGGAGCGCGCATCGCGCGCGTCTCGAAGGATGGCTGCGGGTAAGGTCGAGGCCTCATGGTTCTCCCGCCCCATGCGAAGCATCGTCACACGCGCTGGCGCTCATCACCACGAGGACTGAGGGCGTCGCTCAGCATCGCGCGGAAACGCCAATTGTCTCAGCGAATCCAACGTGATTTGGCCTGTCCAGTCCGGCCGCTCAAAATAAACCGCTTTCGCTGTCGGGCAAATCACGCCTACAAGCTCGCCCGTCTCACCCGACAAGAGGGGCGGCTCGCGATCGTCACGAACGCGCGGTGGGATGCGGTGGACGCGGCAGCGTCGGGCGCGCAATCGGAATCGCAGGGCGGCTTGTCAAAGAGTTCGTGAGCGAACAACCGGCGCGCAGACGGACGGCGCTGCTTCCGTTTTCACTAAAGTTTCGCCGGAGGTGCACAGCCCGGCGAAGCCTCTTGGCGAAGACGGGGCGCGTACGGCAAAACCGTGTGGTCCTGGCACCCGTTGCTGGTGTCAAGTCGGCGGAGGTTTTGCGAGCCCAACCGGGTTCGGCAAAACCTTCAATCCGCCGACGACGGTGACAAAACGAATTCGTCGCCGGGGAGAGCACGACATAAGCCGTTAAAACCATTGCGCAGGGAAGGCCGGGTGTTCCGGGGTACCTGTGGTGACTACCGTGTGCTTACTACCAATGCACACGGGCTGCGGGTGCAGCGGGCACCCGGCTTTCCCTGCGCCCTCTGTTTATGAAGAGGGTCCAAATTCAGTCAAAGCCTCGGGCGCATCGCGCCGCGGGAACGCGGACTCGTACCTATGCCGAAAAGCCGTGGCCGCGTGCACCGGCGCAGAATTCTTTATGGAATTCATATGCGGTTCTCGATCTGCCTGATCTGGAATTACTACGGCGAACTTGCCATCTTTGACGCGGCTTTCGGCGAGGGTAGCGCTCATGACGCTTCAGGCAGACTTCACCAGTCAGGACTACTATCGTAATCCCGCCGCCGCGATCGAAAAGCTTCGCGCCATGGGTCCGGTCGTGCAAGTTCGGTTCCCGATCATCGGCACGGTGTGGGCCACGACGACGCAGGCATTCGCCGATCAGGTGCTGAAGGACACCGAGACATTCACCATTCGCAAGGAAGACGGTACTGTCGCCGGACTTCAGTGGTGGATGCCGGGCATCGTGCGCACGCTGGCCAACAGCATGCTGTCGATGGACGAGCCGGACCATAAGCGGTTGCGCGACATCGTCGACGAGGCCTTTCGCCGCCGCGCCGTGCTCGACATGGAACCGCATATCCAGGCGATCGGCGATCAACTCGCCGATGAGCTGTTTGCCGAGGGAAGTCCGGCCGACCTCGTCGATCGCTTTGCGCGCAAGCTGCCACTGTCGGTGATCTGCGAACTGCTCGGGCTGCCATTGGCCGACCGGACGAAATTCGTCGCATGGGCCGGCGGCTTCACCCGCTTCACCGGCGCGCTCGGATTCCTCGGCATGATGCCGAAGATCCTTGCGATGAAGCGATATATGGAACGGCATATCGAGACCGTGCGGCGGCAGGGTGGGGAAGGGTTGATCGCCGAGATCGTGCGCGTCGAGAAAGACGGCGGTCGAATCAGCCGCGACGAAATGGTGTCCATGATGTTCCTGTTGCTGTTTGCCGGGCACGAGACCACGACGCACCTGATCAGCGGATCGGTGCATGAGCTTTTGAAAAATCCGGATTTGCGAGACTGGCTGAAAGAAGATTGGAGCCGCGCCGACCTGGCGGTGGAGGAATTTCTGCGCTTCACCACGCCGGTGCAATTCACCAAGCCGCGCTATGTGGGCAAGGATGTCGAACTCGGCGGCGTCAGATTGAGAAAAGGCGAGAAGATCATGGCCATGCTGGCCGCGGCCAACATGGACCCTCAGGCAAATCCGCATCCGGAGCGGCTCGATCTGCAACGAAGGCCGAACCGGCATATTGCCTTCGGCACGGACATCCATTTCTGCCTTGGCCATCAGCTCGCGCGCATTGAAGGCAGATGCGCGCTGAAATCCTTATTCCAGCGCTGGCCCGGATTGACGCTCGCGGTGGATGAGTCCGAAATCATGTGGCGCAAACGGCCTGGCCTCAGGGCGATCGATCACCTGCCTGTGGTGGCTGGCCAGGAGAAGCCGCATCTGATTCCGCAGCGCGCAGCCGGTTGAGGAGCGGCTTGGCGGGTCGGCAGGTTCCTTGATTGGACGGCCGGATGGTTGCCTGCACGCCACGATTGTTGCTTGATCGCAACACTCACCGAAGATTTAACTGTCATTTCAGCAACCTCTTGCGCGCGCCGCTTTTTGGCCACACCCCTCCATGAAATCATTCTTCGTAGGCTGACGGCCACGGCGCTCGCGAAGGCGAAGGAAAATCCTACATTTTCCGGGTCTAAGAGTTGGCTGGGGAAACAGGTTCGCGATGGACGCCAAAACCAGCATCAAGAAGAGACTACCGAGCCGTCATGTGACGGAGGGCCCGGAACGGGCGCCCCACCGCTCTTATCTTTATGCCATGGGGCTGACCACCCAGCAGATCCATCAGCCGTTCGTCGGCGTGGCGTCGTGCTGGAATGAAGCCGCCCCCTGCAATATCTCGCTGATGCGTCAGGCCCAGGCGGTCAAGAAGGGCGTCGCCTCCGCCGGCGGCACGCCGCGCGAATTCTGCACCATCACCGTGACCGACGGCATCGCCATGGGGCATGACGGCATGCGCTCGTCGCTGCCATCGCGCGAATGCATCGCCGATTCCGTCGAATTGACGATCCGCGGCCATGCCTACGATGCGCTGGTCGGTCTCGCCGGCTGCGACAAGTCGCTGCCGGGGATGATGATGGCGATGGTCCGGCTCAACGTGCCGTCGATCTTCATTTATGGCGGCTCGATCCTTCCCGGCAATTTCCGCGGCCAGCAGGTCACGGTGCAGGACATGTTCGAGGCGGTCGGCAAGCATTCGGTCGGCGAGATGTCCGACGCTGATCTGGACGAAATCGAGCGGGTGGCTTGCCCGTCAGCCGGTGCGTGCGGCGCGCAATTCACCGCCAACACCATGGCGACGGTGTCCGAGGCGATCGGGCTTGCGCTGCCGTACTCGGCCGGCGCGCCGGCGCCCTACGAGATCCGCGATGCGTTTTGCATGACCGCGGGTGAGAAGGTGATGGAGCTGATCGCGGCCAATATCCGCCCGCGCGACATCGTCACGCGCCGGTCGCTGGAAAACGCAGCGGCGGTTGTCGCCGCATCGGGCGGGTCGACCAATGCGGCCCTGCATCTGCCGGCGATTGCCCATGAATGCGGAATTAAATTCAACCTGTTCGACGTGGCCGAAATCTTCAAAAAGACTCCGTATGTCGCGGATTTGAAGCCGGGTGGCCGTTATGTCGCCAAAGACATGTTTGAAGCTGGTGGCATACCGCTTCTGATGAAGACGCTGCTCGATAACGGCCACTTGCATGGCGACTGTTTGACAGTCACGGGCCGTACGATCGCCGAGAACCTCACGAGCGTAAAATGGAATCCGCACCAGGATGTGGTGCGGCCCGCTGACAGGCCGATCACCGTCACTGGCGGTGTGGTCGGCCTGAAGGGGAATCTTGCGCCCGAAGGCGCGATCGTGAAGGTCGCCGGCATGTCGAACCTGAAATTTACCGGACCGGCCCGCTGCTTCGATCGCGAAGAGGATGCCTTCGAGGCGGTGCAGAAGAAGACCTACAAAGAGGGCGAGGTTCTCGTGATCCGCTATGAGGGGCCGCGCGGCGGTCCCGGCATGCGCGAAATGCTCTCGACCACGGCGGCGCTGACCGGGCAGGGCATGGGCGGTAAAATCGCACTGATCACCGACGGCCGGTTCTCCGGGGCCACCCGCGGCTTCTGCATCGGCCATGTCGGGCCGGAAGCGGCCGTGGGCGGGCCGATCGCGCTCCTGCGGGACGGCGACATCATCGAAATCGACGCTGTCGTCGGGACACTTAACGTAAAGTTGACTGACAAAGAGCTGGCCGAACGCAGAACCAAATGGAGGGCTCGCGAGACCAATCATACGTCAGGTGCACTCTGGAAATATGCCCAACAGGTTGGGCCGGCGGTGGATGGCGCCGTCACTCATCCGGGCGGGGCGCACGAGAAACAGTGTTATGCGGATATCTAGGCGTATCATTCTTGCGTTGATTTTAGGGGCCACCCCTGTGGCCACACAGGGATTCGCTTTCGACGGAGCGCCGGTGGCTCCAGATGCGGCGATTCCCGTCGTTTCGGCCCAACCCGGGGCCGCTGCTGCCCTGAAGAAGGCGATCCCGCCGTCGGCGACCTCGTTGACCTCGCTGCAATACGCCGCAGAAGGCGGTCATCCGGTCGCACAGTGGAAATTGGGCCGGATGTACGCCAATGGCGATGGCGTCACCCAGGACGATCTGCGCGCCTTTGAGTATTTCAGCCGGATTGCCAATGCCCATGCCGAAGACAGCCCCTCGGCGCCGCAGGCGGCGATCGTCGCTAACGCCTTTGTGGCATTGGGGCGGTACTACCTCAACGGCATTCCCAACTCGAAGATCAGGTCGGATCCGGAGCGGGCGAGGGAGATGTTCTCCTACGCGGCGTCCTATTTCGGCAATGCCGACGCGCAATACGATCTGGCCCGGCTCTATCTGAAGGGCGCCGGCTCGTCGCGGGATGATTTCCGCTATGGCGCCCGCTGGCTCGGCCTTGCCGCCCAGAAAGGTCAGCATCAGGCGCAGGCCTTGCTCGGCCAGATGCTGTTCAACGGCGACCAGCTGCCACGTCAGGCCGCGCGCGGGCTGATGTGGCTGACATTGGCGCGGGACAGCGCCGCACCGGACGAAACCTGGATCAAGGAAAGTTACAACAAGGCGATAGCCAGGGCGTCTGACGATGACCGCGCGATGGCCCTGCAGATGCTCGAGCACTGGGTGCAGGGCCGCAAGGACTGAAGCTTCGCTGCGCTCGCAACGACGCTCTCAACAGCCAGGTTGTTACGCGACCTTCAAATCGAAGTCGGCCCACACCGGCACATGGTCCGACGGCTTCTCCCAGCCGCGCACATAGCTGTCGACCCCGACATCGATCAGCCGATCGCTGGCCTGCGGCGATAGCAGCAGGTGATCGATGCGCAATCCCTGGTTTTTCTGCCAGGCGCCGGCCTGGTAATCCCAGAAGGTGTATTGGCCGGGGGCGTCGGTAGCGGCACGCAGCGCGTCGGTCAGCCCTAACCCCAGCAGGGATTGAAAGCTTTCGCGGGTGGTGGGGCGGAACAAGGCGTCGTTGACCCAGGCTGCCGGATTATGGACGTCCTGCGCCGCCGGGATCACGTTGAAATCTCCGGCGAGCACCAGCGGCTCCTCCGCCTTCAGCTGTTGCTTTGAATATTCAAGGAGTCGTGACATCCATTTGAGCTTATAGGTATATTTCTCGGTTTCCGGCGGGTTGCCATTGGGCAGGTAGAGGCAAGCAACCCTCAGCACGCCCTGCTTCAGCGTGACCACGCCCTCCAGAAATCGGGCGTGGATATCCTCGTCGTCTCCAGCAAGGCGCGGCCTGGTTTCCTCGAACGGCAACTTCGACAACAGCGCGACGCCGTTGAAGGTCTTCTGGCCATGGGTGACCACGTTATAGCCGATCGCCTCGATCGGCTCCCGGGGAAACGCCTCATCGAGGCACTTGGTCTCCTGCAGACAGACAATGTCGGGCCCGCAATCCGTCAGCCAGGTCAGGAGGTGGTCGAGCCGCTGCCTGATCGAATTAACATTCCATGTAGCAATACGCATCAAAAGGTTCCCGTCGGTAACCAACATTTTCGCTTCTGTGGCATACCATCCATCGCGGGGCTGTGATAACCGTTTAGAAACTGTGATAACAATTTTGAGCGAGGCGTAGAAGTCGCCGTCATGGGGGCAGGAAACCGGACTGTCCCGGTCCGTGCGGACCGGCTGACGTGAAATGTCATGAAAAAGCGTCATTTGATTTTTTTCGCAGGCGTGCTGGGCATAACAGCGCTGGCCGCCTTTGTAACGCGCTCGTCATGGATTGACGGGGGCGCCAGCGCGCAGGCTCCGCAACGCGCCCGCGTGATTTCGGTCGACCTGGCGAAAGCTGAGCGCAAGCCGGTGCCGGTCGATGTCGATTCAATCGGAACGGTAACGCCGATTTTGAGCGTGGCGCTGAAATCGCGGTTAGAAACCACTATCGTCTCGGTCCACTTCGAAGACGGCGCCAAGGTCAATGAAGGCGATCTCTTGTTTACGCTCGACGCGCGCCAGATCGACGCCCAGATCGAGCAAGCCGAAGGCGTGCTTGCCAGGGACCAGGCGCAGCTTGAGGGCGTGCAGCGCGATGTCAGGCGCTACAGCGATCTGATCGCCAAGGGCGCCACCACTCAGGTCAACCTCGATAACGCCAAGACCCAGGCCGATATCCTGATCGGCACGATCAAGGCCGATCAGTCCGCGCTGGACAATCT
The DNA here is from genome assembly GCF_000701345.1 of Bradyrhizobium sp. URHD0069. GTDB lineage: Bacteria > Pseudomonadota > Alphaproteobacteria > Rhizobiales > Xanthobacteraceae > Bradyrhizobium. The sequence goes on along the minus strand of NZ_JNIJ01000024.1, from coordinate 93,059 downwards.
GAAGGTCCAGAAAAGCTTTACCATCATCCGCGCGCCGTTTTCGGGACGGATCAGCGCAGCCAATGTGAAGATCGGCAACTTCGTGCGTCCGGCCGACACTGTGTCGCTGGCCGTCATCAACCAGATGGCGCCTGTTTATGTGACCTTTGCCATTCCACAGCGTGTTCTGGTCGACCTGCGCGAGGCGATGGCGACCGGCTCCTCCAAGGTGATCGCAACCATCCCCGGCCACCAGCGATCCGAGGACGGCAAAGTGGCGATGGTCGAAAACTCGGTGGATTCCACTACCGGCATGGTCACCGTGCGCGGCATCATGAGCAATGCGAACGAGACATTGTGGCCGGGAATTCTAGTCGCGACCAAGCTCATCATCCGCACCGAGAATTCCGTCGTGGTGCCGACGGTGGCGGTCCAGCGCAGCCAGAGTGGGAACTACGTGTTCGTGGTGAAGGATGGAGTGGCCAAGGTTCAGCCGGTGAAGGTCGACCGTACCTCCCAGGGCATGTCCGTGATCGCCGAGGGGCTGTTGGGTGGCGAGGACGTTGTTGTCGATGGGCAGTTGCTGCTCTCGGACGGCACGCGGGCGGAACCGCGGGCTCGCAAAGCCGGGGCCTGAGCAATGACCCTCTCGGAGCTTTGTATTCGCCGGCCCGTGATGACGACGCTCATCACGGCATCAATCATCGCGTTCGGCGTCTTCGGTTTCCGCCTGCTGCCGGTGTCGGCGCTGCCGCGGGTCGATTTTCCGACCATCGCGGTGACCGCGACCCTGCCAGGTGCCAGCGCGGACACGATGGCGGCGTCTGTCGCCGGCATCATCGAACGTCAGCTATCGACCATCGCCGGCATCTCCTCGATGTCGTCGAGTTCGTCGCAGGGCACGACGCAAATCACCATTCAATTCGACCTCAATCGCAATATCGACGCAGCCGCACTCGACGTGCAAACCGCCTTGACGATCGCGCAGCGCCGGTTGCCGATCGAGATGACTATTCCGCCGAGCTTCCGGAAGGTGAATCCGGCCGACTTCCCGGTGCTGTTCATCGCGCTGGGATCGGCGACGCTGCCGCTGTCGGCGGTCAACGAGTATGGCGACATCACCATCGGGCAGGCGCTGTCGCAAATTCCCGGCGTCGCGCAGGTGCTGATCTACGGTACACAGAAATTCGCCATTCGCGTCCAGGCTGACCCGGAAGCTGCGGCCGCCCGCGGGCTGTCGCTCGAGGACATCAGGACCGCCGTTTCGCGCGCCAATTCCTCGACGCCGGTCGGCACGTTGAACGGACCGAAGCAGGACGTCGCCCTTCAGGCCTCCGGCCAGATGGAAAAGGCTGCCGACTACCGGCAGGTGGTCGTTGCGTGGCGCAACGGTTCGCCGGTCAAGCTCGATGAAGTCGCCAAGATTTACGATAGCGTCGAGAACGACAAGGTTGCGACCTGGTTGAACGACGAACGCGCGATCGTGCTCGCTATTCAGAAGCAGCCGGACGCCAATACGGTTGCGGTGGTCGATTCCGTGTTGGCCAAATTGCCGGCGCTGCGCGCGCAGATTCCGCCCTCGGTTTCCATGAACGTGATGATGGACCGTTCCATTTCGGTCCGGCAGGCGGTCGCCGACGTCGAGGAAACCCTGCTGATCGCGGTGGCACTGGTCATTCTGGTGATCTTCCTGTTCCTGCGTTCGGCCTCCGCGACGTTCATTCCGGCGCTGGCGGTGCCGATCTCGCTGTTCGGCACCTGTGCCGTCATGTACATGCTGGATTATTCCATCAACAACATGACGCTGCTGGCGCTGACCTTGTCGGTCGGCTTTGTGGTCGACGACGCCATCGTCATGCTCGAGAACATCGTCCGCCATATCGAACGCGGCATGCGGCCCTACGAGGCGGCGCTGAAGGGCGCACGCGAGATCGGCTTTACCATCATTTCGATCACCTTCTCGCTGATCGCGGTGTTCATTCCGGTGCTGCTGATGGGCGGCATTGTCGGCCGGGTGTTCCGGGAATTCGCGGTCACGATCTCGGTCGCTATCGTGGTTTCCGGCTTCGTGTCGCTGACGCTGACGCCGATGCTGTGCGCGCGGGTACTGAAGGCGCATGACGCGACCAGGAAGCCGAACATCGTGCTCCGTCTCTTCGAACGAGTGTTCGAGTCGTGGCTTCGCGCCTACGAATGGACACTCGACTTGGTGCTGGCGAGAAAGGGGCTGATGCTGCTGGTCACGCTGGCAACGCTCGGCGGCACGATTTACCTTTATATGATCGTGCCAAAAGGCTTCTTTCCGCAGGAGGACACCGGCTTCCTGATCGGCGTGACTGAAGCTGCGACCGACACCTCTTTCGAGGCGATGAAGGTGCGGCAGCAGGCGCTGGTCGATGTGCTCAAATCCGATCCGGCGATCGACTATATCAACTCCACCGTCGGTTCCGGCGGCCCCAATCCCACCGCGAATTACGGCCGCCTGTTCATTGCCTTGAAGTCTCAGAAGACGCGTGACCCCGTCAGTGTTGTCGTCGGACGCCTGCGCGCGAAGGCGCGGGAAATTCCGGGCGTGCAGGCGTTCTTCCAGAGCATCCAGAACCTGAATATCGGCGGGCGGATTTCCAAGAGCCAGTATCAATACGTCCTGCAGAGCGGCGACACCGAGTCGCTGTATCGGCTGGCGCCTCAAATGCGTGACAACATCGAGAAGATCCCGGGCCTGCTCGACGTCACTACTGACCTCTACATCAAGAACCCGCAGATGACGGTCGATATCGACCGCGAGAAGGCTGCTGTCTACGGCATCACCGTCGATCAGGTACGCAACCAGCTTTATAACGCCTATGGCTCGCGACAGGTCGGCACCATCTACATGCCATCGAACGACTATCAGATCATCCTGGAGGCGCAGCCGCAGTTTCGCGTTGATCCCTCCGATCTCTCCAAGCTCTACATGAAGACCGGGAACGGCCAGACGATTCCGCTCGCTGCGGTCGCGAAACTGGTGCCGACGGTCGGCCCGCTGCAGATCAATCATCAGGGCCAGCAGCCGGCAGTGACAATCTCCTTCAATCTCGCGCCGGGCCATTCGCTGGGCTACGCGGTGGACAAGATCACTTCGCTTGAACAGTCATCGAACCTGCCGGTCACGATCGCGACCGGCTTCTCCGGCACGGCGCAGGTGTTCCAGGACTCGCTGCGCGGTCAGGGCGTGCTGATCCTGGCGGCAGTGTTCGCGGCGTTCGTGATCCTCGGCATTCTCTACGAAAGCTTCATCCATCCGATCACCATCATTTCCGGCCTGCCGTCGGCGGGCATCGGCGCGATCCTGACGCTGATGCTGTTCAATATGGAACTGTCTGTGATCGCGATGATCGGCATTGTGATGCTGGTCGGCATCGTCAAGAAAAACGCCATCATGATGGTGGATTTCGCGCTGGAGCGTCGCCGGGTGGGCTTGAGCGCCGAGCATGCCATTCGCGAAGCCGCATTGCTGCGCTTCCGGCCCATCATGATGACGACATTCGCAGCGATTTTCGGCACGCTGCCGATTGCTCTTGGTGCCGGGGCCGGTGCTGAACTGCGTCAGCCGCTTGGCGTCGCCGTGGTCGGCGGTCTCTGCCTGTCGCAGCTGTTGACGCTATTCATCACGCCGGTGATCTACATTTATCTCGATCGGATCGACCGCCGCCTGAAGCGCCGTCTCGAACCGCAGGCCGACGAGGTCGAGAACGTCGAGCGGCCGCACGTCGTCGCGGCGGAGTAATGGCGCCAGAGTGAAGATGAAGCCTCATCGAGGGCGCATCGCTACCCTGATTGCCGCGTTTCTGTTCGCCGGCATGGACACGCGCGTACACGCGGCCGAACCCATCGAGATCTTCGACGCCCATCTGCACTACAATTGGGAACCAAAGCCGTTCTATCAGCCCGATGAGGTTCTGGCGCTGTTCAGGAAGCATCGGGTGACCGGTATCCTCGCGACCAGCCGCCCCAACACCGGCACCCACGCGCTGATGGATGCGAAGCCCGATGGCCTGCAGGTCGTGCCTTTTATTCGGCCGTACCGTGTCCGCGCCGATATCGGCAGCTGGTTCAGCGACCCCGTCATTTTCGATCTCGTGCAGGACGAATTCAAACGCGGCTATTATCGCGGCATCGGTGAATTTCACTTGTCGGGGAAGTCGGCGGAAAACGAGTGGGTGAAGAAGACCGTCGACTTCGCCGTGGCAAACAACCTCTATCTACATGCCCACGCGGACGAGGAGGCCGTTGAAATCCTGATGCGGCACAATCCTCGTGCCCGGATCATCTGGGCGCATACCGGCTTCGGACTGCCAAGCGAGCGCGTCTCCGCGCTGCTGGCCAAATATCCTGATCTTTGGGGAGAACTGTCGTACCGCAGCGGCATCACCGACGGGGCCGGGAAGCTGACGCCGGAATGGCGGGTCTTGTTCGAGCGATACCGGACCGATTCCTGCTTGGTTCGGACACATGGGTCCCGGAACGCTGGGCGAGCTATGGAGAAATCATGGCCGGCTATCGCGCCTGGTTGGCGCAGTTGCCGCTGCAGGTGGCCCGGCAGATCGCGCATGGTAACGCAAGGGCGTTGTTCGCCGATAACCGCTAACTTCTCAGATCGAAAAGCTGGTGCCGCAGCCGCAGGACGCAGTGGCGTTGGGATTGACCACCCGGAACGACGCGCCGATCAGGTCGTCGACGAAATCGACCTCTGACCCCGCCAGAAACGGCACCGAGGCGGGATCGACCAGGACCACGGCGTTGTCGCGCGCGATCACCATGTCATCTTCAGCCTTCGCGCGCTCGATGTCGAATTTGTATTGAAAGCCGGAGCAGCCGCCGCCCTCGACGCTGATCCGCAGCATGGCGCCGTCGCCCTCGCTCTTGAGGATTTCGCCGATGCGGCGGGCCGCCCGCTCGCTGATAGCGACACTGGTCAAAGTCATGACGTGCTCCGTAGTCCCCATTGCGAGATCCCAATGCGAGCTTTTCAGGTAATTTGAATTACCCGCAAGTGGTAGTTAAGTGCACCAGGCACCGGAATCAAACGTTTGAGGGGATTAATACACCGTGTCGGTCGGAATGGCTGCTCCTCGTTCAGTCTATGCCTGCGATCCCGACCGCAGCCGCGGACGGCTGTTCGCGGAGCCGCCGAGCAAGACCCGGAGCCCGTTCCGGCGCGATTGCGACCGGGTCATTCATTCTACCGCCTTTCGCCGCCTGAAGCACAAAACCCAGGTTTTCGTGTTCCACGAAGGTGATCATTACCGTACCCGGCTGACCCACTCGCTGGAAGTAGCGCAGATTGCCCGCGCGCTGGCCCGCCAACTCGGCCTTGATGAGGATCTCACGGAAACGCTGGCACTGGCGCACGACCTAGGCCATCCGCCGTTCGGCCACGCCGGCGAGCGCGCGCTTAATGCCTGTCTGCAGGCCCATGGCGGGTTCGATCACAATGCGCAGAGCTTGCGCGTCATCACGTCGCTCGAACATCGCTATCCCGAATTCGACGGGCTCAACCTGACCTGGGAATCGTTGGAGGGCATCGTCAAGCACAACGGCCCGCTGACCGAGCGAAGCGGAGCCCCGATCGGACGGTATCGGGAACACGGCATTCCCGTAGGGATATCCGACTACATCAGGGCATACGACCTCGAACTGTGGAGCTTTGCGTCGCTGGAGGCGCAGGTGGCGGCGATCGCCGACGACATCGCCTATGACGCCCATGATATCGACGATGGCCTGCGCGCCGGCCTTTTTGGGGTAGACGATCTCAAAGTCATGCCGCTCACAGCGGGAATGATCGCCGAGGTCGCGAAGCAGCATCCCGATCTCGATGACGGCCGGCGCGGCGCGGAACTGGTGCGCGAGCTGATTTCGTACCTGATCGGGGCGGTCGTCTCCGAGGCGCGCCGGCGTTTGGAAGCCCTGCAGCCGAAATCGGTCGACGATGTCCGCCGCCACCATGACGTGCTGATCGCGTTTCCGGCGGTCGCCGCGCAAGCGGAGGCTGAGATCAAGTTGTTCCTGAAACAGCATATGTACAGGCATCCGCGGGTGATGCACGTCATGAACGATGCCGAACAGATCCTGTTCGACCTGTTCGCGCGTTATCAGCAGATGCCGGCCGATCTGCCGGCCGAATGGTTGCCGCCGGATGGCAAGGACGCCGACACCGAGCGTGCACGACGGATCGGCAACTTCATCGCCGGGATGACCGACCGCTTCGCAATGACCGAACATCAAAGGCTTTTTGACTCGACCCCGGATTTGCGTTACGCGGCGGCTTAGGTACTGCATCCACGGCAGAATTCCCCGGTCCCATCAACGCCCATGGTCGACAAAGCTTCATCGCCGCATCTTTTCGCCGACGTACTCGCGCGCGTGCACGCCGTCTGCGCAGCAGAGATTGGAGCTGGCGTCGATCTGTCGCGCGTCGTGGTCGAGCCGCCAAAGGACGCGTCCCATGGCGACATGGCGACGAACGCCGCGATGGTGCTGGCCAAGGAGGCCAAGGCAAAACCGCGAGATCTGGCCGAGCGGATCGCAGCCAAATTGCGCAACGATGATTTGATTGCGTCGGTCGATATCGCCGGCCCCGGCTTCATCAATCTCACTTTGAAACCATCGGCCTGGTCAGACGCGCTGCGCACCGTGCTGCGCGAGGGCGCTGCTTATGGCCGAAACACGACGGGCGCAGCCGAGAAGGTCAATGTCGAATATGTCTCGGCCAATCCGACCGGACCGATGCATGTCGGGCATTGCCGCGGCGCGGTATTCGGCGATGCGTTGGTGAGCCTCTTGATATTCGCGGGCTACGATGTGACCCGCGAATATTACATCAACGACGCCGGCGCCCAGGTCGATGTGCTCGCGCGCTCGGCGTATCTCAGATATCGCGAAGCGCTCGGCGAGCACATCGGCGAAATTCCGGAAGGGCTTTATCCCGGCGACTATCTCAAGCCGGTGGGTCAGGCACTGGCCGGCGAGTACGGCGCCGCCCTCAAGCAGATGCCCGAGGAGCGCTGGCTTCCGATCGTGCGCGACAAGGCGATCGCGATGATGATGGATGAGATCAAGGGCGATCTCGCCGCGCTCAATATCAGGCACGACGTTTTCTTCTCGGAGCGCTCGCTGATCGAAGGCGGGGCCGATCAGGTCGCCGCCACCATCGAGTTCCTGCGCGCCAAAGGCGACGTCTATGAAGGCCGCCTGCCGCCGCCGAAAGGCGCACCGGTCGAGGACTATGAGGATCGCGAGCAGACGCTGTTTCGCGCCACCGCCTATGGCGACGACGTCGATCGTCCGTTGAAGAAATCCGACGGCAGCTACACCTATTTCGCCTCCGATATCGCCAATCACAAGAACAAGTTCGATCGCGGCTTCAGCAATCTGATCGATGTGTTCGGCGCCGACCACGGCGGCTACATCAAGCGCATGCAGGCGGCGATCAAGGCGGTCACATCAGGCAAAGCCACGCTCGACGTGAAGGTCGTGCAACTCGTCAGGTTGTTGCGCAACGGCCAGCCGGTGAAGATGTCGAAACGCTCCGGCGATTTCGTCACTTTGCGTGAAGTGGTGGACGAGGTCGGCAAGGATGCCGTCCGCTTCATGATGCTGTACCGCAAGAATGATGCGGTGCTGGATTTTGATCTCGCCAAGGTGATCGAGCAGTCGCGCGAGAACCCGGTGTTCTACGTCCAGTACGGCCATGCCCGCGGTCACTCGGTGTTCCGCAATGCCCGCGAGGTCATTCCGGAACTGCCGGAGGAGGCAGACGCCCGGGCGGCATTCCTTGGCCAGGCGGCCGTGGAGCGGCTGACCGACCCTGGGGAACTCGACTTGCTGCGGCGCCTGGCGCTCTACCCCCGGATGATCGAGGCGGCGGCGGTGGCACATGAGCCGCACCGAATCGCTTTTTACCTCTATGACCTTGCCAGCGAATTTCACGCCCTTTGGACGAGAGGGCGCGATTTGCCCTATTTACGCTTCATTATCAACAATGATGCAGAGATTACCAAGGCGCGATTGGCTTTGGTCCAGGGCGTCGTCTCGGTTCTAGCATCGGGCCTAGGCGTTCTTGGCGTCCATGCTCCGGACGAGATGCGATAGTAAGGGGCAAAAGGCCGCTCACATGGGGACCTGTGGGGGCATCTGACAGCAGCTAATTTTGTCGTGGGGACGAATTGGCAGCTTTCCCGAAGGGGATGCATCATCACAATGGCTGATCGATATCAGAACAAACCGTTTCCCGCCGATGACGACTATCATCGCAGCGGTGACCCGCACACATCTGCGAGGGAGGAGACCGACCCGCTGGCTGAGCTTGCGCGGTTGATCGGCCAGACCGATCCGTTCGGCAGCAGCATGGGGCGGGCCAATCACCAGGTCCAGCCGCGCGCGAGCGCGCGCGATCAATACGAGGAGCCGCCGGAGGCGGATGACGCCCTTCCCGCGGGGCCACCGCCGTGGATGCAACGCGCCAACAGGCAGGAAGCTCCGCAGCAGGATTACCCGAGTGCCGAGCATCCGTTGCGTCGCTATGCGACGCCCGTTGCGGCACCCGAACCGGAATATCAGCAGGCGCCGGCGTTTGCGGAGGCCGAGCAGGAGCCCGACCCGTCGCGCTATGACGATGCGCTGTACGGCCCGCTCGACTCCGGCGCGCAGCAATCGCAATACGATCAGGCCTATTCGGATGATCCCTTTGCCTATCAGGACGACTATGGCGACGAAGCCGAAGAAAAGCGACGGAAGCGTCGCGGCGGCCTCGCCACTGTGGTAGTCGTGCTTGCGCTGGCGGCGGTCGGGACGGGCGCAGCATTTGCCTATCGCACCTATGTCGGATCGCCCCGTATCGGTGAACCACCGATCATCAGGGCCGACGCGGGTCCGACCAAGATCGTGCCGGCCCCGGCGGACGCGACCGCCAAAGTGCCGGACCGCATGGCGGCAGGCGACGGCACCGAGAAAATTGTTCCGCGTGAAGAAGCCCCCGTCGATGTCAATGCCAGGTCAGGCCCCCGCGTGGTGTTTCCACCGCTGAACCAGAATGGCAATCCGCCGTCTGCGGCGAGCGTGGCGCCGAGCGGTTCGGTACTGGCCAATGCCGCGAACGGTACCCTCCCGAACAGCGAGCCGCGAAAGATCAGGACTCTTTCGGTCCGCGGCGACCAGCCTGATGGCGCCGCGACGCCGGTCGGCGCGGCACCGCCAACACCGGCAAAGCCAGCAGCCACTACCGCGAAGACTACTGCGCCAGCACCGGCTGCGCCGAAGAACCCGCCGTCGGCGGCCAACGCCAGCGCCAATGGGCCGATGTCGCTGGTTCCGCAGGACAATCAATCAGCGCCTGCAACTGGGGCGACCCGGGTGGCGGCCAATAATCCGGTCCAGACCGCGCCCAGTAGCGGTGGAGGCAGCGCCGGGTACCTGGTTCAGGTCTCCTCGCAGCGAAACGAAGCCGACGCTCAGGCGTCCTATCGTGCCCTGCAGGGCAAGTTCCCGAGCGTGCTCGGATCGCGCGCGCTGGTGATCAAACGCGCCGACCTCGGCGACAAGGGCGTCTACTACCGTGCCATGGTAGGTCCGTTCGGCTCGCCCGACGAAGCCTCGCAGTTTTGCGGCAGCCTCAAGACCGCCGGCGGGCAGTGCGTCGTCCAAAGGAATTAACGGTCGTTTCCTTGACCCTCAGGTCATCAGCGGGCAAAGCGGCCGCATGAGCTCGCGGGCATTCATCACAGGCGTATCCGGACTGGAGCTAAGCGCCGCTGAGCGCGAATTCATCCGCATCGAGCAGCCGTGGGGATTTATCCTATTCAAGCGGAACATTGATTCGCCAGCGCAAGTTGCCAATCTTGTTCAAGAATTTCGCGATACGATCGGGGAAGCGGACGCGCCGGTTCTGGTCGACCAGGAGGGTGGTCGGGTGCAGCGGCTCAGTCCGCCGTATTGGCCGGTCTATCCACCAGGCGCCGTCTTCGGGGCGCTTTACGACCTCGATCGCGAGCTTGGCCTGTCAGCAGCACGGTTGAGCGCGCGATTGATGGCGGCGGATCTCATGGAACTCGGCGTCACCGTGGATTGCCTGCCGCTGGCGGATGTGCCGGTTCTCGGCGCTGATGCGGTCATTGGCAACCGGGCTTACGGAACGGAGCCCGACAAGGTCGCAGCGATCGCGCGCGCCGTTACCGAGGGACTCGAAGCGGGCGGCATATTGCCGGTGCTCAAGCACATCCCCGGGCATGGACGGGCGACCGCGGATACCCATTTCAGGCTTCCGGTGGTCGAAACATCGAAAACGGAGCTGGAGCGGACCGATTTCGCCGCGTTCCAGCCACTGGCGGACCTGCCGATGGCGATGACCGCACATGTTGTGTTTAGCGCATTGGATCCCGCCCATCCGGCGACGACTTCTGCGACAATCGTCGAGCAAGTGATTCGCGGTGTGATCGGGTTCCAGGGTTTGTTGATGAGTGACGACGTGTCCATGAATGCGTTGGCGGGATCGATCGCCGAGCGGACCCGAGCGATCTTTGCGGCCGGCTGCGACATGGTTCTGCATTGCAACGGCAAGCTTGACGAAATGCGTGAAGTCGCCGCCGAGGCGCCCGAACTGTCGGGCAAGTCGCTGAAACGCGCCAGAGGCGCCCTGGCGTCGCGCAAACCTCCGCAAGCCTTCGATCGGCTGGCGGCACGGGCAGAGCTCGATGCGTTGGTTGGACGAGTGGGAACGGCGGGCGCATGAGCGCGGAAATTCTATCATTTGAAACCGGACGGCCCGCTGAACTGGCCGAGGACGAGCCGGCGCTGGTCGTCGACGTCGAGGGCTATGAGGGTCCGCTCGACTTGCTGCTGGCGCTCGCGCGGCAGCAGAAGGTCGACCTCGCCAAGATTTCTATTCTGGCGCTCGCCGATCAGTATCTGGTGTTCATCGAGGCGGCGCGGAAGATTCGTCTCGAACTCGCCGCCGACTATCTGGTGATGGCGGCATGGTTGGCGTTCCTGAAGTCGCGGCTGCTGCTGCCCGAGCCCGCGACCGCGGACGGACCGAGCGCCGAGGAAATGGCGACAGCGCTGGCGAACCGGCTGCGCCGGCTTGAGGCCATTCGCGAAGCGTCGAACCGGCTGATGAACCGCCCGCAATTGCAGCGCGACATTTTTCCGCGCGGCAATCCTGAAACCATCGCCGAGGTCAAGCATCCCCAGTTCACCGCGACCCTGTTCGACCTGCTCACCGCCTATGCCGCGCAACGCCAGCAGCGGGTGCTGGCGACGGTGCATCTGGCGAAACGCACGGTGTGGTCATTGAGCGAGGCGAGAGCGTCGCTGGAGCGCCTGGTCGGAATGGCCGAGGACTGGAGCCGCCTCGACGAATACCTGATCAGCTACGTCGTCGATCCCTCGCAAAAGGCCACCGTTTTTGCGTCGAGCTTCGCAGCCGCCCTGGAACTGGTCAGGGAAGGCCAGGTGGAGTTGCACCAGAACGAGGCGTTCGCGCCGCTGTATTTTCGAAAGCGTCCGCCGCAAGCATCCGACGCGATGACCGCGCCAAATCTGTCGACCGAGTAAGTGGAAGAAGGAGACCGTGCCATGGCAAGCCTGGCGGAAAAACGCAAAGTCGATGCCGAGGAGCGTTCTATCGATCCGCAAGCGCGGCCCGAGGAATTGCGGCTCTTGGAAGCGCTGCTGTTTGCCTCCAGCGAGCCGCTGGACCAGGCCACGCTCGCGAAGCGAATGCCCGATGGCGTCGACATCAAAGTCGCGCTCGCTCAACTGCAGGCGGATTACGCCTCGCGCGGGGTGAATCTGGTTCGCGTTGCCAATAAATGGACCTTCCGCACCGCGGGTGATCTGTCGTGGCTAATGACGCGGGAGAGCACCGAGACGCGGCGACTGTCGCGCGCGGCCATCGAGATGCTGGCGATCATCGCCTATCACCAGCCGGTCACGCGCGCGGAGATCGAGGAAATCCGCGGAGTGGTTACTTCCAAGGGGACGCTGGATGTGTTGTTGGAGACGGGGTGGATTCGTCCGCGAGGTCGCCGCAAGACACCGGGCCGTCCGCTGACATTCGGAACCACGGAAGCCTTCCTGTCGCAGTTCAGCCTGGAGGCGCTCGGCGATCTGCCCGGCCTTGAGGAACTCAAAGGGACGGGGCTGCTCGATTCTCGGCTGCCTTCGGGTTTCAGCGTTCCGACGCCCTCCGATGATCCGGCCTTGCGCGACGACGAGGATCCCCTTGAGGTCGGCGATCTGGAACTCGCGCTGGCCCCCGCCGTCGAGCCGGAAAGCGGGGGCGGAAGCTGATCTGCTCCCGGCTGCGACAGACGCGCGACCGATCTGCCGCCGCCGGCTAACGGTAGCGCGTTAACAGCGATTTGACGCGGCTTAGGTCCTTGTTTTTGACACCCCCAGAGCCTAGTTTCCGCTAAAGATCAGGCCGGGTCGCCGGCCTCGCGTTTTTGGAGGGTTGCAGGATGGGATCACTTAGCATTTGGCACTGGATCGTCGTGATCGCAGTCGTCCTGCTGTTGTTCGGTCGCGGCAAAATTTCGGACCTGATGGGTGATGTCGCGCAGGGCATCAAGGCCTTCAAGAAGGGCATGCAGGACGATGACAAGACTGCGGAAAAGTCCGAGCCCGTGAAGTCGATCGATCATAACGCAACGCCGCCTACGGCGACGCGGTCGGATGTCGGCAGCAAGGCTGTCTGAACGACGAAGTCTGCGGCGGGCTCTGCGTTGAGCTTCGCTGCAAGACGGTTGAGAGAGACGCGGGCCGCCTCGATCTTGTTCTGTAAGGATTGGGGTGACATCGCCTCGCGTGAGCGGATTTTTTCATGTTCGATATCGGGTGGAGTGAACTGGTCGTCATCGCGGTTGTCGCGCTGATCGCCATCGGCCCGAAGGAATTGCCGGGCGTGCTGCGCATGGTCGGGCAATGGATGAGCAAGGCGCGCAAGATGGCCGCCGAATTCCAGGGCCAGTTCCAGGAAGCGATGCGCGAGGCCGAAATGGCCGACCTCAAAAAAAGCTTCGATGAGGTCAAGGACACCGCGACCGGCTTCGCCAGCGGCAATGTCATGACCTCGCTGGAGAAGGACGTCTCCAACGCGTTACGCATCGATGACATCGATAAGCCGGCGGCGGCAGCGACCGAAACGGCGGCGATCGAACCTCCGGTGACGCCGAAGATCGACGCGCCGGAGGCGCCAATCCCGGAAACGTTCAGGGAAGCCGACGCGCATGCGGCCGCGACGGAGCCTTTGGCGATCACGCGCGAAGCTCAGCGCGAACCGCAGGAGATCGCTCCCGCAACCCCTGACATACTCAAGGACGCCAAAGCGTCATGAGCGCCGAAGATATCGAGGCCAGCAAGGCGCCGCTGATGGATCATTTGATCGAGCTGCGATCGCGGCTGATCAAAGCCTTGCTCGGCTTCGGCATTGCCTTCATCTTCTGCTTCTTCTTCGCCAAGCAGATCTACAACGTGCTGGTATGGCCATTCGTCTGGATCGCCGGCGCGGAAAACTCGAAGTTCATCTACACCGCACTGCTGGAATATTTCCTGACCCAGTTGAAGCTGGCGCTGTTCGGCGCCGCCTTCATCTCGTTCCCGATTGTCGCAACCCAGATCTACAAGTTCGTGGCCCCGGGCCTCTACAAGCACGAGCGCGGCGCGTTCCTGCCTTATCTGGTCGCGACGCCGATCTTCTTCGTGCTGGGATCGATGCTGGTTTACTTCGTGGTGTTGCCGATGCTGGTGCGGTTCTCCCTCGGCATGCAGCAGGTCGGCGGCTCGGAGACCGCGCAGATCCAGCTGTTACCGAAGGTCGGCGAATATCTGTCGCTGATGATGTCGTTGATCTTCGCGTTCGGCGTGGCGTTCCAGCTGCCGGTGATCCTGACGCTATTGGGGCGGATCGGCATCATCACCTCGACGCAGCTCCGTGAGAAGCGCCGCTATTTCATTGTGATCGCCTTCGTCATCGCAGCGATCCTGACGCCGCCTGACGTCATCAGCCAGGCATCGCTCGCGTTGCCGCTGCTGCTGCTCTACGAAGGCTCGATCGTCGCCGTCCGCATGGTCGAGAAGAGGGCCGCGGCGGCTGCTGCTGCCGGCACGCCACCTTCTGCGGCCCCACCACCGCCGCAAGCCAATCCGGCCGAGTAGGGGACGAACTGCGCTGCTCCAATGCTGGCCGTCATACTCCGCGAAAGCGGAGTATCCAGTACGCCGCGGCTTTACGGCTCGGTCACCGCTTTCTCTGGAATACTGGATCGCCCGCTTTCGCGGGCGATGACGGATGTGGTACTGGGAACGCGCTGTCAAATATCAACGCAAACGTTGATAGTTGACGAGCGGAAGTTTTGGACCGAACGCCCATGCACGATATCAAATGGATCCGCGACAACGCTCACGCCTTCGATGCTGCGCTGAAGCGGCGTGGGCTGGAGCCGCTGTCCGCCTCGCTGCTGGCGATCGATGAAAAGCGCCGCGCGGCGATCCTAAGGTCGGAGCAGGCGCAGGCGCGGCGCAACGCGGCATCAAAGGAAATCGGTGAGGCCAAGAAAGCCAAGGAGGACGCACGTGCCGCCAAGCTGATGGCTGAGGTCGCTGAACTCAAGACCACCATGCCGGAGCTTGAAGCCGCGGCGAAAGCAGCCGACGAAGAACTCGCCAGGGAATTGGCCGCGATTCCCAACCTGCCGCTGGACGAGGTGCCCGATGGCGTCGACGAACACGGCAACATACAGCATCACGTGTTCGGCAAGGTACGCGATTATGCGTTCAAGCCAAAACCGCATGATGATCTCGGCGACGCGCTCGGCTTCATGGACTTCGAGACGGCGGCGAAATTGTCCGGCGCGCGCTTCGTCGTCTTAAAGAAAGGCCTCGCACGGCTGGAGCGTGCGATCGGGCAGTTCATGCTCGATCTCCACACCAACGAGCACGGCTATGTCGAAATCAACCCGCCGCTGCTGGTGCGCGATGAGGCGATGTTTGGCACCGGGCAGTTGCCGAAGTTCGAAGATGATCAGTTCTGGGCCATCAAAGGTGAATTGCTCGCCGCTTCCGATGGCAGATGGAGGAGCGAACGCCTCGGGCTTATCCCGACCGCCGAAGTGCCCCTGACAAACCTGGTCCGGGAATCCATCCTCGACGAGAAAGAACTGCCGATGCGGTTGACGGCGCTGACGCCGTGCTTCCGCGCCGAGGCCGGGGCTGCGGGCCGCGATACCCGCGGCATGATCCGCCAGCATCAATTTACAAAAGTCGAGCTGGTTTCCATCACGACTCCGGAGGCCAGCCGCGACGAGCACGAGCGCATGCTGGCCAGCGCCGAGGAAGTGCTGCGACAACTCGATCTGCATTACCGCGTGATGACGCTGTGCGCCGGCGACATGGGCTTTTCGGCGCAGAAGACCTACGACATCGAAGTGTGGATGCCCGGCCAGGGCGAGGGCGGAGCTTACCGCGAAATTTCAAGCTGCTCGGTGTGCGGCGATTTCCAGGCGCGGCGCATGGATGCGCGCTATCGCGGTCCCGACGGCAAGCCGCGCTTCGTGCATACGCTGAACGGCTCCGGCACAGCCGTCGGCCGCGCGCTGATCGCGGTGATGGAAACCTACCAGCAGGAAGACGGCTCGATCGCGGTGCCTGATGTGCTGCAGCCCTATATGGGCGGGCTGAAGGTGATCGAGCGAGAAAAGTAGGTGAAGCAATCCACGCATCAGATGCCGGAGGGCCCATTCTGCTTTGCCCGGATCTGGCTGAGTTTGCCTCAAAGCCGTGAGAGGGATAAGACGGCGCCCTGACCCGCACGGAATCGATCGGAAAAGGCGTTTGCACGGATGCGAATTCTCTGCACCAATGACGACGGCATCCATGCTCCCGGGCTCACGATCGTCGAGCAAATCGCCCGCGCGCTGTCCGACGACGTCTGGGTGGTGGCGCCGGAGCTCGATCAGTCCGGGGTCTCGCATTCGCTGTCGCTGAACGACCCCTTGCGGCTGCGCGAAGTCGGCCCGCGTCATTTCGCGGTGCGGGGTACGCCGACCGATTGCGTCATCATGGGAGCGCGCCACATCCTCGGCGAAACCATGCCGGACCTGGTGCTATCCGGCGTCAACAAAGGCCGTAACGTTGCGGAAGACGTGGTCTATTCCGGCACCATCGCCGGCGCTTTGGAAGGCACTATTCTAGGACTGCCGTCGTTCGCGTTGTCGCAGGAATTCAGCGTGGAAAACCGCAACGCGCCGCAGTGGGATACGGCGCTGAAATTCGGCCCGCCGATTGTGCGCAAGGTGATCGATGCCGGCGTGCCCAAGAACACCGTTATCAACGTCAACTTTCCGGCCTGCGCGCCGGAGGAGGTCGCGGGCATTCGAGTGACGCGGCAGGGCAAGCGCAATCTCGGTTTTCTAAAAGTCGACCAGCGCCGCGACGGCCGCGGCAATCCTTACTTCTGGATTGGTTTCGAACGGCTGGTGCAAATCGACGTGCCGGCGGAGGGCACCGATCTTGCGGCGCTGGCTGCGCGTTATGTCTCGGTGACGCCGCTCCGCCTCGACCGCACCGACGATGAATTTTCGCAGGCGCTGACGGCGACGCTGAAGTGACGCGAAGCGTCATACCCGCCGCCGGGTCTTAAACCGGCGCGCTCCGCAGCGTGGTGTCGATCATCCGCGCCAATGTTTCGATCTGGAAGGGCTTCTGCAACGCCGGACGGTCGCGGTATTCCTCGGGAAGACCCGAGGAGCCATAGCCGGTGGCAAAGATGAAGGGGAGGTTGCGCGCATCGATCAATTCGGCAACCGGCGAGATCACCTTGCCGTTGACGTTGACGTCGAGAATGGCGAGGTCGAACTTCGCGGATTGCGCCAGCCTGATCGCCTCGTTGATCTCGCCGGCTTCGGCAGCAACGCTGTAGCCCAATTCCTCCAGCATGTCGGCGACCATCATTCTGATCATGACCTCGTCCTCGACGAGGAACACAGAACCGCCCGGCGGCCGCGTCGCAGTCATGATTGAGTCCTTGCCCGTCCCCGAGATTCGAGGTTCGCAAATAACGCCATCGGGCGCAATGCAAACGTGAGCAATATGCACGCTGACGGCTCCTCGTGCGCCATATCACGGCTAATGAGCAGGATCGATTCGCCCGGCGCTTTAATGCCGTCATAGCCGGTCCGGTTCCATGGCCGGAACGCCAATTCAGGGGAAATTTTCCCTAAACCGGAAGCATAGATTGCAGCGACGTGTTCGGCCGAGGCGCGCTAGTGTCGCGAACCGAAGCTTGCCCCGAATCCGAGGTTGGCGCCTCCTTGCGAGATGGACATGCCCACTGCTCAGTACCCGCCGGAAAAGATGATGTTTCAGCTCACCCTGCGGCGACGCGGGATCAGCGATCAGGCGGTGCTGCGCGCCATGGAGGAGATTCCGCGCGAGCTTTTCGTGGAGCCGGCCGACCGGGCCGATGCCTACCGCGACAGCGCGCTCGGCATCGCCTGCGGGCAAACCATCAGCCAGCCGTTTGTGGTGGCTTACATGACCGAACAGTTGCAACTGCAGAAGCACCATCGCGTGCTGGAGATCGGCACCGGCTCGGGGTACCAGGCGGCGATCCTGTCGCGGGTGTGCAGCCAGGTGCTGACCCTCGAGCGTTTTCGGACGCTGGCCGACGGCGCCCGGGCGCGGCTGAGCAAGGTCGGCTGCGACAATGTCGAGGTGCTGCTTGGCGATGGCTTCGACGTCCCGGCCAGCGCCGGCAATTTTGACCGCATCATCGTCACCGCGGCGATGGAGCGAATTCCTGAAGGCTTGACGGAACGGCTTGATCCCGGCGGCGTCCTGATCGCCCCGGTTGGACCGCCGCAGGACACCCAGACCTTGGTTCGGATCATCAGGACCGATGCCGGTTTTGAGCGCAAGGAGCTGGTGGACGTACGTTTCGTCCCGGCGCTGCCGGGCATCGCC
This sequence comes from Bradyrhizobium sp. URHD0069, assembly GCF_000701345.1. GTDB lineage: Bacteria > Pseudomonadota > Alphaproteobacteria > Rhizobiales > Xanthobacteraceae > Bradyrhizobium. The sequence goes on along the minus strand of NZ_JNIJ01000024.1, from coordinate 75,080 downwards.
CGCGAACTGTAAAAGGACGGATTGGCTGTCCCGCCAACCTCTTATTCTGAGGTTAAGCGGTTGTTTACTGGAGGAGGTGTTTACTCAAAACAGTACTTTGTTGCGTACGAGTGAGTAACCATGTCCCGTGTCGTCGAGTTGCTTTGCTCGCGCCGCGTGCCGCAGGTCGCGGCGCTGGCGCTGATGTCGATCGGTTTTGCGGGATGCAGCGCCGACATGTCGACGCGCCTCTCGCAGGATCCCTTTTCCAACCCCTTTGCCTCGCAACCGGAAGCCACGGGCTCGGTGCCAGCCCCCGCGGTCGAGCGTCGCGAGCTTCCGCAATATTCCCGTCCGCAGTCTTCGGCCCTGCCGCCGCCGGCCGTTTCGGCGCCGCAATCCCATCCGGCGGCGAGTGGCGGCGTTTCCGGAGCCGGACGCGGGGTAAGTTCCTATGCTCCGCCAGCGCACCCGCTTGAGAGCACCGGCACAGTCCCGCCGCGTTCGGTCGCGGCGACCCGCGGACCGGCACAGGGCGGCACAACGATCATCGTCGGCACCAGCGATACGCTCGAAACACTATCGCGCCGCTACAACGTATCGGCCGCCGCGATCCTGCAGGCCAATGGCTATAAAGGGCCGCGCACCTTATCGCCGGGCCAGCAGCTGATCATTCCGCGTCAGACCGCCGCTGTTGCCACCCCGGCGGCGCCGGCGGGTAAAGCCGCTGCTGCCACGAGCACAGCGCCAGCCGTTCACGTCGTCAATCCCGGCGAGACGCTGCTCAGCATCTCGCGCCGCAATCATGTGCCGGTCGCAGAGCTTGCCAAGGCCAACAGGCTCGATCCGTCGGCGAAGCTCAAGCTCGGCATGAAGCTCACGGTGCCAGGTGCGAAGACGGCGGCGGTTGCGCCGGCCGCAGCACCGGCACCTGTTGCTGCCGCTCAGCCCGCTGCCGCGTCAGCGCCGCCCGCGACCAAAATGGCCGCCGTCACGAGCGGTCCTCCGCAAAGTGCGCACCTGGCACAGGCGACAACGAAGGTGGAAGACGCTTCAGTTGAAACGCCGGCCAAGGCCAATGAAGCAACCGGCGCGCTGCCGACGTTCCGCTGGCCGGTGCGCGGCAAGGTGATCACCAGCTACGGCGCCAAGACTAATGGCAAGGCCAATGACGGCATCAATCTGGCGGTGCCGGAAGGCACCCCGGTGAAGGCGGCCGAGGATGGCGTCGTCGCCTATTCCGGAAATGAGCTCAAGGGCTATGGCAATTTGGTTCTGGTTCGGCACTCCAACGGTTACGTCACCGCATATGCCCATGCGAGTGAACTCTTGGTGAAGCGCGGCGACACGATCAAGCGCGGCCAGATCATTGCCAAATCGGGTCAATCGGGTGAGGTGGGGTCGCCGCAGCTCCACTTCGAGATCCGCAAGGGGTCTTCGCCGGTTGACCCGCTTCAATTCCTCAACGGGGCGTGAGCCTGCGTGTCCCGGACGCGGTGCAGCGTTCTTCACGCTGCTCCGCGGAGCCGGGACCTATAGCCGCGAGTTGTGACGTGTGGGCCCCGCCTCGACAGCACACCGCGCCGCGCAGCGTCCGGGTGACGCTGAGCTCCCGCAACTACTTCCCCGCCAGCCTCACCCCCAGCCGGCCCGCCAATTCCTGCGTGAACTGCCAGGCGACGCGGCCCGAACGCGAGCCGCGTGTGGTCGACCATTCCAGCGCCTCCCGCTCGAGCTGGTCCGCCGCGAGCTTGATGCCGTAATGGCCGCAATAACCCACCACCATTGCGAGGTACTCGTCCTGGCTGCAGCGGTGAAAGCCGAGCCACAATCCGAAGCGGTCCGAAAGCGACACTTTTTCTTCGACCGCCTCGCCGGGATTGATCGCCGTCGAGCGCTCGTTCTCGATCATCTCGCGCGCCAGGAGATGGCGGCGGTTGGAGGTGGCGTACAAAATCACATTGTCGGGACGGCCCTCGATGCCACCCTCCAGCACCGCCTTCAGCGACTTGTAGGAGGCGTCGTTGCCGTCAAACGACAAATCGTCGCAGAACACGATGAAGCGGAACTCCGAAGGGCGCAACAGGTCCATTAGCGCCGGCAAGCTCTCGATATCTTCGCGGTGAATCTCGATCAGCTTCAAGCGGTCCGCCGGCTTGCGGTTGACGTTGATGCTGGCATGCGTGGCCTTTACCAGCGACGATTTTCCCATGCCGCGCGCACCCCACAGCAGCGCATTGTTGGCAGGCAAACCATCGGCGAAGCGTTCGGTATTCTCGATCAGGATATCGCGCATCCGGTCGATGCCCCTCAGCAGGCCGAGATCGACGCGGCTGACGCGCGGCACCGGCGCGAGCCGGCCATCCGGGTGCCAGACGAAAGCGTCGGCACTGCCAAACAAGTCGCCGGCATTGGCCGTCGGCGACGCAGCGGACAGGTGCGAGGCAATGGCCTCCAACGCGCGGGCGATTCTTTCCGTTGTGCCATGTTCGGAAGGTGCCGGCGGACGTTTTGTCGCGGTCATCTTCGATTTCGGCGCGGCAGCCTTGGAGGCGGCACGCGGTGCTGCTTTCCGGGACTTTTTCGACATCTCTGGGGTTCCTGACCGTGCAGCCATATCGGGCCTCGCGTGGAGCCGCAAGCGGTGCAAATCAGGGGTCTGGCAGCGTTGCAATTGGGACCGCGGCCGCTATAGTCCGCGCGAATTTGCCCGAACCGGCCTGACGCCATCGCGTCGCCGGTTCATTCCCGTTTCACAAGGATTCTCGGAAATGCTGATTACCCCTGCGTTTGCTCAGGCCGCGGCCGGCGGCGACACCAACAGCATGTTGATGTCGCTACTGCCGTTCGCGCTGATCTTCGTGATCATGTATTTCCTGATTCTGCGGCCGCAGCAGAAGAAGGTGAGGGATCACGCCGAACTCGTGAAGAACATCCGCCGTGGCGATACCGTGGTAACTTCGGGTGGGCTGGTCGGCAAAGTGACCAAGGTGGTCGACGACGACCAGATCGAATTCGAAATCTCCGACGGGGTCCGCGTGCGGCAAATGCGGCAGATGATTTCGGGCGTGCGCGCCAAGGGCGAACCGGCGAAGGAAAAGGCTGAGCCCGCCAAGGACGAGACGTCCGCGAGCTAGCTTTTCCAAAGCGCCGCATTCCCCAGATCTGACGGGTCAACTCGATGTTGTATTTCACGCGGTGGAAGGCGCTGGCGATCATCCTCACGGCGCTGGTGGTGTGCCTTTGCGCCGTTCCCAATTTCTTCCCCGAGGAGCAGGTCAAGAGCTGGCCCGCCTGGGCGCAGCGCCGCCTCGTGCTCGGCCTCGATCTGCAGGGCGGCTCCTATCTGCTGCTCGAGGTCGATTCCAACTATATCAAGAAAGAGAAGCTCGATCAGATCCGCGATGACGTCCGCCGTACGCTGCGCGACGCCAAGATCGGCTACACCGGTCTTGTCGCGCGCAACGAGGCCGTCGAGGTGCGCATCACCAAGGATACCGATGCACCGGCTGCGTTGACAAAACTGCGCGAACTCTCGCAGCCGCTCGGCGGTCTGCTTGGCTCCAGCGGCCAGCGCAACCTCGAAGTTTCCGATGCCGGCGGCGGGCTGATCCGCCTCACCGTTCCGCAGGCCGCGATCACCGATCGGATCCGCCAGACCATCGAGCAGTCGATCCAGATCGTCGAGCGCCGCGTCAACCAGTTGGGCACGGTCGAGCCGGTGATCCAGCGGCAAGGCCGAGACCGCATCCTGGTGCAAGTGCCGGGTCTGCAGGATCCAACGCGGTTGAAGGAACTGTTGGGCAGAACCGCCAAGATGGAATTCCGCATGGTCGATACGACCGTGCCGCCGGATCAGGCGCAGCAGGGCCGGGTGCCGCCGGACTCCGAAGTACTGATGAGTTCGACTTCGCCGAAGACCCCTTATGTGATCAAGAAGCAGGTTCTGGTCTCCGGCGGCGACCTCACCGACGCCCAGCCGGGTTTCGACCAGCGTACCGGCGAGCCGATCGTCAGCTTCCGCTTCAATACGTCCGGCTCGCGAAAATTCGCGCAGGCGACCTTGGAGAATGTCGGGCAACCCTTTGCGATCGTGCTCGACAATGAGGTGATTTCCGCCCCCGTGATCCGCGAGCCGATCACCGGCGGCTCGGGCCAGATTTCCGGCAGTTTCACGGTCCAGGCCGCCAACGATCTGGCGATCCTGCTGCGCGCCGGCGCGCTGCCGGCGCCGCTCACGGTGATCGAGGAGCGCACTGTCGGCCCCGGCCTCGGCCAGGATTCGATCGAGAAGGGCGAGCTCGCCGCCTATGTCGGCTCGATCATGGTGATTGTGTTCATGCTGCTGACCTACCGGCTGTTCGGGGTGTTCGCCAACATCGCGGTCGCCATCAACGTCGCGATGATCTTCGGCATACTGTCGCTGCTCAACGCTACGCTGACGCTGCCCGGCATCGCCGGCATCGTGCTCACCGTTGGCATAGCGGTCGATTCCAACGTGCTGATCTACGAGCGTATCCGCGAGGAATTACGCGGCGGGCGCAACGCGATCTCGGCGATCGATGCCGGGTTCCGCCGGGCGCTCTCGACGATTCTGGATTCCAACATCACCACCTTCATTGCCGCCGCCGTGTTGTTCTATATCGGCACCGGCCCGGTGCGCGGCTTTGCCGTGACGCTCGGCATCGGCATCATCACCACGGTGTTCACCGCCTTTACGCTTACCAGCCTGATTGTCGCGGGCTGGGTGCGGTGGAAGCGGCCGAAGACCGTGCCGATTTGAGAACGCGGAGCCGGCAGTGACCCAATTCGTTCTCATCGCGCTTGGCATTCTCATTGCGGTGCTGACGGTCGTCAGCTGTCTCGGCCTGCTGCCGGCGCTGCGAATCGTGCCCGACGTTACGCATTTCGATTTCACCCGCTTCCGCCGCATCAGCTTTCCGATCTCGGCGGCGCTCTCGATCGTCGCGATTGTCCTGTTCTTCACCCATGGCTTGAATTTCGGTATCGACTTCAAGGGCGGCACGCTGCTGGAAGTGCAGTCCAAATCGGGCCCGGCCGATATCGCCCAGATGCGGGCAACGCTGAGCGGTCTCGGGCTCGGCGACGTGCAACTGCAGCAGTTCGGCGGGCCGGCCGACGTGCTGATCCGGGTTGCCGAACAGCCTGGTGGCGACGCCGCGCAACAGGCGGCCGTGCAGAAGGTTCGCAGCGCGCTAGGCGATGCCGTCGAATACCGCCGCGTGGAAGTGGTGGGGCCGCGCGTCTCCGGCGAGTTGTTGGCTTACGGCATGCTGGGGCTGATGCTCGCGATTTTCGCCATCCTGATCTACCTCTGGTTCCGGTTCGAATGGCAGTTCGCGCTCGGCGCCATGATCGCCAACGTCCACGATATCGTGCTGACCATCGGCTTCATGTCGATCAGCCAGGTCGATTTCGATCTCACCAGTATCGCGGCGCTTTTGACGATTCTCGGCTACTCCCTGAACGACACCGTCGTGATCTATGACCGGATTCGCGAAATGCTGCGGCGCTACAAGAAAATGCCGATGCCGCAGCTGCTGAACGAGTCCATCAACTCGACGCTGTCGCGATCGATCATCACCCACGTCACGGTGACGCTGGCGCTGCTGGCGCTGCTATTGTTCGGCGGCCATGCCATCCACAGCTTCACCGCCGTGATGATGTTCGGCGTCGTGCTGGTCGGCACCTACACCTCGATCTTCATCGCGGCGCCGATCCTGATCTATCTCGGCGTCGGTGAGCACCGCGACGCGCCGGACAAGCCTTCGAAGAAGTGACAATGGCGGACCGCTCGGACGCTCCGCATCTTCCGAGATCGGCGCCGATCGAGGCCTACGGCAATGGCGGCTTCGCCTTCGCCGAGATGTCGCATCGCGGCTCTCTGCTGTGCCTGCCGGATGCGATCTGGGCCTGGCCGGTCACCCGACCTGAAGAAATCGACAAGGCCTCGCTGGCGCGGGTGTTCGCCGCCGCCGATGGGATCGATACGCTGATTGTCGGTACCGGCACGGACGTCTGGTTGCCTCCGCCGGAGCTTCGCAATGCACTGCGCGCGGTGAAGGTGGTGCTGGACTCGATGCAGACCGGTCCCGCGATCCGCACCTACAACATCATGATCGGCGAGCGGCGGCGAGTGGCGGCGGCCTTGATCGCGGTGCCATGAGCGGCGCGGGCGGAGACAAGGCGTCCGCCGACTTCTGCGCTGACTTGGTGCGGACGCACGATTTTGCCCGCTACGCATCCACGCTGTTCGCGCGTCCTGAGCAGCGTCGCGCGCTGTTGGCGGTTTACGCGTTCAATGTGGAAATTTCCCGCGTGCGCGAACAGGTGAGCCAGCCGCTGCCGGGCGAAGTACGCCTGCAATGGTGGACCGATATGCTCGCGGGCGCCGGCCATGGCGGTGTCGAAGGCAATCCGGTTGCGGCCGAACTGAAGCTGGCGATCGGCACGTGGCATCTGCCAGTCGAGCGGCTGTCGCGGCTGATCGATGAGCATCAGTTCGATCTGTACAACGATCCGATGCCGACCATGGCGGCGCTGGAGGGCTACATCAACGATACTTCGTCGGCGCTGTTCTCCCTCGGCGCCGCCATCGCCGGGTGGCAGTCCGATGAGATCGAACACCTCGCGCGCCATGCCGGACTGGCGCAAGGCATGACGCAGGTGATGGCGGCCTTGCCGCTGGACGCATCGAGGCGACAACTGTTCGTGCCGCAGCAATTGCTGGAAAGCCACGGCAGCAGCATGGAACAGGTGTTTGCGGGCAGGCAAACCCCAAACCTGCGCGCTGCATTGGATCAGCTGATCGGCGAAGCACGTAGCCATCTGAAAACCGCGCTCGCGCTTTTGGCAAACGCGCCACCGGAGCTGAAGCCGATATTCCTGCCGCTGGCGCTGGTCGCCCGCGATCTCAAGCGGATGTCACGGGCGGACAACGATCCGTTCGCGCCTCATGTTGCCTCGAGGTTGCGGACGTTGTGGACGTTGTGGCGGGCGTCGAAGTAGCGGCAGTTTAGAGGCTAAATCCAGAGCCGCGCGAAAGGACTGGATTGCTTCGTCGCTGCGATCCTCGCAATGACGCGGAGGCGCTTATTGCGAGTTCAAATCGGCCGCCTCAAAGTTAAACCGGTCCCGCAAATTCTTCCGCGATTCTAGAATGCTCTTCATGAACGCGCGGTCGGTCTCGCTCGCCATCAACGGCTCGATCAGATCGAGCTGGTTCATCGCGACAAGCTGCAGGATCTCGGTGCGGGGTTTTCCGGCGCTGTCGCGCGGCAAGGCCTGCACGACCTGGATATGCTCCGGCGGTTTCGGACCCTTCGCTGCCACAAGTTCGTTGCGCAGTTGCGCTTCGAGCGCGGTCAGGTCGGCCTCCACAAAGGCGTAGAGCCCGACGCCGCTGCGCCGGTCGGCGAACGCGACGATCGCGGTATCGCGGACGGCAGGATTTTTCCGGATCAGCTCTGTCAGTACCGGCGCGTCATTGACCAGCCGCCGGCCGCCGCCTTCCCGATCGGTAAAATTGAAAAGGCCGCGGGTAATGGCTTGGTAGACCTTCTTGCCGGTAACGAGCCAGACGCTGGCAACCAGCGATTTGCGCGCGAGAATCTTGCGTTCCTTTGGCGTCAACGCATCCGGGGCGTAGCTGCGCTTGTGCTTCAGCAGATGCCGGAGGTCCTCGTACGCCGCGATGCGGAACAGGCGGCCGCGCGTTTTGAAGCAGGCGGCGAGTTGAAAATCCGTGACGTAGGCGCGGCCGTCGTTGCCGCGCAGCCAGTTCTGCTCCTTGGCAAGATCGTTGTGGCAGATGCCGGCGCGATGCAGCTTGCGTAACGCAAGCTTTGCGGAATGGAAATAGGCGACATCGCCAAAGGGTTTTGCCAGATGCAGCGCCACCCCGTCGATAAATCCGCGCACCAACGCCTGCCGGCCGGCCCACAATAGCTCTGGCCCGACATCGAGGTCGCGCGCCAGCGCCAGCGCGCGCCGTTCGCGGGCGAACAGATGGCGGGCCGGGATATACGACCACCAGGGCACCTGATCCAGCCGGCGCAACACCGCATCGACTTCGCCGTTGTCGCTGTGAAAGCGGCCACGCTCGACGGTGGAAAATACGTCGCGCTTCAGCAAGACGCCTTCGGTCCATCGCGCCGAGAGAACCGCGGCGTCTTCATTGGGAAGGCTCATGAAACGCTCACGCCGCCGCCGCGACGCGCAGATTATCAGCGATCCAGCGATCGATATCCGTCAGTGCGCGGGCGCTGATCGCCTGCTTCTTCGCAACGGTCTTTTCATTGCCGCGCAGCCGCGTGCCGTCGGGATTTCGTGTCGGGAGGCTGGCGAGCGGCGGAAACAGTCCGAAATTGATGTTCATCGGCTGAAACGAGCGCGCACCCGGCTCGATGGTTTCGATGTGGCCGCCGGTAATGTGGCCGAGCAGCGATCCGAGCGCGGTCGTTGCCGGCGGCGGCGCCAGCGTCTGCGAGCGCGCATCGGCCGCGGCATAGAGGCCGGCCATCAGCCCGATGCTTGCCGATTCCACATAGCCTTCGCAGCCGGTCATCTGACCTGCGAAGCGCAGCTGCGGTTGCGCCCGCAGCCGCAATTGCGCGTCCAAAAGCTTCGGAGAATTCAGGAAGGTGTTGCGGTGCAAGCCGCCGAGGCGGGCGAATTCGGCCTTCTCGAGTGCGGGGATGGTGCGGAAGACGCGTTGCTGCGCACCGTGCTTCAGCTTGGTCTGGAAGCCGACCAGATTGTAGAGCGTGCCGAGCTTGTTGTCCTGGCGCAGTTGCACGATGGCGTAGGGTTTTACCGTGGGATCGTACGGATTGGTGAGCCCGACCGGCTTCATCGGCCCATGACGCAGCGTCTCATGACCGCGCTCGGCCATCACCTCGATCGGCAGGCAGCCATCGAAATAGGGCGTATTGGTTTCCCAGTCCTTGAAGTCGGTCTTCTCGCCTGAAATGAGCGCATCGACGAAAGCGTCGTATTGCTCTTTGGTCATCGGGCAATTGATATAGTCGGCGCCGGTACCGCCCGGTCCCATCTTGTCGTAGCGCGACTGAAACCACGCCACCGACATGTCGATGGAATCCTTGTACACGATCGGGGCGATCGCATCGAAGAACGCCAGCGCGTTCTCATCGGTGAGTTCGCGGATGGCTTCCGCGAGCGGCGCGGAGGTCAAGGGTCCGGTCGCGACGATGACGTTGCTCCAATCCGCGGGCGGCAGACCCTGAATTTCGGAACGATGAATTTCGATCAGCGGGTGCTCGTTGAGCGCTTTGGTAACGGCCGCCGAAAAGCCGTCGCGATCGACCGCCAGGGCGCCACCTGCGGGTACCTGATTGGCGTCGGCGGCGCGCATGATCAGCGAACCGAGCCGGCGCATCTCGGCATGGAGCAACCCGACCGCGTTGTTGGCGGCGTCATCAGAACGAAACGAATTGGAGCACACAAGTTCGGCGAGGCCGTCGGTGCGGTGCGCCTCAGTCATCCGGTGGGGGCGCATCTCGTGCAGGACGACGCGGACGCCTGATTCGGCGACCTGCCAAGCGGCTTCCGAGCCCGCAAGGCCCGCGCCAACGATATGTACGGGTTCAGGGTTAGGTTTGGTGCCTGTCATAGGCACAGAGGTAGCGCGTAGCGCCAGATACGACAACGCCCGCGGCGAGGCGGGCGGTTATCCGTTGGTCGGCCGAAGCACGGATCAGCCGTTGTAGGAGCCGGCTGCAATGCGCCGAATGTCCGAGCGATCAAGACCGATATCGGCCAGTTCGCGGTCGCTGAGCCGGGAAAGTTCGCTGACATTGCGCTGATAGTTCCGGAATGCCTGGATCATGCGAATGAGTGAGAGCAACACAATAGTTCTCCTTAATATTTGCGGCTCAGCGCTTGGACGGAGCCATTCACCGTTGAAATGAATATAGAGAAGTGTTCCTAGTTCCAAAAGCCAAAATGCTGCGATGCAGCTAAGCTTCAAATGCATAGCTGCGGTAAGGTTCGATTAACCGTTCGGCAGAACTGGCCAAACGACGATCGGGCGTCCAAGCCCTTGGCCATGGCGAAAAATATCGGCAAGACCCCAAAGTACCAGAGATCAAAGGTAGCCTAGGCCGATCCGGAACCAGAGCTGGCGTCAAAGCGGTGCGTTACCGCGGAATCCGACCCGAGGAAAAATCAAGAAGTGGTCATGCGCAAGTCGCATGCGGACTTTCAGAATGAATACACATTCATTATTGTCTACCGTACTGCACCATTTGGGGACCGTGGGTGGAACCCGCTTGGACCCACGGAGCCACCGGCGGCGCGGTCGCATCACCCTACGGCGCTGCGGCGATCGCTGCACATGTCGCCGGGATGCTGCGGCCGCATTTAATCCAGCCGACGTCAAGCCGCGACGACGCGATCAAGGATGCATCCGGTGCCGTAGGCTTCGACGTCGAGCAGATGCGAGCGTCACGTCGGTATCAACGCGCCCGGCGCCGCGGTGAGAGACTTGTTACGAACCTGTAATGAGAATGCGCCTTCACGCATGAGGCTTTGCATCGCGCGCCGATCACATTTGTATCGCGCGAAATTCATTCGAAACTTTCCATCGATCGGCGATCAATCGTTTCACAGCATTCGGCGATGATGCCGGAATCTGTTCTGAAATGGGGAAAGTAACATGCTCAACAAGCTACTCGGAGCAGCCGTAATGGCTGTCGTTGCCTCCGCAGTCGTTCCGGCATCGGCCGCGAAAATGGCAGGCTGCAGCGGTGATAACTTGGCGAAAACCGAATCCGCAATCGAAACCATGGCCGACGGCGCTGGCAAGATCACGGCGCAAAAGGAAGTCGCGCAGGCGCAGGCCGCGATGCTCAGCGGCAAGATGGGTGCATGCGCGGTGCATCTGACGAAGGCGATGCACGCGGGCGGAACGAAGTAAGCCTACGCAGGGCCGGTTGCGCCGGGCGACCGGCCCTTCAGGAGGCAAGCCCTAACGGTAGTACTCAGAAAGTTCAGGATGCGCGTCCGAGTTGGCTTGCAAAATATGCAACCGTCTTCGAATAGACCTCGCTCTTGTTCCATTGCTGGATGGCAGCGAAATTCGCACTGCCGGGCTCCCAGTCCTTGCCGCGCTGCCAGCCGTGACCGGCAAGGTAGTTCGCGGTCGATGCCAGCACATCGGGCGCACTGCGCAAGAGATCGCGGCGGCCGTTGCCGTCGAAATCGACAGCGAATTTGATGTAGGACGAGGGCATGAACTGGGTCTGGCCGAGCTCACCGGCCCAAGCGCCGCGCATTTCCGATGGCGCGAGATCTCCGCGCTCGACGATGCGCAGCGCATCCATCAATTCCGCACGGAACATCTCCGAGCGCCGGCAGTCGTACGCCAGCGTCGCCAGCGAGCGTATGGTCGGAAATTTTCCGATGTTGACGCCGAAGTCGGTCTCGAGCCCCCAGATCGCTACCAGCACTTCGCCCGGCACGCCGTAACTTTGTTCGATGCGGGCGAGCACCGAACCATATTGCTTCATCATGTTGGCGCCGCGAGCGAGACGGGGAGGGACCATACGCCCCGAAAACTCCTCGAAACTTTGGTTGAAGGCCCGCTGCGAACGATCCCGCGACAACACCGCCTGATCCAGCGTCACGCCAGCCAGGCCGGATGCGATGGCCGATTGGGAAATTCCCTTGGCTGCGGCTTCGCTCCTGAATTCGTTAAGCCATGCATCAAAGTTGCCGGTGCCGCAGGATGCCGCTAGTGCCGACGCTCCCGGTATGAACAGAGCGGCGCTCACCGCTAACGCTCTGGAAAGAGAACGAAGGGTCATCGGGGCTCTCAGCACCTGCAATCGATTCGCCATGACGAGTTGTGACCGGACAACACAAATGTCCGTGGCAAGCGCGGCCAAAACAAGGCTGCTTCTCGTCATTGCAAGGGAGCGAAGCGACGGCACCGCCTTGAAGTCTTCCTAGCCGCGCCACAGGGCTTCTCGCAGGTCGGAACACGCCGATGGTTCAGATTGCGCCGGTCCGCATTGGCAAGCGCATCTGAGGAGATTAAGCTTCGGACTGGTCCGGCCCGGTGTTGCCGGCAGCGCAGAAAAGTGCCGTTCAAGCCCTTCACAATATCCTCAAGTTCAAGGGAGAAAACGATGAGTATTTTCGGCAAAATCATGGGCGCAATCTTCGGCACCACCACCACCACCGCCGGCGCCGCGCCCGCAGGCGGCGGTGCGACCACGACCACGACCACCGCAGGATCGGGCGCTACACCGGCCGCTCCGGCGCAGACCGTCGACGTCGCGCCCATTCTGGACAAGGCGGTTGCGGCTAAAAAGGAAAAACTGGAATGGCGCACCTCGATCGTCGATCTGATGAAGGCGCTCGACATCGATTCCAGCCTTGCCGCCCGCAAGGATCTGGCCAAGGAGCTCGGTTACACCGGCGACAGCAACGATTCCGCGAAGATGAACGTCTGGCTGCACAAACAGGTGATGGTGAAGCTCGCCGCGAACGGCGGCAAGCTGCCGCCTGAGATCAAGCACTAACCGCTCGTCCGGGAATAGACTGAGAAACTCGCCTCTATGCGGGCCCTTTTTTGTGTCGCAGTGCAGCCGCAGGCTTTATCCTGCCCGGCATCGCGCGGGTTTAGATAAGCCCTCGAACAAGAAACCGACAAGACAGGGGAGAACGCCATGGATACCGTCGATCGCAGAACCGTCCTCGCAACAGGCGCACTGGCGCTGGCGGGCGCCGCCACGCAAAGCGCTTCGGCCGAAGCGCAAGCCGGCCCGAAAGTCATTTTTCCGGTGGGCATCACCACGATCCCCATCGTCGGCGAGACCGATGTGTTTCCGGTGCGACGGATCTATTGCATCGGGCGAAACTATGCCGCGCATTCGCGCGAAATGGGCTCCGACCCGACGCGGGAGCCGCCGTTCTTCTTTCAAAAGCCAACCGATGCGATCCAGAACGTCGCGATCGGGACGGTCGGGGATCATCCCTATCCGTCGCTGACCAAGAACTATCACTATGAGGTCGAGCTGGTCGCGGCACTGAAGTCGGGCGGCACCAACATCCCGACGGAAGCGGCGCTCGAACATGTCTACGGCTATGCGCTCGGTCTCGATATGACGCGACGCGACCTGCAGCGCGCCATGGGGGACGAGAAGAAGCCATGGGAGATCGGCAAGAGCTTCGACCGCTCCGCCGTACTCGGTCCGATCCACCCGGTCGCGAAAACCGGGCATTTCACCAAGGGCGCGATCTCGCTGGCCGTGAACAATACGGTCAAGCAGAACTCGAACCTGCAGAACATGATCTGGAGCGTCGCGGAGCAGATCTCGAAATTGTCCGAAGCCTTCGAGCTGAAGGCGGGCGACATCATCTATTCCGGCACGCCGGAGAATGTCGGTCCGGTGGTCAAGGGCGACGTGCTGTTGTGCAAGTTGGATGGCCTGCCGGACATGTCCATTAAGATTGTGTGAGGCTACCAGCCGCAGCGCGCCATCATATTCCGTGGTCATCCCCGCGGAACGCAGGGACCCCTAACCTCGCGTTCGCGTGGGATGACAGCGACGTTGTGGCGACGCCGCCGTTGGTCACCCCATCAGATCCGCGTACTCGGGATGCTTGCGCAAATAATCCACCACGAAGCTGCAGCCGGCGACGACCTTTAGCCCATCGTCGCGGATCAGTTTCAAGGCGCCTTGCACCAGTTCTGACGCGATGCCCTGGCCGCGCAGCGCGCGGGGCGTCTCGGTGTGAGTGATGACGACAGTCGACGACGCGAGGCGATAATTCGCAAAGGCTACCGCGCCCCCGACATCGAGTTCGAAACGGCTTTGCGCCTTGTTGTCGCGGACGTTGCCTGTGTTCATGATTGCCATTTCCAAAGAACGATTGCGCCAGTCATTTAGGCGCGTGAACCCACTGATGCAAACCGGCGATCTAGGCCTTCAGCAGGCTCGTATAATCCGGGTGCTTCTCGATCCAGGCTTTGACGAACGGGCACTGTGCGATGACCTTCAATCCCTCGGTCCGCACCTGGTCGAGCGCGCCCTTGACCAGCTTCGATCCGATGCCCTTGCCGCCGAGTTCAGGCGGCACCTCGGTATGCTCGAAGGTGATGACGCCGTCGGCGATCGCGTAATAAGTCGCGGCGACATGGCCGTCGACCTTCAGTTCGTAACGGTGAAGCGATGGGTTGTTGGAAACCGTGTTGTTCATGTCAGCCAATCCGTCGGTGTATTCGGTGTTCTCGTTATTCGCTTCACCCGCGAAAAACCAGGGCCCGCATCTTCAGATTCGCGGTGATGCGCTTTTTCAGACCCCTTGCAGATCACGAAATTGCTCTGAATGGGCCTTGCAGGAACGAATGCCATCCCCACGTTCAAAACGGACATACGCCCTCCATGCGGCCGGACAGGTCGTTCGACAATCGCAGTGTCATGCTCGCCAGCCGCCGACGTATGCCTCTTATCAGGGGAGGTCGACAATGTCGGACTTTCGTTTTTTCAAAACTCACCGAACATGGGAAGACTGGTGCGGCATGCTGCTTGGCGTGCTGATCGTGTTGTCGCCATGGTTTCCCATGCAGGGAGACCATGGCGTTGTCGATGCCGAACGCAGCTTCGTGATTCTGAATACCTTTACGGTCGGCATCCTGGTGTTCGGCCTTGCCCAGCTGGAGTATGTTGCGTTGCAGCGTTGGGAGCACGTCGCCGAAATCCTGCTTGGCCTGTGGCTGATCGCATCGCCCTACGTCTTCGGCTATTCCGGCCACGGTCTGCTGCGATTCTGGCATCCAAGTCTTGGCGGACTCGTGGTGCTGCTCGCGGCCCTGCAGTTGTGGCAGGACTGGGACTTGAGCGACGACGACATGCTTAAGCACGGCCAATGACGCACTCACAGATTGCAATCAGGGCAACAGACCGGCCGGCTTTTGTTGGGATAGCTCAGGAGACGGCGGCAAGCAATGCGGCTGCTATAACCAAAACTTTGCTTCGAGACCGTGTACGAGCGCCGAATTCCGGCTAGTTTCGCCGCTTGCGCACGTGCACGTTAATGTCGAGGTCGATCCTGGTGACGCATTTTTGCGGCGTCGTGTGCGCGCCGCCGCCTTCATGCCATCGGCCTTCACGGGCGCGGGCGTTTCTGACGTTAGCAAGTTTTAGACAACGCCATTGCGGCAGCTTGCCGCTGCTTTCTCCTGCAAATTGCCATGCCAGCACAGCTTCCGCGCCGTCTCTGTCCTTGCCGATAATGTGCGGGCAGACTTCGCGCGGGCGGCCCAGATAAGTGCAGGTTACCTGCTGCTCGGCGAGAATCGCGTTGCGGAAGAGGGCGTAGGTGGAGCTGGGCATTGCGGTGTAATCGCTACAAGCTTCGCATGGTCTGGCATTTTGCAATCAAAGGTGCCGAATGTCAGACTTTTTGACAAGAAGCTCCGCGATCCTGCGGCGCAATGCGCCGGGGTGATGCAAAATCTTTCGCCCAACAGAGGGCGTGATGCCGAAGATTGCGCTCATGAGTTGCCGGCCGGATCCAAAGCACTATCCGGACCGCGGCAATCGACTTGAACGGTCTGAAAACCCGTGACCCGGCCAGGTTGTAATGATACTGGGTTTAACCACCGGGTATTAGGCAGTTCCTGACTGCATGGGTTCGAGACGAAACCGCACAATTCGGATGCCGGCGCCGTACCTGAGGCGCATTTGGCTCGATCCATCGCGCATCGCCGACCGCGCGGCCTATCCGTTCTGTCTGCCGTTCCTGCAGGATGACTTCGAGCTCGAATTCGATCGCTCGATCACGATCATCGCCGGGGAAAACGGCACCGGCAAATCCACGTTTCTGGAGGGGATCGCCGTACTCGCCGGATACGACGAAGCCGGGGGCGGCAAGGGGTACATGCCGGTCGATCACTCGAACGCGCTGGAGAAGATGGGCGGACAGCTTTCAACGGCGCTGCGCGCGAGTTGGCTGCCGAAGATCACCAACGGCTGGTTCTTCCGCGCCGAGAGTTTCTTCTCGCTGGCGAGATATCTGGATGAAGCCGCTATCGGTACGCCTGGCCCACCCCCGCCGGACTTCCTGTCCCATTCGCATGGCGAGGGCTTCTTGCGCTTCTTCGAGGAGCGCTGCCAGCGCCAGGGCATCTTCATCTTCGACGAACCGGAATCCGCGCTGTCGCCCTCGCGCCAGATCGAGTTTCTAAAGTTGATGCGGCGGATGGATAACTCCCAAAATTGCCAGGTGATTATGGCCACGCATTCCCCGATGCTGATGGCTTATCCCAATGCGCGCCTGCTGCGGTTGTCAAAGTATGGATTGGAAACGGTGACCGTCGAACAGACGGATCACTACAAGGTCATACGCGAATTTTGCGCCGATCCGGCGGGGTTCGTGGAAGCGGTGATGGATGAATAGTCACTCTGCCGTCTTGCTCGGCTCTGGTCGTCCGCCTTCGCCAGGCAGTAGCGCGTGGTGAACCGATTGCGCCACATTCATCCAATCAGCAAAAGCAACGGATAGGCTGAGCCACTCTGCGCCGCGCGCTATTCATCAACCCTGACGTTTGTTCCCAACAAAAACGACGTGCCCAATACAAGATTTGCCGAGCGGCCCATCCTCTGAGGGGAACGCTCGGAAGCGTCGCGGCTTAATTGAGTAATGCAAATTAGCTGTGGAGCACGTCATGGGTTTCGGCAGAGGCGCTTTGTTATGGTTGTTGGGAGTTCCGCTCCCGATCATTCTTCTTTTAGTGTTGTTCTGGCACAACTGATGTGCGGCGAGGAACATTGGACACGGCCGGATCTACGCCGATCTGAAAAGGCCAGAAGGCTATCTTCGAGGCTTTTCATGTAAGCGGCACACACCGAGGGGCGGAAGCGTTTGCTTAGGCTTCCACCAAGCCTGTTTCGGGGATCAAGTGCGCGTTCGGAACATGCAAACCTTTCGTCCTGGTGCGACAGTTGTGGAGAGGGCTGCGGATGTTCAACTCGTTGATGATGTTGGCGCTAGAAGCAAATGGCGTGGTCGCGCTGCGGATGATGAAGCTGATGCGCGGCGGCAAACGCGCCCGGCGCGAAGCTGAACGAATGGTCAGCGAAAAGATCCACGCTGCCATGCAGGCCACCACAAGCCTAATGACTGGTGCTTCGGGCGATGCAATAGTTCATCGATATCGACGGAAAGTAGCGGCAAACGCGAAACGGCTGGGCGGGCTCAGTTCGGGCCGAAGCCGAAAGCGTGTGCTTAAGCGAACACGTCGCCGACGGAAGTAGCGTTGCGAGTGAGGGCGCCAGCCAACTCGAGACAATGAACGTCGGGCATGAGTTCGGATATAAAGGGATTGGCCACCGGAACGGCCGATCGGTCTTTTGCGCATCACCCAACCTGACTTCCTCTCGCACTCGCATGGCGAAGGCTTTTTGCGCTTCTTCGAAGAGCCGCTGCCAGCGGCAAGACATCTTCATTTTCGACGAACCGGAATCGGCGCTGTCTCCCTCGCGTCAGATCGAATTTTTGAAGTGATGCGGCGGATGGACAATATCGGCCATTCGGAGAGACGGATCACTACAAGGTCATGCGCGAATTCTGCGACGATCCGGTATGGTTTGTGAAGGCGGTGATAGAGGAGTGAGATGGTCGGAATACGCCTCTCCCGCGCACATCGACGTTCCGAATCCAGACAGGGAGGCAGGCCATGGTGAAACCGTTTCCGTCGAAGACCCACATCGGCAACCACATGCTGCATCCGGAAACGCTGATGCTGAACTACGGCTACGATCCGCAACTGTCAGAAGGCGCCGTCAAACCACCGGTTTTCCTGACCTCGACCTTCGTCTTCAGGACCGCCGAAGACGGACAGGATTTTTTCGATTTCGTCTCGGGCCGGCGCGAACCCCCCGAGGGGATGGGCGCGGGCCTGGTTTATTCGCGGTTCAATCATCCCAACAGCGAGATCGTCGAGGACAGGCTCGCTGTCTACGAGCGCACCGAGAAATGCGCGCTGTTCTCATCCGGCATGGCGGCGATCGCGACCACGATCCTCGCATTCGTCCGGCCCGGCGACGTCATTCTGCACTCTCAACCGCTCTATGGTGGGACGGAAACGCTGCTTGCGAAGACGCTTGCAGGTCTCTCCATCGGTGCGGTGGGCTTTGCCGACGGTATCGACGAAACCGCCGTCCGGCTGGCGGCCGAGGACGCCATGCACAAGGGCCGGGTTGCGATGATCTTGATCGAAACCCCAGCCAATCCCACCAACGGCTTGGTCGATATCGCGATGGTCCGCGGCGTCGCCGAGATGATCGGCAAAGCTCAGGGGCACAGGCCGATCGTCGCCTGCGACAACACGCTGCTCGGGCCGGTGTTTCAGCGGCCGATCGAACACGGCGCCGATCTCTCGCTGTACTCGTTGACCAAATATGTCGGCGGTCATTCCGACCTGATCGCGGGCGCAGCGCTCGGTTCAAAAGCCATCATGAAGGACATTAGGGCGCTGCGAGGCGCCATCGGCACCCAACTGGATCCGCATTCCTGCTGGATGATCAGCCGGTCGCTGGAAACGCTTGGTATCCGCATGGAAAAAGCCGACCAGAATGCGCGGCTCGTGGCGGATTACCTGCACGACCACGCCAAGGTGGCAAAAGTCCATTACCTTCCTTACCACGCAGCGGACTCGCCGGCCGGCCGCCTGTTCGCCAGGCAATGCACCGCCGCGGGCTCGACCTTCTCGTTCGACATCGTCGGCGGCCAGGCCGCCGCCTTCCAATTCCTGAACGCGCTGCAAATCTTCAAGCTGGCGGTGAGCCTCGGCGGCACCGAGTCACTTGCCAGCCTGCCCGCAAGCATGACCCACTCCGGCGTTCCCGTCGACATCCGCGAGAAAATAGGCATTCTCGACTCCACGATCCGGCTGTCGATCGGTATCGAACACCCGGCGGATTTGATCGCCGATATTGCGCAGGCTTTGAACGCGGCGTAGCTGCACGCTTTGGGTGAGTGGCAGTGAGTAGGGCGGCAATAGCGAAGCGTATTGCGCGGCATGTTCAAGCGATGGAAGAGGCGGAATACGCTTCGCTATTCCGCCCTACGAGAGAAGCCGACCAGTCTTTACAGCACTACTTTTGCTGCGCCGCGCTCGCTCGTTCAGGAAGTAGCGATGCGGAGACAATTCGCTAACCACCTTGCGCGCTGTTGCCGGAGGTTTCTCGAAGCCCGGCTACTCCGCCGCCTCACTCGCCCCGCTTTTCCGCGGCTTTCCCTCCGCCTTCGCCAGCACCGGCGCCAGGAATTTGCCGGTGTAGCTGCGCGGGGCTTTCACGATGTCTTCCGGCGGGCCCCAGGCGACGATTTCGCCGCCGCCGTCGCCGCCTTCAGGGCCGAGGTCGATCACCCAATCCGCGGTTTTTATCACTTCGAGATTGTGCTCGATGACCACGACGGTGTTGCCCTGCGATACCAGCTCGTGCAGCACCTCCAGAAGTTTTGCGACGTCATGGAAATGCAGCCCGGTGGTCGGTTCATCCAGAATATAGAGCGTGCGGCCGGTAGCGCGCTTTGACAATTCCTTTGCCAGTTTGACGCGCTGGGCTTCACCGCCCGACAACGTCGTCGCCTGTTGGCCGACATGGATGTAGTCGAGCCCGACGCGATGCAGAGTCTTGAAGGTCTCGCGCACCCGCGGCACCGCCTTGAAAAACTCGGCGGCTTCCTCGACCGTCATGTCCAGCACGTCCGCGATCGACTTGCCCTTGAACAGCACCTCCAGCGTCTCGCGGTTGTAGCGCTTGCCCTTGCAGACGTCGCAGGTGACGTAGACATCGGGGAGAAAGTGCATCTCGATCTTGATGACGCCGTCGCCCTGGCAGGCCTCGCAGCGGCCGCCCTTGACGTTGAACGAAAATCGTCCCGGTTCGTAGCCGCGCGCCTTTGCCTCCGGCAGCCCGGCGAACCATTCGCGGATCGGCGTGAACGCGCCGGTATAGGTCGCGGGATTGGAGCGGGGCGTGCGGCCGATCGGCGACTGGTCGATGTCGATGATCTTGTCGATATGCTCGAGCCCTTCGATGCGGTCGTGCGGCGCCGCGCCCTCGCTGGCGTTGTTGAGCTTGCGCGCGATGGCTTTGTAAAGGGTGTCGATCAGCAGCGTCGACTTGCCGCCGCCGGAGACACCGGTGACGCAGGTGAACAGCCCCAGCGGAATTTCCGCCGAGATGTTTTTCAAATTGTTGCCGCGGGCGTTGATCACTTTGATGGTGCGGCGATGGTTCGGCGGTTTCCGTTCGGGAATAGCTACCGACATTTCGCCGGTGAGATATTTTCCGGTCAGCGAGTTCGGATTGTTCATGATGTCGGCCGGCGTGCCCTGCGCGACGATATGGCCGCCATGCATGCCGGCGCCGGGCCCGATATCGAGCACATGATCGGCGAGCCGGATGGCGTCCTCGTCATGCTCGACCACGATCACGGTATTGCCGAGATCGCGCAGCCGCTTCAAGGTTTCCAATAGCCGCGCGTTGTCGCGCTGGTGCAAGCCGATCGATGGCTCGTCCAGCACATAGAGCACACCGGTCAATCCCGAGCCGATCTGCGACGCCAGACGGATGCGCTGGCTTTCGCCGCCGGACAGGGTGCCCGAGGCGCGCGCCAGCGTCAGGTAGTTCAGGCCGACATCGAGCAGGAACGACAGCCGCTCGCGGATCTCCTTCAAGACCCGCGCGGCGATCTCGTTCTGCTGCGCATTGAGCGCCTTCGGCACGGTCTCGAACCATTCGCCGGCGCGGCGCACCGACATTTCCGAGATTTCGCCGATATGTTTGCCGCCGATCTTGACGCACAGCGCCTCCGGCTTGAGGCGATGGCCGTGGCAGGCTTCGCACGGAATGTCCGAAAAGTATTTGGCGAGCTCCTCGCGCGCCCATTCGCTCTCGGTCTCGCGGTAGCGGCGGTCGATATTGGTGATGACGCCTTCGAACGGCTTCTTGGTGTCGTAGGAGCGCACGCCGTCTTCATAGGAGAACTTGATCTCGTCCTCGCCGGAGCCGTGCAGGATGGCGTTTTGCGTCTTCTTCGGCAGGTCCTTCCACTTGGTGTCGAGCGTGAACTTGTAGAACTTGCCGAGCGCCGTCAGGGTCTGGATGTAGTAGGGCGAGGATGATTTCGCCCACGGCGCGATCGCGCCCTTGCGCAGCGTCAGCTCCTTGTCGGGAATAACGAGGTCTTCGTCGATGTGCTGCTCGATGCCGAGACCGCCGCAGGCTGGGCAGGCGCCGTAAGGGTTATTGAACGAGAACAGCCGCGGCTCGATTTCCGGAATCGTAAAGCCGGAAACCGGGCAGGCGAACTTTTCCGAAAATAGAATCCGTTCCGGCCCGCTCTTGTCATGGATCTTGGCGACTTTCTTTGTCACGGCCTCATCCTTCGAGACGGCGCTTTGCGCCTCCTCAGGACGAGGGGAGAGGCCCCGCTTGGCTGGCTTCGATCGCCGCGCTCCGTCCTCATCCTGAGGAGCGCCCGCGGGGCGCGTCTCGAACGATGATGGCTGGGCAGCCGGCGCATCCGCGTATTCGATCACCGCCAGCCCGTCCGCGAGTTTCAGCGCAGTCTCAAAGCTCTCCGCCAGCCGCTGACCGATGTCCGAGCGCACCACGATGCGGTCCACCACCACGTCGATGTCATGCGGGAATTTCTTGTCGAGAACCGGTGCTTCCGCGAGCTCGTAGAACGTGCCGTCGATCTTGACCCGCTGAAATCCCTTCTTGAGGTATTCGGCGAGTTCCTTGCGGTACTCGCCCTTGCGGCCGCGCACCACCGGTGCCAGCAGATAGAGCCGCGTGCCTTCCGGCAACGCCAGCACCCGGTCAACCATCTGCGAGACGATCTGGCTTTCGATAGGCAAGCCCGTCGCAGGCGAATAGGGCACGCCGACGCGCGCCCACAATAGCCGCATGTAATCGTAGATCTCGGTGACCGTGCCGACGGTGGAGCGAGGGTTCTTCGAGGTGGTCTTTTGCTCGATGGAAATCGCCGGAGACAGGCCGTCGATCTGGTCGACGTCCGGCTTCTGCATCATTTCCAGGAACTGGCGCGCATAGGCCGACAGCGATTCGACGTAGCGCCGCTGTCCCTCGGCGTAGATGGTATCGAAGGCGAGCGATGATTTGCCGGAACCGGACAGCCCGGTGAAGACGACGAGCTTGTCGCGCGGAATTTCCAGATCGACGTTCTTGAGATTGTGCTCGCGCGCGCCGCGTATCGTTATCGCGCGGGTACCCGCGGCGGTCTGTTGGCGCTTCGCCCTGATCACTTCATCCATATCGGCATTCCAGGCGCGCTGACTGCGCCGCATTCAGGCGCGCATCTTCCGGAAACCGGGGAGCGAACGCCAATTGGGTGAGCTCGGAACATAGAAAGAACGCGCGCGCATTTCCAGTGCCTGTTGCGAGCCATCAACGTTTTGTTGCGGGGTGCAATGCAGTGGAGGCATATCGAATGCCGGCGCAAGCAAAAAAAGGCCGGCGCAAGGCCGGCCTTTTCTCAATCGAGATACTCAGTTCAGGCTGAGATCAGTACCGCCCGATGACCGGGCCACCAAAGCGATAGTTCACGCGGACGGTGACGATATCCACGTCCGAGCGGATGCGGTCGGTTCCGAAGAATACGCCGGCCGGGTCGACGAAGCCGACGGTCTGCGAGCCCATAAACAAGTGATCGTATGCGACGCCAGCCGACCAGTTCTGCGCGAAGCCAACTTCGACGCCCACACCGACCGTGCCGCCCCAGCGGGTTTGGTCGCCGCTGCTTGCAAGGAGAACACCAGTGGGTGTGTCAAAAATCCGGTGACGATCATTGGTCACTGCCCCGCCGCCCTTCACATAGAGCAGGACATTGTTCCAGGCATAGCCGACCTGGCCGGTGATCAGTGCGAAGGAGTCAATGCGCGACTGGTTGGTGGTGTTCGCGAAGGCCAAGCTCTGGTTGGAGCCATGGAAGTCTGCCCAGTTGCCCTGGCCTTCGACACCGACCACGAATCCGGCGTTCTGCCAGCGATAGCCGATCTGACCACCGGCCGTGCCGCCCTCTGCGTCATGGCAGCCCTCGAAACCGAAGAAAACGCCGGCCGAGTCTGTCGCGTCTTCCCAGCATTTGCGGCTCCTTCCCCAACCGCCATTGACGCCGATGTAGAAGCCGGTCCAATCGTATATCGGAGCAATCACCGGCGGCGGCGCCTTGGTGATTGGACGAGCAGGCAGATCAGCCGCCGAGGCGGGAGCCGCCATGCCCAAAGCAACAAAACCAACGGTACCCAATAAAAACTTCTTCATCTTAATCTCTCCGACTTTTGTTCGCTGTGCGGAATGAAGGGTTTCAATTCAGGCGTAACGCCCCGTGATGGAATTCGTGGGGGCAACATAGCCCGATTCAACCGGAAATGCCGTCGCCGAAATGCAACACTTGCGAGCGAAGTGAAACCGCCGCAATTTAGTGATTTGTTAGGGCTTTTCCGGAACCCGATGGAACTCTTTGGTTCCAAAGATGGAACTTTGGGGTTCCAAAAACAAATGCCCCGGCGTCGCTTGCACGCACAACTGCCCGACGGGAACAAAACTGGAACATTCCGGCAAGGAGTGCTATATGTGGATAACCAGGGGATCGTCAGGCTTGCGGGGAGCGGGCAGCGTATAGGGTCGGTCCCGAGAGGGATATCTTAAGACAACACGGGCGCTCGCGCCGTGCGTCTGGCCCAGATCAGTGATTTTCGAGAGTGGAGAACGGCGATGGCGGGAAGCGTGAACAAGGTGATCCTGATTGGCAATCTCGGGGCCGATCCGGAAATCAAACGGACTCAGGATGGGCGGCCTATCGCCAATCTGCGTATCGCTACGTCCGATACCTGGCGCGACAAGGCGACCGGCGAGCGCAAGGAAAAGACCGAGTGGCATCGCGTGGTGATTTTCAGCGAAGGCTTGTGCAAGATCGCCGAGCAATATCTGAAGAAGGGCGCCAAGGTTTACATCGAAGGTCAGTTGCAGACCCGCAAATGGACCGATCAGGCCGGCGTCGAGAAATATTCGACCGAAGTGGTGCTGCAGAACTTCAACTCGACGCTGACCATGCTTGACGGCCGCAGCGGCGGTGGCGGCAATTTCGGATCGGACGATTCCAGTGGCGATTTCGGGTCCGGCGGTCCGTCCAGCGCGCCGCGCCGCGCGGTCGCGGCCGGGGCCCGCAACGGCGACATGGACGACGATATTCCGTTCTGAGCGCGACGAGCAACGCGATCCAGTGGCCGCCTCACCGGGCGGAGCGGCGCCTGCCATCGGACGCGCGTTTTCGCGCGACCGGTTGGCCGACCGGCCGCGCGCGGGGGTACGAGCAACCTCGCTATGCTGCCCGGGCCGAGGCATTTTCGCCTCCGGCAGGAGGGTCCCGCGGAAGACCTTTTGGGGTCGGTTTCGCGGCCGCCGCTAAGAGCGCCGCAGGCAGCGTAAGTCTCTGGAAAAACGAGGGGAAAAACCGGTGGCGCCGACCCGCTAAGGGGTGGTTTGAACGGCCTCGATACGCTATATGATTCTCAACAAGAACTGACTGGATTCCCCCTTTGTCTGACCCTGAAGATACGACGGCCGGAGAGCCGCCGGCGCCCTCCGATATTCGTCCCGTATCGATCCTCGACGAGATGAAGCGCTCCTACCTCGATTACGCGATGAGCGTGATCGTGGCGCGGGCGCTGCCCGATGCGCGCGACGGTCTCAAGCCGGTGCATCGCCGCATTCTCTACGCGATGTATGAGAACGGGTTCGAATGGAACAAGCAGTACCGCAAGTCCGCGCGCACCGTCGGCGACGTCATCGGTAAGTACCATCCGCACGGCGACCAGTCGGTCTACGACGCGCTGGTCCGCATGGCGCAGGATTTCTCCATGCGCGTGCCGCTGATCGACGGGCAGGGCAATTTCGGCTCGGTGGACGGCGATATGGCCGCCGCGATGCGGTACACGGAATCCCGCCTGACCAAGATCGCGCAGTCGCTGCTCGACGATATCGACAAGGACACCGTCGATTTCCAGCCCAATTACGACAGCTCCGAGAAAGAACCCTCGGTTCTGCCGGCGAAGTTTCCAAACCTGCTGGTCAACGGCGCCGGCGGCATCGCTGTCGGCATGGCGACCAATATCCCCCCGCACAATCTGGGCGAGGTGATCGACGCCTGCGTGGCGCTGATCGACAATCCCGCGCTTGGCATCGACGAACTCATCAACATCATTCCGGGACCGGATTTTCCGACCGGCGGCATCATCCTCGGACGCCAGGGCATCCGCTCGGCCTATCACCTCGGCCGCGGCTCGATCGTGATGCGCGGCAAGCTGTCGATCGACACCATCCGCAAGGACCGCGAAGCGATCATCATCTCGGAAATCCCCTACCAGGTGAACAAGGCCACCATGGTCGAGCGCATCGCCGAACTGGTGCGCGAGAAGAAGATCGAGGGCATTTCCGACCTGCGCGACGAATCCGACCGCGATGGTTTCCGCGTCGTCGTCGAGCTGAAGCGCGACGCGGTCCCTGAGGTCGTGCTGAACCAGCTCTACAGGTTCACGCCGCTGCAGACCAATTTCGGCGCCAACATGGTCGCGCTCGACGCCGGCCGCCCGCAGGTGATGAACCTGAAGGATCTGCTGACGCTGTTCATCGCCTTCCGCGAACAGGTGGTGACGCGCCGTACTAAATTTTTGCTCAACAAGGCCCGCGATCGCGCCCATATCCTGGTCGGTCTCGCCATTGCGGTGGCGAATATCGACGAGATCATTCGCGTGATCCGGACCTCGCCCGATCCCAACACCGCGCGTGAAACCCTGATGTCGCGTGTCTGGGCGGCGCAAGACGTGGCGGCGATGATCACGCTGATCGACGATCCGCGCCATCGGCTCGCCGAGGACGGCACCGCGCGGCTGTCATTGGAGCAGGCCAAGGCGATTCTCGATCTGCGGCTGCAGCGCCTTACCGCGCTGGGGCGCGATGAGATTTCCGAAGAACTCGACAAACTGGCGGTGGAAATCGCCGACTACCTCGAGATCCTGCGTTCGCGCGCCCGCGTGCAGGCGATCATCAAGACCGAACTTGCGGACGTGAAGTCGGAATTCGCGACCCCGCGCAAAACCGTCATCATCGAGCATGAAGGCGAGGTCGAGGACGAGGACCTGATCCAGCGCGAGGACATGGTGGTGACGGTCTCGCATGCCGGCTACGTCAAGCGGGTGCCGCTGTCGGCCTATCGGGCGCAACGCCGCGGCGGCAAGGGCCGTTCGGGAATGCAGACCCGCGACGAGGATTTCGTCAGCCGCTTGTTCGTGGCCTCGACCCACACGCCGGTGCTGTTCTTCTCCTCGCGCGGCAAGGTCTACAAGGAGAAGGTCTGGCGGCTGCCGGTGGCGGCGCCGAACGCCCGCGGCAAGGCTCTGATCAACATCCTGCCGCTGGAGCAGGGCGAGCGCATCACCACCATCATGCCGCTGCCCGAGGATGAATCCTCATGGGCCAATCTCGACGTGATGTTCGCGACCACCGGCGGCAATGTCCGCCGCAACAAGCTGTCTGATTTCGTCGATGTCCGTCGTTCCGGCATCATCGCCATGAAGCTTGATGACGACGAAGCGATCGTCGACGTGCAGATATGCACTGAGCGCGACGACGTGCTGCTGACCGCCGCCGGAGGCCAGTGCATCCGTTTCCCCGTCACCGACGTGCGGGTGTTCCAGGGCCGCACCTCAATGGGCGTGCGCGGCATCGCGTTGCCCGAAAACGACAAGGTGATCTCGCTCACCATCCTGCGCCACTTGGATGTCGATGCCGAGGAGCGCGCCGCCTATCTGCGTCGCGCCAATGCGGTGCGGCGTGGTGGCGTCGAGGAGGAGGCGGGGATCGACAACGAGGAAGCGTCGGGCGCCATCGAGCTTGGCGAGCAGCGCTATGTCGAAATGTCCGCCGGCGAGCAATTCGTGCTGACCATCAGCGAAAACGGCTACGGCAAACGCTCCTCGTCGTTCGAATACCGGACGACGGGGCGCGGCGGCAAAGGCATCGTCGCGATGTCCGTGAACAGCCGCAACGGCAAGCTGGTGGCGTCCTTCCCGGTCGAGGACAGCGATCAGATCATGCTGGTGACCGACAAGGGTCAATTGATCCGCTGCCCGGTCGAGGGCATCCGGATTGCGGGCCGCTCGACCCAGGGCGTGATCGTGTTCGACACCGCCGAAGACGAGCATGTGGTGTCCGTCGAGCACATCGGCGAGGACACCGAAAACGGCAATGGAAATGGAAACGGAGGCTAGGGCGCCCGCCTGGCCTCCGTTCTCGTCCGATCCGGAAATGGTTGTGTCGGCGGCGCGCTTATGGCGTGCGGTCGGCGGTCACGAGCCGGGCTTGCCGGATCATGGTCTTGGAGCCGGCGACGCGCAGGCAGGAAGCTTCGAAATTCGGCCAGGCCTGCTGCGAGCAGTCAGGGCCGACGGTGCGGATATCGAGCCGGTCGGCCTTGGCGAGGGCTTGCGGAACGCTCGCTTCAACCTCCGGGGCAAAGCCGGGCAGGACGGTAAGGGCAGCGGCGATAAATGCAGCGATGGTGATGGCTGAAAGAGCCTTGATCATGACGGTCCCCTGTCGTTGGGCCTTTGCGGCCCGTCGTTTCGTTGGTTAATTGGTACCCAGCACCCGTTTCCGGATGTCTTCGCCCCCTGACAAAATGGTTTCGTCCGGCTCGAGTTTTGTTTCGTGGCCGGCCAAGGACGAAACATGGCCGGCTTGCCTTGGGAGACGCTGCGAGCCCGAAAGCGTTTCTATGGCCGACCTAGGAAAACGCCGGGTTCTGCGGAACCGGCGCGGCTTGCCGGGCCGCTCGGGGCGCGCTAGAGGGGTTCATGCCCCGCATCGCGCTGTATCCCGGCTCATTCGATCCCGTCACCAACGGCCATCTGGACGTGGTCCGGCGCGCCGTGGGCCTCTGCGACCGGCTGATTATCGCCATCGGGGTACATTCCAGCAAAAAGCCGCTTTTTTCGACGGAGGAGCGGCTGGACATGGCGCGGGCGGTGTTCGCGCCGGTGGCCGCCAAGGCCGGCTGCGCCTTCGACTGCACGACCTATGACAATCTCACCGTTACCGCGGCGCAAAAACATGGCGCCGCAATCATGGTCAGGGGCTTGCGCGACGGCACTGACCTCGATTTCGAGATGCAGATCGCCGGCATGAACGAAACCATGGCGCCTGACGTGCAAACGGTGTTCGTTCCGGCGTCGGCCGCCGTCCGCCCGATCACCGCCACACTGGTGCGCCAAATCGCCGGCATGGGCGGCGACGTTTCGGCGTTCGTGCCACCGCTCGTCGCGGCCAGCCTCAAGGCCAAATTCGCCCCCTAACCAAAACATCCGCATATGCCGCAAAAGTGGGAACCGGTTTTGCGACACGCGGCAAACCAAAAGACCTTTCCTTCATTTGATCCGGAGTTTTCATGATCCGAATTCTAGCCGTGCTAGTCGCGCTGGTTTGCGCGGCCCCAGCTCTCGCCCAGCCGCTTCCTGCAAATCTCGACAAGCAGAACGCGATCGTTATCGACACCACCAAGGGTCGCATCGTCTTCAAGTTGCGAACCGACCTCGCGTCGAAACACGCCGAGCGGATCAAGCAGCTGGCGCGCGAAGGCTACTACAACAACGTGCCGTTCCATCGGGTGATGGATGGCTTCATGGCGCAGACCGGCGACGGCCAGAATTTTAACGGCACCGGCGGTTCGAAATATCCCAACCTGAAGGCTGAATTTTCCAGCGTGCCGTTCACGCGCGGCATTGTCGGCATGGCGCGGCGCGGCGACAGCGTCGATACCGCGAACTCACAGTTCTTCTTCATGTTCGCCGATGCGCCGAGCCTGAATGGCCAGTACACCGTGATCGGTGAGGTGGTGTCGGGCATGGACGTGGTCGACAAACTCAAGAAAGCACCGCCCGGGTCGCGCGGCGGCGAGGTAAGCGATCCCGACAAGATGGTGAAGGTGCAAGTCGCATCCGACATCAAGTGAGCGCCGGTGGCGCGGCGTCGTAACGCACTCAGTTGGTTTTCCGCGGTACTGCTGTTCGGCCCGCTCGCGTCGGCCGGACAGGCAGAGCCGGCGCAGGTCAACACCATTCGCGACGTATTCGTGAGGTTGAGCACCTGCTGGAAGCCGCCGCCGGCGTCGCGCGCCCGTCCCGGGATCGACATCACCGTGATCGTGAGTTTTAACCGCAACGGCGAGATCCTGGGCCAACCGAAGGTCACCTACGAATCGGAACAGGCAACCGACAGCGATCGGCTGATGTATCGCATCGCCGTGATGGAGGCGTTGCAACGCTGCACGCCGATGCCATTTACCGAAGCAATGGCTGGTGCCGTGGCCGGCCGGCCGTTCGCGGTCCAGTTCCACAACCGGAAACCTCCACCCAAACCTGTAGAGAAGAGAGCATGGCTGACACCGAAAATACTTTGATCCTTGAAACCACGCAGGGACCGGTCACGATCGAAATGCGGCCCGATCTTGCACCCGGCCACGTCGCGCGGATCAAGGAACTGGTGCGCGAGGGATTTTACGACGGCATCGTGTTCCATCGCGTGATCGAAGGCTTCATGGCGCAGACCGGCTGCCCGGAGGGCACCGGCACCGGCGGATCCGGCAAGAAGCTCAAAGCCGAGTTCAACAAGGAGCCGCATGTGCGCGGCACCACCTCGATGGCGCGCGCCGCCAGCCCGGATTCCGGCGACAGCCAGTTCTTCATCTGCTTCGATGACGCATCGTTCCTCAACAACCAGTACACGGTCTGGGGCAAGGTGACGTCGGGCATGGAGAACGTCGACAAGATCAAGCGCGGTGAGCCGGTGCAGGACCCGGACAAGATCATCAAGGCACGCATGGCCGCCGACGCGGCCTAAGCCGGCAGCTGAATTTCTTCACCTCTCCCCGTTGGGGAGAGGTCGCGAACCCGGCGGCGCACGTGCGCGCCTGGGGGAGCGGGTGAGGGGTCTTGTTCCCACAGGATCCGTACGCCCTCACCCGAAGTCTTCGCTGCAATCAGTCTCCGACCTCTCCCCCGGGAGAGGTGAAGGACCGTGCTTCACAGTCCCGGCTCGCGCCAGGACGATCGAGTCCCGATTTCCATGCGCACCGACCTCTTCGATTTCGAACTCCCCTCCGGCAGCATCGCGCTGCGCCCGGCGAGCCCGCGCGATTCCGCTCGGATGCTGATTGTGCAGCCCGACGGCGTCTTGCGCGACCGCCTGATTGCCGATCTTCCGCAATGGCTCGAGCCCGGCGACCAACTGGTGGTGAACGACACCAAAGTGATCGCGGCCCAGCTCAAAGGCCGACGCATCGGCCGCGACACCGAACCGAAGATCGAGGCGACACTGATCAAGCGGCTCGACGGCTCTCGCTGGCAGGCGCTGGTCAAGCCTGCCAAAAAGCTGTCGCCGGGCGATGTGGTTCGCTTCGGCAATGAGGGCAAGGTATGCCTTCTCGGTCACCTCGATGCGCAAGTCGAACACAAGGGCGAGGACGGCGAGATCACGCTGTCGTTTTCATTTCACGGGCCGGCGCTCGAACAGGCCATCGCCGATCTCGGCAGCCCGCCGCTACCGCCCTACATCGCCGGCAAGCGCGCCGCCGATGATCGCGATGCCAGCGACTACCAGACCATGTTCGCGGCCAACGAAGGCGCGGTCG
Organism: Bradyrhizobium sp. URHD0069; assembly: GCF_000701345.1. GTDB lineage: Bacteria > Pseudomonadota > Alphaproteobacteria > Rhizobiales > Xanthobacteraceae > Bradyrhizobium. Next base: position 44,324 of record NZ_JNIJ01000024.1, on the reverse strand, counting down.
CGGCGCCGACTGCAGGATTGCATTTTACCTCGGGGCTGGAAACGGCTTTGCGTGAGCGCGGTATCGAGATTCACCGCGTCACGCTGCATGTCGGGGCAGGGACCTTCCTGCCGGTCAAGGTGGATGACACGACGGGGCACAAGATGCACGCCGAATGGGGCTGCATCTCCCGCCATACGGCTAACGCGCTGAATGCGGCGAAGGCGAAGGGCGGTCGCATTGTCGCGGTCGGCACCACCTCGCTGCGGCTCCTGGAAAGCGCCACCGCGGAAGATGGCATGATCGTGCCGTTCACGGCTGAAACCGCGATCTTCATTACGCCGGGCTACCGCTTTCGCGCAGTCGATATTCTCCTGAGCAATTTTCACCTGCCGCGTTCGACGCTGTTCATGCTGGTCTCGGCATTCTGCGGTCTCGACACCATGAAACACGCCTACGCCCACGCGATCCAAAGCGGCTACCGGTTCTATTCCTACGGCGACGCCTGTCTGCTGTTTCGTGATAAGTCCACCTGATGACATCTGCCAACCATTTCGAGCTGCTTGGCCGGGACGGCAAAGCGCGCACCGGCCGCTTGACCACGCCGCATGGCCCGGTGCGAACCCCCGCCTTCATGCCGGTAGGCACCGCCGGCGCGATGAAGGGCTTGCATTGGCGCGAGGTGCGCGATGCCGGCGCGGATATCGTGCTCGGCAACACCTATCACCTGATGCTGCGGCCCGGCGCCGAGCGCATTGCCGCCCTCGGCGGCCTGCAGAGCTTTACCGGCTGGCAGGGCCCGATGCTGACCGACTCCGGCGGCTTCCAGGTGATGTCGCTGGCGCAGCTGCGCAAGGTCAGCGAGCGCGCGGTGACCTTTCGTTCGCATATCGATGGCGCCAGCGCTGAGCTGTCGCCGGAGCGCGCGATCGAGGTGCAGCGGCTGCTCGGCTCCGACATTGCCATGCAGCTCGACGAATGCGTGCGGCTGCCGGCGGAGCGCAACGACATCGAGCGTGCGATGCAACTCTCGTTGCGCTGGGCGGAGCGCTGCAAGCGCGCCTTCGAGACCGCGCCTTCCGGATATATGTTGTTCGGTATCGCGCAGGGCGGTGACGTACCCAAACTCCGCCAGGCCAGCGCGCGGGCCCTGGTCGAAATCGGTTTTCACGGCTACGCGATCGGCGGCCTCGCGGTCGGCGAACCGCAATCGGTGATGCTTGCGATGATCGAAGAGGTGGTGCCGATCCTGCCGCTGGATCGTCCGAGATATTTGATGGGCGTCGGCACGCCTGAAGACATGTTGAAGGCGGTCGCGCGCGGCATCGATATGTTCGATTGCGTGATGCCGACGCGCAACGGACGGCACGGGGTGGCGTACACGCGCTTTGGCCAGATCAATCTGCGCAACGCTCGCCACGCCGATGATCCACGGCCACTCGACGAGGAGAGCCTTTGGCCATCCGCCCGCACTTACGCGCGCGCCTATTTGCACCATCTTGTGAAGTCGGGCGAGACGCTCGGGGCGATGTTGTTGTCGGAAATCAACGTCGCGTATTACCAGCGCCTGATGCACGACATCAGGGATGCGATTTCGAAAGGCACGTTCGAGAGCTTTGCCGAGCACACGCGCGCCGAATGGGCGAAGGGCGACATCGCGCCGCGCTAAATGGTAACACGATGTGCAATCTCTATTCGATTACCACGAACCAAGCCACGATCATCGCGCTCAAACGGAAGCGGAAGCACGCCGGCGATGAAGGCTGGGTTAGCTCCGAAGAGCGCGAAAGAAAGCCCCGCGTAAATGCGGGGCTTTCTTTTAGTTGTAGCCACTGGTGCCAGGCGACGAGCCGCCGAACGACGAGGAGCCGGTTCCGCTCAATGTGGTCGGACCGTCTGGATTGCCGTTGGGATTGCCGTAGTTCGGATGCAAGGCGACTGACGGCGCAGCATCCCTATACATGGGATAGGTCCTGACCCTCGACTCATGACGAAGCGTGTGCGCAAACGCAACCGTACCCGAGAGCGCGAACGCAGTGGCTAGTGCTATTTTCGTAAGTTTCATGGTTCTTCTCCTTTCCTGTGCAAGTAATGGTTCTTATCCATTGCAACTAAGAGAGAACCGCACCGCCGCCATTAAATTCTTCTTTAGCGCGATAGTAGCGGCCAAGCTGTTCGTCGCGAGACCCATCCCAAGGCCATGCCGGTGATCCTGACCACCGAGGAGGAGCGGGACGTCTGGATGCGAGCGCCTTGAGACGAGGCCAGGGCGCTGCAAAGGCGCTTGCCGGATGAAGTGCTCAAGATCGTCGCTTGAGGTGTCGACAGGGGAGACCTGCGGCGGCATAGAAGCTCCAGCAAAGAGCCGGAAGCTCGCGTCGGCGAATTGTGAGGAACTATCTTGGCAATAGTGGGTTGAATGGCGGCGAACACGCACGGGGATGGTTGCCATGCACCTTCATACATATCGGGACGAAAGCCGCTCTAGACATTTCGACTTGATCAGCGGAGGGGAGCACCCAAGGTCAATTGATCTGGTCTCGGCAATTACTGCGGGCATCTTGGTGATAGGTTTCGCTTGTGCCCTCATGGTCTCCTTGGCTTAGCATGACGGTGCCTATCACGTCGCTTTACCCTTGATCCGGGTCGATGACGGCACCATCGCCCCGGGGGAGGCGATTGAATGCCGGAACGCTGGGGTCGCGATCCTGCCGGAATGATCACAGCTTCTTGAAAAGACCAAGCGGACCTCGTGGATATCAAACTCTTGCTTGGTCCGGTCGATCTCCTCATCGCTGCCGGGGGGCGATGGGTTGTCGGAAATCAACGTCGCGTACGACCAGCGCCTGATGCACGACATCAGGGATACGATTTCGAACGTCACGTTCGAAAGCTTTGCCGAGCGCAACGCGCACCGAATGGGCGAAGAGCTACATCGCACCGCGCTAAACGCGATCACAGCCTAATTGAAAGAAAGCCTAGTTGCAGGCAAATCGCTTCAGCGAGTGCTTGGTCACGAAACCGTAACCGCAGGTATCGCAGGTCCAGAGATAGCTGATGAGGTTGTCGGAAACAAAGGCGGACGCTTCCGCAGCTATCATGGAGTCCGCGCAAACCGGGCAGGTTGGCAAATCACATACGCGCGGGTCGGTGCTGGGCGCGGCGGTCGACAGGATTTCAGCAATTGCTGGCATCGTGACCTCTCTTGCGAGCTGGACCTGATGCTAACATAAACCGATTTATTTGACGATGTCGCAACACAAATGCGTTGGTTTTACGTAATTTGATTATTATCGGTTGTGATGCAGCGCATTAGCAACTTGTCCGAATTCTGGCTTGCACGCGGACACATGCCACCCTAAAGGAAGGAATAGCCTCTGATTTCGTGCAAATTGCCGCCACAGGAGTTCGTCATGGACGCGCCGACAGCTACGAGTGCACTGCACCGTCCGGGCCGGGGCCGTGTCTTCGACAGCATCGTTGACGCGATCGGCGATACGCCAATCGTCCGCCTGCGCAGATTGCCGGAGGCGCACGGCGTCCGCGCGACAATTCTCGCCAAGCTGGAGTATTTCAATCCGGCAGCGAGCGTGAAGGACCGCATTGGCGCTGCGATGATCATCGCGATGGAAAGAGCGGGCGTGATCAACGCCGATACCGTGCTGATCGAACCGACATCGGGGAATACCGGCATCGCGCTGGCTTTCGTCGCCGCTTCTCGTGGCTACCGGCTGAAGCTGGTGATGCCGGAATCGATGTCGATCGAGCGGCGCAAGATGCTGGCGTTTCTCGGCGCTGAAATCATTCTGACACCGGCTGCCCAAGGCATGAAGGGCTCGATCGCGACCGCGGAAGAACTGGTGCGGACTACGCCCAACGCCGTCATGCCGAACCAGTTCAAGAATCTCGCCAATCCCGAAATTCACCGCCGCACCACCGCGGAGGAAATCTGGAACGACACCGGCGGCAACATCGATTACTTCGTCGCGGGCGTCGGCACCGGCGGCACCATCACCGGGGTGGGGCAGGTGCTCAAACCCCGCAAGCCGTCGCTGCGGATTGTCGCCGTGGAGCCCGAGGAAAGTCCGGTACTCTCGGGCGGGCAGCATTCCCCGCACAAGATCCAGGGCATCGGCGCAGGGTTCATTCCGGACATCCTGGACCGCTCCGTGATCGACGAGATCGTCAAGGTCGACAGCGCTACCGCGATCGAAATCACACGCGCGCTGGCGCGCAACGAAGGTATTGCCGGCGGCATCTCCTCCGGCGCCGCGATCGCAGCCGCAATTAAAATCGGCAAGCGGCCGGAAGCTGCGGGCAAGACCATTCTCGCGGTCGTGCCGTCGTTTTCGGAGCGCTATCTTTCAATGGTGCTGTTTGAAGGAATCTAATCTGCCAGATCAACCGCGACGACCGAGAACCCTGAACGACGCCCGAACCGAAGCTGAGGCGGCGTTCAAGCGGACCACAACCAAGGTGCCGGAGGCGCCGCCTAAAAAAACCGCGCTTCCCGGCGTGAAGCAGCTTGTTTCGCTGCGGATCGATCAGGACGTTCTCGAACACTTCCAGGAGGAGGGGCCGGGTTGGCAGGATCGGATCAATGAGGCGCTGCGAAAGGCGGCCGGGAAATGATCTGGGCCGGTTGATGCGTTTGCATTTGAAGGGCCTCTGGCTCGCGCTACTTGTCGGCTTGCAAATGACGCCGGCGTCCGCTGAATCGGTCCCGTTCAACTGCGTCATTTTGCCGGGCAATGACCTCGCCAGCATCATGATGACGAATTCGCTGGCGAGCGACGCCTCCTGTACCGTGACCTGCAAATTTTCAACGACCAAATACAATAACAATCCACAGATCACCTGCACCAAACCGGTTCCGGCAGGCAAGGAAGTGGAGATGTGCCAGCTGACCTCGGGCGGGGACAAGATGGTGAAACTCACCGATGGGCACGCGGAGTGCATTAAATAGATTGAGGCTCGAAGTGAAAAAGCCCGGCATGAGCCGGGCTTTTTAATTGAAAATTCTGTAGCTGGGCGATCGGATGATCAGCGTCCGAGAATGCCGCCCACCACGCCTCCGATGAAACGCCCGGGCCCGGCGAGATCTGGAGGTGGAGCTTGAGCTGGAGCGCTGCTACGGGCGCTGCCACCGCTGCCGCCTTCTCCGCCCCCGCTGCTGCGGCGTGCACGACGAGCCGGCCGATCCTCGCCCTCGTCGCTGGAACTGGTTTGCGTCGTTGCAATGATTTCGGTCAGCAGCGCCTTGTGCTGCAGCTTGTTGAGATAGCCGGACTTGGGATAACCGCGGGCAACCTGCCAGCGCGTGATCACGGCGCGGGTCGGCTCGTCGAACTGACCGGTAACCTTGGTATCGAAACCAAGGCCGGTCAGCCGGCGCTGCACGTCACGGCGCAGGCCTTTGTCGAGACCGATCTGATCTTCCGTGGTCTGGTTGGATGGCTCGGTAAAGGTGGCGGGATCGATGCCCGTCGTCAGATTGCGGGTCGTGCTCGACGGGCCGCTCTCCAGGGAGGCGATCCGGGCCAGCGCCAGCGATCTGAACTGACCGTTGGGATAGTTGCTCAGATAAGCATTGAGCTCTTCCGGCTTGTTCGATTCCTTGACCGAGCGCCAAAACTCGAGCTCGACATCTGAACCGCCGGAGTTTGAGGCGACAGCCGGCGGCGCCGAAGGCGCGGCATTGGCGGCAGGCTTCCCAGCCGGGTTCAGATAAACCGAACCGATCAGGTTGGTGTGTCCCCAGGGCAATTGACCCTTGTTGGTCTCCTGGTTCACTTGGGCGCGCACCTCGGTCATCGCCTGCTGGATCTCGACGCCGGGCGTCGCGATGTGGCGTATCAGAGCGCGCGTAAATGGACTGTTGGTGCCTTCCTGGCCGTCCAATGCGGTCTGGCCGGGGCCTGTCGCGAATGCGATCAGCGTGCCTTCACCGGATTTCATTTCCGCAAGGCCAGACTGTACCGATACGCTGCGGGTCGCAGAATTCGATTTGATCTTTGCGGCAAACGGATTGTCGCGGCAGGCGTCGAGGAACACCAGTTTGACCTTGGCGTCGCTCATGGTCTGGTCGAGCGTGAGATCGATGTTGATCGCGGCGCCCAGCTTGACGTCCATTTCGGATTTGATGTCGGCGTCAACAGGCAACAAGTAGTTCGTGCCGCTGATGGCGATGCCGTGGCCGGCGTAGAAAAATACCGCGACGTCGGCGCCTTGCGCCTTCTTGCCGAATTCGAGCAGCCGCTCGGTCATCTTATCGCGGGTAAGATTGGTGCCTTCGACAACCTCAAAGCCCACATTGCGAAGTACGCCGGCCATCGACTTGGCGTCGATCGCAGGATTGGGGAGAGGTGCCACGTTCTTGTAGGCGCCATTGCCGACGACAAACGCGACGCGCCGGTCGGCCTTGGCCGTTTGCGCTGACAACACTAGACAAAACAGGGAAATAATGAGGGTAAAATAACGCATCTGAAAGCCCCTTGGCAGAATCGAATATCTTGCTGCAAAGCGTCGTGACAGAATACACGCAAAAACCACACTTCGCGCCACTAAAATCAGCTATCACCCAAATCCTTGCTGGCCGTCAACGAGGCAAAATACGAGGCAGAATATTGCAACGAGGCAAATACTGAATCGGGCCACGGCTGCGTGATTTAGATCACAATTTTGCGCCAGCGCTCCTGCAAAAGGTGGATAGCCAATCTCGGCTGCTCCGCGAGCCGACTAGGCAAAATCGCTCAATGGCCAAAATCGCTCAATGGCAAAGGCAAATTATTCTCGCGCAATCGTGTCGATTCAAGAACGAAATTCGCCGTGCCAAGCAGGTCGGCTGCGAGCGCGTCGCGGGCCGTCGCCGCATCTCGGGTTTGGATGGCATGAACCAGACGAGCGTGCTGCGCCAGAGCCGTTTTGGCACCCTGAACGACAGACGAATCCAAATCGAGATTGATGATGGGGCCGACTCTCAGCCAAAGCATTTCGGTAATTCTCAGCAGCGTCGGCAAATGACTCGCGCGATAGATGATGAAGTGCAAATTCTTGTTGGCTCGCAATGCTTCGATCTTGCTGGGATTGCTACTCGTAACGGCGTCGCGGAAAGCCACCTCTTGCTCTTTAATTAAATCGAGCTCCTCATCGGTGCGATGAATCGCGGCCTGTTCCGCGGCGAACCCTTCGATGTGAATTCGAACGCTCGTCAGCTCGCGAAAAATTTCAGTCGTCATGATTGGAACGCGAACGGCCTTGTTCGGCAAAATCTCCAAGGCGTTGTCCACAATCAAGCGCGTGATCGCTTCACGCACGGGCATCATCGAGACGCCAAGTGTGGCTGCAACTTTCCGGATTGAAAGCCTTTCGCCTGGCGCAAGCTCACCCGATGCGAGTGATAGGCACAGCTGCGCATAGATCTGATCGCTGATAGTCGCTCGATTGAGAGGCTTTCTTCGGACAGTCGGACGCGCAGATATTTTTGATGCAGACGGGATTGACATAGCCATAACTCAGCAGATAGCCTCACTGTGATCACACTAATCAGTGTACTAATATATAGCAATATCAAAGATATAAATCGTGATCGGCTTCGGGTGACTGAAAGGCAGGAATCGATACGACTGGGAGTTGTTGCCACAACATCGCCATAGAAGGTAGCCGCATGCGCGGCCCGGCTCAAACGAAACAAGGAGAGAGTGAATGATAATCGATTGCCATATTCACGCGGGCGAACTGGGAAAACACTACCCGGAATGGTGGATTGAAGAGCTCTATGCTGCCTGGGGCGGGATGCACAACTGGACGTACGACAAGCCCGCTATGACGGTCGGCGAAAGGCTTGTGTATCAAATGGATCGAACCGGTGTGGACATGGCGTGCATCATGACGTCTGACCACCGGCGCGTCTATCCCAACGACGGCGGACCCTACACTCCGAATGATTATTTGCTCGAAGTCAAAAGCGCAGCACCCGACAGGTTCGCATTGACTTGCAGCGTGGATCCCCTTCGTGATGTTGCTGCATCGGTCGAAGAGATCAAGCGTTGCGTGAAGCAACATGGTTTCCAAGCCTGCAAGCTGTATCCGTCCTACGATCATTTCGATCCTCGCGACAGTCGTCTGGATCCAATCTATAAAACGCTCAGCGATCTCGACATCCCCATGCAAATTCATATGGGATGGACGCCGTGCAAAAACGCTCCGATGAAATTTCAGCAGCCCTACCTGCTTGATGACGTTGCGGCGAAATTTCCTGATCTCAAAATAATCGTCGCGCATGTCGGCTGGCCATGGGTCGATGAATGCATGGCCCTCATTGCCAAGTGGGACAACGTCCATGCGGATATGGCGTATTGGGGATGGTTTGGCGCGGAAAAGGTGCTGCGAACCGTAAAGGACTTCGGAAATATTTGCGGATATCACAAGCTTCTTTTCGGCTCCGAGAATTCGCACACCCACATGGCGGCGGACATGTTCCGCAGCTTTGAGAAACTCGCGCCGCAGCTTCACATGAGCCCCATAGCGAAGGACGACATGGAAAAGATCATGTGGCGTAACACGGCCCGGCTTTGGAAAATCGACACAAGCAAGGTCAAGTCCACAAAAGCGGCTTGATGGATCGCGACTACGATCGACTTTTAAAAAAAATTAATCGCAGGAGGGCGCCTTGGTTAGGATTAACTTTAAGCGTGTTTCGACCGTAGCCGTCGCGATAGCCTTGGGCATGCTTGCGCATGGTCGGGCTATCGCGCAGTCCGGAATCAGCGACACGGAAATCCGGATCGGAATGTGGACCCCGCTCAGTGGCCCGTTGTCACTGCTCGGAACGTCCACACGCGATGCAGTTAAAATATGGTCTGACGACATCAACGCGCGTGGAGGAATCCACGGTCGAAAGATAAAATTCATTGCCTACGATGACGCGGGCTCGCCGCAGGAAGCGCAAGCCGCCGTGCGGCGGCTCTTGACCCAGGACGACGTGTTTATGTTGCTGGGCGGATCGGTCAGCGGATCGACGCTGCCGGTGCGCCAGGTCATCGATCGCGCGAAGGTTCCCTTCCTGGCATCTATATCCTCAAACATAAACCTGATGCAGCCGTTTTCGCGCTACCTGTTCCGCATCTACGCCAACGAAATTTCTCTTTCCGAGCATCTCGTGGAGTGGGCCGTCAAGGATATGAAGTCCAAGAAGCCCGCCATTATCTACACGAGCAACGACTACGGGATCGGCGGTTACAATGCGATCCGGGACTTCATGCGCAAAAGCTATGGCATCGATTTCGTCGCGGCGGAGCGCTACAATCCCAATGATCAGGATTTTTCGGCGCAATTGCTGCGAATTCGCTCGGCGGGGGCCGACTCGATCCTGGTGTTCTCGTTTGCCGCAGAGGCAGGCATCATCGTGCGTCAGGCGAAAGAACTCGGCATCAACGTGCCGTTGTTTGGCGGTGCTGCGACTGCGACCCCGCTTTTCCAGCGGGCTGCCGGCGATGCGGCACGCGGGTTCGTAGCGGTCTACCCGCTGCCGGAATTGACGGAAACGTCGACCGCGCCCGCGGTGCTCGCCTATCGCAAGGAGCTTGAGAAGCTCTATCCCGGCGGGATGCCTGCCGGCCGGCCTTCAGAGTATGATTTTCTGGCGTACACCGCCGCCAAAACCGTGGGGCAGGCACTGGAGAGGGCAGGCCGCACGCTAGATCGCGAAAAGCTCGTGCAAGAACTCGAAGCGACTCGTAAATTCGATACCGGACTGACTTTCCCCATCAGCTACACAGCCGAAAGTCACGAGGCAACCGGACGCGCCTCGATCATACAAGTCGGCGACGATCTCCATTGGAAGATGATCCAGTCCAGCGCCAACTAAATCGCTGCCTTGTTTATTCACTCGCTCAGAACCGGTAACCGGTTTTGAGCGCGTGAAAATATGCGTGGGGCTAATGGAGGGGTAAGTGGACTTATTCTGGCAAATTCTCGTCAGTGGCGGGATGCTCGGCAGTCTGTACGCACTGGTCGGTTTGGGATTCGTGCTCATTTATCGTTCAACGCGGGTGGTCAATTTTTCCCAGGGCGAGATGTTGATGCTGGGCGCAATCCTGGCATTGTACTTCTACCAGGACCTCAAGCTGCCTTATGGCCTGGCATTCGTCGGCTCTTGCGTGACGGTTGGACTGCTCGGGGCCTTCCTGGAACGCGTCGCGTTTCGGCCACTTCAACGCGCTCCGGTCATTACGTTGATTCTGGCGACAGTGGCGGTCGGCCAGATGATCCGCTCGGCCGTGCGCATCGTGCGCGGGTCGGAAGTCAGTCACTTCCCGCCGCTGTTTCCGACAACGCCGTTCACGGTTGGCGGAGTGACGTTGACGGCGCTGACGGTGGGCACCGTCATTCTGTCCATCTTCCTCGTTGGCGCGCTGGTGCTGTTCATCCGCTACACTCGTATTGGCCGCGGCATGGAAGCCGCCGCTCAGAACCGTGATGCGGCGACGCTAAGCGGCGTCAGTATCAATCAGACATTTCTGCTGACGTGGGCGGTGAGTTCTGCGCTCGCGGCGGCGGCTGGAATCCTGATAGCTCCGCTTATCGTTATCACGCCCGATATGGGCATCATCGGCCTGAAAGGCTTCATCGGCGCGATTTTAGGCGGGTTTTTGACAATTCCCGGTGCGATCGCGGGATGCTTCCTGCTCGGCATCATCGAAAATTTGGCTGGCTACTACATCTCTGGGGCGATGAAGGATGTCGTCTCATTCGGGCTTTTGCTTTTGATTCTTATCGCCTGTCCTCAGGGGCTTTTCGGACGCCAGGAGGCGCGACGCGCATGAAGTTCAAACTCGCGTCCGCATCCATCGCGCTATATGCAGGATTTGTCCTGATCGCTTTGGCGGCTCCGGCCGTGCTCCCGGCCTATCCGCTCTTCGTCTTCAGTCTCGCCGTCGTCAACATCATTGCCGTTCTCGGTGTGAACGTCACCATGGGTTACGCCGGCCAGATTTCATTGGGACACGCTGGATTTGCGGCGATCGGCGCCTATACGACAGCACTGTTAATGGCCCATGGAGATTGGGCGTTCTGGACCGCATTGCCTGCGGGCGGGCTGTTGGCGGGAGTGTTCGGCTATCTGCTTGGTCTTCCTGCTCTTCGATTAGGCCCGCTGTATGTGTCGATGGTGACATTCGGTTTCGGCTTCGTCGTCGTCCTTATCCTGCAGAATTGGTACGAACTGGCCAACGGCCCGAACGGAATGGCGGTCGCGCCACCGCAACTGTTCGGAAATGATCTGACGCCGCATCAATTCCACTACTTTGTTGTAGTGGTCGCGGTCGCGTTATTTGTTGTGACCCGCAACCTCATCAATTCGCGCGTCGGACGAGCATTCGTGGCCTTGCGGGAGAGCGAAGTCGCAGCCCGCGCCATGGGCGTGAATGTCGCCGCTACCAAAACATTGGCCTTTGGATTGGGCGCTGCCTACGCGGGCATCGCCGGGGGTTTGTTTGCCGGTCTCACGCAGTTCATCAATCCAGACTCGTTCGTGTTTGGGGTGTCAATCAGCTACGTCACCATGGCGATCCTCGGCGGCTCCGGATTTTTCGCAGGGCCGATCGTCGGCGGCCTGACATTGACGGTTCTTCCAGAACTTCTTCGTGGCGCGGCCGAGTACAAGGAACTCCTGACTGGCTTTGTTCTCTTGATGCTTCTGATTTTTCTGCCCCGGGGTCTGGTGGGATTGCTGTGGGACCGCTTTTCGGTGCGGCCAGATGTGATTCGAGAGGTGAAGTCGATCAAAACCGATGCCATCGACAAAAGCGTGAGACCGGATTCCAGCCGCGAACTTCTCCGCGTCACGGATGTCTCGCTGTCGTTCGGAGGGCTCGCGGCGCTGAAGAATGTCAGCCTCGAAGTCAACGAAGGCGAGATTGTCAGCATCATCGGCCCGAATGGGGCGGGTAAGACCTCGCTGTTCAACACGATCTCCGGCCTGTACAGCCCGAACAAGGGGGCGATCGAGGTCGCGGGGCAACCGGTGATGGGATATCGGGCCCATCAGCGTGCGCGAATGGGCATCAGCCGGACCTTTCAGAATCTCGAATTGTTCCAGGACATGACCGCCCTTGATAACGTGCTGGTCGGTGCGCATGGGCAGATCACCAATTCTCCAATCGAAAGCGCTTTCCGGCTGCCGGGCGAGCGCAGGCGCGAAGCCGAGCAGCGGTCGCGGGCGCTCGAGCTTTTGGAGTTTGTCGGCTTGCTTCATTATGCGGAGGAGCGGGCAGGTAGCCTGTCCTTCGGGCATCAACGCCTTCTTGAAATCGCCCGCGCACTGGCATCGCGGCCGAAGCTGCTAATGCTTGACGAGCCCGCCGCCGGTCTCAATTCAACGGAGGTAGGCGCGCTGGCGGACATCATTCGGCTGGTGCGCACCCGCTACGGCGCCTCAGTCTTGCTGATCGCGCATACAATGAACCTGGTGATGGCCTTGTCGGACCGGGTGATCGTTCTGCATCACGGCGTGAAGATCGCCGACGGAACGCCCGCCTCAATTCAGAAAGATGCCGCCGTCATCGACGCCTATCTCGGTGAGGTCTCCAATGCTTGAGCTCAACGGAGTACGGAGTTCCTACGGCCGCATTCAGGTGCTTCACGATGTTAGTCTTAGCGTGCCGGAAGGAAAGATTGTTTGTCTGCTGGGAGCCAATGGCGCCGGCAAAACCACGACTGTCCGGACGATCGTCGGACTCCATCGGAGCACAAAGAACGATATCAAATTTCTCGGCAAGCCAATCGGAGCGACCGCACCCCACAAGATCGTAACGCTCGGCATCGCCATGGTTCCCGAACGGCGAGATGTGTTTCCCGATATGACCGTCGCCGACAATCTCACCATGGGCGCATATTCGGTCAAGAATCGAAGTCAGGTCCGCGAGGATATGGAGCGGGTCCACAATCTCTTTCCCGTGCTGGCAGAACGGAAGTCAGCGTATGCGGGCACGCTGAGCGGCGGTCAACAGCAGATGGTGGCCATCGGGCGGGCGCTGATGTCCCGACCGAAATTGCTTCTGCTCGATGAGCCGACGCTGGGCTTGGCGCCGCTGTTGGTTCGGCAAATTTTTGAAGCGCTAAAGCGGCTTCACTCCGAAGGGATCACGATCCTGCTGATCGATCAAAATGCACGTCAGGCGTTGGCGTTGGCTGACTACGCCTACGTGCTGGAGAATGGACGAGTGGTGATCGAAGGCGACAGCGGCTTTTTACATTCGAATCCGGATGTCAGGCGAGCCTATTTGGGGGCAATTTGAATGAATGCGTTGTCTGAAGGACGAAGAGCGGGCCGGATGCTGGGCCGTCGCGTCCTGGTCACAGGAGCAGCGTCAGGGATTGGAGCGGCCATAACGGAACTTTTTGCGCGGGAGGGAGCGAAGCTAGCTCTCATAGACCGATCGGACGAGGCACTCACGAAAGTCGCGCGTGCGTGCGAGGCGCTGCCGTTGATCGCCGATCTGCGGAAGTCGGATGAGGTCGCCAAAGCGGTGCGGACGGCCGCCGAAAGGTTAGGAGGGTTGGACTGCGTGATCAACGCAGCTGGGGTGTTGTCGGTAGGACCCTTCGACCAAGGCCAGATTGAAGATTGGGAGCAACTGATCGCGGTCAACCTGACCGGACCATTCCTTGTGTGCCGCGCAGCGGTGGAATATCTGCGCAAGGCGGAATTTGCCACCATTGTGAACGTGTCTTCGGGAATCGCCTTGAGGCCTTTGTCGAACTATGCAGGATACGCGGCGTCGAAGGCGGGATTGTTGTCGTTTACGAAGGTCATTGCTCAGGAACTTGCGCCAACGATCCGCGTGAATGCGGTTTGTCCCGGTCCAATCGAAACGCCTATGATCCGCGATACCTATCCGACTAAAAGCAGCCGTAAAAAGGCCGAGGCGCTGTACGCGCTGGGACGGTTCGGCACTTCGTCGGAAGTCGCTGCGGCCGTGATGTTTCTCTGTGCGGAAGAATCGAGCTTCATCACCGGGATTTCCATGGCTGTCGATGGCGGACGTAGTTTTCATTGATGGACTTGAATCCGGTCGCGGAGTTGCCAAAGATCCTGCGCGGGCGCTGATGTGGTATCAGCGATCCCTAAGCCATGTGCCGATGTAGCTGGAATTAAACAATATCGTCCCGATCGTGTCTGCGCGGTTACCCCGTTGCTCGATCAATCGCAGGCGCGGGCACCGGATCAGCCGCCTTCAAGTTCAAGAGGTTGCCGGTGAGGATCAGCGCCGCGCCGAGCACGGTGAACCTGTCCAGCCGCTCCGAATAGATCAGCCAGCCGGCGGCGGCGGTCAGCGGAACCCTCAAGAAATCCATCGGCACCACCACGGTTGCATCGGCATACAGCATCGCGCGCGCCATGCAATAATGGGAAAACGTGCCGCAGAATGCGATCACGACGATCCAGCCCCAGGCATAGGCCGAGGGCCATCTCCAGACGTAGAGCGACGGCAAAAACCCGGCTGCGCCCTGAATCACCAGCATCCAGAAAATAATCGCCAAGGTCTTTTCGGTGCGAGTCAGAGACTTCATCATGGCGAGGGAAATGCTTAATCCGACGGCGGCACCCAGCGCGATCAGTTGGCCCGGATTGATCTCGCCGGCCGCGGGGCGAACGATGACGATGACGCCGATGATGCCGAGCACGATCGCCGAAATCTTCCAGACCGTCACTCGCTCACCGAGAAAACTCGCGGCAAGAATCGCGGTCCAGATCGGCATGGTGAATTCGATTGACACCACCTGACCCAGCGGAATGAGCGTAAGCGCGAAGAACCAGCCGAGCTGGGCTGCATAGTGAATGAGATTGCGTCCGATATGCTGCAGCGGCCGCGACGTCTTCATTGTCGCGAAGCCTCCGTTCAGGCGGATCAGCGGGTACAGCATCAGGAGGCCGAAGATCGAGCGCATCTCCATGATTTGAAATACGTTCAGTTCGCGCGTCGTCTCGCGCCCGGCGATCGCCATGATCAGCATCAAGGCGAGCCAGCCCGCCATCCACAGCGCGGCCATTGGTTTGGAAGGAGTTCGGTCCATCAGGGAGTCTCAGACATGGCGCGCGCGGAATTGAGCGGAGGGCCCGCCGGTATCGGCGACCGCCAAGGGATTTGCAACGCGCAAATGTGCCGATGCAGTGATGCGCCGACCTCAATTTCGAGGTGGGAGTATCCGCGCGATCGGTGCTAAGGGTCGTCCCTGGCCGTCGTTGCCGGACACGCTAGTTGGCCCCTCCGGGGGCGCGAGGGAAACGACAGTAAACTTGGAGAATTTGCTGATGCGCACCTTGCAACCGGCCGAATGGTCGAAGCCACGCGGCTTCGCGCACGGCGTTGCGGTCGACGGTCCCGGGAAGTGGATCGTCCTTGCCGGGCAGACCGGAGGCGACGAGAAAGGGGAGTATCAACCCGATCTGGGCGGGCAGGTCGCCATCGCGTTACAAAGGATCATCAAGCTGCTTGCGGAGGCCGGCGCCGGCCCCGGGCATATCGTCCGGCTTACCTGGTACTTGACCAGCCGCAGCGAATATCAAGCTGCGGGCGCCGGCATCGGGGCGGCCTGGCGCGAGACGCTCGGGCGAAATCTCCCGCCGTCGACGCTGCTCTACGTTTCAGGCCTGGTCGACGAACGAGCGAAGGTCGAGATTGAAGTCACCGCATTCGTACCAGCTGCATAGGACATCCACCCCATGACAAATCGATCGACATCCGCGGATTTTGTGACGGCCTTCGCCACCGGCTGGCCCGAGAACCAACCTGATATCATGGTGCTTTCGTTGACCACGCACAAAGGCGTGCAGGATTTTGCGCTCAACAAGGAACAGGCGCTGTTGATTGCAAAAACCATGAAAGAGACCGCGGCGCGCCTGACCCAGCCAAAGCGCGAGAGCTAAAGCAAAACGGCTTGCAGCGAAACGGGCTTAACTGCGGGACAGCGACATGGATGCGCCCCTGAACCCGTTGTCGGCTCTGATCACGATGGACTGCTTGTTGCCGCGCGTCGTCAATGAAAGGTTCGCGGTGAATCCGCCTGCGCTCGCCACCACCTGAAACTGGCCGCCGCCGCCGCGTCCTTGGAGGGTGCCGTTGATGCCTCGGCTGCTTTCGCTCCACGTCCCGGAAAGCGCGCCGCGCTCGGCGATGACATTGCCTTGGAGATCGAATTTGTAGCTGGCGCTGGCGCAGAGCAGATTCAGATTGAGGCCGTTACCGCCAGCGCCAACGGCGTAGGATGCGCGGCATCGAATTCGCTCGGACGAGCCGTCATCGAGCGTGACGCTGCCTCCGCCGGCCCAGTTGCCGGCCATCCCGGCGAACGGGCCCGATTGCGCGTAACTGGCGGAGCCGGCCACAGTCGCCACGAGCAAAGTGGCCAGCGCGAATATCAGTCGTCGAACGGCCGTGAACGAACCGGCCGGCCGGCTCGATTTACTGGCGGGAGGCTTCCCACCGGCCGCTGCACGGTATGCCTGCAGATGCCCCATTCCATTTGCCCGATCCGGCGTTGCCGCTGAGCTGACCGTTTGCATATGCACCATTGATCGAAACCCGCACGAGCCCTTCGCGCCCGATGCTGCCGGTAACATCGGCGCCTGCGGCCGAGACCTTACCGTCCGTGACGGTCAGCGTCGAGCGCGTCGACGGTTCGCAGCCACCGGTCTTGGTCACAACCGTGACATTCCAAAGCCCGTCATACGCCGTCTGGGCCGTTGCGGGAGCCGCGGCGAGGGCGGCGGCGGTAAGGGCGGAAGTAAAAAATGCCATACGAATGCGAGTGCGGCGCATGAATCAATTCCCAATTGCGTAATGCTACAAGGCCTTATTCCGTCACAATGTGTTCAAAATTTGCCGCGTCGCGACAGGGCAAAAAGTTCCTTGTGAATCAAACATTTGATCCCAGATTTAGTTCCAGATTGGAACCACATTGGGGCGGGGCAGGGGTTAATGGAGCCGCCTCCGCCGAGTCGTTTACCCTTAATGCGGAAGTTTCGGCGCCAGGGTAGCGAATTGCTCGTCCTGCGGTTTCGCGGGCAGGCTGTTGTGGGTTTTGGCGTAGTCAATGACTTCACCGAGAAGTTTCTGCCCGAGCGGCGCCAGCGCGCGTTCCCACAATTCCCGGGCGGTCTCGCCCTTTTTGACGAAACACCACTCCTGGGCTGCGATCGCGCCGGCATCCATCTGGTCGGCCAGATGGTACACGGTGCCGCCGGCGATCGGATCGCCTTCCCGGATGGTCCATTCCACCGCCGCAATGCCGCGGTGACGCGGCAGCAGCGAGGGGTGATAGCCTATGCCGCCTAATTTGGCCGCCGCCAGCGCCTCTCGGCTGACGCGTGCGTGGCTGTGCGCCGTCACGATCAGGTCGGTACCGCCAGCAATTTCGGAAGCCGTGACAAGTTTGGGATCGGCCTGCACGGTAACTTTGATACCGGCGGCACGGGCGGCGGCGGCGAGCCGGTCTTCGGCGTCGGCTACCACGACGCCGGCGATTTCGACACCGTGTTGCCGCAGCATATTCAGCATCGTCACGCCGAAATGGCGGGAGCCGACGAGGGTGATCCGCATGGTCGTTCTATCCGTTATGTGAGCATCTGGTCCGTCGATAACACGTCGCAGGCATCTTTCACGCCGCCGGGGAAGGGGGCGGCTGGTTATCAACAGGACGCGGCACGCACTGTTGTGCACCTGACATCGGTTATCAGCGACCACGGGAAACAGCAACGGGGGGAGAATTACCTGAACGGCAGGCTCAGGATAATGCTCGCAGGATAATGCTGATGAGTGCTGCGCACCACATGGCGCGCTTCGAATCCGTTTGTCAGCCCTGCTTCAAACTATCCTTGACCTCTTCTGCGGGCCATTGCTCGTGTTGAGGGCGAGCGCGGACGAAGGTTCCGTCGTCGGAATTGATAAGGGCGTGGGAGGCGACCTCATCGTTTATCTCGAACAGCTTCAGCTCTGTCGTCGGCAGCCACATTAGCGTGCGGTCTATATCGCCGGGGAAAATCCGCCACGTCGACCCGTCATCCAATTTGACGATATGGCTTTCGGTGTGCTCCAGGATTTTCATGCGATAGGCCTTTCCGGAAAGAGCGAAAAGGAAAACGTTGTTCCTCGCCAAGGGTTCCGGAACCTTGCACCTGCACATGATGAAGTGGACGAAAGAACGGAAAATCGCGGCCGATCCTTGGTGCATCCCGACGATGAGGAACGGCCATAGAACCGCAGATCAGAGCGACACGTATCGCATTTCAAATCTCGCGGGAACGACTTCCAAAAATCCCGTAGCGCTCATGCTGAGCGGGCGTAAAAAGCCGTCGAGTTATCGCTTCTCGCACAAAGGCGTGCAGCTAAGCATTTCCCGACCGGCGACACCTCGGTAAATGGTGATCATCTTGTTGTCGGCTGTCTGAACAACGTCGCTGCTCTTAGCGTCCGCGATGCTCCGCAGCGCCAGCGACAACGTCCCGCTCTGCCGCGACCTCGCCAGCATTTCTGCGTCGGTAGGCGTCACTTCCAGCGTGGCCGTTTTTCCTAGCACCGCGTTCTGGCCGTCCTTCTCCTTGGGAGCCTGATCAATGGCAAGCACGCGTACATTGGCTAGAATGACCCGAGATACGACGACATCGGGGGCTCCTCCGGGGGAGTCAGGGTCCGACGTCACCTTTTCACGCTTCGACAGAATGACGTCGACGCGATCATTGGGTAGAATAAAGCCGCCCACGCCCGTCTCCGCCGAGATTTCCGTTGAAACAGCGCGCATCCCGGTGGGCAAAATGGCGGCCATGAAACCTGATCCATTGGCCTTGACCAATTTCTGCTCGCGGATTGGTTCCCCGGCGATGAAGGGCGCGCGCGCAATCGAGCCGGCGAGTTCGGTTGTCGCTTCGGGCCGCTCTTTGCGGCGAATAAAGCTGCTGCTCGCCGTCGACTCGGTCCACGTCTGCCACTGTAAATTTTCGAGTGTAACTGTCTGGCCGAGGCCGATCTCGTTTTTAGCCACGAGGACATCGACAGTAGGCATTTGCACGACGGCTTTGGTCGGCGCAGGCTTATTTTCGGAGGACCCGCTGGCAAGATAGGCGGCGACGCCGCCAGCGCCTAAAGCGATGGCCAGAACGATAAGGCGTGCGGGTTTCATACGCTTTACTCACAAATTACGCCAGGCGGCACACTTCACCCTCGGAAGGTACCAGCCAGAGGTCAAAGTCAGGTTAATAAGGCGCATCGAAATCGCGTGAACGAGCCTCGCCCTCGATTGGGTTTCGCTCGACGAGGCCCATGCGACGGGCCATGCCACCCGCTATCGCTCGCTGGAAAAGCGGGACAGTCCGGATTGAACTCCGTACCCTCTATTTAATTAATGGGCGCGAGCCCAGGCCCGGCAAAAGCGCGCTCAGCGCAAGTCAAAGTGTCCGCCTGAAAGCTCCGGGCCGCCGCCGATCGCGGGGTCTCGATGAGGGAGCCAGCGGGTTCACTCGCGAGATCGCGTCTTGCGTCTGGGTCGATCCCCACGACGATGATCGGCGAGGATGTCAGTGCGCTTCCCAATGCTTAGGCTTTCGATCTAGTGGCTCTCGATCCATTTGCGCCAAAGCGTCGGCTGAATGTCGACGTGCTTCCTATTTGAAGCATCGACCCATCGGGCCCCGTCCTTGTGACATGGGAAAGCGACCGCGTGGACCAGTCCATCATAGTCCAGCACGCAGACTTCGAGATCTCGGTCAAATGGCGCAATTGAAACGGGCATCCATTCTGCGGGCAATTGCATGACGTACCCTCCGATGAAAAATGCGTTTCCACGTCACAATATCGGGACTCTGTTTCGGCACGATTTCGCGCGGAAGAAAAAATGCTTCTTCGGAACCGCACCGGCAAAACAGCTTCACGGCATCGCGAGCAGTATGGCGCCCAAAAAACATGACGCCGCAAATCCGCTTCCGACCCCCCATGGCATTGACGTACCGGCGAGATAGTACTTACGCATTTCAACCCTGCCGGCCGCCGCGATACTCGCCGCCGGTTCACATGATCAAACTAACGCAAGAGCGGGAGATATCGCCTTGCGTCTAGGTGCATCCGCACGAGGAGCGGTGAGGACCCGTCCGGCCCAGACTAGATGAATGCGATAACGAGCAAGCTCGAGCACAACAGCACAAGGCCGGTCGCGATCAGCGCCAGGAATCCGTCGGACACGAAGTCATGATTACGCATGGTACACCTGCCGCCGCGGATGCTGGTCCGAATTTATTAAAGATTTCGGAATCGGCTTTTTGGTCCCTGATTCGAACAGGAAGGCCATGTCACGTTGCACAACGGCGCAGCAAAATGCCCGGGGTTGAGCCCGGGCATTAGGATTCTCGAAGTCTCGCAGTAGATCAGTATCGAGCGGCGACCGGCCCGCCGAAGCGGTAGTTAATGCCGCCCTTGACCGTGTGGACGTCGAAACCAAAGCCGATGCCACCAGGAACGAAGGCGGTCAGGTAGTCTTCGTTGGCGTAGCTGGCGAACATGTATTCGGCCTTCGCCGACCAGTTCTGGGCGAAGCCGTATTCAAGGCCGCCACCGATGGTCCAGCCAGAGTGAAACCTGCTTTCCGAGAACAGGGTGCCCACATCAGTGACCGACAGCCGGTTGTTGGCCCAGGCATAACCGCCCTTTACGTAGAACAGCGCGGCGTCGACGGCGTAGCCAAGTCGGCCGGTGACACTGCCAAAGGATCGGATCCGCTCTTCGAACGTCTCGCCCAAGAGAGTCTCGGAGAAGTTGATATCCGACCAAGCACCATCGACTTCGATACCGACAACGAACGGGCTACCGGCGCCCTGCCAGTTATAGCCGATCGTGCCGCCGACGAAGCCGCCCTTGATGTCATTGGTGCCGGCTGTGAAACCCGCGACGTTGATGCTGTCCGACCAGCCATAACCGCCCATCACGCCCACATAGAAGCCGGTCCAGTTGTAGGCGGGGCTAACGATAGCCGGTGCCTTGCTGTAGGTCCGGGCCGGGAGATCCGCAGCCATTGCGGATGCCGGTCCCAGTGCAATAAGGCCTGCGGCCAGCAAAAACTTCTTCATTTAATACCCCTTAAATTGCTACTTAACGTGTTGTGAAGCCCACTACCTATGCAGATTCTCGACCCCTGGCTGTATCCGAATTGCAACACACGGCCCGATAATGTCGAGAACGATGCTCTGACCGGTGGGGTGTCACAATGCCGATATGCCGATATGCCGATTGTGCCGAAAAGGGCCGGTACGTGCCTTCAGTTCACATGATCAAGCTGACCGAGGCGCGCGAGCTTACGCCTGACGTCTGGGTGCATCCGGACGAAGCGAGGTGAGCGACAGTTGTGGCACGCGCTAGCCGAAGCCGAGTATGAGCAGTCCAAGACCGGCAACGGTGACTGCGAACAGGAAACTGTAGGAAACAAATTCATCACGCATGGTGCACCTATAAATCACCCCACGCATTGGCCTCGTGTGATTGTCCATCGGTGGTGCCATGAATCGTACGCACCCCGAGCACGCACCGTCTCTAATGAATAGCCTAACTCGCGGCGAACAGATGTGAGCAGGTTCACATCGCGGTGCTGAAATGTCGCTTCACGCGGAGCGCCGCGCTACATGCCGCTCGTTGCATATGATCAGGCTTACGAAGCAGCGAGCGGTAACGCCATACGATAAAGTGCATCCGAATAAGTGCATCCGAAGCATTCGCGCACGACCGCTCTATTTTTGGCAAAGTTTCGCCCCGAATCCCACTGTAGAAATTCGTAACGGTAGATTTAGGGGGACGAAATGAATCCAGCGGACTATGCGCGCATGGCGGAAGAATGCTCTCGGCAAGCCGATGCAATGCGGCCAAGCCGGGAGCGAGATGCTCTGATGGAAAAAGCCCGGCAATATGCGTCCTATGCTAAAATGGAAAATTGGGTCGCCTCGAAAGAGCTGGAGCCGCCCAATTAGCGTGATCGAGGCCGCGCCAGCCGCGCACGTAACTCACATGGGAAATTTTTGATTAACGCTTCCCTGATATGGTGCGGATCATCGCGGAATTGTTTCGCGTACCGCGACCATTGGTGATGCATGCAAACCATCGAAATTACCGATCCACTAGAGGCCCGACGTTGCCGCTATGCCCAATATCGGGGCGAAAGGGCGCGATTGATCTTGAATGGATTGCCTGTCACGGGGACGGTCCGTGCGGTTAAGGAAGACAGATCCAGCACTCCGACGCGCTGGATCGTCTCGGTCGTACCCAAGCAGGGCATCGCAGCCTAGTCCTTTACGAGCCGCGCGAGCCTGCTCCTCGACGCTATCCGCCGCCCGCCGCGCCGATCTGGAAATTGGCGCGGCGATCCGTTGCCGGTGGTGCGGCATGCCGGACTCTCCGCCCGTGCATGATCAAGCTAACGATGGAGCGAGAGATCACGCCCTATCTTTGGATGCATCTGGCCGAAGGTCAGTGATCAGGCTGCCTACGCCGCTGAGGGGCGGCCCCGCTCGGTAGATTGAACAATCCCGACAGCAAAGAGTTATGGGTAAATGCCCCGACGCAAGTCACCAGTGACCGGCCCGATGACCGTGCAGCCTATGGAGCACGGCTCGATAACGCCGACACAATCGCAGCCGATGATGCCAACCACCGGTAAGAAGCCGAATACGGCCTTCCCGAAAAAACAGTCAGCGAGGACCGACGCGGTTGGCATCGCGAGAGCGCGAATTATGCGGCGCAATTCCCTGCGTAAGCAGCGACAAGCCCAGAAGGGATGATCTCAGCGTCGGATACAACCGCCAGCGTTGACTACCGTGTAGCCACATCTTTGAAGCGGGCACCCTGCGGGCCGATGAAAATGCCGTTCCTCATACAATCGGCCCGAGCAACCCCGCACCGCGCTGAGCCAGCATTTCTCCTGAGGCAGACTTGCGTGAGCGATGTGCATGTCCAGTTTGGTTTCGCTTTCCCGAAGTTAAGCTGCTGGCGCACTTCCTTCACCCCAGCTTCGGCTGGCCGCAAGAAGACGATCGTGGCTATGAGAATGACGCTCATCAGCGCGATCGAGGAGGGCATCCTGACTGAATTCCAACCGTTGAGCACCATTGCCGCTTCCCGCGCCAGTGTAGGTAGGGCAGGTGGGTCACGCAATGCCGCTATGGGTCGATCGGTAGCGCTTCGCCGCCGCCAAACTTAGACGGATCGTTGTAGCGGGGGATGTCGTCATACCTCGCCGGCGGAACGACGAAATGTGGCGTCTCTTGCCGAGACAGGTTCCGGCGCTCAGTCCGTTTTTGGGCTTCGCCCGTGCGAGGAACAGGAACATCGAATGTCGGTCCGCGTTGAGGGACCATCAGAATGCGTCAATGGAGGGCCGCCCATGAACAAAGCAACGCTGAACAGAACAAAGCTGAACAGTCTCGCAACCGCATGCGCCGCCCTGGCGCTCGCCCTCGCCATGGTTCCGGCCACGGCGCAGGAAGCCGGGCGAACGAGGGTTGGCACGCTCACCTGCAACATATCGCCCGGGGTCGGCCTCATTGTCGGGGGACAGCGGCAACTGAGCTGCATCTATGCATCGGCGAGAGGCAGGGGGCGCGAGGCTTATCAGGGCACCGTCAGCACGCTT
Source organism: Bradyrhizobium sp. URHD0069 (assembly GCF_000701345.1). Classification (GTDB taxonomy): domain Bacteria; phylum Pseudomonadota; class Alphaproteobacteria; order Rhizobiales; family Xanthobacteraceae; genus Bradyrhizobium. Next base: position 20,681 of record NZ_JNIJ01000024.1, on the reverse strand, counting down.
GGGCTCGATATCGGCGCCACGTCCGGCGGCCAGCTGATTTGGGCGGTTTTTGCGCCGACCACACTGCGCCGGGCGGCATTGGCGGGAACCTATGCGGGTGCGACCGCCGGCGGCACGGTCGGCATGGGAGCGAGTGCCAACGTTCTGGTCGGAGGCTCGGACCGCACGGTCGCCTTGCAACCGGTGTCCGTGCAGATGCAGACCGGCATGAACATTGCGGCGGGCGTATCCAGCATGGAGCTGCGGCCGGCCACCGCGCCCGCACGTCGCACGGCCCAGTGATGACATCGTCGCCGGTGAATTAGGCTGCGGGCGCAGCCCTGAGCCGCACCGGCGGTGACGCTGCTCATCGCGGACGTCCGAGAACCGGCCTTGAAGCGCGTTTTTCCTATTCGACCACATTTTAGCGCGCCGGTTTCAATTATCCTGTGTCGGGAGTGGCCTATTTCTAAGTAACAGTTGCTTTTGGAGTTCCTTCGCAACGACGATCGCGGATCGTTCGTCTAGGTGTACACCGTCCGCCCATCGTAATTCATGGATTGGCAATTCTAGGCGCAGCCACTGAAGTTCGTTTGTGAATGTTGCATGGGCAATGTTGGCTGTCGCCCTTGCGTAGTCCGATCCTTGCAAGGCCTCGGCATAGGGCAGGCTGTAGAAATAGACCAAGCTGCCGCGCGCCTCGATCTGCTTAACGAGTCTCACCAGTGTCGCAGCGTTCCTGGTCATGTCGGCAGTTGACGCCGGAACGCTCCATTCTCGCATTGCCCGGTCAAGGTAAACGCGGTTGTCGAAATCGCTCGGCCGAGCCTGAAGCAGTGCGGCAACCATCGAGTCGGCCTGGTGACGGTCGGGCGGCGCATGAAGCCAGCGCTCGTAAAAGGCGACGGCTGCCCTGATCGGGTAGGGAAGCGTGGACGTGTTGGCGGTGAATCTTTGCACCAAAGCCGGATCTTCCCCGCGCTCCAACATGTTCATTTCGATAAGAACAATTTTCGGCAATCGCTCGCGCCCTATCAGCACTTTTAGGCCTGTGATGGACGACCCCCCGGCCAAGCCGAGAGTCTTCAAGTTCGGGGCGTCGAAATATTCTTCTTTCAAGCGCGTTGTGATGGAGCTTCCGACCAAAACAATGTCGGGGACCGGCCCTTGGCTGTAGCGGTCCAAAACCTCCAATGCTCCGTCACGACCTGTCGGTAGCGGCGGCGCCTTCGGTCCGGCAGCGGCAATGGCTGCATAGACGAGCAAGGGGAGCGCGATCGCGGCCCCGCATTTGACAAACCAACTGCTCGCGGACATCGGTTCCATTTTTTTCAAAACTGAAAATAGATGAATGAAGTGCTCGGCCCCGCTTCGACGAACATCAGGGCCGTCATCAAACCGTAGAGGTACGGTTCCGCTTTTCGCCGCGAGGTCTCAAAAAGCGAGCGCGGCGCGAGGTGCTGGATAATCATTGGCAGCGAGTAGAGAAGCGCCAAACTGTTGAACAGTTTTGCCTGATTCGGATTGATGTTAACCGTGAACATCCCCGACAAGAACGCGAGCGCGTGATCTAGGTTCGGAAGCTTGAAGAAAATCCAGAGCATTGAGACGCAGAAGAATACTATCGATATCCGCGCCGGTCGAACGATGGCTTCCCAGCGAGGATTTAGATCGACACTGCCGAAGATCGCGCGTTCCAGCACGAGCAGTATGCCGTGCATGGTGCCCCAGGCAAGATAGCTTAGGCCCGCGCCATGCCAGAGACCGCCTAGGCCCATCACGATCATGACGTTAAGGTAGGTCCGAGCGGTGCCGTGCCTATTGCCGCCGAGCGGGATGTAAAGATAGGTCCGCAGCCAGCTTGACAGGGACATATGCCAGCGTGTCCAAAATTCGGAGAACGACGCCGAGACATATGGCAGATTGAAGTTGACCGGCAGACGGTAACCGAACAACAGGCCAAGGCCGATCGCGATTGCGGTGTAGCCGAAAAAGTCGGCGTAAATCTGATAACTGTAGAGGAAGACCAGCAGCCATTTGTCTTGCGTCCGCACAGTCTCGAAAAGCGGAAAGTCCATATAGGCCGTCATTTCATTGAGATTGTTGGCCACGTACAACTTGAAAAAGGATCCCGTCAGCACCCACTTTGCGGCCTCGACAAGAGGAACGTCGCCGAGGAGCTTCGGCTTGATTTGCGGCATGAAATTCGCGGCCTGCGTAATCGGCCCTGATACGAGCTGCGGAAAAAAGATGATGTAGAGGAAGACACTGCTTAGATCGGGGTGATCTTTTGCGTTGCCCTTAGTCAGGTCGACCAGGAGGCTGATGTTATGGAAAACGAAAAACGAAATGCCGATCGGAAGTGGTAGCCGCAGCAGGAAATCAGCGACCCCAAAGCCGGTTAGGGCTGTTCCCGGATCAACGAACAAAAACTTGTATTTGAAAAAGGCAAGCAGGCCGAGATTGAACGCGATGCCGGCCGGCAGCCAGATGCGCCGCTCCTTGAACGCCAGGATCAGAAACACGTAAGTGCCGAGCACCGCGACGGCGAGCATCGGCAACATTTCTGGTTGGCCGTAGCCGTAGAAAAACAGGCTCGACAGCACCAACAGGTGAACTTGGAACGGTCGGATGGAGGGCGAATAATAGAGCGCGAATACGACCGCGACGAATATGCCGAACTGCCACGAAGTAAAAGTCATGCCGGTCCCGATTCCGAGGGGCGCACGCTAACACCACGACCAAACGGCGAACAGGCGACGCAGCGCACAAAAACTCCCCCCGGATGCCGGTGATCCGTCCTCGGCGCAGTTCGGCGCCGTGGCTCTGCGCAGCGCCCATCACGGCGGTGGTGAACGCACGGGGGTAACGATGGCCGCGGTTTCCGCGGTGCCGAGCTGGGAGCCGATGACGACGCCGTCGATTTGAATTTCGGCTTATGACCCTTCCAGACATTGCCGCGCGGGAGATGAAATGGAAACCGTGACCCTAACCGGACGCTGGAGCGGCGCCTCAATAGGCGCCCCTTCAACTGGTACTTCGTCCGCACTGAACCCGCCGACCTAGCCGCGCTGGCGATCAGCGTGCGCGGTCGTAGACAAGGGCAATCTCGCCCAGTTCGCCGGTCTCCTGATGCGCAAGCGTCCACTTCGAACTTGGCAGGCCGTCGCCGAACAGCCGTTGCCCACCCCCGGCAATCTCGGGGCAGATCATGAGAAACAGCCGGTCGAGCAGGTCCGCCGAGAGGAGCGCCTTGATGATGCCGGCGCTGCTGTTGATGAGGATGTCACCCTCGCCGGTTGCTTTAAGCTCGGCAACAACATCGGCGGCGGGGGCATTCACCAGACGGGTGCGCTCCCACGGCGCCTCGGTCAAGGTACTCGAGAAGACCACCTTCTCGGCCCCCACTAGCCACTTTGCGTACCCGCGATCACGTGGATCGGCACTCTCGTCGCCGGCGACCGATGGCCAGTACCCCAGAAACCCCTCGGCATTGCGGCGGCCGAGCACCGCCGTTGTCGCCGTCTCCCAGATGCGGCTGAGGTGGTCTCGCGCGACCTCGGTGGTCGCGTACGGGACAATGGCCCCCAGATCACCGGGTCCGTCGGGCCCGTTGTAGCGTCCGTCGAGGGTGAGGCTCATGTTCGCCGTCACCCTGCGGCTGGTCAAGTTGGTCATGATCGTGGTGCCTTACCCTTAGGCTGAATTGCATTGTTAGTGCGCTGGAATGCGCCGACGGCCTCCGCGAGGTTGTCGAGCACTTGCCCCCCAGCCGGTTTCGATCCCGGCGATGTAGGGCACGGCCTCGACGGTCGTTTCGGTGATGCGCAGGCCAAGCCCAAGCCTGGTGCCATCCTCGACCTCCGTGAGGGTCAGATCGTAGTGGCCGGTGAACGAGATCGCCCCGGCCTTGTCCAGGACCGAAAGGTCGAACACGAGGCTCTCAGAGTCCTTCGCGGCGTGAACCCGCCCCTCGGAGCGATACCGCCCCTCGGCGTCGCGGTACTCAAGAACGGCGCGGCCACCGGGGTTCGGCTCAAGAGCGCACTCGGTGACCTGCATCGACGGCGGGGCCCACCAGGAAGCGAGCAAGTCCGCGTCGACCCAATGGCGCCAGATGACGTCACGGGGCACGGCCAGCACGCGTTCGAACGAAAAGGTGCGCCCGTCCGCCCACCGTTCCCGGTCTGCGTCCGCAGAATCCGCTTCGATGGCAGCGCGGTACCGCGCGATGACGTCTCGCTCGCCTTCGTGCGCCTCGGCGGTCTCGATCAGTTCACACAACCGGCGTTGGAGAGCTGTCAGGGGAGCCGTCTCTACCGCGTAGACACGACGTTGCCCGAGCGGGAATACGGTGACGAGGCCGGCGCGGGCGAGGGTCTGGAGGTGCTTTGTGGTCTGCGGTTGACGAGAGCTGGTCAGTTCAGCCAGTTCACCGACAGACCGGGGCCGCTCCGCGAGGAGTTCCAAGATGCGCCACCGTGCGCCGTCTGCGAGGGCTGATACGATCAATTCCATAGACCGAGATATTCTTCAAAAAGAATATTCGTGTCAAATACCCGGACGTGGCTAGGATCGATTGCAACTGGCGAGATTGCGGCCCCTGACCGCTGGCGCGGAAAAGCGGGTACCGGCTTTCGAAAAATATCGTGCTCTAGAAATATCGTGCTCTAGCTTGGGATCACCTGTTTCTTGCCGCGTCCGAGCGCGAATTGACCGACCGGGCCCTCTACATGGAATTCGAGCTCCGTCATTTTTGCAAACAGAGCGATGTTGCTGGTGCCGATGGCGCAGCCACCAAGGCCCATATCGGTCGCCGCCAGGTAGAACGTCTGGATCATGCTGCCGACATCCTTCAGGATCAGCGAATATGCGATTGAGCTGTATTTCCAGGAGATCCGCCCAAAACGCGCGGCGATCGTGATCAGGACCTGCGGCGGACCGGGTGCGTCCATGGCAAACTCGGCTGCCGCCGAAAGCGCCTGGAGTTGCTGTCCGGAGACCCCGATCGCTACCAGCGCGTGGCCGCCCGCGTCGTAGTGGTAAAGTCCGCGTGCAAGCCCCTCGCAGTTCGAGACCGCCAGATACAATTCCAGTTCGTACGCGCTGCCGGCCGACGGATAGGGTCTTGTGCTGTAGCTGATCTCAGGACCGCCTTCGAAATTCGCGCCGCTCTTCCATTCCGACAGGACTCGGGCTGCGGTGTCTAGAAACTGCGCGAGCTCGGCGAGCGTGACCGGATGCTGGTCGTCGAAATCTCGTATTGAATGGCGTTCGCGCAACAGCTTCGCGAAGGGCGAGATCGGGTCCGAGGTGGAGAAGTTGCGCAGGTCGATCTTCTTGCCGGGCCAAGGCGGACGCACCGCGGGCAGCGGTGGAACGACGTCCGCATACGTGAAGGCGCCACCAATTGGATTGGATTGCCGGCCCTCGGTGCTGCGCGTGTGAAACACGAGATCGTGGAAATCCCAGAGAACGAGATTGCCGTCGCCTTCATTCACCCGAAGGCCGTCGCCGTCTTGCGCATTGAGGTTGAGCAGGATCTGGCTATCCAGCAGCAGTTCGAGCAGATCGAGGTTGAAGGAGGCCGCGTGGCGACGAAGCCTGCTGATCTTCTGAGGTCGTGACAGCGCGGCGAGGGTGGCACCGATGGCTGGATCGCTAATCCGAAACAGCGCGCCGGCGCGCGGCGATTCCAGCACCATCTCGTTGCCACGCCGGCGCAGATAGGCAAAGCGCGAAAGCACGACGGTGTCACCTTCGCCGAGCTTTGCGCGCTGCGGCCAGTACTCAGGGACTTGGGGTTCGATGACCACGAGGTCCTGTTCGTCACGCGGAGTGGACAGGCGATATTCGAGTAGCCCGTGCCGCGCCAGCCGATGCGCCAGGGCGTCGACTTCTTTGGCGACGGCGCTCTGGCGGGCAAAGGACGTGAGCGGCAGGCCGGTGGTCAGTTTCCGTGCGCGGTCCATCGCGGCGGCGCTGAATTGTCCAAGGCTGACCGAATAGTCGCCCGCGGACGCCGCGATGTTTCCGTCCGCCTGCATTTGAAGGGAGAAATAACGGTTCAATCGTGCGGCAATGACTGGCGCGATCTTCCTCGTCGGCTTTTTCCGGGGAGCGCGCACCGGGGCTAGCCTTTCAGGTGTGTGGAAGGAACGGAGTGAGTTCGCTTTCCAGCCGCGGGCGATTCAATAATCCAAGCTTTACCGGAACATCGTAAAGTCGGCCCGGGGCGAAGCGGCGATAGAAATGCCGCAAGCCCGGAACCAGCACCCGGACGACGGGGACCTCAACGTCGGGGCGCGTCTGGTCGAGCACGAGGAAATCGTAACCCGCATGGGTGGCGATCTCGACGCAGGCATTCACCTGGTCGCGCGTATTGTCGTGAACCTTAAGATCCGGCGCCGGCGGAACGATCGGATTGTCGCTGGGAATCAGGAACGGATAATCTTCCAGGCGCAGCGGCTTGACACCGTCAAGCGTCGGCTTCTCACCGCTAGCGCCGCCCATCATGCCAATTGACATGAACTGGGTCAGCTCGGTGAGGGAACGCAGCAGGGCTATGCGACGATCGAAATGCGCGCCGGAACCGAACTCGATATTCTCGTGTCCATTCTGCATCCAGTGCACGATCGCCACGTAGGTGGGAATGCCGAGATCGCTGGTGATGTCGAGCACCCAGAGCCTGCGCCCGGTTTCGGCAAATTGGGCTTGCAGATCCCGCACATAGGAATCGTCGAATTGTTTGAGGTCGACCTCGGCACGCTGCAGCCGGTTGTACCACCAGATAGCATAGGCATCGCGTTCGACGAGTTCGAGGAAGCCCTGAACGATGGCTTCCTCGAGGGTGTTGCCGGCCGCACAGCCGTTGGAATCCGTGTGAAAGTGGCCATAGAAGAAGTACAGCAGGCCGGTAGGAAGATATTTGAAACGCTTGTCGCGCAACGACCAGACCGGCGACCACTCGATCTTGGTTGAGGGATCCAGCGGCTCAGGAACCGGATGCGAACCTTCTGGTTGCTGGATATTCCTGTTTTGAAACTGCGTTTCGCTGAAAAGCTGGACGTCATTGGCAAGAAGGGCGTCGCCGGGAGCGAAATCGGTAAAGCGGCGCTCCGTCCTGATCTCGTCATCCTGGAAAATGCCCGAATAGCGTTCGATCGCTTCCATCAGCGCGCTGGCCTCGCCCTGTTCGGCTGTGGAGCCCTTGCCGAAGCTGCCGCCGCTCAGTCCGGATCTGAGCTGGTCGACGCTCCAGGCCGGCGCAGAGAAATTGTGCTGGGCGAAAAAATTGGTGTTCATCGGCAGATCGGCCTCGATCCGCTCGAGCTGCGTGACCACGCCGGTCAACGGGCTTACATGTTTGCGGAAGCGCGCTACGGTGGCTCCAGACGTCACGGTGCGGTATCCGCCGCTGGTCATGATGAGCTTTTTGCCCTCGGCAATCTCGATCGGCGTTGCCGCGCGGCGAGGACTCTGCAGCTTCTTGCTGCCGCAAGTGGGACATTGCGGGCGCCTCGCCACGTAGTGCTTGGCGATGACCGCACCAGTCAGGTCGAAGCTTGCAATGTGATCGCGCAGATCGGTGCGAAAGCCTGAGGCAATCGCTTTCGCGATTTCGATGGCGGCGAAGTGAACCGCCGTCTGTCCAACGGTGTCGTTGACCAGGGGTGATACGGCGACCGCCTGCGCCGGTCCGCGGTCGAGAAATCCCTTGATCTCCCGATTGCGTATCATGCGATCGAACAGACAAGTCCAGCAGGCGCTCTCGCCCGGTTTGAAAACAGGCCCCACCAGCGGAAACACGCCGGACGGCTGCACCAGCAGCCAGGGCGTCTTATCGGCCACGCGCTCCCGGTTCACCTCAGCCAACCGCCGGTCAAGATAGTCGTTCACCAGCGTGATGATGAGCCTAGGCGACCGCTTGGTGATTTGAACGCCGAGTTTGCTCAAGGCCGCGCTCAGTTCCCTGGCGCCTTTGACATCGATCGCTTCCACCTGCACGGCGCAATTGCGGAGATTCTGTTCCGCGACCTCGGGAGGCAGGCCGAGGCTCGCCCAATATCCAGCGACGGCGCCTGCGAATGCGCGCGATGCTCCGGTAACGACGTATCGGCGCTCGAGCAGCCGATTGATCGATTCCTCGATCTTGTCGGCCGGAAAACTCTTCGAAAGCTGGCGAACGATCTCTGGCGCAGCCTTTCCATTTTTTCCGATCGCCGTGGCCACCGCACAATACAGCTCGCCGTGCAGGAAGAACTTGCGATCCTCGGAATAGAGGCAGACCGCATTGGGAGACAGCACGTAGGCCGTGAAGTTCGGCGCGAATCGCAAAATGTCCTTGCGGGTCTGCCTCGCAACGCGGCTCTTGCGATTGGCTTTCATCGGCTCAGCACGCGGAAATTGTTGCCTGTCATTTCAGATCGCCAGCGCACGGCGAACCGTTCGCCCCGCCGGACTTGTGCGCCGGGCTCGCCCACTGAAATTCTTCGATTGAGTTGGAACACACTCGCTTGTCACCGGCAAAGCCGCCCCACGCTGGCAGGCGAACGTTGTAACGAAAACAAGAAACTGGCCGGGTCGATCGCCAGCCCGGCCAATAAAATCATGGCTTGTCGATACACAATCAGAAAGCGCGGCGGCCTAGCACCAGCGGCAGCGGCCCCACGATGCACAGCAACCTGCGCATCCTAAGCCCCATCCTAAACCAATGCCAACTCCACATCCGCCACATCCGCCGCATCCGATACCGATGCCGCATCGACAGCCTCTGCATCCACGGCCTCCGCAGCCGCGACAACCGCCGCATCCGCGGAAGCCACCGCAGCCGCGGGCGCCACCGCATCCGCGGCATCCGCGCTGGGCCAGCTGCACGCCGCTGCCGAAGTTTTCGTCGTCGAAGAGGACATTTTCGTTGTCGAAGAGATGGAAGGTGGCGAGGCTGACGTCGGCAAGTTCCTCTTCACCGAGCGTGATCGCCAGGGCAGGTGCCGAATTCGGCCTCTGTTGAACATCACCCGCCGGCACGACCGATGTCGATGCGCCTCCCGCTAGCGAAAAAGTTAGTCCAGCGGCTCCCAACGCCGGTACGGCGGTTTTGGTTATTCGCTTCTTTTTCGAAGCTTGCTTCACCCGCTGCATGGTCGCATCCTCCAACGTTGCAAAGAAGGATCTCCGTAAGAGTGATCCTACGCCGAGCAAATAAGGCAGGCAAGATTCATGCACACACGAAAATGTAATGACGCTCGTTCAGATAGCATTCATCTTCATGAACGACATCGCCGCATTTTCGTCCGCCGCATTTTCGTCCATGGCAACGACGGTCCGCTTCCGTAGCGCAGATGGCAACGAGTGCGGCTTGATGCAGTGCGTAATCGTCTCCAAGCTTGAACGGAGAAATTTGCTTGGTCAATCAACTCGGACACTTCGCTTGGTATGAACTCCTGACCACGGACCTCGCGGCAGCAGGCGCCTTTTATGGCAAGGTCGTCGGCTGGGGTGTGAAGGATGCGTCGACTCCGGAACTGGCCTACACGGTGCTTACTGCCGGCGACGTTCCGGCAGGCGGGCTTATGGATCTCCCGGAAGAGGGGCGGCGATTGGGGGCAACGCCGAGATGGGTCGGCTACGTCGCAGTCGATGACATGGATGCGACGGCCACACGGATCAGGCGTCTTGGAGGCACGATCTTGCTGCCGCCGACAGACAGCAATATCGGCCGAATTTCAGTGGTCGCCGATCCGCAAAAGGCGACCTTTGCGCTGGTCACTGGACTGACATATGGCCAACGGCAACCCAGCGGGTTGGACGAGCCCGGGCGCGTGGGCTGGCACGAGTTGCTGGCTGAAGACCGAAACAGGATCTTTGATTTTTACGGCGAGCTTTTTGGCTGGCAGAAGGCCTACGCGGAAACCGATCCGGCAGACCTGTATCAATTGTTTTCGGCGGCCGGGCAGACGATCGGCGGCATGCTCACCAAGCTTCCGAGCGTATCTCAGCCGTGTTGGCTCTATTACTTCAATGTCGACGACATCGGCGCGGCCGCCAAGCGCGTCAATGCTGGCGGAGGCCGGATCCTCCAGGGTCCGATCGAATTGCCTGATGGTTGCTGGATCGTGCGATGTGCCGATCCCCAAGGCGCCCTGTTCGCGCTCCAGGGTGCTCGGGGTGAGAAAGGCACCGAGCACCCTGCAGCCTCGGAAGTCGGTTGGTCCGCCAGGTGGGGTGGCATTGCTTCACAGGGCAGGATGGTGCTCCCCAAGCCGAAGCGCTAGCTGGGACTTTTCGCAGGTCATCGACCTGGTCAGTTCGTCATGCGCAAGCCGACCGAGAGCCATTGCCGCTCTCACGGTCTCTCGCGAGGTTGTTCCCGGAAACTCAAATTCGTATTTTTCAACGGTCAATCGGATAGGCCGAAAATATTTCTGTCCATCTTCATAGGCGATGAATCCGACCAGATAGGCCCAAAGTAACGCCGGTCCAACCCACACCCTAAAAAGCCCTCTGCGCATGTTCATATCGCTTGTTCGCCTTCAGCCCTAGCTCGACCAGCCGGCCGATGGCTTCGAGCCTTCCTCGAAGTCGTCTTGCTTACGGCGCCAATCGCGCAATTTGATCAGGCTGACGGCGACGCGGGAGATTGCGACTTAGCCGTGGGTGCATCCGGATGAAGAGCGGTGATGCATTGGAGCTGGGATGAAATGAGGCCGGATTTGGCGGTTGATCCACAAAGTCAATGGAACCATGCCGTAAAATATTTTTGCTAGAGGCGGGCCGCGCCGCCCCAAAACCTGAGTGACGGGCTTATATAGGCGTTAAGGAATCAGAAGGCACCGTAAGGAGCCACAGAGGAGCGTGTGTTATGGGTGAAGAACTCCAGAAGCTTATCGAGATCGCAAAGGGCGTAACGCCCACGCCGGAGCATAGGGAAGAGCAGCGCCGTAGCTTTGCGTATGGCAATACCGCGTACGAGAACGGTCGAATCACCCGCGAAATGGTCAACCAGCAAGCCGAGAAACTGGCGCGCACGGCTCATGACCGAAAAGGAAGCTGAAAGGCGTCACAGCAAGGCGCTTGAGCCGGAACTGATCAAAGACCCCACGCTAAAAGCGGAAGCTGAGGCCGCGAACGGCCTCAGGCAATACGATCTAGCGGTTCAGGCAGTTCAAACAGCAATCGAACGCAAGCCGTTCAAGCTCCGGCTCTCCTTAATACTTTCGTTGCAGCGTGAGGCGCTTCAGGGAATTAGCGCCTACGCGGGCAACTTTCGACCTGGCGATGTCGAAATAAAGCACAGTCGACATGTGCCGCCTGGCGCGCATCTTGTGCCGGAACTCGTAGAAGATTTGTGCGATTATGTGAACTCCCATTGGGAAACTTCATCTCCGGTGCACCTAGCCGCATACGTTATGTGGCGACTGAATTGGATTCACCCTTTCGCGGATGCTTTGGGCGAGCGTGGTGCACCCATTTGCCATCAGGCATATGCCGATCTTGCGCGTAGCGCATCTTTTGTGCCCCCAACTGACGGTAAGGATGCTAGTCGCCCAAGGACGTCCTTGGGAAGTCATGATGACCCGATGCCCGGTCGCAAATCCGATCTAGAAGGCGCGCTGGACTAGCTCAAAAGACGCGGCGATGCCGCCGGTCTCGTCGCCCCGGCGACGCTTTTCCACCCGCGTAATACGGGTTGATGACGCACTGTGCGGCGCGGCCCCATGCCGACATATTGCACTGGGCCAGCGAGGTGTAGGCGCATTCGAAGTAGAAGTCCCTCCAGCTTTGGTAGACTTGCAGGCAGACCGGATACTTCGGATCATACGTCTGGGCGCGAGCCGACGGCGCTGCCGAAAGCGTCGCAATCGTCAAAATCACCAAAGCCAGAATGCGCATCAGAATCTCTCTTGGATTATAAACTTGGTAATTCCACCTCGTGCCGGTAGTTCCTGACAACAACCCGCGCATGCCCGACTCAGAAACCCTTGGCTATGCGTCCACCGTGATCGGCGGCCAGCGCCACGACGACGACTATCAGGTGGTTTGGCGCGTCATGTCGATCGGCCGGATCATGCGGACCAGCGGCTTGTCGTCGGTAAAACGCGATGGTCGTGGAATTGTTACCTCTACGGCAGGCCGTCGATCGGCGACGACAGCGGGAGGGCGACAGCCTCGACGACTCCAAGACAAAGTTCAGGGGCGGCTTGGGGCGCGCATCCGCGCCGGGCTCACCGATTAGGACATCGGGCGGGCTCGCCGCTACGCCGAAGCGCCAGCGCCGAGGCGCTCGCCCGAGATGGTGGGAAGGGGCGGCGGTTGCCCCTCCGTCACGTTTCGCGAAGTCGCGACACGGCCCGGAACTCCCGGTGCGATCTAATTGCAATCTAGTTCCTATTTCTAGCGCTGCTCTCCGGCATCAGCACTTCCCGTTATCCAAGAAGCAATTGCAGGAGAGAGTGAGCGAACCGGAGACATAGGTAACAGGTCGTCACCCATGTCTTAGGTACGACCTGTTACCTATGTCTCCGGGCCGGACGGGGATTCATGGTGAGCGCGGAGGGACTCGAACCCTCGACCCCATGATTAAAAGTCACCTTTTCGATACGATCTGGGACTTTCTGGGACACCATGTCCCGCATGAAATGCCTATGTTACTTGGCAAATCAATCCCTCCGTGTTCTAGTGCGTCCCGAGGCGTCTAGCAAATTCGGGTCCCTCAAGGGTCCCCAACGCTGGCGGCGCCGTGGTTCGGGGTCCCCAGAAGATGCGCAAGCTCCTGACGGATAGCTTCTGTAAGGCACAGAAACCACCCGCTGAAGGGCGATTGGAATTCACCGATCTGCGGTGCGCCGGTCTCACCTATCGCATCACCGCCAACGGCGCGCGGTCCTGGGCATTTAGATTCAAGTCCCCCGCGACCGGCGCAGCGCTCCGAGCAACCATCGGGGCGTTTCCGGACATCGGCCTCAGCGCCGCTCGTGCCGCAGCCGATCGGCTGCGGGCCGAGGTCGCTGAAGGTACCAATCCCATCGAGCGCAAACGGGTCAAACGCGCAAGCGCTACGGAGCGGTCCTTTGCCGCTGTCGCCGAGCGCTTCATGGCGGAGCACAGCCGGCGGCACAAACGGTCATCAGACGGTGACGACCGCAATCTAAATCTCCACATCCTGCCGCGTTGGAGATCCAGGCAGATCGAGGACATCCGGCGCGCCGACGTCATTGCATTGGCCGAGGAGCTTATTCGGGAGGGTAAGCCGGTCCTGGCCAACCGGGTGCAGGCGCTAATCTCGTCCATATTTAGCTTCGCCCTGGACAACGAAATCGTCGCTGCCAACCCGTGCGCCCGGCTAAAGAAACGGGGCGAGGAGGGAGTCGGAACCAGAGTTCTGACCGACCAGGAGATCAGGCTGTTTTGGAAGCGATCAGTCCTGTCACCTGTCAGCCGCGGTACCGGATTGGCGCTCCGGCTGCAGTTGGTAACCGGCGCAAGACCCAGCGAAGCGGCCGAGCCGGCCCTCGCTGAATTTAGCAGCCTTGAAGATCCGGAAAAGGCGGCCTGGTTAATCCCGGGTGCCCGGACGAAGAACAAGCTCGACCATCTAATTCCGTTATCTGGCTTGGCGCTGCAGACCGTTCAATCAGGTTTAGAAATGGTCGACGAGGACGCCAAGTTTCTCTTTCCGTCGCCCGTGAACAAGGACTCAGCGATCGATGGCCACGCGCTCGCCGTGGCCATGCGACGCGTCGCGGAAAGCGACAAGCTGACAGGGGCGGGGAGCAATACTTGGAAAGCAGAGCCGCCGACGCCGCACGACCTCCGGCGGACGTTCTCGACGCGGTTGTCCTCCCTCGGAGTCCCCAAGGAAGACCGGGATGCCTGTATGAACCATATCCCGACTGACGTCGGCTCGAAGCACTACGATCTCTATGAGCGTGCGAAGGAAAAGCGTGCAACCGTAGAGCTTTGGGCAGCAGAACTAAACCGAATTCTAGGCCGCCCTTCGAGCTAGTTGCGAAATGCGTTCGCAACACCGACCGTTGATAGCGTCTTTTTTGGTGGGTTGACCACCTAGGCAAATCAGGAAACCGAACTGATAAGCGAATCATCCCCTGCAACAGAGCAGGACACAATGGGATGATCATCGTGAGCAAACTGGACAAGTATCCACAGCAAACCGGGCCGGCCGGGCTGGGCGCAAATATCTCCTATGACCCCGTCCAAGCCGCCGTTGTGACGGGCCGTAGCCGGAGCCGGATATTCAAGGCCATTAAGGACAAGGAACTCACGGCACGGAAGGACGGTCGGGCGACCCTCATCGAAGCAGACGAGCTGCGGCGATGGGTGCAATCGATGCCGACCATCGGTCGCGCGCAAACCGAGGTCGCCTGAAATGACCGCGGCGCTCAAGGTTGCGGCGGCAAATCTTCCTATCGTCGCTGCGCAGTGGCGGCGGAGCGAACTGGAAACCATCCGCGTCACGCTCGACCACGATTGCATCGACGCCAGGTGTTTCTTCGCGGGCGATGAGGAGGAACCGCTCCGACCTGGGCGGGTCGGGATCACCTTGTTGCTTCAGCACCTCCGAGCCCTTTGCGACGGTATCAATGCTGCCCGCAGAGAAGCATTAGCACGCGGACTGATCGACTACGGAAGGTGATCGGTGAACGAGCATGCACCGCCGCGCGCTCTGACCAACGTCCGCGCTGAAGAGGCGATCATCGGGAAGATCATCGGTGACGCTGGCGCGTATTGGTCGATAGCTGGCCAGATTACGGCGGATCATTTCACGCGGCCGCATCACCGCGACATTTTCTCGGCCGTTGCGCGCGCCTGCGAGGCGGGTGCCGGGCCCAGTATCTCGCTTCTGGAATCCCGACTCCCCGAAGAGTGGGAGGGCGTTGGTTCGGTTGAGGCGGTGCTTCAGATCCTCATCGAAAAGGCGGGGGACGTCAGCAGTCCAACAGATTTTATCGATGAAATCGTATCGGCATGGGATCAGAGGCAGGCGGTCGGACAGCCCGCAAGAAACAGCCGTATCCGCCTAGTGCCGTTCGACAAGATCAAACTGGGCCGTCGCCGGCGCGATCTCGTCAAGGGAATTTTCCCGCGGGAGGGATTGTCGATAATCTGGGGGCCGCCGAAATGCGGCAAGTCGTTCTGGCTCTTTGATTGCATGATGCACGTCTCGATGGGTTGGCCTTATCGCGACCGCAGAGTTCATCAAGGCCCCGTGGTGTATTGCGCCTTTGAAGGACAATCCGGCTTTGAGGCGCGTGTAGAAGCTTTCCGGCTGCATCACTTCAAAGAAACCCCGTTAAAACCTGTCCCATTCTACCTGCAGCCGGTCACAATCGATCTCGTGCGCGACCATGCCGCGCTGATCAAGGTTATCCGGGAGACCCTCGGCAAGACCGCCCCCGTGGCCGTCGCCTTGGACACGCTCAACCGGTCCCTGCGTGGATCGGAGTCCAGCGACGAAGACATGAGCGCGTATGTCGGCGCGGCCGACGCGGTCCGCGATGCTTTTAAATGCGCCGTCCCGATCGTCCATCACTGCGGTATCGATGGCACAAGACCGAGAGGACACACGTCGCTCACCGGTGCCGCCGACGCACAACTCGCGGTCCGGCTCGACAGCAACGACAATATCGTTGTGAAAGTAGAAGCCGCCAAGGACAGTGCGGCCGGCACGACGCTGACGAGCAAGCTACACTTCATCAAGGTTGGCACGGACGAGGACGGCGACGCCATCACCTCCGGAGTCGTGGTTGCTGCCGACCAGGACGACGACGCTGACAATTCGAAAGATCGCCCAAGGCTCTCGCCGAAGACCGTGGCGGCTCTTCGCGCGCTGCACAACTGCATAGCCGAAATAGGGAGCCAGCCGCCCGCCGGAAGTCGAGCCCCGCAAGCGTCAAGAGGCGTCACACTCGACCAGTGGCGCGACGAACTGCTCAAGGCCGCGCTCATCAATCGGAAGGGCAGCCATCGCGAAGAGTTCAAGCGAATACGTGTGACGCTCCAGAACGCTGCAATCATAGGCATCTACGAGGATTTTGTATGGCGCGTCACATAGCGTCACCCTCCCGTCACATCCCCGGTTGTGACGCGCCGGGCATAGCGTCACGTCACAGTCACACCCCCTTAAAGGGTGTGACGTGTGACGGGTTAAGCCGGGCTCCAGCCAACGGAGGGGTAGGGGGCCTCCATCCCAAACCGATGAAAAAGGCGCTTACCGATCCGCATTCACGCAATTTTTTTTCGGCCGGAAATTTTCGCCGGAAATCGCAAGACGACCGAAAAACCCCGCCGCGCGAATAAGTGAACGAAATTCGCATCATTTCGAGATTTACCCATGACAATCCGAGACGGGATCGACCGAAAAACCCCAGCAATTCCGCCGCCGCGGTGGATGACGAGGGTGGAAAAACGCGAATTTGCTCGCGTCATCGAAGCAAGAAATAGCGTCGATAATCCAGTTTTGGCGACAGAATACGACGCTGTTTGCGACTACGTGTCCTGCCGCAGTCGCGTCGCGTCGCTCCGCGGGCTTGTGAAGGGCGCGATCGCAGAATGCCGGGACAAATTTGCCGGCGGAAGAACCAACGGCTACCCGCCGGATCAGCGCCATGCCGCGATGATGATCCGCCAACTCGACGCGACAACCGCGCTGAGCCGCCGGCTCGGGCGAGAGCTCGGTCTTTCTATGACAGCCGACCAGGGGGAGCACCAATGACACCGGATTCCACAGCGATCGCCCGGCACCGCGCCTTCGGCGCCGAGATCGCGGCCGATCATTTCCGGAAATTCCGAAAGCCCGGTTCAGGACTGACGGTTTGCTCACCGTGATGCGCGAAGCGATGGGGCCTGTTGCCGGCGACTTGGGCGTCGGGAGTAGAGGGCTCGAACCGCTCGCACGCGTTGCCGCGGCAGGCTTCCTGAGACGGTGGCGACGGCTCGCACGCATCGAAACGCAACCTGATAAATCAAAATGAGTTGACAGTATGATTCCAAATCACATGGATTCGTTTGCAGCAAATCAGCTTGGCCCGACGCGGGACGCGAACGCCCAACCTGACAAGCTCCATGACTTCAGCCGCGGGACGCGGGATTGGTCGCAGACTTCGTGATCACCAGCTGCCAATTGGCGCCACCGCGAAGCTGTCGTGACAAAATCCATCGAACACATGACCCCTCGCGAATTCGAAGCGTTTTGTCGCGCTCACGGCGCATCGCGTCACATGGCCAAGGCCATGACCGCCAACTTCGTGCGACCGAATTCGGAAGCGCCTGAAGAGCTTAACCCCTTTGACGGACCTGCAGCGAGCGCGGCAATCGCCGAGATGCTTGCGGCCGTATCGAAAGAGAAACCATGAGCACCGCCGACGAACAGCTAGCCGAGTCAATTCGGCGCATGACCGTTGGCTACACCCAGACGCAGGATCGTCTCGATGACAGCGAAACGGTATTGTCCAGGCAAGCCCTGGGCCACGTGTCCCTGTCGTAAATTCAATCGTGCTGGCGGTTGACTGAGAATCGCGCGATGCTGGTATCCGATGCTAGATTTGTGTCGATTGATCTTTGGGATTGCCAGCGACCTGTTGCGGTCGCAAGTTGCGCTTGAGGCAGAGATTCTGGTGCTAAGGCAGCAAATCAATGTGCTGCGACGCGCCAATTCTAAGGACTTCGATTTGTTTCGATTGACAGGTTGATATTGGGAGGCGTCTGCCGACTGTTTCCCAAGATGTATGGCGCACTTGCAATCGTCCGACCCGAGACCGTAATCGGTTGGCACCGTGCGGGGTTTAGATCGTATTGGCGATGGAAATCGAAGCACCGCTGCGGACGACCGGCCGTGACGGTAGAAATACGCCAGCTTATCCGCCAGATGAGCGTCGCCAATCCGTTGTGGGGAGCACCGAGGATCCATGGCGAGCTTCTCAAGCTCGGCATCGACGTCGGACAAACCACCGTTGCAAAGTATATGGCGAGGGGAAGGCGACCGCCGTCCCAGGGGTGGAAGACGTTTCTTCATAATCACGCCGACGGCATCGCGTCGATGGACCTGTTCGTGGTTCCGACCATCTCATTCCGACTGCTCTACGGGTTGCTGATACTCCATCACGATCGCCGCCAAATCCTGTTGCTGGGAGTGACCGCGCACCCAACGGCTGAATGGATTTCGCGCCAGCTCACCGAGGTGTGTGTACCGAAAACTTAAACACGGGCGTAGTGGTGATGAAATCCGGCCAGGATGGCGCGTGAACTGATCACACCGGTTCGCTGAACCGGGCGAGAAACCGGCGCATCCTTGTTCAAGGATCGATGCGTTCTGACGCTATTGTAATAGTCGGCGTAGGATTTCAGGACCCGACGCAAATGCATCTCGCCCAAGACAATGATGTGGTCCACACACTCACGCCGGATCGATCCGATCAGCCGTTCGGCAAAGCCATTCTGCCAAGGCGAAGCTGGCGCGGTAGGCTTGTCCCGGATGCCCATGGCGCGCAATCGCCGTGTGACGATGGTGCCATAAATGCGATCCCGATCGCGGATGAGGTGTTGTGGGGCCTCATCCCAAGGAAATGCCTCCGTTATTTGACGTGCAACCCATTCTGCCGTCGGGTTTGCTGTGACGTTGATCCAGACGAGGTCTCTGCGGCCGAGCCGGACGATGACGAAGGCATAGAGCAGGTCGAAACCGATAGTTGGAACAACGAACAGGTCCATGGCGGCAATGTCCGGCGCGTGGTTGCGCAAGAAGGTTCGCCATCCCTGGTTGGGTGGCCCCCGCCGTTTGACCATGTACTTGGCGACGCTCGACTGCGCGATCTTAAACCCGAGCTTGAGCAGTTCGCCGTGGATGCGCGGGGCGCCCCAAAGCGGATGTCGACGCTGATCCGCCGGATCAATGCGCGCAGCTCCTCGTCGACTTGCGGTCGCCCTCCCAATGGGCGCGACTTCCAACGCCAGTAGCAGCGAAAGCCGGCCCTGTGCCAACGCACAAGCGTCTCGGGCCGGATGATTGTGAGAACCTGCAGGATTGATGGAAACCAGCAATACAGCTGGATAAGGAACCAGCGATCATGGTTCGTGAACCGGACGCGACCATGCAGCCTACGCCTCAAAACAATCAACTGATGTCGAAGCACCGTGTTCTCAGCCTCAAGCCGCAACTTCGACTTGAATGGCGAGGCCAGGACGGCCAGAGCGAAACAGAACAGCCCAATCATTCCGCAAGCTTAGGTGATTCCATCACGTCATCAACGCGGATAAGGTTTTCGGTACACACACGTGTCTAAAGCAGGCAATCCACGATTGCGAACCACCCTCATCCAACTCGCATGGATATGGCTGCGCCATCAACCGCAATCTGCGCTTGCCCTGTGGTTTAAAGAACGAGCTGTGCGCAATCGCGGCCGTCTCAAGAAGGCTGCCGTCGTAGCGCTCGCGCGAAAATTGCTCGTGGCGCTGCGCAGAAGGAGTCAATTTCTTGATACGAATGTCGGCATCTTGATCTGACGCGACTTTGCGCCGGCAGCAGCCAAAAGCTATTTTGAGGGAACGTCCGCAGTTGGCGTATAAGCTATCGCGGGGGTGATGCTGGCGTCGCTTACTAAAGCTCAATCTGCTCGGCGATTTGAAGAGCATCGTCCACCTCAATCCCAAGATATCGGACGGTGCTCTCCAGCTTCGTATGGCCTAAAAGGAGTTGCACCGCGCGCAGGTTGCCAGTCTTGCGATAGACCTGAGTGGCCTTTGTCCGCCGCATCGAATGCGTACCATAAGACACCGATTCCAAACCAATACTTTCGACCCAGCGATGCACCAGCCTGGCATATTGTCGGGTGGATAGGTGAGGGCGCCCATGAATTCGACTCGGGAAGAGATATCGAGAGCCAGTCGTCCGGAGTATTCGTAACCAAACTTCAAGGGACGTCCTCGTCTGCTCCGTGATTTCGAATTGCACCGGTCGGCTCGTTTTCTTTTGAACGACTGCCGCTCGATCCCGGACCTTTGCATCTGAGCAGACTTCGTCGATGCGAAGTTTGACCAAATCGCAGGCGCGGAGCTTGCTATCGATCGCCAAATTAAAGAGCGCGAGGTCGCGCCACATGCGTGCGATTTCTAGCCAAACGGGAATGGACCAAACGTTCTTGGGTTGGAGGGGCTTTTTCTGCCCGACGAGTAATCCCTTATTCCAAGGTCGTGGATGGTCGTGGCCGACAGGACGAACAAGCATGGCGAATCCTCCGCCAACCCGCCCGCCGCGTCGCTCTACGGCGAGCACGGTATTATAGCGATGGATGCGCCTTGATCTTACCCAACGGACGATCCCGACCGACCGCTTATGGCGGCGAGTTCAACCGATCGCTGCAACACATTCTGCGAACTTCTCAGCCGGCGTCTGATAGAGCAAGGTCTTTCTCGGCCTTTCATTGAGCTGCCTTGCGATGGCACTGAGCTTGGCCTGGCTGTGCAAGGACAGATCGGTGCCGCGCGGAAGATACTGGCGCAGCAATCTGTTGGTGTTTTCGTTTGAGCCGCGCTGCCAGGGAGACCGAGGGTCACAAAAATAGACATCAACCTCGGTGGCCAATGTCAGGCGCTGATGGTCGGCAAGCTCTTTGCCTCTGTCCCAGGTCAGCGACCGGTAAAGCTCGCTGGGCAATCGCTGCGATTGCTTGATCAGCGCCGAGACG
>NZ_JNIJ01000023.1 GCF_000701345.1 Bradyrhizobium sp. URHD0069 | reverse complement strand
AGTCTCCTGTGGTGGGTCTGCGGTGTGGAGAAGGGAGGAAGATCGCTGCCCGTCAGCGATGCTCGCCCGGCATCGGCGGCACCACAAAGCTCACCGTCTGGTGACCAATCACCCAGTGCGGGCAGAGGCGGTAGCGGCGAAGATCATGCAGGCCATCGTGGCGGCCAACGTGTTGAGCGTGGTGTACATGACAATTCCTTCAAGAAGAGAATCTGGCGACCAGGCCTATGCGATCTTGCGTTCGAGGAAGTCGCGGATCAGCGGCACCATCTCGTCGGCCTTGTCCTCGAGCGCAAAATGGCCGCTGTCGATCAGGTGAAACTCGACCTTGGGCAGGTCGCGCTTGTAGGGGTGGGCGCCGTCGGCCGGAAAGATTTTGTCGTTCTTGCCCCACACGATCAGCGTCGGCGGCTGGTGTTTGCGGAAATACGCCTGCACTTTCGGATAGAGCGGCAGGTTGGTGCGATAGTCGTAGAACAGATCCATCTGGATCTCGGCATTGCCGGGACGATCGAGCAGCGCCTGGTCCTGCACCCAATTGTCCGGCGCGATGCGGCTGAGATCGGACATGCCGTCGGTGTACTGGAATTTTGTCGTCTCGGGAGCGACCAGCCCATACAGCGCCTTGCGGTGGGCCTCGGAATGATCGGACCAATAGGCCTTGATCGGATCCCAGAACTCCTTCAGCCCTTCGTCATAG
Organism: Bradyrhizobium sp. URHD0069; assembly: GCF_000701345.1. Taxonomy (GTDB): domain Bacteria; phylum Pseudomonadota; class Alphaproteobacteria; order Rhizobiales; family Xanthobacteraceae; genus Bradyrhizobium. The sequence continues at coordinate 113,952 of NZ_JNIJ01000023.1, read as the reverse complement.
GCGTTGCCGTTCTGCACGATCAGGCCGCTGATCCGCTCGGGGTGCTTCAGCGCCAGCCTCCAGCCCACGGGAGCGCCGTAATCCATGACGTACATCGCGTAGCGCGCGACACCGAGTTGATCGAGCAGGCCATCGACAAGCTGTGCGAAGCTATCGAAGGTATAGGCAAATTTCGCGCGGTCGGGCATGTCGCTCTGCCCGTAGCCGGGATAATCCAGAGCGATGACGTGATAGCGATCCGCAAGGGCAGGGATCAGGTTACGGAACATATGCGACGACGTCGGGAAGCCATGGAGCAACAACACAACGGGCGCGTCCTTCGATCCCGCTTCGCGATAGAAAATGTTGATCCCGTCGACAGTCTTGGTCCGGTAGTAGGTGACGGGATAGGCGAGTGACATGTCTGTAACTTGAACAACTTTCATGTGAACCTCCATGTCAAAAAACATCGGTGGTGCGGGCGACCACCCATGTGGTCCTCCCGTGAGAATGGGGGATCAGTTGTGCAGCATCCTCTGCCGGTTAGTCTTTCAGGTTCGAACGAATGCAGTAAGGTCGTGGTTGAGTTGATCCTTGTGGGTAAACGTCAAGCCGCGAGGTGAGGCGGCCATCGCCCAAGGCACGGCTGGCCTGGCGGTTCCCTCACCCGTGCCGGTCAGTGACGAGACCGCTTGCCCGGGACGCTGCTGAGCCTGTTGAAGCGTTTTCCGGAAACAGAAAATCCCTCCCCAAAGGGGAGGGATCGTCTTGCAGCCGCTGAGATGGTTCTTGTTTGCTCGGCCGCTTACTTTGCCTTCAGGAAATCTCCGACCTGAAGCAGCACGAACTCGTTGTCATCGGCCTTGTTGGGATCGCGGCTCGACGAGAACGGCAGGTTGTTGTCGTTGCCGACGATGATATGCGTCTCGTCGACACGGTCGACGTTTTCGATGGTAAAGAACGGGAACGTCAGCACGCCGTCGTTGAGCGGCTTGCGCGCCTTCTTGTCGGGATCCCTGATCTTCATCAGGTCGATATAGGCGATCTTGCGGACCGGCTTGCCGGCGTTGGCGTCGCTGAGCTCAATCTTGTAAACGCGCTTGAACTTCGCGAGGTCAGCGAAACAGCTTTCGCCGCGCTGGCCCTGCGGGCAAGCCTTGTCCGCGGTGCCTTCGCCGTTGTCGCGTTCGATGATCAGGCCGTTCGAGGCGTCGATCATGTTAAAGTCGCCGATGGCGTTGCCGTTTTGCTCGAACACATACTGCCAGTAGCGTCCGGTGAATTTTTCCCCAACGGCGTCGAACTCGAGAACCCGCGCGGCTTCCTTGCCGTCGACCTTTTCCCAATCCTTCTTCTCGGCATCCCAGAGCGGGCCTTCGAGCAGCCCGTAAAGGAACTTGCCGTCCTTCGACGAGGCGAAGCCCTCGTAGCCCTTGGAGCGGCGCAAATTGACGGTGGTATAGCTTGCGCCCGGCGCGCCAGGCGACTGCACCGACCAGTGGTCCGGCGAGCGCACCGGCTTGCCGTCGGCCACGGTGTCGAATACCGCCAGTACCTTGCCGTTGCGGTCGGCCTTCAGGATGTAGGGGCCAAACTCGTCGCCGATCCAGAACGCATCACCGATGATCTGAAAGCCTTCGGTATCGAAGTCGGCACCGGTGAGATAGCGCTTCGCGGTGTCCTCATGCTGGATGCGGAACGGCACCTTCTTGTCGGGGTCGTGCAGGAAGATCGTTTCCTGGCGGTCGATCTTGCCCGTCGCCCAGTCGATCTTGTGGCGGTTCAGGTACAGCATCGAATCCGGCGAGTTGTAGCGTGAGCCCATGCCGTTGTCGGTGAGCACCCAAAACGAACCGTCGGGCATCACTTTGATTCCGGAATGGCCTTGTAGCGGCTGGCCCTTGAACGGCAGCGACACCCCGGTCGGCCGCTCGTAGGATTTTCCCATCACGCTGCCGATGCCATCGACGCGACGGCCGGTGGTGTATTTGCCTGAGGTCTTTAGATCGGTCGGCGCGTCGGCGGGGGCATCAATAAAGGATTGTGCGGGAAGCACCGCGTGCCCCTTAAGCGTTGCTGGAAATTCGCCTTCGCCTTGCGCGAACGCGGCGGTCGAAGCCAGCAATAGCGATGCGAGGGAGGCGAGAAATGACATGCGCATGGTTAAGGCTCCTGTAAGTGACCATGCGATGGTTGTGCGGAGCGCGTGTTACAGCGCGCTGACAGTTTTGTAAAACGGAGGTGACGCCTGTGGACGAGCGCGCGGCTTAAGGCCGCCGCTCGCGGTGTCACTCCTTAACTGCTCCAGTCAGCGACGAGACATAGTAGTCGACAAACAGCGAATAGAAGATCGCGACCGGCAGCGAGCCGAGCAGGGAGCCCGCCATCAGCGCGCCCCATTGATAGACGTCGCCGGAAACCAGTTCGGTCAGGATCGCGACGGGGACCGTCTTGTTGGCGCTGCTCTGGATGAAGGCCAGCGCGTAGATGAACTCGTTCCACGACAGCGTGAAACTGAAAATACCCGCCGATATCAATCCGGGGACCGCAAGCGGCAGCGTAATCCGCCGCAGGATCTGCAGACGGGTTGCGCCGTCGACTAGCGCGCATTCCTCCAGCTCATAAGGTATCGACTTGAAATATCCGATCAGCAGCCAGGTGCAGAACGGCACCAGGAACGTCGGATAGACCAGGATCAGCGCCAGAGGGCTGTCGAACAGGCCGAACTGGACCACGACGGTCGCCAGCGGAATGAACAGGATCGATGGCGGCACAAGATATGCCATATAAATTCCGAGCCCAACATAGGGGCTGCCTCTGAAACGCAGACGCTCGATCGCATAGGCTGCGAGTGTACTGGCGAACAGCGAAAGGAACGTGGAGCCGATGGCTACCGACATCGTGGTCATCAGCCAGTGCGGATAGGCGGTGTTGAACAGCAGGTGCTTGATGTGCGCGAGCGTCGGCGAGGAGATCCAGAATGGGTTGTGCTCTTTGAAATTGAGCAGTTCCGCATTCGGCTTGAACGCGGTGATGGCCATCCAGTAGAACGGAAACAGCAGGATCAGCACGAAACAGGACAGCGGCAGATAAATCATCACCATTCGTCGCGCCCGCGAATCCCACTCCATGGTGTCGGGCGTTGAACTCGCAACGTTGCTGGACTTTTCAGACTGCGCTATGGCCTCAGTCATTGCTCTCTCCCTGCTGCCATTTGCGGCGGGCGAGGCCGAAGTAGCTGAACAGCGTCGCAAATACCAGGAACGGAATCATCGACACCGCGATCGCGGCGCCCTCGCCGAGTTCGCCGCCGGCAATGCCGCGCTGGAACGCCAAGGTCGCCAGCAAATGGGTGGAGTTGACGGGGCCGCCGCGGGTGATGGCGTAGACCAGCTGGAAATCGGTAAAAGTGAAGATGATCGAGAACGTCATCACGATCGCGAGAATAGGAAGCATCATCGGAAAGGTGATGTAGCGAAAGCGCTGCCACGCTGTCGCGCCATCCAGCATCGCGGCCTCATAGAGCGACGGCGATATCGTCTGTAAGCCCGCCAGCAGCGAGATCGCCACAAAGGGAATGCCGCGCCAGATGTTGGCGACGATCAGCGAGAAGCGCGCCGGCCAGGGGCTTCCGAGGAAGTCGATGTTGGTAGTGCGAATGTGGAGCACGTCGACGAGCAGATAGGAGATGATGGAGAACTGCGGGTCGTAAATCCACCAGAACGCCAGCGCCGAGAGCACCGTAGGCACGATCCAGGGTAGCAAAACGATCGCCCGTAGCAGGCTCTTGAAAGGAAAATGGTTGTTCAACAATATCGCCAGCCAGAAGCCCAGCGCGAATTTTCCGATGGTCGCGATCGCCGTATAGAACACGCTGTAGAACACCGCGTTCCACCACAGCGGATCGGTCAGCAGGTATTGGAAGTTTTCCAGTCCGACATAAATGCCGCGCCGGCCGATCGTGGTGTCGGTGAAGGCAAGCCAGACGCCTAGTCCGAGCGGATAGGTCAGGAACACCAGCAGCAGGCCGATCGCCGGCGTCAGGCAGATGACGATCAGGAATGGCTTATAGTCGAACAGCCGTGCCAACCACCCCGGCTGTTGTTGAACCGCACCTCGAGAGAGCGCTGTCGTCACAGACATGTCGTCGTCCTAGGAGTCTTGCTCAGAATGTAGTTTCGTCCTTGCGAGGAGCGTCAGCGAGGAAGCAATCCAGTTTTGCTGTGGCTCTTGATTGCTTCGCTACGCTTGCAACGACGGCCCGATCGGTCCTCAGCGGCGGAAATACCGCTTGGTGCGTCGCTCCGCTTCGGCAGCGGCGGCCTCCGGCGTCGCAGCGTCGGTCGCAACCGACGCGCACATCTGCACCAGCACGTAATCGGCGGTGACAGCACCGGTCGCGGTCGAGATCGGGCCTTTGTAGCCATCGTAATAGGTACTGGCCATGGTGTTCCTAAAGATCTTGACCTTGGGATCGCTGGACCACACCGCGGCGTCGGCATAGGCGGCAAGCGGCTGGGACCAATAGCCGCTGTTGGCGTTCAGCCACGGCTCGTACTGCTCGCGTTCCAGCATGAACTGCAGGAATGCCTTGGCGGCATTGGGATACTGGCTGTGCTTGAAAACCATCGCGTTCAGCGTCAGGCCCGCCATCGGTGACATCCTCGCCACGCCCTTCGGCAGCAATTGATGCTCGGTGTCTTCTGCGATCGCCGCCGTCGCGGGATCGTTTTTCAGCGAGAAATACAGCGAGACGCCGTTCGCGGTCAGGGAAATTTCTCCGGACGAGTAGGCGCGGTTGTTGCTGACGTCGTTCCAGGAAGGCGTGCCGGCGATGAAGGTGGGGTACAGTTCCTTGAGATATTTGAGCGCTGCAACGGTCTCCTTGCTGTTGATGGTGACGTTGCCTTCCTCATCGAGCAGGGAAGCGTTGTGCGACCACAGCACCCAGTTGGCGAAGCCGTTGCCGTCGCCCTTGGCATTGCCCAGCGCGAAGCCCGCGGGTTTGCCGGCTTTCTGCAGCTTGCGGCAAAGATCCAGGATTCCGGCATGGTCCTCCGGTATCGTGTCGAAGCCGACCGACTTCAGGATCGATTTGCGGTAGACCAGCGGACCGGCGGTCGCGCCGAAGGGCAGTCCGATCCAAGCATTGCTCTTGTGGCGCATGCCGTATTTCTGGGCCAACGGCTGCCAGCCGCCGTAGCGCTTGCCGAGATAGTCGGCGACATCGGTCAATTCGATCAGCTTGTCGACGTAGATATGCGGCGCGTCCGAGAAGCCGATGATAATATCGGGACCGGCGCCTGAGTTCGACGTCACGGCGGTCTGCTGGTTGATGTCTTCCCAGCCGACGAAATCGACCTTGACCTCGACGCCCATCTTCTCGGTGAATTTCGCGGCGTTGGCGCGGAATACGTCTTCGTCCGCTTTCACAAACCGCACAGGCCGCAGCATCTTCAGGCTCGCGCCTTTTTCGATGGCGAACTTCGGCGCCGGGACGTCGGCGGCCTTGATGGCCGAGGCGGCGGGCTGAGCCGACGCCCCGGTCGTGGCCAAGGCCGCGGCAGAAACGCCCAAGGCGAGGGCGTCGCGGCGGGTGATCTCGTTCTTCATAGTTTTCTCCCTGTTTTTTCGATCCCGGCATTATTCGCCAGTGATGTTGTCCGTGCCTTAGCTGTTCGGGCCGCGCTCCATGCTGACAGGCTGCCATCGCCGGAGCGAGGTATTTTGCAGTACCGACGGGTTGACGCAGCTTACCGGCCACATCCCGGAGAGGACCAGTGACAATTCGTAGCCCACGCGGCGCTTGCGCGCCTCGTCGAAACGTGCCGAGGCCGAGGCGACGTGGGCCGTAAATGTGACGTTTTCCATGCCGAGCATCGGGTTGTTGTGTGACGGCGGCTCCTTCTCCAGCACATCGAGCGCGGCATGCGCGATCCAGCCTTCCTGCAAGGCCTTGATCAGCGATTCTTCATGCACGGTCGCGCCGCGCCCGGTATTGATGAAGATCGCGCTCGGCTTCATCTGCCGGAAATGCTTTTCGCCGAGCATGTGGTGAACTTCGGGACGCGCCGGCGCGTGCATCGACACGAAATCGGACTGCGAAAGCACCTCGGACAACGTTGCCGGCATCACGCCGTGATCGGAAATCAGCGTCTCCGAAATAAAGGGATCATAGGCCACCATCCGCAGGCCGAACGGCGCGGCGCGCTTGGCGACGGCGCGCGCCACCCGTCCGAACGATATGAAACCCAGCGTCTGCCCCATCAGTCTTGGAATTTTGAGCAGGGCCGGACGGCCCTCGGTCCAGCGCCCCTCGCGGACCATCTTGTCCTGCTCGACCAGCCGGCGAAAGCCCGCCAGCAACAGCATCATGGCATGGTCGGCCACTTCCTCGATGAAGGTATCGGGAATGTTGGTGACGGGAATGCCGCGGGCGGTGGCGGCCTTGACGTCGACACTGTCGACGCCGACGCTGCCGAGTGTGATGACCTTGCAGTTTTCCAGGGCATCAATGATGGTTTTCGAGATCGGCATGCCCTTGGCATAGATGGCATCGGCCGTCCGGGCCACGGCGATAAATTCCGCCTCATTGGCCGGCGCCTCGACGATCTCGGCACCGATCGGATCGAGCGCCTCTTTCTCGTAGTCGTAACCGCCACCGGCGACCGTGAAGCTTGCGCCTTTCGGCGTCACAATCCTGAATTTCGACATTTCCTGCTCCCGATTTGACATTTCGGTGTTGCTTGCGGCCACAGCCTCCCGATTTCAGCGCCCTTGAAAAGCTTCTCGCACAATCCCGCTGCCTTCGAGACGACGGCGGTTTTTGTGTCCCGTACTTCTACGGAGGGCTTCGCAAGAAAGCACTAAACGGTCTCACTATACATTGGGGTGAATCATTCTGCCAATCGTACGCCTTGCGCGCAAATCGCAGGCGAATCCCGTGAAAGCGCCGCGTTCGGCGATTGCAGGAGGCGCGGCGGGCGCCGCTTCTCACTGCTTCTCGATGCGGGCGTTCTTGATCAGTTTTTCCCACAGCACCAGTTGGTCGTTGACGAACGTGGCAAGCTCTTGAGGCGTGCCGGAGAATGCATCCATGCCGAGGGTGGCGAGCTGCGCCTTGATCTCGGGCTTTTCGACGATCTTGCGGATCTCCGCGTTAAGTCTTGTCACGACCTCCTTCGGCAGATTGGCGGGACCGAAATAGCCCTGCCAGGACGTGATGTCGAAATCCGGCACGCCGGCTTCCTGCATCGACGGCAGGTTCGGCACCAGCGGCGAGCGGTCCTTGGTGGTGACCGCCAGCGCGCGCAGCGCTCCGCCGTTGACGTGCGGCAGCCCGGTCAGCACGTCCGTGAACATCATGGTGATGCGGCCGCCGATCACGTCGTTCATCGCCGGCGGCGAACTCTTGTAGGGCACGTGCAACATATCGATGCCGGCGTTATGCGCAAACGTCGCACCGGAAACGATCGCGGACGAGCTGCCGCTGGCATAGGTCAGCTTGCCGGGATTGGCCTTGGCATAAGCGACAAGTTCCGCGACGGTCTTCGCAGGCACGTCGGGATGCACGACCAGCATGAACGGCAGATCGCCGGTGCGCGCGATCGGCGTGAAGTCCTTGACCGGATCGTAGGTCAGGGTCTTGAGCAGGAACGGATTGGCGGAGTGGGTGGTATTGGTGGTGACGAACAAGGTGTAGCCGTCGGGGGCTGCGCGCGCGACGTAGGTCGCGGCGAGCATGCCGTTGGCGCCCGGCTTGTTCTCGATGACGATTCCGATGCCGAGCGCGGCAGCCAGGTGCTGCGAAATGATGCGCGTCGTGGTGTCGGTGCCGCTGCCGGCGGCGAACGGCAACACCAGCGTAATGGTTCGGTTCGGGTAGCCGGTCTGCGCGGTCGCGGCCGATGCCAGCCCCGCGGAAATCAGTACGAATACGGCAGCCGCACGCAAGCGTTGTATCGAAATCATTCCGTTCCGTCTCCCCAAGAGCGCTTCTTGATCGTTTGTTGCCGAGCAGGCTAGCCTGCTAAAGGTCAAAGCGAAAGCCTGTATGGCGTCGCAATTGACAGTTCATACAGCGGCCGACGCCCGTCGCGACGCGATCACCACGCCCGCCAGCACCAGCACATAGCCGACGAGATGAAACAACCGCGGCTGTTCGCCGAGCAGCAGGATCGCCATCGCCGAGCCGAATACCGGCATCAGATGAAAGAACGGCGCGGCCCGGTTCGGCCCGATCAGCGCGATGCCGCGGTTGAAGAACAGATAGGCCAGCGTGGAGGGAAAGATCACGACGTAGATCAGGGTCGCAACCGTCAAGGCGTCGAACTTCAGCGTGAAGCCGGTTGAGAACTCCCAGATCGAAAAGGGCAACAGCAGCAGCGCGCCGCAGCCGGTGGTGAAGGAAATCAGCGACAGCTGATGCGTCTTCGGCCGGCGCGGCATCAGCGCCGAATAGAGCCCGAATGCCAGCAGCGCACCGCCGAGCATCACGTCGCCCTTGTTGAACTGAATGCTGGCGATCGCTCCGATGTCGCCGCGCAGGATGATGGTCAGCACCCCCGCGAGCGAAATAAGGATGCCGGCGAGCTGCGCCCATGTCAGGCGCACGCCGAACAACAACAGCGACCACAGCGCCACGAACAGCGGTCCGGATGACTGGATCAACAGCGCGTTCAGTGCCTGGGTGTAGTGCAGCGCCCAGTAGGAAAGCGCGTTGTTGACGGCGAAGCCCGTCGCCGAGAGCAGCACTATCAACGGAAGATGGGCGCGCAACGCCGGCCAGTCGCGCCGGAGATGCGGCCAAGCGAACGGCAGCACCATGACAAATGCACCGATCCACCTGACGCAAGATAGCGTCATCGGCGGCACGTGGTCGGCGACGTAGCGGGCCAGCACGATATTACCGGCCCAGAACAGCGAAGTCAGGCTCAAAAGCAGGTAGGGCTGATTGCTGAGCCATCTGACCGGAGCGGGGACAGGCGGCGCTGGCGCGGGACTAGTCATCGGGTGAGGTGGAGTTGTGCCGGATTCATGCCGTGCGACAAGACCCGCGCTTGCAATGCTACAATGTCCTGATCCTATTGAGCGTAACCAAGGGGACGGCCATGGGCGTGGATTTGCTGAATATCGAAGGACTCAAAGAGTTGGAGCATCGGGGGCCGGTCGTGATGGTGAACCTGATGCGGTTCCACGATCGCTCGCTAGATGGCGACGGCAGCGGTTGGGATGCCTATCTGCGCTACAGCGCCCTGACCGTGCCGATGATCAAGGCGCGCGGCGGAACGTTGCTGTGGACCGGCAACGCCAAGGGCGTCGCGCTCGGCCCGCAACACGGCAACAAATGGGATTATGTGGCACTGGTGTATTATCCTGATGTCGCGGCATTTCTCGACATGATGACGTCGGCGGATTACGAGAATTTGAGCGATCCGCATCGCCGCAACGGCTGCGCCGAACACGTGATCATCGCCACCAGCGAGGCCTACAGCAAATTCAAGATGGGATAGGCGGGCTATATCGCCGTTTTGCTGCCGAACGCTCCTCAGCCGACAGCGAAGCAAGGCCTGCCATGCCCCAGCCGAACGTGTTGATCCTCGGCAGCAACGTACGGTGCGTATGTGGACGGCCACTCCGTCTTTTGAGGCTGGATGTCATGGTCTGACGAGCGGGAATTGCGATCAATCCCTGCCGGTCGATGCAAACTAACCAGCATTCGCCGGCTTCCGGGAAGCAACGAAGACGCCGGTCAGTACCAGCGCAAAGCCCATGATATGAAACAGCTGCGGGTGTTCGCCGAGAAAGACGATTGCCATCGCGGATCCGAACACCGGCACCGCATGAAAGAAAGGCGCGGCGCGGTTGGCGCCGATCAGCTGCACGCCGCGATTGAAGCACAGGTAAGCCAGCGTCGAGGGAAATACCGCGACGTAAAACAGCGACAGCAGGTTCGCGGTGTCCAGCTGCATCACCGGACGCGAAATCAATTCCCAGATCCAGAGAGGGATGAGGCATGCCGCGCCGCAGCCGAAGGTGAAGCCGACAAAGGACAGGTCGTGAATTTCCGGCCGCTTCAGCGACAGCACCGAATATAGCCCGAAGATCGCCAGTGCCACGGTGACGATGAGGTCGCCCTTGTTGAGCTCGATGCTTGTGAGCGCCGTCAGGTCGCCGCGCAGCAGGATCACCAGCACGCCCGTCATCGACAGCGCGATCCCGCCGGCCTGTGCCAGCGTCAAGCGGACGCCGAGCAACGCCAGCGACCAGATGGCCACGAACAGCGGTACGGCCGACTGCAGCAGCAGCGTGTTGAGCGCCTGGGTGTGTTCGAGCGCCCAGTACTGCATGGTATTGAAGGCGGCCACCCCGGTGACGGAGAACACGATCATGCCGCCGAGCCGGGCGCGAATCGCGCCCCAGTCGCGCACCAGATGTTTCCAGGCGAACGGGAGAATGATCAGAAATGCGAACGACCAGCGCAGGAACGACAACGTCACCGGCGGAATATGTCCGGCGGCGAGGCGGCCGACGATGGCATTGCCGGCCCAGCACAGCGCGGTGATGGAGAGCAGCAGATACGGCTGGTTGGCGAGCCAGCTGCCGGGAGCCGCGGCGCTCGAGGTGGGATCGGATGCAGACATAAGGCGGCGGTTCTTGTCCCGGGTTCAATGACGCCGCGGCGCCGGCCCGATGTTTGGCACCGGGCCGGAGTTTTTGCCCAGCCTATGTCACAGACACGGATTTTCACCGCGCATCAATGGCACAACATGCATCGCGACCATGCGCCGGGGGCCTCGTCGTCTGCGGGAACAGGACGCAAGGAACCTCCGCGGCGAGCATTCGCCGCGGAGACCAGATCGAAGAAGCGGTCAAAGCCGATCGGCGATCGCCACGGGGGAGTAGTAGGTTCTCATAGCCAAATCCTCCGTTGAGCACGATGGATACGAGCAGGCGTCGGATACCGCCGGCACTCAACTCGTCAGCGTCAGTACGATCGCATCAAGCGCCCTGACCATGTCGTTGGGATCGATTTCGATCTGCAACCCGCGCTGTCCGCCATTCAGGTACACACTCGTCTCGGCCAGCGCCGCCTGGTCGATCGCCACCGGCACCCGCTTTCTTTGGGCGAACGGGCTGATGCCGCCGACGTAATATCCGGTTAGCCGCTCGGCATCGGCCGGGCTCATCATGTTCGCGGTCTTGCCGCCAAACGCCGTGGCAAGCTTTTTCATGCTGACCTCGCGATCCGACGGCACCACGACACAGACCGGCTTGCCGTCGACCTTCGCCATCAACGTCTTCAGCATGCGTCGCGGTTCGATGCCGAGCGCCTCGGCGGCCTGCAAGCCGATCCGCTCGGCATCAGGATCGTAGGCATAGGTGTGGAGCGTGAACGCCACGCCGGCTTTCTGCAGCGCCTGAGTCGCGCGGGTGATTCTGGACATAAAGCCTGATCCCGTAAGCTTCCTTTGCCTTGCAGGGTGACGTTTACAAGGCCGACCATCACGCCCGCTCCGGTTTAGGCTCGCAACGAGATTTTCTGCCTTGGCGCAACCACAAATTTTCAGGGGATATCAATGAGTTGAACCCAGCTATCACCCCTCTGAAAGGCCTGTTCTTGCTTGCGTCGATAGCCCGCTTCCTTTATCCGAATGGGTGCCTCGCATGCGAGCGGCCCCGGCCGTGATTTACGCTGGGCGCATGATCCGGAAAAGCATGCCTTCGGACTTGATTCGAGGGTGCGGAGCGGTTCTCCCAAGAGATCATGCTCGTATGAAGATGGTTGCAGAGGGGATACGCGCGAAATGGCCAATGTTGTCGTCGTCGGCGCCCAGTGGGGCGACGAAGGGAAGGGCAAGATCGTCGACTGGTTGTCGGAGCAGGCCGACATCGTCGTGCGCTTCCAGGGCGGCCACAATGCCGGCCATACGCTCGTCATCAACGGCGAGACCTACAAGCTGGCGCTATTGCCCTCCGGCGTGTTGCGACCGTCGAAGTTGGCGGTGATCGGCAACGGCGTGGTGTTCGACCCGCAGGCCTTCCTCGATGAGGTGGCAAAGCTGAAAGCGCAAGGCGTCGCCGTCAGCCCGGAAAATCTGCGGGTCGCCGAAAATGTCACACTGATCCTGCCGCTGCATCGCGAACTCGATGCGCTCAGGGAATCTTCCAACGCGGCCACCGCGATCGGCACCACGCGGCGCGGCATTGGGCCGGCCTATGAGGACAAGGTCGGCCGCCGCGCGATCCGGCTGATGGACCTCGCCGATCTCGACACGCTGCCGCACAAGATCGACCGGCTGCTGGCGCACCACAACGCGCTGCGCCGCGGGCTCAAGCTGGAAGAAATCGACGGCGCTGGAATTTTGAAGGAGCTGACGGCGCTGGCGCCGCAACTTTTGCCGTATGCGGAAACGGTGTGGCGGTTGCTCGACCTGAAGCGCCGCGAGGGCAAGCGCATCCTGTTCGAGGGCGCCCAGGGCGCGCTGCTCGACGTCGACCACGGCACTTATCCTTACGTCACCTCGTCCAACACGGTGGCGGCGCAGGCGGCGACCGGGACCGGCCTCGGTCCGAGCGCGGTCGGCTATGTCCTGGGGATATGCAAGGCCTATACGACCCGGGTCGGTCAGGGGCCATTTCCGACTGAGCAGGACAACGGGATCGGCCGCAGGCTCGGCGAGCGCGGCCGCGAATTCGGCACCAACACCGGCCGCCCGCGCCGCTGCGGCTGGTTCGATGCCATGCTGGTGCGCCAGACCGTGCGGACCTGCGGCATCAACGGCCTGGCGCTGACCAAGCTCGATATTCTCGACGGCTTCGACAGTATCGAGGTATGCGTCGGCTACATGCTGGACGGCAAGGAAATCGACCATCTGCCGGCGGGCGAGGGGGCGCAGGCCCGGGTGGTGCCGATCTACGAGACCATCGAAGGCTGGAAGGAGCCGACCGCCAACGCCCGCTCCTGGGCGGATCTGCCGGCACAGGCGATCAAATATGTCCGTCGGGTCGAGGAATTGGTGGGCTGCCCAATCGCCTTGCTTTCCACCAGCCCGGAACGCGAAGATACTATTCTGGTACAGAACCCGTTTGAGGCTTAACGAGATGTTACCGCAAAGCCTTCAATGTTGAACAGAGATGGCTGACTACTACCCACTGATCGCCCGCGCCATCGCCGGACTGGATCCCAGTGCCCCCGGCGAGAGCCGCCGCGCGCTTTATGAACGGGCGCGCGCCGCGTTGATCGCGCAACTGCGCAGCGTGCAGCCGCCGCTCAGCGAATCCGAAATCACCCGCGAGCGGCTGTCGCTGGAGGAGGCCGTGCGCAAGGTCGAATCCGAAGCGGCCCTGCGCGCCCGGGACACCACGCGCCCCGGGGACGCCCCGCGCTCCGGCGGCGCCCGCGCCGGCGATGCGTTCCGCGCCACCACCCGGCCCAATGCGCGGCCGGCCGAACCGGCGCCGCCACCGTCGACATCCCAGCCTTCGCCGCCGTCGCGTCCGCGCCCGCCTTCGCCGCCGGCATCACGCAACGAACGTCCGCCGCTCGGCCAGGAAGACCGGCAGGACCCGCGCCTGCAGCGCAACCTTCGTGCCGACGCACCGCCGCCGCGGCCGCAACTTCCGCAGTCCCAGCCGCAAATCCCGATGCAGGATCCGCAGCTGCCGCCGACCCGCGAACGCACCGGCGCGCCGCGGCGCGGCCCCGACAACACCGCTCCGCAGGCGCCGGGCGTGCGTGGCTTCCGCGACATCGCCGCCGACGCCGACGATCTCGGCCGCGCCGCGGCGCAAGCCAGCCGCGCTGCGCGAAAGACCTATGCCAACGTGCCGTCGCCCTCACCTGAGTTCGACCGGCTCGAGCCGAACATGGAAAATCGCGGCGCCGATCCCGACGCGCTCTATTCGTACGACGAGTCCGTTGACGAGGCCGAGCGCTACGCGCAGCAGCCGTTCGGGCCGCGCCCGCGTCCGGCAGCGGACCTTGCGACGAAGCGGGCGCGCGGCGGCGCGATGTTTCCGTTCAAGAGCGCGATCGCCGTCGGCATCGTGCTGATCCTGGTCGGCGCCGCGGTCTTGTGGGGCAAGTCGCTGGTGACGACCGTGAGCGGCCTGTTCAAGCCCTCCCAAATCGTGGAAGCGCCAAAGGACACCTCGGCGCCGCTGTCGAAGCCGAAGATTCCAGACCGCGTGGGCCAGCCCTCGTCGGAGCAGGTCGCGCCGGTGGCGCAGCGCGTGGTGCTGTATGACGAGGATCCCTCCGATCCCAAGGGCAAGCAGTATGTCGGCTCGGTGATCTGGCGCATTGAACAGATCAAAGCCACCGCCGGTCAGAAGGCCGATATCGCTGTTCGAGCCGACATCGATATCCCCGACCGCAAGTTCAAGATGACGATGTCGTTCCGCCGCAACACCGACACCTCGCTGCCGGCAAGCCACACCGCGGAGCTGACCTTCATCCTGCCGCCGGATTTCACTGGCGGCGGCGTCGGCAACGTCCCGGGCATTCTGATGAAATCCAACGAGCAGGCGCGCGGCACGCCGTTGGCGGGGCTGGCAGTAAAGGTCACCGATGGCTTCTTCCTGGTGGGCTTGTCGAATGTCGAGGCCGACCGCGCACGCAACCTGCAACTCCTGAAGGAGCGCTCGTGGTTCGACGTGCCGCTGGTTTATGTCAACCAGCGCCGCGCCATCATCGCCATCGAAAAGGGCGCCCCCGGCGACCGCGCGTTCAACGACGCGTTCGCGGCGTGGGGGGAATAGGGGCCGACTAATCTGGTCTGACGTTGCCGCGCTTGAACCGGCATTCGTCGGAAAGGGAGGTAGCTAGCCGGTCCTTTCCATTTGTCCCGAAATCAACGACATTCAATCTATCGATTGTCTCACGGGGATGCGGTGGATGGCGGTACGGCTGGTCGTTGCGGTTACCGACGGCGATTGGTTTGATCATCTTAGGTTCAAGCCTGAATTGGCCGAAGTTAATTTCTGGTCGCCGTCTGCCAAAAGTTTTCGCGCGCTAGAACCGGGCGAGCTATTTCTGTTCAAGCTTCACGCACCACGAAATTTCATCGTTGGCGGAGGTGTGTTCGCGTACGCAAATTCGCTTCCTTGCTCGCTAGCTTGGGAGGCCTTTGGAGGGTCGAACGGCGCCAATTCGTCGATGGAAATGCGGGCGCGTATCGCGAAGTATCGACGCTCCGCATCCGACGATCGCAGCGATTTTGTAATTGGATGTCGTGTGCTCACGCAGCCATTCTTCCTACCGGAGGAACGATGGATACCTATGCCAGATAGCTGGTCTTCGAATATCGTCTCTTTCAAGGGCTACTCCACTGATAACGCTGATGGCCTTGTGCTTTGGAATGCAGTTCAGAATGGTCTGACTAGTTTGGCATCGGTCGGATTCGCAGAACAACAGGCGCGATACGGCGAGCCTGTTCTCGTTCGCCCGCGACTTGGGCAGGGTGCATTCCGGATAGTCGTTACAGACAACTATCAAAGACGTTGCGCTATTTCAGGAGAGAGGACGCTTCCGGCATTGGATGCTGCTCACATTCGTCCATTCGCAGACGGTGGCTCACACGAAGCGTCAAACGGAATTCTTCTTCGGCGCGACATTCACAGCCTCTTTGATGCCGGGTATGTGACCATATCGCCGGAAATGAAATTTGAGGTCAGTCGGCGCATTAAGGAGGAATTCGAGAACGGTCGTCACTATTATGCTTTACATGGACAAGCGGTTGCAAAGCCGATTGACCCAAAGCGGCAACTCGATCGATCCTCGCTGGTTTGGCATAATGAAAATAGCTATCGCGGATAAGCGATGATGCAAGTTCACGTAGTTCGATTACAAACCAAACTGCTATACCGGGCAAAACACGGGCGGCACGAGGTGGGGGCATGAAGCGGTATTTGATTTTCGGGGCGTTGGGGCCCTTCATCGGCGGGTTTTTGCTGCTGTTCGTGACCACCTATATGTCGGGATATTGGACCGAAACCAACTATGCGGAGGTCAAGAAGCTGTTTGTGGTGTTCGCCAAGACGCTGCAGTACAGCTATCTGTTCGGCATCCTGCCTTCGCTGATGTTGGGTGCGGTCGATGATATTCTCGTCCACGTCAAGAGAATTGGCCCGGTTGTCCGCATGCTGATCGTCGGCGCGATCGCCTTCACCGCGGCGGAATTGTTCTACGGCTCCCGGGGACCGGAAAGCGGTGTCACTCAGTTCGTCCTCTATGGCCTTGTTGGCCTTATCCCGGGGGCGATCGCGTCATGGGTGGCGCACAAGACGGTCGATAAGCCCGCGACCGCATGAGGATGGGTCCGGCCGCAAATAGCTGGTTACCGCAGGTTGGAAGCGCGACGGCGTGACGCAACTTGCGCCGCTGCGGCGCGTTACCATCTGATGACGATGTCGAATGACGAGATCTATCCGCGCAGCACTGCGCGTTCCGGCAACACTTTCCGCGCCACGTTTCGCGGCGCGGAGGCGCGCGGCCCCATCATCGATCAGGAGGGGCGCGAGATCCCCGCGGAATCGTTAGGCGATCGGTTTCAAGGCTTCCGGTTCGACTTCGGCAATTCCAGCGCCAATCCGTTCGGCAATCTCACCCGCGAGCAGCGCTTGGCGCGGCTCGATGCGCTGGCCAAGCTTCTGGATGTCGCCTTCGTCGTGCCCGGCACCAACATCCGCTACGGCATCGACGGCCTCATCGGATTGATCCCGGTGATAGGCGACATCATTACGACTGCGATTTCGCTGTGGCTGGTGCGTGAGGCGCGTGCGCTCGGTGCTCCCTGGCACGTCACAGCACGTATGCTGAGCAATGTCGCGCTGGACGGCGTGGTCGGGTTGGTGCCGCTGGCGGGCGATGCCTTCGACGTGATGTTCCGCGCCAATGTCCGCAACGTGCGGCTATTGCGGCGCTGGATGGACAAGCAGCCGCGGTAGCGCATGATCCGGAAAAGTGGATACCGGTCTTCCGAAAGATCCTGCGCCAACAAAAGAGCGCATGATCCGGACAAAGAGCGTGCCGATTTTCCCAGACAAACGAACTCGCTTGTCCGGAAATCATGCGCAAAATCAATAGAGCGCACGATCCGGAAAAGCCCGCCCTCGGACTTGATCCGAGGGCGGATATGCCTGGTGGCTGAGGTTAGGCTGCGTCGGCGTCCGCTTTGTCGCTGGCTGGCGCCGGCTCGGGCGCACGGGGGCGGCGCGGCAGCGGAAAGTCCTGGCTCTCATACAGTGTACGGATGCCGCTCTGGTCGAAGCGGGCTTCATCGACCTGCAGATAGGCGCCATTCAGCGAATCCGCCGGCAATTCCTCGATCGCGAAGCGAACCGCTTCGGCCGCGGTGCCAAATCGCCGATATGCAAAGCCCGCCCGCTTTTTCTTGCGGATCGCGGCTGGAAACAATTCGGCGGCAGTGTTGAAGCTGAAGGAAGCCATGGTCAGGGACCTCTGATCTTTTTAGTGAGAACGCGAATGACAATCGCGAACGGATCGAACGGGCGGGCCACGCGGCGCCGCCGGTACACGTCATTTCAGGAACAGGCCTAATATAAGCTCGTTTGGCAGAAATGCGAATCCTCAGGGGCCGCATAATGAATCCATTCACCCGAAGGCGAAATTTGGAATAAAGCTCGCGATTTCAATGTCTTGTGCGGTTCATAGCTTGTTAAGCAGCAGCAGGATGATCAGCACGATCAGGATGACGCCGCCAAGGCCCATTCCGGAATGCCCCATGCCATAGCCGTAGCCGCCAAACCGGCCGCTGAACCCGCCGAGCAGGAAAATGATCAGGATGATGACGAGTATCATTCCGAGCGACATGGCACTCTCCCCAACAGGCGGAACGTAGGGCGATCCGTCTCACCGCCGCTGTAGAAAAGCATAATCCGGCCCCTGGTTCCATCAGTGGAACCCTATTTTGGGTCCGCAAAAAACCCCCGCAGGGCTTCTGCGGTCCGCTCGGGCGCCGCTTCCGGGAAGAAATGCCCGCCCTCGAGCGCGTATCCCCTGACGTCGTC
The DNA here is from genome assembly GCF_000701345.1 of Bradyrhizobium sp. URHD0069. Lineage (GTDB taxonomy): Bacteria > Pseudomonadota > Alphaproteobacteria > Rhizobiales > Xanthobacteraceae > Bradyrhizobium. Next base: position 95,940 of record NZ_JNIJ01000023.1, on the reverse strand, counting down.
GGCCCATTGGCGCCACAGCACAACCGGTCCCTCGGCGTACCAGCTGTCGAGCGGACCTTGCGCGCTCCACAGGGCGAGCACCGGGACGCGGATTTTGCGCGCTGCCTCGCGATCTGCCCGGTCATGTACGCGATCAATGCCGGCGCCGGCGCGGTACTCCTCGCAAATCGCATGCGCATGAGCGGGGTCGCGCAGCGCATCGACATAGGCGTTGCGAATTTCCGGCGGAAAGACCTCCCAACGAGAACCCCATCCGCCGAGCGCATTGTCGATGATGGCCTCGGCCGATGTGGCAAGAATGCTTTCCGGAAGCGGCTCGGACTGCGCCAGCAGCGACCACGGCCAATAGCCAAGCGCGAACCTCGCATCAGCGCGCTCCCACACCGTCTCCACTGGCAGAATGTCGAGCACGGCGAGCCGCTCGATAGCGTCCGGATGATCGAGGGCCATGCGATAGGCGACCCGGCCGCCGCGATCGTGTCCGGCGACGCAGAAGCGCGGAAATCCAAGCCGCTCCATCACGACAATCATATCCTGCGCCATAGCCCGCTTCGCATAAGGCGCATGATCGGAAGCGGAGATTGGGCAGCCGCTCCGTCCGTAGCCGCGAAGATCGGCGCACACCACGGTAAATTCGGGCGCCAGCAGCGGCGCCACGGCGCGCCACATCAGGTGGGTCTGCGGAAAACCATGCAGCAGCAGAATCGGCGGGCCCGACCCGAATGTACGCACGAATATCGTGGTGTCACCGGTCTCGATTTCCGCAGATGTGAAATCATCCATCATTTGGACAATGCATTTCAGACTGCCGGCGTTCCGCAGAGTCTGGCCGAAAATGCAACCGTGGAATCAAATCGTTCTTTTAGGCATTGCGCGGAGCAGAGCGACTAAGCAATCCAGTAGCCACATTTGGGATGCTCTGGATTGCTTCGCGGGGCTTGTCATTGGGCGCGAATTCGCGCGACGGCTCGCAATGACGGTCGGTCTACTTCGGCTGCAGCTTCAGCGCCGCCGAATTGATACAGTAGCGCAGTCCGGTCGGGCGCCGGCAATACGCAGATCGCTCCGGCGATGTGGGCGTTATCGGTCGGATCCAGCTCAAAGTGACGACTAGGCACTCGCTACAATTTGGGCCTAAGCCAAAGTAGCATCGGCTTTATGCTTTGACCTTTTGATTTCCGGCGCGGCGGTGTCAAGTTAGTTGAGCTCGCTTACATGGTATGCGCGGTGAGCAGAGTGTTCAGTTGTGTTTCGAGGCATGGTACCTTCACTCGGTAGCCGAGGCGGCAACAGGTAAAGCGTCATGGCGAAAATCAGGTACACCATCAGCACGAGCACTCCGATAAACCATGCCGAGCGCCCGCTGTTGGTCACGAGGGACGCGGTTATGGCGGCGATGAGCATCATTACCACCGCCCCCGGCCAGAATTGCAGGTTCATCGGTGTCGGGCCGATGACGTAACTGAGCAGTACCAGCACCGGAGCGACGAAGAGCGCGATTTGGGATGCACTCCCCAGCGCGATGCCCACGCTGAGGTCCAGCCGGTTTTTGCGCGCGCCGGAAAACGCCGAGGCCATCTCCGCCGCACCGCCCACCAACGCCACGACGATGAAACCCACGAACGCGGGAGTCATCCCGAACGCCACCGCAGCCTCCTGCACCGACTCGACGAACACCTCGCTCACCAGCGCGACCAGTACCGTGACGCCGGCCAGCGTGCCCAGGGCCAGGCCCAGCGGCCACGGTGCTTCGCCGGCCTCCGTGTGTTCCGCACCTCCGAAAAACTCGCGATGTGTCTTGAGTGAGAACAACAGGCCCAGTCCGTAGACGGCGATGAGCAGCACCGACAGACTGACGCTCAACGTCTCGGTGAACGCCGACCCCGCCGCCGAATCGGCTTCAGTGACCGCCGAGGGAATCAGGATTGCGACCGTGGCCAGAAAGAGCAGGCCCGCCTGCAGGCGGGCGCTGGCCCTGTTGTATTCCTGCATGTGGTGCTTGAGTCCGCCAAGGAGAAACGACGCGCCCAACATGAACAACGTGTTGGTGACAATCGCCCCGGCGATGGATGCCTTCACCAGGGTATATTGCCCGGCGTGCAACGCGGTGAGCGCAATGACAAGTTCGGTCAGGTTTCCGAGCGTGGCGTTGAGCAGGCCACCAACCGTATCGCCCGTCTTGGCCGCGACGGATTCGGTGGCGTGACTCAGCAGCGCGGCCAGTGGGACGATTGCCAGGACGGAGAGCACAAAAAGCAGCGTGTGCGCTTCCGGGTTAAGCGTCTGAGCGGTGAACAGCACCGGCACAAAGACCAGCAACCAGAGCAGGGGATTTTGGCGGATCTCTGTAAGTAAGGGTTTCATGGGGCCCCCAGAAGCAGCGAACCATTCGCATTCCATCTGCCTGCCGACGAACTTATGCTATCAAGCGAAGGGTTTGTTCAGAAGCTGCGTCGCTGAAGCAAATCCCTATCGCGGAAATTATCACGGCGGCAGCTATACCCAAGAAATAAGTGATCGATACTCGGTTCTCGCTGCGGTTTGAAGATGCCGCGCTGCGGATTGATGAGCGGGATGCGATCCCCGAAACATGAAGCCCGGCTTCAACACCGACCGCAATATCGCCGCCAACTTCCAGACGCTGCCCGGCGCATCGTTTGTCGTCAACGGCACGGCGCAGGCGTATGACGCCGCGCTCACCATCGCCTCCGCCGAGATGAAGTTCATCGGCGGCCTCTCCCTCGCCGCCACCTTCGAGGGCGAGTTCTCCGACGTCACCGATTCCTACGCCGGCAAGGGCGTGGTGCGCTACGCGTGGTGACTTCCGTGTTGGCACGTAAGGTCGCGACCTTCTCGCGCAAACTCTGCGCCTTATAGAAGTGAAGTAGCCCCTGACCGATTTCGTCAATACCGGTTGTTGAGCGCCATACCCGTGTTTGCACGGGTACAGAGATTAACCGAGCCTTAGTGATGATTGCCGATCATCTGGGGTCTTGTGAACACCGATGAGAGAGGGTTTTCCCATGCTCAAGGACGGCACTTACGCGGCGTGGTTCAAGACCCCGCTCGGCCAAGGCACCGGCATTGCTCATCTCGCAGACGGCAAGATCTGGGGCCGTGATGGCGTCATGACCTACGACGGCACTTGCGAAGTCCACGGAGATCGATTCACCGCGACCCTCACGACAAAGAGGCACATCGAAGGGCAGCCAACGGTCTTCGGCGACGACCAAGAACTTAAGCTGGAGCTCGAGGGAACGTGTGCCGGCAAGACAGCCAGGTATGTAGGGACGGCGGAACAGTTCCCCGGCGTGGTTCTTGAGGGAACGCTCATTCTCACCGAACAACAGCCGACTGCACCGGAGCCGAGCAGGCCGATACCACAGTTCAACGCTGACAGACTCCCAAAACTGCCGAAGCGCCTGCGCTGATTGAGCTGGGTCCGCAACCAAACTCACCGATGCGCTGTCCCGGAGCGAAAAGATAGTCAGCAGCTGGAACACAGCCTGATTCACGTCCTCCACATCACCGAGCACCGCCGTGAGGTTTCACCGGCGATCTTCCTGTGCGCATCCGCCAGCTCGGCGAGCTTCTTCCGGTTCTCGGGCTTGGTCGCTTTCTCCGACTTCCCGTGCATCGGGGCGCAAACTTGCTGGCGCAACCAAGGCTTGGTCGCGCGGGGCGGATAACAAGTTGAAAACGAATGGCAGGTTTATTTCGGCTGCAGCTTCAGCGCCGCCGAATTGATACAATAGCGCAGTCCGGTCGGGCCCGGGCCGTCCTCGAAGACATGGCCGAGATGGCCGTTGCACTTCGAGCAAAGCACCTCTGTCCGGATCATGCCGTGACTGATGTCGCGCTCCTCGTCGACATGGCCTTCCACCGCCGGCTGGGTAAAGCTCGGCCAACCGCAGCCGGAATCGAACTTGGCGTCGGATGCGAACAGCGTCTGTCCGCAGCCGGCGCAGATGTAGGTGCCAGGCTGCTGCTCATGCTCGTATTCGCCGGAGAATGGCCGCTCGGTCGCCTTCTCGCGCAGCACCGCATACTGCATCGGCGTCAAATCCTTGCGCCACTCCGCTTCGCTCTTCTCGATCTTGCCGGATGTTTTGGTGTCGGACATGGAATCTCCTTTAGTTGATCGTCATTGCGAGCGAAGCGAAGCAATCCATACCTCTGCGCGGGGAAAGATGGATTGCTTCGTCGCTTCGCTCCTCGCAATGACGGAGGAACACGGCCTCTAGTTGGTGACTTTTACGCTGCTCACCAGCGTCGGCTTCTCGATGTAGTTTTCCGCGAAAATCTTCTTCAGGTTCTCGACCTTCGGAATGTCATTATAGACAATATAGGGCTGGTTCGGGTGCAGCGTCAGGTAGTCCTGATGATAGGCCTCCGCCTGATAAAACCCTTCCAGCGGCCCGACCTTGGTCACGATCGGCTTTTTGTAGACTTTTGCGGCATTGAGCTGCGCGATATAGGCCTCCGCCACCTTCTTCTGCTCGTCGCTGGTCGTGAAGATCGCCGAGCGATATTGCGGGCCGCTGTCCGGCCCCTGGCGGTTCAACTGCGTCGGATCGTGCGCGACTGAGAAGAAGATCTGTAAAATCTTGCCGTAACTGATCTTCTTCGGATCGTACTTGATCTCGACCGACTCGGCATGGCCGGTGGTGCCGGCGCTTACCAAGGTGTAGTTGGCGGTGCCCTTGCTGCCGCCGGCATAGCCGGACACGGCATTGAGGACGCCGGCGGTATGCTGGAACACGCCCTGCACGCCCCAGAAACAGCCGCCGGCGATGACGGCGGTCTGGATGCCGTTGGCGGCCTGAACGTCCGCGGTTGGAGCGGGGATGATGACGGCGTCTTCCGCGGCGCGCGAAGGCCCGGCCAGGAGAGCGGTGAGAGCCAGCGCGCCGATCGCGGCGGCGCAGAGCGAAAGGCGGCTGAATTGGCTAGGGGACATGGGGGCTTCCTCTGGTGGGCGGATTTGACGGCAGTTTAGAGCGGAAGCCGCGCTTCGCAATCGGTGCGGCTCTCTCCGACGCCCCGAGATACGCAGCGGGACGGGAGTTGTTACGCTCTGATGCACACGAGTTCGTGAACAAAAACCGCACAAATGCAAGGCGTTACGGAAACAGGAACCGCGACCTGGGACGCCGCGTTGGAAACCGGCTGGCGGGCCACCTTGCCTTAATTCTTTCAGTCGGGAATTCATGTGATGGCCTCGATCGATGTTCGCAAGGGAATGCCGTCCGTCGAACTGTCGCGTGAGGAATTCGAGAGACGCTATCGCGGCCGCTTCAAGGATCCTGCTTTCGAGCCGCTGCGGCGTGAACTCGACGCCATCGTGGCGGTGGCATGGGACGGCTATATCAATTCACGAAAATCGCCGGTGACACGCAAGGCGGGGCCAAGCTTCGCCGATCCGGACTACGATATCTCCGAGGATTGGCTTACGGCGCGCGCAGCCATTCTCGCCGCACAGCGGCGTCATGATGACGCCGGCGAGACGCCACGCATACTCCTGATCAACGGTTCTTCGCGCAGCGACCAGACCTGTCCCGGCGAAATGTCAAAGACCTGGCGGCTCGTCAAAATCGCCGAGCCGGTGTTTCAGGAAATGGGGTTTGCTGTCGATATTCTTGACCTAAGCCGGCTGGCGTCCGAATTCGGCAGGCAGATCCACCCCTGCAAATCCTGCGTCTCCACCTCGATGGCGCTGTGCCACTGGCCATGTAGTTGCTATCCGAATTACTCGCTTGGCCAGACCGACGACTGGATGAACGAGATTTACCCGCTGTGGGTCGCCGCGCACGGCATCATGATCGTGGCGCCGGTGAATTGGTATCATGCGCCGACCGGCCTAAAAGCGATGATTGACCGGCTGGTCTGCGCCGATGGCGGCAATCCCGATCCATCCTCGACTCACGGCAAGAGGCCCGACGAAGCCAAGGCGCTCGAATTGAAGGGCTGGCCTTATCCCAAGCATCTCGATGGCCGCCATTTCGCGGTAGTGGTCCATGGCGACGCGGCGGGCGCCGAGACGCTGCGTCGCTCGCTGTCGGATTGGCTTACCGACATGTCGCTGGTCCAGGCCAGCCGAACTGCCGAGGTGGACGGCTACATCGGCTACATGCAGCCCTACGCGACGTCGCATCAAGCGCTCGACCAGGATGAAGCCTTTCAGCAGGAGACGCGCAACGCGGCGCACGCGCTCGGCAACGCCGTGAAGTTGAGCCGCGCCGGCAAGTATGAAAGGCCGGATGGCGATCTCGACGTTCCGAATCCGAAGTGACACAACATGGCCCGTCATGGGCCTGCCGCAAGCGCCAGCGGGCCCGCACAGGGCGCGGCCCGATGATGGCTGCGGCTGATTAAGTTGATTACATATGCGGAACGGCTCTCGTATCAGGACAACGAAGGAGCGCCTGACACGGCAGCCCGTGCAATCAGGCAGGCCGCCATGAGCGAACATGCTCCCCCGCAAGCAGCGCATTGGCCAGAAGGTGCTATTTTCACCCTCGGTCATTCGACGTTGCCCATTGAGCGCTTCATCGCCTTACTGCGAGCCTATGGCATCGAACGTCTCGTGGACATCCGCACGATACCCCGTTCGCGTCACAACCCGCAATTCAACGACAACGCGCTGGCCAGCACGCTGTCGGCTGAGGGCATCGAATATGTGCCCATGCAAACCCTGGGTGGTTTGCGGCACGCCCGTAGAGATTCCCCGAATACCGGATGGCGCAACGCAAGCTTTCGCGGCTACGCCGATTATATGCAAACGGAGCAGTTTCGGGACGCGCTGGAAACGCTGATTCAGATGAGTCATCAAAAGCGCGTTGCCATCATGTGCGCCGAAGCGGTGCCATGGAGATGTCACCGCTCCCTGGTTGCCGATGCGCTGAGTACGCGCGCCGTGCCGGTGATGGAGATTCTCTCAGAGAGAAGTTATCGCACGCACAAGCTCACGCCCTTCGCTCAGGTGGAAGGAACGCGAATTACCTATCCGCCGGAGCAAGCGAAACTGTTGTAAATTCTTTAGGCTGCTTTGCCTCGCAGATCCGGCTTGGCGATCGGGAGTTATAAATGGCTTACTTTCCGCTGAGTTTTTTCAAGGCCGATCCCTTATGCATCGCGATATGGTCCGTCTTATCGCTTTTGATTTCATATTGCGGTTCATCGGGGCTGGCGTGATGCCTGTGTCCTTTGTAGTCGGCGTCTTGTGTATGGACCTTAATAATCCTGCCGCGGACACGCCCGGCCTCTGAATTCCAGCTCACGTGGTCGCCGACCTTGAAACGTTTCGTCATCTTCATTCTCTTTGACGCAAGAGCGTGCGACGGCCGAGAGGCCGAAATTAAACCACCACGCTCAGCCGCTTCGCCGCCCGCGTAATGCCGGTGTAGAGCCAGCGTGCGCGGCTGTCCTGGAATGCAAAACTCTCGTCGAACAGCACCACGTCGTCCCATTGCGAGCCCTGCGATTTGTGCACCGTGAGCACGTAGCCGTAATCGAACTCGTCATAGGGCTTGCGCTGCTCCCAGGGGATCGTCTCGATCGCGCCGCCGAAGCAGTCACCGCGAACCGAGACTTTCGTGACCTTGTGGCCGAAATCCTCGTCTGGCGAGAGCCGCATGGTGACGATTTTCGATTTCGACTGTGCGCGCGACTTCACGCGCCACAATCCGCCGTTGAACAGGCCCTTCTTGCGGTTGTTGCGCAGGCAGACCAGCTTGTCGCCGGCCACCGGCAGGGGATCCTCGATGTTCTGCTTTTGCCGCACCCGCATGTTGTAGGAACGCCGCGTGTTGTTGCGCCCGACCAGAACCTGGTCCGCGCTCATCACCCTGTCCGGATCGAGCTCAGAGCGCGACACGACCTCGCTTTCGCCATAGCGGCCGATATCGAGTTCACGGCCCTCGCGCACATCCATCGACATCCGCACGATCGGATCATCCTGCGCCTGGCGATGCACTTCGGTCAGCATCGCGTCGGGTTCGCAATCGGTAAAGAAGCCGCCGCCCTGGATCGGCGGCAGCTGCGCGGGATCGCCGAGCACCAATAGCGGACATTCGAACGACATCAGGTCGCGGCCGAGTTCGGCGTCCACCATCGAGCATTCGTCGATCACGATCAGTTTTGCTTTGGATGCGGGCGCGTCGTCCCAAAGCTCAAAACTCGGCTGCTCCACGCCGGATTCCCGCGCGCGGTAGATCAGCGAGTGTATCGTCGAGGCGTTGTCGCAGCCCTTGTTGCGCATCACCAGGGCGGCCTTGCCGGTGAAGGCTGCGAATTTTACCTCGCCATCGACGCCGTCGGCGATGTGCCGCGCCAGCGTGGTCTTGCCGGTGCCGGCATAGCCGAACAGGCGAAATACCGGTGGCGTGCCGTTCTTGCCGGGTTTTGCTTTCAGCCAGTCGGCAACAGCCTTCAGCGCGGAATCCTGATGCGGCGTAAAGGTGGGCATGGGGTCTCGGTGAAAAGCACGGCGGACAGCGATTGCGACCGCGACTCAGCGCGCAAGCTAACCATTCGTGAGTTCAGTGCAAGCCGCCTTCCACCCGGCGGAATTGGCCAAGGCTGGACTCGGCAAGTTGGCATTGACTGTCGTGCCAACGGAGCGTCGCAGCGGCGGGATGACCGGATCGGCCGGGCCTCGTGCTGCCCAGCCGGAACGAGTTCAGCACCGGACCAATTCAGCCTTGCAAAGCCGCCAGCAACTCGTCAGGCCGTTCGACCATCATCATATGGCCGGCGCCGGGCAGCATTACCGTGCGTGAATTCGGCAGCGCGGCCGCCAGCGTTTTGCCTGCTCTCACAGGTGTCATCATGTCGCGTTCGCCGAGAACGAACGTGGTCGGCACGGTTATTTGCGCGGCGGCGGCCAGCGCCCCCTGATAGGCATTGCAGGCGGAAAGATCGCTGAACAGTACGCCGGGCCGGCACTGCTCAAGCACGCGCTGGGCCCCGCTGTGCATCCACAAGCCAGGCGCGAGGCTGCCTCCAAGTTCCGCCTGAAAACCAAGGCCCCAGATCGAGACCATATCGATGGCGGCCGGATCGTTGGCCTCCGCCGCCTTGAGAAGATCAGGCCCGACCGTCATGGTCGCCGCCGTTCCGATCAGGCTGAGCGCCGAGACCTTTGCCGGGTGCCGTGCGGCGGTCTCCAGCGCAATCAACGATCCCATGGAATGGCCGACAAGCCTTGCCTTTGCAGTTCCGGCGGCGTCGAGCAGTGCGGCGGTCCAGTCGGCCATGTCGGCGATCGTCGGCAGCGGTACACCGGACGAGCGGCCATGGCCCGGCAAGTCCGGCGCCAGCACGCTATAGCCATGATGGGCGAACCACCGGCTATGCAAGGCCCAGGTGGTATGATCGAAACCGGCGCCGTGCAAAAGCACGATGGTCGGTTGCGACGAATTGAATTTCCGGCCGCCGGTCGCGACGAAGGTATCAATGCCGTGAACGGACAACTGCATGGCTCACACCTTCTGCGAAATACGGAGCGCCTGGCCGAGATCATCGAGGATATCGGAAGCGGTTTCGATGCCGACCGACAGCCGCACCAGCTCTTCGCCGATCTCCGCAACCTTGAGCTGGGCGGCATCCATCTGCTGATGAGTCGTGCTGGCGGGATGAATCACGAGCGTCTTGGCATCGCCGACATTGGCCAGATGGCTGATCATCCGCAACGATTCGATGAATTTCTTGCCGGCAGCCCGGCCGCCCTTGATTCCGAAGCTGATGATGGACCCCGCGCCGCGCGGCAGCAACCGCTTGGCGAGTTGATGGTCCGGATGATTCTCGAGCGAGGGATGCAGCACCCAGTCCACCGCCTTGTTCCCGGTAAGAAATTCAAGCACCGCATGGGTGTTGGTCATGTGGCGCTCCATGCGGATGCCCAGCGTCTCCACGCCTTGCAGCAGTTGAAACGCATTGGTCGGCGAAAGGCACGCGCCGAAGTCGCGCAAACCTTCTGTGCGCGCCCGCATGATGAACGCGGAGCTGCCGAATTGCTCATCGAAGACAATGCCGTGATATCCGGCATAGGGCTCGGTCAACACCGGAAACTTGCCGGAGGCGCGCCAGTCGAACCGGCCGCCATCGACAATCACGCCGCCGATGGCGATGCCGTGGCCGCCGATCCACTTGGTGGCCGAATTCATGACGATATCGGCGCCAAGCTCGATCGGCCGGCTGAGATAGGGCGTCGCGAAGGTATTGTCGATCAGCAGCGGAATTTTCGCGTCGTGCGCGATCTGCGCCACGTTTGGGATATCCAGCACCTCGAGACCGGGATTGCCGATGGTCTCGCCGATCACCAGGCGGGTATTGGGCTTGATGGCCGCGCCAAACGCATCCAGCGCGCGCGGCTTCACAAAGGTCGTGGTGATGCCGAAACGCGGCAGCGTATGTGTCAGCAGATTGATGCTGCCGCCATAGAGCGAGGACGAGGCGACGATGTGGTCGCCCGCGTCAAGCAGGGTCGCGATGGCGAGGTGCAATGCGGCCATGCCGCTCGCCGTGCAGATCGCGCCGACGCCACCTTCAAGCGCGGCGAGTCGCTCTTCGAGCACCGCCGTGGTCGGGTTGGAAATACGCGTATAGATGTGCCCTGCGCGTTCGAGATTGAACAGCGCCGCCGCGTGCTCGGAATCCTGAAACACATAGGATGTCGTCTGGTAGATCGGGACCGCACGCGCCCCGGTGACGGGATCCGGATGCTGGCCTGCATGCAGACTGAGGGTTTCGAAAGCGGGCGGCTTGGGTGCGGGCATGTTTGAACTCGAAAAACGATTTGATTTTTCAGCTATCACGGGCAGCACCCACGGTGTGCCATAAAAGAACTTCAATTGTTAGCCCCCGGGCTTCGTGCGGAGCAGCGTCCGGTTGCAACCTTATACAGATGAAGTTTTCCTGCCTATTTTCAGATTAACAAGTTTGCACCATGCGCGCGTCAGGAAAAGTGAGCCGCGGCAGATCATGATCGGGCAATAAACACGTCGTCGCAGCCGCGTTGCACAGTGTTGTCGTTGCTATTTTTGCAGACCACTCGACTTGCCCCGGGAGCATCACCATCCTGACATCGAATGATCGCGCGCAGTCGCGGCATGCTCGAACAGGAGATCGCAGTGAAGCGTCGGGAATTCCTGAAAATATCCCTCGGAAGCGCGGCGCTGGCCGCGCTGTCGCGCGAGGCGCGCGCGCTTACGAGCATCAAGGAAATCCGCGTCGGCTATCAGAAGAACGGCGTGCTCGTGATTGCGCGTCAACAGGCCGTGCTGGAGAAACATTTTTCGTCGCAAGGTATCGACGTGAAATGGATTGAGTTTTCGTCGGGGCCGCCGATGCTGGAGGCGATGAATGTCGGCAGCGTCGATTACGGCGCGGTCGGCGATTCGCCGCCGGTCTTCGCGCAGGCCGCCGGCGCCGCCATCGTCTATGCCGCGGGCCAGCCGATCACCAACGGGCAGGGCATCTTGGTGCCGCCCAATTCGCCGATCCGCAGCATCGCCGATCTGAAAGGCAAGCGCGTCGGTTTTACAAAAGGCTCCAGCGCCCACAATGTCATCGTGCAGACCCTGGAAAAGGCTGGTCTCAGCTACTCCGACATTATGCCGGTTTATCTGACGCCGCCGGATGCGGGCCCGGCTTTCGCCAACGGAAGCATCGATGCCTGGTCGATCTGGGATCCGTATTTTGCGATCGGCGAGACCAGACAGAACGGTTGTATTCTTGTCAACGCTTCCGAAATCACCAAGACCAACTCGTTCTATATCGCCAATCGCGATTTTGCGAAGAGCCACGGCGCGGTTCTGCAGCAACTCATCGATGTGACGTCGTCGGCCGCCAAGTGGGCTGAGGCGCACCGCGACGAGGTGGCAAAATCGCTCAGCGCAATCACCGGCATTCCCCTGGACATCCAGACCGTCGCCGCCAACCGCTCGTCCTTTGCGGTCGGTCCGATCACCGACGACATCGTCGCGACCCAGCAGGGCGTCGCCGATCGCTTTTTCAAGCTCGGCCTGATCCCAAAGCCGGTCGTGGTTCGCGACGCGGTCTGGAAGCCGGTGCAGACCTGAACCGATCTCACATCATCCGACTACAAAGGATCTGAAGCATGCGTTGGTTTAAGCGGTTGATTGCGGTCGCGGTGCTGTCGATGAGCACGGCCCTGGCTGGCGTCGGGACGACATACGGCCAGGAGAAGGTCGTCCGCATCGGGTTTCAAAAATACGGCAAGCTGGTGCTGCTGAAGAGCAAGGTCACGCTGGAGGGTAAATTGAAGGCTGCCGGCTACAAGGTGGTGTGGACGGAGTTTCCGTCCGGTCCGCCGCTGCTCGAAGCGCTTAATGTCGGGGCAATCGATTTTGGCAACACCGGCGAAGCGCCGCCGATCTTCGCGCAGGCCGCGGGCGCACCGATCCAGTATGTCGCCTATGAGCCGCCGGCGCCGAAAGGCGAGGCGATCCTTGTGCCCAAGGACAGCAAGCTGACTTCAGTCGCCGATTTGAAAGGCAAGAAGGTGGCGTTGAACAAGGGCTCCAATGTTCACTACCTTCTGGTAAAGGCGCTTGAGAAGGCCGGCGTCAAGTATTCCGAAATCGAGCCGGTGTTTCTCGCGCCGGCCGACGCCCGTGCGGCGTTCGAGCGGGGTGCGGTCGACGCCTGGGTGATCTGGGATCCGTTCCAGGCTGCCGCCGAAGCCGCCACCGGCGCGCGGACCTTGGCCGACGGCACAGGCATCGTGTCGAACTATCAGTTTTATTTCAGCTCGAAGAAATTCCTCGAGAGCGATCCGAGGATCGTCGATCTCGTGCTCGCCCAGCTCAGCGAGGTCGATGACTGGGCGCGCAGTGATATCCACGCCGTTGCCGAGCAGCTCGCGCCTGCGATCGGACTTCCAGTGTCGGTCGTCGAAGTTGCCTTGAAGCGACAGGCTTATGGCATCAAGCCGATCACCGACGGCGTGATCGCGGATCAGCAGCAGGTCGCGGACGCGTTTTTCGCGCTTGGCCTGCTGCCGAAACAGATCAAGATTTCTGACGCGGCACGGAGGCCCGGCACATGAGCACCATTCAATCGTCCAACGCCAACATTCTCTGGTTCCTTCCGACCCACGGCGACGGCCGTTATCTCGGCACCACGACCGGCGGACGCGAGGTGAATTTCAACTACCTGCGCCAGATCGCGCAGGCCGCGGATCAGCTCGGCTATTTCGGCGTGCTGCTGCCAACCGGGCGAAGCTGCGAGGATTCCTGGGTGGTGGCATCGGCGGTCGCGCCATGGACCGAGCGGCTGCGCTATCTCGTGGCGGTGCGGCCCGGCCTGCAATCGCCGAGCGTCGCCGCGCGAATGACGGCGACGCTCGATCGGGTCTCGAATGGACGGCTATTGATCAACGTCGTCACCGGCGGCGATCCCGTCGAGAACAAGGGCGATGGCATCTTTCTGAACCACGACGAGCGTTATGCCGTTACCCGTGAATTTCTCAATGTCTACAGCGATCTGCTGGCCGGCAAGACGGTCAATGTCGAGGGTAAGCACATCCACATCGAGGATGGCCGCCTGCTGTTCCAGCCGGTGCAGTCGCCGCGGCCGCCGCTGTATTTCGGCGGATCGTCCGACGCGGGCATCGATGTCGCCGTCGATACCGTCGACAAATATCTGACCTGGGGCGAGCCGCCGGCGCAGGTCGCCGAAAAGGTCAACCGCGTGAAAGCCGCCGCCGCCAAGCGCGGACGCCAACTCTCGTTCGGCATCCGACTGCATGTGATCGTGCGCGAAACCAACGCCGAGGCCTGGAAGGCCGCGGACGAACTCATTTCGCACGTCACGGACGAGACCGTAGCTTCGGCGCAGAAGATTTTCTCCCGCATGGACTCGGTCGGCCAGCAGCGCATGGCGCAATTGCATGGTGGACGCCGCGACAAGCTCGAGATCAGCCCGAATCTCTGGGCTGGTGTCGGCCTCGTCCGCGGCGGTGCGGGGACGGCACTGGTCGGAGACCCGCAGACGGTCGCAGCACGCATCCGGGAGTATCAGGACGTCGGCATCGATACCTTCATCATGTCGGGCTACCCACATCTCGAGGAAGCCTATCGCTTCGCCGAACTGGTGTTTCCGCTGCTGTCGCTGGAGCAGCCGAACAATGTGACGCCGCTTCGCGTCAATACCGGCCCGTTCGGCGAGACGATCGCCAACGAACATCGGCCGTTGGTAAAGGCGTCCCAGCCATGAGCCTGATCGACAGCCTTCCGCGCGCCCGCAGCCTGCGCTTGCCGCAGGCCGATGGCCTGGTCCAATGGATCGTGCCGCTGGCCATCGTCCTGATCTGGCAGGCTGCCTGCGTGACCGGATTCGTGTCGGCGCGGGTGCTGCCGGCGCCGAGCGACGTGGCATTGGTTGGCTGGAAGCTGCTGCTGTCCGGCGAATTGGCGCGCAATATCTGGGTTAGTTTCTGGCGTGCCATCGTTGGGTTTGTCATTGGCGGCGGCATCGGCTTTGCTTTTGGGCTGGCCAACGGTCTGTCGCAGCTTAGCAACAAGCTCACCGATACGACGCTGCAGATGGTGCGCAACATTCCGCATCTGGCGCTGATCCCGCTGGTCATTCTCTGGTTCGGCATCGATGAATCGGCAAAATTGTTTCTGGTCGCGCTCGGGGTGTTCTTCCCGATCTACCTCAACACGCTGCACGGCATTCGCACCGTCGATCCGCAACTGATCGAGATGGGGCGGATCTACGGCATGAGCGACGGCGAATTGTTCCGAAGGGTGATCTTTCCGGGCGCCTTACCGTCGATCTTCGTCGGCGTGCGGTTCGCGCTCGGCATTATGTGGCTGACGCTGATCGTGGCGGAAACCATCGCCGCCTCCTCGGGTCTCGGCTATATGGCGATGCAGGCCCGCGAATTCATGCTGATCGACGTCGTCGTGCTGAGCATCCTGATCTACGCGTTGTTGGGAAAGTTGGCCGACAGCGCCGCCCGTATCCTCGAGCGGCTGACGCTGTCCTGGCATCCGGCCTTTCAGAAACATTGAGAAGACACATGCAAGAATCCCGTCTTCTTCTGCCGGATGCCGGGTCTCTGGATCACTCGGATTTCATCGAGCAGGCGCATGTGACGCGGCGCGGTTCGGAAGCTTCCTCCCGCGGCCTTCCGCTCATCATTCGCGGCCTGCGCAAGTCGTTCGGCGACAACGAAGTGTTGCGCGGCATCGACTTGCACATTGCCGCGGGACAATTCGTGGCGATTGTCGGCCGCAGCGGCTGCGGCAAGAGCACGCTGCTTCGTCTGATCGCCGGCCTCGAAACCATTGATGCCGGCACCATCAGCTTCGGTGAGGAAGCGCGGCGGGAAGACGTCCGCGTGATGTTCCAGGAACCGCGGCTATTGCCGTGGGCGAGGGTGCTGTCAAACGTCGAGGTTGGTCTCGGCCGCGACCGCGCATCTCCCGACGCGCAAGCGCGCGCCGAAAAGGCTCTTACCGAAGTCGGCCTTGCCGACAAGCGGGGGCAGTGGCCGGCGGTCCTCTCCGGCGGACAGAAGCAACGCGTGGCGCTGGCGCGGGCGCTGGTCAGCGAGCCCCGCGTTCTGGCGTTCGACGAGCCGCTCGGCGCGCTCGATGCCCTGACCCGCATTTCCATGCAGCGGCTGCTGGAACGGGTCTGGCACGATCAGGCCTTTACCGCGATTCTGGTGACGCATGACGTGTCGGAAGCCGTTGCGCTGGCCGATCGTGTGCTGATCATTGAAGACGGCCGCATCGCCCACTACGTTAATGTGGATATCCCGCGTCCGCGCCGGCGCGGTTCCGCCGATCTCGCGGCGCTGGAAGGTTCGATTCTGCGTGAACTTCTTCAATCGGCGGACGACATATCGGATCTGTGAGGCTGCTATGAATTCCGCTGTTCGCACCATCAATATCGATCGCGAGCCTTCCTCAGGCGATTTTCGCAGCGCGATGCGTCATTTGGCCGGCGGCGTCAGCGTGATCACGGTCGGGCGGGGCAAGGAGGTCGCTGGTATGACCGTTACCTCGGTGTCGTCCTTGTCGGTCGATCCGCCGACCCTGATTGTCAGCATCAACCGGGAATCATCGTCCTGGCCGCTGCTCAAACGATACGGCTTCTTTGGCGTGAATATTTTGACCGCCGATCAACTGGATATCGCCGAGCGATTTGCCGGCAAGGATGGATTGAAAGGCGCGGACCGGTTCGCCGGCGCCGGATGGATCACGCGCGCGTCGGGCGTGCCATTGCTGGTAGGAGCGCTGGCGGCGATCGACTGTGAGGTTGATGATATTGTCGAACGCCATTCCCATGCCATCGTGATCGGACGCGTGCTGGACGTGCAGGTCTCCTCACGCACCGCGGCGCTGGCCTACTGGCAGGGGCAGTACGTCGCGATCGACCAGAACAAGGACGCGATCAGGCTCGCCGAAGTCAGCCTTCCGGCCCCGCGTGCTCCCCGCGAAATTGACAAGCCAATCTCGAAACATCGCCCCTGAGGCGGTGGCCTTTTTTCCATTTGCGGCCTAAAAGTCGGCCGGAGGGGAGGTCATGCGATGGAACGCCAATTTCTTCATATCACCTTCGCGCTCGGCGATAGCGCGCCGACCTGATGAAACGTCTGGCGGTCTGGGTCTTTTATGGCGTGGGCGCCCTCGCGACCGCGTATCTCGTGCTCTTTGCCTATGCGGCATTCAAGGGGCGCGAGCTGCAGCCGGGCGACCCGATCCACATTTTTCGCAAACCGGATGCACCGGATTATTCGTTTCATTCCCTAACAGTTCTCGCGTCATTGCGAGCCAACGGGTCGCGCGAATGCGCACCCGATGACGGGCTCCGCGAAGCAATCCAGAATGCCGCGGTTATGCGCTCGCGGCCGCCCGGTGATAATCGCCGGCACCGGGGGGCGTGATCGGCACTCCACCATCGGCGTATTCGTTCAGCTTGTTGCGCAGCGTGCGGATCGAGATGCCCAGGATATTCGCGGCGTGGGTGCGATTGCCGAGGCAATGCTTCAGCGTCTCCAGAATGAGATCGCGCTCCACGTCGGCGACGGTGCGCCCGACCAGGGCGCGGGTCACCTGTTCGGCGGCGAAGGTGGCGTGCGCCACCGCCGGCACGGTTTTCGCAATGTCGAGGCGGTCGCCGTCCGGCGTCAGGATCGCATCGGCGCCGATCTCGTCGCCTTGCGCCATCAGCACCGAACGATGGATGGTGTTCTCCAGTTCGCGGACGTTGCCCTGCCAGCGGTTGGACGTCAGCACCCGCCTGGCATCGGCCGAGATGGGGCGCACCGGCACGCCGTTGGCCTCGGAATATTTCTTCGCGAAGTGCTGCGCCAGTTCGAGAATGTCCGCCGGGCGTTCGCGCAGCGGCGGTATCTTCAGGTTCACGACGTTGAGGCGGAACAGTAGGTCCTCGCGGAAAGTGCCTTCACGCACGGCGTCGGCCAGGTTGCGGTTCGAGGTCGCGATGATGCGGATATCGACCGGCACCGGCCGGGTGCCGCCGACCCGATCGATCACGCGCTCCTGGATCGCGCGCAGTAATTTGGACTGCAGCCGGACATCCATTTCGGAGATTTCGTCCAGCAGCAGCGTGCCGCCGGTGGCCTCCTCGAACTTTCCGATGCGCCGCGCAACCGCGCCGGTGAACGCGCCCCTCTCGTGGCCGAACAGTTCGGATTCCAGCAGGTGCTCGGGGATCGCCGCGCAATTGATGCTGATGAACGGCTTCTTGGCGCGGTTGGAACGGGTGTGGACATAGCGCGCCAGCACCTCCTTGCCGGTGCCGGATTCGCCGGTGATCATGACGGAAGCGTCGGAGCCGGCGATCTGCTGTGCCAGCTTTATCACCTTGGCCATCGCTTCGTCGCGATAGACCAGATCGCGGGAGTCGTTGGCCACCGCAGCAAGCACCGCAGCGATCAATTCCGGATCGGGCGGCAGCGGGATGTATTCCTTGGCGCCGGCGTGGATCGCAGCGACCGCGGCGCGGGCGTCGTTGGAGATGCCGCAGGCGACGATCGGTACGTGAATGTGTTCGGCTTCCAGCCGCATTACGAGGTCGCGGATGTCGAGGCCGACGTCGACCAGCAGCAGGTCGGCGCCCTTGCCGCCGCGCAGCACGCGCATCGCCAGTTCGTGGTCCTCCGCATGAGTAACGGAAGCGCCGTTGTCCATGGCGATCTTGGTGGCTGTCGTAAGTTGGCCCTTCAATGTGCCAACGATGAGAAGACGCATGGTAATCTCCTGTCCGTGTGTTCGCGCCCGTGGTGCGCCTTATCGTTAAACCAGCCTCAGGTGCGTTCCGCCTTGATGATTTCCGTCATGGTCACGCCAAGCCTGTCTTCGACCAGCACCACCTCGCCCCGCGCCACCAGGCGGTTGTTGACATAGATGTCGATGGCTTCGCCGACGCGGCGGTCGAGTTCGAGCACGGTGCCGGGTCCGAGCTTCAGCAATTCCCCGATATCCATCTTCGAGCGGCCGAGCACGGCCGAGACCTGCACCGGCACGTCAAATACGGCCTCAAGATCGGCGGCAATGCGCGAAGCGTTCTCGTCCTCGTGATACGCCACCTCATCGATCGACGGCGCGTCGGCGGCGTTGAGATCCGGCAGCGGAACCTGTGCGTCGGTGTCACTCATGGTTCAATCCTCATGGCCGGGCTTGCGGCCTGATCGCGGGACGCCATGTAGCGCCCGACTAGTTCGTTGATCTTTGCTTCGATCGCCGCGCGCTCCAGCACGACCCCGCCGTCGGCCCACTCGATCTTGCAATCGCCGGTCGCGATGTCCGGCTCCGCCAGGATCACGAGACGGCCCTCGAAGCCGCTCTGTTTGGCCAGCCGTTCGATCCGCTCCCGCGCGGCCTCGTAGAGGGAATCGCTGATTCGGACCACGAGATGCGGCGTCGAGACCAGATGCGAGAAACAATCGCTCACCAGCCCGCTGATCTCACCGAGCGGCTCGTTGGAAATCAATTCAGTGCACAGCTTGCGCGCCACGGCCACCGCGACATCGACGGCTTCGGTCTCCATCCGGGTTTCAATTCCGGAGAAGCGTGCGGCGATGCCCTGGATGGCGATCCCGATCTCCTCGAGCGCCAGCGCGGTGCGGCGGTCGCTTTCCGCCTTCGCCTCGCGCTGTCCGGCGTCGTAGCCGTCGCGATAGGCGCGGGCTTCGGCGGAAGCGATCTTCTGCGCGATTTCGGTCGGCGTAGCCGGCCGCTCGCGCGTCTTGTCCGGCGCGGAGAAGTCCATGTCGAACAGAAATTTTGCGGGCGCGGCCATCAGTACACCAGCTCGTCGTCGGCGCGGTTCTTGGTCAGCATAATCTCGCCCTTGGCCGCGAGGTCCTTTGCGAGATTGACGAGCAGCGCCTGCGCCTCGTCCACATCGCGCAACCGCACCGGTCCAAGTGCTGCCATGTCGTCGAGCAGCATCTTGCCGGCGCGGGACGACATGTTGCCGAGGAAGAAACCGCGAACGTCTTCGTTGGCGCTCTTCAGGGCGATGCCGAGCTTGTCTTTGTCGATGTGGCGCATCAGCGTTTGCGCCGACGCTGAGTCGAGCTTGACGAGATCGTCGAAGGTGAACATCAGCGCCTTGATCCGTTCGGCCGCCTCGCGGTTCTCCTCTTCCAGCGAAGTGATGAAGCGAGTTTCGGTCTGACGGTCGAAATTGTTGAAGATTTCGGCCATCACCTCGTGGGCGTCGCGGCGGCGGGTCTGCGAGAGGTTGGACATGAATTCGCTGCGAAGCGTCTGCTCGACGCGCTCGATCACTTCCTTCTGCACCGCCTCCATCTTCAGCATCCTGTTGACGACATCGAGCGCCATGTCTTCGGGCAGGATCGCAAGCACGCGCGCGGCGTGCTCCGGCTTCAGCTTCGACAGCACCACGGCGATGGTCTGCGGATACTCGTTCTTGAGATAGTTGGCGAGCACCTCTTCCTGAACGTTGGAAAGCTTCTCCCACATGTTGCGGCCCGCGGGCCCGCGAATTTCATCCATGATGCCGGTGACGCGCTCGGACGGCAGATATTGCTGCAGCAGCCGTTCGGTGGCGTCGAACGTTCCCATCAACGCGCCGGACGCCGACATCCGCGACACGAACTCGAGCAGCAGGTCTTCCACAACGTCGACTTCGACGGTGCCGAGCGTCGACATCATCATCGACAGTTCGCGCACTTCGTCATCATCGAGCAGCGACCAGACCTTGCCGCCATATTGCTCTCCCAGCGCCAGCATCAGAATCGCGGCTCGTTTCGGACCGCTCAATGACGGACCTTTCGGACGACTGCTCTGACGGCTCGCCAGGTTAGCGATGACGCTGGTGATATCGTCGGAGTTTGTGGTTTGCGGTACGGTCATGTCAGATCACGTGACGGGCTCGGCGAGCCATTGACGAACAATGGACGCGGTTTCGTTGGGATTTCGCTCAGCCAGTTCACCGACGCGATGCACCGCCTGCGCGTGAACCTGGCCCTGAACCTGAGCCACGTCGATCATCTGCGCGGTGGCATTGGGAACAAGGTTCTGGCCGGTGACGGCTTGTGCGCTGCCGTCGGTCAGCGCCGGCACCGAGGCGTCGCGGGTAAGCGAGGCCATCTGTTCGGAAGCGATGATGCGCCTGACCAGCGGCCGGATCACCATGAACAGCACCACAAGCCCGAGCAGCATCATGACGCCGAGTTCGATGACGTACATGATGTCGTCCTTGGTGAACTGCAGCATGCCGAGCAGGCCGGTGGCCTCGCCGATCGGGACGACGGCCGGCGCTTCGGCGAATTTGAGGTTCACGACCTCGACCTGGTCGCCGCGCTTCTGGTCGAAGCCGATCGCCGAACGCACCAGCGCCGCGATGCGGTCCAGCTGTTCCTTGCTGCGCTCCTGATAGACCATCTCGCCTTTGTCATTCTTGGAATAGCTGCCGTCGACCAACACGGCGACCGAGAGGCGGTTGACCCGTCCGATCTCGGTCACTTCGGTCTTGGTGGTGCGGGAAATCTCGTAGTTGTTGGTTTCTTCGGTTTTCTTGCTCTGCTCGCGCGCCGTGGCCGCATTGTCTCTATTCTGGTTGCCCGGCAATTCATTGTTGACGGTGACCTGACCGCTATTGTCGGCGGTCGCGCTGGACTCTTCCCGGGTCTGGCTCGAGCGCAGCACCCGGCCTTCGGGATCGAAGCGGTCCGAGGTCTGGGTAATCTTGTTGTAGTCGAAGTCGGCCGAGAGCTGGACCCGGGCGCGGCCGGCGCCGACCACCGACGATACGATCGCCTCGATCTGGTTGCGCATCCGCTTCTCGAAGCCGGCCCGGCGCTCGTCGCCGATGGCATTATCGGTGTCGCCGGTGGCACCGTCGGCGAGCAATTGACCGGCCTCGTCGACGATCGACACCCGTTGCGGCTTCAACCCCTTGACGGCGGAAGCGACGACGTGACGGATGGCGCGAATCTGCTGCGGTTCGAGCGTACCGCGCACGCGCACCACGATCGAGGCCGAGGGTTCGAGCGTCTCGCGCGAGAACAGCGGCCGTTCGGGCAGCACCAGATGCACCCGGGCCGCCTGGATGCGGTCGATGGCGCGGATGGTACGGGCCAGTTCGCCCTCCAGTGCCCGCAAATGATTGATGTTCTGGACGAAGCTCGTGCTGCCGAGCGCGTCGGATTTGTCGAAAATCTCGTAACCGACGCCGCCGCCCTTGGGCAGGCCGCCTTCGGCGAGCTTCATCCGCAGCCGTATGACCTTGTCCTTCGGCACCATGATCACGGTGCCATCGTTGCGCAGCTCGAAGGGAATGGCCTGGCGTTCCAGGTCCTTGACGATCCCGGACGAGTCCTCGACGCTAAGGTCGGTAAACAGGGTGGTCATCTGCGGCGTCGTGACGCGCATGATGACAAACGCGAAGAAGCCGATCAGCGCGACCGTCACCGCGACCATCGCCATCAACCGCGAAGCGCCCAGACCTTTTAGGAAGTCTACAAGACCCTGCAAACCAACCGCCCCCACAAATTCGGCCCCAAGGGCCGACTGGGCAATTATTGCCTATGGGATGGTTTCGATATGGTTAACGCGGGTTAAGGGCTGGGGCGAAAGTTGAACATCAAAAAAATCGGCTTCGCAAAACGAAGCCGATTTTCTTCAAATGTGTTGGTCTGGAGGGTTTTATTGGCGATATTGCTGGATGCGGGTGGTGCGCAGTCCGGCAAGGCCATGCTGATCGATGGAAAATTGCCAGGAAAGGAACTCGTCGACGGTCAGCGTGTAACGGCTGCAAGCCTCCTCAAGGGAGAGCAGGCCGCCGCGGACCGCGGCAACGACTTCGGCCTTCCGGCGGATAACCCAACGTTTCGTCCCGGGCGCAGGCAGATCCGCAATTGTTAACGGACTGCCGTCGGGCCCGATGACGTATTTTACCCTCGGGCGATGGGGTTCTGTCATGGCGTACTCACAAACTCTCAACCACTGAACTCACCCTGGCAACCTACGCCCCGCGACTTAAAATTTGCCTAAGCCCAAGGCATCAATACGAATCTCCTTGAAAATGCCTGCAACGCGTTCGGCCCGGCGTCTGGAGGCGCCGGGCCGAAGCGGGTTGCGAATGATTGAGAAGGGCTCGATCCGGCGAGCCCTCGGTGCCGGGGACTAGCCGACGATGCTCCTGATCTGGCTGATCGTGTAGGTCTGGCCGCCGATCGACAGCAACGGCGGCGACTGGGTGAGATCCACCGAACTGACCACGCCGTGGATCCGCGTGACGATAGCCACCGGATTGCCCGCGGGGTCGGTCGCGGTCGTGGTCAGCTTGTACTTGCCGTCCGGCCACTGCTCGCCGTTATTGCCCTTGCCGTCCCAGCCGAAGACCTGATTGGGGCCGGCGTCGACGGGGTAACTGCCGCTGAAGACGGTTTGTCCGGTACTGTTGGTGATCGAGACGTGCATGTTGGCTTTGGTCGGAATATCGAGACTCCACCCGGCAATGGCGTTGGTCATGGTTGCGGTGTCGCCGTCGACGACAGCGGTCCTGCCGACGAAGCCCAGCGCCTGCGTCGATTGCGCGGTCTGCTGCAGCGTGATCAACGAGGCCAGTTGGTCGTTGGTCCTGAGTTGCTGCTCGACGCCAGCAAATTGCACCAGCTGCTGGCTGAACTGGTTGGTGTCCAGCGGATCGAGCGGATTCTGGTTTTGCAATTGCGTCGTCAATAGCGTCAGAAACGTTTGAAAATTTCCGGCGATCGTCGCGCCGGCAGTGGACGAGGATGTAGCCGGTAGGGGAGTGGTTCCCGAAACGACTTGGTTGACGCCTGATGCTGCTGCCATGTCCGTCTCCTTAGACCCTGATGTCGACGCCGCTGCTCGATCCGAGCACGCGGCCATATGTTCGTCCCGCGACCGCCGCGGGAATCGAATCTTCATCGCTGATAACCAGCCGCTGCGCATGGCGGCCGGATTCGTTGTCGTTGTTCTGCCCGGACGAGGACTGGTCACGCAGACTGAATTGCAGACCGCCATTGCCGGTCTTGAAGCCGGCATCATCCAGCTGGCGCTGCAGCTGAGGCGCGTCCTGGCGCAGCATGGATAGCGTTTCCGGCTTTTCGACCGTCAGATGGGAGGTGACCCGGCCGTCGCGATCGACATCGATGCGAACATCGATGCGGCCGAGATCGGCCGGATCGAGCCGGATCTCGAAACGGCTCTTGCCGCTTCGTGCCGAGATGGCGATCTCAAGCGCGAGCCCGCTCAATGGCACCGCTGTGTTCGTTGCCGCCGTGACGCTTAGGGGTGCCGCGGGACCGGCCGTGGCCGCTGCGGAAGTGAGCGGCAGCTGGATCGTGCCTGTCGCTTGCGCGCCTGTGTCGGAGGAATTGATTGCCGGATGTGCGGTCGCGGCGACCGGCGAGTGCTCATGGGCCGATGCGGCGGGCGGCGTTGGCAATGATGGGCTGGCGGAGGCATCTGCTTTCGCCGTATCGGCAACACCGCTGGCGCCTTCCTGCTTGGCTGCGACTCCTAATTGTGGTTGCGCAAGTTTGTTCTGAGCCGAGTCGACCGGCGCGGCGGTCGCGGACGGATCTGATGCGTCCGGCGCGACATCTGAGACGCCCGACGCGGCGACTTTCATTGGCGCGGCGGCTGTGGCCTTGAGGGGCGCGGGCTTCGATGCCACGGGTGCCGGCGCGGCAACAGCCGCGGTCAATGCCAGATCGGTGGCCGCGGCCGCATCGCTCGGCGTGACCGGTTGCTTCACGGGCGCGGCGACTGCCTCGCTCGCGGCGCCAACAGCGATCTCTGGGGTCACGGCCGCATCCGAGGTGGCTGCGGTGGTAACTGCGGATGCGGTAGCCGCTACCGATACCGGCACGGCGGCCGTTGCGTCGGAATCGCTCTCGACCTGCGCTGATGGTGCGGCCGTGGCCGGCGCGCTGGCAGCAATAGCCGCCGCAGCAATCGCGAGCGGCGCGCTGGCATTGCCGGATGAAGGCGCGGTGGCACTGCCGGATGAAGGCGCTGCCGCGGGAATATCCGTCGACGCGACGGTAACGGGAATTGCGACAGCCACCGCATTCGGCGTTGTCACGGCCGCTGCGTCCTGCTGCGCTGAAACGTCGGGAACAGTTGAAGCGTCGGCTGCAGAAGTGGTCTCGGAAGACGATTTTTCCGTTGTTTTAGGGGTGTCGGCCTTCGAGGCGCTGGTCTTTGTTCTGGATGGCGGCACCGCGTCAGCATCGGCGTCGGCATTGACGTCGGAGGCCCGCTTGGCGGTGGTGTCGCGATCGTCCGAATTGTTCCTGGCTGGCCGATCGGCAGACCCGGCATCGCGCGATCGCCTGTTGTCGGCGGCGGCCGACCGGTCGTCGGCGCGGCGCTGCGACGCGGATTGCTGCTGTGCCGTGAAGGCGGCGCGATCATTGCCGGTATCGGCTGGCGTGTTGCTATGATCGATCAATGCCGCGAAACTGTCGTTTCCCTGCGATGAATCGGACTTGGCAGACTTTGGCGGTGCGGTCTGAAAAGACACGCTTGCTGCTGCTTCTGACGTGACGCTGACCACGGCGGCCTCTCGTAATGAAACTGGACCCTCAGAGCAGCAAGGACCGGGCCACGTCGGCTTCCAAAAAAATATCAATTAATTTCAATGACTTGCGCCTGTGTCGAGCAAACTACGGAGTCCCAGCGCCGGCCCTTTTTCTGCCCGGCGGCAAGATTTGCCGGTTGCTGCGTGCAAATCACGGGGAGCGCGATTGCCTCACGGGAATACGGCCTATATTAAAGAGCAGCTTTTCAGCCGTTCCGATAAGGCGAACCCGCTTTCCCGGAGCCGCTCCAAGGCGGTCTAATCGCAAAATGGCTTACTGATCGCGATGCGTTTGATGCCGCCGCGATCGCATCAATGACCGGAACCATGCTCAACAGTCTGGATATTGAAGGCCGTCCTGAGGACACAAGGGTCGTCGTCGCGATGTCCGGCGGCGTCGATTCTTCGGCGACGGCTGCGCTGTTGAAGTCGGAGGGGTACGACGTCGTCGGCATCACGCTGCAGCTTTACGATCATGGCGCGGCCACCCACCGCAAGGGCGCCTGCTGCGCCGGGCAGGACATCCATGATGCCCGCAATGTCGCGGAGCGGATCGGCATTCCGCATTACGTGCTGGATTACGAGGACCGCTTTCGTGAATCGGTGATCGACAATTTTGCCGACAGCTACGCTTCGGGCGAAACCCCCGTGCCCTGCATCGAGTGCAACCGCTCGATCAAGTTTCGCGATCTGCTGGCGACCGCGCGCGAACTCGGCGCCTCCGCGCTCGCCACCGGCCACTATGTCGCATCGCGCCGCTCGAGCGATGGCTCGCGGGCGCTGGTTTGCGCCGCCGATGCCGATCGCGACCAGAGCTATTTCCTGTTCGCGACCACGCGCGAGCAACTCGACTACCTGCGCTTTCCGCTGGGTGACATGACCAAGACGCAGACGCGTGAACTGGCGCGCCGCTTCGGCCTTAACGTCGCGGACAAGCATGACAGCCAGGATATCTGCTTCGTGCCCACCGGGCGCTATACCGACATTATCGGCCGGTTACGGCCGAATGCCATCGAGCCCGGCGACATCGTCGATCTTGACGGCCGCACCATCGGCACGCATCAGGGCATCATTCATTTCACCGTCGGCCAGCGGCGCGGATTGGGCATCGCCTCCAGCGCGCCTTTGTATGTGGTGCGGTTGGACGCAGCTAGCCACCGCGTTGTAGTAGGCCCGCGCGAGGCGTTACGGATGGATCGCATCGCGCTGCGCGACGTCAACTGGATCGGCGATGGCGCGCTCGACCGCGCGGTCGGCGAGGGTCTGGAGATGTTCGTGCGGGTGCGATCGACCCGCGCGCCGCAGCCGGCGTGGCTGCGCGCCGCCAATGGCGGCTATGAAGTCGAACTCGTCGCAGGCGAGGAAGGCGTATCCCCCGGCCAGGCCTGCGTGTTTTACGATGCACAACAGGGGCAGGCGCGCGTGCTTGGCGGCGGGTTTATCCAAAGCGCGACCGCGAATCGCGCACTGGAAAAAAGCGCGGCGCGGCCGCAGCCGCTGGTCGAGGCTATGCGCGGATAAGTTTTCAGGGCGGGGGCATGGCTGCAGATATCGACCGCGCGGGGGTCGCAAAGGCTTATGGGCGCTGGGCGCCGGTCTACGATCTGGTGTTCGGCAAGGTATTCGACCACGGCCGCCAATCGACCATTGCGGAAGCCGACAAGATCGGCGGACGGATTCTGGATGTCGGCGTCGGCACCGGATTATCACTGTCGGAGTATTCGCCGACGACGAAACTGTGCGGCGTCGATATCTCCGAGCCGATGCTGCGCAAGGCACAGCAGCGCGTGCGCGCGCTGGGTCTTAAGAATGTCGAGACGCTCGCGGTGATGGACGCCAAGAATCTGGCGTTCCCGGATTCGTTGTTCGACGCCGTGGTGGCGCAATATGTCATCACTGCGGTGCCAGATCCCGAAGCGACGCTGGATGATTTCATCCGCGTGCTGAAGCCGGGCGGCGAACTCATTCTGGTCAATCACATCGGCGCCGAGAGCGGCCCGCGCCGCCTCTTCGAGCTGGCCTTCGCCCCGCTCGCGCGGCGCCTCGGCTGGCGACCGGAATTTCCATGGGCGAGGCTCGCCAACTGGGCCGCGAAACATTCCGGCGTCACTCTGACCGAGCGCCGGCCAATGCCGCCGATGGGGCATTTCTCCCTGATCCGCTATCGCAAATCCTGAGGTTTCCCTGGAACCTCCGGGCGCGCCGGAGGTTTTCCCCGGATGCGGACGAAACTTTCTCTTCTTCTTTCATGTGCGCTACTGGCGGCGGCCGGCGCGGCAAGCGCCCAGGCTCCGCCTGGTCCGGCGACACCGCCGGCCCGGACGGCCCCGCCGCCCCCGCGTTCGAATGACTGTACGCCGACGCAACCTGCGCCGCAGCGAGGCACTGCCGTGCCCGAAGGCACGACAACCGGCCAGCGCAGCGAGCCGCTCGGCGACAAGTTGGCGAGGACCGACGGCGTGTTGTGCCCGCCCGCGGGCGTTGATCCGGAAATCCGTGCACCGACACCCGACGCCGGTACTACGCCGGTGATTCCACCGCCCGGAAGCCCCGGCGGCGATCCCAACGTCCGGCCAAAATAGCCGCGGTTTGCAAGCACTTGGTGGAAGGGCCGGGTTTGCTTGACATGCCCTTGGCCGACTTCTTATATGCCGCGCGTTCGCGGCTGCGGTGTAGCAAGCCGTGACAGTGGACGCCGTGGCGGGGTAGCTCAGCTGGTTAGAGCACGGGAATCATAATCCTGGGGTCGGGGGTTCGAGTCCCTCTCCCGCTACCATTTTTTTCTTTTCCGAAGTCAGAGCCACCTTGTTGCCGCCGGATCGCGTCCCAGCCGCAACTATGGTCAATCGGGTTTGATATCGTTGGTCTCACTGTCGTCCTTGACCAGCGTGAGCAGCTTCAGCGTCAGGAAAATAAAAACAGCGATCGCCACATCGAAGCTGCCGAGCCTCACTGAAACTCCGATCGCTCCTGTGGCTCACGGACCCACCGTCGTCGCGGTACCATGCACGGAATTGCACCTGCTTGAGAATCGCCTCCGCCGATGAAGCCGATGCCGGTGATCAGACCTTCAATCACATTCGCCATTCCATCGGGGGAATGTACGAGCAACAGTCAGCGCATCTCGTGCGCGTGAGTGGAGTATAGCAAATCGACTTTTGCGATTTTCCGTTCTTCCGTTCTGTAGTGTAAGAGATTCAAATTATGACTGTGCCGCAATGGCTCATGTTGCGATTTCCGAAAACTTGACACGATGAAAATCGGAACAAGGCGCGCGTCATGCCAGCCATGCGATTGCAGAAGTGCCGATATTTTTCCGAAAACAATTCGTGATGGTGAGAATTTTTTAATTCGGATGATCAACCTTCGCGGTCTGCTCGTCGTCGCGTTGTGGAGCGTTGCACGGGTGTCGGTGGCGGAGGTTTTGCGGTGATCAATCCCATCTTGAATGCTTCGGGCTCTGCGCTGCCTGCGATCGGTGCGGCGCAGTTCTCGTTCGCGCCCAAAACTTCGGCCTCGCAGATCGTGCGAATGCTGGACAACATCGGAGCGCGGATTGTTCGCATCGACGTGCCGTGGGCCGACACCGAGTTGGCGCCCGGCGTCTACGCAATACCGCCCTATGTGGACGGCATCATTGCGGCTGCGCAGGCTTCGGGCAGACAAGTCGTGCTCGTGCTGGGCTACGGCAACCCGCTCTATCCTGGCTCTGGGGCGTGGAACCTTCCGCCGCGTGACGCGGCCTCGTGCAATGCCTATGGCAACTACGGCGCATTCGTGTCGGCGACCTATCCGACCGCCATCATCGAGGTCTTCAACGAGTGGAACAATCCGACATATTGGGCTGGTGCTCCCGATCCTGTGCAGGCTGCCGCGCTGCTGACTGCCTGCGTCACCAAGATTTTGGCCAAGAACCCAGCGGCGCAGATCATGACGGCGGGAGTCGGTCCGGTGGCCGCGCCCAACGATCAGAACCCGTTCATGAACGCGCTGGCGACGGCGGCAGGCCCCACGATCATGGGGCGGATGACAGCGCATGCCATTCATCCCTACGATGCCAGCCATCCCCCGGAGGCGCTGTTCGACTTTATCGACGCCTACCGCGCGGCCGTGCCATACACCAGTGGCCCGATCGCGGTGACCGAGTGGGGCTACACCAACGCTTGGATCGGGACCGACGACACAAAGAGGGCGATCTATGTGGCCCGCATGATCGGATGCGCGGTCGTGGCGGGGGTGAAGCTGTTGACGATCTTCGGGCTGCACGACACCGGTGCCGACCCCAATAACATCGAGTACACCTTCGGGCTGCATAAGTTCGATGGGATGCCGAAGCCAGCCGTCGCGGCCATGAGGGCGATGATGGACGCGCTCGCCGGCACGGTCACCTATGACGCTGAGCAGATCGGCAACGTCTACCGGATCGCGCTACGCAAGGCTAACGGCGCGGTGACCAAGATCGTCTGGACAGAGGCCACCACGTCGGTCAACTGGGTTGAGCCGATGGCGGCGCCACCGCATGTGGTCGACACTGCCGGTTTCCGGACGTGGCATCGGGTGATGCCCGACAGCAGCGTTCAATTGACGCTTGGCCCAACCGTGCCGCCGGTCATCATCACCGGGACGTGAGTCCTGGCTGTCCGCCGGTGTGCCTCTGAACTATGTTGCCGTCCGGCAAGATGGTGGCGCTCCGATCGCTGCCAAGTACTGATCTCTGCTAACTCAGCAGCTCAAAAGCCCCGGCATCGTCCGGGGCTTTTGAGCTGCGCAGTTTTCAAAGGGCAGGGGCTAACGTTGCTGCGCCACGAAGAACCCACCGCCAAGTCGAGATCCGCGACGGGCGTTAACTTGCCGTGTTGCTGGTCAGACGTGAACCACCAACTATCCCGTCTTGCTCATCTTCTTAACTTTTGCGTCGGTAGCTTCGATCGCTGCCGCCAATTCTAATATCGCCTTCGCCAGAAGGTCGGCGGCATCTTTGGCATCCTGCGATCGCTCGGCTCGTAGTGCATAATTCTTGGCTGAGGAAAGTGACATCACAAACTCCCAAGAAAAGCCCGCCGGGTTGAGTCGGCGGGTTTTCCCTACGCATTACTCTCGCGGGGCCGTGGGGGCTTTCCGCGATTGATCGAAGCCTAGTCCCGGGAAGTTAAGGAACGATTGGCCAGCAACCGCCACCGCTCGAACCTGAGCCGCCAGCGGTGCATCGGCCCTGACGTCCAGCCAATCCTGGCCTGGAGCGCGACCACTGCGCCGCTTACAGCAGTGACATTCGACTTCGGCGCCACTAAAAGTCGGGAAAAGACGGGTTGCTTGGCAGCGCCATCCAGAACGGGTCTGATAGACAATATGAATAGGGAAGCGCTTTCGGGAAACGGCCATTCGCCCGAAGATTCCGAATTCGATTACATTATCGTCGGTGCCGGCTCGGCCGGATGCGTGCTTGCCAATCGTCTGAGTGCCGATGGCAAAAACTCGGTGCTGCTGCTCGAAGCCGGTCCGAAGGACACTAACCTCTGGATCCATGTGCCGCTCGGATATGGCAAGCTGTTCAAGGCGAAAAAAGTCAACTGGATGTATCAGACCGAGCCGGAACCGGGACTGGACGGGCGAACCATCTTTCAGCCGCGCGGCAAGGTTTTGGGCGGGTCGAGTTCGATCAACGGCTTGCTCTATGTCCGCGGCCAGCATGAGGATTACGATCGCTGGCGCCAGCTTGGCAACAGCGGCTGGGGCTACGACGACGTCCTGCCGTATTTCAAAAAAGCAGAAGACCAGCAACGCGGCGCCGACGATTTCCATGGTGTTGGTGGCCCGCTGCCGGTCTCCGATCTCGGACATCCTGATCCGCTCTCTGCGGCATTCATCGCGGCTGCGGCAGAGAGCGGCCTGCCGTTAAATCCGGACTTCAACGGCACATCGCAGGAAGGTGCTGGATTCTTTCAGACCACGACGCGGCACGGAAGGAGAGCAAGCACCGCTGTATCTTATCTCCGTCCGGCCAAAGCAAGAAAGAACCTGCACGTCGAGACCGCGGCACTCGCGCAGCGGATCCTGTTTGATGGACGCCGCGCGGTGGCCGTCGAATACGGCAAGGCGGGCGCGCTGCGGACGGCGCGGGCGGGAAAGGAAATACTGGTTTCAGGCGGCGCGTATAACTCGCCGCAGTTGCTGCAGCTCTCCGGCGTCGGGCCTGCGGAGCTCTTGCGAAAGCACGGCATCGATGTCGTGCTCGATGCGCCCGGCGTCGGGCACGACCTGCAGGATCACATGCAGGTCAGAGTGGTCATGCGTTGCACGAAGCGCATCACCCTCAACGATGTCCTCAACCATCCGGTCCGCCGGATCTTGGCGGGCGCGCGATACGCGGCCTTTCGCAAGGGCCCGTTGACGATAGCTGCGGGCACGTCAGGGGCGTTCTTCAAGACAGATCCTCGTCTTGCGACACCCGATATCCAGATCCACTTTCTCCCCTTCAGCACCGACAAGATGGGAGAAAAGTTGCATTCGTTTTCCGGATTTTCCGCATCCGTCTGTCAGCTGCGCCCGGAAAGCCGTGGTTCGCTTTGCATCAGGAGTGCCGAACCCACGGCGCCTCCGGAAATACGGATCAACTATCTCGCTACCGAAGTCGATCGCACCGCCAATGTCGAGGGCTTGAAGATATTGCGAAGGATTTTGCGGGCTCCGGCACTCAGCTCATTTGTCACCGAGGAGGTTGACCCCGGGAAAAAGGTTTCGACCGACGAGGAACTGCTGAATTTCTGCCGGCAGCGCGGCAGCACGGTGTATCATCCGACATCGACGTGCAAAATGGGGGGCGATCCTTTTGCCGTCGTCGATCAGCGCTTACGGGTTCGCGGGATCGAAAGCCTGCGTGTGGTCGATGCCTCGGTCATGCCGGATCTGGTCTCGGGCAACACCAATGCAGCCGTTATCATGATCGCCGAAAAAGCATCCGATATGATTTTGCAGGATGCGCGGTAGCGCAACCGGTCCCACGTTGCGTTTGCATTCCAGCACAGGTCGGCCTTATGTTCCGGCCAGAAATTAGCCGCTATCCGCGGCATCGAAGGAGCGAAAGTGGTGGCAATTCGAATCCGGATCGGCACGCGCAAGAGCGCCATGGCGCTGGTGCAGACCGAGGAAATTGCCCGCCGCCTGACCGCGGCCGCCCCGGATATCGATGTCGAGATCGTCAAGTTCGAAACCACGGGCGATCGCGATCAGACCAGCAAGCTGTTGCCGCACGGCGGCAAGGGTGGCGCATTCGTTGCTGAAATTCGCAAGGCGGTTGTTTCCGGCGAATTGCAGGCCGCGATGCATTCGCTGAAGGACATGCCGGGCAATGAAGACACCCCGGGACTCGTGATCGGCGCGACGCTGGCGCGCGATCCGCCCGGCGACGTTCTGGTGCTGCGCGGTGGAATTTCGATCGACGATCTCAGGCGATCGCGCGGCAAGGGTTTCAAGATTGGCACCAATGCGGTGCGGCGTGCGGCCTATGTGCGTCGGCTGTTTCCGGAAGTCGAGGTGATCCACTATCGGGGCGCCGCCGACACCCGCGTCCGCAAGCTCGACAATTCGGAACTGCAGCGGCTTCCGGAGGGTGGCGCGGTCGGTCCGGCGGACGCGCTGATCATGGCGCGCTCCGGGCTGGAGCGTGTCGGCCTGGCCGCTCGTATTGCGCATGAATTTTCGGTCCAGGAAATGCTGCCGGCGGTGGGGCAGGGGATCGTCGCGGTGGAATGTGCCGCGCAGGATTGGCAGACCCGGCGCATCCTCTCCGGCATCGACGATCCCGTGGCGCACAGAAGCGCCGCTGCCGAGCGCGAGGTGCTGTGGGTCCTCAACGGCCATTGCAATTCGCCGATTGCAGGATTTTCAACTATTCAGGGTGCGCAGATGACGCTGACCGCCTCGGTGCTGGACGAAGCGGGCGATTTGTTCATCGAGGCCTCGCGCACCGGACCCGCCGATCGTCCGCGCGAACTCGGCCGTGCGGTCGGGCTCGACCTGCTCGCCAAAGGCGCGGCTGACATCATCGAACGCAGCCGCCCGAAGTAAGAGACATCGCTGCTTCCACGGGCGCGTCCGTCATCATCCGTCAACGGGTCGGCGCTAAGCGCCGCCCGATGACCGGCTCCAGCGGATGATCCAGTTCTCCGCGGCGTCTCGAATCCTGCGTAAGTCGGTGATTACCGGATACCTTTTTTGCGGGTAGGACGGCCGTGTCTCAGTAAGAGCCTTATCCCTTATACGCTCGCACCCGCTTCAGCATCTGCTCGACATGCGTGATCGGGGTTTCCGGCTGGATGCCGTGACCGAGGTTGAAGATCAATCGACCGTCGGCATAATTTGCAAGCACGTCATCGACCGCCTGATCGAGCGCAGCGCCGCCGGCGATCAGCGCCAGCGGATCGAGATTGCCTTGAATGGCGACGCGGCTTTGCACGCGCTCGCGGATCAATGACGGCTCGGCCGCCCAATCGATGCTAACGGCATCGACGCCTGTCGCGCTGACGTAAGCCGGCAGCAGCGCGCCGGCGCCCCGTGGAAAGCCGATGATTTTCGCGTCCGGCACTACTTTGCGCACGCCTTCGACGATGCGCCGGGTCGGTTCGATCGACCAGCGCTCGAACTGACGCGGCGGCAGCGCGCCGGCCCAGGTATCGAAAATCTGCAGCACGTCGGCGCCGGCCTTGAGTTGTCCCAGCAGATATTGAATCGAGTTCGCCACCAGCACGTCGATGATTTTTGAAAATGCGTCCGGATGGCGATAGGCCATCATCCGCGCCAACGCCTGATCAGGCGTGCCTTGCCCGGCCACCATGTAGGTCGCGACCGTCCATGGCGCGCCGCAGAAGCCGATCAGGGCAATCCTCGCATCGAGCTCGCGGCGCACACGGCGCAGCGCTTCATACACCGGCTCGAGTTTGCTGAAGTCGGCGCGCTGCGCCAGCGTTTCGACCTTCTCTCGCGTGTCCAGCGGATCGAGCCGCGGCCCCTCGCCAACCTCGAAGCGTACCGAGCGGCCGAGCGCGTAGGGAATGACAAGAATATCCGAGAAGATGATCGCGGCATCGAAGTTGAAGCGGCGGATCGGCTGCAGCGTGACTTCGGCGGCGAATTCCGGCGTGAAGCACAGCTCGAGAAAGCCCCCGGCCTTGGCGCGGACTTCGCGGTATTCCGGCAGATAGCGACCGGCCTGACGCATCATCCAGATCGGCGGCACCGGCTGCCTGCGGCCGGAAAGCACTTCCATGAAAGGTTTGACGGCGGATTTCCCTGTCAATCGATGTTCCCCAGTGATCGGCGGCTGTTCTCGCCCCTGATACACTGCCAGATTGGCCAAGGCGAGAGACGGAACTGCGGGATTTCCGACGCGTTATCCCTGCCATGGAGGCCAACATGGCTGAGAAATTCAATCCGGCGGCGCATGACAAGCATGCCGTCGATCCCCGCGAAGCCGCCTCGGCCGACCGGGATACGCACGCGAAACTCGAGGCCGGTCTGATCGACACATTTCCGGCATCCGATCCTGTCAGCGCGGCGCAGCCGGCGCCGTCAAAGGCGGACCGCGACCAAGGCGGATCGCTTTGGGACAAGATCCTGAAGGTGTTCCGCTAGATCCGCGATGGCGTAGTTTAAAGCCTCAACGGCAATCGCTAATCTCTAGTAGTGCGGCGGCGGTTCGTTTGCGGCGCCGGGTGCGTTGGCTTCCGCTTCCAGCAAGCGTTCGCTAAGGCTTGCGACCTGGCGCGTCAGCGCGTCGATCTTAAGCCACTGCTCGGTGATGGTCTTGTTCAGCGTCTCGATGGTCTCGTCCTGAAACGTCAGCCGGGTTTCGAGCACGTCGATACGATCGCTGAGCGTCTTCACGTCAATCATCGGAATCGTGTTCCATTCGGCGTTCCCGCAAGCCGTGGCCGAGCGCGACGCGGTCGTCGAATACAAAGCATTCGCCACGCCAGCGGCTCTCGGCTTCCGGCACACCTTCCAGGTATTTGAGAATTCCGCCCTTGAGGTGATAGACCTCGGCAAAGCCGCGCGACAGCAGATGGGCGCTGGCCTTTTCGCAGCGAATGCCACCGGTGCAGAACATCGCAACCCTGCGGTGCTTCGCCGGATCGAGATGGCGCGCGGCGAATTCCTTGAACTGCCCAAAGCTCTCGATGCCGGGATCGACGGCGCCAGTGAAAGTGCCCATCGCGACTTCGAAAGCATTGCGGGTGTCGATCACCAGCGTGTCCGGCGTCGCGATCAAATCGTTCCAGTCGGCGGGATCGACGTAGTTGCCGACCTGCCGTGTCGGATCGATTTCCGTGTCGCCAAGGGTGACGATCTCCTTTTTCAAGCGGATCTTCAGGCGCTGGAACGGCATCGCGGAGGCTTGCGAGAATTTCAGCTCGAGATTGTCGAGCCGGCCGCCGAACAGCGCGCCGAACCGCAATTCTTCGACCAGCGCGTCAACCGGGTCGGCGCTGCCGGCGAGGGTGCCGTTGATGCCTTCCTCGGCCAGCAGCACGCTGCCCTTCAGCTTCAGATCGGCACAAATCGCGCGCAGCGGCTCGCGCAGTTCCCGGAAATCCGGCAACGCGGCGAATTGATAGAAGGCGGCAACCTGGTACGGCATCGGCGGTGTTTATCAGGAGGGGTGGGAGGGGGAAAGGCCGGGCGATCAATAGATGTCGTCCCGGCGAACGCCGGGACCCATACGCCGTGTCTCTAGTAATTGAAGATGGGGCGAATTGCCTTTGCGACAACCAACCTCGGTGGTTCTGGGTCCCGGCGTTCGCCGGGACGACGCTAGGAGGGTTGCGCCCCAAACCATTGCCCAGCCCCGGATGAATGTGCCAAGTAACCCCCTAGGCAAACCCGCGCCGGATACCGGCGGAATCCAGAAAAACACGATCCAGAAAAGCACGATAAAGAAAGCAACTTGGTATGAGGAATTTCCATCTCGCCGGCCGATCGACGGTTCACGCCCAGAACGCGATGGTGGCGACGTCGCATCCGCTCGCGGCGCTGACGGCGATCGAGGTCCTGCGTTCCGGCGGGACCGCCGCCGACGCCGCCGTGGCGGCGTGTGCGCTGTTGGGTGTGATCGAGCCGCAATCGACCGGGATCGGCGGCGATTGTTTCGCGCTGCTTCAGCCGAGGGGCGAGGGCAAGATCGTCGCCTATAACGGCTCTGGCCGCGCGCCGAAGGCCGCCGAAGCCTCGTGGTATCTCGAGCGCGACATCAAAGCGATTCCGCTGACCTCGGCGCACGCCGTCAGCATTCCCGGCGCCGTCGATGCCTGGGCGATCATCCTGCGCGACCATGGCAAGCTTGGGTTCGATACCTTGCTGCAACCCGCGATCAAGGCCGCCGAAGAGGGCTATGTCGTTGCGCCGCGTATCGCATTCGACTGGAAGAACCAGTTCGAAAAGCTGAAAAAAGGCACCAACACCGAGCGCTATCTGCTGCCGCACGGCAAGCCGGCCGTGGCCGGCGACGTGATCAGGCAACCCGAACTCGGACAGACGCTGCGGGCCATCGCCAGGCACGGCCGCGACGCGTTCTACAAGGGCGCGATTGCCGAGGACATGGTCGAGACGTTGCGCGGAATCGGCGGCCTGCATACGCTCGAGGACTTCGCCGCGCACACTACCGAGACGACGGTGCCGATCGGCACGGTTTATAAGGGCCACGACGTCTGGCAGTGCCCCCCGAACGGCCCGGGCATCACCATGCTGGTGATGCTGAACATCCTCTCGCGCTTCGATCTCACGAAATTCCCGCCGCTAAGCGTTGAGCGGTTTCATCTCGAAGCCGAAGCGGCGCGGATCGCCTACATGATGCGCGAGCAGTACATCGGCGATCCTGCCCATGTCGACGTCGACGTGGTCAGGATTTTGGCGAAGGAGTTTGCTGAGGAGCACGGCGGCAAGATCAAGATGGACCGGCTGCTCGATCTGCCGAACGTAGCGCCGCCGATGAATCCCTCGACGATCTACATCACCGTCGTCGACAAGGACCGAAACGTCTGTTCGTTCATCAATTCGATCGCGCATTCCTTCGGTTCCGCGATCGTCTCCAACAAGACCGGCATTCTGCTGCAGAACCGCGCCGGCGGTTTCCGGATTCAGCCCGGCCATCCCAACTGCATCGCGCCGGGCAAGCGGCCGCTGCACACCATCATTCCGTCACTTGTCACCAAGGCTGGAAGGGCGGTGATGCCATTCGGCGTGATGGGCGGGCAGTATCAGCCGGTCGGGCAGACGCATGTGCTGACCAACATGCTCGACTACGGCTGCGACGTGCAGGAGGCGATCGATATGCCGCGGGGCCTGCATTACGAAGGCATCTATCAGCTCGAGGATGGTGTGCCCGCCGATATCGTCGAGGGCCTCAAGAAGCTCGGGCATCAGACCACGAGCGTCGGCGCGCCGCTCGGCGGCGCTCAGGCGATCTGGATCGACTGGGACAAGGGCACGCTCACCGGCGGCTCCGACCCGCGCAAGGACGGCTGCGCGCTCGGCTATTGAGCTGCGCGTGCGACGTCTCCCTCTGTTTGGAAGGAAGCTGACAAGATGCGACGTTTCCGTTTTCGAAGTCTCTCCGTCGCCGTTGCTATTGCCATGGCCGGCGCCTTTGCTTTCGCTGCGTCATCCGGCGCATCGGCTCAGACCGCAGGAAAAATCATGACCACATCTTCAGGCTTGCAGATTATCGACAATACGGTTGGGTCAGGCGCTAGCCCGAAGCCCGGTCAGATCTGCGTGATGCACTACACCGGCTGGCTGTATGAGGACGGCAAGAAAGGCAAGAAGTTCGACAGTTCGGTCGACCGCAACGAGCCGTTCGAATTCCCGATCGGACAGCGCAGGGTGATCGGCGGCTGGGACGAAGGCGTCGCCACCATGAAAGTCGGCGGCAAGCGCACCCTGATCATTCCGCCCGCGCTGGGCTACGGCGCCCGCGGCGCCGGCGGTGTGATCCCTCCGAACGCGACGCTGATGTTCGACGTCGAAGTGCTTGCTGTGAAGTAGACGGCGTTTGCGCGAACGCCCACGTTCCCTCGTCCCGCTGGCGGGAGAGGGCCCTATCCGCGAGCGCTGATGGCAATTGAAACCCCCTCACCGGGATTGCATTGCATGCCATCCGACCTCTCTCCGCACGCGAGGAGAGGTTAGAACGACCGGCCCGGAGCCAAAGTTCTCATCTTGTCTGGCCTGTGATCGCGGTTTTCTGTATCCTTCGCAGCCAAGGTTTTTTGGAAGGCAACACGATGGCAAGCTCCCACGATCACGCCCATTCCGATCACTCCCATGGCCATGACGACGCGGAGCGCTGGAAGCACGATGGCGTGCGGGTGATACCCGGCGACCAGCTCGATCCCAACGTCCCCTCGACCCCCGGCATGGACCGCAAGGCCGCGATCAATTTCGCGCGCGCCGGCGCGCAGAAACTGTGGGCAGGCACCGTAACCATCAAGCCAGACGCCAAGACCGGCGCGCATCATCACGGTCACCTCGAGAGCATCATCTACGTCGTCAAAGGCAAGGCGCGGATGCGTTGGGGCGAGAAGCTGCAATTCACGGCCGAGGCCAGCCCCGGCGATTTCATTTTCATCCCGCCTTACGTGCCGCATCAGGAGATCAATGCCAGCCCCGATCAGGTGCTGGAATGCGTGTTGGTGCGCAGTGACGGTCAGGCGGTGGCGATCAATCTCGACATCGAGCCGGTGGAAAAGCCGGAGACGGTGCTGTGGATCGATCCCGTGCACCGCGATCCGGCGGAGGCAAAGTAGAGACGTCGTCATTCGCCGATGTGCGGTTGCACATCGCGGATGCGCCGCTTGGCGCAAGCCCGCAATCCATACTCCCGATCGTGGTTATGGATTCGGGCTCGCTCGTTTCACGAGCGCCCCGGAATGGCTACAGCCGCCGATTGCGACGTGAATCGTGTCGGCTGCATGTGACTAACTCCATGATGGTGAGGAGGCGCTCTCCCGGCAGCGTTCTCGCGCTGTCCGGTGCGCCGTCTCGACCATGAGCAGAACATATTCTCATCCTCACGGTCTCATCCTCCGAGACCCGGCGACGACGCCGCTCCCTCTTTGAAAAATTTCAAATCAGGTGTCGGATCACCGGCCGCCCGTTCGTTCTTGGATGGAACCCCGCGAAAGGAGCCCGCGCTATGGCTAAAATGATCTTCGTCAACCTGCCGGTCAGCGATCTCGCCCGCGCCACCGCCTTCTATCAGGCCGTCGGCGCTGACAAGAACGAGCAATTCTCCGACGGGACCGGCTCCTGCATGGTGTTTTCCGAAACTATTTACGCCATGCTGCTCACCCACGACAAGTTCCGCCAGTTCACGCCGAAGAAAATCGCCGATGCCAAAACTTCGAGCGAGGTGTTGATCTGCATCTCCGCCGACAGCCGCGATGCCGTCGATGACATGGTCGGCAAGGCGCAGGCGGCGGGCGGGGGCGTCGATCCATGCCCGAAGCAGGATTACGGCTTTATGTATGGCCGCAGCTTCGAGGATCCCGACGGCCACATCTGGGAAGTGATGTGGATGGATGTTGCCGCCGCGACGGCGGCGCAGTCCGCCACAACCGACGCCTGATATCACCCCGCAAAGGAGCTCACGATGTCCAAGGTTTCACCATGCCTGTGGTTCGACGGCGAGGCCGAGGAGGCCGCGAAATTCTATGTCTCGTTGCTGCCCGATTCCAGAATCGAAAAAATCCAGAAGAACACCGTCGATACCCCTGCGGGAAAAGCCGGCTCGGTGCTGGTGGTGGAGTTCACGCTGGCCGGCCAGCGCTTCATGGCGCTGAACGGCGGCAAGCCCTTCGATTTCACCCACGCCGTTTCCTTCAAGATCGACTGCGCCGACCAGGCCGAGGTCGATCGCCTGTGGGATGCGCTGTCCTCCAATGGCGGGCAGGTCGAGCAATGCGGCTGGCTGAAGGATCGCTACGGCCTGTCCTGGCAGATCGTGCCGACCGCGCTTGTGCAATATCTGGGCGGTCCCGACACCGCCGGCGCGCAACGGGCGATGCAGGCGATGCTGCAGATGGTCAAGCTCGACATCGCCGGGCTGAAGCGGGCCTATGAGGGCAAGTCGGCCGCGTGATCCGGAAATTCGGCTGAAGCGGGCAAGACGGGACGCCGTTAGCCGCCGGTGACGGCGAGAACGGCTTCCTTGATCTTGGCCACGGCGTAATGCCCGATCTGCTCAAGCTCGACATGCGGCATGTTCGGCATCTCGTCCGCAACAACCACCGCGTCGACAATGGCCGGACCGTCGACCGCAAAGGCTTCGCTCAGCGCCATCTTCAATTCATCCGGCTGTCGCGCCGTGAACCCGTGACCGCCGCAGGCGCGGGCCAATGCCGCG
The DNA here is from genome assembly GCF_000701345.1 of Bradyrhizobium sp. URHD0069. Lineage (GTDB taxonomy): Bacteria > Pseudomonadota > Alphaproteobacteria > Rhizobiales > Xanthobacteraceae > Bradyrhizobium. The sequence continues at coordinate 55,448 of NZ_JNIJ01000023.1, read as the reverse complement.
AAGTTAGGGTTTGGAAATTCGATGGCTTCGCGGAACGGCACGATGCCGACGCTTTCGGCTTCCAGCGTGATCAGTCCGAGCGCCGAATTATTATAGATGATGATCTTGAGCGGCAGCCTGTGGTGTACCGCGGTCATGAATTCGCCCATCAGCATGTTGAACCCGCCGTCGCCGGTGAGAACAATCACCTGGCGCGAACGATCCAGCGCCTGCACGCCGTTGGCCTGGCCGAGCGCCGTGCCCACCGCCGCGTTGTTGAACGAGCTGATGATGCGCTGCGAACCGGTTTGACGAATCCAGTTCGCGGACCACAGCGTGTTCAAGCCGGTATCGAGGACAAATACCGCGTCGGACCGTGCCGCATCGCTCACCGCGCGCGCTACGGCTTGCGGATGGATTCGATCCTGGCTTCGCTTAAGGTCAGATTGCTTGTTCAGCATCTCATCCCATTTCTGGCGCTCATGGGTCACCTCGTCCCAGAACCTGCGATCGGTCTTTGTCGAGACGGCTTCGAGCAGCAACTTCAAAGTCGGGCGCGCCGATCCGGCGACGCCGAGCGCCGTTGGCGCGCGTCGCCCGAGCACCTGCGGCCGTTCATCGATCTGGATCACAGCGCCCTTGGTCGGCAGGAAATTAGAGTAGGGATAGTCGGTGCCGATCATCAGCAACAGGTCGCAGTTCTGCGCGGCGTGATAGACGGCCTTGGTGCCGATCATGCCCAGCCCGCCCATCCATCGCGGGTCGTTGTAAGCCATCAGTTCCTTGCCCCGGAACGAATGGATCAGCGGCGCCCTCAGCCGGTCCGACAATGCGCGCAGCAGATCGGCGGCGCCGCGACATCCGGCACCGCACATGATCACGACGCTACAGGCGCGGTCGATCTGTTGAACTATCTTGGCGATATCATCTGGCGCGGCGGAGAATTCGGATCGCGGCTTGAGGGTGGCTACGCTCGACACGGCGCCCTCGGCCTTTGCCGAGAGCACGTCCTGAGGAAGTGTCAGGTGCGCGACGCCGGGGCCGGCATAGGCGGCGGCGATCGCCTGATGAATCACCCCAGGCGCCTGCGCCGCCGCCGAGATGGTTTCGGTGTAGAGCGATACGTCGCGAAACAGTAAATCGGGCTCGGTGGTCTGGATGTAGTCGGTGCCGTGCATCTGGCGCGGCATGTCGCCGGACAGCGCCAGCACGGGCGCGTGGTCGCGGCTCGCTTCATAGAGCCCAGCGACCAGATGATTGCTGCCGGGGCCGGTGGTGCCGGCGCAAACCGCGAGTTGCCCGGTGAGCTTGGCCTGACCGGCAGCGGCCAGGGCCGCGCCTTCTTCGTGACGGACACCGATCCATTCGATCTGGCTTCGTCGCACCGCATCCGCCAGCGGATTGAGGGAATCGCCGATCAATCCGAAGATTTGTTTGACACCGAGCTGTTCAAGCACGCCGACCAGCTGGCCCGCAACCGTGTGTGACATTGCCCGCTCCCTGATGGTGCCAATGGTCGATCGGAGCGAGGAGGGCCGCCGCCCCAAAATGCTTCATTGATTGCCATAATCTGGAAATCGAATGCGGCGCCGCGGTGGCGCAACGTGGCAACATCTTGTGATGACGATCCGCCCTCTTTTGCAGGAACCGGATCGCGATTGCCACTTCCGGAAATGAATGGATGAGCCGGCGGAGCAGGTGTGTAAGTACCAAAGCGTTTTCAAGCGCAGTGGAAACCGGTTCACATCAAGAAAACGCGCTTCGATCCTATCGAAACGGACAAGGCTCTCTAGTAGGTTGCCCGCAATCCGACGCCGCCGTGGATCGTGTCGCCGACCGGCTGCGGGCCCGCGGTCCCGTTGACGAAGAGGTCGGCGACCCAGCCCTTGGTGATGCGGAAGCCCAGGCGGCCGCCATACTCGAACCAGCTCTGGTTTCCGATCGTCGGCACGACGGTGCCGTCGCCGGTGACGGTGGCGACGATGCCGGAGTGCGTGGCAAAGGACTGCACAAATCCGCCGTTGATGTTGCCCTCGACGCTGTTGCCGAACAGATGCGTCCACTGGCCGCCGACCTTGACGAGATTGGTCTGATCGGTGCCTGACGCAATCGAGGCGTCGAACGGGTTGAATGCGACGGACGGATCCGTGTAGCCTTTCACCCGCTGCCACAGCTGCCAGACTTCAACCGAGGCGGCGACTTCGTCGCGCGGCGAAAGACGGCTGATCCAGCCTGCCCTGCCATAGACGCCATAATTCTCGCTGCTGGTCTGGCTATCGAGCGTCACCGCGCCGAGGCTCGTCATGTAGCTGCGGCGATAGCGTACCTTCTGGAACGGCGACAGGATGGCGCCGATGTCGAAGAATGGCCGTGACGATCCCCAATCGGCGAAATCGTAGCGCAGCGCGAACGCTCCGATCGGCGCGCTGGTGACGCTGTATCCGCCTTCGCTGTATTGGGTGTAGGCGATGCCCGCCAGCAGCGACAAATTGGAGGTCAGGTTCTTGCGGCCGTGAATGCCGGCCGAAAACGATCCCGCTGAACCGAATGCGCTGACGCAATCGTTGCAGTTGACCTGTTCGTTGACGCCCAGGAGCACCGTGCCTAGCACCCGGTTGGTGATCATCTGGTTGAAGCGTTGCTTGGCCAGATCGCCAATCGATCCCGCGCTGGAACCCGCGCCGGTCGGCGTTGGTGAGGGACTTGGCGAAGGTGAGGGACTTGGCGAAGGTGAGGGGCTGGGCGTAGGCGTTGGTGACGGCGTCTGTGCCGATGCCGGAACGGTTGGCACGCCTATCAACACAAGCGAGATTGCCACGGTGAACGCGGTCGATGCGACAAAGCCGCGGGTCAACTTTGCCATCCTCAGCGCCCGCACAGCATGCCGGTCGGATCGCTGCCGTCATCGATCGGAGGCGTAATTGTCGGCGTCGCGTTCGCATATTGGGTGGCACTGCAAAGTCCCGCCGCCGCCGTGCAGGTCGCGGCGAAGGTCCAGGGCGGATTGTTGGTCTTTTGCATTGTGACGTTGCCGCCTGCCGATGTGATGACGGCGGTGTCGCCCGGCTGTGTCAGCTCAGTGCACTGACCACTGATGGTGCAGACGCGCGACGCGCCATCCTGCAGCACCACGGTGGTCCTGGCTCGCTGCGACAAGATGTCGAGGGTGGTGCCGCGCACGCCGATCGTGGCGAGCGACGTGGTGATCTTGTAGGCGGCCTTTGCGGAATGCCCGGTGACGAAGCGAAACGCCCCGGTTGTCAGCCTGATGGCGATATCGCGGTAGGTGTGCTCGTCGTTGAACACGGTGCGGTCGAGTTTGATCGTCGCACTAGGACCGAGCGACAGGTTGGTGCTGTCGGCCATCACCAGCCGCGCTGCGCTGTCGAGGCCGGTGCGCACGATTTCGTCGCGAAGCACGCCGTCGCCGACGTTGATCCGGCTGGTCGCCGATCCCTTCACACGAACGACTTCATTCTTGATGACAGCCGCTTCGCCGATGCGCACCTCCGCATGAGCGGGGCTTGCCGTGAGGCCTGCAACAAGGCAAAGCGCAGAGATAGAAAAAAAGCCGTGACGCCAATTCATTTCAATACCGATAAACTATCTCGTCATCGTACCAGATCGCGCGCGTGCGCTGTTGTAAATTTATCACTAGGGGCGCCTTACAAGCACGACGGTTGGTGGTGGTGAAATCGGAATTCGTTCAATGCAATAAATTTTAAAAGCAATGGACTTGAGACGACGCCCTCGCCACACTCGAATCAAAGCAACGCCACCAATCTGTGAACATCGTGCGCGCATCACCTTCCGTTCCGAACAATTCAGTTGCGCGGAACGTCATTATCGCCGTCATCATATTCTTCGCCGCGCATTTCGCACTTCTGGTCGGCGTGACGACGCCGGAAAAATTCTATTTCGATGAAGTGCATTATGTACCGGCCGCCCGGCAAATGCTCGAGCCGATGATGCCCTCGCCGATGCTCAATCCGATGCATCCGCCGCTGGCAAAGCAGTTGATGGCGCTGTCGATCCGCGGCCTCGGAGATGGCCCGCTGGGCTGGCGCTACCCGGGGGTGCTGTTCGGGTCGCTTGCAATCATTGCGATGTATCTCTGTGCCCTCGCGCTGTTTGCGGCGCAGGGGCCTGCGGTCGCGGCGGCCTTGCTGGCCTTTTTCAACCAGATGGTCTTCGTGCAGTCGCGGATCGCGATGCTGGATATTTTCGCGCTCGCGTTCGGCCTGTTCGCGATCGCAGCCTTCATGCACGGGTTCCGCAAACAGCGGCCGCATCTCTGGTTCGCGCTCGCCGGTGTTGCCTTCGGTCTCTCGATTGCCTGCAAATGGAGTGGACTGTTTGCGCTGGCGATCTGCATCGTCATCGTCGCCGTGATCCGCCTGATGCAAGGCTGGGGTACGCAGTTCGCCAAGGGCGACGCCGCCGACTGGTATCGCTCCGATCTGTGGCCCGATTTCAGATATTATCATTTCGCCGCCTGCTTCGTTTTCATTCCGGCGATCGTCTATCTCGCGAGTTTCGTCCCGCTCTATGGGCTGTCGTTTAACGACCTCTGGGAGGCGCAACGCAAGATCTTCAGCGACAACACCACGACCGCGATCGCCGGCCACACCTATATGAGCGCGTGGCCGTCCTGGCCGTTCCTGGTGCGGCCGGTCTGGTATCTGTTCGACAAGATCGGCGACGACCGGATCGCGGCGGTCGTGTTCCTCGGCAATCCGCTGATCCTGTGGCCGGCGTTGCCGGCGCTTGCGGTTTGCCTGCGCGACTGGATCGTGACGCGCCGGGCCGACGCGTTCCTGATCCTGTCGTTTTATTTCGGTCCTTATCTGGCCTGGGCGATGCTGCCGCGGACGCTCGGATTCCTGTATTATTATCTGCCGTCCGCAACGGTGGCGAGCCTTGCGTTGATATATGTGCTGAGGCGCGGCAACAGCCCGCGCTGGCTGTTGTGGGCCTTCGTCGCGGTCGGATTTGCAGGCTTTGCCGCGATGCTGCCGATCTCGGCCGCGTTCGTGGGAACGTCGATGGAGACGTTCAGCCGGCTGATGATTTTCCAGAACTGGATCTGAGGGACCGCCTGCCGCACGCCGGCAGGCGGTCAAAGCCTTGCCGCCGTCACTTCGACGCGGTCTTGGTGTCCATGTTGACGACCTGAACGCGACGGTTGACCGGGGCCGTCGGCGCCTTCGCATCCTTCGGCTTGCTCTCGCCGTAGCCGACGGTGACGAGATCGGTGCCATTGATGCCGTATTTCTCGGCGAGGTACCGCTTGATCGTATCGGCGCGGCGCTCGGAGAGGTCCTGGTTGTAGCCATCGCTGCCGATCGCATCGGTGTGACCGGCGAGCACGAATGTCGAGCCCTTGAGATTGGCGTCCGACAGCGCTTTGCCGAGCGCCTGCACCGATGGCATCGAGGTCTTGGTAATCTCGGCCGAATTGTAGTCGAATTGAATTTCGAGATCGATTTTCGGCTTGGTCGCTGCGATCGCCGCGATTTCCTCGCGTTCGCCGAGTGAAAGCGAGCGAGTGTTTCGGTTGCGCAGCGTCTGGAGGAAAGTGGTTTCCTTGGCCTTGACGGCGGGATCGACTTGCGCCCCGGCCGACAGGCCGCGCGTCAGCGGCTTCGGCTGCAGCGCCTTCAGGATTTTATCCGCCGAGACGTTGTTGTCGCCGGCCAGCGCCAGGCCCGCCGTCATCGACAGCGCGGCGCCGATCGTCACGATGGCCTTGATTCCGCAAAGTCTGTGCAAGCTGGTCATTGTCGTATCCTCGCTGTTACGCCTGATAGCGTTTTGATGCCGTGAACGATAGGAGAGGTTCAAAGCGACGAATGTGATACAGGTCACGTTTCGAGCTACGGCAGCGGACATCCGTCGCTATCATCTTGGCGCTGATGGACTGGGCGCCCTGTTTCCGCCGGGCATAACAGCGGATTGTTCGGGCGCAGGTAGGTGTCCGTGTCAGCTCGCGAAAATTGAGATGTGGTCCGCATGCGTTTATGGTTTGCACATGACCACCATGATTCAAATTCGCAATGTACCGGATGCGCTGCATCGTCGCGTGCGGTGCGGGCGGGCACGTCGCTCTCCGACTACCTGCTCAGTGAGATTCGTCATGTGGCCGAGCGACCGACGCTGGAAGAACTGCGAGCCCGTCTCAAGGGTCGCCCGGCAACGACCCCTTCGATGACGCCAGCGCAGGCGGTCCGTGCTGAACGCGACCGGCAATGATCGTCGTCGATGCTTCGGCCGTGCTCGTGACCGTGTCAGCCTCGAACTTCACCCGACATCCCAGCGTCGCGTGTCGAGGCGTGGCTTCTTCTACTGCGTCATGAGGCAGCCCTTGCGGCAATTCCGGTCGCAACGCCGTCGCCGTAGCGCCGATGTGCGAACAAGAAATCGGCCAGATCCGCGGTTAAGAAAATTATTCGCGAAGAACCAGCACAAGAAAACACAACAGAGCGTAGCGATCTGGCCTTGTTCCAATCACCGAAAAGACAAGGCCAGTATCAGGGGCACCGCGCCGTCACGTCGGATCGCTCGGGGAATTCGATGCCGATATTGATCGGCGCAGCCATCATCGCCGCCGCCATCTTGCTGTCCACGCTGATTACCGCAGTGGGCACGCGATTCGTCGGGATCGAGAGTCCCTCCGAGGAGAACGTGTGGCTGATCGACCGCCTCACCGGCAACGTCTATAGATGCCAGACCCCGGAGCGCGGCAAAGCTGCCTGCGAGCCTGAGACCGCGACGGGAAGTATCGGCGAACGGTCGAAGCGCTGAATGCCCGCTTCTTGTTGCCTCGCGGCTTTGCCATATTCGAGTCTCTTGAAATCCGCGCCTCCTGCGCGCGAATCCGGCTACATTGCCGCGCAATGTCCCGTAACCCTCAGTCCTATCCTCTGACCAAAGCGCAAGCCAGGCGCGTCTGGCTGCGCGCCCAGCGGCTCGATACGCCAATGCCGTTCGGCGAGGGGCCGCAGGCAACGGCCGCCGCGGTCGAACACCTCGGCTATGTGCAGATCGACACCATCAACGTCATCGAGCGCAGCCATCACCATATCCTACGGACCCGCATTCCCGCCTATCGGCGCGCCGATCTGCGTCAGGCCCAGAGCGTCGACAAGAGCCTGTTCGAATACTGGACCCATGCCTTGTCCTACGTGCCCACAAAGGATCTGCGCTTCTTTATTCCAGCCATGAAGCGCCACAAGCGCGACGGTCACAAATGGCTCACCTCGGTCAAGCCTGCGGATTTACGCAAGGTGCTGAGGCTGATCCGGCATGACGGCGCTCTGACAATCCGCGACATCGACGACGATGTGCTGGTTGACAAAGAGCATTTGTGGGCGAGCCGCAAGCCGTCGAAGCGGGCGCTGCAGCTGGCGTTCTACACCGGCGTGCTCACGATCAGCGAGCGCAACGGCATGCTCAAGACCTATGAACTGATGCAACGGCATTTCGGCTGGGACAAGCCGCCGAAGGGCGCTTCGGCTGCGGAAACCACCGCCTATCTGCTCGACCGCGCGTTGCGCGCGCAAGGCGTGGCGAGCCTGGATTCGATCTGCCATCTCGACGCGCCGAGCAAGCCGGCGATCAAGCGATTGATCGAAGCCAGAGTGCGCCGCGGGCTGCTGGTGCCGGTCGCGCTGGAAGGCGCGGGCAAGCAGGAGCATTGGGCTGAACCTGAGATACTGGAGAATGTCGGCGATCGTGCTCCGGAGTTGGCGCATATCCTGTCGCCCTTCGATCCACTGATTATCCAGCGCAAACGGACGCATCTTTTCTTCGATTATGAACATCGCTTCGAAGCGTATGTGCCAAAGGAGAAGCGGCGCTTCGGCTATTTCGCGCTGCCGGTATTGGTCGGGGATGGCATTGTCGCCGCGCTTGACCTCAAGACCGATCGCAAGAAACAGGAATTGCTGGTGCAGAAGTGGAGCTGGGTCGGCAACGGCGCCAAAAAAGGTGCGCGCAAAGACCTGAAGCGCCGCATCGAGGAAGAACTGCACCGTTTCGAGCGCTTTCAATTGGCGGAGTGAGGAAGCCCGCCGTCAGGAGCGCATTCGCGCGAAGCGATCGAGCTGCATCCCTGAGAGGATTCCGACGCCGTAGGCAAGCATGTTCCATGGCGAGAAGATAGCCACCAGCCGTCATTGAGCAGCCGCCGTTGGCAGTCGCGATCGCCGGAATTTGACAATGATGACTTTCCCCATGAGGGGACGATGCCCCTGCCGATTGGCAGCGGGTTTGCTCGACCTGTTCAGGATTTGCGGATTTTTTTGCAGATTTTGCGCAGATGATCCCGCGATGTTAAGAACCCGCCATCCACCGCAAGAAACAAAATGGGAAAAAACTCATGAGCCAATCCGCCACCGTCGCTATCGCCACGTCCGGCGTTACCAAGAGCGAGCTGGAGAAAAGCACGATCCGCGCGATCTCATGGCGGCTGATTCCATTCCTGGTGCTGGCCTATTTCTTCTCCTACCTCGATCGGGTCAATCTCAGCTTCGCCGCGCTGACCATGAATGCGGAGCTGAAATTCACGCCGCTGATCTTTGCCTGGGGCGCCGGCATCTTCTTCATCGGCTATTTCATCTTCGAGGTGCCGAGCAATCTCGCGCTCGAACGTTTCGGCGCCAGCCGCTGGATCGCCCGCATCATGGTGAGCTGGGGTATCATTTCCGCGCTGATGGCAACCGTGAGCGGCGAGTGGAGCTTTTACATTCTGCGCTTCCTGCTCGGCGTCGCCGAAGCAGGATTCTTCCCCGGCATCATCCTCTATCTGACCTATTGGTATCCGGCCGAATATCGCGCACGCTTCCTCGCCGCGTTTGCGATCGCGGTGCCGGTTTCCACCGTGATCGGCGCGCCGATCTCCGGCCTCTTGCTCGGGCTCGTCGGCGTGATGGGCCTGAGGGGCTGGCAGTGGCTGTTCATCCTCGAGGGCATCCCCTCCGTGCTGCTCGGCATCGTCACCTGGTTCTATCTCACCGACAGGCCTGAGAGGGCAGCCTGGCTGGCGCCGGAGCAAAAGGCGTGGTTGTCGGCGCGGCTGCAGGCCGAAAACGCCGCCAAGCAGGCGGCGACGCATTTGACGGTCGGACAGGCGCTGTCGTCGCCGAAGGTCATCATGCTGAGCCTGATCTATTTCGGTTTCGTCGCCGCACTCTATGGCATGCAGTTCTGGCTGCCGCAGATCGTGAAGGCGTTCGGTCTCACCAATGTTCAGACTGGCTTCGTCACGGCGATCCCCTATCTGTTCGGCACCATCGCGATGATCCTGTGGGCGCGGCACTCGGATGCGACGCGCGAGCGCGTCGGCCATGTCGGGGGCGCGCTGCTGTTGACCGCGCTGGCGCTCGGGGTCTCCAGCTTCATCACCGATCCGACCATGACGATGATCGTGCTGACGGTCGCCGCGATTGGCATCTTCTGCACCTTCGCGGTGTTCTGGACGCTGCCGACCGCGTGGCTCACCGGCACCGCGGCGGCCGGGGCCATCGCGCTGATTAATTCGATCGGCAACCTCGCGGGATTCGGCGGACCTTATATCGTCGGCTGGGTAAAGGACGCGACCGGGAACACCGCGACAGGCCTGTTGGCGCTCGCGGTGCTGCCGCTGATCGGCGGCCTGCTGGTTTTCCTCAGCGGCCACGACACCAAGACCGAATTCGCAGGGGCGAAGTAGCCCCCCTGTCGCCCCCGCGAAAGCGGGGGCCTATACGCCGCGGCCTCTCGCTAGGCACGCCGGCCGACACCTTTCGCAACCACCGCCGGTGGCTATCGGTCCGCGCTTTCGCGGGGACGACGGGAGATTTTGGCTTCCTAACGTTACCTTTAATTCACGAAATTATGATCAGTGACGAATGTTGACAATCGTCAGTGAACAATTCACACTTCCCACGAAGCTTAATCGAGGGGAAGCTGCCATGTTCGTCCGTTCAATTTTTGCGAGTTATAACAGGCTATTAGCGGGTATAGCGCTGGCGTTTCTGGCGATCGTACTGGCCGGCTGCAACGAGTTGGCCGCCGACAAAGCGGCCCCATCGCGCCCCGTCCTGGTGGCAACGGTGCATTATGAGGCGGAATCGCCGGAGCGCAGCTTCGTCGGCACCATTCGCCCTCGAATCGAGACCGACATGGGCTTTCGGGTGCCCGGCAAGATCGCCAAGCGCCTGGTCGAAGTCGGCCAGACCGTCGATGTCGGGCAGCCCCTCGCAACCCTCGATGAAGTCGATCTGAGACTGCAGGCCGAGCAGGCCGAGGCCGAATTCCACGCCGCCACCGGCGTGCTGGCGCAAGCCGCCGCCGCCGAGCAGCGCGCCAAGGATTTGCGCGCCAAGGGCTGGACCACGGACGCGCAGATGGACCAGGCCAAAGCCGCCGCCGATGAGGCGCGGGCGCGGCTCAATCGCGCCCAGCGCTCGGTCGAACTCACCAACAACTCTCTGTCTTATGCAACGCTGGTCGCCGATACCCATGGCGTCGTCACCGCAACCTTGATCGACGCCGGACAAGTCGTGGCTTCCGGGCAAACCGCGATCCGCGTCGCGAGATTTGCCGAAAAGGAAGCCGTGGTCGCGATCCCGGAGACCCTGGTGGCGCGCGCCAAAGATGGCGTCGCGACCGTGACCTTGTGGTCCGAACCGAACAAGAAATATGTCGCGAAGCTGCGCGAGATCGCCCCCGCAGCCGATCCCGCGACCCGCACCTATCTGGCAAAGTTTTCGTTGCCCGGTGCCGGCGAGAGCGTCTCGCTCGGCATGACCGCGACGCTGACGCTTTGCGATCCCGCCACCGAACGCGTCGCGCGGTTGCCGTTGTCGGCGCTGTACAGCCAGGGCGGCGAGCCCTCGCTCTATATCGTCGACGCCCAGGGCGAGGTGACGCTGAAGCCGGTCACCGTGAAATCTTACGAGAGCAATAACGTCGTCATCACGGGCGGCGTCGATGAAGGCGCTCGGGTTGTCGCGCTGGGCGTGCAAAAGCTCGATCCGACCGAGAAGGTCAGGGTCGTCTCGTCGTTGTCGTTCTGAGTGGGGAGGGTAGAATGAAGCATTTCAATCTGTCAGGCTGGGCGGTCAGCCATCCCGCGCTTACTCTGTTCCTCGTCATCGCGCTCGGTGTCGCCGGTTTCTTCTCCTACGAGCAGCTCGGCCGCGCGGAAGATCCGTTTTTCACCGTCAAGGTTGTGAATGTCTCGGCGATCTGGCCGGGCGCGACGGCCGCCGAGATGCAGACCCAGGTCGCGGACCCCATCGAGAAGAAGCTGCAGGAACTGCCGTATTTCGAGAAGGTGCAGACCTATTCGAAGCCGGCGTTCACGGCGATGCAGGTCACGTTCAAGGACTCGACGCCGGCCAAGGACGTGCCGTATCTGTTTTATCTGCTGCGCAAGAAGCTGGTCGACGTGCAAGGCCAGCTTCCCGCCGGTCTGCTCGGCCCGGTCGTCAACGACGAATTCAGCGACGTCGACTCCATCCTGTACATGATGACCGGCGATGGCGCCGATTATGCGCAGTTGAAAAAGGCCGCCGAAGGCTTGCGCCAGCGGCTGCTGAAAGTGCCCGGCGCCACCAAAGTCAATCTGTACGGTACTCAGGATGAGAGAATCTTCGTCGAGTTCTCGCATGCCAAGCTGGCGACGCTTGGGATTACGCCGCAGGCGCTGTTCGATTCGCTCGCCAAACAGAACAACGTCGTGCCGGCCGGCACGGTCGAGACGTCCTCGCAACGGGTGCCGCTGCGCGTCACCGGCGCGCTCGATGGCGCCAAAGCCGTCGCGGAGACGCCGGTCGAGAGCAACGGCCGGGTGTTCCGGCTAGGCGATATCGCGACCGTCACCCACGGCTTCGTCGACCCGCCGAGCTTTGTGGTGCGGCAGGAGGGCAAACCCGCGCTCGGCATCGGCGTGGTCACGACCAAGGGCGCCAACATCCTGGAGCTCGGCAAGGAGGTTGCCGACGCGACCGCGGAATTCATGAAGGCGGTGCCGCAGGGCATCAACGTCGAACAGATCGCCGATCAGCCGAAGGTGGTCGAGCATGCCGTCGGTGAATTCGTGCATTCGTTCATCGAGGCGCTGGCGATCGTGCTGTTCGTCAGCTTCGTCGCGCTGGGCTGGCGCACCGGCATCGTGGTGGCGCTGTCGGTGCCGCTGGTGCTGGCCATCGTCTTTATCGTCATGAATGCGATGTCGCTCGACCTGCATCGCATTACGCTCGGCGCGCTGATCATCGCGCTTGGCCTGTTGGTCGATGACGCCATCATCGCGGTCGAGATGATGGTGGTGAAGATGGAGCAGGGCTGGGACCGTGTCCGGGCGGCGTCTTTTGCCTGGGAATCCACCGCCTTCCCGATGCTGACGGGAACGCTGGTTACGGCTGCCGGCTTCCTGCCCATTGGTTTCGCCAATTCGGCGGTCGGCGAATATGCCGGCGGCATTTTCTGGGTCGTGGCGATCGCGCTGGTCGCCTCCTGGTTCGTCGCGGTGATCTTCACGCCCTATATCGGCGTCAAGCTGTTGCCGAACATCGCGGTCAGCCACAACCACGATCCGCACGCGGTGTATGAAACGCGCATCTACCGCATTCTCCGCAGCATGATTCAGTGGTGCGTCAATCACCGGGTCAAGGTGGTGCTGGCCACCGTCGGCGTCTTCGCGCTGTCGATCGTGGCGTTCGGCAACGTGCAGCAGCAGTTCTTCCCGCTATCCGAGCGGCCCGAATTGTTCCTGCAGCTGCGGCTGCCTGAGGGCACGGCATTCAATGTCACCGAAAAATCCGTCAAGGAGGCGGAAGCCCTGTTGAAGGACGACAAGGACATCTCGACCTATACCGCCTATGTCGGCCAGGGCTCGCCGCGCTTCTGGCTCGGGCTCAACCCGCAGCTGCCGAACGAGGCTTTTGCCGAGATCGTGATCGTCTCCAAGGACGTCGAAGCGCGCGAGCGGATCAAGGCCCGCCTGGAGAAGGCGGTTCATGACGGCGCCTTGAACGAAGCGCGCGTGCGTGTCGATCGCTTCAATTTCGGCCCGCCGGTCGGCTTTCCCGTGCAGTTCCGCGTGATCGGCCCCGACCCCAACATCGTGCGCGACATCGCCTACAAGGTGCGCGACGTCGTCAAGCAGAACGACAACGTCAAGGATCCGCAACTCGACTGGAACGAGCAGTCGCCATACCTCAAGCTGGTGGTCGATCAGGACCGCGCCCGCGCGCTTGGCCTGACCCCGCAGGACGTATCGCAGGCGCTGAGCATGCTGATCTCAGGCGCGCCAGTGACGACAATACGCGATGGCATCGAGAAAGTCGGCGTGGTCGCGCGCGCGGTCCCGTCCGAACGGCTCGATCTCGGTCGCGTCGGCGATCTCACCATCACCTCGCGCAACGGCGTCGCGGTGCCGCTTTTGCAGATCGCCAAGATCGAATATTCCCATGAGGAGCCGATCATCTGGCGGCGCAACCGCGACATGGCGATCACGGTACGGGGCGACGTCGTCGATGGCGTCCAGGCGCCCGACGTGACCAACCAAATCTGGCCCAAGCTGCAGGAAATTCGCGACAGCCTGGAGCCGGCCTACCGGATCGAGAAGGGCGGCGCGTTCGAGGAATCCGCCAAGGGCAACGCGTCGATCTTCATCCTGTTTCCGCTGATGGTCATCGTCATGCTGACGCTGCTGATGGTCCAGCTGCAGAGCTTCTCGCGGCTGATCCTGGTGTTCCTGACCGCGCCGCTCGGCATTGTCGGGGCTTCGCTCGGGCTCAATATCGCCAACCAGCCGTTCGGCTTCGTGGCGCTATTGGGATTGATCGCGCTGGCCGGGATGATCATGCGCAACGCGGTGATCCTGGTCGACCAGATCGAGACCGACGTGTCGCACGGCCTGACGCGCAAGGAAGCCATCGTCGAGGCCACGGTCCGCCGCGCCCGTCCGGTGGTGCTGACGGCGCTCGCCGCGATCCTGGCGATGATCCCGCTGTCGCGCTCGGCGTTCTGGGGCCCGATGGCGATTACCATTATGGGCGGGTTGTTTGTTGCAACCTTCCTGACCTTGCTGTACCTGCCGGGCCTGTATGCCCTCTGGTTCCGCAAAAGCCTTGAAGAAAGCGGCCCAAGTAAACATGTTGATCCTGCGCCGCAACATCAGGCCCAACCGAAACCCGCATTTCCGCTTGCCGAGGCGGCGGAATAATTGAACATTGAGTAGATCGAGTCCCGACATGACGCTGGTTTCCGAGCATATCGAATCCGAGACACGCGAGCGTATTCTCGTGGTGGCGGAGCGTCTGTTCCGCCAGATCGGCTACCAGAAGACCACCGTCGCCGACATCGCCAAGGAACTGCGCATGTCGCCGGCCAACGTCTATCGTTTTTTCGATTCGAAGAAGGCGATCCACGAGGGTGTCGCGCGGGAGTTGATGGGCGAGGTCGAGACCGAGGCGCGGCGGATCGCGTCCCAGCCCGGTCCGGCAAAACCCCGGCTGCGCGAGCTACTCACGACCATCAATCGCATGAACACGGAGCGCTATGTCGGCAATTCCAAGCTGCATGAGATGGTCGCGATCGCGATGGAGGAGGATTGGGACGTCTGCGTCGCCCATATTGAATGCTGCACCGGCATCATCGGCCAGGTCATCGCGGACGGCGTGGCCTCGGGCGAGTTCGAGGCCCCGGACCTGCCGCTGGCGGCGCTCTGCACCTGCACCGGCATGATCCGCTTCTTCCACCCGCAGATGATCGCGCAGGCGGTCAACAAGCCCACCGCCACGATCGAGCAGATGATCGATTTCCTTTTCAGGGCCCTCGAGCCGCGCCAGGCGAAGTAGCGCAAGGCGCAAACAGCCGGCATAGTCCGTCATTGCGAGCGAAGTGAAGCAATCCACGGTGCCGCATCGGGATAGATGGATTGCTTCGTCGCTGTGGCTCCTCGCAATGGCGGATGGATAGCATTTTTGTGGGGTGGGCTAAGGCGCGGCAGCGCCGTGCCCACCATTTTTTCACTTGAAGCGATTGGTGGGCACGCTACGCTTTGCCAACCCTACGCCGCGCACGAAGAAAGATCTGCAATGGACGCCAAGACCCCGAAAGACCTGCACTACTACGAGCCGGCTAACGGCCACGGCCTCAAGCACGATCCGTTCAATGCCATTATCGCCCCGCGGCCGATCGGCTGGATCTCATCGCGCGATGCCAAGGGCAACGTCAATCTCGCGCCCTACAGCTTCTTCAACGGGTTCAACTATCACCCGCCGATCATCGGCTTTTCCTCGACAGCCTGGAAAGACAGCGTCGGCAACATCCAGGAAACCGGCGAGTTCGTCTGGAATCTCGCGACCATGGATCTGGCGCAGCAGATGAACGCCACCGCGGCGCATGTCGCGCGCGATGTCAGTGAGTTCAAGATCTCCGGGCTGACGGCGGTGCCGAGCAGGCTTGTCAATGTGCCCCGTGTCGGGGAAAGCCCGGTCTCGTTCGAATGCAAATTGTCTCAGATCATTCAGTTGCAGGGCGCCGATGGCAAGAAGGTGCAGGCCTGGCTCACGCTCGGCGAGGTCGTTGCCGTCCACATCGACAAGGCCTTCATCAAGGACGGCGTCTACCAGACCGCGATGGCCCGCCCGATCGTGCGCGCCGGGCGGCGGGGCGATTATTTCGAAATCAGGCCGGATGCCATGTTCGAGATGACAAGGCCAGATTGAGACCATACATTTGTAAGCCGTATTTGCATCGTGTCTTGCGGAACCGATACAGCGGCTTGCCGTTATCAGTCGGCCGGTGCCCGGATTCGCTTCATTTTTCAATGCGAAGTGTCGCCTGAATCTCACGCTTTCCGTTACAATGAATAGTCTTTTGACATACTCAGGGGACGCGCCGCTGCAGCCATAATGAGGACATTGCCATGACCCCTCAGGCCTTTCGCCGCGATATCATCACCAAGCCGATCTTCTCCTGGGCGCGCACCGTGTTGCCGCCAATGTCGGATACCGAACGCGAGGCGCTGGAGGCCGGCGATATCTGGTGGGACGCCGACCTCTTCACCGGCAATCCCGACTGGTCGAAGCTGATCGCCACCGCGCCGGCGACGCTGACGGCGGAGGAGCAGGCGTTTCTCAATGGCCCGGTCGATGGGCTCTGCGCGATGCTCGACGACTGGAAGATCAATTGGGAATTGCGCGATCTGCCGGGCGAGGTCTGGGATTTCATCAAGCGCGAAAAATTCTTCGGCATGATCATTCCCAAGGAATACGGTGGGCTCGGATTCTCGCCCTATGCGCATTCGGAAGTGGTGCGGAAGCTTTCGTCGCGCTCGATCACTGCCGCCGTGACCGTGATGGTGCCGAACTCGCTCGGCCCCGGCGAACTCTTGATGCGCTTTGGCACCAAGGATCAGCAGCAGCGATGGCTGCCGCGGCTTGCCGACGGACGCGAGATCCCCTGCTTCGGATTGACCAGTCCGGAGGCCGGCTCCGATGCCGCGTCGATGATCGACAGCGGCGTCATCTGCAAAGACAATTTCGAGGGTCGCGAGGTGCTCGGCCTGCGTCTCAACTGGCACAAGCGCTACATCACGCTCGGCCCGGTCGCGACGCTGCTTGGGCTTGCCTTCAAGGCCTATGACCCGGATCATCTGGCCGGTCCGAAGGAAGAACTCGGTATTACCGTCGCGCTGATCCCGACCCATCTGCCCGGCGTCGAGATCGGCCACCGTCACCTGCCGGCGATGCAGGCGTTTCAGAACGGCCCGAACCGGGGCCGCGACGTGTTCATCCCGATGGACTACATCATCGGCGGGCAGCAGCGTCTCGGCCAGGGCTGGAAGATGCTGATGACGGCGCTGGCCGCCGGGCGCGGTATTTCGCTGCCGTCATTGTCCGCCGCCGGCGCGGCTTACGCGGCGCGCACCACCGGCGCCTACGCCCGCATTCGCGAACAGTTCAATGTGCCCATTGGAAAATTCGAGGGCATCGAGGAGCCGCTCGCCCGCATTGCCGGCACCGCCTATCTGCTCGATGCGGCGCGGCGCTTGACTTGCGCCGCGCTCAATCAGGGTCACCATCCCGCGGTGATTTCCGGCATCATGAAGCTGCACGCCACCGAGCGGATGCGCGTTGCCATCGATGACGCGATGGACATCCATGGCGGCAAGGCCGTCATCGACGGGCCGCAGAATTACATGGGCGCGCTTTATCGTTCGGTGCCGGTCGGCATCACCGTCGAGGGCGCCAACATTCTCACCCGCAACCTGATCGTGTTTGGCCAAGGCGCGATCCGCGCGCATCCCTACCTCCTGGAAGAGATGAACGCGCTTGGCGAGGAGGACCGCGCCAGGGGACTAGACGCCTTCGACAAGGCGCTCTGGAAGCATATCGGTCACAGCGTAGCGACGCTGTTCCGGGCCTGGGGCCGGAGCTGGAGCGGCGGCGCGTTTGCGCCAGCGCCTGACGCGGCAGAGGCGACGCGGTTTTATCGTCAGCTGTCACGCTACTCCTCGGCATTCGCGCTATGCGCCGACATGGCGCTGCTCACGCTCGGCGGCGCGCTGAAACGCAAGGAAATGCTGTCGGCGCGGTTCGGCGATATTCTCTCGGAATTGTATCTGTTGTCCGCGGCGCTGAAGCGCTGGCAGGACGAGGGCCGGCAAAGTGCGGATTTTGCCGCGCTGGAATGGTGCATGGCGAGCGGCTTCAAGACCATCGAAAACCGCTTCGCGGAAATCTTCGCGAATTTGCCCAACCGGTTCGTCGCCCTCGTGCTGAAATTCCTGATCCAGCCGCTCGGCGCGCGCGTGCTCGGCCCCTCGGATCGTGTGATCCATCAATGCGCGCAGCTTGTGCTGGAGCCGTCGGCGGCGCGCGACCGCCTGACGCCGGACCTGTCGCATGTCGATGACGACCGCGGCGTGGCGCGGCTGGAAAAGGCGTTTGTTCTGGTCACCGGCGCGGAGGATATCGCCAAGAGAATGCGCGCCGTCCACATTCGCGACTGGCATGAGGCCGTGAAGCGGGGGGTCATTACGCAAGCCGAGGGCGATCAGCTTGCAGCCGCGCATGAAGCGGTCGCAAAGGTGATCGAAGTCGACGACTTCGCGCCGGGCGCATTGTCGCCGATCTACAAAAAGCCGGCTGAAGTGCATCAATTCTTCCAGGAGCTTGGTGAAACGAGAGCAGTGAGCTGATGACGCGACCGGTTTTCATCATCGACGGCAGTCGGACGCCGTTTTTGAAAGCGCGTAGCGGGCCCGGCCCGTTCACCCCGGTCGATCTCGCCGTGCAGTGCGGCCGGCCGTTGCTGGCGCGGCAGCCGTTCGCGCCCACCGCCTTCGATCAAGTGATCCTCGGCTGCGTCAATGTCATTGCCGATGAGATGAATCCGGCCCGTGTCGCCGCGCTGCGGCTCGGCATGGGAGACACGATGGTCGCGTTCACGGTGCAGATCAATTGCGGTTCCGGCATGCAATCGATCGACACGGGTTACCGCTATATCCGCGAAGGCGTTTCGGATTTGATCCTGGCCGGCGGTTCGGAAGCCCTGAGTTACGCGCCGCTGGTCTGGCCGCAGCAGGGCGTGCGCTGGTTCGCAAAGTTTGCCAGTGCCAAGGGAATTCTCCGCAAGCTCGCGGCGCTTGCGGGCGCGCGCCCGGCCTATTTCAAGCCGATCATCGGGCTGGAGCGCGGGCTGACCGATCCAATCACCGAACTCAACATGGGGCAGACGGCCGAAGTGGTCGGCCATTTGTTTGGCATTACGCGCGCGCAGTCCGACGCCTACGCCGCCGAAAGCCACCAGCGGCTTGCCAATGCGCAGGCGCAGGGCTGGCTGAAGGGCGAGGTCGAAACCGCATTCGCGCCCGACGGCAAATTCTACGAGCACGACGACGGCGTACGGTTGGACTCTTCGCCCCGGACACTTGCGAAATTAAAACCGGCGTTCGAGCGGCCCTGGGGCCAGGTCACCGCCGGCAACTCATCGCAGATCACCGACGGCGCCTCCTGGACCATCCTTGCTTCGGAAGACGCGGTCAGAAGGCACGGTTTGACGCCAAAGGCCGTGATCGTCGACAGCCAATGGGCGGCGCTTGATCCCAGCATCATGGGCCTCGGCCCTGTGCTGTCGGCCACCGAACTGTTGAAGCGCAACAAATTGTCGCTGCAGGACGTCGAGACCTGGGAATTGAACGAGGCGTTCGCGACGCAAGTGCTGGGATGCCTCGCGGCCTGGAACGACGAGAAATTCTGCCGCGAAATTCTTGGGCTTGATGGCGCAGCCGGGCAAATCGATCATGCGAAACTCAACGTCGATGGCGGCGCCATCAGCCTCGGGCATCCCGTCGGTTGCAGCGGCAACCGGATCGTGCTGCATCTCGTCAATGCGATGAAGCGATTGGGCACCAGGCGCGGCATTGCCACCGAATGTATCGGCGGCGGGCAGGGCGGCGCCATGTTGATCGAGATGGTGTGACCATGGATAGCCGCATCATGGACGTTCTTGGCGACCGCGTGCTCGAACTCGGGCCGAAGCCGGACGCCTGCGGACCTTATCGCCACTTCAAGCTGACGCGCGATCGCGACGGCATTGCCTGGCTGCTGTTCGATCGGGAGGGCGCCAGCGCCAACACGCTGTCGGCCGACCTTCTCGAGGAATTTGACACGGTACTCGCCGCGCTGGAAAGCCAACGGCCTGCGGGACTTGTCATTCGCTCCGCGAAAAAATCCGGATTCATCGCCGGGGCTGATGTCAGCGAATTTCGCGGCGCGACCGATTCCCGCCGCGTCGAGACGGCGATCGGCCGGGCGCATGCGGTGATCGACCGCCTCGAAACGCTGAGGATTCCGACCGTCGCCGTGATTCACGGCTTCTGCCTCGGCGGCGGCCTCGAGGTCGCGCTCGCCTGCCAGTCGCGCATCGCGATCGACGGTGCGCGCTTTGGTTTTCCGGAAGTGATGCTCGGCCTGCATCCCGGCCTCGGCGGCACCGCGCGATTCACCTGCCTGGTCAATCCGATGCAGGCCATGAGGCTGATGCTCACCGGCAAGACGATCGATGCGCGACGGGCGAAATCGCTTGGGCTGGTCGATGCCGTGACGCAGGAGCGGCATGTTCGCAACGCGGCAAAGGACGCGGTGTTCGGCCGCCTGGAACGCGCCAAGCCCGGTCCGTTGAACGCCATTCTCAATTCCAGTCCCGTTAGGCGCTTTCTCGCCTCGCGAATGCGCGCCGAGGCCGAAAAAGCCGCACCGCATGCGCACTATCCCGCGCCTTATGCCTTGATCGATCTCTGGGAAAAGCACGGCAACGACAAGGCCGCGATGCTGGCAGCCGAAAAGGCCTCGTTCGCCAGTCTGGTGGTGACGCCGACGGCGCAAAACCTGATCCGGGTATTTTTTCTGCGCGAGCAGATGAAGAAACTCGCCGGCGGCGTCAACAAGATCGGTCATGTTCGCGTCATCGGCGCCGGCTCGATGGGCGGGGACATCGCGGCATGGTGTGCCCAGCGCGGCATGCGGGTCACGCTCGCCGACGTCAGGCCGGAGCCGATCGGCGGCGCGATGAAACGCGCCACGGATCTGTTCGGCAAGATCATGCGCAGGCGCACCGACATCCGCGACGCGCTGGATCGGCTGGTACCCGATCTCGACGGCGAAGGCGTGCGCAGCGCCGATCTGATCATCGAAGCGGTGCCGGAAAAGCTGGAGCTGAAACAGAAGGTCTATGCCGAGCTGGAGCCGAAGATGAAGGCGGGCGCGATCCTCGCCACCAACACCTCGAGCATTCCGCTGGAGGACTTGCGCTCGACGCTGCAATCGCCGGGGCGTTTGGTGGGGTTGCACTTCTTCAATCCGGTATCCCGGCTGCAACTCGTCGAGGTCGTCGGCCACGACGGCACCGCTCCGCAATTGTTGAAGGAGGCGCTGGCCTTTGTCGGCGCCATCGATCGCCTGCCGCTGCAGGTCAAGAGTTCGCCGGGCTTTCTCGTCAACCGCGCGCTGACGCCTTACATGCTCGAGGCGATGCTGATGCTGGACGAGAAAATCGACAAGGTCACCATCGACGCGGCGGCGGAGAAATTCGGCATGCCGATAGGCCCGATCGAACTCGCCGATCGGGTCGGCCTCGATATTTGTCTTGATGTCGGCGATATGCTGCGTGCGAAATTCGGCAATCTGCTGCCGCCGACGCCGGCATGGCTGCGCGACAAGGTCGCGAGGGCCGAATTCGGCCGCAAGACCAGGAAGGGCTTTTATGTCTGGAAAGAGGGCGAGCCCGACAAGACGCCCGGCCCGCCCGCAACAGTGCAGCCTACGGAGGAAATGGTCGACCGATTGATCTTGCCGATGTCGAACGTCTGTGTCGCGTGTCTGCGCGAGGGCATTGTCGACAATGCCGACGTGGTCGATGGCGCGATGATCTTCGGCACCGGCTATGCGCCGTTCCGCGGCGGTCCGCTGAACTATGCGCGAAGCCGCGGGCCGGAAAACGTGGTGTCGACGCTGCGCGGGCTCGAGGCGAAGTTCGGCAGCCGGTTCGCGCCGGACGCGGGCTGGGATAGCTTCAAATAGCGACTTTCAACCCGAGCCCTCGACGTGACCGACACGGAAGTCCGTTCACGGCCCGACGAATGCGGAAACCGCTCCGCGTCCTACCGCCAGCGACATCGTAGAATTGCCGCCGCTTTTCAGCGCGCGTTCATAGGAAGGACAAAGATCTGGCCGGGATAAATACGATTTGGATTTCGGATCTGTTCTCGGTTCGCTTTGTAAACGATGGCATATCGCATGCCCGCGCCGTAAGTGATGTGGCTGATGCGCCAGAGGCTGTCGCCACGCGATACGACCCTGGTCGTGACCTTGGGCGCGTCAACGGCGGACGACGAGCCTCCATCTGACGGAGGGGTGGCGGCAGTCGCGTGCGGCGGCTGTCGGTTTGCCACCGCCGTCTCCGGAACATTGAACGGCACCTCGGCGCGCGATTGGACCGCGCCGGAGTTGGGCTCCACCTCGTCTAACGCGACCACCACGCTCTGTTTGGAGGTTTCCTGCCTGCCGTCCGGCTGTCTGGACCTCAACGTCAGCTCGTAGTTTCCACGGGGAAGCCGGGGAGGGACCATCACGAATTGTCCAGATTGATCTGCGACCTCTCGATGATGGTGTTCGCCATTGCGCAGCAATTCCACGACCGCCCCTGGCCGAGCCCTGCCGGCGATGACCGCGTCACCCGTTCGCTCAATGCGGGCAATGTCAAAGACGGGCACGGACTCATCCGCTACCGCCGAGCCGGGCGATCCGGCAAGTGCAGTTCCCACGGCGTTGGCTTCGGCTTCTGCCGTTGCGAGCGCGGCCGAGCCCTCGTCTCGAGCGCCCAATGCAGGCGGCGCGGCGACCGCGGCTTTCGTTTCGACCGGCGGCTCGCGCTGTATGTGCGCGATGCCGAAGACGACTGCTGCACAAGATGCCGCAACAAGCGCCAGAGACGGCAGGACTATTCGTCCTATCGATGAAGCGGGCATTGTCCGAGACCCCAGCCAAGATCGTTGGCTCGTCAGCTCCCGATTGACATTGCGCCGATTTGTTCCGGTCATCAAGTCCGCTAACCGGCCTGTTCCATCCGCCTTTGAAGCCGATTTGCCTTGTTGACCGGATGCCGGAACGGCCGCACCATAAGGCCCTCTTTGTCTGAGGTGCCATCGTGACCGGACTAACTCACCGCCAAAATGAAATCCTCAATATCGCCCGCGCCTTTGGCCGGGTGATGGTGGAGGATCTCGCCCGGCGTTTCGAGGTTTCCGCCCAGACCATCCGCAAGGATCTCAACGACCTGTGCGATCACAGGTCGTTGACCCGGATTCATGGCGGCGCCATCATTGCCTCCGGCGTCGAGAACCTCGCCTATGAAGCGCGCCGGTTCGTCGCCGCCGAGGAGAAGAAAGCCATCGGCGCGGCCGCGGCGCAGCAGATTCCCAACGGCTGCTCGCTTTTCATCAACATCGGCACCACCACCGAAGAGGTCGCAAGCGCGCTGACCTCGCATGAGGACCTGTTGGTCATCACCAATAATCTCAATGTGGCGATGCTGCTTTACAGACATCCGCGGATCGAGGTGATCGTGGCCGGCGGCGCGGTGCGCCGTGCTGACGGCGCCGTCATCGGCTCGACCGCGATCAGCCTGATCGGCCAGTTCAAGGTCGATTACGCCATCATCGGCGCCTCGGCGATCGACGAGGAGGGCGCGCTGTTGGATTTCGACTATCGCGAGGTTCAAGCGGCGCAGGCAATCATCGCCAATGCGCGCAGCGTCATGCTGGTAGCGGACTCGACGAAACTGCGCCGCAGCGCGCCGGTTCGCATCGCCCATATCAGCCAGATCCAGACCTTTGTCACCGACGCGGCGCTGCCGGCGGGGCTAGCCAGCATCTGCCATCACCGCGGCATCGAGGTGATCGAGGCGATGGAAAAGCCCGCATCCGACCTCGACGAAACGGGCACCGAGCCTTCTTCGACCGTCACCCGCCTGCGCTGAAGCGACTTCCGCCAGGGTCTGCCGCGTCCATGGCCTGATGGTTCGAGACGCACGGCGTTACCGCGCTCCTCGCCATGAGGACCTAAGACCTCCGGAGTCCAACACCTCATCATGAGGAGCGCGCTCTTGCGCGCGTCTCGAAGGATGTTGGTTTCCCGTTTTCACTTGCTTTCGCTTTTCGTTGTGATTTAATTGAAACCGAAAGCCAAATCGCCGAAAGCGAACGAGCGATCGCTGGGGAAAGCGTCTGTTGGATCGGATTTACGACCTCGCTATCATCGGAGGCGGCGTCAATGGCTGCGGCATCGCCCGCGATGCGGCTGGCCGAGGCAATTCTGTTTTTCTTTGTGAAATGAATGATTTGGCGAGCGGGACGTCGTCCTGGTCGACCAAGCTGGTGCACGGCGGCCTGCGCTATCTGGAATATTATGAGTTCCGGCTGGTTCGCGAGGCGCTGATCGAGCGCGAAATCCTCTGGCAGATCGCGCCCCATATCATCCGCCCCCTTCGTTTCGTTTTGCCGCACCACGCAGGATTGCGCCCGGCCTGGCTGCTGCGCCTCGGCTTGTTCCTGTACGACCATATCGGCGGCCGGCACCTGCTGCCGCCCACGCGCTCGGTCGATTTGTCGCGGGACGAGGTCGGTCAGCCGCTCATTCCCAACCGCTATACAAGAGGCTTCGAATATTCGGACTGCTTCGTCGATGACGCTCGCCTGGTGGTTCTCACCGCGCGGGACGCGGCGGATCGCGGCGCCGAAATCCGCACCCGTTCACGCGCGGTCGAGATCAGGCAGGAGAATCAAATCTGGCAGGTCACGGTCGAAGACACATCGAGCGGCGAGCGCCGTACCATCAGCGCGCGTGCGCTGGTCAACGCCGGCGGGCCGTGGGTCGAGGATGTGCTGGCGGCGGGCGCGGGCGTCAACGCCAAAGCCAAGGTGCGGCTGGTGCAGGGTTCCCACATCGTCGTGCGAAAACTCTACGCGCACGACCGTGCCTACATGTTTCAGAACAGCGACGGCCGCATCGTGTTCGTGATTCCCTATCAGGACGATTTCACGCTGATCGGCACCACGGATCGCGATTTTGATGGCGACCCGGCCAAGGTGAAAGCTTCGACCGAAGAGATAAAATATCTTTGCGATTCCGTCAGCGAATATCTCGCAAAGCCGGTCACGCCCGAAGACGTGGTCTGGACCTATGCCGGCGTTCGTCCGCTCTATGACGACGGCGCCAGCGAAGCCAAGGCCGCGACCCGCGACTATGTGTTCGAACTCGACATCCCCGGCGGGGCTCCGCTGCTGTCGATTTACGGCGGCAAGATCACGACCTATCGCCGCCTCGCCGAGGAGGCGCTCGAACGGCTTTCGCCTTATCTGCGCAGCGCCAAGGCGCGCGAAGGCTGGACCGCAAAATCGCCGTTGCCCGGCGGCGACCTCGACGTTTCCGCGATTGCGGCGCTGACGGCGGAACTGATGCGCAACTATCCGTTTCTATCCGCCGCGCACGCCAACCGGCTGGCGCACGCCTACGGCACCCGCGCCAGCAAGCTGCTCGGCAATGCGAAATCCCTCGGCGATCTCGGCCAGTCCTTCGGCGCCACCTTGACGGAGGCCGAAGTCAGGTACCTGATGTCGTGGGAGTGGGCCTGCACCGCCGACGACATCGTGTGGCGGCGATCCAAGCTTGGGTTGCGACTGTCGGCCAGTGAAATTGCCGCTATCGACGACTGGATTGCTGCCCATCGTGTCCCGCTTGAAAGTCCCTTGCGCGAAGCAGGAGGGCGGACATGAGCGTTACGCTCGAAAACGTCACGCGCGCCGTCGATGGTATCCCGACCATTCGCGGCGTCTCGCTGACGCTGGAGCGCGGCACCTTGAGCGTGCTGCTGGGCCCAACCCTGTCGGGCAAGACCTCGATCATGCGGCTGCTCGCCGGTCTCGACAAGCCGACAACCGGCCGCGTCCTTGTCGACGGCAAGGATGTCACCGGCGTCGACGTGCGGCAGCGTTCGGTGGCGATGGTCTACCAGCAGTTCATCAACTACCCCTCTCTCACCGTCTATGAGAACATCGCTTCGCCGCTGCGGGTGCAGGGTAAACCGCGTGCGGAAATCGAGAAGCGCGTGCAGGAGGCCGCAAAGCTCCTGAGGCTGGAGCCATATTTGAATCGCACGCCGCTGCAATTGTCCGGCGGCCAGCAGCAGCGCACGGCGATTGCGCGCGCGCTGGTGAAGGGCGCCGATCTGGTGCTGCTGGATGAGCCGCTCGCCAATCTCGACTACAAGCTGCGCGAGGAATTGCGCACCGAACTGCCGCGCATCTTTGAGGCATCCGGCGCGATCTTCGTCTACGCGACGACGGAGCCTTCCGAAGCGTTGCTGCTTGGCGGCCGTACCGTCTGCATGTGGGAGGGCAAGGTCCTGCAGGCCGGCGCGACCCCGAAGGTCTACCGCCATCCCGAAACCCTGCGCGTCGCCCAGGTATTTTCCGATCCGCCGCTCAATATCGTCTTGATCGAAAAAACCAACGGCTCGGTCCAGTATGCCGGCGGCGTGAAGGCGCCGGCTACCGGCCTCTACGCCAACCTCGGCGACGGCGCCTACCGGGTCGGCTTTCGCGCCCATCAGCTCGAGGTCGCCAGGGGAATTGCCGGCCGCCACGCGTTTCAGGCCACCGTGACTGTCACCGAAATCACCGGTTCGGAAAGCTTCGTGCATCTCAATCGCGATGCTTCGAACTGGGTCGCCGTGCTGCACGGCGTGCACGAATACCCGCCCGGCCACGTGCTCGATGCCGTGCTCGATCCGAATAATGTCTTTGTGTTCGACGCGGCCGGCCGCCTGGTCGCCGCACCGGGCGCGATGTGAGGGACATGCAGCATGGCCCGCATTGACCTCGTCGATCTCGCGCATTCTTACAGCGGCAATGCCGCCGATCCCGAATCCTTTGCGCTGAAGCCGATCTCGATGACCTGGCGGCAGGGCGGCGCTTATGCGCTGCTCGGGCCTTCGGGTTGCGGCAAGACCACCTTGCTCAATCTGATCTCGGGTATCGTCACGCCGTCGCGCGGCAAGATCCTGTTCGACGGCGTCGATATCACACCGCTGTCGACCCAGAAGCGCAATATCGCGCAGGTGTTCCAGTTTCCGGTGATCTACGACACCATGACGGTCGGACAGAACCTGGCATTTCCGCTGAAGAATCGCGGCGTGCCGAAGCCTGAGATCGACGCGCGGGTCGCGGAGATCGCGCGTCTGCTCGACCTGACGCCGCATCTTGGGCGCAAGGCGACGCGGCTGACCGCCGACGCCAAGCAGAAAATCTCGCTCGGCCGGGGACTGGTCCGATCCGATGTAGCCGCGGTGCTGTTCGATGAACCGCTGACGGTGATCGACCCGGAGCTGAAATGGCAATTGAGGTCGAAGCTCAAGGCGCTGCATCGCGCTCTCGACCTCACGATGATCTATGTCACGCATGACCAGACCGAGGCGTTGACATTCGCCGACACGGTGGTGGTGATGCATGACGGCCGCGTGGTGCAGAGCGGGACGCCGGCTGAGTTGTTCGATAAGCCGGCACATACCTTTGTCGGTTATTTCATCGGCTCGCCCGGCATGAACATCGTGCCGGCGGTGGTCAGGGGCCGAGAGGCCCTGATCGACGGTCACACCATCGCATTGAACCGGAATTACGACGGCTTGCCGGCTGGCGCTAGAATCGAGATCGGCGTGCGCCCCGAATTCGTCGACGTCGCACAACCCGTCCCGGGCTTGCTGTCGGCGAACATCGAGCGGATCGATGATCTGGGCCGCATCCGCTTCGCGCGGGTGCGAATTGGCGACGCCAAATTTGCGGCGCGGGTGCCGCCGGGATTTTCGGTTCCGGATAATGTCGCCGGCCTGGTCTTCGACCCGTCGCACGTTCACGTCTATGCCGACAGCCGCCTGATCGAGGGATCGGCCTAATGGACAAGACCATCAATCAGAAGGCCTGGTTCCTGGTACTGCCGGTATTTCTGGTGGTGGCGTTCTCGGCCATCCTGCCGCTGATGACGGTCGTGAACTATTCGATGCAGGACACTTTCGGAAACAATCAGTTCTTCTGGAATGGCGTCGGCTGGTTCAAGGAGTTGCTCGATCCGTCGACCGATCTCGGCGAGCGGTTTTTGGCGTCGCTGGGGCGCAACCTGTTCTTCTCCGCGGTGATCCTCGCGATCGAAGTCCCGTTGGGGATCGTGGTCGCGCTTTCGATGCCGCGCGAAGGCTGGCGGGTCGCCGCCTGTCTCGTTATCATGGCGTTGCCGCTGCTCATTCCATGGAACGTGGTCGGGACGATCTGGCAGATCTTCGGGCGGCCCGACATCGGCCTGATGGGCTATGTGCTCAACAGCATCGGGTTGAACTACAACTACGTCTCCAACGAGTTCGACGCCTGGGCCACCGTCATCGTGATGGATGTCTGGCACTGGACCAGCCTCGTCGCGCTGTTGTGCTACGCCGGATTGAAATCGATTCCGGATGCCTATTACCAGGCGGCACAGATCGACGGCGCCTCGCGATGGGCGGTGTTCACCGCGATCCAGTTGCCGAAAATGAATCGCGTGCTGCTGATCGCGGTGCTGTTGCGGTTCATGGACAGCTTCATGATCTACACCGAGCCGTTCGTGGTCACCGGCGGCGGCCCGGGGAACTCGACGACATTCGTTTCCATCGAACTCGTCAAGATCGCGCTCGGACAGTTCGACCTCGGCAAGGCCGCGGCGTTGTCGCTCGTCTACAACCTGATCATCATCATCGTCTGCTGGGTGTTCTACACCGTCATGACCAACGCCGGCGCCGAGCGCCGCCCGGTCGACACGGGAGCCAAATGATGCATTCGATCCCCGGCCGCCGCCTCATTCTCTCGCTGTTTTTGATCTTTTTGCTGCTGCCGATCTACTGGCTGGTCAACATGAGCTTCAAGACCAACTACGAGATCGTCTCGACCATGACGCTGTGGCCGCATCAGCCGACCCTCGCCAACTACATGCGGATCTTCACCGACGAAAGCTGGTACTCCGGCTACATCAATTCACTGAAATATGTGATCATCAACACCATCATCTCGATCTCGGTGGCGCTGCCGGCAGCCTACGCGTTTTCGCGTTATCGCTTCCTCGGCGACAAGCATTTGTTCTTCTGGCTGCTGTCGAACCGGATGGCGCCGGCAGCGGTCTTTGCGCTACCGTTCTTCAATCTCTATTCGGCGATCAACCTGTTCGATACGCCGTGGGCGGTCGCGCTTGCGCATTGCATTTTCAATGTGCCGCTCGCGGTGTGGATTCTCGAAGGCTTTGTCTCGAGCGTTCCGCGCGAGATCGACGAGACCGCTTTTCTCGACGGCTATTCGTTCCCGCGGTTCTTTATCAAGATTCTGGTGCCGTTGATCGCCAGCGGGATCGGCGTCGCGGCGTTCTTCTGCTTCATGTTTTCCTGGGTCGAATTGCTGTTGGCGCGCACGCTGACGTCGGTGGACGCCAAGCCGATTTCGGCCGTGATGACCCGCACCGTCTCCGCGGCCGGAATGGACTGGGGGTTGCTGGCTGCGGCCGGCGTCCTGACCATCATCCCCGGCGCGCTGGTGATCTGGTTTGTCCGCAACTACATCGCGCGCGGCTTCGCGCTCGGCAGGGTCTAGTCCGATGGTGAACCGATTCCGGTTTTGCGAGGCGTTTCAACGAGTCGTCCCTGCGAAAGCAGGGACCCATACGGCGCGAACTCTCAATTCGGCACTGGAGCAGAGGCCTTTTTTCACTTTTGGGGCCAGGGGTTATGGGTCCCTGCCTTCGCAGGGACGACCCGCTGAGAGCGGGCTGCAATCCGCGACGTACGAGCGGAAGGAATAAGTGCCATGGAAAGCATTGCATGGATGGCCTGGACGGCGCCGACCGCGATCTTTTTCGTGCTGCTTGCAATGACTTTGTCGGTCATGACCTGGCTTGCGGTCGCCTATCCGGAAGCCGAACGCGTCGGCATCTTGCGCATTCCAACAACGCGCGGCGATCGCCTGTTCATTTCGCTGATTACGGCCGCCGTCATTCATCTGGTGTGGATAGGGCTGGTCGGCACCGACACGATCGCGGCGCTTCCGATCGGAGAAGGGATTGAATTGTCGAGCCTGTGGCTCGCCACTGTGATTTCGCTTGTTTCGGCCGTTGCAATTTTCCGCACCGTCTGACTCGCGAAGAAGAGCAGATCCGGGGTCAACCCGGGCCTGAATATGTTTGTAGCCGCAACGGAGGAAACAACATGCGACACTTTAGAAGAAGGAACGGTCCTTTGACCAAGAATAGTTTTCTGACCATGAGCAGCGCTGCGGCGCTGATTGCGGCTTCTGTGACGATTGCCGCGCCAGCGTTCGCTGACGATGCGACCGCGCAGAGGTGGATCGATACCGAGTTTCAACCTTCGACCCTGTCCAAGGCCGACCAGTTGAAAGAACTGCAATGGTTCGAGAAGGCGGCTCAGCCATTCAAGGGAATGGAGATCAACGTCGTCTCGGAAACGATCGCGACGCACGAGTATGAAGCCAGGACCCTGGCGAAGGCGTTTAGCGAAATCACCGGCATCAAGCTCAAGCACGACGTCATCCAGGAAGGCGACGTGGTTGAAAAGCTGCAGACCCAGATGCAGTCCGGAAAGAACGTCTATGACGGCTGGATCAACGATTCCGATCTGATCGGCACGCACTTCCGCTATGGACAGACGGTCATCCTGTCCGACTACATGGCCGGCGAAGGCAAGGACGTCACCAACCCTATGCTCGACGTCAACGACTTTATCGGCAAGTCCTTCACGACCGGCCCGGACGGCAAGCTCTATCAGCTTCCCGACCAGCAGTTCGCCAACCTCTATTGGTTCCGCTATGACTGGTTCAGCAACCCCGACTACAAGGCCAGGTTCAAGGCCAAGTATGGCTATGAGCTCGGCGTGCCCGTGAACTGGTCGGCCTATGAAGACATCGCCGAATTCTTCACCAACGACGTCAAGGAGATCAACGGCGTCAAGGTCTATGGCCACATGGACTACGGCAAGAAGGATCCGTCGCTGGGATGGCGTTTCACCGACGCGTGGTTGTCGATGGCCGGCAATGGCGACAAGGGCATCCCGAACGGTCTGCCGGTCGATGAATGGGGCATCCGCATGGAAGGCTGTCGTCCGGTCGGTTCATCCGTCGAGCGCGGCGGCGACACCAACGGTCCGGCGGCGGTCTATTCGATCACCAAATATCTCGAGTGGATGAAGAAGTATGCCCCGCCGCAGGCGCAAGGCATGACCTTCTCAGAGTCGGGACCGGTGCCGGCGCAAGGTGCAATCGCGCAGCAGATCTTCTGGTACACCGCCTTCACCGCCGACATGGTGAAGCCGGGCCCGGTCGTGAATGCGGATGGTACGCCAAAATGGCGTATGGCGCCGTCTCCGCACGGTTCGTACTGGAAGGAAGGCATGAAGCTCGGTTATCAGGACGCCGGCTCCGTGACGCTGCTGAAGTCCACGCCGCCGGATCGCCGCAAGGCAGCCTGGCTTTATCTGCAGTTCATCAACTCCAAGACGGTGAGCCTCAAGAAGAGCCATGTCGGACTGACTTTCACCCGTGAATCCGACATCTGGGACAAGTCGTTCACCGAGCGTGCGCCGAAACTCGGCGGCCTGATCGAGTTCTACCGCTCGCCGGCACGCGTGCAGTGGACACCGACCGGCAACAACGTGCCGGACTATCCGAAGCTTGCTCAATTGTGGTGGCAGAACATCGGCGATGCGTCGTCCGGTGCGAAGACGCCGCAGGCGGCGATGGACTCGCTGGCGGCAGCGCAGGACTCGGTGCTGGAGCGCCTCGAGAAATCGGGCGTGCAGGGTGCCTGCGGGCCGAAGCTCAACAAGAAAGAGAAGCCCGAATACTGGTTCGCGAAGGCCGAGAAGGACCGCACCATCGCGCCGCAGCGTAAATTGGCAAACGAAAAGCCGAAGGGCGAAACCATCGACTACGACGCGCTGATCAAGTCGTGGCCGGCAACGCCTCCAAAGCGCGCTTCTAATTGAGGCGGTTGCGACAACAAACGAAGGCCGGGAGCGATCCCGGCCTTTTTCTTATCCGACAGGGCGCCGTTCTGTCCCTGGCTGTCATCGAAGGCGGACGATCCAGTACGCCGCGGCTTCTCGATTCTATCTGACGGCGGCGATTACTGGATACCCGCTTTCGCGGGTATGACAAGTCTATGCGTCATTGCGAGCGAAGCGAAGCAATCCATCGCACCGCGGGAAAGCTGGATTGCTTCGTCGCTGCGCTCCTCGCAATGACGGCTGAGGCGCGTTGGCCTACTGCGCCGCGTCCAGCGCTTCGCCGAGCGCCGGGTAATCCGTATAGCCCTTGGCGCCGCCGCCGTAGAACGTCGCCTTGTCGAACGCATTGAGCGGCGCGCCCGCCTTCAGGCGCTCGACCAGGTCGGGATTGGAGATGAACGGCTTGCCGAACGCGATCAGGTCGGCCGCATCGGCCGCGAGCACTTTTGTCGCGAGTTCGAAATCATAGCCGTTGTTGGCGACATAGGTCCCCTTGAAGCGCTTGCGCAAGGAGCCGTAGTCGAACGGCGCAATGTCGCGCGGGCCGCCGGTGGCACCTTCGATGACGTGGATGTAGACGAGCTTCAACGCGTTGAGACGATCGACGATATAGTCGAACAACGGCTGCGGATTGCTGTCGGAGACGTCGTTGGCCGGCGTCACCGGCGAAATGCGAATGCCGGTCCGCTCTGCGCCCGCTTCCGCGGCCACGACCGCAGCGACTTCGAGCATCAGCTTCGCCCGGTTCTCGATCGAGCCGCCATAGGCGTCGGTGCGCTTGTTGCTGCTGTCCCTGGCGAACTGATCCAGCAGATAGCCATTGGCGCCATGGATTTCGACGCCGTCGAAACCCGCTTCCAGCGCGTTCGCGGTGCCGCGTTTGAAGCTCTCGATAATTCCTGGAATTTCTTCCAGCGTCAGCGCGCGCGGCTCGGAGATATCGGTGAACGTTCCGCCGACGAAGGTCTTGCCTTTGGCGCGCATCGCCGAGGGGGCGACCGGCGCGCCGTTGTTGGGCTGCAGCGAGGTGTGCGAGACCCGTCCAACATGCCAGGTCTGAATGAAGATGCGTCCGCCGCGCTCGTGCACGCGATCCGTGACCTTGCGCCAGCCCGCAACCTGCTCTTTCGAATAGATGCCGGGCGTGTCCTGATAGCCCTGCCCCTGTTGCGAAACCTGGCTCGCCTCGGTGATCAGCAGGCCTGCCGATGCGCGCTGCCCGTAGTATTCGACTGCCAATGGACTGGGCACCATGCCGGCAACCGCGCGATTGCGCGTAAGCGGCGCCATCACAAGCCGATTGGGCAGTGTAATCGGACCAAGCTTGTAGGGCTCAAAGAGTTTGGTCTTGCTCATCTCTTGTTTCCGGAAAAGTTGCTGATGTAACGCAAGTGGGTATTGTTATCAGCACGGCAATGCCGGGAGCTATTCGGATATCGCAGGCTAGCTGCGCACCATGCCTGCCATATGCCCGGCATCGAGGAACAGCGTATGCGCGTTGACGCAGGATGATTCATTCGAAATCAGAAATAGCGCAGCATAAACGACCTCCCAGCCGGCGGCCTGACGGCCGAGCGGCACCGTGACGGCCCGGTCGCTGCGGCGGCGGCGGCTGGCATCGCGGCAAAGCATGATCGCGTCATTGCGAGCCAGGCGAAGCAATCCATGGATGCGGCGGGAAAAGAATGGATTGCTTCGCGGAGCCTGCCATCCGACGCCGCCTTACGCGTCGGCGGGTCATTTTGTCCTTCATCCCGAGGAGCGGCCACTTGGCCGCGTCTCGAAGGATGAGGTCTGTGGCCTCACGGTTCGAGACGGCGCACCGGACAGCGCAAGAGCGCTGCCGGGAGCGCGCCTCCTCACCATGAGGAGAACTAACGCACCCCGAGAAAATCGCGCTTGCCGATTTCCACGCCGTTGTGGCGCAGAATGCCGTGAGCGGTCGCGGCGTGGAAATAGAAATTCGGCAAGGCGAAATTATTGAGGAACTGCTGGCCCTTCAGCGTCATGGTGTTGTTGGGGCCGGCCGGAAAGCTGACGTCGCGGCTCTCGCCGCCGTCGAACTGCGCCGGCTTGAACGCCTTCACATAGTCGATCGTGTTGGCGAGCCGCTGCTTGAGTTCATCGAAGGTCTTTTCAGTGTCCGGGGTGGTCGGCACCTCGCTATTGGTCAGCCGCGCGCAGCCCTTGGCGGCGAAATCGCAAACCAGCTGAATCTGGCGGGTGAACGGCAGCATGTCCGGATAGAGCCGGGCGCCCAGCAGCACGTCGGATTGAATATTCTTGGCCTTACAGTGCGCCTCGGCCTTGCCGAGAATCCCGGAAAGACTATTGAGGATCTGCAGGAACGCCGGAACGGAAGTGTCGTAGAAGGACATGTGATGCTCTTTTCGTTGTGACCGTCGTTGCGAGCCAACGGGTCGGCGCAAGCGCCGCCCAATGACAGGCTCCGCGCAGCAACCAAGCCATATTGCCCGAGGAAAGACAACCAAATTGCTTCGTCGCTTCCGCCTTCGGTCGTTCAGCTACAGCGGACGCGTCGCGTCTCGCGGATGATAGCGAAAGGTCCGCGGCCTTGCTCGCTCCACAATGCCTTCAACCAGTTTTTCCGTCATTGCGAGCGAACGAAGCAATCCCGCTGTTGGCCCGTATGCGTGCTAGCGGACCGCCGACGCTCCGACCGGGAACGGTTGCGCGGCAGGCACGCCGCGCATCCGCGCCAGCAGTTCGGCGGTCGGCCAGGAGTCGGCGGGCAGGCCGTATTTGATCTGCATCGCCTTCACGGCGCTGCGGCTTTGCTGGCCCATGATGCCGTCGACCTTGCCGACATTGAACCCCGCGCGCACCAGCAATTGCTGCAACTCGCGGAGCTCGTTGAACGGCAGCTGCGCGATCTGCGCCGCCGGACGATGCATCGGCGGCGCGCCGGCGATGCGGGTGGCGAGATAGCCGGCAGTGGTCGAATAGATCAGCGAGTTATTCCACTCGGTGTACGCCGCAAAATTCGGATAGGCCAGAAATGCCGGCCCCATGCGGCCCATCGGCAATAGCAGCGACGCCGGCAGATTGTCGTTCGGCAGCGCCCGCCCGTCGGGATAGGTGACGCCGAATTGTGCCCATTTCGAACGCGGATGCTGGATCGTCAGATCGGCCTGGTCCCAGGTAAAACCGGACGCAAGGTTTTGCGGCACGCGCACTTCCTGCAGCCATGGTTCGCCGCGCCGCCATTTAAGTCCGTTGGCGATGTAGTTCGCGGTCGAGCCGATCACGTCCTCCGGGCTGTGCAGGAGATTGCGATGTCCATCACCGTCGTAGTCGACGGCGTAGTTGAAATAATGCGTCGGCAGGAATTGGGTCTGTCCCAGTTCGCCGGCCCACGATCCGACCATCTCGGCCGGCGTGAGATCGCCGCGCTCGGTGATTTTCAGCGCGGCGATGGTCTCTGCCTGAAACATCTGCGACCGGCGGCAGTCATAGGCCAATGAGACCAGCGAGCGCAGGGTCGGCAGGTTGCCCATGTTGGCGCCGAAATCGCTTTCAAGCCCCCAGAACGCTGATATCACCGCCGGCGGCACGCCATACTCCTTCTCGGCGCGCGCAAAGGCCGCGGCATAGGTTTTGATTTTGGCCTGGCCCTGCTGCATGCGGTACGGCGCCGCCATCCGGCCCGCGAACTCGGTAAACACCTGCCCGAACACACGCTGGCCGCGGTCGCGGTTGACGATGCCCTGGTCGTAGACGAGGTAGGGTGATGTTTCTTCTAGTGCCCGCTGCGACACGCCGGCGGCAGCGGCCTGCTGCTTCAGGTCGGCGAGGAAGCGGCCGAACGACATGCCGTTATGGCAGGACGCGCCGCGTTGGACTGGCGCCGCGTTTGGTCTGGTGGGAGCTGCAATCGGTCTCGGTGAAACTGCAGCTGGTTGAGCCGATGCCTGTTGCGGTGCGCACGGAAGCGCCAACAAGACTGCGCCAGGAAAAACGCCGAGAAAAAATCGTGTCATTGAAAACTTCTGCATGCGGTTACCAATTGCGTGCTCGACGAAAAGCGGTGCTTCCTTATCCTCCCCCTCCAAGGGGGTGAAGGCAGCCCACTAGCTGACGGCGAACGAGGACACACGGCGGGCGTTCTCGTCAAGGATCAATGTGCGGCTAAGTCAAATCCGGTGAGCGATCCACCCACGCCCTGCAGGCCAATCAGAACAACGCGGCGCCGTTTGCTCGAAACCTTCGTTCGTGCTGTCGCGGCCGTTGATCCCGTAATAGCCGGTCAGGGCTGCGATCGTCGTTTTTAGCGTCGCTGGGGGTCGATTTGTCGCGCGACCACCCAGACCTGTCACACTTCTTCAACCCGTCCGGCCATCGCATGACCTCATGACGCGATGTGCGCCTCAAACGTTGTGCAGCTGCGTAATTTCTTGGCAAAACAGTCGACTAGATCAGCGAATGCAAAGCCTTGACTGCGGCCTCGCGGCACTCGACAGGAATAAATAAGCTTACCGAATGCGGTGACAAAACATACTTGTCGGCGACAATCCCGTGATGTTGCAGAATCTGAATCGCCTTGAATGGCAAGTCGGAAGAAACGCCGCCGAAGCAAGTGAGGCTCACCGAACTCAAAGTCTCACGCTGTTTCCGCAAGTCTTTGCTCCTTTCCAGCGTGCGCAGCAAAGTGTCGAGCGATTCCGAATCACAAGTCATCATAATGCGCGTTCTTCCGGCGGTGAAAGCCGAGGCGAGGAGTTGCGGCCAAGATAAGCCGTTTTGTTTGAGATGCTGCGCGAATTTCTCAAAACCTTGATTGAGATCCGCCGAATCGACCTCCACATGCTCAATGCGAGCCATCGAGTTAACGGCCAAGACTTTTCCGCTTTCCATTCCCATAACCTCCTTCATCACTTGCGTGCTGTGTTCAGCGCCGCCCCATTTTTTTAAAACCAAGGGCACATTCTGGCTTTGTGCCAGCTCCACGCTGCGAAAATGCAAAACCTTGGCGCCCCAAAAACACATTTCGGATAGCGATGTAAAATCCAGCTGACGCAAGGGTTTTGAATTTGCCACGATGCGCGGATCAGCCGAGCAAACTCCGTCGACCTCCTTGATAATTTCACAGCACTCGGCTTTTAGCGCCGCGGCCATGGCGACCGCAGTGGTGTCGCTGCCGCCCCGGCCCAGCGTGGTGACTTCTTTGGTCACCGGATTCACGCCCTGAAAGCCCGCTAAAACCACGATGCGTCCGCGATCGAGTTCGTCGCGCACGCGAATGGGCCGCACATCCAGAATGCGCGCGGAGGAATGAGATTCGTCGGTCATCACTCCGGCTTGACTACCGGTAAAACTAATGGCCGGCACGCCGAGATCAGACAGCGCCATGCTCATTAAAGACATGCTGATGCGCTCGCCGGTGGTTAACAACATGTCGAGTTCACGGCGATTGGGATGCGGGCTTACTTGATAGGCCGTCTTGATAAGTTCGTCGGTGGTCTTACCCATCGCTGAAACGATCGCCACGACACGATGACCGCGGCTATGCAAATCGGCGAGACTGCTCGCGACCGCGCGGATTTTTTCCGGTGTTTCAAGACAGGCGCCGCCGTATTTTTGCACGATGATGGGATTGTTGCGCATTTAACAAGGCCACGCGAGTGCATCAGGAGTAACGTCTGCCGGCGTGTCTTGCGCCATCGCGGGAGTGAGAGCGCGACCAAGCCCGCTACCACCAAGAGGTTCTCCTGTGAGTTCCTCCCATTGTGACGTGTAACAAGCGCATTAGAACTCCTTTGAGCTAACGGAGTCTAGTGGGACGCGGCAGTTTTCCTTGGAATGCGCAGGCATTCCGCAGCGGGCGTGCAAAGGGCACAAAGCGCTCGTCTTGCGCCGCTCACCTCGCAGGGTCCATTGATGCGGCCATTATATCGGAGCCCCTTGGTCCGTATCGTTTCTTTATGTCGCTTCAGCTATGGTGCAGATGCTGTCGTCCATCTCTGTTTCTCAAGTGAGATAGTGTCATGTCGCTCCATTCTAGATGCGATGCCTGCATCATGTGCCGGGGGTCATAGGAAATCGAGACCAATTGTCGTTGCGATTCATAAGTGCGACATATACGGACGTTCGTTGACTACGACACAACCGTGAGTGCCAACAGGGCCGCCACCAATGCCGGGGGCATGACGACAATTCCAAGTTTCAGGAACTGCCACGCTGTCACGGCTTCGCCTTCTCGTCTCAGGACGATTAGCCACAGGATTGTAGCGAGCGAACCCGTCACAGAGAGGTTGGGGCCAAGATCGACGCCTATCAATATTCCGCTTGTCACTTGCAGCGGGACGTCGGCACTTTGGCTGACGGCGGCAGCGACCAAGCCAGTCGGAAGGTTGTTCATCAGGTTTGAAGCGAGAGCGACGATGATGCCCGCACCGAGAGAGGTCTCCCGAGGCGAGGATGCCGCCACGTCATGAAGCATCTGCGTGACCGAGTTCAAGATCCCGGTCTGCTGGACAGCCGCGACCAATACGAACAGCCCGGCAACGAGCGGCAATACTCCCCATGAGATATCCCGCAACACAGGCATCGGAGACCGCCCACTGATGATCAGCACGATGATGGCCACTGCGGTTCCTGCAATGAACGTCGGCAAGCCAAGCTGCCGGTCGAGCGATGATGCACCAAGAAGCGCCACAGCAGTAACAGCAATGCCGACTGCAACGCATTTGCCGCCAACGGAAAGCGGCTCGGTTCGGAAATCCGTGGAAATCTTTTGATCTATCGCGGCGCGCTGGGTAAATCGCAAAAGGAAATAGGTAACGAGGATCGAGGCTATCGACGGCAGCGTGAATTGATAAAGCCACTGTGAGAGCGGCGGCATATGGGTGCCGAAGATGACCAGGTTCGCCGGATTGGAAATCGGCAGCACAAAGCTCGCGGCATTGGCGATGAACGCACATATGAAAAGGTACGGCAGCGGCTCGACGCGGGCGGCTTTCGCAGCGGCATATACGGCAGGCGTCAGCACGACGGCTGTCGCGTCATTAGACAGGAACACCGTGACAAGCGTGCCTACGGCATAGATGATCAGGAATAGTCGCCTCGCTGAACCTCTCGCATAGCGAACCGCGAGCGCCGCCAGCCAATCGAACAGCCCTTCCTGCCGGCCGATCTCGGCAAGGAGCATCATGCCGATCAGAAACAGATAGACATCGATCCCCTTTGCCGCTGCGGCGATTGCATCGCGCCAAGGAAGAAAGCCGAACGCGATCAGCGCCGCCGCGCCGAGCGCCGCCCAGACATACTCTGGTATCCGCAGCGGACGCGTGATCACCCCAAGCGTGGCGAAGGCAACGACAGAGAGGATCAGAGTATTGTGGGTCACCGGTCAAGGCGCCGCAACTGGAATGGCGGCGCCGTCACCGGTTCGCTTTCCCGCGCATGCCGGAAAGTTCGGCCGAATGATGTCCGCCACATTCCAACGCATTCTCTCTTATTCAATCACGCGGACACCAACTTTAGGTAGTTTAGAAGCGGATTTCAACAAACTAAAATAAACTTTAGCCGCAGCCAGTAGGGCGGAATAGCCAACGGATCGCGCGAATGCGCGCCCGATGATGAACTCCGTGCGTCAGTCGCCGCCGCCGATCGCTTCAGCCGAACGCGAAGCCGAGACAACGCCAGGCATTTTGCTTCCCAAGATTTCAACTGCACAATTTAACTTGAAGAAACACTTCAGCCCAGCGTCCTGGTAGCAAAAGCCGGAACTCGTGATCGTACGACGCGCCCGACCTCGCGCGCCATTGAAACGACGTGAGGAAACGTTCCCTTTAAACGGTCGATCGACTCTCCATTTGCATAACAGGAGCCGGCATGATCCCGAAATGAGGGGCGGCTTGCTCCGGAATCGGCAAACTTAGGTATGACTTTCCCAAACAAATGCCGTGCTTAAGTCAATCTACGTAGAATGGACCGGTTTGTCGTGGTCACCTATTGATGGATGTTGTGCAGCCGAGACGTCTGGAGGAGCGGGTTTTTGACGATGCGAGATTCCAATGATGGATATTCAGCTCTCGGCAAAGTTTCGAGCACCACCGTTTCAGCCGAACGGCGTCTGCTTGGATGGACGGCAATATTGGTCGGTGCCGCACTGATGGCGGGCGGAGGACTGATCGTGTTCCTGTCAGCTTTCTAATGAATCCAGACAAGCAGGGCAAAGTCACTGATCAATTCAAGAGCTTAGGTTGGAGTGCTTCCGTATGAGCAATGATGCTGATGTTGTGGGTCTGACAGAGGAGCAGACTCGCCGTTTCCGAGAGATCGATGATGAGATCGCGCAGACACAAGCGGGCATTGCTATCTGGCACCGTCTGCTTGATCGTCGACGACTGGACCGAAAGCTTGGTCTCCATTCAATCACCGAGTTTGCGGTTGATGAAAGGCCTTCGGATCATCAGCACGGAACGCTTGTAAAAAAGGCTAACAGTACGGACGAGACAGCTCCATCCCGTGAGCCGTTCTATGTTCACTCCGAGAATGAGGCGCGGGCGCTGCTGATCCGTTGTCTGGGCTATCTCAGCAATGCTGCAGGTGAGAAATTCGCCTTCGACAAGGGCTATGGAGACCGCGACAAAATGGCTGAATGGATCATCAAGGAGATCAAAGCGCGTGGTGCAATCGCGTATATTCGCACGCACTCACCCTATACTTTCGGCATCCCGATCGCGGTAGCCGACTCGTAGGAGGGGAGACAGCCCCCATGGCACGACACTTCGCAGTTCTCGCCGTTCAAGCCGAGGGGCAA
Organism: Bradyrhizobium sp. URHD0069; assembly: GCF_000701345.1. Lineage (GTDB taxonomy): Bacteria > Pseudomonadota > Alphaproteobacteria > Rhizobiales > Xanthobacteraceae > Bradyrhizobium. Next base: position 15,043 of record NZ_JNIJ01000023.1, on the reverse strand, counting down.
AAGCTCTCGCACCCGGCGATTGATGGGGCCGACGCAGATGGCCTTCCGGATCTCCCAGAAATTCCCGCGGGCAGCCGGCTCGTAGCGGTCGTGAATAACGGAGAATGGCAATCGGCCTTGGACGTCACCTATCCATCCGTCTATCGGAAGATCTATCGACGGTATCAAGAAGGGACCTGGAAGGCGATGGATATCTATCTTATCGACGAGCGCCGGGCCAATCAGATCGAGGACGGACGCCGGGTGATGATGAACGGGCAACCAGTGCAGGATCCTGGAAGGGTTTAATATAGCGAGGGTTGCCGTGGTTCGCCTTTTTCAACACAGCGGCGTGTGCTAGTCTTATCTTAAGTGATGGGACGCGCGGTCTTTGAATGAGGCGGCCGATGTGTCGTGAATGACACGTTCCAGACTTTCTGGAACAGCGTGCGCAGCAATGCAGGCCGACGGCGAGGTCGCGTTTCCTTTCTCCTTCGGGGCGACCGGAGGGAGATATGCCGGACGTCGATCCGACAATCGGCGAGATCCTTCATCTCGCTCACCACGCTGCGGGTGATCCGAACCTCTGGGACGAGGTGATGGTGCGGCTCCGTGCGCATTTGAATGCACCGCTGATTGCCTTCATCGATCATAACTTCGTCACGCATCAGGGCGAGATCAGCCACTCCGCCGGTATCGATGAGAGATTCCGAGCGCTTTACCGCGGCCGTTTTTCCGGAAAGAACGTGTGGCTCAATGTTGAACGTCGCTTCATGCCGGGAGAAACATTTACGGGTGCCGAGTTGGTGCCCAATTGGGAACTTGTTAGGACCGAATTTTATCGGGACTGGCTGCGCCCACTGCACGCCTTTCACTGTTTGATTGGAATCACATTCGGCTGCGCTGAAGAGGTCAGAGGCCTTGTCGCCCTAAGGCCGCTCGATGAACCAGGATTCGACGCGGAAGATAAGCACGAACTGACCTCCTTGCTGCGGCGGATTCATTGTGCTTGCGAACTCAGCGCCGATTTCGCTGCCACTCGTCGCAAAGTAGACGTCCTTTCGGATGTCTTGCAGGCCCTTTCAGAGGCGATACTGATAGTGGACGGCGAGTGCCATCCTGTCTTCCTTAATCGCGCGGCTGAGCGGCTTCTGGCCGACGACGACCACCTTAACCTGGTGCATGGTATGCTTGCGGCGGCTTCGAGCCATGAAACCAGCCAACTCAGGCGGCTTGTGGCTGAAGCGGCCGGATGCGCTTGCGGAGGGATGGTCAGATCGAACGGCGAGCTTGCGATCACTTGTCCATCGGGCGGCCGCCCCCTTGTTCTGCAGATCAAGTCCATTCCGCATTCGGCAGTCGACAGAAGCGGCAGACACAAGCATGTCGCCGCGGTATTTGTCGGAACAACTGAGATGACAGAGGCAGCCCGCCAACTGTACGAGTTCTATCACCTGACACCTGCTGAAGCGCGACTAGCCGCCCTCATTGTCAGCGGCTATTCGCTGCATGCGGCGGCAAGCAAACTCCATATAAGCAAAAACACAGCACGAACCCATATGAAGCGGATCTACGATAAGACTGAAATGCACCGGCAAGTCGATCTCGTTCGCCTTGTGGCGAATGGTGCAATGCCGCCGCATTGATCACGGACTGCGTTTTCGCGGTGCAGAAGGAGAAATCGCTCAGTGGGCGTGACCAAGCGCTGAGCGTCGGTACATGTTGCGGCCCTGCTGCTGCGAGCGCGGTGCGATGTGGCCGTCGGCTGCATCCAGTTCTTCCCGCCGCATCACCCTTGGCTCTTCAGCGCTGCGCTCATTCCGCTCGTGCGCGACGCGAACGTTTCGGCTAACGCATTGGAGGCGCGGACTCGCGATGGAGCGTTTCGATGGCCTCCCGCAGTTTAAGCACTTGGTGTCTTTGTCCCAATCGTCCAGCGGCCGGAATTCTTTGAACGGACCGCAAACACGACATTGATAATCATAGAGCGGCATGAATTTTCTCCCCGAAATGCGGCGAACGAACCAACATGGCCGTCAAGTCGTCGGCGGCCCGCCCGGCATAGTCCCACTCAAGAGCATGTATCCCGGAATCCAACCCGTGTAGACGCCCTGCAGAGCGCAAATTACGCCCGTCGCTCTCGTGAGGTTTGTGCGACCAAGCGCGAGGATCAGAAAAAACAAAAACCAGAGGACGCCCCAGGACGCCCAGGAAATGCCGAACCAGACATCCCAAACGGTATGGGCGTTGGCAAACGTCTCGATGAACACGGGAACAGTGGTGATCGCTACGAATAGGCAAAACCAGCCAAGGCCGCGTCCGTCTGCGCCGTTCCACCGGTTCCAGGCGACCCAGAAGTAGGTGAAAGTGAATAGGAGGGTCAACGCCGCGGCCTTGATCGTGGCAGCGTTCGCGCCTGGGCCGAACGCCAGGTAGAGCGATACGAGCAGCGTGACGAAGCCTACGAAGACGTCGATCACGGCGATCTCGCGATCACCAATCTTTCCCAGGAGCCAGATGCCGTTCAGGCACAAAACGGCACCAACCCAGAACAGCGCCAAACCGAGAAGCATCGTTCGGTCCTCCGGCTGGGCCCAATCGCGGACGTCGCGCAGCGGGCAATTCGGCGGTTGCGACAAAGGGCGCAGCTCACATGCTGCGCCTTTCGCCGCTGCCGGCGACTTCAGCTGGTAGCCGCGAGATCAACGCCAGCGGAAATGCCCGGCTTCGGCCCGCCGCTATTGGGCCGGATATCAAAATCAAAGATCGCGGTCGGGATCGCCACGGTGCAGCACGCGTTCGGAATATCAACGATGCCGCTCACCCGCCCCTCGACCGGCGCCGTGCCGAGGATCACGTAGGCCTGCTCGCCGGTGTAGCCGAACTTCTTGAGGTATTCGATCGCATTGAGACAGGCGCGACGATACGCGATGTGAGCGTCGAGATAGTACTGCTTGCCTGTCTTCTCATCGACCGAGATGCCTTCAAAGACGAGGTATTCCGAGAATTTCGGCTCGAGCGGGCTCGGCTGGAACACGGGATTCGTAATTCCGTATTTGGTGATCCCACCCTTGATGAGATCGACGCCAATATCGACATAGCCCGCCATTTCGATAGCGCCGCAGAACGTGATCTCGCCGTCACCCTGCGACCAATGAATATCACCCATCGAAAGGCCGGCTCCCCTGACATAGACCGGGAAGTAGACGCGGGAACCCCGCGAGAGGTTCTTGATGTCGCAATTGCCTCCATGCTCACGCGGCGGCACGGTACGCCAAGCCTCCTTTCCCGCCGCCTGAGACTTCCGCCCCGTCATCTGCCCCATCAACGCTGTTTCGGCGTTGGGTGCCGTTGCGAGCGGAGGAACGCGGTCCGGGTTGGTTGCGATCAGCTCTGCCTCGCGCTTATTGCAGCGATCGAGCAGTTCCTGCGATGGCAAGCAGCCGATGAGACCGGGATGTACAATTCCGGCCCAACGCACGCCGGGCACATTACGTGAGGTTGTATAGATTCCGTGGAAGTCCCAGCACGCCTTGCGTGCGTGAGGATAGTGATCAACCAGGAAGCCGCCACCATTCTCGCGTGCGAAGATGCCGGTGAATCCCCAAGGCGAGGCCGGCAAGTATCCGAGATCGAGCAGATCGACGACAAGCAGATCGCCAGGTTCCGCGCCTTCCACTCCAAACGGACCACTCAAGTAATGAACTTTGGTAAGATCGACGTCACGCACATCGTTGGCGCTGTCGTCATTTTCGATCTGGCCACCGGTCCAGTCGAAACATTCGACCCGGAACTCGTCGCCGGGCTTCATCATCTCGACCATAGGAATATCGGGATGCCATCGATTATGGGTCTTGATCTCGGCTGCCTCCGGCGGGCGGGACAGGTCGACCTTAAATGATGTTCTTGGCATGGGCCGCCTCCATCAAGTGGAGCCCGAAAGCGCATTCTGCCTGCGCGACAGGTCCGTTCACAGTAGAAGGATTATCAACGCTCCCGGATTGTATAAGTCGTCACCTGCGGAGGTGATGCTGCTTGTCGCAGGGCCATGCCCGCGGTCGAGCGCGTGACAATGATCGTGCAAACCTCAACGGTCCAGTGCATGGACTTAACCGGAGTTGGTGGTCGTGTCGCGGGACTGACGCCGCTCCGACCCTTCATTGCAGCCAATCTAAAAATTAGACGAGCAGGCCGTTCCGTGTGGAAAGAGCAGCGCCGGCACGAGCGCGTTGCAGCGGGGCGCGCTCCCATCGCACCGTTCGAGCCCGGTTGGCGAACGCTTTGATCGAACCGAATTTTGGGTCCCCTGCGCGGGGTACAATGTAGAAGTCGTAGCCGGTAGCCTGATGCGGGAAACAGGCACGAGAGCGCCACGCGCAAGCTCCGGGGTTGAATCAGCCAGCGGGTCGCGCGAATGCGCGCCCGATGATGAACTCCGCGCAATCCGCCGTTCACCGACGATAAAATGGCGGGTTACGTCAGCTCGATGGACGCGGCTTAACAATCAAGCCATAATAACGCTATCCCGGAGCTAAGTGGAGGCAGGCATGGACATGCCGACCTCTGGTAAGGAAATTCAGAGTACCGAGGCGCCAACTGACGAAAAGGAGAAGACGCGCACCGCGACGCGCGCTCCTTCCATTATCGTCGGCACCGTCGCGGCCATCGTCGTCGCGCTTTCGGTCTTTTATCTGTTGCGGCCGGAACCGCTGCTGGTGCAGGGCGAAGCCGATGCGACACGGCTCGATATCGCCGCGCGTGTCGACGGGCGGGTCAAGGAAATACCTGTCGAACGAGGCCAGAACGTTCCTGCAGGGGCTGTGCTCGTACGCATCGATAATCCCGAGACTGTCGCCAAACACGGGCAAATGCAGGCCGCGATGGCTGTTGCCGGGGCACAGCTTGCCAACGTGCTCGTCGGAACCCGGGCGGAGACCATTGCCGCGCGGAAAGCGGAGCTGGAGCGGGCACAAGCGGCCCTGGTGCTGGCGCAGAAGACGTTTGACCGAACCAAGACTTTGACCGAGCAGGGCAATGCGCCGCAAGCCCGCCTCGACCAGGTGACTGACACGCTGCACGAAAGCGAACGGGCGGTCGATCAAGCCAAATCGGCCTACGACCAGGCGGTCAATGGCTACACCAAGGAAGAGAGGGAGATCGCCAGGACGAATGTCGAAAAGGCCAATGCCGACATCCAGAGCGTTCGATCGATCATCGATCAACTGGTGGTCTACGCCCCCCTCGCATCGCAGGTCTACCAGCGCAATGTGGAACCGGGCGAATATGTATCGCCGGGCGTGCCGCTCATTACCCTGATCGATTTGGCCGATGTCTGGATTCACTTCGATCTTCGCGAGGATCTCGTGAAGAGCCTGAAGGTCGGCGATCGATTTAACGTACGTGTTCCGGCTCTCGATGACCGCCCTGTCACGGTCGAGGTCAAGCTGATTGCAACCAAGGGTGAATATGCGAGCTGGCGTGCCACGCGCGCTTCGGGCGATTTCGATTTGCGGACGTTTTCGATCCGCGCCTACCCGGTTCAGCCAGTGCCCGAACTGCGGCCGGGAATGAGCGCCTATCTCGACTGGCGGTCGCGGCAATGAGGCTGGCTTCGAAGCCCGGCTTTCTGATGGTCGCATGGCGCGAGTGCCAGTGGCTGGTTCACGATCGTGTGGCGCTGCTCTTGATCTTCGGCGTGCCTCTTTTTGCGTTCGTGGTTCTCACCACCGTCTTCAGCCGTCCGGTCATCCGGGAACTCGGGGTGACGGTCGTCGATCAGGACAGGTCGGATGCTTCGCGTGCCCTGGTGGAATACGTCGCGGCGTCTCCGAGCCTGCAAATCGTGGACCGCTCCGGTACGCTGTCCACCGCCGCGCGGGATATACGGTCGGGCAAGGCGATCTCGGCGATCTTTATCCCGCCGGATTTCGAGCGCGACCTGAAGGCCGATCGCCGCCCGCAGGTCGTCGGGTTCTACAACCAGCAGTTCCTGACCGCGGCCGGCATTGCGTCCTCAGGCCTGAGCGACACGCTTTCCGCCGCGGCGGCGGTGGCTGCCCCCGCCAGCCGCGCAGCGCCGGCGCCGGCTTCGATCGGGACGCTGTCCGGCGAGACCATCGCGCTGGTCAATCCGCAAAAAAACTATGCGCAGTTCCTGCTGCGCGCGCTGCTGCCGATGATTATTCATGTGGTGATCGCCTTGGCTGGAGGCTACGCGGTCGGATCCGAATTTCGCCGTCGCAACGCGCGGGAATGGCTTGAAAGCGCCGGAGGCGATCCGGTCGTCGCGCTGGTCGGCAAGCTCGCGCCGCTGTTCGGCATCTTTTTCCTGATCATGTTGGTTGAGCCGCTCGTCCTGGAGGGAGTGCTGCAAATCCCCTTCAAGGGAGACGTGCCGTTGATGATGGCCGCAGCCTCACTCCTGATTGTTGCTTACCTGTCGCTGGGAGCCTTGCTGCAACTCCTGACCGGCGACCTTGCGACGGGGCTGGGATTTACGGGCCTCTTTGTCTCCCCTGCGTTCGGCTACGCCGGCGTCGGCTTTCCCACGGTCGGCATGAATGCGTTCGCGCAAGTCTGGAGCGCGATTCTGCCGCTGCGCTGGTACATGGCTGTGTTGCTTGGCCAGGCCGCGCGGGGATTGCCGGTCTCGGAATCCGCCGTTCCCTTCGCGGCGCTCGCGGGCCTCACGGTGCTCTATGCCGGACTCGCATTGCTTCGCATGTCGAGCCTCAAGCGCAATGGCCGATTTGAGATGGCGGGGCTTCCCGAGCCGCCCGGGATCGGCGCGACCCCGCGGGGGATCGGCGGCGCCTTTACGGCGGAGTGGCGCCGCGTGCTCGGAACGCGGAGTGCCTTCAGCCTGCTGTTCCTGGCGCCGCTGGTCTATGGCCTTTATTATCCGCAGCCCTATCTCAACCAGATTCTGCGCAAACTTCCGATCGCGGTCGTCGACAATGACCTCAGCGATCTCAGCCGCCAGATTGTCGAGACGCTGGATGCGAGCGGAGCATTGAGCGTAGCGGTTCGCGCGCGCACTCTTGCCGAAGCGCGCACCGCAATCGACCGTGGGAGGGCTTTTGCCGCCGTCGAAATTCCGCCGGACACCGAACGCGACGTGCTCAAGGGCATCACCGCTCACATCCCGGTCTATGCGGATGCCACCTACCTGTTCATTTTCAGGTCGACCGCAAGCGGAGTCGCCGCGGCTGTCGGAGCGTTGACGTCCGAGCTCGTTTCGCGAGGCGCACGATCCGACGGAAGCCTTGTCAAAGCGAAATTGGCCAGCTTGAGCCCGGCGGACGTTCTGCTGCAGCCAATCTTCAACCCGGTGGGCGGCTACGCGAGCTACATCGTCCCGGCGGCGTTTGTGCTGATCCTGCAGCAAACCCTTCTGATCGGTGCCGCGATGCTGACCGGCACAGCACTGGCGAAAGGCGGCGGAGCGTTTGCCGGCGTGTTCGGCCGCGGCGTTGCCCACCTGACCATTTACCTGCCTGTGCTCGCGCTTTATCTCATCGTGCTGCCGCGGATCTACGGCTTTTCGGCGCTCGGCAATCCCGCCCAGCTCTTCGCGCTGGCTTCGGTCTTCGTGCTGGCGACCAGTTTCATGGGACAGGCCATCGGGGCCTGGTTCACGCGGCCGGAAAACGCGACACTCCTCCTCCTTGCAACAAGCCTGCCTCAGTTCTTCACCACAGGTTTCGCATGGCCGCGCGAGGCAATCCCCGATGCGGCCATCGCGTTGAGTCGGATTTTCCCCGCCGACTTCGCAATTGATGGACTGGTGCGTATCAACCAGCTGGGTGCCGGCATCAGCGAGGTCACGCATGACTGGCTCGGACTGTGGTGCCTGGCGCTGGTCTATTTCGCGCTCGCGGTGATCTCGGCGCTTGCGGTCAAGAGGAGGCAACGATATGCGCAGGGTTAGCGCCATCGTTGCGATCGCACTCTTGCTGGCCGCGGGCGTGCTGATCTATTCGGTGCGTCGTTCGGGATCGGCGGCCACACTCATCGGCGTCGTCCGGGCGACCGAAATCAGGGTGGAGCCGGAGGTGAACGGCCAGCTCGTGTCGATTGCGGTCGAGAAGGGCGCCCACGTGCACGCCGGCGATGTCCTGGCGAGGCTTTCAGCGGTGGAGTTGACCGCACAGGCGGACCAGGCGCGGGCCGCCCTCGCGTCGGCAATCGCGAACCGCAACAACACCTATGTGGGCGTGCGACGCGAACAGGTGGCGTCGCTGAAATATGAAATCGCCAAGGCAAAAGCTCGCCTCGAATATGCGCAGGCCCAGCTCACGAGAACCAGCACGCTGGCACGCCAGCGCTTTGAATCCCAGCAGGCGCTTGACCAGGCCGAAAACGAGGCTGCAAGTGCACGTGCCGATGTGGCGAAGGCCCAGGTGAATTACGATGCGGCCGTGGCGGGCCCGACCCGGGAGGAACGCGCGATCGCCGACGCGCAGGTGCAGGCCGCGGCGGCCGCGGTCGCGGTGCTTGAGCGGCGTCTTGAAAAGATGATCCTGCGTGCTCCAGCCGACGGTGTGGTCAGCGTCATCGCTGCAGAGGTGGGCGAGAATGTTCGCGCGGGTCAACCGATCCTGATGGTCGAGGCGGCAGGCAGGCAATGGCTTTCGTTCAATGCCCGCGAAGACTATCTCAGTGGTCTCACGGTCGGAAAATCAGTGAGCGTGATGCGGAACGGTGCCGATGGCGCGATCAAAAGCGTCATCACCGAAATGCGGCCGCTCGGGGTCTTTGCCACCTGGCAGGCCGAGCGGGTTATTGGCGATCATGACCGCAATACGCTGCGCTTGCGCCTCGACCCGGAGGGAGAGCCCGCCGGCCTGGATCCGGGCATGACTGTTTGGATCGAGCACTAACGAGGGGCTCTCACGAGCCTTTGCGAAGGTTGATGACGAACTCAAATTTGGTAGACTGCATGACCGGCAGGTCGGCAGGCTTTGCGCCTTTGAGGACCGGTGTCACACCGAACGTGACGATACATCTGCAGATTATCGGCCCCATAGCTCATCAGCCTCGCTGGCTTCACTCGCGAACGGTATAGATCGCGGGTATCTCATGGCGCGCCGCGAGCGTCGCAAAACTGGACGCGGCGGCTGACAGCCACATGGTTGCATAGGAGGCAGGTATGAGAAACATGGGACGCACGTGGAGCGCGTGTTCTCTGACGGGACTGACGTTCGCCCTGACTGTTGCGTACGTCATGCTACTTTTTTCCAACAGCGCCACGAGTCAGGGCGGAAGGGAAGCGCCGGGCGCTAGATTTGAATTCGCGCTGATCGGCGACATGCCGTATGACGCCAGGCAAGAAAAGGAGCTTGCCAACGTCATGAGGGCGATAGACGTCGCTGAGTTGGCCTTTGTCGTTCACGACGGTGATTTTTGGTATGACGGTGCGGCGTGGACTGAGCAAGTTGGGGGGTTCCCTCCGTGCGGTGACGAGACGTTCGAGCATCGCCTGGGTCTGGCTCAAAGCTCCAAACATCCTTTCATATTCGTGGCTGGAGACAACGAGTGGGCCGATTGTCACCGGGCAAAGCCGCGCACGTATGACCCGCTTGAGAGATTGGCAAAGCTCCGCCAGATGTTTTTCCACGGTGACCAGAGCCTTGGTCGGCGCACCATACGGTTGACGCGCCAGAGTGAAGACAGCCGCTACGCTAACTTCCACGAGAACGTGCGCTGGACCCAGGGGGACGTAATGTTCGTCACTCTCCACGTGATAGGCAGCAACAATAACCTGGGCCGCACGCCGGAGATGGACGCTGAGTACTCAGAGCGTAACGCGGCCAACTTGGCGTGGATGAGACAAGCCTTCGATCTGGCTACGCGGAGCGGAAGCAAAGCAATCATGATCGTTGCTCAGGCCGACCCCCGATTTGAAAATACCTGGCCCGCATACGTGCAGCAGAGATACATGCTGGAGGGCCTGGGTCTCAAATCACCTGAAACGAGAAGAGCAACTGGCTTCGACGAGTTTCTGGCTGCGCTCGAGAAGGAGACCGTGGCCTTCGGCAAGCCCGTGGTCTACGTGCATGGAGATACTCACATCTTTCGCGTCGACAAACCTCTGTTCGGCTCTACAAGCCGACGGGCTATCGAAAATTTCACGAGAGTAGCGACCATTGGTTATCCTGATACGCATTGGGTCCGGGCAATCGTTGATCCCAAGGAGCCGAATGTATTTAGCTTCAGACTAGAGATCGTAGAGGCGAACCGAGTCAAACATTGATCTGAGGTCTGTCGGCGGCGCGATGCCGAACTGGCAGGTATCAGTCAGCTCGTGCAGCAGATATCTCACAACCGGCCTCCTGCGCCGAGACTGTCAGAGTCCGGTTGGGGTCAATCGCGTCGGTTTGGCGATGTCCGAGCCACTTCCGCTTTACCCCTGATAGCGGACATCGCGGCATGTCTGAAAAGTGCCAAGAGGCGACGTAGCGCGTCCGGGTCAGCTCGCATCGAGTTGCAGGTTGGACTTGGCTTCGTGCCACCACCAGACCTGAGTGTGCAAGCAGCTTGGTCGTTACCCACGTAAGCCAATTCCGGATTTCCGAAATTTTTCTGTAGGCATCCTGCCCCATCTGCAAAATGGCCATGTTCTTTCTTTCTCTTACCTCCGTCCGGCATCCAGTCGGCGACGTGGCGCACGACAAATCCACCGTAGGAGCAGCGTCATGGTCAAGGACGGCGGCGCGCGTTGGCACGCGCAACCTCGATTGGTCCAAGGGCGGCAACGGGTTTAGAAGTCTCTGCAGATGCGGCGGCATCACGCGGCGCGGCGGCAATAACGATCGTCCATCGACTCTATGGCGAGAGGTGATTTCCCTCGCCGGCGTTGCAAGGTCATTCTCGTCGGGTGGTGGATAGTCATCTTTAATACGAACAGGAGGCTACAAATGTCAGTCCAGCAGCCAGTTCTCACGCCGCCCCACGGCGGCGAGACGGTGACCTCGAGCGGGGGCTCGAGCGTCGAGATGAAAGTGGAGAGCAGCCAGTCCGGAGGCGACTATGGCGCTGTCCTGTGGACGGTGCGGGCCGGGGAGGAGCCGCCGCTGCACACCCACTCGCGCGAGGACGAGCTGGTCTACGTGGTGCAGGGGCAGCTAATCGCGCGGGTCGGCGATGCCCGCGTCGAGGTGGGGCCGGGCGCCTACGCGGCTCTTCCCCGCGGTGTGCCGCATACGATCGAAGTGGTCGGCGACCAGGCGACCTTGCTGCTCAGCTTCGTGCCGGGTGGGCTGGAGCGCTTTTTGGTCCCGCGGGACGGCGAGCAGCCCGACCCGGCCGCTTTTGGCCTGACGTTCCCCTAGGGGCGGGGACCGCGGCGTTCGTGACCGTGCGCCGCGAGAAGGAGGAAAACCCCCGCAGCTATGCGGCCGGGCTGGGACGGACAGTCGGTGAATGCCCTGCGGCCCGCCGCTCCCCGTTTCACAAAATGAGCGCGCGCCTTGTATTGGCGGGCCGGCTCGGTCTCGATCCGGCGCGCGGCTTTGAACCGCGAGCCAAAGGCGCTTTCTCAATCCGGCATTTGCCGCGCCCGAGAAAGATGGCGCGGTGAAATGATCGGCGGCGCGTTGCTTCCAGTCAAGTCGATGGCCAAGGAAGGTCCGTTCCGGGTCAATCGCGTCACTTTGACAACGCGCCGCGAACATCTGCTCTTCTCCGATCTGCGGACATCGCCGACCGGGTGCGTCAGGTCCGAAAAGTGCCGATACCGGAGGTCACCAGGGGTAGCGCACGACGCTCTTGCCGGCGTAACTGCGCGTCACGTCGGAGAATTCGCCCTCGAAGGTGGCAGCGAGCGAGATGCCGCTGATGAACTTCATCTCGGCGGAGGCAGTGGTGAGCGCCGCGTCATGCGCTTGCGCCGCGCCGTTGACGACAAACGATGCGCCCGGCAGCGTCTGGAACGTCGCGGCGATATTGCGGTCGGTGTTGAAATCATGCGCCCAGGCAAAGCGGCCGCGCAGGGGTGAAGATCGCATCCGTCATCGCCCAGGATTTATCGGTGCGAACACCCAACTCGCTGCGCGATGCCGTGACGCTCTTCGCGCCGTAGCTCAATGCGAAGGTGCCGGACAGCGCCTGTTCGGCATAGGCGGGCAGATCGAAGGTGGTGAACTGTCCGGCGGCGTAAGGCGTAATTCCCATCCACGGCGTGAACGGGCGCCATCTCCTTTCGATGTGCTGCGAGGCCCGGTAAACATGGCTTGCAACCACCGGGAACGAAGCTTTTGCATGGAATTGATGGAAGCCACTGTGGACCCTAGCTCCGGGGTCCCGATTGGATGCCGATCACCCCGAAAACGGGTCCTCATTCCATGCCGAAACACAGGTTGAACCTGGTTGCGTGCTCGAGCACCTCGTTCTGATAGTCCGGTGAGCCGTCGGCCATGATGCTGAAACAGCCTGTGTCCTAGCGGAATTGCGGAACGACTCAGGCGCGCCGTTTCGATGCACCTCAACTCTAACGCTGCAAAATCCCAAGTGTATGGAATTGACCACTTCGCAGAAACGATGCCGAAAGACCGCGCGACCGCCACATCGAATCATGAAAGTGCCGCCTAAAGGAGGGCACTGGGGATCCGGGCTGGACTCTCAAACGGAAAGAGGTCCCCATGGCACTCCGTTTTCGATCCATCGACGGCTCCGACAACAATCAAGCCGTGCCCGGCCTGAACCAGGCCGACACCAACTTTGCCCGAATTGGTCCGGCCAACTTTGCCGACGGCATCTCCGAAATGACGCCGGGTCCCAATCCCCGCGAGATCAGCAACATAGTGGTGGCGGGTGGCCCCGACACCCATCTTCAGGTCGACGGAGTGGCATTGTCCGGGATGATGTATGCCTGGGGCCAGTTCATCGACCACGACATGGATCTGCAACGGACCGGCACGGAGGACATTTCGGTCGTGGTGCCGCCGGGCGACGAGTTCCTTGAGGCTGGCACCACGATCCCGATCACGCGGGTGGCCATCGATCCGACGACGGGCGTGGCCGGTAGCCCCGCGACCGCAATCAACACGGTGACCGGCTGGCTCGACGGTTCGCAGGTGTACGGGTCGGATGCGGCTACCGCGGCCAGCCTGCGCACGGCCGACGGGCACATGACGATGTCGGAGGGCGACAACCTGCCGATCGTCATGACCGAGCAGGGGTCGGCGTTCGCGGCCGGCGACATTCGGGCCCAGGAAAATCCGGACCTGACGGCGCTGCAAGTCCTGTTCGTACGCGAGCACAACTACCAGGTCGACCGGCTGCACGAGGAACATCCGAACTGGAGCGGTGACCGGCTGTATGAGACCGCCAGGGCCATCACCACCGCGGAAATGGTCAACATCACCTACAACGAGTTCCTGCCGCACCTGCTCGGACCGGATGCCATCCCGGACTATCGCGGCTACGACCCCAATGTCGACCCGACCATCACCGCGGAATTCGCCGGGGCGGCCTTCCGGTTCGGACACTCCTTGGTCTCGAGCGATATCGACGCCATGGACGATCTGGGCGCCAACACGTCGGCGCAAGGCCTGGCGGAAACCTTCTTCGAGTCGCCCGAGACCTTCGTCACCCACGGTGGCGCCGACGGCATATTGCGCAACCTAACCAGCGACTCCGCGAATGAGCTGGACGAACACATCATCGACGACCTGCGCAATCTTCTCAACGATCCGCCGGTCTCCATTGACCTTGCCGCAATCAACATCCGGCGTGCTCACGACCTCGGCTTGGGAACGCTGAACCAGACCAGGGAGGCGCTCGGGCTGGACCCCTACACCAGCTTCGATCAAGTCTCCTCCAACCCCGAGACGGCGGCGGCGCTGGAGCGGGCCTACGGCGACGTGCACGCCATCGATCTGTGGACCGGAGGGCTGGCGGAAGATCACCTCGATGGCGCCGCGATCGGCCCGACCTTCGGCAGGATCCTCTCGGACCAGTTTGCAGCCTTGCGCGACGGCGACCGGCTGTATTTCGAGAACCAGGGGTTCGACCGGCAGACCCTGGACGACATCAGGTCGACCACGCTTTCTGACATCATCGAGCGTAATACGGACACCATGGCGATGCAGGCCGACGCGTTCGTATCGACTGAGCGGCACTCGGGGACGCTGGGCGGGGTGGACCCGACCGGAGCCGAGGCGGTCGAGGGGCAAGCACGGCTGGTCATCGGGTCTCCGGGCAACGACACCCTGACCGGCGGACCCAAGGACGACACCCTGGTCGCCGCGTCCGGGAACCAGACCATGACCGGCGGCGCCGGCGCCGACACCTTCGTGTTCAACTTCGACATCATCGGCCGCGAACACAACACCGCGACCATCACCGATTTCGACCCGCTGGTCGACACGCTGCAATACTCTGGCGACCTGAATGTCGATAGATCCTCCGACCACCACGGTGGAACGCTGCTGCATGTCGGCAGCGAGACGATCGATCTGCTGGGCGTAAGGCCCGATGAGACGTTGCAGGATGATCTACTCATCTGAACGAGGCGCCGGGCGACTGGCGGCCGACAGATGACAACGCGCCGGATGTGGATACACCGCCGTTCGGAAAGAAAGCCGTTGAGCGACGCAAGTTTTCTGCCAGCAAAAAAACAAAGCTCGCGCTATTTCTCTGTCGGGAGCCCTCCAGTGTGTATACCTCTCGGACGGCCTCAGGGTCCCACACCCGGGGCCGTCGCTTTATCTTGGAGCTACCGCCTGGAGCTACCGCCGCATGTCCGCCTATGGCGAACGCAACCCCATCAGGCCAACCAAGCTGTGCTCTTAGTCTGCAAACAAGTGGTTTCACCGACGATAAAGAGGCGGGTCACGCTTTCCGCCTTCGCTCTTCGAGCTATGGCGGACAGCTCGGCTGAGTTGCCCGACGGGCAAATCAGCCAGTTGGCTGTCCAGTCCTGTTCGCAAAAATATTCCGCTTCCCGTTTGACCCAAATCAAATCTATAAGCCTCGCCGTCTCACCCCATGAGAGGGGCGTATCGCGATCGTCACGGACGCGGGGTGGGATGCGGTGGACGCGGCAGCGTCGGGCGCGCAT
>NZ_JNIJ01000022.1 GCF_000701345.1 Bradyrhizobium sp. URHD0069 | reverse complement strand
CTGGAAGCTGATGGCGACGGGCGAAAGTTACGATGGCGCGCGGATGCTTGACGCATCGGCAGTCGCCGCTTGAGAGATCGGCCGGTCGGCGTTCGCCACACCGGTTGAGCCGGAGCTGCAAGAGGGGAGCAGATGGTAGGATCGATCGATCCGAGGTGCGAGACAGTCCGTGGGACCCATTGGCCGAAGAAAGGTCGTGAGGCTGTTTGGAGCTCGCGTCGCGGAAACCATCTTGGCCAGCGGTCTAAAACACACCGCATCAACAGGCCGGACATATGGATGCAAGCGATCCGATCAGACCCTGAAGAACTCTTGTGGCACGGGGGCCGTCCACATATGGGTCCCTGCTTTCGCAGGGACGACGTGAGGAGATAACGCCAGCTACGGCGTCCCGGCCCCCAATTTCTTCAGCGCTTCCAGCATTCGCTGCGGCGGCTCCGTCTTGATGACGAGCGCGTTGCCGGTCTCAAGCAGGCTCTTCAGGCTCGACAGGATCGCGGGCCAGCCCTGGCGTCCGCCGGACAGGATGTCATCGCTGATCGGCCGGTCGTGCGCCTGGATCAGCGTGAGTCTTACGGCATCGCCGGCGGGCTCGATCTGATAGGTCACGAGCGTAACGCCGAGCTTCTCGACCAGCGCAGGCCAGTTGACGTTCCAGGTGATAATGAGTTTTCGCGGCGGATCGCATTCGATCACTTCGCCAGAGATGTGCACCGACCCATCCGGGGCGCGGGCGACAAACGCACCGCCGACCCTGAGTTCGGTCTCCACCGCAAAGCCGGAAAAGTATTTCCTGGAGAACTCCGCCGTCGTCAGCGCCTCCCACACTTTCTCCGGCGTCGAGGCGATGTAGATGGTGTAGACGATGGCCGGTTTGAAATCCGCGATGTTCATGGCCGGTTCAACTCCTTGATGCCGAGGCTGGAGGGGGGAATCGCCAACGCGGTGCCGGATTCGAGCATGCTCTTGAGGCTGGACAAGATGGCGGGCCATCCCTTCGAGATGCCGTCGACGACCACACTGTCTTCCGCGAAATCCTCGTGCGTCAGCGTCAGCTTTGTCAATTTGCCGTATGGCTCCAGCACAAAGGTGACGCGCGACGGGCGCTCTTTCTTCGCCGCTTCGCTCAGGATGTGGTGAAAGGTGTAGGACAGCCGCCGCGGCCGGTCGACCTCGAGGACTTCGCCGACATCGGTGGTCTGGCCGTTCATGACCAGCGAGAACGGCGAGCCGACCTTCCAGTCCGAAACCACTGACGTGTCCCACCAGTAGCGCTTCGTGAACTCGCTGCTGGTGAGCGCCTCCCACAATTTTTCCGGTGTGGTCTCGATATAGCTGACATAGATGAACTCGGGCTTACGCATGGGCGTTTTCCTTCGCGGCAGCAGCGGACGGCGGATCGATATTCAGCCCGTGTCCGGTCTCGAGCAGGCTTTTCAGGCTCGCGATCACCATCGGCCAGCCGCCGGAAATATCGCGGAAGGTCTTGCTGCCTTCGTCGAAGCCGTCATGCGTCACGGTCAGCTTCACGACTTTGCCGCGCGGCTCGAGGTCGAATGTAACGCGGGAGGGCCGTTCATGTTTCGCGTCCGGAGAACTTGAATTCCAGCTATAGGCGAGCCGCCTGGGCGGATCGAATGTCAATACCTTGCCCTCGATGCTGTTCGCGCCTGGCTTGGCAAATTTGTAAGGTGATCCGATCTCCCAGTCGGCGGCGACGCGATAGCCGAACCAGTAGCGCTCGGTGAAGTCGCCGTCGGTGAGCGCCTGCCAGAGTTTCTCGGCCGAGGTCTCGATATAGGTGGTGTGGACGAATTCCGGTTTACTCATCGCGCTTCTCCAACTGCCGCTTCAATTCGCTGAGCGCGGTAAGCTTGCCGCGCTCGAATTTCTTGATCCACCGCTCGCCGATCTGATGGATCGGCACCGGGTTGAGATAGTGCAGCTTCTCGCGGCCATGCCTGAACGTGGTGACGAGGTTGGCCTCCTCGAGAATCGCAAGGTGCTTGGTCACGGCTTGCCGCGTCATGGCGAGGCCGTCGCAGAGCTCGTTCAGGGTCTGGCCGCTTTTGGCGTGAAGCCTGTCCAGCAGTGACCGCCGTGATGCATCGGCCAGCGCTTTGAAGACCTCATCCATGACAGCGATAATAGGCAACCAAATGGTTGCATGTCAAGAGCCTGTTTTTGGCGTGACTGGAATGGACGCTGTTGACGCGTGCCTAACGTCTGTCCGCAAGCCGGAGAGAAGCGCGCCTTCCACCGGCGCTGCGATCGTGCATAATCGATCGGCCATCCCCAAACTCGCGAGTCTCCCCATGTCCCTGCAAGTCTATCTCGCCTTCGTCGCCGCCTGCATCGCGCTGGCGCTGCTGCCGGGACCCGTGGTTACGCTGGTGATCGCCAATGGCTTGCGGCATGGCACCCGGGCGGCGCTGACCAACATCGCAGGCGTCCAGGCGGGCCTCGCGATCGTGATCGGAATCGTTGCGATCGGGCTGACCTCGCTGATCGCGACGATGGGCTACTGGTTCGATTGGGTGCGCTTTGCCGGTGCTGCCTATCTGGTCTGGCTCGGCATCAAGCTGATCCGCGCGCCGGTCGAAGGGGTCGATGCCGATGCGCCGCCGCCTCCGCCGCGCGGCGGGTTTTTCCTGCAGGGTTTTCTGGTGCTGCTCAGTAATCCCAAAGTGCTGGTGTTCTTCGGCGCGTTCATTCCGCAGTTCATGGACATGAGCAGGGACCATTTCTCGCAGGTGGCGCTGCTCGGCGCGACCTTCATGGTCACCGGTGCGATCACCGATTCAATCTACGCGCTGCTGGCCGGCCGCGCGCGGCTGTTCTTCTCGGCACGGCGGACGCGGCTGGTGTCGCGGATTTCCGGCGGCTTCATGATCGGCGGTGGCGTCTGGCTGGCATTGACGCGCGCAAAGTGAGGCCGTCCACTATCCCAGCCCTATCTGATCGCTTTTGAAGTTCACTCACCAATCTCTAAGCTTCCGGAATTTATCAGAAACACTAAGCCGGCAACATTTGCTGCGTCCGCAAAATGGTTTTGATCTCGTCAAGAATCCGCGCCAGCCGGTCCGCCCATTGCTTTTGGCCTGCCTGATCGGCGATCAGGTCCTGGCGAATCTCGATCCCGCTATTCATCAATCCCCGCGCCTCGCCATGAACCGGAATCGTGTAGTCGGTCTCGTCGCTCACCGCGTAGGGTTCGTTGTCGCCGACCACCAGATCGGCCTCGGCGCGCAACAGTTTCAACAGCAGCGGTGGCAGCCTGGTGTCGCGATGATAGAGCGTGCCGATATGCCACGGCCGCGCGATCCCGGCGTAAACCGGCGTGAAGCTGTGCAGCGACACCAGCACGGTCGGAATACCATCGTGCAGGCGGCGGTCGATGACCTCGCGGATGCGGCGATGGTAGGGATCGAAGATCGCTTGGCGCCGCGCCTCGACCGCGTCGCGCGCAAGGGCTTCGTTGCCGGGTATCACCGTCGCTTCGCTGATGCGCGGGATCGAACTTAACGTGTCCGGCGGGCGATTGCAGTCGATCACCAGCCGCGAATAGCGCTGCGCGATCAGGTGCGCGTCGAGCCGCTCCGATAGCGGCTGGGCGACGCCGGCGATGCCGGGATCCCAGGCGATATGCCGTGTCAGCTCGCCTTCCGGCAGCCCGAGATCGCCGAGGATGCGCGGGATCGTCCGGCCGTAGTGATCACAGGTCAAAAGAAACGGAGAGTTGCCTGCCGCATTAACTTCGAGAACCGGCGGAACATCTTCGCTGCCAAGGAGTAATGATATATCGCCGGCGCTGTCCAAATCCATTTTTTCGTTACTCGCTTGCCTATCGAAGCAGCATATCGGCTTAGGAATAAGCAGGGATCGGTGCAGGGATCGGTATAGATTAGATTGCACAAGTCAGATGATCACTTCGACATGATCGCTTCGACATGATTGCTTCGACGATGCCCCTGCTCACAATCCATCACAAGACCGAATATCGCTATGCGCACCCGGTGGCGTTCGGCGAACACCGCATCATGCTGCGTCCGCGCGACGGCCACGATCTGCGCGTGCTTTCGGGCAATCTTAAGATCGTGCCGGAGCCGATGTCGCTGCGCTGGATCCACGACGTATTCGGCAACAGTGTCGCGATTGCGACCTTCGACGAGCGCGCCGAAACCTTGTCTTTTGATAGCACCGCAACGGTCGAGCACAATCCGGCCGAGGAATTCGCGCTAACTCCGGACGATCCGGCGTATTTCTATCCGTTTCTCTACGACGACGAGGAGTTTCCCGACCTCATTCAAGTCATCACGCCGCAATATGCCGATCCCGACGGCGTACTTTCTGCGTGGGCACGGAATTTTCTCGATGAGGAAGGACCGACGCCGACCTTCAAGATTCTGAGCGGCATGACCCACGGCATCCGCAAAGCTTTTGGCTACCGCAAACGGCATGAGCAAGGCACTTGGCATCCGCTCGACACGCTGCAGACCGGATCCGGCACCTGTCGCGACTTTGCGCTGTTGATGATCGAGGCGCTGCGGCGGCTCGGCATCGCTGCGCGCTTCGTGTCGGGCTATATCGCGATCCCCGGCGATCGCGCGCACGGCTATGTCGGCGGCGGTTCGACCCATGCCTGGGTGCAGGTCTATCTGCCGAGCGCCGGCTGGATCGAGTTCGATCCCACCAACGGCATCGTCGGCACCCGCGACCTCATTCGGGTGGCGGTCGCGCGCGATCCGCGACAGGCCATCCCGCTGCACGGCACCTATCTCGGTTCGACCGATGCGTTCGTCGGCATGGAGGTCCGCATCAACGTCGTCTCGGTCGGTGACGCGGCAAAGGTTTGACCATGGAGATCAAGGTAGGCTTTGAGATTGCCTACACCGCGGTGCAGCCAACACCGCTGGTGATCATGCTCAGCATTCACCCGTCGCGCTTCGCCGATATCGTGGGCACCGAAACCATCGTCGTCGAGCCGAACGTGCCGATCGGATTTTACCGCGACGGCTTTGGCAACGTCTGCGGCCGCCTGGTGGCGCCGGCCGGCGGCGTGACGCTGCGCGGCAGCGCGCTGGTGCGCGATTCCGGGTTGCCTGATGCCGTGGTGCCGACCGCGCAGCAGATTCCGATCGACCAGCTGCCGGATGAGCTGCTGCAGTATCTGATGCCGAGCCGCTATTGCGAGACCGATAAATTGACCGATGTGGCCTGGTCGCTGTTCGGCAATACCCAGCCTGGCTGGGGGCGGGTCGAAGCCATCACCGACTTCGTGCATAATCACGTCAGCTTCGGCTATCAGCATGCGCATTACATGAAATCAGCGCATGACGTCTACGAGCAGCGCGCCGGCGTGTGCCGCGACTTCGCGCATCTTGCGCTGACGTTCTGCCGCTGCATGAACATCCCGGCGCGCTATTGCACCGGCTACATGGGCGATATCGGCGTGCCCCGCGATCCCGCGCCGATGGATTTCTCCGGCTGGTTTCAGGTCTATCTGTCGGGGCAGTGGTACACCTTCGATGCGCGCCACAATCGTCCGCGGATCGGCCGCATCCTGATGGCGACGGGCCGCGATGCCGCCGACGTGGCGCTGACGACGAGTTTTGGGCGGATGGATCTGGTCAAATTCGTCGTCATCAGCGATGAGGTGGTGGCGGCGTAGCGACGGCCCGTTCTGTCATTGCGAGGAGCACTTGCGACGAAGCAATCCAGCTTCCTTGCGCGTTAAAGTTGGATTGCTTCGCTTCGCTCGCAATGACGGGTTATACATCCTGCCATGACACCCGACCTTCTGTTCGTTTACGGCACGCTGATGCGCGGCTTCGATCATCCGATGGCGCAGCTGTTGTCGCGCAGCGCGGAGTTTATCGGCGAGGCGCACTGCCGGGGCCGGCTCTATCTGGTGAAGCACTATCCCGGGATGGTGTTGTCCGACGACCCCAGTGACGTCGTGTTCGGCGAACTCTACCGGCTGCGCTCGCCAAAGGAATTGCTGCGCGAATTCGACATGTACGAGGCCTGCGGCGAGGGGTTTGTCGAGCCGACGGAATATGTCCGCAAGATGCTGTCGGTTACGCAGGACGAGAGCGCAGTGACCGAGGCATGGACCTACGTCTACAACTGGCCGGTCACGCGCTTGCCCCCCATCGCTTCGGGACGGTTTATGGAGCGATAATCCCGCCGCGTCGCGCGCTGCGCCACATCCGGGACAGGATGCTTCACGTGCGGACCCCCTGTGAATAGCTGGGAGAAGGCCAATAATCTTCGTATTTTAGCCGGGGCTCCTATATCCATGGCCGGTTGGCATCGGCCCGCGACTCAACGAAAAATCCCGCATGCGCTTTACGCCTCAATTCCTTGATGAGCTGCGCGCCCGGCTTCCGGTTTCGGAAGTCGTGGGCCGGCGCGTGAAATTGAAGAGGGCGGGGCGGGAGTGGAAAGGGCTGTCGCCGTTTCAACAAGAGAAGTCGCCGTCCTTCACGGTCAACGACCAGAAGGGTTTTTACCACGACTTCTCCTCCGGCAAGCACGGCGACATCATCAGTTTCCTGATGGAGACCGAGGGCGTGGGCTTCACCGAAGCCGTCGAGCGTCTGGCGGCGATGGCCGGCGTGCCGCTGCCTGCCGCCACGCCGGATGCGGCGCGTCACGAGCAGCGCCGCAAGACACTGCATGACGTGATGGAGCTTGCCGCGAAATTCTTCGCCGACACGCTGGCCTCGCGCAACGGCGCGAAGGCGCGCGGCTATCTCGGCGACCGCGCCATTTCGCCGTCAGTGCAGTTGCAGTTCCGCATCGGCTATGCGCCCGGCGAGCGCTTCGCGCTGAAGGAGCATCTCGGCTCCCAGGGCATTCCCGTGGAGGACATGGTGGAAGCGGGGTTGCTGATCGCAGGCGATGACATCCCGGTGCCGTACGATCGTTTTCGCGACCGCGTGATGTTTCCGATCACCGACTTGCGCGGAAGGGTGATCGCGTTCGGCGGCCGTGCGCTGGAAAAGGACGTCGCGGCGAAATACCTGAACTCGCCGGAAACGCCGCTGTTTCACAAGGGCGACAATCTCTACAATCTGGCGCCGGCGCGGCTCGCCACCCATAACGGCGCGCCGCTGGTGGTGGTGGAAGGCTATGTCGACGTCATCGCCATGGTCGGCGCGGGCTTTGCCGCGAGCGTCGCGCCGCTCGGCACCGCGCTCACGGAAAATCAGCTCGCGCTGCTCTGGAAGATGGCGGACGAGCCGATCCTGTGTTTTGACGGCGACAAGGCCGGGCAGAAGGCGGCGTGGCGCGCCGCCGACATGGCGCTGCCGCATCTCAAGCCGGGAAAGAGTTTGCGGTTTGCGCTGCTGCTTGAAGGCCAGGACCCCGACGATCTCGCGCGCTCCGGCGGGCGCGGCGCGATCGAGGAAGTGATTGGCGCGGCGCGCGGGCTCGCCGACGTGATCTGGTCGCGCGAAATCGAAGCCGGCACGTTTGCGACCCCCGAGCGGCGCGCGGCGCTGGAGGCGCGGATTCGCGAATTGTCCAACGGCATCGGCGATGAAGTGGTGCGGCGCTATTACCGCCAGGACCTGGCGGAACGCCTGCAGCGGACGTTCGCGCCGGAAGCCGGGCGCGGCGGCTATGGGAGAGGCGGATATCGCGCGGCTGGGGGCGCTTTCGGTGGCGAATCAGGCCGGCGCTTTGCGCCGCGCGGCTCGTTCACTCCGGGCGCCGCAGGCCGATTCGAGCCTCGAGGCGGCCGCGCGCAAGCCTCGGCCAGCAGCCAAACCATCAACCGCGGGCCCTATCAGGCGGCGAGCCCCCAGCTTGCGACCAGCTCGATCATGCGCGGCCAGCGCAGCGCGATCTCCCGCCGCGAAGCCTTGATTTTGCAGTCCCTGATCAATCATCCTTGGCTGCTGCACGACCACCTGGAAGAGGTGGCGGCGCTGGAATTGGCCCATCCGGAGGCCCACAAACTGCGCGCCGGCATCATCGCCGCTTTCGCCAACGACCATCACCAGAGCCCGGAGCCCTCCGAACAAGCCGAGAAAATGCGCGCCGACCTCGCCGCGGGCGGATTTTCACAATCTCTTCAAAGGGTTGAACGAGCAATCACGACTTCGGCGGTGTGGGGCACGCAAGGCGGCGCCGCGCGGGAGGACGTTCTTTCCACTTGGCACCAGCTGGTATCCTTGCATCGTCAATGGCACTCATTACTTAGGGAATTGAAGGATGCCGAGCGGGCCTTGGGAGATGAGGCAAGCGAGGCGAATTTGGCGTGGCTGCGTGACGTTAAGGCCCGAATGGAGGAAGTCGACGGCACCGAGGCCCTGATCGAGGGATTCGGGGAGTCTTCGGGTCGGTTCCAGCGGAGCGTTTGATTAAAGAATCATGCGGATGGGCGCGGTTGGGACCGCGAAATGACTCGCCAAATCCATGATTTGGCTGCAAAAACAGGGTTAATCGAAGCTTAGAACGTTACAGCTAAGAGCTTGAAATCGACGCGAGCAATGCAGGGGTGGCGATGGTTTGCGCCGCCCTTTGCGCGTCGTAAGTGACATCAGTAATTCAAGCGGGCGCGGCAACGCACCCGACATGAGCGCGTTTCGGGAGCAATGAATGGCCAGCAAGGCAAAGACGCTGCAGGTAAAGGACAAGGAAAAAGACGACAAGGCAGCGGACGCTCCTGAGAAGGATTCGCCGGACGCGCCCTCGCCGTTGCTCGACCTGTCCGATGCCGCCGTCAAGAAGATGATCAAGCAGGCCAAGAAGCGCGGCTTCGTGACCTTCGATCAGCTCAATGAAGTGCTGCCGTCCGACACCACCTCGCCGGAGCAGATCGAAGACATCATGTCGATGCTCTCCGACATGGGCATCAACGTTTCCGAGGCAGAGGACGCCGACAGCGAGGAAGAGAGCAAGGAAGAGGCCGAGGACGAGACCGACAACGAGCTGGTCGAGGTCACGCAGAAGGCCGTCACCGAGGTCAAGAAATCCGAGCCCGGCGAGCGCACCGACGATCCCGTCCGCATGTATCTGCGCGAGATGGGCACCGTGGAGCTGCTGTCGCGCGAGGGCGAAATCGCGATCGCCAAGCGCATCGAGGCCGGCCGCGAGGCGATGATCGCAGGCTTGTGCGAGAGCCCACTGACCTTCCAGGCCATCATCATCTGGCGCGACGAACTCAACGAGGGAAAGATCTTCCTTCGCGACATCATCGATCTGGAGGCGACTTACGCCGGGCCCGACGCCAAGAACAACATGAACTCGGCCGCGCTGCTTGGCGCGCCGGTCGCCGCCGACGGCCAGCCGCTCGGCGAAGCCAATGGCAATGGCGCGGCGCTGTCGGCGCAGGCCACGCCTGCGCACGTTGCTCCGCCGGCCGCGCCGCCGGCGCCGACCCCGTTCCGTCCCGCGCCGGCCGTTGAGCCCGAAGCCGAGAAGGATCCGGCCGAAGCCGCCGCCGAAGGCGACATGGATGACGATGAGTTCGAAAACCAGATGTCGCTGGCCGCCATCGAGGCCGAGCTGAAGCCGAAGGTGGTCGAAACCTTCGACAAGATCGCCGACAATTACAAGAAGCTGCGCCGCCTGCAGGAACAGGATATCGCCAACCAGTTGCAGAGCGAATCGCTGTCGCCGTCGCAGGAGCGCAAATACAAGAAGCTGAAGGACGAGATCATCGTCGAGGTGAAGTCGCTGCGCCTCAACCAGGCCCGCATCGATTCACTGGTCGAGCAGCTCTACGACATCAACAAGAAGCTGGTCTCGTTCGAGGGCCGTCTGCTTCGCCTCGGCGACAGCCACGGCGTCGCGCGCGAGGACTTTTTGCGCAATTATCAAGGCTCGGAGCTCGATCCGCGCTGGCTCAACCGTGTCTCGAAACTCTCCGCCAAGGGCTGGAAGAATTTCGTTCACCACGAAAAGGACCGCATCAAGGATTTGCGCCACGAGATCCAGTCGCTGGCCGCGCTGACCGGGCTTGAGATCGGCGAATTCCGCAAGATCGTGCACGGCGTGCAGAAGGGCGAGCGCGAGGCGCGCCAGGCCAAGAAGGAAATGGTCGAGGCCAATCTGCGGCTCGTGATTTCGATCGCCAAGAAATACACCAACCGCGGCCTGCAGTTCCTCGATCTGATCCAGGAAGGCAATATCGGCTTGATGAAGGCGGTCGACAAATTCGAATACCGCAGGGGTTACAAGTTCTCGACCTATGCGACGTGGTGGATCCGGCAGGCGATCACGCGATCGATCGCCGACCAGGCGCGCACCATCCGCATTCCCGTGCACATGATCGAGACCATCAACAAGATCGTGCGCACCTCGCGCCAGATGTTGAATGAGATCGGCCGCGAGCCGACGCCGGAAGAGCTTGCCGAAAAGCTCGGCATGCCGCTGGAGAAAGTTCGAAAAGTTCTCAAGATCGCGAAAGAGCCGCTGTCGCTGGAAACGCCTGTCGGCGACGAGGAAGACTCGCATCTCGGCGATTTCATCGAGGACAAGAACGCGATCCTCCCGATCGACGCCGCGATCCAGTCCAACCTGCGCGAGACGACTACGCGGGTTTTGGCCTCGCTGACCCCGCGCGAAGAACGCGTGCTGCGCATGCGCTTCGGCATCGGCATGAACACCGACCACACCCTAGAAGAAGTTGGCCAGCAGTTCTCGGTGACCAGAGAGCGTATTCGTCAGATCGAGGCGAAGGCGCTGCGCAAGCTGAAGCATCCGAGCAGGAGCCGGAAGCTCAGGTCGTTCCTCGACAACTGATGTCTCGCCTTACCCTGAGGAGCCGCGCAAGCGCGGCGTCTCGAAGGGCGGGGTCGGCACTTGCTTCGAGACGCGCGTTCCGCGCTCCTCAGCATGAGGCTACCGGGTGATCGTCATGCTCAGGCTCGACCCGGCAATCCATCGAAACAAAACGGCGGGCGAAAGCCCGCCGTTTCAGTATTGGCCCTTGCTTCACGCTTGCCGTGAGATCCGCGCAATCAATTATTGCAAATTGGAACTGTTGCTTTTCATTTAAGTAGTGGGGCAGGGTGAATAAGAGAAAGGCAGATAGAGTTTTGGACGGCAGAACTTAGGCTGAGCATCCAGTCCGCAAAGCGACACCAGAACACTACGTCTGCATCTAAGGTCGCTCGCGGATTTGACTACGACTTTGAGTCTTGCGAGCGACATGGCATCATGAGCGTTTCGTTGAAAAATAAGGACGCTACAATGAACGTTTTCAGAAAAATTTGTTTCCCGGTTGTCCTTTGTACGCTTGCCTCCACCTTCCTCCTCTCCACCCCCACCTTCGCCGCCCGCTGCGGCGGCGACTTCAACAGCTTCGTGGCGAGCATGTCGGCGGAGGCGCAGGCGGCGGGGGTTTCGCCAAGCGTGATCAGCTCGGCGCTGTCAGGCGTGACGCCCGATCCGGCGGTATTGAGTTTCGACCGGCGCCAGCGCGGCACTTTCAACAAGACCTTTGAGCAATACATTGCAACCCGCGTCGGGCCGGGACGGATCAACATTGGACGGGCGATGCTGCAGCGTCACGCCGCGTTGTTGTCGCGGATCGAGCAGCGGTTCGGCGTGCCGCCGCAGATCATCGTCGCGATCTGGGGGCTGGAAAGCGATTACGGCAAGGGCGACCTCGGCAAGATGCCAGTGATCCGTACGCTCGCCACCATGGCGCATGATTGCCGCCGCACTGAATTATTCCAGGGCGAACTGCTGGCGGCGCTGAAAATCGTGCAGCGCGGCGATCTCCCGTTGCGGGATCTGATCGGCGCCTACGCCGGCGAAATCGGCCAGACGCAATTTTTGCCGTCGTCCTACATCAAATACGGCGTCGATTTCGACGGCAACGGCCATGTCGATCTGCGCCACAGCGTGCCCGATGTGCTGGCCTCCACTGCCAACCTGCTGCACGTCTCCGGCTTCAAGAACGGCGCGCCTTACAGCGAAGGCACCGCGAACTTCGAGGCGATGCGCGAGTGGAACAGGGCGACGATCTATCGCAAGACCATCGGTTATTTCGCGGACCGGCTGGTGGGGCGGTAAGGCAGGGCGGGTCGAATGATCTATGGCAGCGGAAGCCGTCAGCCATCGTGCCGAAACGCGAGGCCGCGGCGTAGCGATGAGCGCAACTGCGCTCACGCTGGGGTCCCCGCGCCCGTGCGCAATTGCGCACTAGGCGGGGACGACATTGAGAGGCTACATCCAAGGTCCGTTACGATGTGCTTCCCGTCATTGCGAGGCGCGTAGCGACGCAGCAATCCACGTTTCCTGACGTTGGCTGTGGGTTCAGCTCTTCCCCGCCCGCGCCATTTTCTCCAACCGCCGCGCCAGCACCGCCCAGTAGGTGCTTGGCCGAAAGCGCTGCAGCAGGTCCATGAAGCGGGCGTCGTTGCCGATCAGGATGCGCGGCTTGCCGCGCTCGGCGCCAGGCTGGCGTTCGCGGAGCGGTGATTCCTCACCGTCATGCTCCGGCCTGACCGGGGCATCCAGTACTCCGCAGCGTTTGTTTTGCACTGTGCTCCTCAACCAGCGCTCCGGAATACTGGGATCGCCCGGCCAAGCCGGCCGACGACGAGTGGAATCAAGACGAGTGGAATCAAAAGGCGGGCTCAAGGCCCGCCGTTTTGCTCAAAACTGTTTTCCGATCGCACCGGGTGCCCGGGCGGAGCGTGAGCTCCACCCGGGCTTGAAAGCTACTTCTTGGACTTTTTCTTCGACTTTGCCTTCTTCGCCTTTTTTGCCTTCTTCGCTTTCTTAGCCATAGCATCCTCTCAAGGTTTAATGGATGGAAACGCGACACGAGGCATGCTCAGCGGAGGGCCAGCCTTGCAATATCCTCGAATGCAATCCCAACAGATTCGCGGCGTGCTGCCCCACACTGTCACGCCGTTGTCATTGCGTTATCCACAGTTGTTATGCGTTTTGATGCACTTTCATCCCCGTGATGCGCTCGGCGTCGCCAAACGAGCGCCGCATACGATCGAATTGTCTCGGCAAGGTTAACGACGCGCCAACGCTGCGGCGTATTCTGTATCGATCCGGATCAGGCGCCAGAACGCGGTCCCAGCCAAACTACAAATCCGGTCTGCGTCCGATCACGCTCGATTTAAAAATGGCGCATGATCTTGTCACCAAGCCCCTCAAACCCTCGGGTCAAGCCCGAGGGCATGCTTTGGCGGATCACGCGCATCTTCATGATTTCAAAACCACGGCGCGGATTGCTCCGCTTTGGTGAGAGTCCGTTAAGCGGCGCGGCTGCACTTTACCCGCAAGACAACGGGGATCGACATGGGTGGGCTGTTCGAGAACGGGGGAGGCAGGGCCATGCGCGTTCTGGCTTCGCGATGCTGAGCGTTCCGACGCTGTGGACGGTATTCGTCGTCAACTTTCTCGCGCTGAGCCTGATCTGGGCCTATGTGATGCGCAGTTACCCCAAGTTCGAGGCCGCCCCGTTCTGGACCGGCTCGGCGTTTGCCGCAGCCCTTGGCGCGGCGCTGGCGATGCTGCGCGCGGTCTTTGTGGAATCGCTGGTGCCACTGCTGGCCGGCGCTGCCGTGCTGATTTTCGCCGCCTGCCTTGCCGCGATGGGCATCAAGCGGTTTTACCACCAGCCGACATCGTGGCGCGGCACCCTGCTGATCACCGGACTGAGCTTCGCCGGGGTCATGTTCTTCACCTTCGCCTACGACAGCATACCGATCCGGGTCGTCATCTATTCGCTGGGCCAGTCGCTGCCGTTCGCGCTGACGCTAAAACTATTGCTGTCGCGGCAGGATGACCGCAGAAGCCCAGGCGCCCGGCTCGCAGGCGTCGTCGCGGTTCTCATGATCACCGTTTATGTCATCCGTGCCGGCGGCAGCCTGCTGCAATCCGGCGGCGATTTCTCGTTCATGAGTAACGGCCTGGTGCAGGCCTCTATGAGCCTGGTGCTGATGTTTCTGTCGCTGGCGCTCAATTTCGGCTTTCTGCTGATGGCGATCGACCGGCTGCGTAACGAGGTCGCCGATCTGGCGCTGCTCGACGATCTCACCGGCGTGGGCAACCGGCGGCGCCTGTTGCAGCGGCTGACCGAGGAATGCGCGAGGTCGGAGCGCAACGGCGAGCCATTCGCCTTGCTGGTGATCGATCTCGACGACTTCAAGGCGGTCAACGACACCTACGGCCATGCCGCGGGCGACGCCTGCCTGCAGCATTTCACCCTGATGGCGCAGACCCGACTGCGGGCCGGCGACATGCTGGCGCGCACTGGCGGCGACGAGTTCTGCATCGTGCTGCCCGCCTCAACGCTGCGCGAGGGCGCGATGATCGCCCGCCGCATCCTGCAAGTTTGCCGCGATGACGCCGAGGGCTGCGTCGGCGCCGATATCCCGATCGCGGTCTCGATCGGGGTTGCGCAATGGACCAGGGAAATGGGCTCGTTTCCGGACCGGCTGATCGCCGCCGCCGACCACGCGCTTTACGCCGCCAAAAAGGATGGCAGGAATCGCCACGCGGTTTACGACCCCGCGCCGCCGCTGGTGCCCGCAAGCCACAGCGGGACGATGCCGCAGATGGCGTAAAGCTTTTTCGGTTCTGATTGAATCAGAACCAGGCTCCAGCTCTTTTGTTTGATGCGCTTCTTTCACGCGAACCGGTTTCCACTTCGCTCGAAAACGCTCTAGACCTATCTGCGGTAGAATACGCGCAACCAGTATGAACCTCCGCCTGCTTGTTACGGCGCTCTGCGTCGTCGCGATCCTCACTCCGGCGACGGCCGAGACGCCTGATGTCGCGGCGATCGCGCGTGTCTCGGGCAGGCCCGAAATCCCGGGGCTGAAAATGGTCTGGCTGGCGCCGTGGGGCGAGGTATCCAAAGCGCATCGATGGCGCAACATCATCGTCCACCAGACGGAGGGGCCGGCGGGCTCAGCTCGCTCTGGGGCGCTGGCGCAGGCCAAAAGCCCGGCGCGGCGCGGCGTCACGGTCTGGGTGGAAACCGATGGCACGGTATATTGGGCGGTGCCGGAGAATCTGGTGCCGACCCATGGCGACGGCGCCAACCGCAACGACAATAAGTACATCGACAACGCGCCGACCTTTCGCCAGGTGATCGGCAGCAATTCGATCGGCGTGGAGTTCGCCGGCAATTATCCCGACGTGGCGCGCGGCGCCACCGCGGCGCAGATCGCGGCGTGGCGGATCCTGGTGAAGGTGTTGCGGGCGCGTTACGACATTCCGCTCGACCGGGTCTATGCGCACAATTGGATCGACTACAAGGACGCGCGCTATTGCGAAGGCTGCGCGCTGGCGACCCTGGCGCGGCAGTCAGATTTTTAGCTTGGTCATTCCCCGATACGCAATTGCACCTCTGAGGGCGCCCCGCTTTCGCGGGGCATGCCGAGTGCATTGAAGCGGTTGCGCCCAACAAAAAAGCCGGCGTTGCCGCCGGCTTTCAAGTTTCGTCTCGACACCGCGAAAATTAAAGCGCGGCTTCCATAGCGGCCTGTTCCTGCCGGGCGATCGTGCCCTTCACGGCCGACTGCACCTTCTCGAAGGCGCGGACCTCGATCTGCCGCACGCGTTCGCGCGACACGCCGAATTCGGCTGCGAGGTCTTCCAGCGTCATCGGCTCTTCCGCCAGACGCCGCGCCTCGAAGATGCGGCGCTCCCGCGGGTTGAGCACGCCAATCGCGCCGTTCAGCGCCTGCCGGCGATGATCGAACTCCTCGTGCTCAGCCATAATGGCTTCCTGGTTAGGCGCGGTATCGACCAGCCAGTCCTGCCATTCGCCGGCTTCGCCGTCGTCGCGGATCGGCGCGTTGAGCGACGCATCGCCGCCGAGCCGGCGGTTCATGTCGATCACGTCCTGCTCCGTCACGCCGAGGCGCTTGGCGATCAGCTTCACCTGGTCGGGGTGAAGATCACCCTCGTCCAGCGCGGAGATCTTGCTCTTCGCCTTGCGCAGGTTGAAGAACAGCTTCTTCTGGTTTGCGGTGGTGCCCATCTTGACGAGCGACCACGAACGCAGAATGTACTCTTGTATTGACGCCTTGATCCACCACATGGCGTAGGTAGCGAGCCGAAAGCCCTTATCGGGCTCGAACCGCTTGACCGCCTGCATCAGGCCGACATTGCCTTCCGAGACGACCTCGGAGATCGGCAAGCCGTAGCCGCGATAGCCCATGGCGATCTTGGCCACGAGCCTGAGATGGCTGGTGACAAGGTGATGTGCCGCGTCGCGATCGTCATGTTCGCGCCAGCGTTTGGCGAACATGTATTCCTGCTGGGGTTCCAGCATCGGGAATTTACGGATCTCGGCGAGGTATCGAGATAGGCCGGATTCTCCATTGAGAACCGGCAAGGTAGCTGTACGGGCCATTCGAGCGCCCTCCAGTGGTTCAAGCCCCCGATAGCGGCGGGCCAGGCAGACGGACGCTGTGTTAAAGCCGCCCGGACTGCGATGTTCCGCGTTGGATATTCAACGCAAGTGCAGCATACACCAAATCGACCGGCATTTGGAAGGATAACGGGGGTCACGTCCCCGTGTGACAAGCTTAACTTATTGTCATGATAGCGCTTTTCCAACCGTCCTGCGTCATTGCGTCGCCCGCAGCGCGCTCTTCAGAAGCAGCAAATCCTTCGGCAGAGGCGACTCCCAATGCAAAATCTCCCCGGTTTGGGGGTGTTCCAATACCAGCAGGTATGCATGCAGCGCTTGCCGGTCGAGGGCGGCGAGGGCGGCCTGACTTTTCGCGCCCAGATGACTGGATTTGGTTTTGAAATGAGGGCCATAGACGCTGTCGCCCATCAGGGGATGGCCGATATGGGCAAGATGGACCCGGATCTGGTGGGTGCGGCCGGTCTCGAGCTGGCAGGCTAGCAACGCCGCGACCGGCTTGCCGGAGCGCCCGCCGAAGCTTTCCTGAATTTCCCAATGGGTGACCGCCTCACGCCCGCTGTCGCGCACCGCCATTTTCTCCCGGGCATGCGGATGCCGGTCGATCGGCGCGTCGATGGTGCCGCTCTGGCGGTTCGGCACGCCCCATATGAATGCCATGTAGCCGCGCCGCATCGCGCCGGTGCGGCCGTGGTCGGCGAATTGCTCGGTCAGCGATTGATGGGCGCGGTCGTTCTTCGCCACCACCATTAGCCCCGTGGTGTCCTTGTCGAGCCGGTGCACGATGCCCGGGCGCTTGACGCCCCCGATGCCTGAAAGGCTTGCGCCGCAATGGGCGATCAGCGCGTTGACCAGCGTGCCGGTCTCGTGGCCCGCGGCGGGATGCACCACCAGGCCTTTGGGCTTGTCGATGACGATGATGTCGTCATCCTCATAGACGATATCGAGCGCGATATCCTCGCCCGCGGGCTCGGCGGCGACCGCCTCCGGCACGTCGATTGTGATCGTATCGCCGACGGTGACATGATAAGCGGGGTCGCGGATGGGGGCGCTTCCCATGGTAACGGAGCCTGCGAGGATCAGCGCCTTCAGCCGCGAGCGCGACAGCTCCGGACGGCGCACTGCGAGCACGCGGTCGAGCCGGATCGATCCCTCGTCGCCGGCGACGGTAACCTCCAGTCTCTGACCGCTATTCGAAGATGAGCTTTGTTCCAAAGAAGAGCCTTGTTCCAAAGAAGAGCCTTGTTCCAAAGAAGAGCCTTGCATGACCGAAATAGTTGCGCCCGAACCGACCCCCGAGCAGGCCGCGTTGTTCGCGCGGGTGCGGCGGATGATGCTGATTGCGGGCCTTACCACGGCGCTGGCGGTTGCGGCCGTTCTGACCGCTATCGGCTATCGCCTTTTCCGCGCCGAGGGAAGCGCTGTTGCTGCCACCGACGTCACGGCGACACTGCCGAAAGGCGCCCGCATCGTCGCAACCGGGTTCGCGGGGGACCGGCTGGTGGTGACGCTGGATATCGGCGGCATTACCGAAATCCGCACTTTTGATGCGCATACGCTAAAGCCGACAGGCAAGCTGAAATTTGCCAACGAACCGTGAAAAACCGATCCCGAAAAGGACTGCTGCTGCCGCGGACAAAGGGCCGGGGCGCAAGCCCCTTTCAGGCGAGCGTTGCCAACCTAAACAACTTTTGATTTAGATCGCCGAAGGGGACATCGGCTGAGATTGGGAATGGGGAAACTCTATCGTATCGTCATCGCGTTCTGTGTTGCCTTCCAGTTGGCCGCATGCGCCGGAACTTCATCGATTGAATCTCAATCAAAGCAAAGGGACTCGCGGCTGGCGAGAATGTACTTCCTGCGCGAGCAGGGAGTTCTCGGCGCTTTGGGCGGAGCGGCACCTGCGGCAGAAATAAAGATCGATGGGAAAGCCGTCGGATCGGTAACCAACGGTTCCTACATCTTTGTCGATCGTTCGCCAGGGCTTCATAAACTTTCTGTTCAGTCTGGAATATCTCTCGCGTTCGAAACCGAAGTTCAGGTCGAGGCCGGCAGAGCGTATTATTTTAACATCGGGGTGCCGAAGACGGGGGCTCCCGGAATGGACCTTCTGAATCAAGCCTATGCGGGCGGCAGCGGGCAGCAGATGCGTGCTCAATCCCCAATGAGCTCCGGATTTTCAGGAGCAGTCTTTTACAGTCTTGACCCTTCCGCCGGCGCTGCCGCGATTGAACGCCTAAAAGCGCCCTAAACCAGATCCGCGGACACTTCCGTGCCCTGATCCCGGTCTGCTGAAGTTCGCTCGCAGATTCCCGTCGTGGGCGAGCCATGATCTTCAGCCGCCTTGCAGCCGGCCGCTTTCGAGGCTATTCCCTGAAGCCGCACGCTCCCTTCGTCTAGCGGTTAGGACGCGGCCCTCTCAAGGCTGAAACAGGGGTTCAATTCCCCTAGGGAGCGCCAGTGATTTCAAGGGCTTACCTGATGATTTCGTAAATCGCGGTGGCCTTCTTTTCAGGTCTTCCGCGCCGACTCCACTACTCTGGTTTCAGGATCCTCGTTGGTGGGGGATCGGCGCAACTGGTTTTCTCTCGGTGACGGGTCTCTTGCTTCAGTGGCGGTATCGCAGTTCGGACAAGAAAAACGATGCGGCTTCGGGGCTTTTCGATGGCGACATAGAGGACCCGATCATAAGCTTTTTCGCAAAAGCCCTATCAATTGCGTACTGGCTAAATTTTCCACAGTAACCGAGCTTCGCTATTTCAATCGAGCTCACCGGCGCGCGCTTTGGTCGATACCCAGCCACCATCCACCTTCAGCTCTGCACCCGTGATATAACTCGACTCATCGAGCGCAAGAAACAAAGCAGCATTCGCGATGTCCTCTGGTGTCCCCCAGCGCCCAACGGGGGTTTCTTTGCCCCAATTATTTTCTTCGTCGGTTGCTTGCGACGCATTCATCGGCGAATTGATCGATCCGGGCGCGAGCGCGTTTACCGTGATTCCCATGCCACCAAGATCGATCGCCATCGCGCGCGTCATGCCAAGCAAGCCCGCTTTGGCCGATACGTAAGCAACCCTGTTCGGCCGCCCAACGAAACTGGCGATGGAGGCAGTGTTGATGATTCTGCCGCTTCCACCCTGTTTCATGAACGGCACCACCGCGCGGGCGCATAAAAACGGACCCGTCAGATTCGTTGCGATCATGACGTTCCAGTCCGCATCCGAATGATCGAGGAACGGCTTCACGATGCGCACACCGACGTTATTCGCAAGAATGTCGATCCGTCCGAATTGCTTATGAATGTCCCGCGCCATCGCATTGGTTGAGGCCGAGTCGGTGACATCGACGCGGATACTCGTAGCCTTGCCGTGAGCTGCAATCTCGACCACAGCCGCCTGCGCCTTGCCCTCGTCGATATCGGCAACAACGACATTTGCGCCCTCGCGCGCGAAAGCCACGCACATGGCCTTCCCGATACCGCTCGCACCACCCGTGACGATTGCGACTTTTCCATTTAAGCGATTCATGAATTTCACTTTCTGTTTTCTTCGACGTGTATGCGCGTTTGATGCGTTGAGGTCAGGATACGCGAAGCAACAATTTGCCCCGCGTTTTGCCAGCTTCCAGATATCGATGAGCGTCCGCGGCGTCGGCCAAGGCAAACTC
This sequence comes from Bradyrhizobium sp. URHD0069, assembly GCF_000701345.1. GTDB lineage: Bacteria > Pseudomonadota > Alphaproteobacteria > Rhizobiales > Xanthobacteraceae > Bradyrhizobium. The sequence goes on along the minus strand of NZ_JNIJ01000022.1, from coordinate 101,814 downwards.
CTTGTCGATCGTCACGTCCAGCCTTCGTTCCAAGTACAGACGGAACAGATCGTCGGTTCGTTCGCGGATTTCCGCCGAATTCGCCATATAGTCCGCAAGATGAGGCCGTGTGAAAAATACCGAGCCTGCTTCTGCCAGCGCCAATGGCTCAACCGCATCAACGACTCCCGAGCTCGCGCCGAACAGTACGCAAAGACCGCGTCGTCTTACCGAGCGGATGCTTTTCATAATGGTGTCTCGACCGACCGAGTCGTAAACAACGTGAACACCCTCGCCCGATGTCAGGCGCATGATTTCTTCCTGAAAATCACGGTCTCGATAAAGAATGCAGTGATCTGCTCCTTGCTTGGTGGCGATCTCCGCTTTCTCCTTGGTGCTCACGGTTGCAAATACGGTCGCTCCCGCATTTTTGGCCAGTTGTATCAGCAACTGACCGACGCCACCGGCGCCCGCATGAACGAGGCAGCTCTGCCCCGGCTGAAGCGGAAACGCCGAGTGACTTAAATAGTGAGCGGTGCAACCTTGCAGCATGAGGGCCGCCGCGATGTTAAACGGCACATTGACCGGAACAGGAACCAGCTTCCACGCCGGAACGGAAACAACATCGGCGTAGGTTCCTCGCGACAGGCAAAACGAAACGCGTTGCCCACGTTCCAAGCCGATAACCTCCTCACCAAAAGCTTCAACGACGCCAGCCGCCTCCATCCCGATAATCATCGGAAGAGGAGTTTTGTAAGTGTGCGAGCGCGCATAGGTACCGTTGCGCATATAAACATCGATAAAGTTCACGCCCGCGTAAGCGATTTTTACGGTCGCCTCTCCTGGGGCAGGCTGAGGAGCCGAGACGTCTTCGATCCTGCAGACAGAGGGATCGCCAAATCTACCAATGCTGATTGCTTTCATCGACTCTTCATTCTCAAAAATATGGGACCAGTCCCTTGATCGTCACGAGTATTCCCGTAGCAGCTACAGAGAGGATCGAGATCGTCCGATATTTCTGCGCATCGATACGAACGAATAAATACGCTCCGAGGATCTGGCCCAATAGAAGTCCCGGCAGGCCACAGGCGGCGATGACGACGCATTCCCTCGTCACGACACCCCGCCAGACGCCAATAACCAGGCTTGCAGTCCCGAGCAGCAAGAAGAAAAGAGATAAAGTCGCCCTGCAACGCGCGGCCGTCCACGAAGACGCCAAAATCAGGACGATCAGCGGCGGCCCCGCCATTGCGACGGCGCCTTGCATGAGGCCACTCAGCGCTCCAGCCCCCAGCAATTCGATCGGCCGCGGCGGTCTGTTGATTTTGATCCGAACGCCAGAGTGATAGTCGACAAGACAACGGCCGCGCCAACCACAAGACGCATCACGTCGGCAGAAGCGTTCGCGACCAAATACAGACCGGGGACAAGCGCCGGCACCCCAGCGATCCAGGCGATTCCCGCCGCGCGAAAATCGGTATCCGGCCAATCCCGAAACACCGTCGGAAGCCCGGAGGGTATCTGGAGAAGAATCGCAACCGGCACAGCGATAGAAGGCGGCATCACAAACGCCAGCAACGGCGTCGCCACGATGGCAAACCCGAATCCTGTCAACCCCCGCAGAAATGATGCGAGAGCAATGAAAAATGCACCGCTCAGAACGATGGCCCAGTCCACGGAGCTAGCCTCTTCGTAACCGCATCTGGATCGTCTTCACGGCTTGCCGATCGCGACGTGCCTTTTGAACCCGCCCCGCCCGGCGAGTTCTTCATGGTATCGCCGGACACGGTCATCAAGAGAATCTGCGTTGAGAAGCGACACGTGACGATGCAACATCACGCCGAGACATACATCCGCTGCGCTCATTGCCGATCCGAACATGAAGTTTTTCGGCGGCAGGGCATTGGCAAGAACTGTCTTGAAAAGTTTGTTGAGGTTCGTTGTGGTGTCTACCACGATCCGCTCGTCGCGTTTATCACCGAGCCGGGTTTGAGCGAAAAGCGTCTGCAAAAGCGGATTGAGCGTGCCAAGCTGCCAATCCATCCATTGCGACACTTTCGCCGCGCTTGAGTGATCTCGACCGGCGAACTCCTTCTCCGGAACGCGCCCGGCGAGGTAACGAATGATGGTGTTGGATTCCCAAATCTTGGTATCACCATCGACGAGCACCGGAACGAGACCGGTCGGATTCATCTGACGATATTCGAGAGTATCCGTTTTTCCGAATGGGCCTCCGTAGTCCTCCCGCGACGCCTCCAATCCGAGTTCGTCCATGGCCCACAAAACTTTTCGTACATTCAACGAATCGGATCGCCCCAGAAGTTTCATCGCGGTTTTCCCGTTCTCTTATTTGATAGAACTGTTCGACGACATTTCCTTACCAACTCGCAATGTGGGGCGAATTAGGCGCGGATCAGCCATTTACCGTTCTCCTGACGGAGTTCGAAAATCTCGAGCGGCGCCTCTGCAACACCCATTTCTTCCCCTGTTTCGATGTTCCACTGCCAGAAATGCAGCGGACAGGTCAGGACGTTGCCGTCGAGCATTCCCTCAGCAAGCGGCGTCGCTTGGTGCGGGCAATCGGCACAACATGCGCGCAGACCACTCTCGCTTCTGATCAACAAAACCAGCTTGCCGCTCGGCAGCGCGACCTCTCTCATCTCGCCGACCGCGAGGTCATCGAGTTTACCTAGCGACTGCCAGACCTCAACCAAAACGGTCATATCGAATCTCCGTTGGGCTTATCCTGCGTTCGGCGACAAGGACACGCAGCGTTGCGTTGACCATGATGGGAGGCCCGGCAACGAAGAACAGCGGGCTTTTCATTTGAGCGAGACCTGAACTGCTGCCTGCATCGAAGCTCGCGCGCACGACGTCGTGGACGAAGCCTCCGGCAAAATCCAGCGAGGGATAGCGAGCAGCCAATTCTGCGGAACATGGTACATTCGAAAATGCGACCGTCACCCGCAACCGTCTCTCCGACCGGACGACAGCGGATGAAAGCTCATCGAGCAAATAGCCGCTCTCGGCATCGCGCAAACCGAAGAAAATATGCGACGGATGTTTTTCAAAATGGTCCTTGGCAAGAGCGTGATCGAGAATTGCAAGAACACCGGCAATCCCCGAACCGCCGGCGATCGCGATGAATGGGCGATCTTCATCGCTTGAAAAGGTCGCGCGGCCGAGTGGGCCAAAAACAGAAACCTCGTGGGACGTTGACGAATCGTTAAACAGCGCCCCCGTGAATGCACCGGCCGGGTCTTTGCGAATGAGAAAGCTCAGTTCTGATTTCTGCGGCTGATGCTCCGTCATTGAGTAGGCGCGTGGTCCGTTGACATCCAAACCCGAAATCAGGACAAATTGACCTGGCTTGTAAGCTATTGGATCGTCCAGCGTCACTGTGAACGATGAAATCTCCGGAGTGAGCACGCGCGTGCGTGATAGCGTGCCGCGCATCACGGCGCATGGCGGATCGCATGGCGGCGTGAAAGCCGCCCGCAATGTCAACGCGACCGGGCCATCGGCAGCCGACTGGCATAGCAATGTTTCCGCCGGATTGCGGCAAACCTTTGCGCCGGGGGCATTCGGCCACAGTCGACGCACCTCACCGCTCACGACGGTGGCTTTACAGTTGCCGCAAGTGCCTGTCGCGCATTCGTGCGGAAGACCGAGTCCTGCGGCCAGGCCTGCCTGAAGTAATCGTTGTCCGCTGGCAGCCGGGAACGACGCGAGAACACCATTTTTATCGGATATGTCGATGGTGATCATATCGTGACCACAACATCATCGCCTTCGACCTCCACATCAAAAAGGCGGAGCTTCATCGGCAGATGACCGGTGCCCGGGACAACCGAACGGCCGTCGATCAAAGAGAATTCGAAGCCATGCCACGGGCATCGCAATGTCTCACCATAGTCGCAGAACGCCAGCTCATTTGGCGCTTCGCTTTCGGTCCTGCCGGAAATGCACCCGTGTTCGAGTCCGGCGCCCTGATGCGGACACCGCCCTCCCATCGCACGAACCTGTCCCGAAGGTAATTTTGAAACGATAATGGGAGTCCGCCCGATTTTTGCTGGCGTGATCTTGCCGACATCCAGTTCGTCAAACCTGCATACGATGTGTTTTGCCATCTTCTACTCTGCCGCCTGGTTCGGGATTGTTTTGTCGTGCATGTCGAGCTCGTAGAAATTGGCGGCGTTCTTCCAAATGATTTTCTCGCGCGTTGCTTCAGGAATCGCTTTCGGAATCGCGGCATTCGGATCGTCGAAATCGAAGTGCGGATAGTCCGTCGAGAACACGAGAATGTCGTCGGTGCCCATGAGATCGATCAACTTCATCCAATCTCCGCTGGAAATATCCTCGGTCGGCTGCGTCGACAGCCGAAGTCGTTCGCGACAATGCTGGCTCGGCAATTTCTTGATCCAAGGCACCTCGACGCGGCCCTGACGATACTCACGGTCCATGCGCCACATCACGTGCGGGAGCCAGCTGAAACCGCCTTCGAGGATCATGAACCGAAGATTCGGATAGCTGTCGAACACGCCATTGGCGATCAGACTGATAACTTGCGGCATCAGCGAGATCGGGATGAGGCAGTGTCGCTCCATATAATGGAGTCCCATCCCATAGGGGCCTTGGGCGAATGTGGTGTGATGAAACGCGACCATCAGCCGGTTGCGCTCCGCAGCGACGAAAATCGGTTTGTACATCGGATGCCCGTAGGCGATGTCGTCCACGACCGGGAGCATGACTTGGCGCATCTGCGGGTGCGCCGCCATTCGATCGATTTCGCGCGCAGCCGCCTCGGGATCGCGAGCGTTGATCTGAATGCTTCCAATGAACCTTTTGTCCTTGGAAATCCAATGTTCGACGACATAGTCGTTGTAAGCACGAGCCAGTGCCGTTGCGAGGCCGTACTGCAATTTGAGACCGGTCGGATAAAAATATCCCGTCAATACTGCGTAGGTCAGGTTATACGGATCGAGCAATTGCGCGCGCATCACTGAGTAATCGGAAACCGAAGCCGATCCGTCCGCACTCCGCACGTCGGCGCGATTTCCATTTCCTGGCGAGGTATAGGCGAACGGCTGACTGAATCCTCTCCATGCGCCGGCTGCGATCCAGCTTTTGTAGGGTTCAGGAAGATACGGCACCAAGTCCGTCAAGCTTGAAAAACTTTCGTGGACGTCGGTATCGATGATGCGCATGGTTATCCTCGTAGTTTTCACAAAGGCAATTGCTTAGCCGGAGTTTGCCGATATCGCAGCCTCCACCAACGTCACCTGACGTGACCGCCGTCTTGACTGAAGTGCGCTCTTGATCATCGGGAACACCAGCGACACCAGCGACAGCAACATCAACACTGCGCTGATCGGTGATTGGAAGAACACCGTCCAGTCATCGTGAAAGGTGATCATGCTTCGCGTGAACGAATCCTCGGCAATGGGGCCAAGGATGGCGCCGAGCACCATCGGCGCGACCGGCAACTTCACACGCTCCATGATCCAGGCGATGACGCCGAAGACGACGACGATCCACAAATCCGACATGCTGTTGCGATCGGCAAATGCACCGATCAGCGCGAACAACGCGATGACGGCGATCAGAATGCCCTGCGGCACCTTCAGAACCTTGATCACGAGGCGGATCCACACGAAGCCAAGGAGGCACATGCCGATCACCGACACGAACATCGACGCCAGAATGGTGTAAACGATCTGCGCGGACTCCGGGTTCTTCAGCATGAACGGACCCGGCTGGACGCCATGCAGAAGAAACGCCGCGAGTATGACCGCGGTCGCACCGCTGCCTGGCAGACCCAGCGTCAGCAACGGCACCATGTGACCAGCGACAGATGCCGTCGATGCAATCTGCGGCGCGACAATTCCTTCAGGAATTCCTGTACCGATCTGGCGCCCGCGTTTGCCGTATTGCCTTTCGATGCCGTACGACACGAATGACGAAATCGTCGCTCCCGCGCCGGGAATGAGACCGAGCAACGTGCCGATAGCCGTGCTGCGCGCAAATGTTGCTCTCAGCCCCCATAACTCCGACCATGACGGAAGGCTCGTCGCGGTGCTTCCGACCGCCGGTAACGTGATGGATTTAGAGCCCTGCCCGATCTTGTCGAGAATTTCCCCAAAACCGTACATACCGACCAGCACCATCACGAACGGCACGCCGTTGAGGAGAACATCCGAGCCGAACGTGAAGCGTTCGGATCCATAGGTACTGTCGATTCCGATGGTAGAAATCAGCAAGCCGATGCACATGCTGATGAGCGCGTTGGGCAGAGATTTGCCGGCTAGCGCTACCACCGTGGTCAAGCCAAAGAAGACGGCCGCAAAATACTCCGGCGCACCAAAGCTCAATGCAAGCCGGCTCAGCGGGCCCGCCAAGCTGACCATGACGGCTGACGAGACAAGCCCCCCGATCAGCGCGGCGACGAGCGCCCAGCCGAGCGCCTTTGCCGCTTCTCCCCTCATCGTCATCCCCCATCCGTCCCATAACAGGGGAACGTCCATGGGCTCGCCCGGTATTTTATAGAGGATCGCCGTGTAGCAGCCCGCATATGTCCCAGACATATAAATGGCCGTGAGCAAGATGATCGACGTCTCCAAGCTCATTGAATAGGTGAATGGCAAGGCAAGAACGACGCCCATCACCAGACCAAGGCCAGGCAAGACCGATACGGCCATCCCGACACAAAGACCGATCACCAGCGCGATCATGTCCTGCCATTTGAAGACCTCAACAAAGCCCTTCAAAAGAAGGTCGAAGCTATCCATTTCATTGCCCTCAGCGAACGCCGACCAGTGTCATGACAACCAGGGAGATTTTCGCGAACGGCCCTTCACCCAAGGGCAGAGCGACGTAAATCAACTTCATGAAGAAGAAGGAGAATGCGAAACTCAGCACCACCGACATCAGGCTCACGAATATCGGCCGACGAATTCCGCCGAGCCACATCACGCATCCCAGATACAAGACCGTCGCAACGAAGAAACCGCAGATGTCGAGCAACAAAAGATAGGCGACTGTTGCCGCGGAAGCCCCCGCCACGAGCAGTGGATGCGCCTCCATCTGCTGCGAGAAGCCTCCATCCGTATCGTCCGCTTGCGTCGAGGCAGCGGAGCCTCTTCTTGCCACGGCGATCCGTCGAACAATCTCGAAGCCGCAAACTGCAATCAGCATGCCGATGATGATCTTTGGCCATCTTTCGGGACCCATCTGACCGGGGACCGCGGCGTAAGAGATTTGATCTGCGATGTAATAGAGACCAATGCCAACGCAGATGATGAAGACGTAAGGCCCGAAGTCTGCAAGCCACTTGGCGGCAGACATCGAACTGCCAGAGTCAGCATTGCCGGGCATAGGGGCGTTGTCTGAGCTGTCGAGCATGGCCGCTACTTCACGAGGGCGGCATCGGAATTGGCTTGCGAAAGCTGGCTCGCCTCGGCGAGCCAGTCCTTCATGAACTTCAGACTCTCCGCCGGCCCGATGAAGCTGTTTTTCTCGGCGTATTGCAGCTTCAGATAATCACGAAACTCATTGGTGTCCGCGGCCTTGGCGAGCGCTGCAGACAAAGTTTTCACGATCGCCGGATCCGTGCCGGCGCGAGCCACGATCACACGAAACTGTGGAAGAAAAACATTGTAGCCAAGCTTGCCGGAATACGGCACGTCCTCAAATCCCTCGACAGGCTTTTTGCTGAAGAAGAGAACCGGCTTGATCTGCTTGCCGTCGATGAAACTGCGAATGTCGCCGGCCTGCTCGTAAATCAGATCGCTCTGCCCGCCGACAACGGAAGCATACCGCATGCCCGGTTCGGCAAACGATACGCTCTGAAATTTCATCGCCTTGTTCTTGAAGTAATTGACGGACATGTCGTCGGGGCTGCCGTAGCCCGTCACCGCCATCCGCAATTCCTTATCGCCGACGATCTTCTGAACGTCGTCCCATGTTTGGAGGGACCCCGTCGCATTCGCGAAAAAACCCGACGGCTGCTGGATCATCACCGCGAGTGGCGTGATCTGATCGAGTTTAAAACGCGCATTTTTGGCGATGAACAGCGCGAATGTGTCGCCGGTCATGACCTCAACCGTGTAACCGTCGGCCGGGGACGTCACGAGTTTGGTGTGACCGGTCTGACCTGTCGCGCCGGGCATGTTGATGATCGGCACCGATACTTTCAGTTCGGGCTCGACCAATTTGCTGACAATTCGCGCCAACTGGTCGGCGCCGCCCCCGGCTCCCCAAGGCACGATGAAGGTGATGGGACGCGAAGGAAACGTCTCAGCCATCGCTGATACGGGGCCGCATACGCCAGCTATCAAAACCGCGACTTTGAGGACCATCCGAGGCCGCAACATGGTGTTTCTCCCTGATTTTATTTATGAATTTTTATTTTTAGGCCGTTTTGACCCATTCGATTGCCGCTAGCTTGACAGCTAAAAAACTCTTCGTCTACAAAAAAATGGTACAATACATTCCGGAAAATGAAACGGCGCAGAATGACCCATTCAAATGGCTCCTCAATCCGGCTCGCCGCAGCAAAGCTTCAGCTGCCGCTAACCGTCCCTTACCGCCTCGCCTTTGGGGAGCAACGGCAGTTCGACGTGCTGCTCGTGGCGGTCATCAGCGAGCAAGGAATTGGATGGGGGGAAGCAACGATCTTGCCCGGCTACACCGATGAAACTGTCGAAGACAGTTGGACGATCGCGGCCGAGCTCTCGCATTGCAAAACGACCGGGGAATTGAAGGCAAAAGCGAATGCTCATCTGCATCTCGCACCTTTTACCGCGACTGCATTTCTGACAGCGCTCGACTGGCTGAACGGCCACCAAAGTCTGAAGCGCACCGGCCGCTTCGAACTGCTCGGAACGGTCAACGGGAAAAGTGATAAAGTTGCCGAGCTCGAAAAGGAAATCGAAGCGCTCATTGCGAAAGGGTATAAAACTTTAAAGGTCAAAATCGGTTGGGAGCCCGATGCCGATCTGCAGCAGGTGGACGCTGTTCGACGCATTGTCGCCGGCCGCGCCAAAATGCGCATTGATGGCAACCAAGGCTATCGGCGCGATCAGGCCCTTTACTTTCTGCGAAAGCTCAATCCAGCCGGAGTCGAACTGGTCGAGCAGCCTTGTGCCGCCGGAGATTGGGATTCTGCCGTTGCACTTGTCGGCGCAGGAGATGTTCCGCTCATGCTTGATGAATCAATTTACACTCTGGAAGATATTGATCGCGCGGCCAAACTCGGGTGTGCGGATTACATCAAACTCAAGCTTATGAAGCTTGGTACGCTCGACACGCTTGAGAAAGGCCTCCGGCAGATTGCCGATCGCGGCATGAAAGCGGTTCTCGGTAATGGCGTTGCAACCGATCTCGGATGCTGGATGGAGATGTGTATTGGTCTAGACCGCGTCTCAACTGCCGGCGAAATGAACGGGTTTTTGAAAACGCCGGTACAGCTTCTTGCACCCTCGTTGAGGTGCGAGGGCGCCACAGTCGTACTGGATGGAGGTCCGAAAAGCATCGATTTGAAAGCCCTTGCTCACAACACAATCGAGCGTGTGGGCGCTTGGAGCGAACTGGACTAATGTACGATTGCCGCTCTCGAATATTGGGTAGACTTGGCGCACCTTGCAAAGGATTAAGAGATGCTGGCTAATCCTGATGATGATTTTCGTGACGTCGCGAAATCGACTGCGATTCAAAAGGCCGTTCGGCTGATGCAAGCGATCGCCGCAGCGAACGAACCCCAGCAACTCGCGGAGCTGGCCGAACACATCGGAATGCCTAAACCGACAGTTCACCGGTTGCTTTCGCAACTTGAAGAGGTTGGAGTGGTGGGCCGCGACCTTGGCGGAAAAGGCTATACCGTCGGAGCCACGTGGCTACAGCTTGCCATCGATGCACTCACGGTTCGTGCGCGGCAACCGGTTGTCCATGGGATCATGCGGAAGCTGGTCGATCAGGTACAAGAATCCTGCAATCTTGGAGTGCTTCAAGATCACGAGGTTCTTTATCTCGAACGTGTCGAATGCGACTGGCCGCTTCGTATGCAGCTACACGCCGGCTCGCGCGTGCCGATGCATTGCACAGCATCCGGAAAACTTCTGCTGGCCCAGATGAACGCCAAAACACGACAAAGGCTTCTTGCGGGTCTTCATCTACGGAAGTACACGAGTAATACCCTGACCGATCCGGACCAACTGGAAAAAGAATTCGAGACGATTCGGAATAGTGGAATTGCAATCAATAAAGAAGAATATCATTTGGGACTTATAGGCGTGGCCGTCCCGATCCGGCGAAGCGACCAAACTGTTGTCGCAACACTTTCTATCCATGCACCCAGCTTTAGAATGTCAGTGGAAACCGCGTTGAGCTATGTACCGCTGCTGGAAAAATCCGCATCTGAAATTGCCATTGAAACGAACCTCTAATAGCCTCTCATAGTATTTTTTTGGAAAGCTTGTCAGTTAAGAACTGATCCCGTTTCGGTGAAAGCTTGTCAGGCGAGAACTGACTCCATCCACCGACGTAGGTTTCGAGTGCCTTCGCAGCGCCATTAATGTCGTCGCGGCTGCAACCTGTGCGCATGTTGTTGCATTTAGCATGCCTGAATTGCCGCGCCACCGATTGCGGCTCGCCACCAGGTCGGACCCGGCGGGACCTCTTCTTCGTTCAGAATTCATCGTGCACCAGTCCACGAAGCTGCTTTTTAAGCGACAGGTATCGCGCGTCGTCCTCGTCACGCGGGCGGGGAAGTGAGATATCGATGATTGCCTTCACCCGTCCGGGTCGCCTGGTCATGACGATCACCTGGTCCGCAAGTTTGATCGCTTCGTCGATGCTGTGAGTGACCAGCATCACCGTCTTCGGCTCTCGTTGCCATATGCGAACGAGTTCGTCCTGCATCGCGCTGCGATTTTGCGCATCCAGCGCGGCGAATGGTTCATCCATCAACAATACTTCCGGCCGTACCGCGAGTGCCCGCGCGATAGCGACGCGCTGCCGCATGCCACCGGACAACTGATGCGGAAAGCGCCCTTCGAAGCCTTGCAAACCGACGAGATCGACATGCAGGCGAATGGCCTCCGCCCTTTTATGCGAAGGGAGGCTCTTCATTTCCAATCCAAACCCAATATTTTGCGCGACAGTTAGCCAGGGGAACAGCGCATATTCCTGAAAGATGATCGTGTTTTGCCAGCCTGGCTTAGTGATCGCGCGCCCATCGATCGTGATCTGGCCGGAGGTGGGCTGCTCAAATCCTGCGGCCATGTTCAGAAGAGTAGTCTTGCCACAACCGCTATGGCCAAGAATGGCGCAGAACGAATTGTGTTCGATTTCGAGTGTGACGTCCTGCAGGGCGACAACGGTGTTATCGGATGCTGGATTGCCATACATTTTTGTAACGCTCTTCACGGCGAGATGTCCCATAGGCTGGTTCCCTCATTCCGACTGCTGCGCCGACCAAGGCAATAGCCTGCGCGCCGTGTCCCTCAAGGCTAAATCGATCGACAGTCCAACGATGCCGATCGTCAACATCCCGACGACGATGATGTCCGTCCTCAGGACGCTGCGTGCATCGTTGATGAGAAACCCGAGGCCGGAGCTCGCGCCGACGAGTTCCGCCGCGACCAGCGCCATCCACCCGACACCAAGACCAATCCGAATTCCGGTGACAATCTGGGGGAGGGCCGCCTGCAATACGACCCTGGTCAGGACGCTGTATTCTGATGCGCCGAGACTTCGGGCCGCGCGCACGAGATTCCGCTCGACCTTGCGGACTCCATCGATCGTATTGATCAGAATCGGGAACACCATGCCGAGAAAGATGATGAATTCGTTCTGCTCGTCGCCGATGCCGAACCACAGGATGCTGAGCGGGATCCAGGCCAAAGGCGGAATCGGCCGCAACACCTCGATCACAGGGTCGAGCTGGGCGTGGATCAAGCGGAACCATCCCATGAACAGGCCGAGAGGCACTGCCGCCAGCGCGAAAAGAAATGCGACGCCCTCACGCTTCAGACTTGCGAGGAGGTGATAACCGAGCTCTCCCGATACGATCATCAAACCAGCCGTCTTCGCAACGACGCTTGGCGCGGGCATCAGCACGGCGCGGTAGGGATCGATGCGCGGTAACCAGACAGTCGAGGTAAACTGCCAGATCGCAACGAGAACGACGAGGGTCGCGAGCTTGGGAAGGTATCGAAGCGCCTGAATTGCCCAGCCGGCGATCATCAGCCGCATCGATCGTGGGCTCACTTCCGGCTTGACGCTGGAGTTTTCAAGCGGCGCCGCGGGTCTGTCGGAGGTCTGCGTAGCCGTTGCGCTGGATCGGTCCATCCATTCCATTCCTTCGGCAGCAGATCAGAGGACTCGGTGAATCCTGGAAATCCTCGGACCTGTCTGCGATGAGAACTACGGCTGATACGTTTTTCCAGCGAATGTCCATTCCCGGGTCAAGTCGCCGGGTTCCGGCCACGGCTGCGGCTGCTTGAGCGTCTCGACATTGGGATAGGGGGGATAGGGCAGGTGGCCGACTTTGCCCGGCCAATTTGCAGGGATAAACGACGGCTTTGTCGGTATCGCCCAGCCAAGTTTCTCGTATGTTTTTTGCATGAAACGTGGGTCAAATGACTGCGCGTAGTCATCGGCCGTCAGCGACCTGGTGATTCGGTTGCGCGCCTTTAGCCAGTTCGCGATCCGGGCGTCTTCCTCTCCCCAGAACCGGGCAAGCGGATAGCTGTAAGTCGGTTTGTAGAGGTTATTGTAGAACCGGATCTGCTGGAGAAGTAGTTCGCGGCCGTAGTTCTTCAGCATCGGTTCGGCGGCCAGGAAATCCGCCGCCTTCTCGGGATACATGCGAATCCAGAGCGATGCTTCGATAAACGCGTCGCTGATGGCCTGGACGACGTCGGGAACGTTGTCGATCAGCTCCTGCCTGACATAGAAGCGGCCTTCGTAGAAATTATACGCGAAGATCGTGTCGATCTCTTTGCCGTTCTTTCGCTCCTCGGTCATGATCGTAACCGTGGGTTCCCACGGCACCACGGCGGCGATGCCCTGAGCCATGGTCATCTGCTCTGAAGGCGGCATGTTTTTCAAGATGATGTCTTTGCCGATCACGAGACCGGTCGCTTCCGCCGCTTGCGTGAAATAGAACTCCGCCGATGAACCCGTCACGATGCCGATCGTCGCCGGCGGATTGCTTCCCTTCAGATCGGAAAGCGTCTTCAACTTGCTGTCCTTTGGCGCGACGGTCGAGTGCTTCAGGTTCGGAGCGACCACCGCGAGCGCCTTGACCGGGATGCTGCGATCGATCAGCGATGTGAATGGAAAGTTTCCTCCGTTGCCGACCTGAGCCCTTCCCGCGGCGACAGCCTCGTTGACGTCAGGACCGGCGGCGAATGCCTGGAATTTGGCTTCGAGACCGCGCTGTTTCAACAGGTCGGTTTTCGACAGCACAACATTGATCGTATTCTGACCCGAGAACGGGCCTTGCCAGCCGAAGACGACCGGCCACCATCCTTTCTGCTGCAGCCATGCGACCGACTTGTCGGAAATTTTTTCGTAAGGCACTGGCCAGCCCCAATCGGTGAACCGCTTGTCTTCGGCATGGGCTTGATAACCGGCCAACGAAGGCAGAATCGCAGCCGCCAGCGCGACAACCATCCAGCGTCTCGTGATACGCATCGTTATTCCCCCCTTGGGCGTTGATCATGTCTACGTCGCCGTGCCGCTCGGCATCTTCTTTAAGCAACTTCCTTGATGACAAAAATGACGCGTCCGTATTCGACGAGTTCAGCGTTTGTCGCGCAGATATCGACAACCCGTCCGCCAGTTTCAGCATAGACGGTCGTGAACAATTTCATGACTTCAATGATCGCGAGAGGGGCACCGGGCGCGACAATGGTTCCTATTTCCACGAACGGAGCTGCTTCAGGAGAAGCTGCCCGATAGAATGTGCCGACCATTGGCGCACGTATTTCGATCGTCCCTGCTATTATCTTTGCCGAATTCGGCGGTGCGCTCGGTTGTATTGCCGTAGCCGGGAGCTCCGCTACACGCGTCGCGACAGCATGCGGAGCGGGCGCAACGTGGATTGCCGGAAGGTCGCCCGTGTTTCGCGCGCCGTGGCGCCGAAGGATCAGCTTCAATTCCGGGGTTTCAAGCACTACCTCTTCGCAGGCACTCGCATCGACGATTTTTATGAGATCCGCCACCTGATCGTAACGCAACGCCATCTCCTGACTTCTCCAGTTATTTTTTTTCGCCTCGAATAAGTGGTTCAGAGGCCCGGTCGAAAGTATCGGCCATCCGCTCTGCGGCGGCGCGGAGGAGCGGGACGCATTGAATCGCGCGTTTCATCGACATGCGGGCCAAAGGCGCGGAGACGGCAAGTCCGGCGGCGACGCCGCCATTCTGCGCGCGAACTGGAACGGCGACACAGACGACGCCCGCCAGAAATTCTTGATCGTCGGTGGAGTAGTCTAAGGCCCGGATACGTTCGAACTCGTCTTCGAGCTGCGTCGGATCCGTGATTGTGTGTTCGGTATAATGGTGAAGCGGCGCGATCTTGAGAAGGCGCTGACGCTGAATCGGCGACATAAAGCTGAGGAACAGTTTTCCCATGGAGGTGCAGTGAAGCGGCACGCGCGAACCAGGCTCAAAGCGCAAACCGAACGGCCAAGCAGCCTCAACGCGGTCGAGATACATGAGATGATTGCCAACCCTGATCCCGAAATTGCACGTCTCGCCGATCTCCTTGGAGAGAGCCTCGAGAATTGCGCGGCGCGGTGCGGTTCGCGCCGATACCGACACCACGCCAAATCCGAGGCGAACAAGGCGCGCGCCCGGCACATAGCGGCGGCTTCCAGGTTCGCGTTCGAGGAAACCATCGCTTTCGAGCATATGCACAATGCGGTGTGCGGTAGGCTGTGGCACGTTCAGTAACCCGCTGAGTTCTGAGACGCTGAGAGCTCGTTCCGCCTGCGCAATCGCCTCAAGAAAAGCGAATGGCTTTAGTGTGGAAGAACTCCCGCCAGCGTCGTCCAGCCGCACGACTACTTCCGGTACGACGGCAAGCTCTGGCTGCGGACGGCTGCGTTTTCCAGTTGTCGCTTTGTCTGATTTGCGCATGGATTATCATAAACTGATAGGAAAAAACTTGCAATACGGATTTTGTGGACACAATATTGAATATCGATCCGAAAATCGAATTCCAGATGGGAGAGACAGTGAAACGAGTTCTCGTCGCAAACAGGGGGGAGATCGCGCTTCGGGCGATACGGGCCTGCCGTCGTCTTGGGATCGAAACCGTTGCTGTCTATTCGACGGGGGATACCAACTCTCCTCACATCTGGGCGGCCGATCGGGCAATCTGCATTGGTCCGCCCGCGGCGCGAGACAGCTATCTAAAGGCTGACGCGCTTCTAGAGGTCGCGAAAGCGACGGGCTGCGACACGGTGTATCCGGGATATGGCTTTCTTTCCGAGAAAAGCGCGTTCGCGTCTGCTTGCGCGGATGCGGGTCTCACCTTCGTGGGGCCGCGAGCCGATCAGATCGCGCTGATGGGCGACAAGGTCGCGGCGCGTCGCACTGCTGCATCTCTCGGCGTTCCCGTGGTCCCAGGATCGGAAATTGGATTCACAAGCGCGCTCGATGCCGCGCCGTTTGCGCATCAGATCGGTTATCCCCTGCTGCTCAAGGCGACCGGGGGCGGTGGTGGACGCGGTATGCGGATCGCCTCGTGCGCCGCCGAATTTGCGCCGCAGTTCGAGCAGGCGACCGCGGAGGCGGAGGCGGCTTTCGGGCAGCCGGAAATTTACCTGGAGCGGTTCTTTTCAAAGGTGCGACATATCGAGATCCAGGTCTTCGGCGATAGACATGGAGGTGCCGTTCACCTTTGGGAGCGCGATTGTAGTGTTCAGCGTCGCCACCAAAAGCTTGTTGAGGAGGCACCATCACCCTCACTCCGACCCGAGATACGGCGCAAGATGGCGGAGGCGGCGCTTGCGCTCGTTCGCGGCATAAAATACGAAAATGCAGGTACGATCGAATTCATCTACGATACTGAATCAGGGCAGTTTTTCTTTATCGAAATGAATACGAGGATCCAGGTCGAACATCCTGTGACCGAGATGATTTTTGATGTGGACCTCGTGGCTGAGCAGTTCCGGGTCGCTGCCGGCGAAAGGCTTTCCTTCGGCACGCCTGCCGAGCCGAACAGCCGCAGCGCGATCGAATTCAGGATCAATGCGGAAGACTCGAAAAACGGTTTTCGGCCGTCGCCCGGCATGTTGACGACTTGGCGACCGCCGAGTGGTCCGTCAATTCGCTTCGATACCCACGTCTATCAAGGCTATCAAGTGCCGCCTTTCTACGACTCCATGCTGGGCAAGCTGATCATCGTAGAGAACAGTCGCAATGAAGCGATTTCATCTGCGCGTGCGGCCCTGCGACGGTTCGAGGTCAGGGGTGTGCCCACGACTGTGCAGTTTCATGCAGAGTTGTTATCGAGACCTGAATTCGCCGCGGGCGACGTGCATACGCGCTGGGTCGAAAACAGTTTTTCAGAGGCGGAGTAGACATTGAACACCAAGACGGTTCGGTTGATCGACGTAACATTACGCGACGCGCACCAGTGCCTTTGGGCGACGCGCATGACAACTGCTATGATGGCGGATCTGGCGCCGCGGCTGGATCGCGCAGGATTCGAGGCGATCGACCTTGTTGGCGGCGCTGTCTTCGATGTTTGCGTTCGCTACCTACGTGAGGATCCTTGGGAGCGGATGCGCATTGTGAGCGGCTGGATGAAAGAGACGCCGCTGATCGTTATGACGCGTAGCCAAAGTCTAT
This sequence comes from Bradyrhizobium sp. URHD0069, assembly GCF_000701345.1. Lineage (GTDB taxonomy): Bacteria > Pseudomonadota > Alphaproteobacteria > Rhizobiales > Xanthobacteraceae > Bradyrhizobium. Next base: position 84,972 of record NZ_JNIJ01000022.1, on the reverse strand, counting down.
TTACCTTCGAGTTCTTTCCTGACGACATAGTGGCGTTAACTGCCGAACGCATTTTCGCCAACGGCATCCGATACCACACGCCATATGATGCGCTAAATGACATGCGAAACATGGAAGGGCCGGTTCGAGCGGCCAAAAGAGTCGGCCTCTACACGGCGGGCGGCATAGTTTTTACGGTGAGTCCAGTTCACACCGATGAATATTTCGTAAGGAAGACTCGCGAGCTGATCGCGCTTGGAGTTGATGCGATTTACCTGAAGGATGCGAGCGGTCTGTTAACGCCAGAGCGCATAGAGACGCTGATTCCCGTTCTCAAGGGGGTCTGCGGAGACTTGCCGCTTCAACTCCATTCGCATTGTCTTACAGGACTCGCTCCTTACGGGGCGATCAAGGCCGTAGAACTTGGTGTTGATGTCGTTCATACCGCGACCTCGGCGCTTGCCAACGGTGCTTCGCATCCATCGACGGAACAGTTTGTAGCAAACGCCCAAAGGCGTGGGTTTGATGTTGACCTGAATTTGGGCCCCGTTGAAGAAGTTGCCGAGCGGCTTCGCTATATAGCAAAACGCGAGGATAAGCCGCTTGGGGTGATCTCCGAGTACGATGCCTTCCACTACGAGCATCAAATGCCCGGCGGCATGATTTCCAACATCAAGTCGCAACTTGAGGCGCTTGGTCTTGGTCATAAGCTTCCCGCAGTCTTGGACGAGGCAGCGCGCGTGCGTCGGGAGCTCGGCTATCCGATAATTGTTAGCCCTTTCGCACAGTTCGTCATGACGCAGGCAGTCCTGAACGTTATGGGCCAGGAACGCTACGCCAATGTGCCGGACGAGGTGCGCAAATATGTACTTGGACACTACGGCGAGGTGGCCGGTCCAATCGATCAGAATATTTTTGACCGCATCACGCGCGGGGAGAGTCCTATAACGGCTCGGCCCGGAGACCTTCTCGAACCGGGGATCGCCAAGCTGCGCCGCGAACGCGGGCCCTTTATCTCTGACGACGATCTGCTGTTGGCGGCTTTTTATCCTGACTCGGTCGTGAGGCAACTGCGCGGCGCTGGACCGATCAACACGGATTATCCGCTTGCGGACACGCCGCTCGCGACGCTTCTTAAGGAAGTTGCGTTGCGTAGAGATATTCGGTCTTTCCACTTGATCCAGCATGCTTCGTAAATCGAACAGGATAGCAAGGTCATAGCATGAGTGAGCCTGTCATCATTACCGTCGCGATTACCGGTGCCATCCCCCGCAAGGCGGATTCGCCGGCGGTGCCGGTCAAACCGAGCGAACAGATCGAGTCGATTCACGAAGCTTTCGAAGCGGGAGCAGCATTGGCTCATATTCACGTGCGCAATCCGGACGAGAGCCCAAGCTCGGACCCGGATCTTTTTGCTGAGGTGCAGGAAGGTGTGCGGAAACATTGTCCTGGTATGATTGTTCAGCACTCGACCGGGGGCCGGGGCCGTAGCCAGTCGGAACGAGGGCGTTGTATCGCCCTTCGGCCCGACATGGCGTCGCTGTCGACAGGCTCGGTCAATTTTCCAAACCAGATCTATGAAAATCCGCCCCAACTCGTCGATGCACTGGCATCGAGCATGCTGGAAAATAACGTCAAGCCTGAAATCGAGGTCTTTGACGCGGCGATGTTGTATAACGCAAAGGCTCTGCTCCAACGTGGTTTGCTGAAGGCGCCGGTTCACGTTCAGTTCGTGATGGGCATTCCCAATGCTCTCCCGGGCCGGAGGAAGGTTCTCGAGTTTCTCGTCTCGGAGCTGCGCGAATTGATGCCGGACGCGACTTGGACCGGGGCAGGCATTGGCCGTCATCAACTCGAGATGAACCAGTGGTGCTTCGAACTCGGCGGACATACCCGAACCGGTCTCGAAGACAATCTCCGCTTCGATAAGACGCGCCTGGCTAGCAGCAATGCTGAGCTTGTCGCGCGAGTCGCCGATCTGGCGCATCAATATGGGCGTCGCGCGGCAACTCCGGCTGAGGCACGGCGGATATTGTCCCTGCCGTCGGCAGACAGCACCTAGCCGGTCCAGCAATTTTCAAGGAAAGAATGCGCACTAAAATAATAATCAAAGGGGAGGATCAAATGAGCGATAAACATGTCGAGGAAAAAGTATCGATCCGCTTGGTGGCATTTGCCAGCTCCGTCGGCGCCACGATTGAATGGTATGACTTTTTCCTTTATGGCGTTGTGACTCCACTGGTCTTCAACAAGCTGTTCTTTCCAAATTATGATCCGGTGGTTGGGACGTTGCTCGCCTATGCGACATTCTTCGTCGGCTTCATTTCCAGACCGATCGGCGGAATTATTTTTGGCCACTATGGTGATCGCGTTGGCCGTAAGGTCGTCCTGGTTCTTACCCTCCTCATCATGGGGTTGGCCACATTCCTGATCGGACTTCTTCCCACCTACGAATCGATCGGCATCTGGGCGCCGATTCTCCTCCTGCTGCTGCGCGTCTTTCAGGGCATCGGCATTGGCGGCGAGTGGGGCGGCGCAGTCCTGATGGCAGTCGAGCATTCCCCGGACAACCGTCGCGGATTTTACGGCAGTTGGCCGCAAATCGGCGTTCCGGCGGGATTGCTGCTGAGCTCCGGCATGGTTGCGCTGCTGTCGCTCCTGCCAGATGCTTCATTTCTTGCGTGGGGTTGGCGGGTTGCCTTCCTTCTCAGCGCGGCTCTCGTTGTAGTCGGCTTGTATATCCGCCTGAAGGTGCTCGAGACCCCCGCATTCGCACGTGTTAAAGAAAGGCAGCAGGAGTCAAAAGCGCCCTTCTTGGACCTCCTGCGCACCCATCCAAAAAACATACTTCTTGGACTCGGGGCTCGCTACATCGAAGGTGTCACGTTCAATATGTTCGGAGTCTTTTCAATCGCCTACGTTACGACGGCGCTCGGAATGCCCAGACAGGTGGCGCTGTTTGGCGTGATTATCGCTTCCGCGATCATGATCGTCATGCTGCCGCTCTGTGGGATGCTGTCGGATCGGTTCGGCCGCCGTAGAGTATTCGGCGCCGGCTCTCTATTGATTGGTCTGCTGGTTTTTCCTTCATTTTGGATAATGGAGTTGCGCTCACCGGGGCTTATTTGGCTGGCGATCGCCATTCCCTTTGCGTTCGCGTATCCGCTCGTCTATGGGCCGCAAGCCGCGCTGTTCGCCGAACTGTTCGACACGCGTGTTCGCTACACCGGAATTTCGTTCGTCTATCAGTTCTCCGGAATCTTCGCGAGTGGGTTGACACCGTTGATCGCGACCGAACTTTTGCGGATTAACGACAATCAACCTTGGTATATCTGCGCCTACGTTCTCGTGGTCAGCCTTATCAGCACGCTGTCGGTGTTTCTCATTCGAGAGACGCACAAACGAGACATGGTTGTAGACGAGGCTACACCTCCCGGAATTATGCCTGCGGACGGCGTAGTGAAGGTCGTTCCGAGAGCAGGCTGAGGATATTTGAAATGGAACTCGGTCTCCGGGGTCGTATCGCATTCGTTACTGGCGCCGCCGCCGGAATCGGAGCCGCTATCGCAAATAGCCTCGCAACAGAAGGATGCATTGTCTGGATCGCTGATCGCAATGGTGAGGAAGCGGAACGGACTGCTGCTTCCTTTAGAACAAAAGGCCTCAATGCGCGAGCTGTTCTCGTCGATGTCACTTGCGCCGCCGCCCTCACTGAGGCGGTCAAGTCTGTCGTCGAACAAGATCTGCGGTTGGATATATTGGTCTGCAATGCCGGCATATTGAGCACGGGATTGTTCCAGCGGTCTTCAAGTGCTGAATGGGAGCGTGTCATAGCCGTCAATCTTCACGGCGTTGCCAATTCTATACGCGCGGTCTTAGATACAATGATTGCGCAGGGACATGGGAGGATTGTGAATATCGCATCTATATCGGCCACGCGCGGGGGCGGCTCGATTGGTAACGTTCTCTACGGCACGAGCAAAGCCGGTGTCGTTGCTCTGACGATGGGACTGGCGCGCGAGCTCGGACCGTCTGGAATCACTGTCAATGCGATCGCGCCCGCAGTCGCCGACACTCCGATGACACACTCGAGCCTTACTGCGGAATCGGTCGACCGTATTGTATCGCGCATACCCCTACGCAGGTTAGCGACTGCTGCGGATATCGCAGACGCGGTAACCTTCCTCGCTTCGGACAGGGCGAGCTTTATCAGCGGAGCAGTGATACCAGTCGATGGCGGACTCCTCACAACTTAAGAAACGTCGTCGCATCGCTCGTAAGGTGATCGTTATCAGTCCTGACTTGATCCTGTTCCACCTCGTGTAATGTTGAAGGTCTGGCGAGTTCAGAATTTGTGGCTCGAGAGCAGATGACCATTGGGCGCAGCTAGGAAATACTGGCTGGGGCTGGGGCAGCGTGCTCCCATACTCCATCGCAGGCGGCCGACTATCTTGTGGGACTTCAGTTTGAAGTCCGCGACTGCCAGATCAGCTTTTCTCGAATAGGAGCCGTCGATGATACAACAGGTCGAAACGAAACGATCTTCTTCAGCCTCGAACAGCGATCGTAAAATGAAGGAGAACAATTCTCCCCAAGGGAGGGATTTGCTCACGATCCGCCATGACTGGTCGAGCGACGAAACTCTGGCGATCTACGATTCTCCCTTCATGGATATGGTCTTCAAGGCACAAACGATCCACCGCGCCGTGTTCGATCCCAACAAAGTACAGTTCAGCAGACTCCTGAACATCAAGACCGGCGGATGCCCGGAGGATTGTGGCTACTGCAGCCAGTCCGCCCATCACGACGTCGCGCGTCATGCATCCAAGCTAATAGATCCGGTGCGAGTGATCGAGCAAGCAAAGGCGGCATTGGCTGCTGGTGCGACTCGATATTGCATGGGTGCAGCCTGGAGATCGCCGAAGGCGCGCGATATGGCGCCAGTGATCGAAATGGTCAAGGGCGTAAAGGCACTGGGGATGGAAACATGCATGACTCTGGGCATGCTCAGCGCAGAGCAGGCGCGCCAACTCGCCGACGCAGGCCTCGAATACTACAATCACAATATCGACACATCGGAACGATTTTATGATCAGATTGTCACGACGCGCTCTTTCGCTGACCGCTTGAATACGCTCAGGCACGTCCACGAAGCGGGTATGAAGGTCTGCTGCGGCGGCATCCTCGGGTTGGGAGAACAACCGCTCGACCGCGTGGAAATGCTGAGGACGCTTGCGAATCTTCCCGAACATCCGGACAGCGTGCCCATGAATATGCTGATTCCAATTGAAGGGACGCCACTCGCCAAGGCCGAACCCGTCGATCCGATTTCCTTTGTACGCGCCGTCGCGTTGGCGAGGATCCTAATGCCGATGTCCGATATTCGGTTGTCTGCAGGGCGGACTGCGATGACCGATGAAATGCAGGCGCTTTGCTTCCTGGCCGGGGCCAATTCAATTTTCATCGGCGACACGCTTCTGACCGCGACCAATCCCAGCGAAGACAAGGACCACCACTTGCTTCGGCGGCTCGGCATGGAAAGAGCGGAAGCAAGGACGATGGTGACTTTGTCGGCGTCGACTTAACTGTCGTCGCTCCGAATCGTGGCAGTCAATTCAGGAGCGGAAAGAACTGATCTTGAGGTTTGGTAGCGATCCATCCAACGGACGAAGCTGAGTGCCTTATTGAGACGCGGACAATTCCGGGCTCGGTCAACCGTGCGCGCTCGCGCGGGCGCGCGCGAGAGAGAGAGACGAAGATGCATGAGGGATTTGAGAGCGATTTGCGCGAACTCGCAGGGCGGGGCCGGTTACGGGCGCTTTGCGAACGGTCTGGAGTAGATTTCACATCGAACGATTATCTCGGTTTGGCTGAATCCGAGGAATTGAGGCGCGCCGCTGCCGACGCGGTGGCGCGTGGCGTGCCCGTGGGATCGGGCGGATCGCGTCTCTTGCGCGGTAACCATCCAGAGCATGAAGCGCTTGAGAGCGAAGCGGCGGCCTATTTCGGCGCCGATACGGCGCTCTATTTTGGCGGTGGCTACATCGCCAATTTCGCGATCTTCTCGACCCTGCCGCAGCCTGGGGACCTTATAGTCCATGACGAACTAATCCATGCGAGCGTCCATGAAGGACTTCGTCGGGGACGTGCTGATTTCGTCGGGGTTCCGCATAATGATATCGGCGCCTTCAACGCAACGGTTGTCCGTTGGCGCGCAGCCGGTGGCAAAGGCCGGCCCTGGCTTTCGGTCGAAAGTCTATATAGCATGGATGGCGACAGCCCGAACCTTGCTGAGTTATTTGCAGTTGCGGATCGCCACGAGGCCATGGTCGTGATCGATGAGGCGCACGCGACCGGCGTGCTTGGGCCGCAGGGGCGGGGACTCGCTGCAGCCTTCGAGGGCCGCGACAATGTCATCACCCTGCACACTTGCGGCAAGGCACTAGGGACGGTCGGCGGCTTTATCCTTGCGCCGAGAATCATCCGCGACTTTCTCGTCAACCGTGCTCGTCCCTTCATCTTCGCGACTGCACCCTCGCCATTTGTTGCCGCAATCACACGAGTAGCCCTCGAAGTCTCTAGGACCAATTCGGAACGCCGTGATCGACTCGCACGTCTGGTTCAATTCGCGGGAAGCGAGCTTCGCCGTCGTTGCAATATCGAGCCGTCCGGTTCGCAAATTCTTCCTGTGATCATCGGCGCCGATCAGGCGGCTGTCGCTCTCGCAGCTTCTTTGCAGCGCAGGGGCTTTGATATCCGGGCGATCCGTCCGCCGACCGTCCCAGAGGGCACCGCGCGTCTTCGCATCGCGCTCACGTTGAACGTCAACGAAGCTATTGTGGTGGACTTGTTTAAGGCCTTGGCTGAGGACATGCGGAAAGCCGCATGACCACGCGCATAATTGTAACCGGCACCGATACTGGCGTTGGCAAGACTGTTTTTGCAGCCGCGCTCGCCGGTGCTCTGGATGCGGTCTATTGGAAACCAATTCAGGCCGGCGTCCAGGAGGAAACGGACAGGGAGACGGTTCTGCGGCTGTCCGGTCTTCCCGGCGAACGGGTGTTGCCCGAGGCCTATCGGCTGAAGACACCGGCATCACCGCATCTTGCTGCCGAGCTCGATGGCGTTGCCATCGATCCTGCGGCGCTCGTTCTGCCGAATACCGACCAGCCGCTGGTCGTGGAGGGGGCTGGCGGGCTGTTCGTGCCGCTGACACGCGAAGTCGTCTATATCGACCTCATCGCGCAGTGGCGCGCGCCAGTGCTGCTTTGCGCCCGCACCACGCTCGGAACAATCAACCACAGCCTCTTGTCGATCGAGGCTCTGCGTGCTCGCGGTATAGCGCTTCTCGGTATCGTATTCACTGGAGACGAGAATGTCGAAACCGAGCGCGTCATCGTCCACATGGGTCGTGTGCCGCGTCTTGGTCGTCTTCCGCATGTTGCGCCGCTGACGGGCGACGTGCTGCGGGCAACCTTTGCCCGCCATTTCGATATCGGCGATTTTCTGAAGGAGCCGATCGGATGAAATCGACATCTGCCGTATGGCATCCGTTCACCCAGCATGCCGTGCAGCCCGAGGCGACGCCGATCTCCAAAGGCGAGGGTGCCTGGCTCGAGACTGCCGATGGTCGCCGAATATTCGACGCCATTTCGTCGTGGTGGGTCGTGACTCATGGTCATCGTCATCCGCATATCGTTACGGCGATCAAGGATCAGGTGGACCGTCTCGATCAGGTGATCTTCGCCGGTTTCACGCACGAGCCCGCGGAAAAGCTCGCGCGTCATCTCATTGCGATCACGCCACCAGAGCTTGAATACGTTTTTTTTTCCGACAGCGGATCGACGTCGGTGGAAGTCGCGTTGAAAATGGCGCTGGGCTTTTGGCGACATTGCGGCGAGAAGCGCAGCCGCATCCTGGCTCTGGAGGGCGCCTATCATGGCGACACCATCGGCGGCATGTCGGTTGGCGCACGCGGCGTCTTCAATGCACCCTATAGTCCCCTGCTTTTCGATGTCGAGCGGATTCCGTTTCCGTCCATGGAGCGCGAAGAGGCGGCGCTGGATGCGTTGAACGCAGCATGCCGGCGAGGAGGAATCGCTGCGCTCATCGTTGAGCCCTTGGTTCTCGGCGCAGGCGGCATGCTCATCTATCCGCCGTGGGTTCTCGCAGAGATGAAGCGCGTTTGCAAAACGCACGGCGTTCTCTTCATCGCCGATGAAGTGATGACAGGGTGGGGCCGGACAGGCACGCTGTTCGCTTGCGAGCAGGCCAATGTCACGCCGGATATAGCGTGCTATTCCAAGGGTCTTACCGGCGGTTCGTTGCCGTTGGCGGTGACCCTCTGCCGCGCGGACATTTTCGAAGCGCACTATTCGACGGATCGCACCCGGACCTTCTTCCACTCCAGTTCCTATACCGCGAACCCGATCGCGTGCGCGGCCGCCCTCGCAAATCTGGAGATTTGGGAGAGAGAGCCAGTAAGGGAGCGCATCGCGGGTATTGCCCGCCTTCACACAAAGGGACTCGATCGCTTCCGTGAGGATGGGCGCCTTACAAATGTTCGCCAGATCGGAACCATTGCCGCGCTCGACATCGCAGATAGTGACGCAGGCTATATGGCTGATATCGGTCCCCGTCTCTACCAAGGCTTTCTCGCGCGGGGTTTGCTTATCCGGCCGCTTGGCAACACCATTTACCTGATGCCGCCATATTGCAGCACGGCAAGCGAACTCGACCTGGTCTATGAAGCGATCAGTGAAGTAGCGGATGAGATCGAGTGAGGTGAGAAGGGAGAAAGTTGGCGGCGACGCGACCAATGCCGCGATGTTCAACGTGGACCCCGTCAAAGAATAAACGCTTCATTCTCTGGGCTTCAGCAGACTGCTGGTTTTTGCTTGCAGCATTTTGGTAAAGGCCGTCACAACCGGCGGCGGATGCCGGTCCCGATGACGGACGAGCTTGAAATGCCGGCAAGGTTGTAAGAGATCGGATTTGCTCAGCACGCCAGCCTCGATCCGCGATGCAACGACCAATTCCGATATCATTGTGGCGCCTGCACCGGTTTCGACCGCCGTTCGAACTGCCTCGTTGGACGAAAACTCGAACGCGATCCTGAGCTGGCTCTTGTCGATCTTGGCATCGGTCAAGGCAGTTTCAAAAACCGAGCGCGTCCCGGATCCCGGTTCGCGGAGTACCCAATCCAGTTCGAGCAAATCGGGGATCGCCTTCATGGGCAGCGTTGCCCATCGACTGGTGCTGCCGAACACCAGCAACATCCGGTCCTGCGCGATGGTCTCCTCGGACAGCGCGTCGTTGTCGATGGCGCCCTCGGTGAAACCGAGATCGGCCTGACCTGATGCGACGGCATCGGCCACCTGCGCAGTATTGGCGATCCCCATCTGGATTTCGATGCCAGGATATTGCCGTTTGAACCGAACGAGGTGCGGCACCAGCCAATAACTGGCGATGGTCTGGCTGGCATGAACGGCGAGCACGCCGCGACTGAGGTCGCCAAATTGATCGAGAAACTGTTCCGCATTCCGGGTGCGAATCACGACATCGCGTGCTTCGGCCAGGAAGGACTTTCCAGCCCGGGTTAGTTCGATGCGGCGCCCGACTCGATCGAATAGCCGTACATTGTGGCGGGTTTCGAGAGCCTGGATGGCGGAGCTTACGGTTGATTGCGTCAGATTGAGATTTTGGGCCGCCCGCGTGACGTGCTGAAGCTCGGCAACGGCAATAAAGATGCGAAGCTGTTCGAGCGTCATTCGATCCAGGTCACGTGAGGAGTTTTAGCAGTCCGAGACTCAAGCCGGCGATGAAAACTGATGCGGCCACTCCGAGCAACAGCGGTTTGGCGCCTCGTTCGCGCAACTTTTTGACATCGGCGGCGAGGCCGATGGCGCCAAGGGCCACCGTAAGAAGAAATGTAGAAATCGTTGCAATTGTCAACTTAGTATCAGCAGACACCGCCACAAAGCTGTTTATCACGATGACACTCAGAAACAAGACGATAAACATCGGAACGAGCACCCGCCGCCCCGCATCCGACGCGCCTGCATTGGCGGCGCCGCGCTGGTTGGCCAGGCCAAGCACAAGGATCACCGGCGCAAGCATCAACACCCGCGTCAGCTTCGCAATTGTTCCGAACTCACCTGCCGCTTGACCGCCCTGGAAGGCCGCTCCGACCACCTGACCGACTTCGTGAATTGCTGCGCCCGACCACAGACCATAATGATAGCCGTCAAGATGGGCGACCGAAATGGCCATCGGAAAGACCAGCATGGCGACCGTGCCGCAAAGCGTCACGCAAGCCAAGGCATAGGCAACATCCTCCTCGTCGGCTTTGGTAACGCAGTTCGTTGCAACGATGGCCGACGCACCGCAGATCGCTGTTCCCGCGGCGATCAGTTGCGCAAGCTTGCGGTCGACGCCGAGGAGGCGACCCATGATCTGGGTCACGACCAAGGTCGAAGCCAATGAAACGACAATGACCGCCATGCCCATCAGTCCGACTTCGCGGATCTGGGTCAGGGTCAACTGAAATCCAAGGAGGATGATTGCAAAGCGCAGCAAGGGCCGGGCTGCAAATGCAAGCCCCGGGCGGGTGCTGGGACGAACCAGACCTAATCCGTTAAACGCAATTCCCGCGACCACGGCCACGATCATCGGACTGAACAGCTTAAACAGCGGCAGCATGTGCAGCGCGGTTGCGGCAAGGGCGATACCACCGCAAAGGGCGAGACCGGGCAGCAAAGTGGTCGCGGAAGCCAGAAAAGAGCTGGCGGAGCGGCTCTTGGCGAGGGGGGCGGAGGAGATGGGCGCCATGGAGAACTCCTGTTCGGGATGATCTCGCAGCAAGGGAGCCCGTCAGTCCAACAGATTGATTGGATCAAATTGATCGTTCCAGTCGCTCAATAACTTCTACGAAATAGGGGATTTCGGGATTTTTTTTCGGTAGCCCCCTTATGCGGGCAGGCGCCTGAACACGGTCCGGACGGCCTCGGCAATGGGGAGCGCGCGATGAATTTGGATGCTGCCGATATCGCCAGGGCAAGGCCGTTATTCGGACCTCGCAGCCCAATGTGACGTTGTGCTGGGTAGCTCGATCGATGTTCTGGGTGGCTCGATCGACGCAGCCATGCGGGCGCAGATCCTCGTCCGTGTAATTTTCAATGATCCGAATCCAGCAAAAAGAAGCGGGGATCACGGTAGCCAAACTCACGCCGGCGCTCTCGATGATTGACAAGTCTTATCGATAAATTCAGCTTGGGCGGCATCATGTTCATGCGGCGAAACGTATTTGCAGGTGAGTCCGGGTATGGCTGAATTCGATTATGTTATCGTGGGTGCCGGATCGTCTGGTTGTGTGCTGGCCAACCGGCTGAGTGCCGATGGCCGTTACAAGGTCCTGCTTTTGGAGGCCGGACCGAAGGACAATTACATCTGGATCCATATCCCCATGGGATATGGAAAGACGATGTTTCATAGGACCTACAATTGGGGATTTCACACAGATCCCGAGCCTAACATGCATGATCGAGAAATATATTGGCCGCGCGGAAGAGGGCTAGGCGGATCAAGTTCGATCAACGGACTCGTTTTCATTCGCGGCCAAAGCAACGACTACGATCATTGGGCGCAGCTCGGAAATATCGGCTGGGACTGGAAAAGCGTTCTTCCCTATTTCATAAAATCAGAACACAACAGTCGAGGCGCGAGCGACACTCGTGGTGGCGATGGTCCGTTGTGGTCGTCGGACATCGAAGAAAAAAGCGAGTTGATGGAGGCCATCATTCGCGGGGCGCAGGAACTCGGGGTTCCCCGCACAAGCGATTTCAACAATGGAAACCAGGAAGGCGTCGGTTACTTTCAGTTGTTCACGCGCAAGGGTTGGCGCATCAGCTCCGCGGTGGCCTATCTCAAACCGGCGCGGACTCGAAAGAACCTGCGTGTCGAAACCGATGCGCAAGCAACCGGCCTCATCCTCGAAGGCCGAAAAGCGTCGGGTGTGCGCTACTGCAAACACGGCGTCATGCATGAGGCCCGGGCGGCGCGCGAAGTCATTTTGTCCGCGGGTTCGCTGCAGAGCCCGCAACTGTTGCAGCTCTCAGGGATCGGACCGGCGGAGCTTCTGCGTCGTCACGGCATCGATGTCGTTCACGATCTCCCGGGCGTCGGGCAGAACCTGCAGGACCATCTGCAGTTCCGGCTCATGTATCGCGTTTCGAAACCGATCACGACCAATGATGATCTGCGCACCCTGGCAGGGCAGGCGAGGATCGGTCTGAAGTGGTTATTGAAGGGAACCGGTCCTCTAGGGATTGGAATCAATCAAGGCGGACTTTTCACACGTATTTTGCCCGGCTCGGAAACGCCGGACATTCAGTTTCATTTCGCGACCCTGTCTGCTGAACTTGCAGGCGCCAACCCGCATCCGTGGTCCGGATGCACCTTCTCGGTTTGCCAGCTGCGACCCGAATCGCGGGGCAGCGTCGAGATAAGGTCGGCGGATCCGATGGAAGCGCCGTCGATGCGTCCGAACTATCTGGCCACCGAAAAGGATCGCGCTTGCGCGATAGAATCCATCAAATACGCGCGCAAGCTGGCGGCGACGGATGCACTCAAACCTTACATTCAAAGCGAATACAAGCCCGGCTTGGCGGTGCGATCGGACAGCGAAATCCTTGAGTTCGCGCGTGCGAATGGCGCGACAATCTTTCATCCCACAGGTACCTGCAAAATGGGGTCGGATCCCATGGCGGTGACCGATGCCGGTCTCCGCGTTCATGGAATTGGCGGTCTTCGGGTGGTCGACTGTTCGATCATGCCGACCCTTGTGTCCGGCAACACTCACGCACCGGCAGCGATGATCGCGGAAAAAGCGTCCGACATGATCTTGGCGGCCGCAAAAGCCGAAACCAAGGCAGCGTAAGTCGATAAAATGAAAATAGGGCAGCAACGAAACGGAGCAGAATCCCTGCCAAACCGTGTCGTTCGCGTCGTCGCGTCCGCCGAAATTCGTTCGGACCGTTCATAATTTTCAGAACGGCCTCACTGCAAGCTGAGTTGCGCCAAGGCGCACGACGCAATGCGAGCGCGCCGCGAATCCGATCGGCTTGTGAGAATAATCGGCACGCGCGCGCCCAGGACAACGCCGGCGCACTCCGCGCTCCCCATATAGACGAACGATTTGTAGAGGACGTTTCCGACATCGAGGTTCGGCACCATGAGGATGTCGGGATCTCCAGCAACGAGGGAGGAGATTCCCTTCGTCGCCGCGGCCGCGGTCGAAATCGCGTTGTCAAAGGCCAGGGGACCATCGACTATTGCGCCGGGGATTTGTCCGCGATCTGCCATTTTCGAGAGTGCCGCTGCATCCATGCTTGAGACATGGTCCGGACTGACCGTCTCGATGGCCGACAACAGTGCGATCTTGGGAGCTGCGAGCCCGATCGCCTGCGCAAACCCGATCGCGTTTGCGAGGATGTCCACCTTGTCCTTCAGGCTAGGTGTGATGTTCACGACAGCGTCGGTCACCATAAGTGGTTTGTGGTAAGCCGGGAGATCGAACCAAAAGACATGACTCATGCGCCTCGAAGTTCGCATGTTGCCGTCGCGGGACACGACGGCGCCCAAAAGCTCGTCAGTATGCTGCGATCCCTTCATCAACGCGCTGGCTTCGCCTGCGCCGACCAGTGCCACGGCCATACGCGATGAGATGATCGGATCGTCCTCCGCCTCCACAAACCGAAGTCCCTCAAGACTCACTTTTAGGATGCTCGCACAGGCTTCGATCCGGCGGCGTGGTCCAACGAGCACAGGCTCGATCATGCCGTCCTCGCGCGCGGAAAGTGCCCCAGCGAGAGAGTCGGCCGAGCAGGGGTAGGCGACCGCGACCGAAAGGCGCCCCCTGCTGCGGGCCGCGGCTTCGAGGGCGTCAAGCTTCGGAAATGCTCGTTCAGTCTGCGGCTTCATGGCGTTCTTGGCTACTCGGTGAGTGTGGCAGCGATCGTTTCGGCGGCCCGTTGAAGGATCGGCAGCTTTGACACGATGTCTGTGTGCGACACCCGCGTCACCGGCGCTTGAATGGCGAGCGCGGCGACGCAGGCGCGCGACCGTCCTTTTTGCTGATGGATCGGGACAGCGAGACACACGAGCCCGGTCATGAATTCTTCCCTGTCGAGGGCATACTTGTCGCGACGAATATTGGAGAGCTCTTTGAGCAGTTCGGATTTGTCAATCACCGTGTTGTCGGTCAGGCGCTCAAGCGGCATTTGACCGAGGAGGAGATCGCGTTTGGCCGGTTGCATCAAAGCTAGAAAGAGTTTGCCGCTGGCGGAGCAATAGGCCGGAACCTTTGACCCCTGTTGAAACGTGATCCGCAGCGGCCAATTCGATTCGACGCGATCCAAATATTTCACCTGCGTCCCGTCGAGCACGGTCAAATTGCAGGCTTCGCCGACCTCCTGGACAATGCGCTGAAGAATTTCATGCCTTGTCGAGCCGCCCGGCCTATTCCCGAGGATCGAGAACGCAAGTTGGGACGCTCGTGGAGCGAGCTCGAACCGTCGACCATCGGGAGTCCTTTGAAGAAGTCCTGCCGCTTCGAGGGAGGCGAGCCAACGATGCACCGTTGGCTTCGGTACGCCAACGCTCGCCACTAATTCTGCGAGCGTCGCGGGATGCTGCATCGCTGCAACGGCCTCAAGCAAACCGAGTGGTTTCAATGCGCCCAACAAGTCGTTCATACTGGAGTTCTAACAGAAAATTCCGAAATATGAAACGTCTATATTGAAAAAATGAGATATTAGTTGCAAGATGAGAATTGGCGTGCGATTGGTCGGCTCCTCAAAGATCAGTCTTGCGCACGCCGTCTGCGTTGCACGCAATAGAAGGATGCCACCCATGAAGATGACGACGGAAGAAGCCTTCGTGAAAGTTCTGCAGATGCACGGCATCGAGCATGCGTTCGGCATCATTGGTTCGGCCTTCATGCCGATCTCCGATCTTTTTCCTCAGGCCGGCATTACGTTCTGGGACGTCGCGCATGAAACCAATGGCGGTCTGATCTGCGACGGCTACACGCGATCGACAGGGAAGATGGCAATGGCCATCGCCCAAAACGGCCCCGGCGTTACCGGCTTCGTCACGCCGATCAAGACCGCTTATTGGAATCACACGCCGATGCTGCTCGTGACGCCGCAGGCCGCGAACAAGACGATCGGCCAGGGCGGCTTCCAGGAAGTGGAGCAGATGGCCCTGTTCCGTGACATGGTCTGTTATCAGGAAGAAGTGCGTGACGCATCGCGCGTCGCAGAAGTGCTCAATCGTGTCATTCTGAAAGCGAAACGTCTTTCGGCCCCGGCCCAGATCAACATTCCGCGCGATTTCTGGACCCAGGTTATCGACATCAACCTGCCGGCCATCGTCGAATTCGAGCGCCCGGCCGGTGGCGACGCCGCGGTCACCGAAGCGGCCAAATTGTTGTCGGAAGCAAAGTTCCCCGTCATTCTGGCCGGCGCGGGGGTCGTTCTCGGAAACGCGATTGATGCTTGCGCGGCGGTGGCCGAGAAACTCGATGCTCCCGTTTGCAATAACTATCAGCATAATGACAGCTTCCCCGGAAGCCATCGTCTCGCCGTAGGCCCGCTCGGTTACAACGGTTCGAAAGCGGCGATGGAACTGGTGGCGAAAGCCGATGTCGTCCTCGCGCTTGGCACTAGGCTCAATCCGTTTTCAACGCTTCCGGGCTACGGCATTGATTACTGGCCGAAAACGGCGAAGATCATCCAGGTCGACATCAATGCCGATCGTATCGGTCTAACGAAGCCGGTCACTGTGGGAATCTGCGGAGACGCAAAACTGGTTGTCGAGGGCATTATGTCCCGGCTCACGCCAGCCGCCGGCAACGCGGGTCGCGAAGAGCGAAAAGCGCTGGTGCACTCGACCAAGTCCAAATGGCTTCAGGCGCTTTCCAGCATGGACCACGAGGAGGATGATCCCGGCACGACGTGGAACGAGGACGCTCGCAAGCGAGATAAGGAACTGATGTCGCCGCGGCAGGCCTGGCGCGCCATCCAGGCAGGATTACCGCGCGACGTCATCATATCGAGCGACATCGGCAACAATTGCGCGATCGGAAATGCCTATCCGGCCTTCGAAAAGGGACGAAAGTATCTGGCGCCCGGACTGTTCGGCCCGTGCGGTTACGGTTTTCCTTCCATCATCGGCGCAAAAATCGGCAATCCCGACACGCCTTGCGTCGGTTTTGCCGGCGATGGCGCATTCGGAATTTCGATGAACGAGATGAGTTCGATCGGTCGCGAGGAATGGCCGGGCATTACCATGGTCATTTTCCGCAACTATCAGTGGGGAGCGGAAAAGCGCAATTCGATCCTCTGGTACGACAACAACTTCGTCGGCACCGAACTCGACATGAATTTGAGCTACGCCAAGGTCGCCGAAGGCTGCGGACTGAAGGGTGTCGTGGTCAAGACGCAGACCGAATTGACCGATGCGCTGCGCCAATCCTGCGAAGCTCAAAAGAAGGGCGTCACGACCTTCATTGAAGTGGTTCTCAATCAGGAACTCGGCGAACCGTTCCGTCGCGACGCCATGAAGAAGCCTGTCGTTGTTGCCGGCATCAAGCGCGAGGACATGCGGCCGCAGAAAGTCGCGTGAGGTAGGCTCATTGCGCTTGGAATGGCTGCGCTCGCCGCAGCCATCGGCACCGCGGTGATCATCGACTGCCGGCGATATTCGCCGGCAGCGAACCAACGGTGGAGTCCCCGAGTTCACGAGCGATATATTGCGCGAGTTGCTCCGCGGCGTCGGAGGTGCCTTGGGTTTTGCGATGCATGACAAGTTCAACCGGGGGCAGCTTCGGCAAACCGTCCGCCTCACCGAGACAGCGCACATTCGGAATAATGGCGCAACGCGGAAAGACCGACACGGCAAGACCTGCGAACACGGCGGCCTGCAATCCGGCGATGCTGTCGCAGACTGAGCGTATCGACCATTGTTGGCCTGCAGAACCGAGCGCCTCAAACGCCAGTTGCCGATAAACACTGCCCTGAGGGAGGACCGCCAGGGGCAGGGGTTTTCGCAATTCCGGGCTGCTTCCAACGCCCGCGACCCACACCAGAGGTTCATGACGAATGAGTTGGCCTCGCCGGAACTCTGGCTGGTTTGTCATCAGCGCGATGTCGATCTCATTGCGCTCCACCGCGGCATGAAGGTGAATGCTGCGCGTGCACCGCAACTGAATCTCGACGTTCGGGTGCGAGCGAGAGAAATTCTCGAGTACTTCCGGTAAAATGTACGAGGCGTAAAGATCCGGTGTCCCCAGCGTCACGTGACCGGCTATGTCGGGCGCCGAGAACCGGTCGCGTGCTTTATCGTTCAATCGCAGCATCCCGCGAGCGAATTCGAGCAGCACCTCGCCATCATGCGTCAGACTGAGCTTACGGCGGTTGTCTTCAAAAAGGGTGCGCCCGACCACTTCTTCCAGGCGCCTGATTTGATGGGTGATCGCCGGCTGCGTGCGGCCGACCTTTCGTCCGGCGGAGGTTAATCCTCCCGTATCGACGATCGCAACAAACGTTCTGAGCAGCGCAATGTCGAGGTCCTGGTTCAACGATAAATTCCGCGAATGGTGACGATGCAGAATATCGATTTCGTCACGGCTGCCCCGTCTTGTAGCATAGCGATAACGATGGCCATGCCAAGCGCTTGAATTTGGATCACTGAATTCGAGCTGACGAGCAGAGGCAAAAATCGAATAAAGATTGTTAGGGAGAAACCATGACGCTCGTGAAGAAGCAGGCTAGTCGTCTCGTCCTGTTAACCATTTGCCTTATGTATCTCATTTTTTACGTCGACCGCGTCAACCTTTCCACCGCTGCACCGATTATGCAGAAAGATCTTGGCCTTACTGCAACGCAACTTGGAATCGCATTTTCTGCTTTCGCTTATCCCTACGCCTTCTTCCAGATTGCCGGTGGCTGGCTCGGCGATCGGATAGGACCGCGCGTAACGCTTTCCCTGTGCGGAGTGCTGGTGGCCGCATCGACGATCTGGACAGGCCTAGTTGGCGGATTGTTGGCGCTGTTTCTGTCCCGACTTGCTCTTGGCATCGGTGAAGGACCTTCGTTTCCAACTGCGACCCGAGCGTTGTCGAACTGGATGCGGCCCGATCAACGCGGGTTTGCGCAGGGCATTACCCACGCTTTTGCGCGATTCGGCAACGCCGCGACGCCCCCGCTAATCGCTGCAATTATCGTAACGTTCTCCTGGCGGGTGTCGTTTTATGCGCTGGGCATAGTGAGCCTAATATGGGCAGCGTTGTGGTGGTTTTATTTCCGCGACGATCCGCGTACGCATCCTGGCATTACAGCTGAGGACCTGGAGGGATTGCCGCCATCGACGGTTGCCGCGACGCGAAAGGCTGTGCCATGGATCCCCTTGCTGAAGCGCATCATGCCGGTGACGTTGACCGACTTTTGCTACGGCTGGATCCTGTGGCTTTATCTCAACTGGCTGCCGTCCTTCTTTCTGCATCAATATAGGCTCGACATCAGAAAGTCGGCGCTGTTCGCGGCGGGTGTGTTCTTCGCAGGTGTCGTCGGAGATACGGTCGGCGGAATCCTCAGCGACCGTATTTTGAGAAAGACAGGGGACGTCGGGAAGGCAAGAGTATCCGTCATCGTACTCGGCTTTCTTGGATCGTTCTGCTTTATGTTGCCGATCGTATTCAGCCACGATCTCACGGTTGTCTCGATTTGCCTCAGTCTGGCTTTCTTCTTTGCCGAACTGATCGTGGCGCCG
The DNA here is from genome assembly GCF_000701345.1 of Bradyrhizobium sp. URHD0069. Taxonomy (GTDB): domain Bacteria; phylum Pseudomonadota; class Alphaproteobacteria; order Rhizobiales; family Xanthobacteraceae; genus Bradyrhizobium. Next base: position 66,162 of record NZ_JNIJ01000022.1, on the reverse strand, counting down.
ATCTGGGCTATCCCGATGGACATAACGCCGGAATATTCAGGAAGCGCCAGCGGCTTCATGAACTTTGGTTTTGGAATGGCCGGCATTATATCTCCGGTCGTATTTGGTTATGCGATCGATTTGACGGGACGATGGGACGTGCCGTTCATCGGATCACTCGGGGTCCTCCTGGTCGGTGCTCTGTTAGCGCTGAGATGCAAGCCGGGACAGCGCTTTGTCGATGTGCGCGACAATCGTGCGCCGATCCTAAAAATTGCCTGATATGATCAACGCTCATCGAGCCAGCCTCAATAGCGCGCCTGATGTGTGCCGAACAATTTGAAAAGGGAGTGAGCCATGAGCGCGTCTGTCGAAATGCAGGGTCGAATCTCGGATGCTCAAGAAATTGCAGCCGATCTCATGCGGCGCGCGCGGATCGCACATACGACCTTTGCAAATGCCGATCAGGCGCGCGTGGACGAGGCCGTGCGTGCGATCGCGTGGTCTCTCTACAAGCCGGAGCATGCCCGCGAACTCGCGGAGCTCGCGGTCGAGGACACCGGTCTGGGCAACGTCCCAGACAAGATCATCAAGAAGCAGCGTAAGACATTCGGTGCACTTCGCGATCTTCTCCGCGTCAAATCCGTCGGCGAAATCGAGCGCGACGACAAGCGGGGCATCGTCAAGTTCGCCAAGCCGATGGGGGTCGTTGGAGCTATTACGCCATCAACAAATCCCGGCGCGACGCCGGTCAACAAGGCGATGATGGCTATCAAGGGCCGCAATGCGGTGATCATCGCTCCATCTCCGCTTGGCTACCGGACAACGGCGCTGACCGTCGAATACATGCGTGAAGCTCTTGCCCAGATCGGTCTTCCGAAGGACCTTGTCCAGATCCTTCCGGCGCCGGTCACGAAGGATACAACGCAGGCGATCATGGAAGCGGTCGACCTCGTCGTCGTCACCGGCTCGCAGGACAACGTCCGCCGCGCTTACAGGAGCGGCACGCCGGCGATCGGCGTAGGTGCGGGAAATGTTCCGGTCATCATAGATGAGACGGCTGATCTCGCGTCGGCGGCGCAAAAGATCTGCGCCTCCAAGATTTTCGACAATGCCACCTCGTGCTCCTCGGAAAATTCCGTCGTGATCGTATCTTCAGTTTACGACGCGGCGATCGAAGCCTTGAAGAACGCGGGCGGCTATCTCGTGGATGGGGCGCAGAAGGCGCGCGTCCAGAGCCAGTTGTGGAAGAATGGCAAGCTCAACCGCGATCTGATCGCGCGCGACATGGCGGTTCTCGTAGAGAGCTTCGTGCTGCCGGCGGAGGCTGCGACGTCGAAATTCCTGCTGGTGGAGGAAACCGGGATTGGAAAAGCGTTCCCGCTATCGGGCGAGAAGCTTGCGCTCGTGTTGACGGTCTACCGGGCGCCCGATTTCAAGGCAGCGACAGAGACCGTGCGCAAGATCCTGGATTTTCAGGGACGCGGTCACTCCATGGGCCTTCACACGACCAACATGACTCGGGCAAGAGAGCTTGCTGAAGACCTGCCGGTCGTCCGCGTGCTGGTCAATTTCGCGCATACTTTCGGCAATGGTGGCGGCTTCGACAGCGGACTCGAGTTTACGCTGACGATGGGATGCGGCTCGTGGCAAAAAAACAGCATCTCGGAAAACCTGAACTACAAGCACTTCCTCAACATTACCCATCTCGTAGTTCCCATCCCCGAAGACAAGCCGTCTGAAGAAGAGCTTTTCGGTCCTCATTGGACCCGGTACGGACAATAGGGCCATCGCGATGAATCTCGAAGAATACGCCGCCAAGCAGAACGTCCTCGCGCCCGCGGGAGTGCCAATCCCGAACGGAACAGTTTGCAGGAGTGCGGAAGAAGCATCTGTCGCCGTCGCAAAAATTGGGCCGTCCGTTATCAAGGCCCAGGTGCCAATCGGGAAACGTGGAAAGTCCGGTGGCATCAAGATGGCGGATACGCCGGCAGATGGCGCTGCTATCGCAAGCGAGATACTTGGCATGACAATTGGCGGCAGCCGTGTCGAGCGTGTCCTCGTCGAGGAGCGCTGCGCGATCGAACGCGAGTTGTACGCCGCGGTTCTGGTGGACGTGACCAGTCGAAGTCCCCTTGTCCTGTTCTCTACGGAAGGCGGAATGGACATCGAGGAGGTCGCCGACAAAAAGCCAGATGCGATCAGACGGCATGTCGTCGACGTTGCGCGCGGCTTCGGCGTGTCGGACGCAGCCGTGCTCCTTGGGGATCTGGATCTCGGGCCGGCGGCCGACGCCGTCGCAGACGTGCTAGTCAAGCTCTATCGCGTCTTTTGCGAGAAGGACGCCGAGTTGTTGGAGGTCAACCCGCTTGCGCTTCTGCGTGGAGGCAAGGTCGTTGCGCTGGATTGCAAGTTCGTCCTGGACGATGCCTCAACAGCCCGGCAGCCTGAACTCGTCAAGGTGGCCTCCGCTCCCAAAATGACATCGCTGGAGGAACGCGGCGCAGCGCACGGGCTGCGATTCATCCAACTCGACGGAAATGTTGGCGTTCTCGCAAATGGCGCGGGTCTAACGATGACGACGATGGACGTCATCGATCATTTCGGGGGACGACCTGCAAATTTTCTTGAGATAGGTGGCGAGGCCTATACCAAGGCAGAGGTGGCGTTGGATCTTGTGCTGTCAAATCCCGGCGTCAAGAGTCTTGTAGTCAATTTCTGTGGCGCGTTTGCGCGTACGGATGTCATGGCGGATGGGGTGGTTCGGGCGTGGGAGACGTTGAAACCAAAAGTCCCGGCCTTCTTTACCATTCATGGAACTGGCGCAGATGAAGCCGTGAAGCTCGTCCGGGAGCGGCTTGGCATTGAACCTTACGATCTCATGGAAGATGCCGTCAAAGCGGCTGTCGAGGCGGCACAATGATCTATCGACGCGGTCAAAAAGTTCTCGTTCAGGGGATCACCGGCAAGCAGGGTTCGTTTTGGGCGGAAAAGATGCTGGAGTGCGGCACAGACGTCGTGGCCGGTGTCAATCCAAAGCGGGCCGGCGACTCGCATCTTGGCATTCCGATCTTTCGCTCCGCCGTGGAGGCGAGCCGAGAGCAGCGTTGTGATATTTCGGTGATCTTCATTCCACCGACGATGGCGCGCGACGCGGTCATTGACGCGATCGATGCTGGCGTTGGCACGATAGTCGTGTTGACGGAGCACATTCCGAGCCACGATGTCTTGGAAATTTTTGCAAGGGCGCGGACTTCGCACAGCAGAATTGTTGGGCCGAATACGGCCGGTATCGTAACGCCGGGTGAAGGATTTATTGGAATTATGCCCGGCCATAATCCGAATATCTTCATGCCCGGCAACGTCGGCGTAATTTCGCGCAGCGGCAGTCTTGGGACGCTGATGTGTCTAAATCTGACACGCGCGGGTCTTGGGCAATCCGCTTTCATCGGTATAGGGGGCGATCCGATCATCGGCACGACGACTCGCGACGCCCTTGAGACTCTGGATCGGGATGAGCGGACCAAAGCTGTCGTTCTTGTCGGCGAGATCGGTGGCGCGATGGAAGAAGAGGCCGCGGAGTATGCCCGCACGATGAAGAAGCCTGTTGTTTCGTTCATCGCGGGGCGTTCGTCGCCGCCGGACAAGAAGATGGGGCACGCCGGAGCGATCGTTACCGGCGGCCGCGGCGGATACGCTTCAAAACGGGCTGCGCTTGAGGCGGCGGGTGTCAGGGTTGCGGATACGCCGTCCGAGATTGCCGAGTTCCTTTCGCAAGCGCATGTAGGCTGATCGTCTCACCGCGGAGCTTTTGTTAGACGACCGGCGGTCTCGCGCAAAATCGCGACTATTTGGCGGTAATTACTAGGAGCGAAAAGCCAATGATGAGCCGACGAACACTTCTGCGGGGCGGAGCAGCTTTGGTGGCTGGAAGCGGCGGGATCAGCGGATCGTCGCTTGCAAGCTTTGCGGCTGAGACGGTGGTTCTGCCATTCGAGAATGGCGAGCGACCGATCGTCAAATATCCGCAGAAGCGGCGGATGATTGGACTTACGAGCCGTCCGCCGCAGCTGGAGACGCCATTCGCGGTATTCAATGAGAACGTGATCACCCCGAACGATGCGTTCTTCGTGCGTTACCACCTAGCGGACGTGCCGCTCGACATCGATCCCGACAAGTTCTCAGTTGAGATCAAGGGAAATGTAGAAAAACCTACGAAATTGTCACTAGCCGACATCAGGAAGATGCCGGCGACCGAGGTTGTAGCGGTCAATCAATGTTCAGGAAATAGCCGCGGATTTTTCACGCCGCGCGTGGCAGGCGGTCAGCTCGGCAATGGCGCAATGGGCAATGCGCGATGGAAGGGTGTGCCGCTGAAGACCGTGCTGGACAAGGTCGGCGTCAAGGCAGGAGCCAAGCAGGTGGTGTTTGGTGGCATTGACGGTCCCGTCAGCGACAAGACGCCGGATTTTGCCAAGGCGCTCTACATCGATCATGCGCGCGACGGGGAGGTGATGCTGGCCTATTCCATGAACGGAGAGGACCTGCCGGTTCTTAACGGATTTCCCCTGCGCCTTGTCGTGCCCGGCTATTACGGCACCTACTGGGTCAAGCATCTCAACGAGATCAACGTTGTCGACAGCATATTTGACGGCTTCTGGATGAAGACGGCTTACCGGATTCCAGACAATGACTGCAACTGCGTCGAGCCCGGAACCGCGCCCAAGGTTACAGTCCCGATCAATCGCTTCACTGTCCGTTCGTTCATCACCAACGTAACGGATGGCGCAAAGCTGAAAGCGGGCGGGACGACCTTGAAAGGTATTGCGTTCGACGGCGGCAGGGGCATCAAGAATGTTGCCGTCTCGACAGATAGCGGGAAAACGTGGGAGACCGCGCGACTCGGCAAAGATTTCGGCAAGTACTCGTTCCGCGAGTGGCGCATGCCGGTGAATTTATCCGCTGGTCCCCACGAGTTGAAGGTCCGTGCGACCAGCAACGATGGCAAAACGCAGCCTATGGAAGCCTTGTGGAATCCGGCAGGGTATTTGCGCAACGTGGTCGAAACAGTCCGGGTCACGGCGACTTAAGGAGAATGATCATGAAGCGATCAACCATCGTCGCAGCCAGGGCCCTCGTCGTGATGTCTATAGTCGGTTGCAATATTGTCGAGGTAAACGCCAGACCGGTTTCTTACAAGCTTCCTGATGAGACCGCAGCATTCAAACCAGGTTCGAACCTCGAAATTGTTCAGAGCAATTGCACGGCCTGCCACTCGGCCGACTACATCAAGACCCAGCCCCAAGGCCCAAAGTTCAAGAAGGACTTCTGGCAGGCCGAGGTGACCAAGATGATCAAGGTGTATGGGGCGCCTATCGAAGACGAAGATGTGGGCAGGATCGTCGACTATTTATCGCAAACCTATTGATTGGGTGGTGCGGTGGGAGACCTAGCACGTTCGACCGGACTTTTTATCAAAAAGCTTAGCCGAGAACCTGGAAGGTCGGAGGTAAGGCTGGAATTGGGAGGTCAACGTGACAACTTCGGAACTACAGTCGCGGCATTTGATCGAATGCCCGCAATTTTGTGGAGTGGCTATTTACGGTCCGAGACGCGAGCTAATGGGTTCGATCGCGAAAATCTTTATCGAAAGTGACAATGCAAGAGTATCGTATGTTCTGGCGAAGTTTGACCTTCTAGGTCTTGGCAGCGACTATTTTACGCTCCCGTGGTTGGCCTTGAAATACAATTCTGCGATTTCTGGATATCAAACACACCTCATCAAGAGGCAGCTGCTTGCGGCGCCTAGATATCCAGCTTCAAGCGATTTCAATCTGAAAAGGGTGGAGATTGAAACGGCGATTTATGAGTATTATGGGCGCTGCTATTGAGGCGATGATTAAGGGTGTCATAATAGGCCGGGTATTTGGGATCGCGCAGCGCGGTCATTCTGGGGTAAGTGCGGTATGGGCGCCCATTCGATCTTATTTTCAAAATGGTAGCGAAGTCGATAAAGAGCGCTTCGCCTGAAATGAAGGCCGCGGAACCGGGAGGGGACGTGGAAGAGCGTGCGTCGCGCGAAATATTCGCCGCCGACTTTCTCACTAGCCCCGTTTGAAAGTTTGCGGAAAGGCAACGGTCGCGTTCTTCAGTGCGATGATGCGCGACTTTTGGCGCTGCGCGGCCATCTCGGCAAATGCGGTCAACAGTTTGCCGTTGCAAGTCAGAAATTGAAGGTTGACCCAAACGACAAGCGCTCCACCGATCCCGTTAGAAAACTGCCGCACACATGGTAGCATGCCTAAACCAGCGTTGTCGTTCCAGCGGCGCTGCGTTATCTGAAGGCCTAGCCCGGAAACCGCACAAGAACTGCCGTTTTAGAGATTTGCAATGCAAGATCACACCTTCCGGGATTTTCAGGTCCCCACTATCGCACTGCAAAAATACGGCGTCGGACAGCCGGTCCGCCGCAAGGAAGATGACGCGCTGGTGCGCGGCAAGGGCAAGTACACCGACGATTTTAGTCTGCCCGGCCAGCTTTACGCCTGGATGGTTCGCAGCAGCCATGCCCACGGCGTCATCCGCGGCATCGATACATCAGCCGCCAAGGCGATGCCGGGAGTCCACGGAGTGTGGACAGGTGCGGATTTCACCGCGGACAACTACGCCCCCTTCACCTGCGCCATGCCGCTGAAGAACCGCGATGGCTCGCCGCTGCTGCAAACCAATCGCCAGGCCTTGATGACCGACAGGGTTCGCTTTGTCGGCGATCCCGTGGCGTTCGTCGTGGCCGATTCCGTCGCGCAGGCGCGCGATGCGGCGGAGGCTGTGGTACTCGGCATCGAGCCGTTGCCGGCCGTTACCCGCGCTGACGCCGCCGCCGAGTCTGGTGCCCCGCGGCTTTACGAGCACATCCCCGACAACGTCGCGCTGGACTACCACTACGGCAACACTGCCGCGGTGGAAGCTGCGTTCGCCGGCGCGGCCCATGTCACAAAGCTCGATATTGCAAATACCCGCGTCGCCGTTGTCGCGATGGAGCCGCGCGCGGCGCTCGCATGTTGGGATAAGTCCAGCGAGCGCTATACCATTCATGCGCCGACCCAGGGGGTTGCGGGTAACAGTGCTGCGCTGGCGCAGCTTCTGAAGGTGCCCCGCGACAAGGTTCGGCTGCTGACCGCCAATGTCGGCGGTTCGTTCGGCATGAAGAACATCCACTATCCCGAATATATCTGCATCCTGCACGCTGCGAAGTCACTTGGCCGTCCGGTAAAATGGACCGACGAACGCTCCGGCAGCTTTCTGTCGGACAGTCAGGGTCGCGCACAGAAGATCCTCGCCGAACTGGCGTTGGACAGCAACGGCAAGTTTCTCGCGGTACGCGTCAGCGGTTATGGCAATCTCGGAGCCTACATTTCAAACGTGTCGCCGAACCCGCTATCGGCGAACATCGCCAAGAATATCACCAGTGTCTATTCTACGCCGCTGCTGACCGTGGACATCAAATGCATGCTCACGAACACCACCCTGCTGGGTGCCTATCGCGGCGCCGGACGGCCCGAAGCCAATTATTTCATGGAGCGGCTGATCGATCGCGCCGCCGCCGAGTTGGGTATCGACCGGCTGGCGCTGCGCAAGCGCAATTTCGTCAAGTCATCGCAGATGCCGTTCTCGACCGCCTCCGGAGTCACCTATGACAGCGGCGACTTTCAGGGCGTATTCAGCAACGCGTTGGAATTGTCCGATCATGCCGGTTTTGGCAAACGGAAAAAGGAGAGCCGTAAACGTGGCAAACTCCGCGGCATCGCTGTGGGGTCCTACCTTGAATCCACCGCACCCCCGAGGAACGAACTCGGCAAGATCGTGTTTGAGGCGGACGGCACGGTGACGCTGATCACAGGCACGCTGGATTATGGGCAGGGCCACGCAACGCCGTTTGCCCAGATCCTTTCGGCGCAACTGGGCGTACCCTTCGAGATGGTTAAACTCGAACAGAATGACAGCGACATCGTGCATGCCGGCGGCGGCACTGGCGGATCACGCTCCATCACCGCCACCGGTATGGCCATCGTCGAAGCTTCCGCGCTGGTCATCGCTAAGGGCAAGCTGGCGGCTGCGCACCTGATGGAAGCCGCGGAGGGTGACATCGAGTTCACCAATGGCCGTTTCACCATCGCCGGAACCGATCGCGGCATCGACATCATGGAACTGTCGCGCTGCCTGCGCGAAGGCAAGATGCCCGAGGGAGTACCCTCCTCGCTCAGCGTAGATCACAACAGCAAGGAAGTTCCCTCGACGTATCCAAATGGCTGTCACGTGGCAGAGGTCGAGATCGATCCCGACACCGGCGTCGTGCACGTGGTCCGTTACACCGGCGTCAATGATTTCGGCACCATCATCAATCCGATGCTGGTCGCGGGACAACTGCATGGCGGCGTTGCCCAGGGCATCGGACAGGCGCTGATGGAAGAGGTAAGCTACGATTCAAGTGGTCAGCCGATCACGGGCTCATTCATGGACTACGCGATGCCGCGCGCCGAGGATATTCCGTTGATGACGGTCGGCAATCATCCGACGCCGGCGAAATCCAATCCGTTGGGTACCAAGGGCTGCGGCGAGGCCGGCTGTGCAGGCAGTCTCACCACAATCGTCAATGCGGTGATCGACGCGCTCTCGGAGTTCGGCGTCGCGCAAATCGATATGCCGCTCACCCCGGAGCGAGTGTGGCGCGTCATCCATGACGCGCGCAAGGCCAAGGCGGCTTGACGTCGAATGCCCGATGCCTGCCGTTTGCTGAAACGCTCGACCAGGTTCGCTCCCCGTGTCCGGTCCGGGCTACGGTAAGTCCCGCGCAGCAACGGCTGGAACTGAATGTCGTTCTCCGGCACATGCACGAGGAGGTAATGGGCCCGTCCACGTTCTACAACGCAGTCGTCAACTTCTGTCGAAATCCCGGAAGCTCCCGGGCCTCCCCGAGCCGCTCCGGGCACTCCACGAGCCCACGGAGTGCCCGGGCATTGTCGGGGTGTTGTGTGCAGCGCTGAACCCTACCGCTAAGGGCGGCCTTGGTGAGGATGCGGTTGGCGGTAGCCTTGCGGGCGCGGCGGGCGTCCTCGTCGTCGGCGACCGCACGGGTGGCGGGGGCTCGGCCGCGGCGCGTTTGGAGCGCACCCGCCTGGGCTGGGTGGCCAGCTTGTTACGCCAGCGAGATAGTCCTTCACGGCGTCCGCGACGCTGTAGGGTGCCTTCGCGCACCATGCCCTCGCAATCAGCCGCTGCCGCTCGCCCCAGCGCCGGGCGTGCTCCTGGGCCTGCCAGTAGTCGAGCACCTTGACGCCGTCGGCATCCAGCGTGTCATCGGCGACGCCGAGCGCCTCGGTGGCGTAGACGCCGGCGCCGCGATAGCAGCGTGCGACCCAGGAGCCGGCGATCTGGCCGCGGTAATAGCCAAGCCGCAAACCCTTCGCGATTTTCGCAAAATACGGCGTGCGGCGAATGCGCAGCCGTGCGCGCGCGGTTCGGGTTTCGAGGGAGGAATTGCGGGCCGTGCGCGCCATCCGGCTTCTCCAATTTCTTCAACTTTTCTCCAACAAACGGAGGAAAGTCGAGCTGGACCCTAGCGGACGCGCACGCGCTAAGTAATTGATTTTGTTAGATTTATAGACGTCACTTGACGTCCGCCAAAGTCCTCTCAAGGCTGAAACAGGGGTCAATTCCCTAGGAGCGCCAGCGCTGCTCGAAGCGCCGATTAGGGTACAGTCCCCACCATGGCTGATTTCCACGGCGTCTTTCCCTATCTGATCTCGCCGGTTGATGCCGATGGGCACATCCGCACTGATGTGCTCGGCCGTCTGTGCGACGATCTCATCACATCAGGCGTGCACGGGCTGACGCCGCTCGGCTCGACCGGTGAATTCGCCTATCTCAACAACGCGCAGCGTACAGCGGTGGTGCGAGCAACGATCGAGACCGCTAATGGCCGGGTGCCGGTGGTCGCCGGCGTCGCCTCGACATCGACATCCGATGCGGTAGCACAGGCGAAGGCCTACGAGAGGCTCGGAGCCGACGGGATCCTCGCGATCCTGGAAGCGTATTTCCCGCTCGGGGACGCGCAGGTCGAATCCTATTTTCGCGCCATTGCCGATGCAGTCGACATTCCCGTCGTGATCTACACCAATCCGCAATTTCAGCGCTCCGACCTGACGCTTGACGTGATTGCACGGCTCGCCGCGCATCCCCGCATCGGCTACATCAAGGACGCCTCGACCAACACCGGGCGTTTGCTCTCGATCATCAATCGCTGCGGCGACGGCATCAAAGTGTTCTCGGCATCCGCGCATATCCCGGCGGCAGTGATGCTGATCGGCGGGGTAGGGTGGATGGCGGGCCCGGCCTGCATCGTTCCCCGCCAAAGCGTCGCGCTCTACGATCTCTGCAAGGCCAAGCGCTGGGACGAAGCGCTTACCCTGCAGCGACAGTTGTGGCGCATCAACGAAGCGTTCGCGCGCTATAATCTTGCCGCCTGCATCAAGGCCGGGCTTGCGGTCCAAGGGTATGAAGTCGGCGATCCCATCGCGCCGCAGGCCGCGCTCACGCCGGACGAGCGCAAGGCGGTGGAAGCGGTGCTGCGGGATATCGGGTGAAAGCAGCATTGGACTCATGCTGACTTTTTGCATCACCCGGACCCTGTAAAGGCACCCGGCGCCACACACCGTGTGGCAGCGTAGGACCTCGAAGCATGCGATTTGGTATCAAGAGGCGACAAAAGGACTTGCGTGCCAAAGCGCGGATGCGAACGTAGTCCAGGCACAGGACGAAGCCGGGGCTGCTACGAGGTACCACGGCCGATTAGGGCGGTGCCGTCCCGACGCCCGCCGTCTGATCAGAAACTTCTGGCCTGTGGCGACGTTGTTTGATTTTGCAGCGGAGAAGGCTATGGCCGACCGTCCATTGCCCGACGAAGAACTGGATTTCATCCTGGAGCAGACATTCCCGGCCAGCGATCCGCCGTGCTTTATGGCCGGTGCTGACATAGTGGGCAGCCCGCATAACGTGCCGCCCAGTAGCAGGAGCCCGACGCTTGACGGCGTATCGGCGCAGGCGGCGAGGAGCAAACGGGTGGGCGACCTATGAATCGTCGCTATGTCCTCGCACTGGCCGTTATTGCAGCGCTGGTGCTGACGCTGACCGCCGTGCATCGCCGCTACACGCCATGGACAAGCTCGGTCGCTCGAACGATAGACCAACGCGGGCCGCTTTCCGAGGCGGAACGGGTAACAATTGAAATTTTCGAGCGGGTATCTCCTTCGGTCGTGCAGGTTGCCGCACGGTCCACCTCCAATCCGCTGTCCGAGGAAGAAGAACCATCGTCGTCGGGAACCGGCTTCATCTGGGACGACGGAGGTCATGTGGTCACGAACGATCACGTCGTGCAAAATGCGAAGGCGGTCGCGCTTCGTTTTGCGTCAGGTGAGGTGGCCGAGGCCGAGGTTGTCGGGCTTGCACCTAACTATGACCTTGCGGTGCTGCGGATCAGGAGTGCGCGTCAGCCGCCGCCTCCTTTTGCGCTTGGAAGTTCGACCGACCTGAAGGTCGGTCAATCCGCATTTGCGATCGGCAATCCGTTCGGGCTCGATCAATCGATGACCAGCGGAATCATCAGCGCGCTCAAGCGCCGGCTGCCGACCAGCAGTGGCCGCGAGATCGCCAATGTCATTCAGACCGATGCCGCGATCAATCCCGGTAATTCGGGAGGACCGCTGCTGGACTCCGCGGGGCGATTGATCGGAGTCACCACGGCTATCGTGTCTCCGTCGGGCTCCAACGCCGGAATCGGCTTCGCGATACCGGCCGACATCGTCAACCGCGTCGTGCCTGAGCTCATTCGAACCGGACGCGTGCCCACGCCCGGGATCGGTATTGTGGCGGCCAGCGAAGCAGTCGCGACGCGGCTAGGGATCGAAGGGGTGATCGTCGTTCGCACGGCGCCGGCAAGTCCGGCGGAACGCGCAGGGATTCGCGGCGTCGACTTCGCTTCAGGCACGCTCGGGGATGTCATAACGGAGGCCAATGACAAATCCGTTCGGCGCCTCTCCGACCTTACAGACGAGATCGAGCAGATTGGCACGGGTCGATCGGTGAAACTGACTGTGAAAGATGGCTCGCGGTCGCGCGATCTCAACGTGGACATCGTCGACATCGGCCGATCGCAATAAAAAAATACGTTCGCCAGGTCGGTCTGGTGGGGCTGCGGATGTCCCTACGCCCGCGGTAGATTCCTGGTCTATGCTGACGCGCGCTTTTAAATGTGCAATTGCACATCGGGAATGACAGGCGGCGAGTTGTTTCGAGCCAGAAATCCGCTAAAACCTGCCCCATTCGAAAAAAGACTCGAAGGACAACTGATGAATATTCTTCCCGGCAATATGCGTTTCGGTGCGGGCCAGCCTGTCAAGCGACTTGAAGATCAGAGACTTCTCACCGGGAAGGGGCAGTTCATCGACGACAGGCCCGAAGACGGCGCGCTGTGGCTGCATGTGCTGCGCTCGCCGCACGCCCATGCGAAGATCGTGTCTGTCGACATCAAGGCCGCCGCGGACATGCCGGGCGTTCAAGCCGTCTACACGGGCGCGGACCTCATCGCCGACGACATCGGGACCATCCCGACGTTGTCGGTGTTCAAGCGGCCGGACGGCTCGCCGATGACGGTGCCGCCGCGCCGGCTGCTGGCGCATGAAATCGTGCGGTTTGCCGGCGAGCCCGTTGCAGCGGTGGTGGCGACGTCGCGGGTTGCGGCGCAGACCGCGGCCGAAGCGATCTCGGTCGAATACGAGGTATTGCCGGCGGTCGTCGATCCCCTGGAGGCGAGCAAGCCCGGCGCCCCTGCGGTGTGGGTGGAAGCGCCCGACAACATCGTGGCTGCGATGAGCTATGGCGATGCGGACGCGGTCGAAGCGGCGTTCGCTAACGCCGCGCATGTGGTCTCGCTCGATCTCGTCAGCCAGCGGCTGGTGCCGTCTGCGATGGAGCCGCGCAGCACCATTGCCGAGGTCGACAAGAAATCCGGACGGCTGATCCTGCACGTGCAATCGCAGACGCCCGGCTCGACCCGCGACGTGCTCGCCGAAGCCGTGCTGAAGCGGCCGAAGGAAAGCGTCCGCGTGCTGGTCGGCGATATCGGCGGCGGTTTCGGGCAGAAGACCAACCTCTATCCGGAAGACGGCGTGGTGGCCTATGCGGCGGTCAAGCTCGGCCGCAAGATACGCTGGCGCGGCGACCGCACCGACGAGTTCGTCGGGGGCACCCATGGCCGCGACCTGACATCGTCAGGCGAATTCGCGCTCGACGCCAAAGGCCGCGTGCTCGCCTATCGCGTGCGCTCGGTCGGTGGCACTGGTGCTTACCTCACCGGTGCCGGCACCATCATTCCGCTGGTGCTCGGTCCCTTTGTGCAATCCGGCGTGTACGACCTTCCGCTGGTTCACTACGAGGTCAAGACCGTCATGACCAACACCGCTCTGGTCGGCGCCTATCGCGGCGCGGGGCGGCCCGAGGGCGTGTTTATCGTCGAGCGGTTGATGGATGCCGCGGCGCGCCAGATCGGGATGGACCCGCGCGCCATTCGCAAGGTGAATTACATCAAGCCCGCGCAACTGCCCTACACCAACCCTGTCGGCCAGGTCTACGATTCAGGCGCGTTCGCGCACATGCTGGAGCGCGCCTCCAAGCTGGCGGACTGGGATGGCTTTGCCGCGCGCAAAAAGGCGGCGAAGAAGAAGGGGCTGCTCTACGGCCGCGGCCTGACCAGCTACATCGAATGGACCGGCGGGCGCGCGCATACCGAAAAGGTCAGCCTGCACGCGACCGCCGAGGGCCGCGTCATCCTGCATTCGGGCACGATGGCGATGGGACAGGGATTGCAGACCACCTACACGCAGATGGTGTCGGAGTCGCTCGGCATCCCCATGGACAAGATCGATATAGTGCAGGGCGACACCGATTTGGCCACCGGCTTCGGCAGCGTCGGATCGCGCTCGCTGTTCGTCGGCGGCACGGCGTTGGCGGTGTCAGCCAATGATCTGATCGCCAAGGCCCGCGAGAGAGCGTCGAACGTGCTCGAAGCCTCGGTGGAAGATATCGAGTACCGCGACGGCACGCTCACGGTGGTCGGCACCGACAAGCGGATCGGTCTGTTCGACATTGCCAGGAAAGAGAATGGCGCGCGGCTGAGCGTCGATAGCGAGGGCGAAGTCGACGGCCCCAGCTGGCCGAACGGCACCCATATCTGCGAGGTCGAGATCGATCCGGAAACCGGCGTCAGCCGCGTGGTGCGCTACACCACGGTCGACGACGTCGGCGTCGCCGTCAATCCGATGCTGGTGACGGGGCAGGTTCACGGCGGCGTTGCGCAAGGCATCGGCCAGGCGCTGTACGAGGGCGTGGCCTACGACGCCGAAGGGCAGTTATTGACCGCGAGCTATCAGGATTACTGCCTGCCGCGCGCCGACGATATTCCGCCGATCCAGGTCACGCTGGATGAATCCGCGCCGTGCCGCACCAATCCGCTGGGCGCCAAGGGTTGCGGCGAATCCGGCGCGATCGGCGGCCCGCCCTGTATCACCAACGGCGTGATGGATGCGTTGAGCGAGCTCGGCATCAAGACGCTCCACACGCCGCTGACGCCGCAAAAGGTCTGGCAGGCGATTCGGGAGGCGAGAGCGGCGCAGGCGTAGCAGACTAGACGCACTCGTCATGCGCGGCCTTGTGCCGGGCATCCACGCCTTAGCGCAGAGGGAAGAAAGACACGGATGGCCGGGAGCGCAGACACGTTTAGTAGTCTGCGCAAGCAGACTACGATGCCCGGCCATGACGGAAAAAAGTTCATTGCATTCGCCGCAAGATAAACGAGGGAGGCGACGTTTCGCCTGCTTACCCGGCGGGATCGTTCTGGTACCTTGCGCAGACAACGTAACAGGAGGTTCCCGATGCGCAGACTATGGACCGTGCTGGCGGCGCTGGCGACGTTGAGTCTCACCAACTGCGGCTACAATACGATTCAGACCAACGACGAACAGGTCAAGTCAGGTTGGTCGGAGGTTGTGAACCAGTATCAGCGCCGCGCCGATCTGGTGCCCAACCTCGTCAATTCGGTGAAGGGCTTTGCGCAGCAGGAAAAGGATGTGCTGCTCGGCGTCACCAACGCCCGCGCCAAGGTCGGCAGCATCCAGGCGACGCCCGAGGTTCTCAACGATCCCGGCGCGTTCGCAAAATTCCAGGCCGCGCAAGGCGAACTGACGAGCGCTCTTTCGAGGCTGCTGGTGGTAACCGAGAACTATCCGCAGCTTAAATCCGACGCGTTGTTCCGTGATCTGGTAGCGCAGCTCGAAGGCACCGAAAACCGCATCACGGTGGCGCGCAATCGCTACATCAAGGCGGTGCAGGACTACAATGTGACGATCCGCTCGTTCCCGAGCAACCTGACGGCGATGGCATTTGGCTATAAAGAGAAGCCGAACTTCTCGGTCGAGAACGAAAAGGAAATCTCGACCGCGCCGAAGGTGGATTTCAATCCGCCGGCTGCACCCGCGAAGTAGTTCGACAACCAGATTGCCCGCGATGAACGCTGCAAGAGCCTCCATTCTTGCGCTGCTGCTGTGCTGGGCTTTTGCAGCCTTGGCCGACGTCGCGGTACCGCCGCTGTCAGGCCGGGTTGTCGATCAGACCGCGACGCTCACCAGCGGCGACATTGCCTCGCTGACGCAAACCCTGAGGGATTTCGAAGCGAGGAAAGGCAGCCAGCTCGCGGTGCTGATCGTGCCGACCACGGCGCCTGAAACCATCGAGCAATATTCGATCCGGGTCGCGGAAGCGTGGAAGGTCGGGCGCAAGAAGATCGACGACGGTGCGATCCTTGTCGTTGCCAAGAACGACCGCAAGCTTCGCATCGAAATTGGATATGGCCTTGAAGGCGCGCTTAACGACGTCACCGCCAAGCGCATTATCGACGAAGTCATCACGCCGAAATTCAGGACCGGAGATTTCGCCGGCGGCATTTCGACGGGCGTCGATCGCATCATCCGGGTTGTCGACGGTGAACCACTGCCCGCGCCGGCGTCGCGGCAGGATTCCAGCTTCCTCAGCCATATCGATCCGTTCAATCCGTTTCTTATCGTCGCAGTGATCATTGCCGGCGGCATTTTTCGCCGTGTGTTGGGAAGGCTGTTCGGCTCGCTCGCGACAGGAGGCCTGGTGGCCGCCATATTCTGGTTTGCCGCGGCGTCACTGGCGTTGTCGATCATCAGCGGCCTCATCGCGTTCGTGATCACCATGTTCAGCGACGCCATGACATCTTCCGGTGGCTCTCGCAGAGGCGGCTGGGTAGGAGGCGGATATTCCGGCGGCGGCTATTCGGGCGGTAGCAGTTCTAGCGATGGCGGCGGCTTCAGCGGAGGCGGCGGCAATTTCGGCGGCGGCGGCGCGTCGGGGAGTTGGTAACCATGGGCATCAAGCGTATCGGCAAGCATCTTCTGGCTAACCGCTCGCGGGTCCGACGGGCGTTTTCGGCAAGGGCATTGGCCAATATCGAGCAGGCCATTAAGGCCAGCGAGGCGACGCATGCCGGGCAAATCCGTTTTGTCGTTGAAGGCGCCCTGGACGGTGCGCCGCTGTTGCGAAATCAGTCAGCGCGCGCGCGAGCGCTCGACGTTTTCTCGCACTTGCGGATATGGGATACAGCCCACAACAACGGCGTGCTGATCTATCTGCTGCTGGCAGATCGCGATGTCGAGATCCTCGCCGATCGCGGCATTGACGCCTTGGTGGGCGCCGCCGAATGGCAGACGATCTGCAACATGATGGAAGTGGAGTTCCGACAAGGAAATTTCGAAAGCGGAGTCATCAGAGGTGTCGAGGCGGTGTCACGGCACCTGGCGAGGCATTTCCCCCCGCCGGGGCGAAATGAACTGCCGGATGCACCAGTGGTGATTTAGAGATGTTTGTCATTCCGGGGCGCGAGCAAAACGAGCGAGCCCGGAATGACAGTGATTGAACTCCATTCGGTCGGCTTCTACGCCTTCACCGAAGGCCGTTCGCCGACGCGCGCGAACCAGGCCGCGATGTTGGTGTTGGCGGGATCCAAGGGCTGGCCTACCCGATTGCCGAACTCGACGTTGCAGTAGAGCAGGATATCCGCCAGCGTGAAGCGCGTTCCGCACAGGTATTCCTTGCCTGCCATCTGGCCGTTGAGCCATTGTAGGCGGTTCGCCGCGATCATTTTGAGGCCGGGTGAAGCTTCGGGCACGCAGGGAATCCGGTTCTGAAAAAACTTCAAGGCTTCGCCGAAGCGATAGCCGTTGACGAGTGGCTCGCAGATGTTGAGATCGACGCGGCGGGCCCACATCCTGCACTCGGCGCGCTGTTCCGGCGTCGATCCGATCATGGCAGGCGTGGGCTTTTTCTCTTCGAGATATTCGCAGATCGCGGTGATCTCCGACAGATAGCTGCCGTCATCGAGTTCAAGCGTCGGCATCTGGCCGAGGGGATTGCGCTTCAGATACTCCGGCTGGCGATTTTCGCCGCCGCGCAGGTCGATGGTCTGCTTGGGCATTTCGATGCCCTTCTCCGCCATGAACATGCGGACAATGCGCGGGTTGGGCCCGATCGAGTCGTAAAGCTTCATGGTTTGTTTCCCCCACAGGTTGTTTTCAGGATCTTCGTCGGCTGCTTTTGAGCAGACCGTCGAGTCATTTGTCAAACGCACGAAAAGCGCTCAGGCGTCGTTGATCTTGGCGATGTCGACTTTGCCCTCGATCACCACGAGCAGCTCCCGCCCGGTCGAGCCTTCCTCGAAAATGACATCATCCACGTCAAATTCGTTGATGCATCTTTCGAGCGATGGAGGACCCCGCCTTCTGGTCGGTCCGGCCGTGTTAGTTGGGAATCCAGCGGCGCAAATGATGCATCCGGACTGTTCACGTGATTGCCGCAGGGCAGCAACGGGCCAGTTCGAACCGGCGCTCGCTGCGGCGCGGGCTCCTTGCGGGCCGAAACCGGACCGGATGAGTTCCTAAAATTTCGGCCGACGGCCGGTAACGATTTCGCAAGCAATAAAAGTTACCAAATGGTCAACCTTTTCCGGAGGTTTTGAACGTGAGCGAACATCAACCCGAGCAGACGAGCGGTACACCCGGTTCCCTCAATGCGGGGCCGGCCGCTTCCCCTTCGTCGGACGCGCACAGCGAACCGGTAGCGGCTTCGGCTTCCGAAGGGACCGACGTCGAATCTCCCAAGCCGGTGCCGGAGCAGGCCCTAGCCAGCGCAACCTCGAAGCTGGATGCGCCGAAAGCGGAAGCTCCCAAACCTGACGCGCCGCCTATCCCCGGCAAGCTCATGATCATGTCCGCCGGCGAGCGTAGCTGGGAAGGCAATGAAGACACCGGTCCGGCAGCAGAGGCCGGGCAGGGTCAGGGAATGTTGGGCAAGCGCCGGCTCGCAGCGCTGGCGGCCGTAGTCGCACTGGCGACGGTTGCAGGCGCGCTCGGTGGCGCGCTGGCGACTGCCAGTCTCGGACATTTTTCTCGCGATGAGGTAACGAGCGCCGGAACTCGTGCGCTCGAAGCGACTGTTTCGCGGATCGATGCCGACATCGCGAAGCTCAAGGTCACCGTCGAACATACTTCCAAGATGGGCATGAGCCAGTTCAACAAGACCACCGACCGCCTCGACAAGCTCGAGAAGGCGCAGGCCGAGCCGGCCGCCAAGCTCGCCAAGCTCAGCGACGCCGTGGAAAAACTGCGCGCCGCGCCGCCGGCCGTTCCGGCCGCCGCCGCGGCGCCGAATGCGGCAAAGGAAGTGACCGGCTCGATCGCGCCGCCAGTGCCAACCCCGGCAGAGGCGCCCAAGAACGAGGTGGGCAGGCTGCCCACGGTGGAAGGCTGGGTGCTGCGTGAGGTTGCCAACGGCGTCGCGCTGATCGAGAACCGGCGAGGCATTTACGAAGTCTATGCCGGCGATCCCGTCCCGGGCCTCGGCCGGGTCGACGCTATCCGCCGCCAGGACGGCCGCTGGGTAGTCGTGACCAGCAAAGGCTTGATCGTCGCGCGCTAGAGATGCACCGCTTCACCGCGACGTGAAGCGATGGTCTTGCGGCATACGGATTGTCGCGAGACAGGGTCGCTAGTTTTCGGCTATTTTCCTGATTACAAAACGCTGCCGCCAGGCGCCGATGGGTGTCCTTGATAGGCGGCTTTCGTCAGGGCATGGACCGCAGGTTTGCGATTTCTCGTCACCATCATTGTTCTGCTTTGCAACGCCTTGCCCGCATCCGCCGAGCAGGGCGCCGCGCTGGAGCGCGGTACTGCAATCACCGATCCCTTGGCGTTGCGCGAGCTCGATCGCGGCAGATTTGGCCTCGGCCACGTCCTTTCGCCGATAGGATCGGCTGACGCGCCGATCGACAACACCCAATTGTTCGCCTTGCCGCCGATGGCTCCCGTCCGCGCGGCAATAGACGGCGAGTTCGATCGATATATCCTCAAGCACAAAGCCGATCTTCCGGGCGAAACCATCGGCGTCGAAACAGCTTACGATTTTCAGCTGTTCGACCGCACGCTGCTTTATTCGCAGGATTCTCGCTTCGTGCTGGCCGGCATCGTCAACCGGATGGATCGCGCGTATCTTGGCGAAGCGAACTGCGGTGAAATCCGGCTGATTTATCGCCCGACGCGGACCAGCGCACCCGAGAGCGGCGATGGCGCGGCCTCGTCGCGCCTGCCGATGACGCTGATGGTCCTGCTGAGGGCCAAAGCGGATGACGCGACCGACCGCAGCGGCGCGAAGATTACCTGTGCCGAGATCGCCCGCCGCTGGCTGGCTGCCGGCGATTCGCCGCTTACCGGCGCGGAGCTTGCGGCAAAATTGATTTCGAAGGACGGCCCGCTGGATCTGATCCGGCCCGAAAACATCGATCGCATCGAAACCAATCTTCAGATCGCGCACGCCCCGAAATCGGCCGTCCGCGATTTCCGCACCGACTATCTCTTGAAGGTGTTTCGCTACAACGCGCAGGCGCAGCTGTTCGAGCAGGCACCGCTCGAGAACCAGATCGACCGCGAGCGGATTTTCGCGGATGAAAAGCTCAAGCAGGATTTCAAGGCGTGGCTGCTCGATCCCGCGCATTTCTCCGAGCTCGATCGCGGCACGATTTTGATCCCGGAAAAATTTCTTGCGACAGGCGCGATTGCACCGACCCCGATCGGATTTGCGGCCTCAAACCTGCAGCCGGCGTTTGGGTTTGTGCAGGGCGAGGGCGCAGCGGCTGACCCGGTGTTCAAGGAAACCGACGTCGTTGCGGCATTGAAGAAGGCAGCCGACAGCGGCGTGACACTGCAAAACATCCGCTCGCCTGCAGGCTTTGAGCGCCGGCTCAACGACGTGACATGTTCGGGCTGCCACCAGACGCGCGGCATCGGCGGCTTTCATTTCCCGGGCGTCGATTGGATGGCGAGTAGTCCCTCCAATTCAGCGGTCGTTCCCGCGTCGCCGCATTTCTTCGGCGACCAGATTCGCCGCCGCGATATTCTCACTGCCATGCGCGACGGCAGGCGTCCCGATTACTCCCGCGGCTTCTCCAGCCGCCCGCAATTGCGCGGTAGCACCGAGCTTGCCGGAACCGAATACGAAGACGGCTGGGGCGCGCATTGCTATCTGCAACGCGCCAATGCCGCCGACAACGACAGGAGTTTCAAGTCGTGGACCTGCGCCGAGGGACTGGCCTGTCACGTGGCCGGCAAGGCAACGCGGATGGGGATGTGCTTCGTTAAGGACCGCTAAAACTTCGGTGCTGGCGGCGCCCCGACGCAACTTCTGTCAAAAGCTGCACCTTTTGCAGCTGATCGGTGGTTGAGTAGCCTGACAATGCACCTCTATGGCATCAGCCTACCGAGCCCGACGCCCGCAATTGACGGATCGCCGCCTCGTCATAGCCGGCCTCTCGCAAGACTTCATCGCTGTGCTCGCCGATGCGGGGTGGATGCCGCGGTGGGATTTTCTTGCTGCCGTCGATCCAGATCGGGCTGTTGACGGTGAGCATGGTGTCGTTCTCAAAAGGCACCAGCACTTCGTTCTCGATCATTTGCTTGTCGGTCGGGATATCGTCGAGGATTCCAACCACGCCGAATACCAGGCCGTTGCCGTCAAGTATCTTGCGCCATTCGGCGAGGTCTCTAGTGGCAAAAATCTCGTCGAAAACTTTTATCAGCTGCAGCGACCGCGCGTGGCGGTCGGGCTTGGTGGCAAACCGGGGATCGGTAATGAGATCCTCACGCCCGAGACAGCGCGCGAGTGTCGGCCATTGCCGGTCTTCGTTGAGCAGCGACAGGATGAGCCAGCGGCCGTCTTTGCACCGGTAGTGATTGGTCACCGCGTTCAGCGCGCGCTCGCGCGGACGTCTCTCCCCGAATTTCGCGCCGCATAATTTGGCTTGGGCAAGTATGCCGTTGGCCCAGATGCCGTTGGCCATCAGGTTCGAGCTCACATGCGAGCCCTTGCCGGTGCGCTCGCGCTTGTAGAGCGCGGTGACGATCGCGCCGTACAGCGCCATCGCGCAGGGGTGATCGCCCATGCCGGCGACCGAGCGGGCCGGCGTGGTGTCGATATCCGCGCGCACCAGATCCATCAGACCCGAGCGCGCCCAATAGGCATTGCTGTCGAAACCGGGCTTGTTGGCTTCGTCGCCTTTCTCGCCGTAGCCGGTGAACGAGGCATAGATCAAACGTTCGTTGAGCGGCGCCAGCTCTGCGTATGTCATCCCGAGCCTCTCGCGCACCGCGGGCGGAAAATTGGTGATGAAGACGTCTGCCTCGGCAGCGAGGCGATGCAACACCGCCTGGCCTTCGGGTCTAGAGAGGTCGAGCGCAAGGCTTCTCTTGTTGCGCGACTCCAGCATCCACGCGAAATTGTGTGAACTGACGGGATATCCCGGCAGGTTCGGCAGGTTTCGGTAGGGATCGCCCAGGCCCGGCGGCTCGATCTTGATCACCTTGGCGCCGAAGTCCGACAGCACGGTTGCGGCCGCGGGTGCTGCGATGAAGCTCGCGCAGTCCAGAACCTTAAGGCCTTCGAAGATGCCGTCTTCCATGATCAGGTTGCTCCCGTGACGTTTGTTGGTTTTGTCCGTGCGCTGGAATTATCTCGGCCAATGGCGGAAGATCACGCCCATTTGGCCCAAGTTGGGCATGCGATGCAACGACAAGTTTCCACGGCATGGCGAGCCAACGGGTCGCGCAAAGCGTGCCCGATGACAGGCTCCGCGAAGCAATTCGGAGCGGCAAACAAGGACTGGATTGCTTCGTCGCTTCGCTCCTTGCAATGACCGAAACCTACTCTATTCCGTGTCCGACATCAGCGCGGCGTTGCCGCCGGCGGCAGCGGTGTTGATCGTGACGGTCTGTTCGGTTGCGAAGCGCGTCAGGTAATGCGGTCCACCGGCCTTGGGCCCGGTGCCCGACAATCCATGGCCGCCAAACGGCTGGATGCCGACCACCGCGCCGATCATGTTGCGGTTGACGTAGACGTTGCCGACCGGAAGCCGGTCGATCACCGCCTCAATCGTATCGTCGATGCGCGAGTGAATGCCGAGCGTCAGCCCGTAGCCGGAACGTTCGATCGATTGCAGCACGCGACCGAGATGATCGGCGCGGTAGCGCACCACATGCAGGACGGGCCCGAACACCTCCTCGCTCAGTTGACCGGCATCGGACAATTCGAAGATGTGCGGGGCAACATAATTGCCGTCAGGCGCCATGCCGGCGAAATGCACGCGAGTTTGTTTCTTCATGCGCGCAATATGCGTCTCAAGCCGCTGCTTCGCCTCAGTGTCGATCACCGGCCCGACATGTGTGGCGAGGTCGCGCGGGTCGCCAATCCTGAGTTCGCGTGCGGCGCCGGATATCATCTCGATCGTGCGATCGGCGACGTCGTCCTGCACGAACAGCAGACGCAGCGCCGAGCAGCGCTGGCCGGCCGACCGAAATGCCGAAGTCACGACGTCGTCGGCGACCTGCTCCGGCAGCGCGGTCGCATCGACGATCATGGCATTGATGCCGCCGGTTTCCGCTATCAACGGCACAATCGGGCCGTCCTTGGCGGCCAGCGTGCGGTTGATCGACTGCGCGACCTCGGTCGAGCCTGTAAAGACGACGCCGGCTACGTCCCGATGCGCGACTAGCGCTCCGCCGATCTTGCCGTCGCCCGGGACCAGATGCAGCACTGAGGCCGGCACGCCTGCCTCAAGCAGCAACCGGATCGCCTCCGCCGCGATCAATGGCGTTTGTTCGGCGGGTTTCGCCACGACCGCATTTCCAGCCATCAAGGCGGCCGCAACTTGCCCCGAAAAAATCGCCAGAGGAAAGTTCCACGGCGAGATCGCGATGAACACGCCGCGGCCGCGTAGCAACAGCACGTTGCTTTCGCCGGTCGGCCCCGGCAGCGCTTCGCCTTCGCCGAACAGCTTGCGGCCTTCGGCGGCGTAGTAGCGGCAGAAATCGCTCGCCTCGCGGACTTCCGAAAGCGCATCATCGAGCGTCTTGCCGCCCTCGCGCTGCAACAACGCCATGAAGTGCGCGCGCCGCTGCTCCAGCAGGTCTGCTGCTCTTCCCAGGATTTCCGCGCGCGTCGCGGCTGGCGTCCTGCTCCAGCTTTCGAAACCTGCACGCGCCGCGGCGATGGCTTCATTCGCTTGCTCCGCCGTTGCTTCGATAACGCTTCCAACGGATGTCGTCTGGTCGATCGGGCTGACGACCTGTCGCGCTGCGCCTGCTCTCGTGCGGCCGTTGATAAGCGGCGCTGCCGTAATCGGCGCGGTTTCCGCGGCGACGGCGGCAACTAGCTCGTTCAACGCAGCGCGCGCGCCGAATTCGATGCCGCGCGAATTTCGGCGCTGCGGCTGAAAGAGATCGCGCGGAATGGCGATGTTCGGATGCCGGGCGTTGGCGGCGACGCCGACGATATCGGCCGGGCGCCATAGCAGCGTTGCAACCGGAATCGCTTCGTCGGCAGCGATCGCCACGAATGACGAGTTGGCGCCGTTCTCCAACAACCGCCGCACCAGATAGGCCAGCAGATCGCGATGGCTGCCAACCGGCGCATAGGTCCGATAGGCCAGCTTGGGGCGATCTTCGCTCAATTGCGCGTACAGCGCTTCCCCCATGCCGTGCAGCCGCTGAAACTCGAATCCGCTTTCGCCGCCGGCAAGCTCGAGAACGGTTGCAACCGTCAGCGCATTGTGGGTTGCGAATTGCGGGAAGACGCGGGGCCGCAACGCCAATAGCTTTTGCGCGCAGGCGACGTAGTTGAGGTCTGTCATCGCCTTGCGCGTAAACACCGGATAGTCGTCAAGGCCACGCTCTTGCGCGCGCTTGATCTCGCTGTCCCAGTAGGCACCTTTGACAAGCCGCACCATCATCCGCCGGTTCAGGGCTCGCGCCAGATCGTCGGTGTAGCCGATCACGGCTTCGGCGCGTTTTTGATAGGCCTGGACAGCGAGCCCGAAGCCATCCCAACCCTTAAGCGATGCGTCGCTGAACGCGGCCGCGATCACCTCTAACGATAGTTCGAGCCGATCCGCCTCTTCGGCATCGACCGTGAAATTCAGATCGTACGACTTGGCCCGTCGTGCCAGATCAATCAGCCGCGGCACCAGTTCCGCCATTACCCGCTGATGGCTCACCGCCTCGAAGCGGGGATGCAGCGCGGAGAGCTTGACCGAAATGCCGGGGCGATCGGGCAGGGGCCGATCGTCGGCAGTGCGGCCGATGGCCTGGATCGCACTGGCATAGGAATTGAAATAGCGTTCCGCATCGGTGGCGGTGCGCGCACCTTCGCCCAGCATGTCGAAAGAATAGCGTGCGCTACCTGCCGAATTCGGCTGCGCCCGCGCCAGCGCTGCTTCGATGGTCTCGCCCAGCACGAAGTGGCTGCCCATCAGCCGCATTGCCTGTCTTGTGGCGGCGCGCACCGCCGGAACGCCCAGCCGTTTCGCGAGCCGGCCGAGCGTGCCTTGCGGGGTTTCGCCGGGCTGAATCACGCGCGCCGACATCCCGAGCGCCCATGCCGACGCATTGACCAGGAAGGCGCTGGATTTCGTCTCGTGATGCACAAAGTCGCCCTGGCCGAGCTTGTCCTCGATGAACTGGTCGGCGGTCCGCGCATCCGGCACGCGCAGCAAGGCTTCCGCGAGCACCATCAACGCCAAGCCTTCTTTGGTGGAGAGCGCGAACTCGCGAAGCATGTCCTCGACGCCGCCGAGCCGGTCGTCGTTCGCGCGAATGGCGGCGACCAGGCGCGTGGCGGTGCGGTCGATTCGCGCGTCCTGTTCCGCGCTCAGTCGTGCTGTCTCGAGAAGCCGGGCCGCAATGATGCCATCGTCCGGCGCGTAGGGCGCCGTAAATTGCGGAAGGCGTGGCGAATCGGATTTCATGGCATGCTCAAGGTCTCGTGCGCCATCATGCAGGCGGTCTTGGCATCATGAAACCGCTGCGATAGCTTTGGCGAGATTTTTTTGCTTGAGGTGTGGCGACGGATGAGGCTGACGGACAGTCGCAAACGACCCGGCGGACACGGCAAGACTTTGGCGTTTTGCGCTTCGGCCATGACCGTGATCGGATTGGTCCTGATCGCCACGTCATTGCCGGCGCTCGCGCTCGAGTTGAGCGCGCCGCAGGCGGCTCTATACAGCACGGTATCGATTTTTCCGCCCTCCGCGCAGCGCATGACGGTCTGCTACGGCTTCGTTTGTCGACGTCGCGAGATTCTGGATTTCACGCCCGGCGACCGCAACACCCTGACGCAGACCCTCGCGGCAGGCCGCGCGTCGGCCCCCGCCGAACGCGCGGCGGTGCAGAAAGCGGTCGTCTGGTTCGATCGCCGCATGGGCCCGGTGATCGGGACCGACAAACGCGTCGCGAAAGCGGATTTCCGCTACTTCGATGACAAGCACAATTATGATTGCTGGGACACTACCCGCAACACCACCAGCCTGCTGTTGGTGCTGCAGCAGTGGGGCCTGCTGAAATATCATGTGGTGGGCGACCCGCATTATCGCGGCAACGCGCTGGTGTTGCAGACGCCGCACAACACCGCGGTGCTGGTCGAGCGCGCGACCAAGGTCGAATGGGTCGTGGACATGTGGCCGCGCAGCTATCTGCAGCCACCGGATGTCATGACAGTTGAAAAATGGGTCAAGGAAGATTGAACCAGCGCACTTTGCGCCGGTTCAATACACGAAAGGCGATGCCCACGCCCGCCGAACGCACTCAGTCTTATTTGAGATTTGCTGGAAAGCCCCACTCCCGGATCGTGTCCGAGAGGGCGCTGTCACTGACCGCGCTTTAGCGTCAAACCTTGAGGTTCTCGGCCGAGGTCTTGCCGCGATTGGCAACCTCTTCGTATTCCACCGTCTGTCCTTCGTTGAGCGAGGAAAGACCAGCTTTCTCGACCGCCGAAATATGAACGAAGACGTCCTTGCCGCCGCTAGAGGGTTGGATAAACCCAAAACCTTTGGTCGCGTTGAACCACTTCACAGTACCTTTAGCCATACGTCGTCTCCGCGAGATCAAAAAACAATAACGAACTGCCGGTCCCCGCAAACCGGGCATGCCCGACCGGCGCACGATACGCGGTATGGGACAAGCTTGATAGCTTAAACGACAGCTCGATTTCGGCGGAAAACGATCATTATCCCGACGCATTTGCCCTTTTTTGCCGGTTTTGCGATCATTTGGCGCGGCGAGCGACCGCCAGCGTGATCAATTTCCGATTTTTGGAGCGGAACCGGCCCCCCCCAGCCCTGCCGCGCAAACCCGCCGCGCGAGGTCCGGTTTCGGTCGAATTATCGCCAAAACCGCTCGCAAGGCCGGTCGGGCCGAGGGCATGCTTTGGCGGATATGTGCCAGGCCGGCAAGCCAGCGCACATCCGTCGCATCGCTTCGGTCAGCGGTCCAAGAGAATTGTATTTTCATTCGATGACAATTTTCTGAACGAATGTTCAAGTGTGAAAACCTCACACATCGATATCGCGCTCGCGCTAAGCTGCGACAACTTCCACATCGCCGGCAAGCGCGGACAGCTTTTTCGCACTTGCAACAGTGCGGACAATCATCGGCTCGGCGCGGCCGCGGATTGCGACTTCATGCCGGGGCAAAGCACCGGCAGGAAGACTTGCGGTGACGCGAACCTCCTCGGAGAGGACCACTTCGCATGCGAGACTCTTTGTCATGTCCTGCAGTCTTGCCGCGACATTGACGGCGTCTCCGAGTGCGGTGAACACCATGTGCTCGCGATAACCTATGTCGCCAATGATCACTTCGCCGCCATGAATGCCGATGCCGAACCGGATCGGTTCACGCAGATCGTGACTCAGAAATTGATTCAGTTCATCGACGTTTGCAGCGATCCTGGCTGCCGCCTTGAGCGCCTGGCGACAGGCGGTTTGCGGGTCGGCCGCGAGCCCGAACAGCGCCAATTGGCCGTCGCCGACGAACTGGTTCGGTTGACCGCCGGATTCGATCACAGCCTGCGACACCGCGCCGAGAAAGCGGTTGACGATGAAGACGGTATCGAACGGCAGCCGCTTTTCCGCAAGCTTGGTCGAGCCCCGCATGTCCACGAACAGGCTGACGAGATAGCGCTCCTCGCCGATGCGGGAGGGATTTGACGTTCGCAAGCTCGCTGCCGTGATCTGCGGCAGGAATATCTGGAAGAAAGAGAGATCGGCCTCGGGCCTCAGCTGGCAGGCAAGCCGGATTGCCGGATCCAAGCCGGCTCCGACGCGGTCAAGCACGAAGGCCTCCCGCTGGGATGGCTTCGGCAACGATGCGCAGTCGCCGATCACGCGAATGCGGCAGGTGGAGCACCGAGCGCGGCCGCCGCAGACGCTGGCATGCGGGACGTTGTTGCGCAGGCTCGCCTCGAGCACGCTGAGTCCCTTCGGGACGCGAACCGTCCTGCCGTTGCCGTAAGACAACGTGATCATGCCGCCGCGGCGCTCATTCAGGGCACGCACGGCCCTTGCCAGCAGGACAAATCCGATCAGGCCGAGATAGCCGATCAGGAAATAATCTTCGATGCTGTTCAGGGTGGCCTGTTCGGCTGGCGTGCCGACCTTGCGTCGCGAAAGATTATCCGCCCTCCATTCGGCGCTATCGCTGTCGATGACGCTTCGTTCGCCCTGATAGAGACCGAGCATGGCCAGCGTCGGAACCAGCACTGCCGCGGCAAGCAGAAATGGTGCGGCGTTCTGGTAGAACGCTTTCATCCGCAGCCAGAAATAGAGGCCGATGCAGCCGTGGATCCAGGCGATGATCATGACGGCCAGCATCAGCCAGATTTTGTACGGCCATACGAACCAGTACGCAAAAAGCACCTGCGGATACAGCTTTTCATGTCCGAACAGAGTGTGTCCGAGCCGCACGCCGGCAATGTGGGTGATGACTAGCGCCGGGATGCTCAATCCAAGCACGAGCTGAAGCGGCTCGATCGCTTTCCAGCGAAATTGGCGGCGCTCGTAAAGCGCCCAGATCCCAAGGCCGGCGTGCACGAGCGCCGCGGTATAAAATGCGATCGCGACCGGGAGAAATTGCCAGAAAGCGGTGTGGTAGTAGACCCCGGTGGCAAGGGCATCCATGGAGACGTTGCCGAGCGCGTGGTTGAGGAAATGGCTGACCAGATAGGCAAACAACACCAGCCCGCAGCCGAGACGAAGCTGCCGGATGCCGATGCCGCGGAGGGCCCTTGTGATCCGTTGTTGAGGAGAGGGAGCCATACGGTTCGATCGAACACTCATCGTCACTATATCGACGATAGCTGAGTTTAATTCCCTCGGCGACCACCTTTGCACGCGTCGTCCCGGCGAACGAGCTTAAGCCGGCGCTTTCTTTCCCTCTCCCGTTGCGGGAGAGGTGCCTGAGCGAAGCGAAGGGGGTGAGGGGTTACGGTCTATCAATGGCCCACATCCCTCACCGGGCTCAATCTCGCTGTGCTCGATTTCGCTACCCTCTCCCACAAGGGGGAGAAGGGAAGATGAGTCCGATGGCTCGCCGACACGTTGACACCCTATCTGGAGTCGGGGAGAAAGCACCGTGACGATCGCCCCACCCGATAGCATCAGCACCAAACCGGACAGTCCTGCCTTTCGGCAATTGCTTGCCGTGGTCGCGTTGATCGCTGCGATGACTGCGATGCGGGTAGTTTACGCAAGCCTGCTCGATCTACGTACTGACGAGGCCTATTACTGGACCTGGTCGAAGGAGAACGTGCTTTCTTTTCTCGACCATCCGCCGATGATCGCCTGGTTCATCCGCTTCGGCACCGCGATCTTCGGCGACACCAATTTCGGGGTGCGGTTCGCCGGCATCCTCGCGATGCTGATCACGCAACTGCTGCTCGCGGATATCGTCCGGCGAGTGACACATGACGTCCGTGCGATCGTGCTCGCCGTGCTGATGCCGGAGGCCGCGCTTTATTACGGGCTGCTGATGGCCAAGGTCTCGCCGGACGTCGCGCTGATTCCGTTTGCCGTCGCGATGCTGTGGGCGCTGGTCCGGCTCAGCGAAAGCGGCAATCCGCGCTGGTGGCTGGCCGCCGGCGTGTTCGCCGGACTGGCGCTGCTGTCGAAATTCACCGCCGTCATGCTGGTTCCGGCTGTAGTGGCTTTCATGCTGGTGCCGGACTGGCGCCGGCGCTGGCTGCTTAGCCCATATCCCTGGCTCGCCGCGCTGATCGCTATCCTGGTGTTCCTGCCGGTCTTGATCTGGAACGCTCAGCATGACTGGGCGTCGTTCAAATTCCAGTTCGTGCGTGCCACCGCGACCCATGAATTGTCGCTGCGTACCGTCGGCGATTTCGTCGGCCTGCAGTTCGGGCTGGTCGGGTTTATTTTGCTGCCGGTGGTCTTGTCGGGCGTGACGCTAACGGCGTGGCGGGGATATCGGCGGGCCGATGCCGTGGCCATTCTGCTTTCGACCGCTGTGATCGTTCCCTTCGGTTATTTCTTCTGGAAATCGCTGAGCTTACGGGTCGGTGATACCTGGCCAATGTTCATGTGGCCCGCCGGGTTTGCCGCCGCTGCGATCAACATTGCGATGCTGCCGCGGGAAGGCTGGCCGGCATGGATCATCAAATCGACCATCTCGTGGGCCAACGCGGCCGTGGCTTCCGGAATCATCTTCGTCGTTCTGGTCTTTCTCTATTATGTCGCCAGCCCCTGGAATTTCATCGGCAGAACCGATCCGATCGGCGGTGAGGCGGGTTACGAGCAGGTCGTGGACCGCGCGCAGGCGGAGTTGCAGAAGATCGGCGCGACCTGGATCGCAACCACGGACTACCGGACCTACGCGATGCTGCGCTGGTTTTTGAGAGATCGCGTGCCGGTGATCCAGATCAATGAACGCGGCCGGTTTATGGGTTTTCGCGATCCCGGCATCAGCAAGATCGGAGGCCACACGGGTCTCTACGTCGCGCGCGAACCCGACAATGCCAGTCCGTTGTGGGCGGCTACCACGGCTGTCCGAGAACCGCTCGAACGCGTCGACCGCAGCTGGCGTGGCATCGTGATGGATACCTATGCGCTGGAGAAACTGACGGGATGGACGCCGGAACTTTCACCACCGCCGGATGCGCCGCTCTATCGCTGGCGCGTGTTGGCGGAGGAGTCGGGAACGCTGCGGGGTAGTCGGGGCTTTGTCGTCGCAGCTTCGGCTCGATGATCATTCGTCGGCGTCGCGCTTGCGCAACAGGTCCTTGGCGAGGTCGGCGAGCGCCGGTCGGGGTAATGCCGTGAACGGCAGCGGACGCGTAACGTCTATTGCCGCGAGCCCGAGCCGCGCGGTCAGCAGTCCGTTGAGAACGCCTTCGCCGAGACGTTGCGACAATTTCGCCGCGATGCCATGGCCGAGCATCTGTTGAATCAGACTGTCGCTCGCCGCCATGCCTCCCGTGATCGCAAGATGCGCAATGACATGCCGCAACAGCCGGATCATGCCGAGTGCGCCCGGCCGTCCGCCGTACAGCCGTGCCAGCTGCCGGATCAGGCGCAGCGAGGCTACGAATACGAAGAGAACGTCGATCAGTGCGCGCGGACTGACCGCCGTAACGATCGACACGCGCTGCGCGGCCGATGAGACCAGCCGGCGCGCCTCCTGGTCGAGCGGCGCCATCAACTCGCGCTCCGCCAGCCGGATCATATCGGCGCCGTCGATGATGTCGTCGGTATGGCCCTGCAGCGCGGCGCGTGCCCGCGCCAAATGCGGGTTCTGGTGCTCAAGTTTCAGGAGATCCTGTACGATGGTGCGGCTCTGCGCGCGATCGTCGCTCACGAGGACCGCGGCCGCGCGCAGGTGCAGTTTTTCGATAGTCGCAAGCCGGGCAAGACCGAACGCCTCGCGTGCGACAACGACGATGAGCGCGACCGTGGCGGCAAAGGCAAACGCCAGTCCGAGGTAGCCGAGGCTCTCGCTACGCGCGAACAAGTCCTCGATCAGGCGGGTCACGCCAAGTCCGAGTCCGAGCAGGATCAGTCCACCGATCGCGGTCCAGAAAACCGCACCCCAGCGGAAGCCCCGTTGCGCCGGAACGACCGGCGCCTCAAGGCGGACCGGCAGCAGCGCAGGGTCAGCTTCCGGCGTGATCTGGACGGTGCCGCGAGGCGGGCGGCTTGTATCGTCAGCATCAATCACGACTACGCCGGGATCGTCGAGCTTGAAAGTCACCGGCCGTCGGTGATGAGATCGCTCGCTCATTGCAGTCTGTCTCCGATCAGGAACTGGAGGGCGCGGTCGAGGCGGATGTGAGGCAGAGCGGGCTCGTCGGCGCCCTCGCGTTCGAGTTGCGGCGGCCGAAAGCGAAGAAAGCGAAAATCGGTTTTGTCGGTCGTGGCGCTGGAAAGGCCGCGAAACGCACCGTCGCCCTTGAAAAGCTCTTCCGGGTCAGCCGGCAGATCGCCTGGAAAGGTCGCGACCTCGGTCTTGCCGTCGAAGGCCTCGCCATTGGCCGTCTCGCCGGGGGCAGGGGTTCCGAGGATCGAGGGCAATTTGTCGCGCCCGCGTTGCACTTGCGCCTCGCGGGTGGCGCGTACCGCAGCCAATGCGACGACGTCGATCTCGGCGCCGGTATCCTCGGCGCGTGATGCAGCCTTGGCTACGGTTCGCCGCAACACCGCCTCCAGGCGATCGTGGCTCGAATGATGCAGATGATCGGCCTTGGTTGCGGCGAACAAGATGCGATCGATCCGCGGACGGAACAAACTGCTCAGCAGCGTGCTGCGCCCGATCCTGAAGCAATCCAGAATCCCCGCCAGCGCTGCCTCAAGGTCGTGCAACGCTTCCGGGCCTGAGTTGAATGCGGCCAGCGCATCGACCAACACGATCTGGCGATCGAGTCGCGAG
Source organism: Bradyrhizobium sp. URHD0069 (assembly GCF_000701345.1). Taxonomy (GTDB): domain Bacteria; phylum Pseudomonadota; class Alphaproteobacteria; order Rhizobiales; family Xanthobacteraceae; genus Bradyrhizobium. Next base: position 33,748 of record NZ_JNIJ01000022.1, on the reverse strand, counting down.
AAATGGTCGCGAAAGAACGGGCGAACCACCACGTCTTTGTAGGCCTCGTAACGCCTCACCATCATGGCCCACAGCGATCCATCGGGCGCCGATCCATCGACCGGCACCTCAAGCGGCGCAAACGTCAGGGCCGGCGAACCCGCGAGATTGCCCGGCATCAGGAAACGGCCGGGTGGAAGCAAGCTCATGGCGAAGCGCTCGTCGCGGCAGGCACGCAAATAGTCGGTGAACAGCCGCGCCGCCGCCAGCGCCGCCTGCTCGTCCTCGCGGCTCTCGGCGTTCAGCGTCGCCAGATGCTCATGCCAGTGCGCCGCGAGCCGCGCGCGCGGCCGTTCCCGCGATAGCGCAAGGCCTTCATGCGCCCATTGCTCATAACTCTTGTTAAGCAGCGGCAGATCGAGCAGCCACTCGCCGGGATAGTCGACGATGTCGAGCGTCAGCGTTCGGTCCGCGCCATTCTGCCGCTGATAGTCGATAACCAGCCGCAGTTCGCTGATATCGACTGTGGAGTTCGGCCAGCGGCGCTCCTCGATCAGGGTGCGCACATGGTTCTCATAGTCGAACCGCGGCACCGCATCGTCAGGTTGCGGCTCCAGCCGGGCGCGGGCGATCCGCCCCGTGGCGAAAGGTTCGAAAATGGGAAAGCGGCCGCCGCGGGTGAGGCCGTGAATCAGCGCCGTGATGAAGACGGTCTTGCCGGCACGCGACAGTCCGGTGACGCCGAGCCTGATCGTGGGATTGAAGAAGTGATCTCCATAGTCCAGCAAAGCTCGCGCCGACAGCCGCGCTTCCTCGACAATATCGGAAAAACTAAGGGCCATGCGGGCGGGGAGAACTCGATTTGAGGAAGGCAATTTGTGGGACTGTCCGAAAAGTGGAGATTAGCCGGCAGAAATCAAGTTTCCATACTTAGGTCGCGATTTGAGTCCAGGAATTTGAGGGTTCGTTGACCTCCCCGGAGGCATCCTTTATCGCTTCACTGGAAAGCTTGCCGGGCTGTGTCATGACCATTTTCAAACTAAAACAACTCGCCTCGGCCTCCGTCCATGCGGCGGCTGGCAACGTCCGCTGGAATTACGATCGGGCCGAACTGATCGCAGACGGCGTCGTGCATGGGATTGGCGTGTGTTTCGGCTTGATCGCCGCGACCGTGCTGGTTGTGCTGACCGTGATCTATGCCACCGCGTTCCAAGTGGCTGCGGTGTCGGTCTACGTCGCGGGATTGCTGGCAATGCTGGTGCTGTCGGCCACCTATAATTTGTGGCCGATCTCGCGGGCCAAATGGGTGCTGCGCCGCTTCGATCACTCGGCGATCTATGTGCTGATCGCAGCCACCTACACTCCGTTTGTCATGCAGCTGAGAGACAGCATTTTCGCCGTCGCGTTGTTGATCGGGGTGTGGTGCGTCGCGATTGTCGGCATCGTGCTCAAGCTGCTGCTGCCGGGCCGTTTCGATCGGCTGTCGGTCGGGCTCTACCTGGCGATCGGCTGGAGCGGCGCGATGCTCTATGATGCCGTCGCGGCGGCGCTGCCGACCATGGCGGTCTGGTTCGTGATCGCCGGTGGTGCGCTGTATAGTCTCGGCGTGGTCTTTCACGCCTGGCAGCGGTTGCGTTTCCAGAATGCTATCTGGCATTCGTTTGTGCTGCTGGGCGCGGCTTGCCATTATACCGCGGTGCTCGATCTCGTCCTGGCCTAGAGATTTTCAAACAGCTGAGGTAACGATGCAGGTCGCCGGTAAGGTAGTGGTTGTCACCGGCGGCGCCAACGGCATTGGCCGCGCACTCTGCGAAGTCTTTCACCGCGCCGGCGCTGCCACGGTGGTGGTCGCCGATCTGGATCTGGCGGGCGCCGAAGCGGTCGCCGCCTCGGTTCAAGGCGCGGCGTTCAAGTGCGATGTCGGGCAGGAGAAGGATATCCGCCACGTCATCGAGGAAACCGAACGAAAGTTCGGCCCGATTGGGCTGTTCTGCTCCAATGCCGGCATCGGCGGCGGGTTCGATCCGCTGTCCGAGAACGCCGGCGGAACTTCCGACGAGCCGTGGGCGAAAAGCTGGGCGATCCATGTCATGGCGCATGTGTACGCCGCGCGACATTTGATCCCGCGCATGAAGGCGCGCGGCGGCGGCTATTTCCTCAACACGATTTCGGCCGCGGGGCTTTTGTCGCAGGTCGGAAGCCCGGCCTATTCGACGACGAAGCATGCGGCCGTGGGTTTTGCCGAGAACCTCGCGATCTCGCACAAGGCCGACGGCATTCACGTTTCGATTCTCTGTCCACAGGGCGTCGATACCAATATGCTCCGCTCGATTCCGAAGGGTCCGCAATCCGGCGACGGCGATCTGACGCCGGAGCAAGTGGCAAGGGATGCGCTAGCGGGCATCGAGCAGGAAACATTTGTCATTTTGCCGCACCCGCAAGTCCTCAGCTACATGCGCAAGAAGACCGAGGATTACGATCGCTGGATATCTGGCATGGCGAAGATCCAGGCCAGGATGCGGGAAGCGCGAGGGAAGTAAGAACAGCTCGTGGCGAGAAGCACTGTTAAATCCTCAAACGTCATTGCGAGGAGCACTTGCGACGACGCAATCCATCTTTTCCCCACGCCGCGACATGGATTGCTTCGCTTCGCTCGCAATGACGTGGAGAGAGCTTTGTCCTAGCCCTTCTGCGCATAGAGCACCGGCACCGCGGAATCCACCATCACTTCGACCAAACTTACGCCGTCATGCGCGAGGCCGCGCTTAAGCGCAGGCGCGAGTTCGGATGATTTTCTGACCCGCACGGCATCGCAGCCGAGGCCCTGCGCAACCTGGACAAAATCGATGCCGGGCAGCTCGAGGCCGGGGACATTGCGCACCTGCATCACCTGGCTGAACGAGCGCATCGCGCCGTAGCCGGCGTTGTTGATCACAACGACCGTGAGCGGCAGCTTGCGTTGCGCTGCGGTCCACAGGGCCTGGATCGAATACATTGCGGAGCCGTCGCCGATCAGGCAGACGGTCCTGATATCAGGGCGGCCAAGTGAGATGCCGACCGCGGCCGGAAGGCCATAACCAAGCCCGCCGCTTGCCATGGTGTAAAAACTGTCCTGTCCGCGCATCGGCATGAACTTTTGCATCGCCGGCGATGTGAGGGGGCTTCCTCCACCAGCGCGGCGTCGTCAGGCATGGCCGCCGAGAGGGTGTGCAGCAGGTATTCAACCGGGATCGGATCGGCTGAGTGGGGTGCCGCAGGCAAGGTCCGGCCCGCCGGCATCGTGCGTTTGGTCTCAGGTAGTAGCTCAAGCAGCACCGTCAGCGCCGGCTTCATGGTGGCGACGATGCTGGCGCCGCTCGGCGAGACCGCGGCCGCGGTCGGATCGTCGGTGATCTGGAAGATGGTGGTCGCGCCATCGAAGATCGAGGCGTGACCTTCGACATGGAAGGTGAACACCGGCGCGCCGATCACGACTACCAGATCATGGTCGCGCAAGGCCTCCGAAAGCTGCGCGGGCGAGGCATGAAGAAACCCCGCGAACTGCGGATGCCGCTCCGGGAAGCTGCAGCGCGCCGAAAACGGGCTGACCCAAACCGCGGCCCTCGACTTCTCCGCAACGCGCACCATCAGATCGACGGCCTGCGCGCGATCGACGCCGGGGCCGACCACGAGGGCAGGACGCTTGCTCTCGGCAAGCGCTGCGGCAAGCGCCATCATCGCACCCGGGTCCGGGCCGAGCTCGCGGCTGACGTGGCGGGCTTCTAACGTCTGCGTTTGATGCGTCCAGTCGTCGATCGGCACCGAAACAAACGTCGGTCCGCAGGGCGGCTGCATCGCCACGTAGTAGGCGCGCGCAATCGCCGCGGGGACATCTTCGGCACGCGCCGGCTCGACGCTGAATTTGACATAGGGGCGCGGAAATTCCGACGCCCGCTCGGCATAGAGAAATGCCTGCAGCGGCAGCATGCTGCGCGCCTGCTGGCCCGCGGTAATCACAAGCGGCGTCTGATTGCGGTGCGCGGTGTAGATGTTGCCGAGCGCGTTGCCGACGCCTGCGGCGGAATGAAGATTGACGAAGCCGGCGTTGCGGGTGGCGTGCGCGTAGCCATCGGCCATGCCGATCACGGAGGCTTCCTGCAAGCCCAGCACGTAGTCGATGTCGTCAGGCCAGTCGCTCAGGAATGGCAGTTCCGTCGAGCCGGGATTGCCGAACACCTTTCGGATTCCGAAGGCCCGCAACAGGTCGAGCGTTGCCTGCTTGACGCTAACGGATTTGTTGCTCGCTTTGGACTTCTCATGCGGCAAGGCGAGTCACTCCCGGCGCGTTGGCGTCATCTTCACCTCTCCCATTGGGAGAGGTCGGCGCGAAGCGCCGGTTGCGGGGATGCGGACCATCGACAGACCGTAGCCCCTCACCCCAGCCCTCTCCCCATGGGAGAGGGAGCAGACTTCCGTTGACGCGGGCTTGGTGCCCCTCACCACGTTGCGGTGCCCTTCATGGTCGGCTGGCCGGCGGAGTTCGCTGTCCACAGTTCCATGCCGCTGGCGCCGTCGTTGGCGTTGATCGAGAACTCGCTGCCCTCGAACAGCGGCTGCAACCCGCGATAGCTGAACTTCTTCGGCGCGGTGCCGCCATGGAGCTTGGCGGCCATCTCGACAATGAATGCCGCCTGCAGCGGACCATGGAAGATCAGGCCGGGATAACCCTCGACCTTGGTGACGTAGTCGCGGTCGTAGTGAATGCGGTGGCCGTTGAACGTCAGCGCCGAATAGCGAAACAGCAGCACGGGGTCAGCCATGTGGCTTTCGCGATGCTGCGCGGCAGGCGGCGGCGTCGCCGGCTTGGTTGGCGCGGACGGCGCCGCCGACATGTCGCGATAGACAATATCCTGCCGCTCGCGGATCGCGGTGCCGCGCGGGGTCTTGACCAGATGTTCGACCGAGACGAAGCACAGCACACCGGTGCTGCCGGTCTTCATCGTCACATCCGATATGCGCGAGGTCCGCGCCATCTCATCGCCAACGCGCAGCGGCTCGAAAAACTCCAGCTCGCCGCCGGCCCACATCCGGCGCGGCAGCGGCACCGGCGGCAGGAAACCGCCGCGCGTGGGATGGCCGTCGGGTCCCAGTTCCGACATTGGGAAGACCGGCTGCGCCAGGCACCAATGCACCGTGAACGGCGCGGCGTCGCCCGACTTGGGATCATCGATCTTCATGAACAGCGTCGCACGCAGGCCCTTCACCAGTTGCGCCGTGACGATGTCGGAAGCCTCACTGGTGCGGCCGATCCATTGCCGCAAATGGTCGATATCCAGCTTGTCGCTCATGACGATTTGGTCCGGATTGGGGAGGGCTTGGCGGTGCCGATGCGCTCGCCGATGCCGGGCACGGCGCCGTAGTGACGCGGCTGGTCGACGACGATCGCAGCCGGCGCGGGATAGGTCACCAGCCCCGCCGGCGTGTCTACCTCGATGCGGCGCAGATGCGGATGCACCGCGAGATCGGCCATGGCGTTGACCTCGGCAAACGCAATGTCGGCATCGGCCAAGCGCTGCAGCAGGTCATCACGCGTCATCGTCGCGAAGATGTCGCCGACGGTCTGGTCGGTCAGCTTGCGGTTGCGAACGCGCTCGACCATGTTGGAGAATCTGGGATCATTGGGCAGGTCAGGCTGGCCCAACACGTCCGCGCATAACTTCTTCCATTCGCGCTCGCTCTGGATCGAAATCAGGATGTCCTTACCGTCCTTTGAGCGAAATACGCCGTAGGGCGCGATCGATGGATGAGCGAGGCCCATCCGCTGCGGCGGATTGCCGGCTTCGGCATTGAGCAACGGCACGGTCAGCCAATCGGCCATCACGTCGAACATCGAAATCCTGATATCCGCACCCTTGCCGTTCCGCGAGCGGGCGATCAGCGCTTCGAGGATGGCGGCATGTGCGGTGGCGCCGGTGGCGACGTCGACGATCGACATTCCGACGCGCGAGGGGCCATCCGGGCCTCCGGTGATCGATGCCAGCCCGCTCTCGGCCTGGATCAGGAGATCGTAAGCTTTGCGATGCGCGTAGGGCCCGTCGTCGCCATAGCCCGAAATGGTACAGCAGATCAGTTTTGGATAATCTTTCCGTAAGCGCGCAAGCGAGAAGCCGAGCTTGTCCATCGAGCCGGGTTTGAGATTCTGGATCAGCACGTCTGCGCCGGCGATCAGCTCTTCAAGGCTCGCGCGCCCTTCTTTGGTGGCAAGGTCGATCACCACGGAATCCTTGCCGCGGTTGAGCCAGACGAAATAGCTGCTTTGTCCCTTCGCAGCCGCATCATAGCCGCGCGCGAAATCGCCCTCGGGCCGCTCCACCTTGATGACATGGGCGCCGGCATCGGCCAGCCGCGAGCTGCAGAACGGTGCTGCGACCGCCTGTTCGACGGCAATGACGGTCAGTCCCTCAAGCGGCAGCATCTGATCTTCTCAATAGGAGCGGGGCATGCCCAGCACGTGCTCGGCCAGGAACGACAGGATAAGATTGGTCGAGATCGGCGCCACCTGATAGAGCCGCGTCTCGCGGAACTTGCGCTCGACGTCATATTCTTCTGCGAAGCCGAAGCCGCCATGGGTCTGCACGCAGGCATTGGCGGCTTCCCAGGAGGCATCGGCCGCCAGCATCTTGGCCATATTGGCCTCGGCGCCGCAATCGAGCCCGGCTTCGTATTTCCGGGTGGCTTCCTTCACCATCAGTTCGGCCGCGCGCATCGATGCATAGGCTTTTGCGATGGGAAACTGGATGCCTTGATTTTGGCCAATGGGGCGGTCGAACACCGTGCGCTCCTTGGCGTAGCTTGATGCCTTGGCGATGAACCATTTGGCGTCGCCGACGCATTCCGCCGCGATCAGGATGCGCTCGGCATTCATGCCGGAGAGGATGTAGCGAAAACCCTTGCCTTCCTCGCCGATCAGATTTTCCGCCGGTACCCGCATGTCGGTGAAAAACACTTCCGTGGTGGAGTGGTTCATCATGGTGCGGATCGGGCTGATGGAGAGCCCGTTGTTCTTGGCCGCCTTCATATCGACGATGAACACCGACAGGCCGTCGGTGCGCTTCTTGGATTTCTCCTTTGGCGTGGTCCGCGCCAACAGGATCATCAGGTCGGAATATTCGGCACGGCTGGTCCAGATTTTCTGACCGTTGACGATGTACGTGTCATTGCCCTCGCGCCTGGCAAATGTCTTCAGCGAAGAAGTATCGGTGCCGCTGGTCGGCTCGGTGACGCCGAACGCCTGCAGCCGCACTTCGCCGCTGGCGATCTTCGGCAGCCATTTCGATTTCTGCTCGTCGCTGCCGTGCCGCAGCAGCGTGCCCATGGTGTACATCTGGGCATGGCAGCCGCCGCCATTGCATCCGGCGCGCTGGATCTCCTCAAGGATCGCGGCCGCGGCCGACAATTTCAGCCCGGCGCCGCCATATTCTTCCGGAATCAATACCGAGAGATAGCCGGCCTGCGTCAGCGCATCGACGAAGGCGCTGGGATAGGCCATCTCGCGGTCGAGTTTGCGCCAGTATTCGCCGGGGAATTGGCCGCAGAGCTTGGCGACAGCGTCACGGATGTCGGCATATTCGTCTTGTTCTGTTGCGTTCATCGGAACTCGGCTGGCAGATCGAGGGCGCGCATGGTGGCGGTGCAGAATGCGCAGAGGCGTTCGGAGCTGTCGTTTTTGCTGAAGACTTCGACCGTGGCAACCCCGATCGAGCCTGACATTTGCAGGGTTTTGGCGCGGGCCACGAGTTCGCTGCCATCGGCGGGACTCAGAAAATTGACCTTGATCTCGACGGTGACCCCGATCCGCCCCTTGGGCAGTCCAGAGGTAACCGCAATCCCGGCAGCCTGATCGGCCAGCGCGGTGATGACGCCGCCGTGAAAATGACCGAAGAACTGCAGCAGATCCGGCCGGCGCGGCAGTGAAACCTCGGCGCTCCCCAATTCGACGGCGATGATGCGGAACCCTGCCGCCGCTGTGAATCCCGTCGCCGTAATGGCTTCGGCAAGGCTCGGCGGATTGAGGGCGGTACTCAAGGTGTTGGTCTGTTCATGTCGGTATATCTCGACCCGGCGAACGGAGGGTACGGCGCAGATGCGCCGTTGCCCACCCTAGGATCTCAGCACGTAGCGTGGGCAAAGCGCAAGCGTGCCCCACCATCACGCTGGGATGCGTACCGGCAAGGACTCGATGCCTCGCACAAAGCTGGAATAGACCCGCTTCGGTTCGCCGACCACCTCGATCCTGTCAAACCGTTTCAGCATTTCCTGCCAGACGATCTTGAGCTGCAGCTCGGCAAGCCGCATGCCGACGCAGCGGTGGATACCGAAGCCGAACGACAGATGCGTGCGGGGGCGGGGGCGATCGATAATGAAGTCGTTGGGGTTCTCGATGACCTCTTCGTCGCGATTACCCGAGACGTACCACATCACGACCCGGTCGCCCTTGCGGATTTTCTTGCCGCCGATCTCGGTATCGACAAGCGCCGTGCGCCGCATATGTGCGAGCGGCGTCTGCCAGCGGATAACCTCCGGCACCATGGAATCGATCAGCGCCGAATTGTCGCGTAGCTTCTGATACTGGTCGGGGTTTTCGTTGAGTGCCAGCACCGAGCCGGTCATGGTATTGCGGGTGGTGTCATTGCCGCCGACGATCAGCAGGATGATGTTGCCCATCAGGTTGTCGGGGTCCATGTGCCGGGTGGCTTCGCTGTGCGCCATCATCGAGAGCAGGTCGTTGCGCGGCTCGGCATTGACGCGCTCGTTCCAGAGTTTGGTGAAATAAGCCGCGCACTCGTCCATCTCGGCGCGGCGCTGTTCGGCCGATTCAACGATGCCGCTTTTCGGCAGCGCGGTCGAGACGTCGGACCAGCGCGTCAGCTTGCGGCGCTCTTCCCAGGGGAAGTCGAACAGCGTTGCCAGCATCTGGGTGGTCAGTTCGATCGAGACGCGATCGACGAAATTGAAGGTCTCGTTACGGGGCAGGCCATCGAGCACCTTGCCGGCGCGTTCGCGGATCAGCACGGCGAGTTCGTCGAGATGCGCCGGCGTGAACATCGGCGACACGGTCTTGCGCTGGGCGGAGTGCCGCGGCTGGTCCATCGCGATGAAGCTTGGATAGTCATAGCCCGGTGGTACGTCACGGAGCAAGATGCCGCCGAGGCTGACGTCGGAAGAGAAGATGCCGTGATTGGTGTCGACATGCATGATGTCGTTGTATTTGGTCACCGACCAATAGGGTTCGATCGGCGAGCTGGAGCAGTAATGCACCGGCTCTTCCTTGCGCAGCCGCTCGAACCACGGCCACAGCGTGTCGTTCTGGAACAGCCGTGGCGCGCCGGGATGGAAATCCTTCAGTGCCGTGGAATAGGCCTCCTCGCGCGCCTGGCGCTGAAGCTCGGCCTTGTCGGCTCGGACTGTTCTCTGGACGTTCATCGTCGATCGATCCCAAAATGTTTGAGCCAGTCAGCCAGCGATGCGCACCGGCAGGGTCTCGTAACCTTTGACAAAACTCGAATACACCCGCTTGGGTTCGCCGACCACCTCAATATTGTCAAAGCGTTTCATGATTTCTTCCCAGATGATCTTCAATTGCAGCTCGGCTAATCTGATCCCAACGCAACGATGAATGCCGAAGCCGAAGGAGAGGTGGGTGCGCGGTCGGGCCCGGTCAACAATGAACTCGTAGGGACGCTCGATCACCTCTTCGTCACGGTTGCCCGAGACATACCACATCACGACCTTGTCACCCTTCTTGAACTGCTTGCCGCGGAATTCGATGTCTTCGAGCGCGGTCCGGCGCATATGCGCCAATGGCGTCTGCCAGCGGATCACCTCCGGCACGAAACTATCGATCAGCGCCGGATTTTCGCGCAGCTTCTTGTACTGATCCGGATTCTTGTTCAAGGCATAGATGCTGCCCGACAAAGTGTTGCGGGTGGTATCGTTGCCGCCGACGATCAACAGGATCAGGTTGCCGAGGAAATTCTTCGGATCCATGTCGCGCGTGGCTTCGCTGTGCGCCATCATCGACAACAGATCGCTCTTCGGCGGCTGATTGATGCGCTCTTTCCAGAGCTTCCCAAAATACGTCGCGCATTCCAGCAGTTCGGCCTGTCGCTCGTCTTCCGTCGCGACGACGCCGTCCGGACCGGGAAGCGTGGTTGCGACGTCGGACCAGCGCGTCAGTTTACGTCGGTCCTCCCATGGGAAGTCGAACAGCACGGCGAGCATCTGCGTGGTCAGCTCGATCGAGACCCGATCGACCCAGTCGAACACGTCGTTGACAGGCAGATTGTCGAGGCATTCGGCCGATCGCTTGCGAATGTTGATCGCGAGTTGGTCGAGATGCGTCGGCGTGAACATCGGCGCGACGGTCTTGCGCTGCGCGCTATGGCGCGGCTGATCCATCGCGATGAAGCTTTCGCGGCGCAGGTCGGGTGCGACGTCGCGGATGGTTATGCCGCCGAGCGATGCCGCCGACGAGAACACCGAATGATTGGTCTCGATGTCCATGATGTCGTTGTATTTTGTCACCGACCAGTATGGCCCGAACATGCTGTCCTTGCAGTAGTGCACGGGGTCTTCCTTGCGCAGCCGGTCGAAATACGGCCAGAAGGAATCGGTCTTGAACAACTCGGGCTGGCTGACGTCGATATCCGCGAGGGGGATGGAATGGGCTCGGTCCCGAGCGGCCTTCTGATGGGGATCTCCGGCGAGATCGATCGTTCCGTGCATGGGGCGGCTCCCTGATATTCCGCTTTGCGGTTTACGTCCGGAAGCGGTCATTTGGGTGAATTACATCCCCTTGCGCGCGCCAGGGCAAGGGAGTGTTTGCCGCATTCGAATCGTCCGGCCGGCGCCCATCCGCCGGATGCCCCCTTCTCAGCAACTTCGGCCCGTGACAAGCTCATTTCCAAAGAATAAGGCTGTGCGCGAGACAAGCCACCTATTCGCCCGGAGGCCGCCCGCCATGATCCCCAACGCTTATCGGATGTTCAATTTCGATCTTGGCGAAACCGCGGATGCTATACGCGAAACCGTGCAGGATTTCTCGAGCCATGAGATCGCGCCGCGGGCCGACGAGATCGACAAGAGCAACCAGTTTCCGCGCGACCTCTGGCCAAAAATCGGCGCGCTCGGCCTACACGGCATCACCGTCGAGGAGGACTACGGCGGATCAGGTCTGGGGTACCTCGAGCACTGCGTCGCGGTTGAGGAAATCTCGCGCGCGTCGGCGGCGGTCGGGCTATCCTATGGCGCGCATTCCAACCTTTGCGTCAATCAACTGCGCCGCAACGGCAACGAGGCGCAGAAGCGGAAGTATCTGCCGAAGCTGATTTCGGGCGAGCACGTCGGTGCGCTGGCGATGTCGGAACCCGGCGCCGGCTCTGACGTGGTGTCGATGTCGACCCGTGCCGAGAAGAAGGGCGACCGCTACGTCATCAACGGCAGCAAGATGTGGATCACCAACGGTCCGATCGCGGAAACGCTGGTGGTCTATGCCAAGACCGATCCGGCTGCCGGGCCGCGCGGCATCACCGCGTTCATCATCGAAAAAGGCATGAAGGGATTTTCCACCGCGCAAAAGCTCGACAAGCTCGGCATGCGCGGCTCCGACACCGGCGAACTGGTATTCGAGAATTGCGAAGTGCCGGAAGAAAACGTGCTTGGCGAGGTCGGCCGCGGCGTCAACGTGCTGATGTCCGGCCTTGACTACGAGCGCGCGGTGTTGGCCGCCGGTCCGCTCGGCATCATGCAGGCCTGCCTCGATGTGGTCATGCCCTATGTGCACGAGCGCAAGCAGTTCGGTCAGCCGATCGGCAGCTTTCAATTGGTGCAGGGCAAGATTGCCGACATGTACACCACGATGAATGCGTCGCGCGCTTACGTCTACGCAGTGGCGAAGGCCTGCGATCGCGGCGAGACCACTCGCGAGGATGCAGCCGGCGCCATTCTCTATGCCTCCGAAAAGGCGACACAATGCGCGCTCGACGCCATCCAGTTGCTCGGCGGCAACGGCTATATCAACGATTACCCGACCGGCCGGCTGCTGCGCGACGCCAAGCTCTACGAGATCGGCGCCGGCACCAGCGAGATCCGGCGCATGCTGATCGGCCGGGAGTTGTTCGACAAGTCGGCCTGAAATCGTCGAACCGGATCTGTCTGGGCCGGTAAATCTGTGGTTTAATCCTGATTTGCCGCTGCCCTGGAGTTGATTCCGTGAACGAGATGAAGTGGACCCCGTTGGGGCCGCCATCGCCTTCGCCCTTGCCGCCTCCGCTTTCCGTGCCGGTGGCGTTTTCCGGCGATCGCGGTGAGTTTTTCCGGCTAGTGAGGCGTGGCGCCGCCCTCGAATTCGTCACCCTGGGTTTTTACCGGTTTTGGCTCGTCACCGATATCCGCCGTCATTTGTGGTCGAATACCCAGATCGACGGCGATGCAGCGGAATATACCGGCCGGGGCAAGGAACTGCTGATTGGATTCCTGTTCGCGCTCGCCATTCTCGTGCCGATATATCTGCTCTATTTTCTTGCCGGCCTTGAAGCTGAACGCCATCAGGCGTTCGCCGGTCTTCCCCTGATCGCGTTTTTCTATCTGTTGGGACAATTCGCGATCTATCGCGCGCGGCGCTATCGCCTGACACGCACGGTATGGCGCGGGGTGCGGTTCTGGATGGACGGTTCGGGCTGGTCCTATGCGGGACGCGCCACGCTCTGGGGCCTGCTGACCGTGTCGACCCTCGGACTGGCACTGCCATGGCGGGAAGCCGCGCTCGAACGCCACAAGATGCGGCACTCCTGGTACGGCGATCTGCAAGGCCGTTTCGAAGGCCAGGGCCTGGAATTCTTCAAGCAAGGCTGGTGGCTGTGGCTGCTCGCGCCGGTGGCGATCGTCGTGTTTCCGCTGGCGCCGTTCTTCTATGCGGCGTTCAAGGCGGTGCAGTGGCGCTGGTGGCTTTCTGGGATCCGGTTCGGCGGGGTGCAACTCGAATCGACTTTGCGGCGCGGCGCGCTGCACGGCCTTTACTGGAAGGTGATCGGCTGGGCCCTTTTGTTGTCGACGGTCTTCGGCCTCTACGTGTTCGGTTGCACCATGCTGGTCGCGAACGTCAGCGGCGCGACGTTCGAGCAAACCATCGGGCCGAGCGGGATATCGCAAAGCATCCCGGTCCTGATCCTGACCGCGATCGGCTATCTGGCGCTGGCGCTCGCGCTCGGCGTGGTGACGCGGCTCTATCTGATGCGCGATCTCTGGGTGCGGGTGCTGGCTTCGACGACGGTGCGCAACATCGCGGCGGCGGCGAATGTTTCCTCGAGAGGAACTCCCGCCAGTGCGCTCGGCGAAGGCTTTGCCGACGGGCTCGATGTCGCAGGCTTTTAGGCCATGAGCGACCATGCGACGGACAACGACTCCGGGGACGGCGGCGCCTCGCCACCGCCGTCGGCGGTGTATTTCGACGGGCTGTCGAACCGTCGCCACGTCGTTTCGCTCGCCTTCAACGACGGCCTCGAAATCCACGAGGATGACGGCACTCTGGCGAGATGGTCCTACGCCGATATCCGCCGCGTCGACAGTCCGGCCGGGATCCTCCGCGTGACCTGTCTTGCGGCACCCGCGCTGGCGCGGCTGGAGATCCGCGATGCCGGGGCGGCGGAGCATATGACGAGCCGCTGCCCCAAAATGGACGAGAATCTTGCCGACCGCCGCGGTATCGCTGCCATCATCGCCTGGTCGCTGGCGGCGGCGATCTCGATCATCGCCGTGGTCCTGTGGGGAGTTCCGCTCGCCGCCGACCGCCTGACGCCGCTGGTGCCGCAGAGCCTCGAACGCCGGCTGGGCGATGTCGCGGACTCCCAGGTCAAGACCGTGTTCGGCGGCAAGGTTTGCGACCATGCGCCGGGGCAAGCGGCTTTCACCAAACTCGTCAATGCCGTTCGCGAATCTGCGGGACTCGATACATCGGTGCAATCAGCGGTGATGTCGAACCCGATTCCAAATGCCTTCGCGCTGCCCGGCGGCAAGGTGTATGTATTCGACGGGTTGCTGGCTAAGGCCGACAATGCTGACGAAATCGCCGGCATTCTGGCGCACGAACTCGGCCATCTCAGCCATCGCGACAGCACGCGTAACCTGATCTACAACGGCGGCACGTCGTTTCTGGTCGGATTGCTGTTCGGCGACGTCATCGGCTCCGGCGCGCTGATTTTTGCTTCGCGTTCGCTGCTGACCGCGTCCTATTCGCGCGAGGCGGAGCAGAATGCCGATACGTTTTCATCGATGTGATGCACCGGCTCGGCCGTTCGCCAAAGCCGATGGGCGAATTGATGTTTCGCGTCACCGGAAAGGAAGGCGACAAGGGCCTGTCGATCCTGGCGAGCCATCCGCTGACCGAGGACCGGCTGGCGCGCATGAGCAAGGAAGATCGCCCGCCCAGCAGCCAGCCGCTGCTGACGGAAGCGGAATGGACGGCGCTGAAGGCGATCTGCAGCGCAAAGAATTGATCGCCTATTCCGCCAGGTTATTCGCTTTCCGCACCCAGACGCGGACGTCGGCGAGGACGTCGGGCAGTACCGCCTTCACCTCAGCAACGGTCATGCCAGCCTCGATGCGGGGGTCGTACAGAATGTTTATCAGGTACTGATCGTAGACATCGAAATATCCCGCCGACACATTGTCAGTGCTGCCGAACGCGGTGGCAGCCAAAGCGATCGCGAATAGGCGTGCAACATGAGAAGACCGGTCAGGTGCGTTTATCGCAAACGACGCTGCCGCAATCGGCCGCGGTTTCCTATTTTCAAACTCATCAGGCACAATTTCCGCGCTTGCAGGTAGAGCGGATTGATTTGCGGGACATTTGGCCGCATTTGCGAGCCGTGAATTCGTCGCCGGTCTTTCCTGAGTAACGTGGCGGGAGAATCACAGGAGAGATAACCACCATGCTCGACGCGAAGCGTTTGCTTGACCAGTTTATCGGTACGCCCGGCGGTCCAGAGGCCAATCGCGAGCCCGGTGCGGGCGGCATGGGCACTCTCGGCAACATGCTCAGCGGTAGCTTGGGTGGCATCGGCGGAGGCGCCGTTGCCGGGGGGCTCGCAGCATTGGTTCTCGGCTCAAAGCAAGGCCGGAAGCTCGCCGGCAGCGCCTTGCAGCTCGGCGGCGTGGCTGTCGTCGGCGCGCTTGCCTATCGCGCCTATCAGAATTGGCAATCGGGCAAGAATTTCAACCAATCCACTGTCGGCAGCAATTCGGCAGGCCTCTTGCCGCCACCATCCGATACTCCGTTCGCACCGGCGCGCGAATCCGAACAGCAAATCCTTGGACGGCATTTGCTAGGTGCCATGATTTCAGCGGCGAAGGCTGACGGTCATGTTGATGCGAAGGAACAGGCGACCATTTTCGCCGAAATGGACAAATTGAATCTGTCCGCCGACGACAAAGCCTTCGTGATCGACGAATTGCGCAAGCCACTCGACGTCGATGCGGTGGCGAAAGCTGCGCGCACGCCCGAAGAAGCCGCCAGCATCTACGCGGCATCGCTGCTCGCGATCGATGTCGACAACCCTTCCGAACGCGCCTACCTTGGATTGCTCGCGGCCCGTTTGGGATTGGACAGCGCGCTCGTAACTCACCTGCACGCAACCGTAGAAGGCGTCACCGAGCCCGCCGCACGTACAGCCGTGGCTGGTTAACCCACCGCAGGATCGTGTCCGCTTCACACAAAAGAGGGAAACGGCGGGAACACGCACGAGCAATCCTGTCGAAGCAATTGAATGAATGTCGAATGGTGGGCACGTTTCGCTTTGCCCGCTACGAGCTGCTTTCGTCTGATCTCTTTACGCGCCGTCCCTGCGAACGGAACGCAGGGATCCATAACTACTGGCCTCGATACTGAAAAAGAAGACCTCTGCGTCAGTGCTGAAACGAAGTTGCCGCGCGGTATGGGTCGCTGCGTTCGCAGGACGACCTGCGGAGAGAGCATACACTATTCCGCCAGGTTATTCGCTTTCCGCACCCAGACGCGGACGTCGGCGAGGACGTCGGGCAGTACCGCCTTCACCTCCGCAACGGTCATGCCGGCCTCGATGCGGGGGTCGTACAGAATGTTTATCAGGTACTGATCGTAGACATCGAAATATCCCGCCGACACATTGTCGTTGAACATGGTCCAGGGCACGTTGGTATCGTTGATCGGGCCCAGCGACTGCAACAGTTCCTCATAGGCGCAATCCAGGAACGTGAAGTCGCCATTGTCGACGGTCAGGATCACATCGGAGTGCTCGATTTCAAACCGGTCGTTCTTGCGAAAGCCGGACAGGCATTGCGGATCGAGCGAGGTGCGTATTTGGCGAGCCCGTTCGCTGCCGTAGAATGTCGACATGGTACGGAACAGGTCGCGGTCGCGCACCAGCTTGACCAGGACATTGGCGCTGTCGCTGGTCTCTGCCATGGCGATGTCAAGATGCCGAACCCGTTTGGCGATGTCGGCCACAATTTTTGAAAGCTGCGCCTTTCGATCGGGACGGTTGCCATCGGCGAACACGCGCACCGGCGCATGATATTTTCTGATGCGATCGACCCGCCCGGCAAGATGATATTCGGCGCCGAAGGCGGTCTTCAGAAACCCCTCAATGATCTCGCTGTCGGTGAATGTCTTTTTTTCAGTGCGCTGACGCGAGGCGACGGCGGGAATTTCGGCCGATGCCGATGGTGGCCAGACAGCGCTGCCGAACGCGGTGGCAGCCAAAGCGATCGCGAATAGGCGGGCAACACGAGAAGACCGGTCAGGTGCATTCATCGCAAACGACGCTGCCGCAATCGGCTGACGCGCGCAAGGCTCGAGTTCCCGCGTCTGCCCTAGTTTTTCACGATCACGGGGGTGCCGACGGACACGCGACTATAAAGATCGGTCACGTCCTCATTGGTCATGCGGAAGCAGCCGGAGGACACCGCCTGGCCGATCGTTTCCGGCTCGTTGGAGCCGTGAATGCGATAGAGCGTCGAGCCCAAATACATGGCGCGCGCACCGAGGGGATTGTCGACGCCGCCGACCATGTGGCGTGGCAGATCGGGCCGCCGCGCCAGCATCTGGCGGGGCGGAGTCCAGCTCGGCCATTCCTTCTTCGCGGAGATGCGGTGGGTGCCGGCCCAGCGAAAGCCGTCGCGGCCGACACCGATGCCGTAGCGAAGCGCCTGGCCATTGGGCAGAACGAGGTAAAGCCGCCGCTCGGCGGTGTTTATGAGAATGGTGCCGGGCGCATAGTTGCTGGCAAAGCTCACGGTCTGCCGCGGAATCGGGCTTGATCTGCCGATGCCGAAGTTGCTGAAGTTGGGGCCGCCTCCCATGATATCGCGCGTATCAAAGCCCTGGGCTCGCGCGTGGCCGACGCCGGCCAGCAAGCTCACCGCCGCAAACAGCAAAGCAAAAACCCGGGTCATCTTGGTCCTCTCAGGGAAAATCGATTTGGCCGCCAGAGACGGCCATAACTGGCGCGATTTCGCAAGCCACGGCCGCGTGAATCGCCGATTTTCAAACGCCGCCGTTACCGAAAGATGACCGCGCCTGGGGCGATGGCAGCAATGCTCCCGTACCCTTTGACGAAAGGCGCTGGGAATGATTGATCGTCAATGAACCCAAAAAGCGCGATCAGCAAAGTGGGGTCCGGTTTTGCGTGCGATCGCGCGCTAAACTATTAAAACGCCGCGAACGGGAGTGGAACGATGAATGGTGCGGAAAGTCTGGTGCGGACCTTGGTCGCGGGCGGCGTTGACGTCTGCTTCGCCAATCCCGGCACCTCCGAGATGCATTTTGTTGCCGCACTGGACCGGGTCGAGGGCATGCGCTGCGTGCTCGGCCTGTTCGAGGGCGTGGTGACGGGCGCGGCGGACGGCTATTTCCGCATGAAGGGCACGCCGGCATCGACGCTGCTGCATCTCGGCCCCGGCCTCGCCAATGGCCTTGCCAATTTGCACAACGCCAAGAAGGCGAATTCCGGCATCGTCAACATCGTCGGCCAGCACGCGACCTATCACATCGACTATAACGCGCCGCTGACCTCCGACATCGAGGGCCTAGCGCGGCCGATGTCGGCATGGGTGCGGACCTCGCCGGATGCGAAATCGGTCGCCAAGGACGGCGCTGCCGCGATCGCCGCGGCCAAGAGCGCGCCGCCGCAGATCGCCACCCTGATCCTGCCCGCCGACACCGCGTGGAATGAGGCCGACGGCATCGCGAAGGTGCCGGCGGAATCCCAGCGCGCGGCCTACTCCTTGCAGGCGGTCGAGGCCGCGGCGAAGGTGCTGCGCGGGGGCGAACCGACGCTGCTGCTCTTGACCGGCAGCGCGCTCACCGAGCGGGGCCTGGCGCTGGCGGCGCAAATTGCCGGCAAGACCGGCTGCAAGGTGATGGGCCAGACCTATAATCCGCGGATGGCGCGCGGGCGGGGACGGTTCTCGATCGACCGGATTCCCTATGTGATCGAACAGGCGCTGCCGATCCTTAAAGATTTCCGCCATATCGTGCTGGTCGAAACCAACGATCCCGTGGCGTTTTTTGCCTATCCGAACAAGCCGAGCCTGTTGAAGCCGGAGGGCTGCGAGGTTCATCGCATGACCTCGGGGGGAGAGAACTCGGTCGCGGCGCTGGAGGCACTGGCATCCGCCGTGGGCGCCAAGCCGGCAGATGCGAAACCGCAAGCCTTGACCGAAATCGCCAAACCGACCGGGGCGCTGACGCATGCTTCGATCGCGCAGGCGATCGCAATGGCGATCCCGGAAAACGCCATCGTGGTCGATGAATCCATCACCACGGGGCGCGGTTTCTTTCCGCCAACGGCGGCCGCCGCCCCGCACGACTGGCTGCAGAACATGGGCGGCTCGATCGGATTTTCGACGCCGGTCGCGACCGGGGCGGCTGTCGCATGCCCGGATCGCAAGGTGATCTGCATGGTCGGCGACGGCAGCGCGATGTACACGCTGCAATCGCTGTGGACGCAGGCCCGCGAAGGCCTCAACGTGACCACGATCGTGTTCGCCAATCGCATCTATCAGATCCTGCGTGGCGAATTCGACGGCGTGGGCGCCGGCGAGCCGGGGCAGCGTGCCCAGGACATGCTGAAAATCGATCGGCCGACGCTCGATTGGGTCGCGCTCGCCAAGGGCATGGGGGTTCCGGGCCGCGCGGTCGCTACTGCCGATGATTTCAACAAGGCGTTGGCGGAAGCCATTGCCGACCACGGACCGCGGCTGATCGAAGTGCAGATGTGAGGGACGACGAACGACATGGAGCGTGGTCGGAAATGCCGCGGATGATAAGATCATCATTGCGCTGCAGCGGGTCGGAGCAAAGCGCCGCTCGATGACAGGCTCCGCGAAGCAATCCATCGGAAGGATGTCGTAGTTTCTGGATTGCTTCGTCGCTTTCGCTCCTCGCATGACGGAAGGATTTGGTCGGGGGCAACATGCAAACCGAGCTGAACAAGGTCGCAATCGCGCTGGCCGAGTTCTATGCGCATGAAACCTTTTTGTTTGAAAGGGATCTCGGAGAGCGCACGCTGACGCATCGGCTGGCGGTGCATCTGGAAAAGCAATTTCCGGGATGGAGCGTCGATTGCGATTACGACAGGCTGGGCGGACGGACGCTGCGGCTTCCGCATGGAACGATAGTCTCTACCGACGATCACTTCGCAAAATCGGTTTATCCCGACATCGTCGTGCACCAGCGCGAGATTCCCAATAACCTGCTCGCGATCGAAGTGAGGAAGGCAAGCAATCATCAGCGGCCGGAACATGACCGGCACAAGCTGCGGGCGCTGACCGATCCGAATCTGTGGTTCGCTTACTGGATCGGGGTCTATCTCGTCCTGGGCAAGAAGAGCGTCGTATCCGACGTTTACGTCGCCGGCGTGATCGACAAGTCCTTATCCGGCTGGCTGGCCGGGCGGCTCAAGGATGTGGGCCTGAGTGTGGGATAAAGTTTGATTGGCTTGGGGTTGAAGTGTTGCATCGAGATCGCGATGACCGCGGAACGACCCGGACTCAGTCTCAAAATCCTGCTAGGGTTAGCAGTGCGCATACCAAAGGACTTCCGATGAGAATTTCCTTTGCACTAGCCACCATGGCAACGCTGCTGCTCGGTCAGGTGCCCGCGCTTGCCGCTACTATTTATCCGACACGGCCGTGTCGTGTGTACGTAGACACCGACTACACGCAGATTCCGGGGCAATGCGGGACCGTGGGGCGATTCTATCCCCGCAGGCTATTTTTGCGGGCTGCAAGGCGGCCGTTATATTATTGCGGCCCATAGTACGCGTTACAAATGACCGGCGCCGCCGCCTTGGAGCGCAACGCCGTTCAACTCGGAGCAATCCAATAGAAAGCGAGAGTTTTGACTGCCCTCAAGAACGAGCGCTCGGATCTTTCGGATGATTTAGCCGCTGGAATAGCGAAGCCGATAGAACGGATCGGAGTGCTTTAGAGAAAATCCCGCAGTCGGACAATTTCAACGATGTCCTCAGCGTACAAAATCTCACCTATCAGCGCTGGCTGCGCCGCCGTATGGATCTCGTACAAATGATGCTGAGTTTTGGGTATCGTCATGAACTTCCGAATACATTCATCGAGTGTACCGTCGATTACTATATAGGGACGCGCGCCGGCTGAGGCGCTAACGCGTTCATTGTTGACTGATGGCCATTTTCTGAGCGTTGCGGGCGCATCAAAATTAATTTTAGCCTCCTGATGGACATCCTGGCGTTCGCCCTTTCAGTCGCTTTTCTTGGTGGTTTCTTGGTGTTCTTTTTCAGCCTTCTTGACGCCCGCTGTGGATGGCGGGCATTCCGTTCAGATGAAGCCTGCTTCGCCGGTGAGTCAATGTTCGAAGCCGGGACGGCCGCTCTTGTCGTTGTTTGTGCAAGCGCCCCGCTGAGATATTCGCTCAAAAAAATAGTGGAAATGTTGGTCGCGATTGTATTCTGCGAAGTAAAGGTGGCACAATCCAACCGGCTTTGTCGGTCAACAGGAGTTGGCCGCTTTTTTGGGGGGAGTTTTATTATGCGGTTGTTCGCAATTTCTTTGTGTTTGTTCCTTATTCCAAGTGCCCCGTTCGCTCAGTCGGTACCTACGACGCAACTTGGTAGCTGGTCTTCTGTCTATCCGGGCGCTGTCTATGTATCGCCTCAAGATTCATCGCTTAAAGCGCCTGGAATTTATCGATCTTTAAGTCGCGCAACACGTCTAACCAGTCCAATAGAAATTGCGCAGATTTGTGTTCGCGACTTCAGAGAAACAAAAACTCTAAATTCTTTATACTCTGGCACCAGCGAAGCGGCGGGCTTGACGGATGTCGTGCACAAAAATTTTGGTGCGAAGCTAGCTGGCTTGAATTTGAAGTACGTAAAGTTGGGAGCTAACGTGGAGATCAAAGACGAAGCCAGTTTTACTGCTACGCCTTTGACAATCTGGAGTGCCGACGACGATATTTCTTCGGTCGTTCTGGCGAACATCGGCGAAAGCTGCAAGACGATTATTTTGAGCCACCTTCGTCAAGGTCGGGCGGTCTTCATTGCGGGCAAAGCAATTCAAGCAAAGAATTTCGAAGTATCGCTCAACGCTGGTCCAAAAGCTAGCGCGAGTATTTCTTGTTCAATTCCGATTTTTTGTTCTGACGACACGGGCATCTCAGGCGACATCGATCGGATAAGGCAGCTGAAGCGTTCGGCTGTTCAGCCGGTTACTTTTGCAATTGTTCCCGCAGAAATCTCTGGTGCGAGGCGCGAGTTAAGGGAAGCTGATTTGAGATGAACGTCGTCCTCCACTGGCGCGAGCTATAGCTTTTGCTTTCGACTTAGCTGTCTTCGGCGAACGCCGGACCCATAATCACCAATCTCAGGTATGGATGGGATTGTGGCCCCAGCTTCACACAATGTAGACCCCCGGTGGCTGGGGCCCGGATCACATTCGCGGAGCCTGTCATCGGGCGGCGCTATGCGCCGACCCGGTGGCGGACGATGACGGCTGGGAGGGTCGCGATACGAGTCGGCGATCCCGCGGCGCGAAGCGCCCGAGTCGTGCTGGAATTTTTCGCCCTGGAAAACAGAGGGCGTGGGGAATGCCGGGTGCACGGTGCACCCGCAGCCCGTGTGCAATGGTAGTAAGCACACGGTAGTCACCGCAGGTCACCGGAACACCCGGCATTCCCGCACGCAATGGTTTTAACGGCTTATATCGTGCTCTCCCCGGCGACGAATTCGTCTTGTCACCGTCATCGGCGGATTGAAGGTTTTGCCGAACCCGGTCGGGCCAACGAAAACCTCCGCCGACTTGACACCAGCAACGGGTGCCAGGACCACACGGTTTTGCCGTACGCGACCCGTCTTCGCCAAGAGGCTTCGCCGGGCTGTGCACCTCCGGCGAAACTTTAAGGAAAACGGAAGCAGCGCCGTTCGTCTGCGCGCCGCAAATCGCTCACGAGGTTCAACCCGCCCTGCGATTGCGAAATGCGCGCCCGACGCTGCCGCGTCCACCGCATCCCACCCCGCGTCCGTGACGATCGCGATACGCCCCTCTCATGGGGTGAGACGGCGAGGGTTCTAGATTTGATTTGGGTAAAACGGGAAGCGGAATATTTTTGCGAACAGGACTGGACTACCCAAATCAGATTGATCCCGTTCAACAAATTCACCTGGCTCGACTCGCAAGTCCTCGCCAACTTCCTTGAGGAGGGGGAGCATCCGACGACGAAAGACGAGCGCACCGTGCCCTCAGCCACGCGCCATTCCGCCTTTGCATCCGCCGCCTGAGCGCACTGCTTAAGCGGCGAGGAAGAAGGTCGGTAGCGACGGGCTCGCGGTTGCCTTTTGGGAAGCGGGATTGCGGCCTTCGATCAATCAATCCGAGGCTCTGACCTGTTGGTCTGAATCATTCCATGAAACAAGCCCGCGAGCCGTCTCACTGTTCGCCAAAATCGAGAACATAAAGATCGTGAAGCTATAAACGATGAGGCCAAAAAACGGATAGCCAAAATATCCAAGAAGCGGCATTTCGAATATCTTCCAGAAGCCGACGTAAGGAACTGTATAGACCCATTTTGGGAGAGAATAAAAATTCCACATTTCCCAAAATATCCCGGTCACAACAGTTGCAAGCATAATTGCAACAGGAAGAGTCCAATCACCCTTCTTTACTTTGGCCAGGAGCGATGGATATCCCAACGAATAAATAAATGGCTCGACGATAAGTATGGGAGCGATCCAGACCAGTGGAAATGTCCGCTCTGGAAAAAGGCCGAGCAGGCACAACGACACAGCTCCGATTAGAACAGAAACCGATAGCCACCGTCGGCGGATTTCAAAACTTGGAAACCTAATGCCTGTTCGGGCACTAAGAATCTGAAACGCCAGGAAACTTGTCGAAAAGACAGCTGGTACTACTGTTGAAAAGTCGATCGATGCTTGGATGGCAAAATTGGTCTGAGAGATCGGATGCGGGAAAATATAATTCCAATTCTGGACTGTTAGGTTGAGAAACTCAAAAAACCACCAGAAGGGTATTGAGACTAAAAAAAGTAGCAGGAAGGAAAGCCGCATTCGGCGAATGAGTGAGTCGCGGTAAATCCATTCGGCGAAACCATTGGCGACCAAAATATACCCAAGCCACAAAGGGAAGAAAGTATATTCACTATAAAGCGGCACCCCCGACCACGCGACTGCCCAGGATGTTGCGCACAGTAAAATGCCGGTTATCAGCAAGCCCATGGCAATTTCAGCCTATCACACGATGGCTGGCTGGTGTGAGCCACATGGAATAATCATTGCAGCGTTTGTCGACTGTATTCAGCTATGCAGCTGAGACCCGGCACTGCCCTGCGCATGCAGGCAAACAGGTTCCACAAACATCCTCACGGTAATCGACATCGACCAGCATATCGTCGGCACGCGAATGACTGTTGCATCGCGACATCGAGCCGCGATTGCTGATTTTCGACGAGGGTACTCGCGAATGTAGTGCTAATCTCTAATACCAGCGTGCCAGCCGGGAGTTTGAGCTATGAAAGGATCAGTTCTTTCAGCACTCGCGCTAATCTGCACAATAACGTCGTCGCACGGGCAGAACCTCTCCGCTGAAGACCTTGCGCGCCGTACCCTCGAGCGCCGGGCTGTCGAGGCTGTGATCTGGCGGATGCCCGCGGTCAATACGGAGCTCATGTACCAAGCTCGGAGGCAAGCCCAACCAGATTGTTTACTGGTCCGGTCTGCTCGACTGGCGCAACCAGACCCTGACTCCCAATCCCGATGTCATCTACTTCATGGCCTTCTTCAACACGAAGGATGGGCCAGTGGTGATCGAGATTCCGCCGGCCAGCGATGGCGTCATCAACGGCAGCATCATGGACCCCTGGCAGGCCGCATTGGAGGATGTCGGCCCGGCCGGCGCGGACAAGGGCGCGGGCGGCAAATATCTGATCACGCCGCCGGGCCATCAGGGCGCGCCCGATGGCTTTATCGTTCTGCCGTCCGGCAATTATCAGGGCTATGCCTTGCTCCGTTCGATCCTGAAGGGCGGCGGCGACGCCGACGTCAAGGCCGCTGTCGCCTATGGCAAGCGGATCAAGATTTATTCGTTCAGCCAGGCGGCCAATCCGCCCGAGACCGTGTTCATCGACGCCATTGGCGCCGCCTACGATTCCACGATCCCCTATGACGTGCGATTCTTCCAATCGCTCGACCGCTTTGTGCAACAGGAGCCATGGCTTACCCGCGACAAAGCGATGATCGATCAGTTGAAGTCGATCGGCATCGAGAAGGGCAAGTCGTTCAGTCCCGACGAAAATGCCCAGCGCATCCTCAATGCGGCGGCGGCCGAGGCCCATGCGTGGCTCGACCTGAAATACGAAACCATGTTCCCGCCCTATTACGAAGGGCGCAGATGGGTCTTTCCCGTCGCGCCGGATGTTATCGGAGGTCTTCAGACCCAATTTGCGAATCCGGACAGCTACCCCGTCGATGGCCGCGGCGTCACCTACACGATGGCATTTTTCAGCACCAAGCATTCGGGGATCGGCCAGTATTACCTGATGACGATCAAGGACAAGGACGGACAGAATTTCTCCGGCGCGAACACCTATCGTCTGACTGTGCCGGCGAACGCGCCAGTCAGGCAATACTGGTCAGCCACGGTCTATGACCGCGCAACGCATGCTCTCATTCGCGATATGGTCCGCGCGGGCCGTTCATCACAAAGTCCCGGACTGCAAACCAACGCAGATGGGTCCGTTGATATCTGGTTTGGACCGAAGGCTCCGGCGGACAACCAGACCAACTGGGTCCCGACCAGTGCGAACGGGCAATTTGAAGTCTTGTTTCGCTTCTATGGTCCCGAGAAGCCGGTTTTCGACAAGACGTGGAAGCTGCCGGATATCGAGCGGATCGCAGCTCCCTAATTGGAGGAGAAGGGTGCATGAGAACCAATCGTCGAGAAGCGATCCCTTTATTGGTCGGCGCCGCCCCTGCTGTGCTTGGAATGCTCTCCGCAGCGGGCGTGACAACCCCTAGCCACGCTCAGCAAGCGAGGCGCGTAGCGACGACCGGCCAAGACCAATCGCAAGGGATCGAGACACGCATTGGCAGGCTCGAATTCACCCACGACTTCGCGAACGGCTATCCAACCGACGCGACGATTGAGAAGCTTTACGACGAGCGCGATTTTCAGCGCGCCTGCCAGGCTTATCTCTGGTCTCTTCCGGCAGTCTCGTTCGCGTCCTGGCAGCGCGGTGTGACGAAGGACCTCAATGCAAAGAACGGACAGATCGTCGCTATTCTGTCTATCGAGGCCAGGCGCTGGCGCAGTTGCAGATGTACCCTTACGCCCAGCATGACAATCCGCCGAAGATGGACATTCTGGACGCGGGTACCAAGACGTGGAGTGGGCTGCCGCCGCGCGGGATGGAATATTGGCAGCGACTCAATGAAGTGATTCAGGCCGAGCCGATTGAGACGCGCGACATCTTCTTTCATGCGATGTTGCGGCCGCTTGGCTTGGAAAAGGGCAAACCCTTTAAGCCGGATGTGCGGCAGACGAAAATTTTGACCGACGCTGCATTGGTCGGAGAGGCCATGGCAAAGGCTAATTCCGCGGACAGGCGTTTCGCGGGCGGAGGATATAGACCCGACGCGCATTGGGACTTCGCGCTGCAATTGGACGCCGATGATCCCGACGCTTTCTGGAACCTGCTCGACGAGCGCGCGTCCTGGTTCTACGAGGCCGTAGGCGCGGGCGCGGCGATGGCGCCCAAGCGCCCTGGGCCTTCATCGGCTTACCTTAGTGCGTACAAGGATAAGGCCGGGAATTGGCTGGATGGCGGCGCGACTTATCGTTTGCGCGTTCCGCCCGATCCACCAATCAAGCTCTTTTGGTCGGTCACCCTCTACGACGTCGATACGCGCGCGTTGATCCTGAACGAGCAAAACATCACCGATCGTTCGTCGCGGATGGACCTGCGCAAGAACGCGGACGGTTCGATTGACATTTATTGCGGACCGAAGGTGCTGGCCGGCTTTGAGACGAATTGGATCCCGACCGTCCCCGGCAAGAACTGGTTCGCGTATTTCCGGTTCTACCAGCCGACCGAGGCCTACTTCGATCGGTCCTGGCCACTACCAGACTTTGAGCAACTCTAGACGGGCACAACGCCCCATCCGCCTATTGCACAAATGCCAAGGCGCGCTGAGCATTGATGAGTGGGTCGTTGGCATTGTACCATTGTCCCGGCGCCCCGCGCGTTTGCTGAAGGCCGCGTTGTTGCGGTGCATGGGTCCGGAAAATGGGCCAATTGCAGACTTCAATGATACGGCTAGCCGCGCCAGATTTTGGTTGAACATCCGACGCCGGACCCATTGCCAAGCCGAAGTCAATGCCGATAGAGTATTGCTAGGGGATGTCGCAGCCTCCCCGTGAAGTGGGTGACCCCATGCAAGCGCTGCTCGCTTTTCTATGGAGCGAGCAACATGGATGGAAACCTCTTAATTCTCTTTATTCTTGCAACATTTCTTGGCGGCTTCGTCAGCGGGTTTTCCGGTTTCGCGATGGGCCTGGTCGTGTCCGGCATATGGCTGCACATCACTACTCCGATTCAGACCGCCGCTCTGATTGCCGGCTACGGGCTACTTACGCAAGGTTACGGCATCGCGAAGCTGCGGCATGAGTTGAGCTGGCAAGACATTTGGCCGCTTACGCTGGGTACCACAATCGGCATCCCAATCGGCGTGATGCTGTTGACCCTTATCAATCCGACCTATTTGCGTTTCGGCGTCGGAGTGCTGCTCGTCCTTTACGCGACCTACAGCCTTGCACGCCCACCCATAAAGCCAATGAAGATCAGCGCGCCGGCCGACGTCGCCATTGGGATTTCCAACGGGTTGCTCGGAGGCCTCACTGGTCTCGGCGGCATCATCTCAACTATCTCCTGCCAATGGCGCGGATGGTCAAGAGACAAGCAACGCTCCGTGTTTCAACCGGTGCTGTTTGCGGCATTTGTGATCATCTCGATCTCGCAACTCGTCGCGGGGTCGTACACGATTGAAACCCTCAAATTGTACGGCATCGGGCTTCCGTTCATGATTGCCGGCATATGGATCGGCTTCAAACTCTACGGAACAATCAACGACGAAACGTTTCGCAAGGCCGTGTTAATACTCGTTCTCCTGGCCGGTGTGTCACTGATGATTCGGCATCAGGACTTATGCCTGTCTCCCAAAGTCGAAACTGAAAGGAGATTGCGCGTGGACAAACGAAACGATCACTCAATTCCACCATTCGGACACGACAAAGGGATCGATCCGAAGTTGATTTCGGCCGATCCTGCCACTGCAGGATCGAGCGTTGTTTTTTGCGGTGATCCGGCACAGGTCACGGCAGGCTTTGCGATTGCGCTGCAACTGATGGAATAGATGCACCAGTGCCGGATGTCAGCGAGCACGATCCGCCAAAGCAAGGAGATTAAAACGAAAATCACAAACTAGAGTAGATTTCGAGTACGGGGAAAAAGCAGACTCCCCGTTAGACATTCGTCCAAGCTCTGCGCGTCACACGATTTGTCGTGGAGAAACGCACATGGACGCCGATAACTCCTCCTCTTTCCGTCAATCTGTCGCAATCGTCTGGCGAGGCGACGCTGCTGCTCGGAAAGATGCGACACCAGAGAATAACCGCTTCGTTCGCGTGTTCGAGGCTCTCGCATCTTCGGGTATCAACGCGCAGCCCGCCGTCTACGACGAAAGCTTCTCGGATGCAGTCCGCGAACAACTGCTGGCGGTTGACGGCGTGCTCGTATGGGTCGATCCAATCCATCAGGGCAAGACACGCGCCGCGCTCGATCAGATGTTGCGCGAGGTCGCCATGCAAGGTCCGTGGATCAGCGCCCATCCCGATGTCATTCTCAAAATGGGCGTCAAGGATGTTCTTTACCGCACACGTCACCTAGGCTGGGGCGCGGATACCCATCGCTACGATAGCGCCGGCGCCTTTCGCTCAGAGCTTCCTTCGCGTGTGCGGATGGCCGGCCCTCGCGTGATCAAGCAAAACCGCGGCAATGGGGGTCAAGGTGTCTGGAAAGTCGAAGCGCTTGCAGATAGCGGCGGGCAAGTTGAAGTGCTGCACGCACTGCGCGGAAGTCAACCCGAGCGGATTTCACTGGACGACTTTATGGACCGCTGCGAGCCGTATTTCGGCTGGGGTGGGTGCATCATCGATCAAGCGTTTCAGCCACGACTGCCCGAGGGGATGATCCGTTGCTACATGAGCGGCGGCAAGGTTTCTGGTTTCGGGCATCAACGGATCAAAGCGCTCGTACCCCCGCCGCCGGAAGGGCCAGAGTCAGCCGAAGCTCAGCCTGGGCCACGTATCATGTATGGGCCTGATTTCGAATCCTTCCAGGCGTTACGGACACTGATGGAAAACCAATGGACCCCTCAGATGATAGGAACGCTTGAGATTGACGAAGCGTCCCTTCCTGTCATTTGGGACGCGGATTTTCTGTACGGTCCGCGAGACGCCTCCGGCGCCGACACCTATGTGCTCTGTGAGATCAACGTGAGTTCCTGCTTCGCAATTCCCGACGATGCGCCCAAGACTATCGCCCGAACGGTGAGGGGTCGCTTGTCATCGCGGGGCGATCCCTAGTATCGCGGTTCCATCAATCATATTTAACCGTTGGTCGGTTGCCGGCACGAGTGCTATTCTTGCGAAGAGAGATCTAATGGCCAAAGCAGCCATCACTCACGATCCCATCCTTGTCGACCTTGCGTTGCAGGGCGGTGGCTCGCATGGGGCATTTACTTGGGGCGTGCTCGATCGTCTGCTCGAGGAGCCGTGGCTTGGAATCGATGGCATTTCCGGCACATCGGCGGGGGTGATGAATGCCGCGGTGCTTGTCGATGGTCATGCCAAAGGCGGGGCCACGGGTGCCCGGGCAGCTCTGGAGAATTTCTGGCGCCGCGTCTCCGAGGCGGCTCGCTTCAGTCCTTTGCGGCGCGGCCCCCTTGATGTGATTCTCGGCCGCTGGACGTTGGACTCTTCGCCTATCTATGTCGCCATGGATCTCATGTCTCGCCTGGTTTCGCCCTATGACTTGAATCCGATGGGCAAAAATCCATTGCGTGAAATTCTGGCCAAAACAATCAATTTCGAGCGGCTGGCACGAGCACCGACGAAACTCTTCATCACGGCAACCAATGTCCGGACCGGCCGCGGTCACGTGTTCAAGAACAACGCTGTTACGCCGGACGTTCTGCTCGCCTCCGCCTGTCTGCCCACCATGTTTCAGGCTGTAGAGATTGACGGCGAGCCCTACTGGGACGGAGGCTATTCTGGCAATCCCACGATCACGCCTCTCATTCGAGAGTGCAAGTCACAGGATACCATTCTCGTTCAGATCAATCCGGTTGAACGCGAGAGTTCGCCGCGCTCCGCCTCTGAGATCCTCAACCGACTGAATGAAGTATCCTTTAACGCGGTTCTGCTGAAGGAGCTGCGCATGATCGCCTTGCTTCGGCAGGTCGCCGATCCGGGCGACAGCGAGGGCGCGCAATGGGCCGGCATGCGCATCCACCGCATTGCGAGCGAGATACTGACCGAGCTCGGCGCTTCCTCCAAGCTCAACGCGGAATGGGAATTCTTGTCCTTGCTGCGCGATGAGGGGCGAAGGTCGGCGCAAGTCTTTTTGGAGAGCCATGCATCGAATCTTGGACGCCGCTCCACTTTGGATCTTGATGTCTTAGAACAGATCTGACGAATGGCTGCTCGGCGTGCTTGTTACCCGCGGTGGTTCGGTGATCGTCGTCATTCATGTAAGGCGACCTCGAATTTGGTGGCTGCATTTGTCCAGCATTGGGTTGAAACGAGCGGATCTCCGCGAAGCAGGGTTGCCCGCCCGTGCCGACGCGGTGATCGAATATCCCTTTGCTTCGGTGCATGAGTCCGCATGTGGCACTTCTCGGAAGTGCGGTGGGACCGTCTTGACGGCTGCTTACCGCGCAACAGCAGACGCGGGATGCGTCGATGTTCGTCGCTAGGGTTGCTTCACCGGCCACACCAATTAAACGCATGGGCAAGCAGACGCGGCACCGGCAAATCCCCGATCACGTCGGCAGGAGCTTCTCGCCTTTAGGGCTTCGGGGCATTCTGGTCCTCGACCTTGGTAACGGAATATCCGGCTTTGCGAAGAGCAACCAGCACAGCCTTGGCGAGATGGATACTTTCTTCGTCACTTTTCGTGACTTGGTCCCACGTCGTGCCGTGCCCAGAACCGGGATGATCAATGAAAGCGGTTTTGATGGCGCTTGTTATAACGATAAGGGCATCTTCTGGCATCTAGGTTTCCCGCTGCTTTCCGCTAATCATATCACGCTTTTGGCAGGTACGATGGCTCAACGGCACCATGCGCAAGCATCGTAGTCGTCAGCGCCAAAACCGACCGTTACAGGTCTTGTTACATCCCGTTCCAGCAGTCGCGGCTTTTTCGGCGCGATCGAAAAAGATGGACTACGTCAGCAGCGCTGTCTTGAAGTCGCCTCGCGACCAGCCATGTTGGGTTGGTCGATGAGACGCGTAGGACTTATCGACATCAAGGTAGGCAACGCGGCGCGCCTCGGCGCATCGCAACGTTCTACCACGCGACGCTGCGCGTCGCACCACATCGCTACGCAACGCGCGAGCCGCTGGGGACAGCCCGGCGGCTCTCGCGCGTTAGCGCGGACGGTCCGCCTCAAGCGCCTGTGGCTCCGAGAGGGTCATGTGAAGCGAAATACATGCGAGCGGATGAATTCGCCGCTTCGCGACGTGCCGTGATCGAACGCCGGTATCGGCCAGAGCGTTGATCAAAAAAATTGGTACTGACCTACTTCCATCCCCAGTGGCCTAGTTTGATTTCAACTCAGGACGCCTCGCGGCAGTAAGTACCGGGATGGTCACCGTGCCTGCACCCCGCTCCAACCACGAAGACGCCTATTCGATAGACGACGCTTGCACCGATTGGGCAGAGCAGTTTTTCTCGCGTATGTGCAGCGCGGAGATTGGCATCCGTCACCACATTGCCGGTGCGCACCTTTTGCGGTAGGCTCAAGAGAGGTCTTGGAGAGGGGACAACCGCCGTCTGTCGAACGGTGAGCAAGTCAACCGCCTCGCAGCTTTGTCTTTGAAGCGTGGCAAGTCAGTTGATTTTGGTGGCTATTGGCAGCGGCACATCGAAAGATGTTCATGCCTAAGCAAAAGCTTCACACCCACGAAGAAGTCTTTAAAGATCATGTCTCCGGTCAGTATGACGAAACCATATTTCGTTTCAGAGTGCCGGGTGGCTGGATTTATACGCACACTATTACCCGGTTTGGTTCGGTCGATAAAAACTATGTAGCAGATACTTTCGTTCCTGACTCTAAAGTGGACATGGATCTTTCAATTCATCCCACGGGTGATCCGCAACGCGATCTATGATTTGGTCGCGCCAAAGCGCTATCGCTGGTTCGGCCGTCGTGACGCTTGCATCCTGTCGAATTCGGATCGTTCGCGGCCATCGTGAACCGCCCCGAGACTGCCGGACGATGGCGCCTGACGCTGGTTGGCTGCGGCCGGTATGACGAAGGAAGCAGTGTTACTGCGATTCGACTCAGTCTTTATCTCCGTAAGCACAATCTGCCGGATCAGCTTCGTGTGCGCCCAAGCTCGGATCGAAGCGGAATAACGTAGAGCAATAGGGGCAGACGATCTCACTGGCATCGCCCATCTTGAGGCAGATGTGTGGGTGATCTTGCAGCGGTTTATCCCCAATGCACTTGAACTCGCGGCAGCCATGCGCCCTTCAATTCAATCGACAAGCTTTCAACGTCATGCGTGGCGGCAATGAACGTCTGTTGTGTGGTTCCAATGCGGACAAGTAGTGCTTGCAAAGCATCGGACATTGATTTGGATCAACGTGAGACGACCCAACATCGCGAACGATCTAGCGCGTTCGAGTCCGCGGTCTCTCTCAGCATCAAGTGAGTGTGATATGTGAAGCAATTCACATGCATGCGTCGCGGCTCGAGCTAATTAAAGTGCAGGCTTTTCTTTGCACGAGGAGACACCTCATGGGCGAGCGCAACTTGTTAGTTGATGTTTATTCCGGAGATCTTGGTGGCAAGCCAAATTGGCAGGCTGTAGTAGATGCGCCCAATTTCGTCGGCGGGATAATCAAGGCTACTGAAGGCGTCTCCTTTACCACCAACTGGTTCAAGACGAACTGGGGCGCCGTTAAGGACATAGGTGCTGATCGATACGGGACAACTTGGTTCCGCGGCGCATACCATTTTCTCAAATTTGATCATGACGGAGCGGCGCAAGCTGACTTCTTCTTGGATACCCTGGATAGCGCCGGCGGGTTTGACGTTGGCGACATCATCCCAATTGTGGATGTTGAACTCGGCAACGATGGAAAGCCCGATGCACAGGGTCGGACCAAGCCACGCAATTCCAACTGGGACGCATCTGCACAGCAAATCATAGACTGCACGACTGCCTGGGCGGAGCGTGTCAAGGAACGCTCGGGGCAAGAGGTCATGCTCTATGGCAATGGTACAATGCGCGACAAGTCGATCAACGATCGAATGGGGTGCGATTGGCTTTGGATTCCGCGCTACACCGCAACCTTGCCCGCTGAGATGTACGAGCGCGCTGGCTGGACTCTCGATCGTGTAGCCATCTGGCAATATTGCGGTGATGGATCTGCGGCACTGCCCGGTTATCCCCGCCAAATAGAAAATTTCGGGAAAGTCGACATCAGCGTCATTCTATTCGGCACGCTGTCAGACTTTTTGAACAAAGTGTGCGCCCAGGTGATCACTGTCGATCGGTGAACTGTACGTGTCCGGTTGCCTGATGCTCACATCATAGGAGCTGCCGCAATCGGTGCGGCGAGGCCATTTTTACGGGAGGGAATGCCATGCCCACTTTAAACGAACTTTCAGAAGCGCTCCGCGCCCAGTTAGTGGAAATCCTCATTGGTGGCGATGATGAGGTGAAACCGTCGTCCAACTCGTTTGTGACTTGGT
Organism: Bradyrhizobium sp. URHD0069; assembly: GCF_000701345.1. Lineage (GTDB taxonomy): Bacteria > Pseudomonadota > Alphaproteobacteria > Rhizobiales > Xanthobacteraceae > Bradyrhizobium. The sequence goes on along the minus strand of NZ_JNIJ01000022.1, from coordinate 167 downwards.
TCTCGCCTGGCGTTCCGTTCGAGGCAACCGACTTCGACTTCGCTTCAAAGGGTCTCGGATCGGGAGCCACGGCAGAAGAGGAAAAGCGGCTGCTCGACCAGTCTTACCTCTTCTCAACACTCGTAGACTTTGCTCCGGATGCATCCGGACTGCTCGATCTCGATCAA
>NZ_JNIJ01000021.1 GCF_000701345.1 Bradyrhizobium sp. URHD0069 | reverse complement strand
CGCGAGAGAGAGGTTCGATGTCGTATCCTGCCGACCACCGCCGCCTAACCAAACAGAAAATTGTTCGGAGCGCCTGGCGACTCTTCAATCGCCGTGGGTTCGATACTGTGTCAATCGACGACGTTATGGCTGATGCCGGGCTCACCCGGGGAAGTTTCTATAGTTACTTTGAGAGCAAGGGTGATCTTTACGCCGAAGCGGTCACCCAAATTTTAAATGAAAAGCAGCTTTTAAGCAGCGACGGAGTCAGTATCGATTCGCGTGCTTTTGACAGCGCGGCTCAGTTCGTCCGCGACTATCTTTCGCGCGAGCATTTCGAGGACATCGACGGAACCTGCCCTCTGATCGCTTTTCCGACCGACTTTTTGCGCGATGAGCATCGTGTTCGGCAAGCATTTGAAACCGTGCTCAGGGTCATGATCGATATTTTTGAGCAGGCAATGCAGCGTAATGGACAGACGGCCCGATCCCGGGCTCGCGCGATTGCAACGCTATGCGTTGGCGGTATGGTGTTGGCGCGCTCGATCGACGATCGCGTGCTCGCCGACGAAATACGCGAAGCCGCCATGGGCGTCGCGCTGTCGCTCGGACAGTGGCCGCGCCGAACGTCCTGCCGCAACTGAAGGCCGGCACTCCCCTTGAAGTGTTCGCCGACGACCGCGCCAACGTCAAAATGCTCGCAACCGGCCGAGTGGCAGCCGATGACAGACAGATCGATACCACCACCGGTACCGTGAAAGTGCGAGCGCAATTCGACTATGCTGACAATGCACTGTTTCCGAATCAATTCGTCAGCGCGCAGCTTGAAGCGCCCAGCACCTCGCCCGTTATATATAGACGGTAAAAAGAATGGCAAAGCGGGCGACTGCTCCTCCCACGCAAACACCGGCAGACGCCAGGACCGCAAGCTTGACGCTATCAGCCTAGCTGGCGGTTCGCGAGCCGACCGCGGACGCGGTCCGCTTGATAATTCCCTGCAATTCCGGAACGCAGGAGCCGCAATTGGTGCCGGCGCGAAGCGTTCGCCCGATATCGGCGACGTTTGCGGCACCCCCTTCAGCCACAGCGCGGCGGATGGCTTCAAGTCCGACACTGTAACAGGCGCAGACGATCGGCCCGGTTTCGGCAACGCCCTCGGCGCTTTGGCCGGAAAGAAGAAGACGCCGGTCGCGCTCGGCCAAAATTCCCGAACTGAACAGCGCGCGCACGACCTCCCATCGCGGCGGATTTTGTGACGGCCCGGAGAAAATGCAGGCCTCGATCCTGCCGGCGCGCAACGCGGCGATGCGCACGATGCCACGCGGCAGATCGATATATTCCGCACGCTCCGGGTCGCCACATATCAGCTTTTCGGCCAGACCATGCCATCGGGCGGGCAATTCGTTGGTCGCGAACAGAAGTCCGTGACCCCCGGCAACGGCGACGCGCGCGAACCACGTTCCGTCGGGGAGCGCGATCAAGTCGCGCGTGAGCGCAAAGCCGCGATAGGCAAACTCAACAGGTTCGACGCGTGCGGGCGTGGCCTTGAGCTCGGGCTGGCCGGAAAACGGATCGTTTTCCGCCATCGCCAGGGCGCCGACGCACGCATCGGCCGCCGTCGAATAGCTCCAGTGAATTGGCGCGAAAATCGATCCGCGTTGCTGACCCGAACGAACGCAAACCCGAAACACGGCGCCGCCATGGGGCGTCGTGACCTTGGCGAAACCGCCATCGGTGATGCCCGTCCTACTCGCATCATCGGGGTGAATATCGACCATCGGTTCGGGTGAATGCGCGCCCAGCCGCGGACTCTTTCCGCTGCGCGTCATCGTGTGCCACTGATCGCGCAGGCGCCCGGTGTTGAGGCGCAGCGGAAAAGCGTCACTCGTCGCCGCACGCACCCCCGGATGTTCCGGTGCAATGAAGCGGCCACGCCGATCGCTCGTGAAAAACGCCCCGGCGCTGAAGAAGCGCGCTTCGCCTGGTTCGACTCCGGCTTTCACGGGCCACATCACCGCGTCGAGCCGGTCATAGTCATCGTCGGCTAGCGCCGCGAGACCGCCCAAGTCGAAGTCGCGCCGACCATCATTCTCGAACGCCGACAGCGCCGCATGCTCGCGAAAAACATCGGCCGGCTTGCGGTAGGCAAACGCGCGCTCGAAGCCGAGGCGCTGGGCCACTTCGCTGACGATCCACCAATCGGGCTGCGCCTCGCCGGGGCGCGGCAGGAACGCTCGCTGGCGCGAAATACGCCGCTCCGAATTGGTGACGGTGCCGTCTTTCTCGCCCCAGGCGGCCGCAGGCAAGAGCACATGCGCGCCCGCCTCGACGGTGTCGGTGTGGAGTGTGGTCTCGGACACGATGAACAATTCGAGCTTTTTCAGCGCCAAACGAAAGGCGCCCGCGCGGGGCAGCGACACGGCCGGATTTGTCGCCATGACCCAGAGCGCCTTGATCGTTCCGCGTTCGATCGCTTCGAACATGTCGACGGCCTTGAGGCCTTCGCTCGCCGCCATCCGCGGCGCGTTCCAGAAGCGGCGGACGCGATCTGTTTCGCTGGGCGAAAAGCCCATATGGGCGGCGAGTTGATTGGCAAGCCCGCCGACTTCGCGGCCGCCCATGGCGTTGGGCTGGCCGGTCAGCGAGAACGGTCCCATGCCCGGCCGGCCGATGCGCCCGGTGGCGAGGTGAACATTGATGATCGCATTCACCTTGTCGGTGCCTTGCGCGGATTGATTGACCCCTTGCGAGTAGCAGGTGACGACGCGCTCGGTTCGCGCAAACAGCTCAAAGAAGCGGGCAACCTCGCCGAGATCGAGCCCGCTCGCCTTGGCGGCCGCCGCCGCGTCGCCGGCGATCTGGCGGGCGCGCGCAAGCGCATCGGCAAAGCCGCGCGTATATTCCGCGATATAGCTGTCGTTGAGGGCGCGCGTATCGGCGAGGTAGGCAAGCAGCCCGCAAAAAAGCGCGGTATCCATTCCGGATGCGATCGGCAAGAACAGATCCGCCGCGTCCGCCGTCGCGGTGCGCCGCGGATCGATAACGACCAATCTGGTGCCGTGCTCGTTTTTCGCGGCAATCATCCGCTGATAGAGTACCGGATGGCACCACGCCGCATTGGAGCCGACGAGCACGATCAGATCGGCCTCGTCGAGATCCCGGTAAATGCCGGGCACCACGTCGGCGCCGAAGGCGCGGCGATGACCGGCAACGGAAGAGGCCATGCACAGCCGCGAATTGGTGTCGACGTTGGACGAGCCGAGAAAGCCTTTCATCAGCTTGTTGGCGACATAGTAGTCCTCGGTGAGCAACTGGCCGGAAAGATAGAACGCAATCGCGTTCGGCCCGTCGCGATCGACGATCGTGCGCAGTCCGGTTGCGACCGTTGCCAGTGCGGTGTCCCAATCGGTACGTGCAAGAGAACCGTCAGCTTGACGAAACATGGGGTGGAGCAAGCGCTGGTCGAGCGAAAGCGTTTCGCCGAGCGCCGAGCCTTTCGAGCACAGCCGCCCGAAATTGGCCGGATGCACGGGATCGCCGGAAATAGTCACATCGCCTTGCCGGTCCACGGCTGCGAGGATGCCGCAGCCGACACCGCAATATGGACAGGTGGTGCGCACGGCGGGAGGATGCGGCGATAAGGTGTTCATGACCGGCTCACGGCGCTCGTCGACCTGCCGCCAGTTCCTGTTCGACTCAGCTGTTTCGTCGCCCGGCCGCCGGCCGCTCTAGGCCGCTTGCCCAATGCTCGACCGAAAATGAGATCCTCGCGGACGAAATCGATCGCGGCGCCGGAACGAATGAGATCGAGATACCAAAACGAGTCGGCCGTATCGCCGTAGAGCACGGCGCCGACGACGCGGCCGCCGGCAATCACCAGTTTTCGGTAGGTGCCGAGACCCTGATCGCTGAGCACGACCGACTCGGTGCCGGGCGCGCCGAGAAAATCGCCGGCGGAGAACACATGAACGCCGGAGACCTTGAGATTGGTGGCGTTCACGCTGCCGAGATAGCGCGCATCGCGGCCGGAGAGGCGCTCGGCCAGCGCGCGCGCCTGCTCGTTGGCGGGCTCCACCAGACCGTAGCAGACGCCGCGGTGCTCGGCGCATTCACCGATTGCGAAAACATCGGATGTGCTGGTGACGAGATGATCGTCGACGACGATGCCGCGATTGACCGCGATACCGGCGTGAGCGGCGACTTCGGCGTTCGGCTTGATGCCGACCGCAACAACGACCGTGTCGGCCGCCAGCACGCGGCCGTCCTTGAGCTCTACACCCTCGACATGACCATTGCCGACGAATCTCGCCGTCACGACGTCCAGCAGCACCCGGATGCCTTTCGCCTCGACCGCACGCTTGAGCAGCAACGCGGCGCGTGCGTCGAGCTGGCGCTCCATCAAGCGATCCATGAGATGAACCAGTGTCACCGATGCGCCGGCTTTGGCGAGACCGTAAGCCGCCTCAATGCCCAGGAGCCCGCCGCCGATCACGACAATGGGCGCACTCCGGCAGGCAGCCCGCGACATCGACGCGACGTCGCTCATGTCGCGGAATGTGAGCACGCCGGGCAGATCGGCGCCGGCGATGCGCAAGCAGATCGGCCGCGAGCCGGTGGCGAATACGAGCTTGGCGAACGGCAACGCTTTGCCGTCGGACAGCGTCACGGTGCGTGCGGCAATATCCGCCGCCGTCACGCCGACGCCGTAGCACAAGGTGATGCCCCGATCGCTCCACCAGGCCGCCGGCTTCAGTGAAATGTCGCTCGCGCGCACTTCGCCAGCCAGCACCGACGAAAGCAGCACGCGATTATAGGCAAGCCGCGGCTCTTCGCCGATCACCGCGACGGCATAACGGCCGAGCGCACGCTGGGCGAGCTCTTCGCACAAGCAGGCAGCCGCCATGCCGTTGCCAACGATGACGAGCGGTTCGCTCATCGTAATCCTAAACCCTGCTCCAGCGTCGCCATCAGCTTGCGCCTTGTTCCGTCATATCGCCGCGTAACAAGGATTTGACCGCCGGCGCAATCTCGAACAGCCGCCCATAGAACAGGACGGCGGCTTGCGATGTCGGTGCAACCAGCTTAACGCGCAGCCATCCGCAGCGCGGACCACGCATGCCCCCTGCATCGCCATGCGCAAACGCTTCGACAGTCAGTCCGCTGGTGAGAGCGGCAGCCTTGGCTAAGACGATCATGGTCTTGCGTAACATTGCAGGCACTCCTTTTGGGGCGCGACGGCGTCCATTCGACTGACAAAAAATTCACGATCGTTCGCCTGGATTGCGAAAGTCAGATCCATGCTCCGCCGCCGCTCTAGAGCTGTGATGGACGAAGAATATGTTCAAGAACATATTTTGACTGGCGGTATTGTCGCGCCAGTTGGAGACGCCTCGCCGACTCATTATGATCGTCGACGACGATGCCGCGATTGACCGCGATACCGGCGTGAGCGCCGACTTCGGCGTTCGGCTTGATGCCGACCGCAACATCGTAATCCTAAACCCTGCTCCAGCGTCCACAGCAGCGCCGCGCCAACGGGCGTGTAATCGGCAGCCTTCACGCCATAGTCGACGTGTCGCCTGGCACGAGCGCTCGCCGCCGGCAACACGGCTTCGAGATTGCCCAGACTGTTGGCCACAACGCCCAGCGTCGCCATCAGCTTGCGCCTTGTTCCGTCATATCGCCGCGTAACAAGGATTTGACCGCCGGCGCAATCTCGAACAGCCGCCCATAGAACAGGGCGGCGGCTTGCGATGTCGCTGCAACCAACTTAACGCGCAGCCATCCGCAGCGCGGACCACGCATGCGCGGAGCGCGGAGCACACCGCAGATGTGTCGGGTATGACGCGACAACGCCGAGCGAAATGGCTGTAAGCGGCCATGAATGAGTCGGCGAGGCGTCTCCAACTGGCGCGACAATACCGCCAGTCAAAATATGTTCTTGAACATATTCTTCGTCCATCACAGCTCTAGAGCGGCGGCGGAGCATGGATCTGACTTTCGCAATCCAGGCGAACGATCGTGAATTTTTTGTCAGTCGAATGGACGCCGTCGCGCCCCAAAAGGAGTGCCTGCAATGTTACGCAAGACCATGATCGTCTTAGCCAAGGCTGCCGCTCTCACCAGCGGACTGACTGTCGAAGCGTTTGCGCATGGCGATGCAGGGGGCATGCGTGGTCCGCGCTGCGGATGGTTGCGCGTTAAGTTGGTTGCACCGACATCGCAAGCCGCCGCCCTGTTCTATGGGCGGCTGTTCGAGGCGGGACAAACATGAACCTGCATCGAGTATCCTTGGTTGACAGCCCAGCAAGTAATCCGCCGCGTTCCGGGGTTGGCCATCCGCCGGGCCAGCCCGGTGGTCCGGTAAAGCTGAAAACCCCGAGCCTCCTGCCCGGCTCCGACGGCGAGCACGCGCTGCAGACGAAATATGCCTCCGAGGATCGGGCCAATACCTTTTATGCCCGGCAGGTCCTGAATTTTCTCGCCCCGCGGATGCGGGAATTCATCTCCCAACAGGAGTTCATGTTCGTCGGCACCGCCGATCGTCACGGCGAATGCGATTGCAGCCCGAGATTCGGCGAGCCCGGATTCATCCATGTGTTGGGAAACAAGCATCTCCTCTACCCTGAATACCGCGGCAACGGCGTGTTTGCCAGTCTGGGGAACATTTCGGAAAATCCGCACATCGCCCTGCTGATCCTCGACTTCTATCGAGATTCCGTCGGCCTGCATGTCAATGGCAAGGCGCGCATCGCGCAGAGCGACGAGCTCGAAGCCTTTGCCGACAAGCTGCCCAAGGATGTGCTGGCCGAGTTGGCGAAGGAGGGTAAGAGACGGCCGAATAAGTGGGTGATGGTCGAGGTCGAGGAGGCCTACATCCAATGCTCCAAGCATATCCCGCTGCTAAAAAAGCTGGAGCGACCGATCGATTGGGGAACCGACAGCGTCGCCGCGAAGAAGGGGGATTATTTCCAGCTGAAAGATATACCGCTTTATGACCGGATCGGTGGCGACCAGGCGATGGACATCGCCGTCGATCTGTTTCACCGCAAGCTCCTCGAGGACGACCTCGTCGGGCGATTCTTCGACGATGTCGATATGGCGGCTCAGCGGCTCAAGCAGAAATCCATTCTCGCCATGGCCTTCGGCGGTCCGTACCAGTACAGCGGCGTCGAGCTGGTCAGCAAAATGGGGCTGGAGGCGCGGCATTTCGACCGGATATCCACGATCCTCAAGGAAACTCTGGAAGAGCTGAAGATCGGCGCCGCGGAGATCGAAGAGGTGATGCAGGTCATCGAGACCACGCGCGAAGCCATCCTGAATCTCTTAGATCGCCAGTGCTGGCGGTGAGGAGCGCACCATGACCATACGGGATGGCGATGGGAATGCAGGATCGGACCCACTGGAACCGGCATTTTGGGGACAGCTATTCGCCGGCCTGCCGGCGCCGGTCATCGTCGCGGACGGTCCCGGCGGATCGTCGACACCGCAATCCGAAACTCTAGTACGTCGCCGCAAAACCTGGGTCGATCGGCTGTTCGCGGGCGAGGCATCATATGCCAACTCGCCCGACAAGATCGTCATCCTGCAGAACGGCGTCGAGATCGAGGATGTGCCGATCGATCCGCTGGGCAGCTGGACCGTCGTCGGACGACATCCCCGGGCCCATATACAACTCGAAGCCTACAAGCTCGGCCTGTTTCACGCCGCCTTCTACAAGAAGGACGGCAGGTTCTATCTCCGGGCGATCGATCTTGAATGCGGGACGCTTCTCGATCGAAAAAAGATCAAGGCGGGCGTGCCGGTTCCGCTACGGGATGGGTCCCTGGTCGACATCCCGGGCTATCAACTGCGTATCCGCCTTGCCAATTCTCCGGCCACCGGAGGGGAGGAGATCGTCGAGGCCGAGGAATTGGCGGAAATTTCCTCCTATTTCTATGTCCCGCCCCCGCCCCCTTCGAATCTCATCGAGGATCGCGCCGCCATCGCGCTCTGGTCGGGCGGCGTCACGAGCTTGAAGGTGGCGGACATCATCGAGGAAACCACCGACGTCAAGACCTTTCGGCTCGTCGGCGAAAAGCCGCTCCTGTTCTCCTATCGACCGGGTCAGTTCGTGACCCTCCTTCTCACCATCGATGGCGAGTATATCGAGCGGTCCTACAGCATCTCATCGAGCCCGTCCCGGCCGCATGTTCTCGAATTGACCGTGAAACGCGTACCCGGCGGTCGTGTGTCGAACTGGCTGTGCGACCATGTCATGCTGGGGGAGCGGCTGACCATCAAGGGGCCGGCCGGAAAATTCAGCTGCTTCGATTGTCCGGCGTCAAAGATGCTGTTCATCGGCGCCGGCAGCGGGATCACGCCGATGATGTCGATGAGCCGCTGGATCGTCGACACGACGACCGATGTGGATGTGAAATTCCTGGTCTCGTTCAAATCGCCTGCGGACATCATTTTCCGCAAGGAGCTCGAGCTCATCTCGGCCCGGCATGCCTGTTTCCGCGTTGCCGTCACCCTGACCTCCGCCTGGCCCGGGCGAAGCGAATCTTGGACCGGCCTCACCGGGCGATTCGACAAGTCGATGATCCATGCGCTGGTCCCCGACCTCGATCAGCGGCACGTCTTCCTGTGCGGGCCCGAGCCCTTCGCCGCGGAGGTAAGGAGGATCCTCCAGGAGCTCGGCTTTGATCAGGCCAAGCTTCATAGCGAGAGTTTCGGATCCAGCCGGGTCGCGGGGGGAGGCAAGCGTGTGCCGAAGCCCCTGGCGCTGTCGGAGCCGCGGCACCGTGTCCACTTCATCAAGAGCGACAGGACGGTCGAGACGGACGAGACCGTGACCCTCCTGGAATTGGCGGAAGCCCACGGAATCGAGATGGATTACGCCTGCCGGACCGGCAGTTGCGCAGAGTGCGAGGTGAGCTTCACCGGAACGCTTTCCGAGAAACCGGAATTTGAAAAGGACCGCCGGCGCAAGGAGAACGGTATCGCCTTTGCCTGTTGCAGCGTCGCCCTCTCCGATCTTGAGGTGGAAGCGTGAAAGACGGCGCGCGGCCATACCGGGACCTGGGGCTCGGTCGGCGGCGCCGCGGTCAGCTACATTGGTCGCTTGGGGCTCTCTTTCTTTTCTTGGATGCGGCGGATCTCCAGATCGTTCAGCGGAGCAAACATTGATGCGAGGCCACAAGGTTGAACAGCTTGGGATAGCGACCGTCGGCTTTTTTTGGTGCTTCCTGATGTGGTTCTCCACGGCTGCGTTCAGCCCGAGCATCGCGGCGACGTATCACCTTACGATCAAGGACCTTGGCCTGCTCGCCAGTTCGGCCATCTGGATGGTGCCGGTCGGGCGCATCGTCGCCGGCTGGGCGTCCGATCGATTTGGCGCTCCGCGGACGTTCGCCGCGATCCTTGCCGGCTGCGGACTGGTTTCGATCGCGTCGGCCTTCACCACCAGCTACGAACTGCTTTTCGCCGAGCGAGTGGTCGTCGCCATTGCCGGCGTCTCCTTCGTCGTCGGTGTCCAGCACGTCGCGCAATGGTTCGACGCCCACGAGATCGGCACCGCCGAGGGACTTTACGCTGGCACCGGCAACGTCGGCGCCGGCGTCGGCGCATTGTTGCTGCCGCGCATCTTCGGCACCGACTATCGGAGCGCATTTCTGTGGCTGGGCATGATCGCTCTCGTCGTCGCCGCCTGGTATCTGTGGCGCGGTAGCGCCGCCAAGACCATGGAGCGGCGCGACGCGGTGCGGCGCGGCGGCGACCTGCGCGGAATGGTGTTCGTGTGGACCCGCTATATCGCCATCGCTTTGATGCTAGCCTATGCGATGTCGTTCGGCCTGGAAATCGCGTTGAACGCCTGGCTGCCGGGTTATTTCACCCGCGGCTTTCACGATGAGATTCTTGCGCTCGGCTTCACCGGCGTTGCCGGCATTCAGATCGCGGCCGGCACGTTCGCGGCCGTGTTATCGTTCAACGCGTCTTTGTTCCGGCCGTTCGCCGGCTTCATGTCCGACCTCTTCCAGCGCAAGGGTTGGACGCCGTTGCCTTTCATTGCCAAAGAACTGCCCTACGCGCCGCGCCTGCATTGGCTGGGAATCGCGCTCATCCTGATCATGCTGTCGATGATCGGGCTGACCGTTGCGGGGCTTTACGGCTTCCTGCCCTTGTCGATCGCGGTGCTGGTGGCGCTCGGCATCTTTGTATCTTTCGGCACCGGCGGCACTTTCGCCCTGGTTCCGCTGCTCTTTCCGGACTGCCCCGGTATTGCCGCCGGCTTCATCGGCGGGATCTCAACCGTCGGCGGCATCGCCTATCCGCTGATCTTTGCCAGCGTCAAGGCCCACGTAGGATATCTGTACGTCACGCTCTACATGTTCGCGCCGTTCATCCTGTTCTACTTCTGGGCAGCCCGTCACGAGCGGCACCCGCAGGAGCATGGTCTGCTTGACCGCGCTCTGGCCGGCCAACGCTCCTGAGTTCTGCACCGAAGCCGTCGTGAAACTCTCCAGGAGATGCAATGAACCACGTTGATATTCGTGTCGCGCCGCACGAGCCTTGGTACAAATACGGCGTCGCCGTCCTGCTGTTCGAAATAGCCGTCGCCATTGCGGTCAGCGGCTACTCGCTGTATATGACCTTTAACGGCCTCGGCGGCTTTCCCGGAAAGCATTAGCGCTCGACGGACTACGAATCCAAGCGCCGGCGCCGCACCGGGCGCAGCGCGTGCCGTCCAACCGCTGGCCACGAAACAAAGATGTAAAGGCAGCTAAGTATCTGCGGTCTTCACCGAATGGTTATCGTTCGAGCATGGAGAGAGCCCGTGGTTCCTCCGACAGGTGTCAAACACGAAATGCGCGGCGCCGGATGCGCGGTTGAATAGCCGGAACAGTTGGCGTGGTCGAAAGCTCCACTTTATCGACCTAGCGGGGCGAATTTCTTCGCAAAAGCGGAGAATGTTGGATTACAGTAGCTCTCGCTCCGCTAGCTAGATGATCCATCTATTTGAAAATACCATATTCCTAGGACCGAAGGTGGTTATGGTCTCCAATTCGGTCTCCAAACCGGTATTCGAGCGGTCTGGACTACACTAGCAAGCACTGGCAGCGGCGATTGTAGCTTTAGTGGAATTCAGAGCGGCTGTAAGATTCCCTGTCACACCAATGATGGGCATCGACATGCTCGCGTCGCCCTACGCGGCCTTGATCGATGTTGACAAGGATCCTGCTGCAAAAATGGTTGTGATATCGCTCCGAACGATTGAAGCAACATCAGGAGGCTGATCAACGTCTACTTTGGGAGCGGGCTGCTTAAGAAATTCCGGGATAAAGCTAGTATTGGCGTCGGCGGCGCAGCCACCCAGCACGATGGACAGCCAGAAAACAGACACCAGACTGCGAACTGCGGCTCCAACGTCTGCACGCGCAAGCGGAAGAGGAGCGCGCTGCGTGATGCTGTCATCAGCCATCTAACTGTCGCATCTGCTGTAGGAGGTTTCTTGCATGACGCTGAGGATCAAAGTTGTCGCGGCCAAAAATGTTGAGCTGGTCGGAAGGACTCTCAACGAGTCTGTAATGGTCGCACCTTGCCTCTTTATGTCCGCTGACACGGCTGAGACTGCAAGAGCCAGCGTCCGTGTCTCGTTTTTGATCGCCCGATAATTCGCTAGCAACACGGCAAAACAGGCTAAGTGTGACCAGCCTGAATAACTTGCTGCTCTACTCTTGGATATGCTCGCAATCAGCGGATTTGGGCGACTGAAGCCGCGAATAACCTTTCACTGTCTTGGCCCGATGATGGGTCTGATTCTGGACGCAAGGCAGGCTCTTCCCTTTGCCAATAGGAACTCGTTTGAAATTTCTGGAGGGATACAATCGTGCCGAATGCAATTAAGAACGAAAACACCATTGCTGCTGCAAGAAAAGCTAGGCGTCTCCCTGCGAGAGGCACTGGCAAAACTGAGGGCGAAAGTGCCAACCGAAAATCGCTTAGAGTCGCCAATTCTCGATCACCGACCCGTCGAAGCCGGACTTGCTCATCGAGCAAGCGCTGGCTTTCATAGAGTTCGTGACTGAGTCTTGCATGCTCTGCAGACAGATCGCGGCGCTGCGCTTCTCCGCTGGCAATGCGCTGGCGGAGTTCCCGTGCATCCTCGAGAGCATTCTCGGCGCCCCCTGAATTGATCGGGCGCCTAATCTTATCAGAATAATCGTCGTGTAGGTCGGCCAAGTGTCGATTCGAAGTTTCTTTTCGAATGTTAACTTGGTCGATTTCGCTACGTAGCTTTTCGAGATGGTCTGACAAGGACTGGGCGTTGTGGCGCGCAGACTCAATCTTTTCAGAAATGCCAAGGCGCATAGATTGGACCAAGGGTGCGCTAGCCTTGAATACGTGCTTAATGATGGTTTGCTGGAAATCCTTCGCGATTGTGACGCCCGACTCGCTAACTTGGTTTCGTAGGAACACATTACGCCCGGTTGCTTCGGCCTTCACATTCTCGAGGGCGGCCAGAGATGAGATCGAGACACCTCGTTCCTGTAATTCGATCGCGCTAGATGGGCCATATAAGTCGGTGACCATCTTGGCGATCTGGGGCGGCGGTTCAATCGCTACAACATTATCAGCAACTATGATCGAAGCGACTTCGATCGACGATTTGACCTCGTATTTCGTTGGGATCCGGAAAATCAGTGTGCCCGCAAGGGCAAAGCAAATAAAAAACACCCAGAGGAAAGGGCGCCAATATCCCTGCAAAAGGTGAAACGGGTAGTGTGTCATTGCACGATTCTGACGCAAGTGACGTCGAAACGACTGTCGTGTTCGTCAAGCAGCCGAAGGACGGCTGAATTCCACCCAATCATATGATCTGCCCCAAACTCGTTTGTTGGAACTTCCCTGTCGGAAGTCCCGTCCTGGAATTTTTGCGCAGCGTTGGAAGAGAGCTGCCGCCCAGCCCGAGCGTGTTCCAGCAAACTCGAATGAATACCTTCGGACCGGTGATGGGCAACAGGACGAGCAACGGTCGAAATTCTTTGGCGCAAGAAAGGCCATTTGGAGCAAGTTCTAAGACTTCAATGCCGCACTTTAAACGCGTTCCGCAACAACTTTTAACAATCCAAGCAATTATTGATATTCCGAGTCAATTTATCGTCAGTACATTGTGAGAAAGACCGAATCTTTGAGGGGAATGAGTTTGGGGCCGGACGCTAAAATCGAGTGGCATCAGCGACACCCTGATGCACATCATCCATTTCTAGTTAAACGGATGTCTTGGTCGTGGTTCTCTGCCGAGATTGTTCGTATTCAACCAACCGAATTGGAATACCGAGTGAAGGGAGAAGCAGCTTGTCTAGCGCTGCATGACTTTGTTCGCTCCGATGGAGAGACGAGTATAAACGGAGGGAGCCGTTCTACGCTTACGGACATCCGAGATAAATTGACGTTCTTGCCGATTGGATCTTCCGCGGATGGTTGGGCTCGTTTCAAGAGCCGGACATCTTCGGTCTTTGCGGTCCATCTTGCCCCTCTCACATCAGATCATCACCGCTCAAATGATATCTCAAATGTTCCGCCATCTTTGTATTTTGAAAATACCAAGCTTAAAGCTACGCTCCAAAAACTCCAAAGCGTCTCAGATGGCTCGGGCATAGACGACCCTGCATATGCGGAGAGCGCTCGGGCTGTTGCTTTTGTGGGAACTACGGCACGCCGCTGACTCAAAGTACTTGCAGCTAAACCCGCGTCGCGGTGGTTTAACTGCACTTCAATTGAAACGCATCAAAGAGTTTGTTGATGCTCACATTTCGAGTGGAATCGGGATATCCGATCTAGCGGGCTTGGTAGGATTGAGCCAGTTCCACTTTATTCGGGCGTTTAAAACTTCAGTTGGGAGTTCGCCCTATCAATACGTTCTATCCGTGCGGATCAGCGTTGCAAAAGAGATGTTGTCGAAGAGCGATCTATCTATTGCCGATGTGGCGCTCGCGGTGGGGTTTAGCGATGCATCCCAACTGAACCGCGTGTTTCGCAAATTGATTGGAGTTACGCCAACGGTTTATCGGCGCGAGAATTTCTGAGTTAAATAATTTAACTGCAACCCATTCTCCAAAGCCCCCGTTGCACCCGAGAGGGTCCGGGATAGTCAACGCACGACGATGTTACATTGGTGGCCGTTCACGATCAGGCGGGCAGATCGTGTGCCTCATTCGTGATTTGACGTGACAGGACGAGATCACTTTGCACCGGTAAACAACCATGTCTGCTTAGCGGGTCGGTAGCCCAGGGCAGCTTTCGATCCAATGCGACGTAGGCGTGCAAAGGTTTTTGAAGAGCCTACGAGGAAACGAGAAATGGTTTTGACCCGTCGCGATTATCTGACGGCAAGCGGACTGGCGTTGGGCGGACTCGTTGTTTCTGCAGCAGCCGGTGATGCGGAAAGCGCGATGCCGCCACTTCGGGTGCAGCTCTCTCTCAACGAGAATCCATTCGGACCATCGCCGCTTGCGATTGCCGCGGCTCAAAGTGAGTTCGGCAATCTCTTCCGATATGTCGACAAGCAAAATGAAGTACTGACGCCGGCGATCGCCGCTCGTGAGCAGGTATCAGCGGACCAGATCGTGCTTGGCGAAGTACTCGATGCGCTGGGATTTCAACTGGCGAACCAAGCTCCAGGCGGTGGAGAGTTCATCTATTCGGAGCCCGGTTATACCGCGATGGTAGACGCAGCTGCCCGGGGCGGGGGCGCTGCTGTCAGTGTGCCGCTCGATCAGAATCTTCAAAACGACCTTGCAGCCATAGCTGCGAAGGTGAATGCCCGAACGCGAGCCATCTACCTCATCAACCCGCATAATCCGAGCGGTACGGTGAGCGATGCCAAGAAGTTTGGTGCCTTTGTCAGCGAGCTGTCGGAGCACGCAGTCGTCATCGTTGATGAAGCCTATCTGGAGTTCGAGCCGGATTTCACTGAACGGACAGTTGTCGGCTTGACGCGGGCCGGCAAGAATGTGGTCGTGTTCAGAACGTTTGACAAGATTTATGGGTTGGCTGGCCTATCCATGGGCTATGCGGTGGCCCCGAAAGCCCTCGCTGCATCGTTGAAGCGAGGAGGGATCGGTTCCGCCGAGCCGCTTGGTCGGCTCGCGCTGGCGGCGGCCGCGGGGAGCCTGCGGGATAAAGCATACGTTGCAGCTGTTCGATCGAAGGTGATGGCAGAGCGCGATTTATGGCACCGCTTATTCGACACTCTGAGGCTTCGGTATTCGGATGCGAGGGGGAATTTCGTGTTTTTCCACACAGGCCGTCCGCATCAGGAAATCGCCGGGGCTCTTCGTGCCAAAGGCATCGACATCGGGCGCGCCTTTCCTCCGCTCGACCATTGGGCGCGCATCTCGATTGGCTTGCCTGAGGAAAACGCGCTGGCCCGGACCGCCGTCTCGGAGCTGTTGAGTTGAGTATTCTGACTACGGGTAGCAAAACGCAAGGTCGGGAGATGCAGCATGCAGCGGAAATACCAAAGTATTGTCGAAACCATCGGTAGAACGCCGGTCGTTCGAATCAATCGTTTGGCGCCGCGGGGCGTGAATCTTTTCGTAAAGGTTGAAGCCTTCAACCCTCTTGGTTCAGTGAAGGACCGATTGGCTCTCGGTGTAATTGAGGCGGCCGAAAGGTCGGGAGATCTTAAGCCTGGCCAGACGGTTATCGAAGCGACAAGCGGAAATACGGGAATTGGTCTTGCGATGGTTTGCGCCGCCAAGGGATACCCGCTTGTGATTACCATGCCAGAGTCATTCAGTGTCGAGCGCCGAAAGCTCATGCGGTTCTTGGGAGCGAAGGTCATTGTAACTCCCGCCGCCGAGGGCGCCGTAGGCATGGTCAAAAGGACGATTGAGCTCGCCAAGACGCATGGCTGGTTCATGACACGGCAGTTTGAGAATGAAGCCAATCCCGATATTCATTCGCGCACGACAGCGCGTGAGATAATTGACGATTTCTCCGGAGAGCGGCTGGATTTTTGGGTTACCGGCTATGGAACCGGCGGAACGCTAAAGGGCGTCGCGCGGGTGCTTGCCGAGGAGCGTCCTGAGACAGAGATTGTGGTTTGCGAGCCGGAGGATGCGCAGTTGCTGGCCAGTGGCATCGCGCAGGCGCGAAATTCGGATGGAACTCCAGCGGCACCGCATCCGACATTCAAGCCGCATCCGATGCAAGGCTGGACGCCGGATTTCATCCCCAAACTCACCGACGATGCCGTCGCAATGAAGGTCATCGATCGCATTTTGGCAATTTCCGGTCCGGATGCCATTCGCTGCAGCAAAGACCTTGCTATCCAGGAGGGCATCTTTGTGGGCATTACCTCAGGCGGGACCTTCGGGGGCGCCCTCAAGGTTGCAGCAGAGGCAGAGAAAGGAGCAAACATTCTCTGCATGCTGCCCGATACCGGCGAGCGCTATTTGAGCACACCTCTCTTCGCTGATGGCAGCCCAAAGCCGACATTCGGCGATACGCTCAAGTCAAGAAGCACCTCCACATCATAGCGGCACCAGGTGGTTAATCTGTCGCTAGATTGTAGTCGTGCCGTAGAGCCTCCTGGACCTTGAGCGCAGCGCGTGCCGCCGTGTTGGCATCGGCATCGCCCGCGGATAACACACACATTGACCAATTATTTTCAGTCCGTTCATCCGTGATGCGATTGATTGCGATTTTGCGAACGTTTGAGCAGCCAGGTTGCTTTCGGATTTCTGCCAACGCTCGCGCCTGCAAGTCTTGGGTCGAGAGCAGAGTCTTTGCCATGCAGATCCTTACTTCGAAGAGTTTGCGGTTTTGTGTTCGAGGTGGCCGGTCCCAAGATCTCGGCGGAGCTGGCTCAGCGGCGTCTCGTTTATCTGAAGCAAAACTTCGCTCAGCTTCTCGGTTGCAGATAACCAGCGGCGAAACTCTGTTGCCCCGGTTGAAACCTGCCATCGAGCTCACGAAGAAGCTCTCCGGTGGATGGAGGTTGGCGTTGACCATCGTTAGTCTGCGGCTGCAACGCGCTCTGCCGCTCGCGTAGCCATCTCACCTGTCTTGCGAACAGCGCTGTCTGCAACCTGATCCGCCGCCCGCTTTTCGCATTTGGCGCGGATTTCTTCCAACTCCTCGTCTGTGAGATGCTCAATTCCCACGAATGAATTTTGTGCGGTGCTTACACGTATTAGTTCGTCTAATTTCACTTGAATCGCTGCATTATCGCGATTTTGCGAATTCTGAATTAAAAATACCATGAGGAACGTTATGATGGTCGTTCCGGTGTTGATGATTAGCTGCCACGTGTCTGAAAAGCCGAAGAGTGGCCCGGTAATTGCCCATATGATGATCACTAAAGCAGCCAAAATGAATGTTGTCGCACGCCCGGCGGCTAGCGAGGTGCGATTTGCCACCTCGCCAAAAAATTGTGCGATTGCACCCGGTTCACCTGTACGTTGTGGTGGCTTGACTCGCGGGCTCACCAGACTTTCGGCCATGATCCCTCCGGTTTCATCCCTATGACAGGGATTCAGGTGACTGGGTCAGGGCTGGCCGCTGCCGCACTTCAGCCTTCCAGTATCCCAACCACTCAAAACAATTTCGTTAGTTTCAAAGGGTTCCAGCGCACGCCGGCAAATATCCCTCAAGGAGGAGCCGCGATTGAGGCCGTGAAGCTCTTTTGGCCAGGAGGCGACCAGTAGGTACGACGACAGCCAGATAGCGATACTGGCGATCGGCGCGGTTACGATAAAGCGAGACCGCGCATCGAAATTGCTATCAAGCCCCTGCGTTAACCGGTTTCTTCTTGTGGGAAGTGAGGTTCTTCAAATACACAAGGCCGTCGACCGTGAGCTTGTCGGCATTGTGCTCTCCGCGCTCGGCAAGCGATGCGAGGTACGCTCTAATTAGAAACGGCTAACTCAGCATGGCTTCGTTTGCCATCAGGTGTTTCTCTAACAACCGGGTTACGAGCTGCCTGCATCTACCCAAGTCTCGCTTATGAATTTTAGAAACGACGACACTGGTTGTCGCGGCGTCGGCTTGCTCCATTGGTAGTTCCCCTAGATCGCCTAGCGCCAAACTGAGTTCCTCAGCAAAGTTTCGCACTCGTTCAATGTTTCGCATTCGGTCAATGCTCGAACTCTCAGGAAAGGTGATTTTGATTGTCTTAGCCATGGCCGCACCGCGCGGCGGGAAATTAAAATGAGCGCCATGATCGGAATGACGATTCCTGCCAATCATCGCGAGGCCACCATCGCACAGCTTAAGCTCAATACCGCTATCGCGGGGCCAATACTTGTGTTTGAGATGCCGGAAGGCACTAATCCGGCGCAAGGTGAACTTTCAGCATTTCCACGAATTCTTTTGTAACTCGAGATTCGATACGGTCCTGCGGATACAGGATGCCAATTTCGTAGGTTATTGCGGGCTCGAATTTGCGACTTACTATTCCGGTCGTGAAAGGCGAACTGACCACCGGATCGATCACGCCTACGCCGCAACCTGCTGCCACGAGTTCGCAAACTGTCGCGAAGTACTCAGTCTCCGCTACGACATTCCACCGCGCGCCATACTGAGAAAATGCCGTGGCCACTTGGTGGTGCGTCATGTGATCCCGAAAAAGTGTCACGAAAGGAACACCATCGAGATCTGCCGGCGTGATCACGTCAAGTTCGGCGAGCGGATGACCGGACGGAAGGATGCATTGGCATCGGTAGGAAAAACTCTCTGTATAAACCGCGGGATGGTCCACGGGCAGTTCGGCGATCGCCAAGTCCAACTGCTGAGTCGCCACCAACTCCTTCACTGTTTGAGAGCTCCGTGACATCAGTCTTATGTGCAAATGGGGACGGGTTGCCAAGAAAAGCGACACGATTCTGGGCAAAAGACTAATAGAGATGCTTGGATAGGCGGCAATCGTCAAATGACCCAGCTTGCCGCTTCGGATCTCGGCCGCTGCTCGATTGGTGCTCTCCATCGCCTCTAGCATCCGAGTTGCCTCCACGAAGAAAAGCTGCGCCTCCGGAGTTGGTTGTAGACGCCCTCGCGTTCTTCGGAATAAGGAAAAGCCGAGATCATGCTCGAGCGCGGCGATCGTGCCGCTCACGGCGGGCTGACTTATCCCGAGTATCTCTGCAGCCCGGGTCATCGTAGTGGCGATCATAAGAACTCGAAAACACTCTAGTTGACGTATCTGCATGGGAGTCCGGGGCGTTGACGGTATAAGCAAACCTTATAGAGCATGAAATTCACTTTATTATTGCCGAAGTGAACATTGTGCTTAACGTCTATCGCGCGCGAATGTCAGCCCGATCGAAGCGGGTGAGGCGGTGCAGGCAACGAGCACGAGGAGCAATCAGTCAAAAGATGACCAATCAAACGGGCCTTCAGCCGGCGGGTTTTCAAGGTGATCACTCTACGCGCGCCCTGCTTGCAAGTCGCCTCAATGCGGCGCGTCGAGAAGTGGTGGACCTGACGAAGCGCCTGCTCGCCATTCCGAGTGAGAACCCTCCCGGCGATACCAGGCCATTGGCTGCCGAAATCGCTTCCATGCTTCAATCGATGCCCGGAATCGAAGTGGAAACCCATTCATGTGGGGATCCCATTTTGAATATCGTCGCAAGAATTCGCGGCGCGGCTCCCGGTCGTCGAATTGTGTTCAATGGGCATCTCGACACTTTTCCGCTCGGCAACGCCGCGAGCTGGACGACTGCTTTCTCGGGTCAGGAACTCGATGGTCGGCTGTATGGACTTGGCGTTTCTGACATGAAGGGTGGCTTGGCTGCGAGCATCTTCGCCCTCCAGCACCTCGCGGCGTTCAGGTCCAAGTTTGCCGGTGAAGTCGTGGCGACCTTTGCCGGTGACGAAGAGACCATGGGCACACTTGGGACCCAGTTTCTTCTCGATAAGGTGCCGTTCGCTCGTGGCGATGCCATGATCAGCGGAGACGCGGGATCTCCTACCGTCCTTCGATTTGGCGAGAAAGGAATGATCTGGTTGAAGCTGACCGCCAAGGGAAAGTCGTCCCACGCGGCGCACGTTCATCGGGGCGACAGCGCCATCGAAAAGCTCATCGCTGTCATGCAGGAGCTCAGTGCGCTCCGAAAGTATGAAGCAAAGATACCCCAAAAGGTTCTCGACGCCATCGAAGAAGCTTCTGATGTGTCCGAGGCCCTTTCAGGCACCGGCGAAAGCAATGTTCTGCGCAACGTCACCATCACGTTCGGAACGTTTAACGGGGGGCGGCTGTCGAACCTGGTGGCGGATCATGCGGAGGCGACCGCCGACATTCGGCTTCCGGTCAATGTTACCGTCGCGGAGATCGAAGCAAAAATTAATGAGATTGTAGGTCGCTACGGCGACGTGACCGTAGACATCTCGCGCCGTTACGAGGCGAGTTGGACCGATCCGGATCACGAAGTTGTCCAGATCCTCAAGAAAAACTGCCACTCGGTTTTAGGGCATCGTCCGGTCCTGAACATGCGGGTCGGTGCTTCCGATGCCCGGCTCTACAGGGCTGCCGGGATTCCGTCGGTTGTATGCGGGCTTACGCCTAACAACATGGGCGCAGCAGATGAGCACGTCGCCATTGAAGAATTGATGGCTCTCGGAGAAATCTTTGCCCTCTCTGCATTTGATTTTCTTGCAACCTAGAGGCCGACGACAGTCATGGAAGGCGGCGACTTCGTCGAGCGTCAGAATGCAATCGCTGAACGATGCATGATAACGCCGATGACGCTGTCGTCCCGTCCGTTTTGCTCCAACCGAAATGTCCGATAGAGAGTTTTGATGCTTAATACGTCACGCGCGCACCGGGGCATGGTTACGTCCCCGCACCATCTCGCGAGCGAAGCCGGCGCGCGCGTCCTGCGTGAGGGCGGAAACGCCATTGAAGCGACTGTGGCGATGGCGGCAGCTCTGGCCGTCGTCTATCCGCATATGACGAGCATTGGCGGTGACGGCTTCTGGATCATCAACGTGCCGAACAGCACGAATCCGATTTCTATCGAGGCTTGCGGTGGGGCTGCGCACGCAGCGTCGCCGGCGCTCTATGCGGCGCGCGGGCTTATGGAGATCCCGTGGCGCGGTCCGCTCGCGGCCAACACGGTTGCGGGGACCTTGTCGGGCTGGAGCAATGCTTTGGAGCTCAGCGCCGAACTCGGCGGTCGCGTGCCGCTGTCGCGTCTCACCGAGGATGCGGTTTGGCATGCAGAGCATGGCTTTGCGGTCACTGCCAGTCAGGCAGAGTTGACGCAACTGAAGTGCGCTGAATTGCGGGACACGCCGGGTTTTTCCGCGACCTTCCTGATCGACGGCGGACCGCCACGCGAAGGCGCGTTGATGAAGTTTCCCGCGATGGGCCGCACGTTGCGACGATTGGGAGAGTCCGGGCTGGACGATTTCTATCGAGGAGACCTCGCTCGCGAAATCGCGGCTGATCTTGAGCGTCTTGGATCCCCAGTTGGGCAGCAGGACCTTGCACAGCACTCGGCGCGGCGGCGGGCATGTCTTTCGGTCGGGGTTCGCGGCGCCACGCTCTACAATTTCGCGCCACCGACCCAAGGTTTGGCGTCATTGATGATCCTCGCACTCTTCGAGCGACTCGGCGTGACCGAACCTGAGAGCTTTGCCCATATTCACGGACTGGTCGAGGCAACTAAGCAGGCGTTTCTTGTCCGCGATCTTGTCGTTGGCGACCCCGATGTGATGACGATGACGGCTGAGCAATTTTTGGATGATTCCAGGCTCGATCGGCTCGCCTCCCGTATCGACCGAGATCATGCGCTGGCGTGGCCGGCGCCAGCTTCGGCGGGCGATACGGTGTGGCTCGGTGCGATCGACGGCAGCGGTCTGGCCGTCAGCTTCATTCAGAGCATATATTTCGAGTTCGGCTCAGGTTGCGTGTTGCCCGGGTCCGGTATCGTTTGGCAAAACCGCGGGACGACTTTCCAGCTCGAAGGCACCGGCCCGCGCGTGATTGCTCCGGGCCGGAAACCGTTCCACACCCTCAATCCCGCCTTGGCTCGCTTCGACGATGGCCGTGTCATGGTCTACGGTACGATGGGCGGTGACGGACAACCCCAAACTCAGTCGGCGATATACAGCCGGTATGGGTTCTTCGGACAGGGCTTGCAAAGTGCACTAACTGCGCCACGCTGGCTCCTTGGCAAAACCTGGGGCGAGAGCAGCGTCACGTTAAAGTTGGAGTCTCGTTTCGATCCCGCGGTTGTCAGCGCCTTACGCGCTGCCGGGCACGATGTGGAGATACTGCCCGCGTTCACCAGCACCATGGGTCACGCTGGTGCAATCGTGAGACATCCGAACGGATTACTCGAGGGCGCGTCTGACCCCCGCAGCGACGGCGCTGCTATAGGATTCTGAATGACGAAAGAGCACGGTTCGGTACGTCGACGTATTTCACTATCGATGCTCGCTATGCGCCGTGATTTGGTGTTGTCTGGATTGAATGTACAGCACGGTGCGCCGGAAACGCCCCATTCATGAAGATGGCACTGCGCGACAGTGCGTATTCGTTGAGCTTTTCATTTGCCGCTGAAGAGGTGCTCGGATCGAAGTGCGCTGTAGTTGCGATACATTCGGTCGGCCCGGCAGATTTTTCAAATTATTGCAGTTCGTCGGTCGCAGTCACAGTATGCATTTCAAGTGTCAGCTTCGCAACACGGGCAATTTGGCTGCTCGCAGAGCTCAACTCAACTAAGGGGAAGTGACACTTTTTGGTGAGACTGTCGATCCGCATGTGCGTTTCCGACAGTGTCAAACTGTCTTGAGTGGCAAGAAGCCTTGTCAGGAATGGCGTCTCTGCTCATTCCGAGTCGTGTGGCCTCTTTGAAGTGAGGTTAGAATGCGCTCGCGCTTCTTCTAGTGCTGGTCCGTAGGAGGCAATTAGCTTGCCGACAATTGATCCCAGCGCTCGAAAGTCTCGCGCGCTGAGAGAGCCGAACAAACGATCATTCACGTTCATCTGCAATGGCCCGATGTTCGTTGTCAACGAAATTGCCTTATTGGTGAGATGCAAATTGATCCGACGTCGATCGACAGCGCTGGGACGCTTGTGAAGCAAACCGATTGCCTCGAGTTTGTTGGTTTCCACCACAACAAACGGGGGCGAGACGTTCATCCTCGTGGCCATTTCGCTTACCGTCATCTCTTCGGTCGCAGCCTTGTGCGCCAGTATCATCAATATGTTGTACTGCGGTTGTGTCAGGCCCATTGCCGTGGAGAGCGATTTTCGAACATCCTGAATTTGGGTCGCAAATAAAAGTAGATCATCGACCAGCTTGCGAAACTCAGCGTCATTTCCGCTTTCGAGAAGCGCGGGAACAGAAACGGTCAAAGGGGGGAAATGTCCGCGCGTTCGCTTCGGCTTCTTCATCATCACTTCCGCCTTACCTGCATAGTCGTTGGTTGATTGCCAAAATACGCCCCGGAAGTCCATCCGTCATTGTCGGAGCGCTCCCAAGTATCCCGCGCGCAGCAAATTGGCTCGAAAAATACTTAAGCCACCTAACGATTATTAATTGACTTACCTAATTAATTTAATGAGGATCGTGCCTGTCGATAACGGAAAACGTCTGGGGTTATGGATGTCAAAGACAGGTGATCAGCATCTGCGAAGTCTTCAGGATGGTCGTGCCGTCTATGTGAACGGGAAGAAGGTCTCGGACGTCACAACGAACAGTGCCTACCGAAACGCTGCGCGGTCGATTGCCGGTCTCTACGACTTCCAGTCTCACCCCGAAAATCTCGAGTTGATGACCTACGAAACTCCGGAAGGAGGCAAGCGGGTCAATCGCTCGTGGCAATTGCCGCGGTCCCTTGAAGATCTCATTGCGCGTCGGAAAGCGCTGACCGCTTGGGCCGAGCTGCACCAGGGATTCATGGGGCGATCGCCGGATCACGTCGCATCAACGATTGCAGCGATGCATATGGCTCAGGACCTATACGCGCAGTATCCAGGCGGCAAGGCCGGCAATATCCGCGACTACTATAAATATGCTCGCGATAATGACTTGTACCTGTCCTATGTGATCATCGATCCACAGGGCGACCGCTCGAAAGGCACCAGTGCTAGCGGAAATGCAGATCTGGCCGTTTCGATTTGCGATGAGGATTCGGAGGGAATAACGGTTCGAGGCGCCAAGATGCTTGGGACCGGCGCTATTCTTTCGAACGAAGTGCTGGTGACGACGTTGCGTCCGTTGAGCAAGGGTGAGGAAAAGTATGCCTTCACCGCAGCGGTGCCCGTCAATGCGCCTGGCGTGAAGCTGATGTCACGTCGATCGTACGAAGAGGCATCGTCGTCGACTTTCGATTATCCGCTTGCTTCTCGGCTCGATGAAAACGACGCGCTGCTTTATTTTGACGATACCAAGATTCCTTGGGATCGAGTGTTTGTGCATCGCGACGTCGATCTTCAGCTGGCGCAATGGCATGTCGCGCCGACGCACTCCTATCAAAACTATCAGGCAACTATTCGCCTCATGGTCAAACTCAGATTTCTTGTGGGTTTGGCGCGAAAAATTACTGAAGCGATCGGTACCATTAATTTCGCGCCAGTTCGTGAAGTGCTGGGAGAGCTTACTTCTGAAGTGAGCACTATCGAAGCGTGCGTCTATGGAATGGAGGCGGCGGGATCGTATTACGGCGAATATTTCATGCCGAACAGGGACATCCTCTACGGGGCACAGGTGAATTCGCAGCGCTTATACTCGCGTGTGATCACGACAATCAGAGAACTGGCGGGCGGCGGCGTATTGATGCTGCCATCAAACATCTCGGATTTCGACAATCCGGAAATTGCGCACGTTATCTCGCGTACTCAGTACTCCGCGAGCGGAGACCCCGTTGAGAGAGTTAAACTCTTCAAGCTGGCGTGGGATGCGTTGGGATCGGAGTTCGCGTCGCGGCACGTTCAGTATGAGATGTTCTATTCAGGACCGCGCGCGGTAACAACGGGTATGGCATATCGCAATTTCAACTGGGACCAAGCGACCGGCATGGTTGATCGGCTGATGCAAAGCTATCCCTCTCCGAAATTGGCGGGCGCTGCCGGCGTTCTTCGCACAAACGCTGCGGAGTAAAGATTCCATCATGCCTAAAGATCTCAATATCGCTGGTATTTGCGTTCCGCCCGGAGAGCTGCGGAGGGGTACGCTTCCCGCCCTGAGTCTGGCGGATGGCACCAACATCTCTCTGCCGCTGCTCGTTCTTAATGGGGCGAAGGATGGGCCGAAGGTCTACATGGGGGCAGCTATTCACGGAGACGAAGTCAACGGAATAGCAATTCTTGCGCGGGCTCTCGCGCAGGTCGACCCGTCGTCATTGAGCGGCAGCATTGTATGCGTACCTGTCCAACATCCGCTTGCGTTGCAATCGGACCATCGTTTGCCGGTCTCTCAATTCCTCAAGTCGCCTCTCGATCAGGTGCCGCATGACGCCTGGACATGTTTTCCTGGTGATCCATCGGGGAATATTGCGCAGATCGTAGCCTCCACTCTTTTTGGTCTCATTCGCCAATGCGACTATGCGCTCGACATTCATACCCCGACGCGCGGTGGCCGTTACGTGCCTATTGCAATTCTTCCGCATCCGAACCTTGGCGCTGCCGCCAGCCGAGCCGAGCAGATGGCTCATGATATGGGCGGAGGCTGGATCATGAAGGGCGAGCGAGGCATGTATGTCGCCGATGGGATCCTCTGCGTTGAGGCGTGCAAGGCGGGAGTCCCATGCTTCACCTTTGAGATCGGAGAAGGCGGCCGTCTCGAGGAGGAAAGCGTGGCTACGGGCGCGCGCTGTGTCCTCAATCTCCTTCGTTCTCTGAAGATGATCGACGGCAAGCTCGAGCCGGCTCGCAAGACGTATGTCATGCGCGACTTCCTTGGCATTCGCGCGAACCAGGGCGGTCTCCTCGTTTCAATCGCGACGTTGGGCCAGGAAGTGAAGGCGGGCGATCCGCTGTGCCGCGTCATAAACGTGTACGGCGATGAAGTGCAGCTGGTCACGGCGCCGCAGGATGGGGTGTTGGTCCGAACGACGACTCTTGGGTCGGTGTCCCAAGGAGAGCGTGTCGCGACCCTCGGGCTGCTTTAGGTGAGGCGGCCGAAATTCGAGGTGAGACTTTCCGACGGAGCTTGATATGAGCGATATTTTCGCCGGTACTCGCGACATAGTTGACGCTGAGGAATTTCGCCGCGTAGCGGGGTGTTTCGCGACCGGAGTAACGATCGTGACGACGACCGGCTCCGACGGCGAGCCGATCGGATTGACCGCGAATTCGTTTAGCTCCGTCTCGCTTGATCCCCCGCTGATCCTGTTCAGCATCGCGCGAAAATTAAATAGCCAGCCAGCGTTTCAAAAAGCCGAGCACTTCTCGATAAACGTTCTCCACGAGGGACAACTGTCGCTCGCGAAGCAATTCGCGGTTGCGTTGGGCGAAAAGTGGAAAAATGTTCATTTCGAAGACGGCTCTTTCGGCTGCCGATTGATTTCGGAAGCCGCGGCCTCACTCGAATGCGAGAAGTACGCCAGCTACGACGGAGGTGACCATGTCATCTATGTAGGAAGAGTCCTGAAAATTAAGGCCGACTGGCAGCGGACGCCGCTTATTTTTTGGCAGGGAAAATTCGGAAAGGTCGCACTGGAAAACGCGTAAGTGACAATGCTCGATCGAATCGATAACGAATTCTTGAGAGATAAACAGAATAGCAAAATAAGGAGAGAAAAAATGCGGACTCTAATTGTTCTCGGGATCTCTTTGCTTTCCTCCGTTTCTTACGTTCATGCGTCCGACCCCATCAAGATCGGAATGAGTCAGCCGCTCACCGGAGATATTGCCGCAGCGGGTACCTACGTCGCCAACGGCGCCCGCGTCGCAGTGGAGGTGGTGAACAAATCCGGTGGGGTACTCGGTCGCCAAATCCAACTCATTCTTGAGGACAATAAGAGCAATCCCAAAGAAGCCGTAGCGACTGCCGAAAAATTGCTCAGCGGTGACAAGGTGCCAGTGATACTGGGAGCGTGGGGGTCAACACTGACGCTCGCGATCATGCCTCGCCTGTTGGAGTACAAAGTCCCTATGGTCGTTGAGACGGCGTCTTCCAGCAAGGTGACGACCTCAGGCAATCCGTGGGTTTTCCGTATTTCGCCGCCTTCGGCCATCGAGGCGAAGGCCTTCGGCGACACGTTGTTCACGAAATTCACTCCGGCCATCAAGAAGGCGGATATGCTGGTGGTGAACAACGATTGGGGGCGGGGCGCCTCCGACGAATTCACAAAACTGATGCGTAGCAAGGGCGTCCAGATCGGCGCAGTCGAAACGATGGCGCCCGACGCCACCGACCTTTCCGCCCAACTCGCCAAGATCAAGCAGTCCGGCGGCGATACGTTGTTTGTGACAACGGGCATCGAGCAGCTGACGCTTGTGCTTAAACAAGCCCAGGAGCAGCGTGTTCCGCAAAGGATCGTCAGCACCGGCGGATCGTCAGCACCAGACCAGCTCATCGAGCAAGCGGGCCTGGCCGCGAATGGCAGCTACCACATCGTGTTCTTTGCTCCCTGGTTTCCTGAAGACGCAGCGCATCCCGAGGTCGCCAAAACCTTTATCGAGGCATGGAAGAAGAAGGGCTATGCAGCTGCGGGATTGACTGATGGCTTTCGGGGTTACGATGGCATCCTGACTGCCGTTCAAGCGATCAAGGATGCCGGCAAGGCGGAGCCCGCGGCAATTCGCGATGCTCTTTGGAACGTCAACGTCAAGGGCGCGAACGGAGACATCAAATTCGAAAAGGCCGGACCGGCAGGCCAGGAGAGCGGGCAGAGCATACCGAACATCTATGTTGTGCAGATCAAAGACGGCAAGGTGGTGAAACCATGAAGGCTTGAAGCACGCAGGCGGATAGTCTCATGGAACAGTTGTTGCAGCACCTCCTCAATGCCGTGGTGCTCGGCGGCACGTATGCGTTGCTTGGAATTGGTTTGACTCTCATTTTCGGAGTGATGAGGGTCGCCAATTTCACGCACGGCGAGCTCTATACCTTTGGCGCGTACATGGCCTACGCGCTCATCGGTCCCCTGGAGCTGAATTTCTTCGTCGGTCTCGCCATCGCGGTCATGCTCGGGATCCTTCTGGGCATCGTCATTGAATTTATGCTTTTGAGACCACTTCAAAAATCCGACATGGACACGACCATGTTGGTCACGATCGGGGCCTGGATCGCTCTTCAGAATATGGAGCTGTTTGGTTGGGGTGGCGTGGCCAAATCTGTGCCGCACCCATTCCCAACTGATCCATTTGTCATCGGATCCGTTTCGGTGGCGCCTTTGCGTGTCTTCGTCGTGTGCGTCGCGATGGTCCTCCTGGTCAGCTTCTATCTTATGATCAATCGGACGACCTTCGGAATCGCCATGCGCGCGACATTTCAGGATCCGGAAGTCAGCTCCCTCATGGGCGTAAAGATCAATCGGATGTTTACGCTGACTTTTGCGATTGGCTCCGGGTTGGCGGCAAGCGCGGGGGCCCTCCTTGCGCCAGTCTTTGTCGTCGTGCCGATGATGGGAGATCTGGTCACTCTAAAGGCCTTCGCCGTTGTCATCCTGGGCGGGCTCGGCAATATCGTGGGAGCCACGATCGGAGGCTTTGTTCTTGGTCTCGCTGAGGAGTTGGGAGCAGGTTACATCGATTCGGGATACCGGGACGCTATGGGTTTCATCCTAATCATCGCGGTTCTCCTTTTGAGACCGCAGGGATTGTTTGCACCGAGGGAGCGCACGGGATGACCGAGCGGGGCATAGCGTCGATACTCGTTGTCCTCTTGGCGGTTCTCCCGCTAGCAGTGAATAATCAATACGTGCTCTTCACGCTGACGTCGGCGGGCATTCTGATCATCGCAGCAATGAGCCTCAATCTCTTGCTGGGATATGCGGGACAATTGAGCCTCGGGCATGTGGCCTTCTTCGGCATTGGCGCATACGTCAGTGCGCTGTGCTCGCTTGGATTTGAATTCTACTACGGAGCAGAAAGCCCGCTTGTCGTGCCATCACAGCCGGTCTGGCTCGCTCTTATTTGGGGTATCGTCGTCGCAGGCATCTTTGGGTGGATCATTGGCAAATTGGCGTTTCGCGTCCGAGGCGCCTATTTCGTGATCCTGACGATAGGCTTTGCGCAGGTCTCAAGAATGGTTGCCCTGAATTGGGTGAGTCTGACGAACGGCCCGATGGCGCTTAACAACATCCCGCCGCTTTCCGGTTGGCTTCCTGGCTACGGAGTTGTGCCGTTGTCCGGACGAGTGGAGAACTACTATCTCGTTCTGGCATTCGGCATCTTGGCGTATTGGATCATCTCGCGGATTGTCCATTCGAGAGTCGGCAGAGCGCTCATCGCGCTGCGAGAAAACGAGTCCCTTGCGCGGTCGGTGGGCATCAAAGTCACCCGGTATCTTGTCCTGGCGACCGTCGTCTCCGCGGCCATGGCTGGCGGTGCGGGAGCGATCTATGCCCACTATGTTCGCGTGATTGATCCAGACGTCTTCCTCTTCATCTACACCGTGACCATGGTCATCATGGTCATGACGGGAGGAAAGGGCACGTTACTCGGTCCGGTCATTGGTGGCCTTATTTTCGGGATTATCCCTGAGTTGCTACGGCACATGGTTCGCCCAGAGCTTCAGTTGATCCTCTACGGGGTTGCGATGATCCTGATCGTGTTTTTCCTTCCACAAGGCATTGTGCCGGCACTGGCAAAATTGGGAGACCGTGTTCGACGAAAAAGCAAAATTGGAAAGACTGGCGTGCTGAAGGACAGCTTGACGACATGACTGTTTCAACGCCAACTGACCTTCTTGAGGTTAGCCACGTCGCGGTTCGCTTCGGTGGGCTTGTCGCCATCGCCGATATGACCTTCAGCGTTGCTCCCGGCAAGATCGTCAGCCTAATAGGCCCCAATGGAGCCGGCAAAACGACCGCCTTTAACGTCATCACGGGATATTTACGACCAAGCGCCGGTCGCGTGCTTTTCAAGGGCCGCGATCTTACGCAGATGTCGCCGCCCGAAATCGCCGAGCTGGGTGTGGTCCGCACATTTCAGAGAACCAGCGTCTTCAACGCTTGCACGGTTCTCGAAAGCGTCGTTACCGCGCTGCATCTTCGAGGCACCACCGAGCTTCTAGGGGCTATCCTGCGGCGAGCGTCCGTTGTCGCCGAGGAACAGCGGTTGCACTCGGAAGCGGAAGAGCTTCTCGATATCGCGGGCCTTTCGCATCGTGCTGATGCAGTTGCCGGGACGTTAGCGTATGGAGAGCAGCGGCTTCTGGCATTGGCGATGGCATTGGCCGCCAAGCCGATCATGCTTCTGCTCGATGAACCGGCCGCGGGTTTGAATCCGTCCGAAACGCAAAAATTCATGGAGCTCATACGAAACATCCGAGATCGCGGCGTCACGGTACTGCTGGTGGAGCACGACATGCATATGGTCATGTCGATTTCCGACCGCATCGTTGTGCTCAACAACGGTCAGATGATCGCGGGAGGTTCACCGCAGGAAATTCAGAATAACCCCGAAGTTATCCGCGCATATCTCGGTGAGGGATTGACCAATGTTAAGGGTTGATGGTCTTTCGGTGAAGTACGGTGCTGTCCCAGCCCTTCATGGAGTCTCACTGGAGGTCAACGAGGGCGAGCTGGTTACTCTGATCGGTGCGAACGGCGCCGGTAAATCGACCATGCTGAAGGCCATCTCGGGACTCGTGAAGTATGAGGGCGAGATCATCTTCAACGGCGAGTCTTTCGACAATTGTGGACCTCGAAATGTGCTGACGATGGGCATTGCGCATTGTCCGGAAGGTCGGCGTGTGTTTCCGCAGCTCACTGTTACCGAGAATTTGTTGATGGGGGCGTATCTTCGGCATGACCGAAACGAGGTTCGGCGAGACATTGATGCCTTTTTCGAACGGTTTCCCAGACTGGGTGAACGACGCTTGCAGGCGGCCGGAACGCTGTCGGGCGGCGAGCAGCAAATGCTCGCGATCACGCGCACGATGATGAGCAGGCCGAAACTGGTTCTCTTCGATGAACCGTCCCTTGGACTCGCGCCAAATTTGGTTGAGCAGACATTTCGTTTCATATTGGATATTCGAGCCAAGGGCACAACCGTGTTGATGGTGGAACAAAATGCGTTCGCAGCGTTGGAACTTTGCGATCGCTCATATCTGTTGGCGTCTGGCAAGTTGGTTCAACACGGCACAAGCAGTCAAATGCTGTCTAATCCACACATCCGCGAGGCTTACCTCGGCGGATAGCGCCCTATGTTGCAGCGAATTGTCTTCCTCTTTCACCGTCTCATTGAGGCAACGCGAGTAGATCGCGAGGCACTTGCCTTTGGTCGAAATCGGCTTTCGGTCTTGGAAAATCGGAACTCGTTGATAGTCGCTAACAGCTGCAGAGTTGAATGATCTTGTCACGCCCGAGCCGTGACAACGCGCCGCTTGTCAAGACAGCCGGAATTAAATACAACGCACTCGCCCTCTGTGCCGAGACATATTGCAGGAGCCACTCAATCGAGCAAACGCTCGTAATCTGATGACGGGAGAGACCGGTATATCCGGCGCCGAAGGAGCAACCGCCCCGGAAACTCTCAGGCAAAAGGACCGCATCAGAATCAAATCTGGAAAGTGATGCAGTTTGCATCCGCCGACGGGATAACATTCTCAGGCAAAATGACAGATGGGGCACTTCATTCAGCTTGATCAAAATGATCAAGAGCGAGGAGTGCTCCGATGCGAAGACCCTTATTCGAGCTAGTTAATCTCACCTCGCGTCCTCACGGCATGGCCATCAGGCTGCCCATCGGGGTATGCGACCTGTTCAAGGTCGGCATAGGACCGTCGTCGTCTCATACCATGGGCCCGATGAAGGCTGCCGCGGCCTTCGTGCGTCGCCTTGGACCCGCCCTGCAAGGGAGAATCGACACGGTTCAAGCGACAGCGTTTGGGTCTCTGGCCTGGACGGGGAAGGGGCATGCCACGGAGAAGGCGCTCATTCTCGGGCTCGCGGGCTATTTGCCTGACAGCATTGATCCAGATCAAGCGAACAGAGTGTTTGACGATATTCGATCGAGCCGGAGAATTGTCCTTCCAAATGGCCGCGCCATCGAGTTTCGGCCCGAGCGCGACGTGGTTTTTGACACACTTCAGATTTTCGATCGTCATCCGAATGCAATGCGGTTTGAAGCCTTCGACGCGGCACACTTAAAGCTTGCGACGGAGGTTTGGTTCTCGATCGGCGGCGGCTTCATCGAACGGGAGGGAGTGCAGGGAGCAGAAGAGGCGTTTGAGGCTGCATTTGGCTTCGATTTCCGTTCTTCGGATGAATTGCTGTCGCTATGCCGTACCAACAATTGCACAATTTCGGAAGTTGCGATGGTCAACGAGCTCGCCCGCCGTAGCGAAGAGCAAACGTTTGATCGGATCGATCGCATTATCAACGTCATGATGGCATGCATTGACCGGGGCCTTTCTCAGGAAGGCGAGTTGCCCGGCGGTTTGCGCGTGCGACG
Organism: Bradyrhizobium sp. URHD0069; assembly: GCF_000701345.1. GTDB lineage: Bacteria > Pseudomonadota > Alphaproteobacteria > Rhizobiales > Xanthobacteraceae > Bradyrhizobium. Next base: position 93,712 of record NZ_JNIJ01000021.1, on the reverse strand, counting down.
GCGCGCCAAGGATCTCTTTCAGAAACTCAACGCCTCCCGCCTGTCCAACGCTCGGTCGTCAAGCGAGGCGTTCGATTACGTTTCGGCGTTCGCTATCGCAGTGAATGAAGAAAACGCCGCCGGTGGAAGGGTCGTCACGGCTCCAACAAATGGCGCGGCCGGAGTTGTGCCCGCGGTCCTTCGATATTACTGCGATTTTTGCGCCGGCGCCGATTGGTCAGGCATGCGCACATTCCTCCTGGCAGCCACCGCGATCGGGGGAATCATCAAGCGCAATGCATCTATTTCCGGTGCAGAAGTGGGATGCCAGGGCGAAGTTGGCTCGGCAGCGGCGATGGCAAGCGCCGGCCTCGCGGCGGCGCTCGGTGGCACAAACGAGCAGATCGAGAACGCGGCTGAGATCGCCATGGAGCATCATCTTGGCATGACCTGTGATCCGATTGGCGGCCTTGTCCAAATTCCATGTATTGAGCGCAATGCCTTTGGCGCGATCAAGGCTATCAACGCAGCCTCCTTGGCTCTTGCAGGCGACGGAACACACAAGGTCTCTCTCGACCAGGTCATCGAGACGATGCGGCAGACAGGGGCTGACATGCACGACAAGTATCGGGAAACGTCCCGGGGCGGCCTCGCCGTCAATGTTCCGGAATGTTGAAAAGGAAAAATGGCATGAACCAGCAAGTGAAGATGAAAGCATGGAATTCGGACGAGGCTGTGTTCGGCGCCATCAATCGGGAACTCAAACGTCAGCAGAACCAGATTGAGTTGATCGCGTCCGAGAACATCGTGTCACAAGCTGTTCTTGCAGCTCAGGGGTCGGTCCTTACCAACAAATATGCCGAAGGATATCCCGGCCGCCGGTATTATGGCGGCTGTGAGTTTGTCGACGAGGTCGAAACGCTGGCGATCGAGCGAGCCATAGCTCTTTTCGGTTCAAGTTTCGCGAACGTACAGCCTCACTCGGGTGCCCAGGCGAACTTGGCGGCCTTTCTGGCACTCCTTCAACCGGGCGACGTATTTCTAGGAATGTCGCTTGCCCACGGCGGACATTTGACCCACGGCTCTTCGGTTACGATTTCGGGGAAATGGTTCCAGCCGATTTCTTATGGCGTAAGAGAGACGGATCACCGCATTGACATGGCAGAGGTTCGCGAACTGGCCCATCGCCACCGTCCGAAACTGATCCTCGCCGGAGGTTCAGCCTATCCCCGTGACATCGATTTCGCGCAGTTTCGCCAGATTGCCGATGAGGTCGGCGCCAAACTAATGGTCGACATGGCGCACGTTGCCGGACTGGTAGCCGCCGGTGTTTACTCCTCACCCATTCCTCACGCTCACATCGTGACATCCACCACGCACAAGACCCTACGGGGGCCGCGAGGCGGATTGCTTCTGACGAACGACGCCGATCTGGCGAAGAAAGTGAACTCGGCCGTTTTTCCCGGAGCCCAGGGTGGCCCTCTGATGCACGTAATCGCTGCCAAGGCGGTAGCGTTTGGGGAGGCGCTGGATCCGTCTTTCAAGATATACGCAACGCAGACGATCGCAAATGCGCGGGTCCTCGCGTCGGTGCTTGCGGAAGGCGGACTGGCGATTGTTTCTGGAGGTACTGACAGCCATGTCGTCCTAGTCGATCTGCGTCCTCTTGGCCTGACAGGAAAAGCAGCCGAAGCCGCGCTCGAACATGTCGGCCTGACTTGCAACAAGAACGGCATCCCTTTCGATCCTGAGAAGCCGGCTGTCACGTCCGGGATTAGACTTGGCTCATCGGCGGGAACGACGCGTGGCTTCGGCGAAGCGGAGTTTCGCGAGATTGGATTTCTCATTCTCAAGACGTTGAGAGCTCTCGCGAACGGCAGCCCCACAGAAGTGATTGAAGAGATCGACGTCGCGCAGCGTGTGCGCAATCTCTGCCGATCATTCCCGATCTATTCAAGCATGCCGCAGCACTGACAGAATCGAAAACGGAGAAGAATTGTGAGCGCTAAGGATATCTCGAGCGAGGTCCGCAACCAGGGTCTCGCTCTCTACAAGGCCGCGCCGGAAGCGATGCAGGCGTTCCAGAGCGTAATGAAGGTCGTGGGCAAAGAGGGCGCACTGCCGGCGAAGCTCAAGGAGCTGATGGCTCTCGCGGTAGCGATCAATGTCAAATGTGAAGGCTGTATCGTGTTTCACGTCCAGAATGCCATCAAGCATGGGGCGACGCGCGAAGAGGTTGTCGAGACGATCACCGTCTCGGTCGAAATGGGAGGAGGCCCAGCGACTGTCTATGGCGGAAAAGCGCTGGCCGCCTTTGACGAATTGAAAGCATAATCTTCTTCCGGTACGAAACTAAAACTGATCTGCCATCCTGTTCAACGCAGATTGCTGGCAGGGTCGCCATCGAGCCGATTGGCGCTGTCATGATCTAGAATCAACGAATGCCACGCGTCCAAACTGTCTGCGCTCCAATGGCCACATTGGTGGCGTTTTGCTTTCGCAACCGCGGCCGTGGTTGGCAAACCTGGCGACCATCAGCATCAACGAAGCGACTTCGCGGTTCGGGTTGTGCCTTTCTGTAAAATTTTCAGACACTCCGTGTACTTCCTGAGCTGAAGACTGGTGTATCGGTCTGCGGATACATCGTTGGAGGACTGGCCCGGGATATTTGTCCAAACGCTACATTGGTAACGCGTCTTGCAGGAAAACGGCATCAACCCGTAACACGGCGGCCTCATATTTATGGGTAGGAAGAACTGGCGACCTCGAGTTTGACGTCGCCCTTTTATGAATGGGATCGCAAGATGAACTATCATACTTCACAGTTCGCTCTGCCTGGCTCCCTACTCGTTGAGTCGCGCGGGGAGACAGCAGTCCTACGATTGTCGCGCGTTAAGAAGCGAAATGCGATAAATCTCGCGATGGTGGAGGGCATCGGTCGCTTCTTCACAGCATTGCCGCAGGACATTCGCGCTGTCGTGATCCACGGCGAGGGCGATCACTTTTCCGCAGGTGCTGATCTTTCGGAGATTTCCGAGGCCGACGCATCCACCGCACTGTTCGCCTCTCGTTCCATTCACCGCGTCCTGGAAATGGTCGAGCAATGTTCTGTCCCGGTCATCGCCGTGCTGCACGGTGCCGTGATTGGCCTTGGTCTGGAACTTGCGGCGGCGGCGCATATTCGCGTAGCCGAGCGGGGCGCCTTCTATGGGCTACCGGAGGGAATCCGCGGCATCTTTGTTGGCGGTGGCGCCGCGGTGCGGGTTCCCAAGCTGATCGGTGTGCCACGCATGATGGATATGATGCTGACCGGACGAACTTACGGGGCGGAAGAGGGTATGGCGCTTGGCCTGTCGCAATATCTCGTCGAGCGCGGAGAGGGACTGGCCAAGGGCGTCGAACTGGCGGCACGAATCAGTACAAATGCGCCATTGTCAAACTATGCTGTGCTCCAGGCGTTACCCCGCATTGCGCGTGCAGATCCGGATGCCGGCTTCCTGCTGGAAAGCCTGATGTCTGCCGTCGCCGTGGCGGATGACGAAGCCAGGTTGAGGCTGCGCGCGTTTCTGGAAAAGCGGGCGCAAAAAGTGTCACACGCGGACAGCCCGTAGCAGACGCCGCCGGCGCCGGCTCATCCCCATGAATATTTCGACTAGACGGCACGCGATTGTTACGCCGGACGGCGACATCGAACCGGCTTAGCGGCGACCCGAAGTTCGTGAGCAGTCCATGACTGATGACCGAGTAGCGGATCATCGACGGGAGGTCCTGTCGGTGACAGGTAACAGCCGTCGCTTCAATCAAGCTGCGCCTGTAGCTCGGCTGCCGAGAACGGAATCAATGCGTAGCGGCTCCGACAAACTCGCTCATCCAGGGATCACGCATCGAACAGGGAACAGCTTGGTTAGTCCCAAGATGAAGTCGTGGAAGGTTCCGATGATCGATACAGTTGACACATTAGCAGCCGATTTTGCCGGAGAGGTCATTGTGCCAAGCGATGCTGGGTACGATTCGGCGCGACGGATCTGGAATGCAAGTATAGACAAACGCCCCGGTGTGATCGCGCGGTGCTCGGGAGTGGCCGACGTCGTGAGGACCGTGAAGTTTGCGCGGGCGAACGACCTGCTGGTGTCGGTTCGCGGCGGCGGCCATAATGTCGCCGGCCGTGCGCTGTGCGATGACGGCATCGTCATTGATCTGTCGGCGATGAGAGGCGTTGTTGTCGACCCGCAATCACGAACGGTGCGCGTGCAAGGCGGGGCGACGTTGGCCGATGTCGACCGCGAGACGCACGCCTATGGTCTGGCAGTACCAACCGGCACGGTCTCGCGGACCGGTATCGCGGGCCTCACGCTCGGCGGCGGTGTCGGATGGCTGGTTCGCAAATACGGGCTGACCTGTGACAATTTGTTGTCGTGCGAAGTCGTCACCGCGGAAGGCAAGCTGGTTACCGCGAGCGAAACGACGAATCCAGATTTGTTCTGGGGACTACGCGGTGGTGGCGGCAATTTCGGAATCGTAACTTCGTTCCTGATCAAGACTCACCCGGTCTCGACGGTGCTAAGCGGCCTCATCCTCTACCCGCGAAGTCAGGCCAGCGCCGTGTTAAATCAGTACCGAGCTTTCATGACGACAGCACCTGAAGAATTGACCGCCTATGGTGCCCTGATCTGGACCCCTGAGGGCACCCCGGTGGTTGGCATCGCGGGTTGCTATTGTGGCGAACTCGCCGAAGGCGAGCGCGTGCTCCGCCCGCTGCGGGCATTCGGCTCGCCGGTCCTCGATGCGATTCAGCCGATGCCCTTTCCGGCCATGCAAAAGCTTCTCGAGGGTGCTTTTGGACGGCACCTACAACTACTGGAAGTCGACATTCCTGAAAGCGATCAGCGACGAGGCAATTGACGTGATCATCGACCACGGCAACCAGGCGCAGTCTCCCTTGTCCGGCATCGTCATCGAATTTTATGGCGGCGCGGCGACCCGGGTGAAGGTCGGCGACACCGCGTTTGCCCAGCGACAAGCCGAATACAATATCGTCATTGCAGCGCAGTGGAGGGACGCCGCGGAGAATGATCAGCATATCGGCTGGGCACATCGCCTCTGGGACGCGCTGAAGCCCTATTCGAGCGGAGGCCAAGTGTTAACGCTGACCAGCGATGTTAGCGAAGAAGCGATGAGAGCGGGTTTTGGCAGCAACTACGCACGGCTGGTCGAGTTGAAGACCAAATACGATCCGACCAACTTCTTCTCCCGAAATCAGCACACCAAGACCGCGCGCTGATGGGAAGACCGCGCGTTGATGGGCCATTTTCGCATGACTAGAATCCTCGTCGTCACCGCATTGAAAAGCGAGCTGAACGCCGAGCGCGCCTGCGACGGCGTCGATGTAATCTATGGCGGCGTCGGCAAGATCAACACCGCGATCGCGACCACCGCTTCCATCCTTGCTGCAAGGCCCGAGCTGGTGGTGAATTACGGCACCTGCGGCAAGATCACCGACAACCTGCGCGGCCTGCTGGAAATATCCCATGTGGTCCAGCGCGACATGATGGCGATGCCGCTCGCACCGCGCGGCGTCACGCCGCTGTGCGACGATGAACGCATGCTGACATCCGGCCACGGCACCGCGGTGTGCGGAACCGGTGACAGCTTCGTCACATCAACAGATCCTTGGCTGACCGAGAACAGAATCGACGTGGTGGATATGGAGCTGTTCGCCATGGCCCACGTCTGCAAGCGGTATGACGTGCCGTGGCGCGCGTTTAAATTCATCACCGACGACGCCGACGACTTCGCCCATGAGCACTGGACGGCGAACGTCTCCCATGGCGAGGACCTGTTCTGGGACGTATTGAATGAACAAATTATCGGCCGGACATAACGACGAATAATGACGCAGCTGCGCAGCATCAACAATGCCGCTGACCGCCGGCATTCCCCAGATGACGGCCTCGGCGGCGGGGCAATGGACCGTGCGGTGGTTGAGGTCGTCAGCGCTGAACGTTTGCGCCTGAGCGGATCCGATCGGCAGATCGAAGGCCAGCGCCGCGAAGAGGGCTCTCTTCATGGCTAGCGCTCCGTTGTCGCCGCCGAGGTGCGGCGAATGTGAAAGCGAGCTGACTCGTTCTTCGAGCGTCCGCGCGCCGGCCCAAGGTATGAAGGCCGGCGCGCGGAGAGCCGCTAACGTGCCAACCCGCGCTGCTGAATCTGTTGGATCTGCTGGTCGATCATCCTGTTCAGTCCGCCCCGGATCCGCTCGAGATCCAGCCCCTCGGCCAAGGCCTTCCTTTGCTTCATGGTGTCCAGGGTGGATTCCATGATGTTTGCCGGGTTGAAGCTCGGCGGGAAGGAACGCGGCGGAAATTCCTTGAAGGTCGCGACGAACTGGAACACGTCGTCCATGGCGCCGTAGACCTGGCCCACGTGGTTGAGGTTCCAATCCCAGAAGGTGTTTGACGTGATGTCCGCCCGCTCGAACGGATCCTGCATCAGGTTGAATATCTTCTGCAGGCGCAGCGTGGTGAAGGGCTCGGCCCAGAGACCCAAAGTGCCTTCCTTGCGCTGCTCGGAGAAAACGTACTTGTAGTAGCCCTGCCGATAGCCCACGAGCAGACCGTCGTCGTCGGAGTAGAAGAACTTGTCGCGGGCGCTCGTGGTGCCGTTGTTGTTGGCCGCGGTGCCGCTGACGTTGCGCAGGAAATTGGACTGGTCGAACCCGTCGAGGTGGACCTTGTAGGTGATGCCGTTGGCGGTGTAGCCGGCCTTCAGCTTGTTGACGATGTCGGGCTCGCCCGCGATCGAGCACAACGTCGGGATCCAATCGTTGTGGCTCATGATCTCGTTGGTGACCGTGCCGGGCTTGATTGTGCCGGGCCAGCGAACCAGGCACGGCACCCGGAAGGCGCCTTCCCAGTTGGTGTTCTTCTCGGACCGGAACCAGGTCATGGCGCCGTCCGGCCACGTGTTCATGTGCGGGCCATTGTCGCTGGAATAGACCACCACGGTGTCGTTCGCGATGCCCATGTCGTCGAGCGCCTTGAGCAGGCTGCCGACGATGTCGTCATGCTCGAGCATGCCGTCGACATATTCGCTGTCGCCGTGGGTGTAACGGCCCCGGTGATCGGGACGCACATGGGTGCGCAGATGCATGCGGGTCGAGTTGAACCAGACGAAGAACGGCTTGCCCGCCGCCTGTTGTCGCTTCATGTAGTCAATCGCCGCGGTCGAGGTCTCGTCGTCGATGGTTTCCATCCGCTTCTTGGTCAGCGCACCGGTATCCTCGATGGTCTGCTTGCCGATCTTGCCGAACCGCGGATCGACCGTGGGATCGTCGCGATCGGTCGCCTTGCACCTCAACACGCCGCGCGGGCCGAACTTGGCGCGGTAGGCAGGGTCCTTCGGGTAATCGGGCAGCTCCGGCTCCTCCTCGGCGTTGAGGTGGTAGAGGTTGCCGAAGAACTCGTCGAAGCCGTTCACCGTGGGCAATGACTCGTTGCGGTCGCCGACATGGTTCTTGCCGAACTGGCCCGTGGCGTAGCCGAGGTTCTTGAGCAGGCCGCCGATCGAAGGATCCAGCTGGCTCATGCCCATCGGCGCGCCGGGGAAGCCAACTTTGGTCAGGCCGGTGCGGATCCCGTGCTGGCCAGTCAGGAACGTCGCGCGGCCGGCCGTGCACGACTGTTCGCCGTAATAGTGCTGCATCTTGATGCCCTCGCGGGCGATGCGGTCGATGCTGGGCGTCTCGTAGCCCATCAGCCCGTTCGAGTAGGCGCTGATGTTCGCGATTCCGATATCGTCCCCCCAGATCACCAGGATGTTCGGCTTGCGTCCCGAGGGAGGGGTCGGTTGCGGCTGCTGGGCCTGCGCCACTTGGCTGCGATCGACCGCGTTGAACGCGGTCACGGCGGCGATTGATGATCCGGCCATCAGGATGTTGCGGCGGCTGAGTACGCTTTGATCGGGTCTTTTCGCGGTGTCCTTGTTCTTAGTGTCGCCGGGCATTTTCTGGCTCCTTCTTCACTATGAGGACCGACAATCATTCCGGTACGGGCGTCCTTTTCACACATCGAAATCCGAGATGGCTGGTCGAGGTATCGACCGCTTCCGCATGCCGCGCGGCGGGGCGGTAGCGGCGGCAGTAGTTAGGCGCACACAGATGCGAGCCGCCCTTGATGACCTTGCGCGGGATCCGGATGTTGGGTTGAGCGGGATCGTAGCTGCCGTCTTCTTGCCCGCCGCGTGGGTTTTCCGGGATGCAGCAGGCCTTCGGCGCATCGGCGTGGTGTTTCGGCGAATACCAGTCGGACGTCCATTCCCAGACGTTGCCGATCATGTCGTGCAGCCCGTAGCCGTTCGCCGGGAACGCGGCGACTGGCGACGTGCGTTCGTAGCCATCGTCGTTTTCGTTGCGCAGCGGAAACTCGCCTTGCCAGGTGTTCGCCATGTGCTGGCCGCCCGGCATGAACTCATCTCCCCAGGCAAATTCGGCACCGTCGCGCCCGCCTCGCGCGGCGAACTCCCATTCGGCTTCGGTGGGCAGATCCTTGCCCGCCCACCTCGCGTAGGCGAACGCATCCGAATGGGTGAGGTGAACGACGGGATGCTGGCCCGCCGTATTGATGCTGCTCTTCGGGCCAAAGGGATGGCGCCAGTCGGCACCTTTCATGAACGTCCACCACTGGCTCCAGTCGCGCAGCCCGTTCGCGGACGGCGGCGGCACGAAGACAAGCGAGCCGGCGTACAGCATGTGCGGCAACGCGCCGGGATAATCTTTCGGATCTGGCGCGATTTCCGCAAAGGTCTTGTGGCCGGTCGCCTTGACGAAGTCCTTGAACTGCCGGTTCGTCACTGGTGTCCGATCGATCCAGAAGCCGTCGACTCGCACACGGTGCACCGGAGCTTCTTCCGGATAATGGTCGTTCGAGCCCATGCTGAACGTTCCACCGGGAACCCACACCATATCGGCGGGCGGTGATACCGGATCGTTCGCCCGGATCTCGGTACGCGCCATCGTCATGCGAGCCGCTCCGGATCGGTCAGCTATTGGCAGTAGTCCCAGAAGCCCTGCGTGCGCGATGGATCGGTGTAGTACCAGCACATGCCCGCCGCCGGAGCAGCACCTGCCCAGGCCGCGGCCGTCGCTGCCGTCACGAAACCAATCGCCGCGCCTGCTGCGATGGCACCGCCTCTCGGCCAGCGGTACCACCCCGGCCGCGCCCACCGGACGCCGCCGCCGCGATAGCCCGGCCGAACCACCGCGCCGCCACGGACCGCCGTCCTGCTACGGTACACGCCACCGCGCGGCCCAACGACGGTCGTTCGTCGCACGGCCCCGCCGCGGCGCACGTAGACTTGCGTGATGTCATTGTCCTGCTTGATCTGCTTTTGGAGCGAAACGCCGAGCCCCGGGCTCAGCGCGGATGCCGGGTTGCCGGGCATCCCGATGGTCGCCAACCCGACGACGGCGGCGATTGTCATCAAAATGTACTTAGTCGGGTAGCTAAATCGACGAATAAAATTCACCCATTGCATTTGAATGGCCCTTTCACTCGCTACGGCCGGCGCATCAGCTTCACCGGCAATGTCTAACGACCCCTCTTCACCTTCCGAAAGCATCTACTCCAGGTAGTTTGAACCGAAATGCGACGGCGTCAACTGCTGAATCTCCCAGCTGTACGCAGCGCTTCGTCGCAAATTTGCAATCATCTTTGCAATTGCAAAAAAGGCCATCGGTGGATGCAGCCTACAGTTCCATGCGAGAACAACGTGTGGATGTCACGCTGGTCGAAAACGGCCTTTCTGCAGTACAGAGGCCCCATTGACCTGGCGCGGCACTTCCCCAGTCTCATAACCGCCTGGCCTTTACTCAAAGCCTCGGAAGAGTCATGGAACACGAGCGCTGCAGAGGCCTCGCGACGATGTTCGGACACGTAGTCCGACGTAGGTTGATCGCCGTGCTCTCGATCGCCGTCTGCCTGTCGGCTGCTTCATCCGAACGTGCGAGCGCCGACAACGGAGGGCTGAGCTTTTGGCTTCCCGGGACTTTCGGGCAGACCGAACCCTAACTCAAGCTACCAGCGAAGCGTTCGGCCAGACGGTCACGCTTGAATGCCTCAACAACAAAATCGACGAAGACGCGCGTCTTCGCAGGCAGCAGCGTGCGGCTCGCGTAGTAGATGGAGATCGGCCCACCGTCGCTGTACCATTGGGGTACGAGACGCACGAGCGCACCGCGCTCCAAATGCGGTAGCGCATGGCACACCGCGATCAATGTCACACCGAGGCCAAGCAGGGCTGCCCGGCAGGTCGCTTCCGGATCGTCGAGGACGATCGTCTCCGCCAGCTTCACTGGAACTTCGGTGCCTGCCGCATTGCGCATTATTCGTTCGCGAATCCGACCCGTGAGCGATGAGCGCCATGCGATTCCTTCGAATGACGCAAGCCCGGTGGGCTCGGTCGGCGGCGTACGATTCTTGAGATATTCCGGCGAGGCGACCGCGATGAGGTGCAGCGGCGCAAGCACGCGCGAGACGACGCCTGGCGCCCATTCAATGCCGCCGCCGATCGCGGCATCGTATCCATCGGCGATCAAATCGATCTGACGCGTGGTGAATTGCCAATCTGGCCGAATACCGGGATAGCGGGCCAGGAACGCTGGCAACAGCGGAAGGATGTAATCCGCACCGAAGTTGAGGCCCATGCTCACCTTGAGCACGCCCGCCGGCTCTCCCCCATTCGTCGCCATCCCCGAAATCGCCTGCTGCAGTCCTTCCAGATTGTCTTGGATGGCGAGCAGGAAGCGTTCTCCAGCGTCGGTGAGCGTCAGCTTGCGTGTGCTCCTGTGAAACAACCGGGCGCCGAGATTGCGTTCCAACATCGCCACGTTCCGGCTGACCGCCGCTGGGGTGAGGGCGAGCCGGCGCGCAGCGGCCGAGAAACTGGCGGTTTCGGCGCTGCGGACGAACGATTCGAGGTTGGCGAGGGTTTCCAGAAGCTTGCCTTCAACGGATGCTTGAAAGTCATTCCATCAATTCCAGGCTAATCTTAGGCGAATTTGTCTTCATCATCCATAGCAGAAAACGCATGGAGTGACCGACATGACCCAGCCAACCCCTTCCAAGGAAGGTCTCGACGCCCACCCCAGAAGATTCGGTCCTGATCCCGATCGATCACCAGCCCTTCCAGTTCGCCAACTTGGAGCGACATCCATGACCAAGATCAGCGTGAGCGAAGCCGCGAAGGCGGTTGTTCGGCGGAACACCGAAGAAGTGCAAGGCGGCGGGAATTTCGAGGTGTTCGAGGAATTGTTCGCCGACGATTTTCTCGACCATACGCCGCAGCCAGGACGCACGCCTGACAAGGCTGGCGCGCGCGAACTTTACAAGGTTCTGCGCGCTGCCTTCCCGGACTTCCACGCGGACATCCATTGGCAGCTTGCCGATGGCGACCGGGTGACGACCTACAAAACCTACCACGGCACGCACAAGGGCGAGTTCTTCGGCATCGCGCCAACCGGTCGCGAAATCCAATTCGAGACCGTGGACGTGATGCGGGTGCGCGACGGCAAGATCACCGAGCACTGGGGCGTGGCCAATCTATTCTCTCTGATGCAGCAGCTTGGCGCGCTTCCCAGCCGGCCCAAGCCTTAAAGCAGCGTATAGCAGAGGACATGACCATGAGCATCGGCATCATCGGAGCGGGCAATATCGGCCTGGCCGTCGCGAAGACGCTGTCGCGAGCTGGAATTGCCGCGACCATCGCCAACAGCCGAGGGCCCGACTCGCTCAAGGAGTCCGTCGCTGCTTTGGGCCCGACCATCAAAGCCGGAACACGCGAGCAAGCCGCCGCCGCGGACATCGTTCTGATCGCGGTCAACTGGTCGAAACTGCCGCGGGCTGTGGCTGGGCTGCCGGCCTGGGGCGGACGGATCGTCATTGACGCCAATAACCCGGTCGAAGCCCCGCTGTTCAAGCCGGTGGATTTGGCGGGCCGTGTTTCAAGCGAGGTGGTCGCCGATCTGGTGAGTGGTGCGCGCCTCGTGAAGGCATTCAATCATCTGAGGGCCGAGGTGCTGGCAAGCGATCCACTGGTAGACGGTGGTCCGTCGCGTGCTTTTCTACTCTGGCGATGATAGCAGCGCAAAGGCAGAGGTTGGAGCGCTGATCGATCGCATCGGATTCGCCGGCATCGACCTTGGTCCACTCGCGCTCGGCGGCCGACTCGCACAATTTCCCGGCGGGCCATTGCCGAACCAGAATCTCTTGAAGATCGGATAATCCCGCTAACGACCTTTGCGGACCGAGTCACGAGATCGGCGGCATGGCCATAGCGATCGATCTAAGAATGGCCGCTACTGGCGCACTTTTCGGAGATCGAAGCGATGACGACGAAGGTGCCGCTTTTGCAGCGCGTCGCCGCGATTGACCGAGGTCAAGAGGTCGTTGGAATGCGTGCGGAGGGCAAATAAGCTGAAAGCGTGATCCGCCGCCTACTGGCCAGATTCAGGTGGGCTCCGCCTTCGATCGCTAGTTTTTCGGTGCATCAGAAAACGCGGTTTCGATCACGTCACCGATCAGCTGCCAGGTGCGGCCATCGAACTGAACCAATCGCATCTGCTTGATCGGCCGGAAATCCTCCGGACCCGTGTTGATCTTGATGCCGGGCATGAGGACGGAGGGTTCATAGTCCCTGAGCGCTGCCGCCTGCCGCATCACGTTTTCGCGGGAGATATCGTCGCCGCATTGCTTCAGCACCTGCACGAGGGTTTCGGCTGCCGCGTAGCCGTAAAGGGCGGCGCTGCTGGCCTTGTCTCCGTTGGGGTAATACTTGTCCATGAAGGCGAGCCAATCGTTCATGGCCGGATCGTCCTTCCATGCGGGATCGCTCGGATCCTTCAGGAAAGCGGCTGAGATCACTCCGGCGGAGTTCTCAACACCCGCCGGGCTTAACGCGGTGCCGATCGAGGCAGCCGCATCGTTCAGAAGAAAGGCAGGGTGCCAATGGAAATCTGCCGCCAACCGGATTACCTGCGAAGCAGTGGCCGGCACGCCCGCAAAAACGAGAATCTCGGCGCCCGATCGTTTCAGGATCGAGACGTGCCCATCGATATGCGCATCCGCAATATCAAAGGCGACGCCGACGATAATCATGCGAGTCAAATCGCCGAGGCCCTCCTGAATTCCTTTGTACAGAGCGCGACCGAACTGATCGTTCTGCCAGAGCACCACGATCTTGCGTTGCGGATAAAATGCCTGGATGTAATTGGCGTAGATGCGTCCCTCGGCCCGAAACGACGGTTGCCAGCCCATCGTCCAGGGAAAGGCCTTTGGATCGCTCAGCTCCTCGGCGCCGGAGGCAACGAAGAGCTGGGGAATCTTTCCCTCATTCAGGAAGCCCCGCGCCGCAAGGTTTCCGGGCGTTCCGAAGGAGCCAAACATGAAGAGGACGTTTTCTCTCTCGACCAGTCCGCGGGTCAGATCGAGTGCAACGGTGGGATCAGATTTGTCGTCGTAGGAGATGAAGCGCACTTTGCGGCCGTTTATGCCACCGCGCTCGTTGATCATCTCGAAATACGCCGCTTCGGCCTTTCCGATCGCGCCAAATTCCGCCAATGGCCCCGTATAGGGCATGAGATTGCCAATACGGATTTCCTCATCACCAGCGGGTTGGTCGGCGCGTTCCAGAGACATCGCACCCAACGATGTCAGTGCGATCACCAGAGCGAGCAGAATCCGGCCTGCAACATTCATGTTCACGCCTCAGATGTGTCTACCTTCTGGCAGGTTTGAATTGGGTGCTGAGGGAAATCATCTTTCGACGGGCTTGGCCTTGCGCATTCGATCAACCGAGTTGGCGCGTTTCGGCATGTTTTGCCCTGACGCCTCGCTCCCCCTTTGACATAGGTCAAGGGTCTCCGGAGCCAGCACGAAATGTTAGGCGTGCACGGAGCATGGAACCATGAGGTAGCCCTGCTCATGGAACCCTTGCGACCTCCCACGATCTGCGTCGCTACGACGGCGGTATCAGCCGATGGGCGCCCTCGGCGTCGCCCGACTACGTCTGAGGAGGCGCAGAACAGCAATCCCCAAGCGCCTTTCGACAGTCGCGATCTACGCAGTTGAGGAACGTCCACGGAAATCTTAATCGCGCCCAGTCTTGCCGGCTCGGCGGCCAGGCTTAAGGCGAAGTCTTGCCGCTCTCAGGCGCTGTATCTCTTCGTCGATCGCCTCAACTTTCTCGTCGAGCTGCATGATCTTCGATTTTTGTGGCGCATCGTTGCTGCGCAGCTTGTCGAGCACTTTGCCGACGGAGAGTTTGTTTATTTCCGCCATCGTAACCTCCTCTGCGCTGTGCGTGGTAAAGTCTGCTAGCTGACTTTCCTTCTAGTTGTCATCCCGTTCTATCCTTTTGCAGGCCGCGCAAAAAAGGAAAGGGCGGCGTCGGCCCCATTTTTTAGGCGAACCTCGCGCACGGGGAGCGTTGTCAGACGGAGCAGGAGAGCGCTTCGATTGACGCGGCAGAGTTCTTTCTGCCTTGCACCAATGTCGCGGCGAGGCAATCTTAGATGGTTCGCTTAGATGGTTCGCCGTCGCCCGCCAGCGACGAGGCCGTAGACCAAGAGCACGAGGATTGCGCCAACGACAGCGCCGATCAAACCCGCACCTTCTCCTGGACGATACCACCCGAGAGCCTGGCCAAGGTAAGTCGCCACGAACGCCCCCACGATTCCCAGGATGGAGGTGAGAATGAAGCCTGATGGCTCATTGTCTCCGGGCATGATGAACTTGGCAATCACGCCAGCGATAAAGCCGATGATAATCGTCCAAATTATGCTCATCTCAAACTTCCTTTCCCGTATATGCAGACCGATAGCTCCAGGAATTTACGCGGCGGGTAGACGGCCCTCCGGCGTGTACTTATCAACTGCTTCCGGAAGCTCTCGCGATAGTCTGGCAAGAAGCTCTTCCTGCGAAAGTCCGGTCTGCTGTTCAAGCTTTTCCAAAATGTCGGACCCAATCGCCTGCTTGAGCTGAGGTGGCGAAACTTCCTTGTTCGGACCGTTGTTGATCCAGGATTGAGCCGTTTCACCTTGACCGTTTTGCTTAAAATTCTCGAGCAGCTCGCCGATCCCCCCATTGAGCAGGCCACCGACCCCGGCGCCGCCCAACATCCCGCCGAGATTGCCAAGGAGCCCACCCGGCTGGGGCGTGCTGTCGCCGAGCTTCGGATCGCCAACTTTTTTCGCGCCGCTAAGCATTTCTGCCAGCTTATCCCGGTTCTGGTATCCCGCAATAGCGAGCAGTCCCAGAAGTGCAGTCATCGAGGGCATTCCGCGGCTCATTTTTCTGCTCCCTGCAGGATCATGGATGCCCTGCAACGCCCGGGTTTGATTTCTGTTCCAAGCGCGATGTCCGGTCGGTCAGAGAAAAGGCCACCCGCCGAAACGGGTCATGTTGAGTGCCTACCGCATACCCGCGCTATAGATTTGACGCTCCTTGCGCATTCGTCGGCCCCATAGGGCTTGCTGGATGGATCGAAATTCTTCCAGCCCGATTTTTGCCAAGCCGCGCTACAGGCTACCGCATGAAGATCATAGAGCCAGCGCAGCGCACCAAATAACTCACCACAGGGCCGGCGAGGATCAGCACCACAGCAATTATGAGCAGGTGCAACATTGGGACAAGAATAAAGCAAGGTCGTCTCAAGGATCTCGAGCCAGACATGCTGCTCGGCTGCTACCAACTCGGAACGATTTATCGCCTGATCGATTGGCAGCATCAATCGATTGGAGATCCAGCCATGAGCGATGACATTCCGGCGCCCCCGTTCGTCTACGACGGCCTGGATCCAGCTCCGCAGCCTAAGCCCACCATCGAAAAAGCATCGGAAGCGGTGAAAGACACGGTGCTTCGTGTCGGGGCCGCGATCGATGCTGGCCGGAGACCCGGCATGCCGTTGAGCATCTTGAGCAATATTGCGCGCGAAGCGCCGCTCGGTTCGCTGTTGGTCGCGTTTCTGCTGGGTGTTGCCGTCGCCCGGCGCCGATGATGGTTGGCGGGCCCCGTCCTCTTGCCCGCTGCAAGTACAATGTCGAGGCTTGTCTCAGGCTGAGGGGTCCGCCTATTGCAAGCCTGCCTTCCTGCCGCTCACTTAGATGCTCAGCGTAAAAAACATACCGAAGAAAAGTTCCACCACGCTCGCCCTCCGGGATTTTTGAGCTTCGCTCAGCTCGCACGATACGCCCATTCAGATGACAGTTTCGGTTGGTCACGAGGAACGCTTTGGTTCCATCGTGCGCCACTTTTTCCTGCGATGTTGCCGAAACGTGACAGTTGAAAATGGGCGGGGTGATACCGTCCGTGCAGTTCTAACCGCACGGATCGTGCGATCTCACTGGCGGTGCCGGTGGGCTCGCGGGGGGACCACGGAATGAACCAACGCTTCCGGCCGCTGACTTGTCTCGTCACCGTAGCCATGCTCGCCGCGCTTTCGAGCGACATGATAATGGTCGCCCGCCACAAGCAAGTTCAAGAGGCCAAGAACGCGGATACGGCGACTGAGGCGCGGCATCAGCACAACTCCTTCCTTACGAGAGGCAGGCATCGGGTGCGTGCCGCGGCGCCGCCGCTTGAGCCTGCGCCCTCGATCGAGGTACCTCCTCCGACAGCAGCCACCGTTCCGCCCTCGAACGACGTTGCGGCGGTAAAGAACGCGATCGATTTGGCGCGCAAGGCCAAATCTGGCGAAGCTGCCGCCATCAAAAAAACGATCGGCGATCCAGCCGCCCAGAAGCTCGTCGAATGGTTTATCCTGCGACATCCGGACGCCGAAGCGAATTTCAGCCGATACGCAACGTTCATTGCCGATAACCCAGGCTGGCCCAGCATGGCGCTGCTGCGTCGGCGGGCGGAGGCGCGCCTGTGGCAGGAGCGTATCGAAGCGGCGAGGGTTCGCAGCTTCACCGGCGGTCAGCCGGCGACCGCCAAGGGCCGCTTTGCGCTCGCGCGGGTGCTGCTTGCCGAGGGCGACCGTGAAGGCGCGGGACGCCAGGTTCGCGAGGCCTGGCGGTCGCATGAACTGTCCGAGAGCTTTGAAGCCGAGGCCTACGTGATATTCCGCGACCTGCTCACCCGCGAAGACCATCGGGCACGGATGGACAAGCGCCTCGGCGCTAAGGATTTCTCAGGAGCGATGCGCGCAGCGCGCCGCCTTGGCAGCGATGATGTTTCGATTGTGAAAGCCTGTGCCGCAGTGACGGCGAATGCGACCAAGGCCCTCCGACTGCTCGACGCGGTTGCAACCGAGGCCCGCCAGGATTTGGGTTACGCGCTATGCCGTATTCGTTGGATGATGCGTAATGATCGGATTGCAGACGCAACCCGTCTGATGCTGGCGGCCCTGCCGGAAACCATGGCGCTTCAGGACACAGACGAATGGTGGCGCGAGCGGCGTGGTCTCGCCCGCAAGCTGCTCGATCTAGGTAAGCCCGAAACCGCTTATCAAATCGTGCGCGACGCCGCGCTGCCGGCCAATGAAAACTATCGGGCAGAATCCCATTTCATGCCCGGCTGGATCGCATTGCGCTACCTCAACGATCCCGCTACGGCGCGGGCGCATTTCGCCCATATTGACGACGGATCGGCTAACCCGATCGTACTTGCTAGGGCGAACTACTGGCGCGGCCGCGCCGCCGAAGCAATCGGCGAGAACGATGAGATGCGCGCTAACTATCAAGCCGCTGCCCGCCATACCACCGCCTACTACGGACAACTTGCGCGCGCCAAGCTCGGCCTTGACCGAGTTGAGCTGCGGCCTCCGCTGCGCGCCGATCCGGCTGGCCGCTCTGCACCTTCGGACGAACTCGTGCGCGCTGCCGAAATGCTCTACGCGGTTGGCGAGCCCGACGTCGCTCTTAATTTTGTGACGGATCTCGCGGGGCAGAGTGTTGACGTCGCAGCGCTGGCCGCGCTCGGCGAGCTTGCCGGTCGCCGGAACGATGCGCGCGCCATGCTGCAGATCGGGAAAACGGCGCTCGCCCGCGGCCTGGCGCTGGACCTTTACGCCTTCCCCACGATCGGGATACCGCAGCACAGCCCCGTCGGCCCCGAAATCGACCGCAGCGTTATCTATTCGGTGGCACGCACCGAAAGTGCGTTCGACCAGCGCGACATGTCCCACGCAAAAGCGGTCGGCCTGATGCAGGTCACGCCGGAAGCGGGGCGCGACACCGCCAAAAGGTTCGGCGTTGCCTACGATTGGAAGCGGATGGTCTCTGATCCGGTTTACAACACGCAGATGGGCGCCGCCGAACTCAGCGCGCTGTTACAGGACTATAAGGGCTCCCACATCATGACCTTCGCCGGCTACAATGCCGGCCGGGGCCGCGTCCAGCAATGGATGAAGCAGTTTGGCGATCCGCGCGATCCCAACGTGGATGCGATCGATTGGGTAGAACGCATTCCATTTGCTGAAACGCGCAATTACGTCCAGCGCGTCATGGAAAACTTGCAGGTTTATCGTGTCCGTTTTGATAACGGCGCCCCCGTGATGTCGAAGCTCGATCAGCATCGCGGGAATACGCAGCAAGTCGGCTCGGCGTCGCTTTCGTCGAGCCAAGCATCGACTTCCGAGCGATGAACCTGATCACCGCCGCGCCGTCGCCATGTCAGTAGCTCCTGGAATGAGTTGTGCGGTCCGCGCGCAAGCGATCGCTACGAAGTCCACCTGCTCACCCTGCCGCAGTCACCAGCGCGAGCAGTTCGTCCCCATAATGCTCGAGCTTCTTGTCGCCGATGCCGGGGATCTCACGCAATTGCCCGAGCGTCTTCGGCCGCAAGGTGGCGATGCCGTCGATCGTTGAATCGTGCAGCACGACATAGGCCGGCACGCCGCGCTTGCGCGCGACCTCGGAACGCCAAGTCCTGAGAATGCCGATCAGTGCCGGACTGCCGGCTTCACCCGCGTCGGCGGATCGCGGAGCAATATCGCCGCGCCTCGACTTGGTTCTGTTCGGGCGGTGGCGGGAGCCCGCGGCCACTTCGCGCAGCATCACCTCGGTCTCGCCTTTCAATACGCCGCGCGCGGTCTCCGTCAGCTTCAACGCGCCAAAGGCGTCGCTGTCGGCCTGGAGATGGCCTATCGCCACCAGCTGGCGGAAAGCGGCGCGCCACTGCTTTTCATTGAGTTCGGATCCGATTCCAAACACAGACAGCTTGTGATGTCCGAATTGCCTGACGCGTTCTGTCATGCGGCCGACGAGAACGTCGATCAGATGCATGGCCCCAAAACGCTGCCCGGTGCGATAGGCGCAGGACAGCAGCTTCTGCGCGATGACCTTGCCGTCGCGAAGCTGCGGCGGCGACAGGCAGTTGTCGCAATTGCCGCATTTGGCCGCCGCAGGCGTCTCGCCGAAGTATCCGAGCAGCCGGCTACGGCGGCAGTTTGCCGTTTCGGCCAGGCCGACAAGCGCCTCCAACTTGCCGATCGAGACGCGCTTAAACGTTTCCGAGCCGGAGGACTCCTCGATCATGCGGCGCTGCTGCACGATATCCGACAGGCCATATGCCATCCAGGCGGTCGATGGCTTGCCGTCGCGCCCGGCGCGCCCGGTCTCCTGATAATAGGCCTCGATGCTTTTCGGCAAATCCAGGTGCGCCACGAAGCGCACGTCGGGTTTGTCGATACCCATGCCGAACGCGATCGTCGCGACAATCACGACACCGTCCTCGTTGATGAAGTGATCCTGGTGGCGGGCGCGCATATTCGCATCCAGGCCCGCGTGATAGGCTAGTGCCGGCACGCCTGCCTTGTTTAGCGCGGCTGCGGTGTCCTCGACCTTGGCGCGCGACAGGCAGTAGACGATGCCGGCGTCGCCGGCGTGGCGCTCGGCGATGAAGTTTTTGAGCTGCGCTTGCGCGTTCTGCTTGTCGACGATTTCATATTTGATGTTCGGCCGATCGAAACTCGCGACAAAGCTCGGCGCGGCGGCAAGGTGGAGGCGGTCGATGATCTCCCGGCGGGTGAGTTCATCGGCGGTGGCGGTGAGCGCGATGCGCGGGACGTTCGGAAAGCGTTCGGCGATAACGGACAGGCCGATATATTCCGGGCGAAAGTCGTGCCCCCATTGCGACACGCAATGCGCCTCGTCGATCGCAAACAAGGCGATCTGCGCGCGATCGAGCATGGCAAGGCACCGCGGGGTCAATAGCCGCTCCGGGGCGACGTAAAGCAGATCAAGATCGCCGGCGAGCAGCCGCGCCTCGACCGCGGCGGCTTCGTTAAACGATAGCGTGGAATTCAGGACCGCCGCCTTGACGCCCGCCTCGATAAGCCCCGCGACCTGGTCGCGCATCAGCGCGATCAATGGCGAGACGACGATGCCGCACCCCTGGCGCAACAGGGACGGCAATTGGTAGCACAGCGACTTGCCGCCGCCGGTGGGCATCAGCACCAGGCAATTGCCGCCGTTCGTGACATGCCTGACGATCTCTTCCTGTGCGCGCCGAAAGGCAGGCAGGCCAAATACGGAATTCAGGACTGACAGTGCGTTAGAGGCGATGCCGGACTGACGATGCTGGGCTGGCGCGGCGATGGGAACAGACATGCGGCTTCGGTCATCCGATTCGGGCAATCGCCACAGATTCGCTTGAAAACGAGCTTCGGGCAAATATCCGCGAGAATTTGCCGAAAGTCGTCATAAGTTGCTGAAGGCCGGGGCTTTGCCTGTGTGAGCAGGTTCCGTTACCATGGCCTGGGAGGAGGTCGATGCCTTTTCCCGCCATTGTCCAATAGTTCTTCGCCAGTTGGGCCCCGAAATACAAATTGTGACCGCGTCATGGGCATGTTGAATCGTAGCACCAACGGGACGAAGCAAGAATCATGACGAAGGCGGTTTTGGGCGTCATCGGCGGCTCCGGTATCTACGACCTGCCGGGGCTGGAGAACGCACGCGAGGAGGCGATCCGCAGCCCATGGGGTGAGCCTTCCGCGCCGATTCGCCGCGGCTCCATCGAGGGGCTGCCGCTCGTGTTTCTGCCCCGCCATGACAAGGGCCACCGGCTGTCGCCGTCCGACATCAACTACCGCGCCAATATTGACGTGCTGAAGCGTGCCGGTGTTACCGACCTGATCTCGCTGTCGGCCTGCGGCTCGTTCAAGGAGGAATTGCCGCCCGGCACCTTCGTGCTGGTCGACCAGTTTATCGATCGCACCCACAAGCGCGAAAGCTCGTTCTTCGGCAAGGGCTGCGTGGCGCACGTATCGATGGCGCATCCGGTGTCGCCGCGGCTGCGCATCCATCTTGCCGCCGCCGCCGAGGCCGAGGGTATCGCGGTTGCGCGGGGCGGCACCTATGTCTGCATAGAGGGTCCGCAATTCTCAACCTATGCCGAAAGCATGACTTATAGAAATCTCGGCTATTCCGTGATCGGCATGACCAATATGCCGGAGGCCAAGCTCGCCCGCGAGGCGGAGATCTGCTACGCGACCGTTGCCATGGTGACCGATTTCGATTGCTGGCATCCCGATCATGATGCGGTGACGGTACAGGACATCATCCGGGTGCTGGCCACGAATGCCGAGAAGGCGAAGGGTCTGGTCGCGCGCTTTGCCAGGGATTTTCCCAGGGAGCATGAGCCGTGTCCGATCGGTTCCGATCGCGCGCTCGATACCGCCTTGATCACCGCGCCGGAAGCGCGTGATCCGGAGTTCCTGAACAAGCTCGACGCGGTAGCGGGGCGAGTGCTGCGAACGTAAGGCTTGCATTGTCGATGGGTACGTCATGAAGGTCGAGGGCAAGCACATCCGCAGCATCTGGCTTGGGCCGGACGGTTGGACCGTCAGCGCGATCGACCAGAGGCGGCTGCCGCACGATTTTGTCGTTGCGCAGCTCACGACCTGTGAGTCCGCGGCCGACGCGATCCGCTCAATGTTGGTGCGCGGCGCACCCCTGATCGGCGCGACCGCGGCCTACGGGATGGCGCTGGCGATGCGCGCCGACAGTTCGAATGCCGCGCTCGATCACGCCTATAAGATGCTGATTGCGACGCGGCCGACGGCGATCAATCTGCGATGGGCGCTCGACCAGATGCGGTCAATGCTGCGCCCGCTGCCGCCGCCGGAACGGACCGTGGCAGCCTATTCTCGGGCCGCCGAGATCGCTGAAGAAGACATTGCCATCAACAGGGCCATCGGTCAGCACGGCCTCAAGTTAATCGAGGCGATCACGGCGGCAAAGAAACCGGGCGAGCGCGTCAATGTGCTGACCCATTGCAACGCCGGCTGGCTGGCAACGGTCGATTGGGGCACGGCCACGGCGCCGATCTATCTGGCGCATGACCTCGGTCGCGCCGTCCATGTATGGGTCGACGAGACCCGCCCGCGCAATCAGGGAGCCTCGCTCACCGCCTGGGAGCTCGGTCATCACGGCGTGCCGCACACCGTGATTCCCGATAACACCGGCGGCCACCTGATGCAGCACGGGCTGGTCGATCTCGTGATCGTCGGCACCGACCGGGTGACTGCGAATGGCGATGTCTGCAACAAGATCGGCACTTACCTGAAGGCGCTCGCCGCACACGACAATGGCGTGCCGTTCTATGTGGCGCTGCCTTCGCCCACCATCGATTTCAGCGTCGATGACGGGGTCAGGGAGATTCCGATCGAGCAGCGTGCCGCCGACGAGGTCACAACCATGACCGGGCGGACCGCCGACGGACGAATCGAGACCGTGCGGATTGTGCCCGAGGGCTCGCCGGTTGCGAATTATGGCTTCGATGTCACGCCCGCGCGACTCGTTGCCGGGTTAATCACCGAGCGCGGCGTGCTCAGGGCCGATCGTGCCGCGCTGTCAGCCGCATTTCCCGAGCGGATCGCAGCAGCGGCCGAGTAACGAAGAAAGAAGCGCATGCAGAGTGCCTGGACCGACCGCGACGCCGATGATGCGATCGCCCGCTTCGCAAGTCTCGGCCGCGATCTGGCGCTCAGGGTCTACACCACGCGTCTGTTGGGCAGGGATCCGCGTCTGGTGCTGCACGGTGGTGGCAACACCTCGGTGAAGACGTGCATCGCCGATCTCAACGGTGATGCGGTCGATGTTCTCTGCGTCAAAGGTTCCGGCTGGGATATGGGCTCCATCGAACCGGCGGGCCTGCCGGCGGTGCGGCTCGCGCCGCTCCTGAAACTGCGCGCCCGCGAAACACTTTCCGACGAGGAAATGGTGCGGTTGCAGCGTGCCAATCTGATCGAGCCTTCGGCCCCGAATCCATCGGTCGAGGCGTTGCTGCACGCGTTCATTCCGCACAAATTCGTCGACCACACCCATTCTACGGCGTTGCTCGCGCTCACCGATCAGCCTGACGGCGAAGCGTTGTGCCGCGAGGTCTACGGCGCGCGCGTCGGTTACGTGCCCTACCTCATGCCGGGTTTTGGTCTCGCAAAGGCTGCCGCGGAGGTGTTCGATGCGGATCCCTCCGTCGAAGGGCTGATCCTGGTCAAGCACGGCATCTTCAGCTTCGGCGCCGACGCGCGGCAAGCTTACGAGCGCATGATCGCGCTGGTGACATTGGCCGAAGAGCGGCTGGCCAGGCAGCGCAAGCCGGTTTTCATCAGCGCAAAGCTTCCGGCGCGTCCTGCACCGGTAGCAGAGGTGGCGCCAATCATCCGTGGGGCCTGCAGCTTGCCAGACGGCAAAGCCGACGGCGCCTGGAAGCGCTTCGTGCTCGACTTCCGCGGATCGGATGCGGTGATGAATTTTGTCAACGGTGCTGACGTAGCGCGCTACGGCCAGGCCGGCGTGGTGACGCCGGATCACAATATCCGCATCAAGAATCGGCCGCTCGTTGTCGCCGCACCCGAACAGGGAGAACTCGCTCGTTTCAAGGACGCGGTTCGTGATGCTGTCGCGGCATTCGGCGAGCGCTACCAGGACTATTTCACCCGCAATAATGCCCGCGTCGGCGGGATCAAAACCATGCTCGATCCGATGCCGCGGGTGGTGCTGGTGCCCGGCGTCGGACTGTTCGGGCTCGGCCGAAGCAAGAAGGACGCCAAAATTGCCGCTGACTTGGCCGAGGCTGCAATCGCCACCATCACCGATGCCGAAGCGGTCGGCCGCTTTGAACCGCTGCCGGAATCCGATCTGTTCGATGTCGAATACTGGTCGCTCGAGCAGGCGAAACTGGGCGGCGCCAAGGAACTGCCGCTTGCGGGACAGGTTGCCGTCATCACCGGCGCCGCCGGTGCGATCGGCTTTGCAACGGCGAAAGCGTTCGCAGCGGCCGGCGCCGAAGTGGCTCTGCTGGATGTCGATGAGGCCGCCGCGCAGGCGAAAGCCAGATCGATCGGTGGCGCGGCGCTTGGCATTCGCTGCGATGTTACCGAGGCTGCATCGGTGCGGGAAGCATTCGCGCAAGTGGTGTCGGCGTTCGGCGGGGTCGACATAGCGGTGTCGAACGCCGGGGCCGCCTGGCAGGGGCGCATCGGCGAGGTTGACGAGGCGGTGCTGCGGCAGAGCTTTGAGCTGAATTTCTACGGTCACCAACGCGTGGCGCAGGCCGCCGTCAAGATCATGCGGGTGCAGGGCACCGGCGGCTGCCTGCTGTTCAATGTTTCCAAACAGGCCGTCAATCCCGGACCCGATTTCGGCCCTTATGGTTTGCCGAAGGCGGCGACGCTGTTTCTGGTGCGGCAATACGCGCTCGATTACGGCAGCGAAGGCATTCGCGCCAACGCCGTCAATGCCGATCGCATCCGTTCCGGTCTCCTCACCGAAGCGATGATCGCGTCACGTTCGACGTCGCGTGGCGTCAGCGAACAGGCTTACATGCGGGGCAACCTTCTCGGCCGGGAAGTAGCGGCCGAAGATGTCGCCCAGGCATTTCTGGCCCAAGCGCTGGCGCTCAAGACCACCGCCGACGTGACCACCGTCGATGGCGGCAACATCGCCGCCGCGCTGCGCTGACGAGGCAGATTCGTGCGACCAGCGGCGGCCCTCGCGATTATCTGAGCGGTAGCCCCGTCGCCGCTTCGAGTTCGGCAATGGCTTGTGGAGCATTGAGCACCTTGATGGTAGTCATGCCCATGTCGCGCGCTGGTTTCAGATTGACGCCCAGATCATCGAGATAGACGCAGCGTCTGGGATCGACGTGAAGCGCCTCGACCATCATCTGAAAAATGCGCGGGTCGGGCTTCCTTAAGCCGATCTTGGCCGACTCGATCACGTGATCGAACAGCGCCATCACCTCGGCAACATAGATCGATCGGCCGCCGAGGCTACCGATGGCGTTGGCCGAAAGATTATTGGTGATGCAGCCGGTCTTGAATTTGGCGGCTATCCGCTTGAACGCCGCGGCCATGTCAGGCCGCAAATCTCCCGCGAGAAGCGGCAAGACATCCTTGCCGCGAACTTCGGCTCCCAAGGCCAGCGATTCCGCCGCGAACAATTGATCGAACGCCTCAACGTCCACTTCGGCGCGTTCGAATTTCGCCCAGGCATTCTCCAGATGATTGGCGGCATTGCTGCGCCTGATGATATCGGCGGGCAGCCCGCGTTCGGTCTCAAACCGCGCAAAAGCCTCAAAGGGCGAACTGGTGAACACCCCACCGAAATCCCAGATGACTGCTTCGATCATTACTTCCCTGCCGGCAGCAACGCGATTTTGCAGACGGCTAACACGGTGCTCGCGCGAGGGCCAGTCCGTATAGTCACTTGGCGATCACCGCGGTGCGGGCTATTTCTGTTCCGATGAACATCTTAGCCCTAGTGATTGCGGCCCTCGCGCTGCTCCTCTCCGTGCCCGCTTACGCCATCGTCGGCGGAGGGGTGCCGTCTGCCGAGGGCATCGGCCGCTCGGTCATCACCATTGTCGGCGCACGCGGCAATTTCTGCACCGGCGCCTTGATTGCACCCAAGCTTGTGTTGACGGCGGCGCATTGCGTGCAGCCCGGCGCGGTCTACAAGATCGTCGAATATGGCACAGACCGGCAGCCGCAGCTGCAAGACGTGAAGAACGTCGCCATTCATCCCGCGTTCAATATCCAGGCGATGACGGACCATCGCGCCACCGCCGATGTGGCGTTGCTGCAGCTCGAAACGAGCCCTAACGGAAAAACTGCAGCAGTGCTCGGAGCGCCTCAGATTCCAATCGTCGGCGGCAGCCGCTTCACCATCGCCGGCATCGGCGTGACCATCCGTGGTGAGGGCGGCACTGGTGGGACCGTACGCGTGGCCGGCCTTGTCGTCACCGGCCAGCCAGGCACGTTGCAGATTCGCCTGGTCGATCCGGTCGGGCAGGGCGCTCGTCTCGGACTTGGCGCCTGCACCGGAGATTCCGGCGGACCGGTATTTGAGGATCGGCATGGCGGACCCGCCATCGTCGGCGTCGTCAGCTGGTCGACAGGACCGAACGGCTCTGCGGGCTGCGGCGGATTGACCGGCGTCACCCCGCTCACGCTTTACCGCGACTGGATCTTGCAGACCGCGCGGCAATGGGGTTCAGGGCTGTGAGTTCTGCGGGTTGATCTGGTGCAATGCACTCACCCAGCCCAGCCGCCTATCGCCGAGTCGTGCCATTTGGGATAGAGTTGGCCCCACTACCGGGGAATAAGCGAAACGAGGCCGTCGCAATCAGCGACCGTGCCGGCAGACAGGGAGAATTGCCGATGGCAAGAAAGCCTGCTTCGCGGAAAGGCGATCATCCGGTCTGGAATCCCGGCAAATATGCGGTTTGGAGTCAGCGGTGGGTCGATCCGAAAGATTCTGCGCCGACCACTCTTCTGTTGCGGCATCCCACCGCGCCTTTCACGGGGGTTGTGAAAGATTTCAGTGATCGGGCTTTGCGGGCGTTAGCGTTCGCCTACCTTGAGCGTGCAACCAAACTTACTGATATTCAGCCTCGGCTTGAGCTTCCCGAGGAGTGGCTTCGGGCTCTTAGCTCTACGAAAATCAACCCGCGGCTAGCCTCGGCGTTCGGATGGTTGCCGATCCAGTGGCCTCCCTCAAATTT
Organism: Bradyrhizobium sp. URHD0069; assembly: GCF_000701345.1. Classification (GTDB taxonomy): domain Bacteria; phylum Pseudomonadota; class Alphaproteobacteria; order Rhizobiales; family Xanthobacteraceae; genus Bradyrhizobium. Next base: position 66,731 of record NZ_JNIJ01000021.1, on the reverse strand, counting down.
TGAGGACGAGCAGACTCCGGCCGATCCGTTTGTCTCGTTCCGCGCGGAGCGTTTTTCAGCTGAAGGCAAGGCTCTGCCGGAACAGACGGTCATTTTGATGGCGTCCGAAAAAATACAAGATCAGGTTCTGGGCTCCGGTTTCGGGCTGCGGGTTGTCCTGCATGCGAGCGAGCGCAGGGTCACCAAGCAAGGAACGGAATTCGACGTTCGCATTACCGGAATGTCGGCTTCGCTCCCGTTTGGCGAACATCAGAGGATGGGAGTGTTTAGTGAGGATTGGTCAAAACAGAGCAAAGCCTTCATCGGTAATTTTCTGACAAACGATGACATATCAAAACGCCTAAGTCTGGATGATGTCAAAACCCGCAGGCTGCGGATTACACGCATTGACGGAAACAATTGGAAGGTCGAACGACGTGGAACGGGGAGATTCAAGAGTCCGCTGGGCGACGATGAAGCCACGACACGTCGTCACGTTCGGGACTATCCCTATTTCTTCGTGGCCACGGAAATAGTCTCGGCCGAAGGGAAGTCCGTGGAAGGGCCTACTTCCATCCGGAAGGCTAGGCTTTTTGCCGATGCAAGGCCCGGAGAAGCGCAGCTGTTTCCGATTGATCCGGCGTCGTGTGGGTCACCTCAAGATTGTCGCAAGCGACGCCCCACCCGCTCGGAAAAGGACCTGGGGAGCTTCCGCGGGCCTGCCAAGCTCGGGACCAAGCGCAACGTGCCGCTACGATTGGGCGTGCCGGAAACCATGCGGGCAACGGTGGCGCCTCGCTTCGTTCTTGCCGACCAAGGTAGTGTGGCTGGCGATCCAAGGGTGGCCGATTTGCCTGGATCCGGGCCCGAAATCCGCAGCAATGATTTCAGCGCCGTTAGCGCGTTCCGCAATGTTAAAGACTTTTTCGATCGTCTGGATGCCTATGGCATCGACGTCAACGCCTATTTCCGTGTTGCGAAGCTGCCGCTCAAGGTCGCGTATCGCTCGGGTGTCGAGCCTGGTCCGGGAAAGGACGGCCAGGTCGTCAATGCCCGGGTCATTCCAGACGGCTGGCCGACGGACGCAGCGGGCCCGATGACGCTAGGCCAGCGCCCGGGCTTGGAAATGCATCTTGCGCTCGCCAACCTGCGGCACCGCGAGCGAAAACCTTGGAACGGCGAGGATCGCTCGCAGGCCGCGCCGCTTGGCATCGCTGCCGACGCGCGCTGGATTTGGCACGAGATCGGACATGTTATTCTGATGGCGTCAATCGGCGAATTGGAATTCCGCTTCGCTCACAGTGCCGGTGATGCTTTGGCAGCCATCGCCATGGACCCCCTCTCAAAGCTGGCCTTAGATCCAAACTCTCGGGGACTAACCTTTCCGTGGGTGTTTATCCCGCGTCGTCATGATCGCTGTGTTGGGCACGGCTGGAGCTGGGGCGGCACGATGCACAGCGCACTGTCGCATGCGCCATATGTTACACCGCAACGTCGCAAAGCTTATCGGAGCGAGCAGATCCTGTCGTCGTCACTGTTCCGGCTTTATCGATGCCTCGGTGGCGACACCAAGAAGTTCGGTTCAGCAGATGCCGACGAACATTTCCGCGAGCGCGCCTCGCACTATACGGTCTACCTTATTCTTCGCGCGGTCCAGCTTATGGGGACGACCGGAATTGTAGCAGGCAATAATCCTGATGATTTCGTTTCTGAGTTAGTTGACGCTGACATCGGCACGCAGGTCTGGAACGTGACTTATCCTTCCGTGAACGGTGATACATTTGAAAGAGTCGGCGGGTGCGCGCACAAAGTAATACGCTGGGCCTTCGAGGCCCAAGGGCTATACACACCCGCAGGCGTCATTACCAATGCGCCGGGAATGCCTCCGCCGGTGGATGTCTACATTGCTGATGGCCGGCCGCTGGTGGATGCCACGCCAAACGGCAGCAGCGACTACGGTCCGGGCAATTACGTGCCGATCTCCCTTGAATGGGATCGCAATCAGCGAGGTGGCGATCCGGCACCCGCCTGGCAGTCACCATCCACTATCATTGTGCAAGGCAACAACATCCGCGTGAAAGTCGGCAATCGAGGAAGTCAAACTGCCGCCAATGTGAGGGTTAGCGCTTGGTATCGCGAATGGCCGAAAAACACGGAGCCACCGACGTGGCACCGTGGGGCAGGATGGAAGCGGTGTAATCCGTCGGCCAGTGGCGGCCAATCCATCGCCGCAGGCGGAGAGAAGACCTTCGGACCGTTCACGCATACACCGCCGGCAAAACGGTATCTGATTCTGGCGCAGGCGACGTGCAGTGCCGACGCTGCGAATACCGATCCGGTGACGGGTCTTCCCTGCAGCTACCTCGAGACCGACCTCAAGGATCTGGTCGCAAGCGACAACAATCTCGCTCTGTGCGTGCTCAAGCACAACTGACCGCTGCGCTGCTCGGCTAAGGCAGCTTTGTTGGCCACTCGGCCGTGGCTTTGGCCAGTACGCCGCTTAGGGTCGGACACTCGATACGGTTGTTGGGGTTCGTTTCGTGGAACAACGCGCGCCAGATTCCGCCGGCCAAGTGCCGGCTACCAGTTGAGTCCGAAAAGTAGTGAACGCCAAGGCGCTCACGGTTTTTCGCTAACCGTTGAGACAACCAGAGCATAGGCGATTTGATCTCGTCCCGTCCGTAGAGAGGATTGGTCGGCGGTGCACCGCCACCTGGTGGGGGCGGATTTGGATTGATCGGCCTGCCAGGCGAGCCATCGAACACGTTGAAAAGACCGTAGCGTTGACGGATTGCCGGAATCTCCAGGAGCATTAGCGCGAGCAGATGGCCGAGAAACGAATGCCCACTCGGAAAAGCCGGATGCGCCGGGGGACCGAATGGCGGGATAAGACCAGGGCACAAAACTGAGGGGCGGGGGCGCTTGAACCGTTGCTTGTAGAACATGTAGGCGATATTGCCGAGCGCCATTCCACAACTCATGTATTCGATGGTCCAGGGATGGCGCTCTTCGCTGGCACCAAGAAAGCTGATGAAGTAGTCAGCCAAGCCGTCAGCTTGAATGTCGATCTCTGGGAGATAGCGTTCGCGATCGTCCTCCATGAGTTGTTGCAGCTCTTCGATCTCGGCGCGAACGCGACCCCAGGCCGCGGTCTTTGCGCCCGGCCATCCAGGAGTGCCCGCCAGGTTGGGGTCTGGCTGCCATATCAGATCTTCTGCTTCGAGCCAGCCGTTGCCGATTAATTGCGTCCGCGAAAACTGCCAACGCGTTGGTTGTCCGCCGAATTCGCGGGCCACCATGATCGAGGGCCGGGAGGGATCAACCGAAAGCAGCCATTGGGTGAGTTGCGGATCGTAAGGCAGCGTCCAGAACCGTAAGGCGGGGTCCCAATCCCCGGTCGTCCATTCAATGAATGCGTCGTTGCCACTCGCATCGACTTGATAAGGATTGATAACCTCTTCGAACGGGAAGGCCGGAACACCCGCGTCGTCCGGTGTAAAATCTAGCGTCCACGGTCGATAGCGCAAATCCCAGGGCGTCGCATAATAGCTGCGAGCGGTACCGATACCGGCTCCCGCACCCGCACCGGCTCCCGCACCGGCTCCCGCACCCGCGCCCGCTCCTGCACCCGCGCCCGCTCCTGCGCCCGCGCCTGCGCCCGCGCCTGCGCCCGCGCCTGCTCCTGCGCCTGCTCCTGCACCCGCTCCTGCACCCGCACCCGCACCTGCTCCGGCTCCGGCACCTGCACCTGCTCCCGCACCTGCGCCCATATCACGCCCTCCCTAAATGCTTCGGCTTGCAATTCGTCTATTCCGGTACGCCGGCGGCGAGTAATGCCTTCGCTAGACGCGACAGATCGTCTGGCCGCCGCAGCGGATACCAGGAAACAAATGTCGAAACTCGAAACGACGGATCCATCGCCAGAAGTTCTCGAGCAATCGCGTGCGCTCCTGCTTCATCGCCCGAAATCGCCAGCGACGCCGCCAACATCCGCAGGCAGGCAACAAATCTTGGATTCGCGCGCCTGCTTTTGCGCAGCCACACGATCGCCTCATTGTATCGGCCGGCCACAAACTCGGCAATGCCGGCCACGATCCAGAAATAGAAGTTTAGCGGATCGAAAGGATTGAGACGCCAGACGTTTTGCAATCGTTCCGAGGCTTCGTCGGCACGGCCCAGATATGCAAGTGTCAGGGCACTCAAACCCCAGGCGAACGCCGAGTTCTGGTTGAGCGCCAAGGCCTCATTGAAAAGGTCGAGCGCGTCCTCCGGATTCCTGCCGAGGAACGAAAGAAGGTGCCCGGCGACGGCAAGCGCAAACGGATCCTCGCGGTCGAGCTCGATGGCTCGTTGCGAAACCGAGAGCGCGCGCGCCTTGTCGGCTTCAGGATCCTGAGACCAGCCTTCGCCGATGCGGAAATTGAGCCACCATCCGAGATGCGCATACGCCTGCGCGTAGGATGGATCGAGCGCGATGGCACGCTCAAGGAGTTCGCCTGCCTCGCGGTAGCTTTCCTGCGTGAAATGATAGAGCAGGGACATTGCCCGCAGCACACAGTGATATGCGTCCAGGCTCTCCGTCGGGCGATCACCGACACGCGCCGTCTCTACCGCACGCACACGCGGCTCGATCGATGCCAAAATACCGCCGGCTATGCGGTCCTGAAACTCGAACAGATCGTTGGTCGATCCTTCATATCTTTGGGCCCAAATAGAGATGTTGCCTACAATATCGGTGAGTTCGGCATTAATCCGCAGACGCGTGCCTTGCCTCTGGACGCTACCGTCAAGCACGTAGCGCACGTCGAGTTCACTAGCGATCTGACGCAGATCCTTGTCGTGCTCACGATAACGCAGCGTCGAATTGCGCGCTATAACGTAAAGCGCCCGATTTCTTGAAAGGCCGGTGATGATCTCATCGGTGATCCCCTCGCCGTAATAGCTGTCGTCGTCGGTGCCGCTGATTGTCCGGAATGGCAGGACGGCGAGCGTGGGCCGTGACGCCCATTGCAAATACGGCTGCGCGATAGGATCGCCTCTGGCGCCCTCGGTCCATTCGACCTTATAGACGCGCACCATCCGCGCAATGTTTTTCATCGGCGGCGTACCAAGGTCGTGAAATGTCAACGGCAACCGGTTCATGACATAGTCGCGAACTGCAGAGGTGACGACGATCTGGCCGGGCTCCGCGGCCTGATGGATGCGGGATGCGATGTTGACGCCGTCACCCTGCAAGATTCCGTCTTCGTCGATGACATCATCGACGTTGATGGCAATGCGAAGATGGAGTGCGAGCGGACCATCGGTAGCCCTTGTACGTTCCTGAGCCTGCTGAACATCAGCCGCCCAGCGCACGGCGTTCACGACGCTCGGGAATTCCATCAGCATCGCATCGCCGGCGATTTCAGCCACTCGCCCGCCATGCCGCGTCATGTGCGGCTCCATGATCTCCGTCCGGAGCGCCCTCCAAGCAAGCACGGTCTCGACATCTTGGAGGGCCATCAGGCGGGAAAAGCCTGCGACGTCCGCAAAGGCGATCGCAGCAAGCCGCCTCGTGATGACCGAGGGAGCAATGGCGGGTATCTCTCTCGCTTGCTCGGCTAGATTCATGAGGACACAGCCATTCCTGGGACCGAAACACCCGGACGCATTTCCACACTGACCTGCGATCAGCAGACACTACAACATTTTTTGGCGCACTCGTTATTTGGCAACTAGTATTTAGATACCGTCACTCCCAGCGTGGCCCCACTCCATCTTATCGCTCTCTGCTAACAGGCTGGCTTCACCGATGGGATGAGTAAGCACGCGGGTTGTCCCAAGTGCATAGGCTTGAACGGCGAGCAATCGCGCCTTCTGATCGACAAGGAAAATACGCTTGCGGACGTGAGTTAACTTTCCGAACATCTCCTCCTCCTTTAGGGCGGCGATGTTTTCAACCACCCGTAAATCCGCCGTGACGACGATAGCGTCGGGCTCGCTGCGGCTCGTGCCGCTAGGCAATTCGGATGTTATTGCGTGTTGCTTTTCCACCCTGGCGCGCAGGGCAGAAAGTTTGCTGGCAATATCAGCGATGACGTGAACGGACATGAATAGCCGGTTTCAATTGTTCCAGGCCGTTACTAAAAGCAATAATCTCCCAAGAGAGTGGAATCTTCAAAACATGTCATCGAGTGAGAAAGCGCTCGAGATCGGTGCAGATCTTGTGCGCCAGATCTTCTGTTATTTCGAATTTGATTGCCGCCTCGGCGGTACTTACTTGGACGATTCCGATTAGAGGCTCAATTGATTTAGTGAGGACGGAGACCTCCGTTACTTTCTGCGCGTCATCCATCGAATGTTCCTTGCAGGTGTTGAGTTGAATCAAGTGTTTCGGACGATCTCGTCAGCAGACTGTCGCTTCAAAGATTTTTTTCTGGTCTTGTCTCGCGCCAAAAACTGGATGCCGATTTGATCGCCATCGAGGCGCACCATTTGACAGCGGCGAAACGCGAGCCCCGTCGAGGACAGCAGCAGGAAGAACTCCTTGAGGTCCAGCCCTTCAAGAGACCCTTCGACGCACAACCGCGCGCCCGTTTGCGACACGTCAATCATCGTGCAGTCCCGACGCCAGGTTCCATCAATCCCCATGATGTGAACATGGACGCCGCGCTCGAAATCGACACGCTCGCTCTTTCTGTCTCCGTAGGCCATCTGCGCAATCCGATCTTTCATGAAATTGAAAAACGGGGTTAGGCGCTCCTCGCACCTACTTCGCGGGCCCCTGCAAAGTTGCAAAGCCGCCTTCTGAAAACCTTGAATCAAAGAAGTGAGCCAACTGCAGCGTAAGCTCGATTAAAATCGCTAGCAGGTGGCCCGAAACGCTCGCTGAGCTCCACCAACGCCCGGGTTTAATTCTCTCGATCAATTGAATATAAAAAAGTCACCGAAAACGCCGATCTGTTCTTCGTTTAAGCGATTCGCTTCACTCAGAAAAGATCGGCAATTCGCCGCAGGATGGCTCCGCGCTTTTCCGATGGACCGCCCTGGAGTGCGGCATCGAGATCAGCAAACGGAGAATCCTCAGCGCCTTGCATAGCAATCGTCAAAATCGCAAAACACAAAATAAATGCAGCCGGCATACGCTATCAACGAAGCGACCTGCCGTCGATCATTCAATCTTCAATAAATTTCATCGCCCCATTTGTCCGTATGTCCGACACCGTACCAAACAGGGTCGTATGTATAGGGTACCTCCAACATGGAACTTTTTCGTAAACGCGTTGCGCGGTGTCTGAACGGATTGACGGTCGGTAACGAGCTTCGGAAGTTGAGCCTTGTTTGTGGCGTGACCGGAATCGCAACCGAAATCTGCGTTTTCGATAACTATATAGCTCAACGAAGTGTTTAGAACATTCGGCGAAGGTCATCCGAAGGCTTCTGGTCATGCATAGGAGCGCATGTGCATCCGCGAAGGTTTGTTCGTGTTCGGCCGACAGGCAGAAATTCCGATCTGGCCAAACTGATCCTTGGCCCGAAAGATCCCGTCATTGATTGCAGAGTTGTAGACTATTCCCCTGGTGGCGCATGCCTCGAGGTTTGGGGGAACACCAAGCTCCCCATTCGATTTGAATTGCTATTTGGTGGCACCAGGAAGCGTTGCCGGGTTGTTTGGATTGCCGGACGACGTCTCGGGGTCGCATTTTAGTGGACCTGAGCATCACGTGCGTCATCCCTGAAAGAACGAGTGTAAGCGCTGAATGACGCCAAGCGAACGGGCCGCGCGAAAGATCCAACGAACTCAGGACATGCGGCCAATAGCGGAACGCTGACCGCTTTACCCGTCTGCCGGCCTCGAAGTCAGCTTAGCGCCGTTGCCATTGAGGGCCAGGTTATGGTGGGGGTCGAGCTGACCGATTGGCATGTCCCGCATCAGCGGAACCGATAGGCGGCAGACCAGACCTTCGGAGCGCCAGTCGAACTCGGCCTGTCCTCCTAGCTGCGTCTCGATGCTGGCGATCACGCTTCTCGTTCCGAATCCGCGCGAGACCGGTTTTTCGACGACGGGGCCATCCCTCTCTTCCCACACCATGCGGAGGACGTCCCCTTGCATCTCCCACTTGATGGACAAACGGCCGGAAAGCGTGGAGAGCGCTCCGTATTTGGCCGAATTGGTGACCAGTTCGTGCAGGGCCAGGGCTAGCGTCTGCGCGGTCGCGGGCTGCAGCTGAATCTCTGAGCCGCCGAATGCGATCTGATCGCCGGTCGAATAAGGAGCGATCTCCTCATCGACCAGCTTTCCTATTTCCGCGCCCTGCCATTTCGACAAGGAGAGGATGGTATGCACCCGCGCCAGGGCATTGATCCGTCCTTCCACGGCCTGAATGTAAGCTTTGACATTCTCGCCGCGCGTTAGTCGAATGATGGATTGCGCAAGCGCCAATGCGTTCTTCGCGCGATGGTCGACTTCCCGGGCCAGCAGATTCTGACGTTCTTCCGCCTGCTTGCGTTCAGTAATGTCGACAGTGACGCCGCTGACGCGCACGACGCGGCCGCCCTTGTCCACCGTTGCCGCGGCGGTACCGACGCACCAGCGAATCTCGCCGTCGGGTCGCTTGATCCTGAACTCGGCTTCGTATGATTTTGTGCCCTTGGCGAATTGGGCGGTGGCTTTCTGCAGTTCGTCAATATCGTCTGGGTAAAGCAACGCTTGAACGTTTGCCGGGGTCACCACAAAGCTTCGTGGGTCGACTCCAAAGATACGGTACTGGCCTTCATCCCACATCCAGTCGCCGTTGACCCAGTCCCAATCCCAGGAACCCATTCGGCCGGCTGCGAGGGCCAGGCTGCGGCGCTGCTCGCTTTCCAGAAGCCGCGCGTTCGATTGTTCCAGCTCCGCGGTGCGGGCGCGAACGCGACCCTCAAGTTCGGCATTGAATCGCTCCAGCTGCCGGGTCTTGCGATAGAGTTCGGCGAACACTCTGATCTTGGCGCGCAATACCTCCGGAACGACCGGCACCGGAACGTAGTCCACCGCGCCCATCTCGTAGCCGCGAAGACGGTCCAGATCGCTGACTTGAATGGCCGAAATGAAGATCATCGCCGTCTTCTGGAAACGGGGATGCTCGCGGATCATGGCGGCGAGTTCGAATCCGTCCAGCTCCGGCATGCAAACGTCGACTAGAATGACTGCGACTTCGTTCTTGAGAAGAAATTCCAGCGCTTCCCGACCGGAAGCGGCGACGACGAGATTTTCGCCGAGCTCCCTCAAGATAACCTCGTAGGCAAGCAGCTTCGCCGGCTGATCATCGACCAGAAGGATGTTTACCTTTTCATGGTCCATCATCGAAATGCACCAATCACCGGTGTAGCCACATGCGTATGGCGAGGAGCAACTGCTCGGTGTTGACCGGCTTGGCCAAATAATCGGAAGCGCCGGCGTCGAGGCATTTCTCGCGGTCCCCCTTCATGGCCTTGGCGGTAAGTGCGATGATGGGAAGCCGGCGGAACGACGGGTTTCCCCGGATAACGCCGATGGTCTGATAGCCATCCATCTGCGGCATCATGATATCCATCAAAACAATTGCGATGTTCGGGTTCGATTCGACCAGCGCGACCGCTTCGCTGCCCGTCGTGGCGGTGAGAACTCTCATGCCACGCCGCTCCAGCACGCTGCTCAGCGCGAAGATATTGCGAGCGTCGTCGTCCACTAGCAGCGCGGTCCGGCCGATAAGATCGTCATCGGAGCTGTTGAGCTTCTCGAGCATCCGCTGCTTCTCAATCGGCAATTCGGTGATCACACGGTGCAAGAAGAGTGACGTTTCGTCGAGCAAACGTTCCGGCGACTCTACGCCTTTCACCACGATGCTCCGAGCCATCGTATGCAATTCCGCATCCTCTTCGACCGAAAGCTCGCGGCCGGTGAATACGACCACGGGCACGTTGGACAGCGAATCATCCTTGCGGATGCGATCGAGCACCTCGAAGCCGCTCATGTCGGGCAACCGCAGATCGAGGACCACGCAGTCGCATGGGTTCTCGCGCAAAGTCGAAAGCGCGCCCGCACCGGTATCGGTGGTGACAATCTCGATATCGTGATGATCCAGGAGTTCGCGGATGCTCATCTGTTCCGCAGCATTGTCCTCCACGATCAGCAGGCGCTTGCGACGCGGCTTGGCGTACTCCTTGATTCGCGACAGCGCCGCGATGACCCCTTCGGTCGTCGTCGGCTTGTTGACATAAGAAAACGCGCCGCGGGCCAGCGCATGCTGGCGATCTTCGTCGAGCGTGACGATTTGAACCGGAATGTGGCGCGTCAGCGGGTTATGTTTCAACTGGCTCAGCACCGTCCAGCCGAGCATGTCCGGCAGGAAGACATCAAGCGACACTGCAGTCGGTTGGAACTGCTTGGCGAGATCGAGCGCTTCGGCACCGCGCGCCGCGACCAGCACTTTGAAGCCCTTGTCGCGCGCCAGATCTATCAGCACGCGCGCATAATGCGGATCGTCCTCGACGATCAAAAGAATCGCATCCCCCGGTTGGAGATTTAACCGGTCGTCCGGCAGCTGTTCGATGGTACCCTCCTGCGTCGCGACCTGCAGCGCTGGCGTTGCGTTGTACCGGGACGCGCTGGCCGCTCGCGGAGCTACCGTTGGTCCGGAATACTTCAGCGGCAGATAGAGCGTGAAGGTGCTGCCCTTGCCGGGGGTGCTTTGCAGATGAATTTCCCCGCCCAAGAGGCCTGCAAGCTCGCGGCTGATGGCCAAGCCCAAACCGGTGCCGCCATATTTCCGGCTGGTGCCGGCGTCCGCCTGTTGAAATGCCTCGAAGATCAGCTTCTGCTTTTCCAGGGGAATGCCGATGCCGGTATCGGACACCTCGAAGGCGACAACGGCGGGAGAATGATTGAGGACGGGATGTTCGTTGCTCCAGCCTCCTACGGCTGCCGAAACGCTGAGGCGCACGTAGCCTTCGGCGGTAAACTTGAACGCGTTCGACAACAGATTCTTCAGCACCTGCTGCAGGCGCTTGGAGTCGGTGACGATACTGCGGCCCAGATTGGGATCGACCTCGATGTTGAAGGACAGTTGCCGATCTTCCGCCTCGTGCCGGAACGGCCGGCCGACGGCTTCGAGGAGATTGGATGTCAGAATTTCCTCCGCATCCACCGTCACCGTTCCGGATTCGATCTTGGAAAGATCGAGAATGTCGCTGATCAGGTTCAACAGGTCGGTGCCCGCACCATGAATGGTTCGCGAAAATTCGACCTGTTTTGGAGATAAGTTGCCGTCGGGATTTTCAGTCAGCTGCTGGCCGAGAATCAAGATGCTGTTGAGCGGCGTTCGTAACTCATGCGACATGTTGGCAAGAAACTCCGATTTGTACTTCGATGTCAGTGCAAGCTCGGTCGCCTTCTCTTCGAGCGCACGCCGCGCCTGCTCGATTTCCTGGTTCTTGCGTTCCACCTCGACGTTGCGCTCGGCCAGCTGCTGGGCCTTTTGCTCCAGCTGTTCGTTGGTCTGCTGCAACTCTTTCTGTTGCGTCTGCAGCTCTCCGGCAAGTTGCTGGGATTGCTTCAAAAGGCCTTCGGTCTGCATCGTTGCTTCAATGCTGTTCAGCACGATGCCGATACTATCAGTGAGTTGTTCGAGGAAGGTCATTTGCGAATTCGTGAAGGCGCTGAGGGAAGCCAGCTCGATGACCGCCTTGACCTGGTTCTCGAACAAGACCGGAAGCACCACCAGATTCTTCGGTACCGCGCGCAACAGCGCCGAATTGACCGGCGCCGCATCGGTCGGAATGTCCGAGACCAGACGTTGACGCTTGTCCAAGGCGCATTGCCCGATCAGGCCCTCGCCGAATTGCAGGATTGGCGGATGAGGATTGATGCCGTCGCCGGCGTAAGCCGCGAGCAGGCGCATCTGCGGATTGTCTTCGTTTTCGACCTGGTAGATCACGCCCATGTGCGCGTTCACCAGTGGGGTCAACTCGGTCAGGAGCAGCCGGCCAACCGTGGTAAGATCGCGCTGGCCCTGCAGCATGTTGGTGAATTTGGCGAGATTGGTCTTCAGCCAGTCCTGCTCGGTGTTGACATCGGTTGTGAGCCTCAGGTTGCCAATCATCGTATTGATGTTGTCCTTGAGCTCCGCGACCTCGCCTCGGGCGTCGACCTGGATCGAACGCGTCAGGTCACCCTTGGTGACGGCGGTCGCCACTTCGGCGATCGCGCGCACCTGCGACGTCAGGTTGGCGGCCAGCAGGTTGACGTTGCCGGTGAGACCCTTCCACGTGCCGGCCGCGCCGGGGACGTTGGCTTGGCCGCCCAGGCGGCCCTCAACGCCGACCTCACGCGCCACGCTGGAGACCTGATCGGCGAACGTCGCCAGGGTCTCAGTCATGTTATTGATGGTTTCGGCGAGCGCTGCGACTTCGCCCTTCGATTTCACCGTCAGATTCTGTTTCAGGTCGCCGTTGGCCACGGCCGTCACGACCTTGACGATGCCGCGCACCTGTTCGGTGAGGTTGGCGGCCATGAAGTTCACGGTGTCGGTCAGGTCCTTCCAGGTCCCGGCGACGCCGGGAACCTGCGCCTGTCCGCCGAGCTTGCCTTCGGTGCCCACCTCACGCGCAACGCGCGTCACCTCGCCGGCGAATGCATTTAACTGGTCGACCATCGTGTTGATGGTGTTCTTGAGTTCGAGAATCTCGCCCTTCACATCGACGGTGATCTTGCGTGACAGGTCGCCGCGCGCCACCGCTGTGGTAACTTCGGCGATGTTGCGCACTTGCGTCGTCAGGTTGGCTGCCAGCAGGTTGACGTTGTCGGTCAGATCCTTCCAGGTACCGCCAACGCCGGGCACCACGGCCTGACCACCCAGCCGACCCTCGGTACCGACTTCGCGCGCGACACGCGTCACCTCGGCTGCGAACGAGCGCAGCTGTTCGACCATCGTATTCAGAGTATCCTTGAGCAGCAGGATTTCACCGCGGACATCGACTGTAATCTTTTTCGAGAGGTCGCCGCCCGCGATCGCGGTAGCCACTTCGGCGATGTTGCGAACCTGCGCGGTCAGGTTCGACGCCATGAAGTTGACGTTGTCGGTGAGGTCTTTCCAGGTGCCGGCGACCTCAGGAACTTCGGCCTGACCGCCCAGCTTGCCTTCGGTGCCGACTTCGCGCGCCACGCGCGTCACTTCGGATGCGAACGCGTTGAGCTGATCCACCATGGTGTTGATGGTGTTTTTGAGTTCGAGAATTTCACCTTTCACGTCCACGGTAATCTTGCGCGACAGGTCGCCGCGCGCCACCGCGGTGGTCACCTCGGCGATGTTGCGAACCTGAGCGGTCAAGTTGCCCGCCATCGAGTTCACGCTGTCGGTCAAATCCTTCCAGGTGCCGGCAACGCCGGGAACGTTGGCTTGGCCGCCGAGGCGGCCTTCGGTTCCCACCTCGCGCGCCACGCGCGTCACCTCACCGGCAAACCGGTTGAGCTGATCGACCATCGTATTGAGGGTCTCTTTGAGCTGCAGGATCTCGCCGCGGACGTCGACCGTGATCTTGCGCGAGAGGTCGCCGCCGGCGATGGCGGTCGCGACCTCGGCGATATTGCGGACCTGAGCGGTCAGGTTGCCGGCCATCGAGTTGACGCTGTCGGTGAGGTCCTTCCAGGTGCCGGCAACGCCGCGGACTTCGGCCTGACCGCCGAGCTTGCCGTCAGTTCCGACTTCGCGCGCGACGCGCGTCACTTCGCCGGCGAAGGCGTTGAGCTGGTCGACCATGGTGTTGAGCGTTTCCTTCAACTGAAGAATCTCGCCCGACACGTTCACCGTAATCTTTTTCGACAGGTCGCCCTTTGCCACGGCGGTCGCGACTTCGGCGATGTTGCGGACCTGGCCGGTCAGGTTGCTGGCCATCGAGTTGACGCCGTCGGTCAAATCCTTCCACGTGCCGGCAACGCCGCGGACCAGCGCCTGGCCGCCCAATTTGCCTTCGGTGCCGACCTCGCGCGCGACGCGCGTCACCTCGCCGGCAAACGCGTTGAGCTGATCGACCATGGTGTTGATGGTGTCTTTCAGTTCAAGAATCTCACCGCGCACGTCCACTGTGATCTTCTTGGACAGATCGCCATTGGCGACCGCGGTGGTCACCTCGGCGATGTTGCGAACCTGGGCCGTCAGGTTGCTCGCCATCGAATTGACGCTCTCGGTCAAATCCTTCCAGGTGCCGGCAACGCCGAGCACGTTGGCCTGACCGCCGAGTCTGCCGTCGGTGCCGACCTCGCGCGCGACGCGCGTCACCTCTCCGGCGAAGGCGTTGAGCTGGTCGACCATGGTGTTGAGCGTTTCCTTCAACTGCAGGATTTCGCCTGATACGTTCACGGTGATCTTTTTTGAAAGGTCGCCGCCGGCGATCGCGGTCGCGACATCGGCGATGTTGCGCACCTGTGCGGTCAGGTTGCTCGCCATGAAGTTGACGTTGTCGGTAAGGTCCTTCCAGGTGCCGGCAACGCCGGGCACCTGAGCCTGGCCGCCAAGCTTTCCTTCGGTGCCGACTTCACGGGCGACGCGCGTCACTTCAGACGCAAATGAATTGAGCTGATCGACCATCGTGTTGATGGTGTCCTTCAGCTCCAGAATTTCGCCACGTACGTCGACCGTGATCTTGCGCGAGAGGTCGCCGCGGGCGACAGCCGTGGTGACGTTGGCGATATTGCGCACCTGCGCGGTCAAGTTGCCGCACATCGCGTTCACCGAGTCGGTCAGATCCTTCCATGTGCCGGCGACGCCTGGGACGATCGCCTGGCCGCCCAGTTTGCCGTCGGTGCCGACTTCGCGGGCGACGCGGGTGACTTCGGACGCGAAGGAACGAAGCTGATCGACCATCGTGTTGATGGCTTCCTTCAGCTGCAGGATCTCGCCGCGCACGTCGACCGTGATCTTCTTGGACAAGTCGCCGTTTGCAACCGCGATGGTAACCTCGGCGATGTTGCGGACCTGGCCAGTGAGATTGTTGGCCATGGAGTTGACGCTCTCGGTCAGGTCTTTCCAGACGCCCGTCACTTCAGGGACCTGCGCTTGACCGCCGAGTTTGCCCTCCGTGCCGACCTCGCGCGCGACGCGCGTCACCTCGGAGGTGAACACGCTGAGCTGCTTGATCATCGTGTTGACGATGTTGGCCGATTGCAAAAATTCGCCGCCCAGTGGGCGGCCATCGACATCCAGCTGAACGGTTTGCAACAGATCGCCTTGCGCAACGGCGGCGACCGCCCTGGTCACCTCACGCGTAGGCCAGAGCAAATCATCGATCAGAGTATTTACCGATCCCTCCATGTCGGCCCAAGAGCCGCTGGCAAGCCCGAACTTGACGCGCTGCCGGGTTTTTCCTTCCCGACCGACAACCTGGCCGACGCGTTCCAGCTGCTGCGCCATCCGCTGATTGGCGGCGACGATTTCGTTAAAGGTATCGGCGATCTTTCCATCGATCCCAGCATGATCAGCCGTCATTCGCACCGAAAAGTCGCCGCTTCGCATCGCTTGCAGCGCGTGAAGCAACTCCTGCGAAGGATCGGGCTTTCCGTTGGTGTATGGCTTGACTTTGGCGCGACGCCTTGCGGATGGAGCGGCAGAGCCGAAATCGTCCATTTGCATTCCCCTGAACTAAGTGCGCAGTCGAATTGAGTAAGTGCGAGTCATTGATTTTCCAGCATCAAATCGCGCGGACGATCGCAAATCAAGCGGAATACCAGAGGTAGTTCAAATGTTTAGGTTCCCGTAATTGAACGAAGAGAAACAATTCCCAAACAGAATTTTAGTTCCCAAGGATCGGATTGATTCTCAAATTGATTCAATGTCGGCCCTGATAGGCAGCCGGGGCTGCGGTTCGTTGTGTAGGCATCCGTAGTTTGAGTGGGTCGGCGGCGTCATAACGCGATGCCGAGCGCGCGATGTGTCGCCGTTTGATAGCGAGGACTGACCGCGCTGGGGCAGGCCGCAGCTTCACTGCCGCTTTTGGCTCGGGCTTCTCGGCGGAACTGGGTTGTCGGCCCTACCGGCTTGCGGGTCGAATTTTCTGGTCACTTTGATGGCGGCCTCGCTGATGTCGACAAGCGAGCGCCGGCCTTCCTCCATCAGGGTGCCGGAGCGTCTTTTGAAGTCCTCGGCCAGTTCGCGAATGGACTTCACCTTCTGAAACAATTCGTCGGCCTTGCCGTACGCAAGGCCGGGCACGACGCTGTCGATCTTTGCCATGGCGCTGTCGAAGCCTTCGAAAGCGCCATCGGCTTTGCGGATAATGCTATCGATCGCTTCGCCCTTGCTCACCAGCGACGCCGTATAGGTCTCGAAATTCTGCAGCGTATGTTTCAACGTCGCCTGATTGCCGACGAGGATCCGGTCAACGTTATGCAAGGTGTCGCGGATCGACTCCGTCTCGCTCAGGTCGGCGGTTAGCGCCGGAATGCCGTCCCGATCCAAGGGCACCGGTGGCGCGGCAGCCTCGCCCCCCGTCAGCGATATCGCCGCCACCCCGGTCAGCCCCTGGAATTCCAGGCCGACAATGGTGTCCTTGCGGATCGGGGCGCTGCTATCCACCATGACAAGGGCGACAACCTTGCGAGGGTTGTCGAGCTTGAGGGACATTATTTGTCCAATCTGAATACCATCGAAATTGACGCTGCCGCCCTTGCGCAGACCGCTGGCGGAGCCTTCGAAAGTGATGCGAAGCAGGCTTCGCTGCTGGATGCTGTGGATTTTCTGGAACCCGAGCAGGCCCACGAACCCCGCGGCGATAACCGCAAGCATTGTAGATCCGATCACCAGGTTGCTGGCCCGCACTTTCATCCAAAAATCCGGCGCGATGTGCTGGGTTGAGAGCTAAGCGCACTTGGCCATCTGCCAATTGTACGGGCAAAGCAAGCCAAGCGAAAGGTCAATGCAACCAGTTGGAGCGCCTTGGAACGCGCATGGGTTGGCATCAATGGGCGGCGGCGCTTTTGGCAGCGGCGTTGTTGAGAACGATCAAGGCATCGACGGCAACCCCGGTTTTGGCATTGATCAGAAATGGATTGACGTCGATCGAGGCGATGCGGCTGCCGGCATCCGTGATCAGGTTGGACAGTCCGACGAGGGCTTTCACGGCGGACGCCTCGTGCAGCGCGGGCCTGCCGCGATAACCCTTCAGTTTCACGCCGGCTTTGGTCCGGTTGATCAGCTCCTTCGCTTCGGCCGCGTCGAGCGGAGCGCCGGCCAAAGCGACATCCTTCATCAGTTCGATATCGACGCCGCCGGTGCCGAATAGCACCACCGGCCCCATTTCGGCATCGAGCGCTGCCCCGACGACCAGTTCGAGCTCGGCCTTGACCTGTTGCGCAATCAGGATGCCTTCGAGCTTTGGCTTGTTTTTCAGCTTCTTCACCCGAGCCGTGATGTCGTTGAAGGCTTTCCTGACTTCGGCAGCGCTGTTCAGGTTCAGCACCACGCCGCCGATGTCGGATTTGTGCAATATCTCCGCACTGACGACCTTGGCGACGACGGGAAAGCCGATTTTCTTGGCGACTTTCACCGCATCTGCGGCAGTCTGGACAATCTCTTCCTTCGAGACCGGGATGCCGTAAGCCCTAAGCAGCGTCTTTGACGCGACCTCGTCGAGCGCTGCGCCCTTGGCGTTCTTGAGGGTTCTCTCCAGTGTGGTGCGCGCCGAAGCGCTGGAACTCGAGACGATGTCCGGCACTTCCTTGCGCAGCGAAGCGTAATCGATCAGCGACTTGATCGCGCCCACCGCCCGATCGAGGCCCTGCATGACCGTGATATGCGGCAACGATCTGCGCAAGGCCTTGGTGAACTCAGTGAAGCCGATCGACATGGTGCTGATATAGACGACCGGCTTGCTGGCGGTCGCCGCCATCTCGTTGACGATGCGCAAATTCCTTTCGCGCAATTCGTGCGGCGCCTTCGGCAGCTCCGAATCGATGATGACGATGTCGGTGTCGGGATCGTCGATCATGACCTTGATCGACTGCATGTAGACCGAGGGATCGACCACCGCGGCGAATCCCGCATCCAAGGGATTGCCGACGATGCTGCCCGGGCCCAACATCTTCGCAAGCTTGCCGCTCGCGTCCTCGCTGAGTTGAGCGAAACTCAGGCCGGCCGAATGGAACGCATCGATCAGAAGACCGCGCTTGCCGCCCGACAGGGTCACTCCAGCCAGCCGATTGCCTTTCGGCGGATCGGCATGGACGAAGCATTCGGTGGTTTCGATCAATTCGTCGAGACCGCGCGCCCGGATGACGCCTTCCCGAGTCGAGATGGCGTCGAAGGTCTCGATCGAGCCGGCGAGCGCGCCGGTGTGGGCCATGGCGGCGGCCCGGCCGCCTTCAGACGTGCCGAGCTTGAGCGCGATCACCGGCTTGCCGGCCGCGCGCGCGGCCTTGCAGGCTTCGCGGAACGCCTTGGTGTTGCGCACGCCTTCGAGATAAACCACGATCACGCGGATCGAAGGATCGGCCGCGAAATAGCCCATCAGGTCGGGGGTCTCGAGGCCAGCCTCGTTGCCGGTCGTAACCATGTAGCCGACGCCGACGCCGCGATCCTCCAGCGCCTGGCGGATGGCCATCACGATCGCGCCGGACTGGCCCGCGATCGCGACGGGACCTGCTTCCATGGTGACGATGCGGTCGTCGATGTTGGTGAACATCTTTTCGCCGGCGCTCAGGTTGCCGAGACAATTCGGGCCGGTGACCGCAAGCCCGGTCTCCCTGATCGCCTGCTGCAGTTCGGCGGCGAGCTTTTGGCTTTCTTCGTCCTGCAGTTCGCTGAAGCCGGAAGTCACGATGGTCACCGAGCGGGCGCCGGCTGCCGCGGCGTCGCGGATCACCTGAACCGCGAAGCGCGCCGGCACCAGCACCAGCACGTGATCGGGTTTATCCGGCAGGCCTGCAAAGTCCTTGTAGCAGGGCACGCCCCAGATTGTTTCGCGTTTGGCGTTGACCGGATAAAGGCCGCCTTCGTAGTTGTATTTGATCAGGTTGTTCCAGATCCGCTCGGCATAGTTGCCCGGCTTGTCGGTTGCGCCGACCAGCACAATATTGCGCGGATGCAGCATCGCATGAATACTTTTGACGATGTCGCTTGCATCCGGCGAAGGCGACCATTTGCCGGCCGAACGTGACGCGGTGTTTACCTGAGCTTCCATCGGCGTAACCCCGTACCCTTCGTTTCTCATTTTTAATGAGTATCGATTGGAGATCGGCATTCTCCTTGGCGTTTTATTTCTTATTATTGATAGAAGGGGAGGGTGGCAACTCGCACGGCAGGACAATGCCCGCAGGTCTGCCATTCCAGGCCGTGTCCTAGCAGTAGGCGGGACCACGCGCTCTTGTTGGCTTGCGCGACTACCGCCCGGCGGAGAATGAGGACATGATCGACGTGAGCCGTCAGGATCATTGGGAGAAGGTCTACACCACCAAGGGCGAAAGCCAGGTGAGCTGGTTTCAGGAAACGCCGGCTCTCTCCCTCGAGCTGATCGCGCTCACCGGGGCAGTTCGGAGCTCAGCCATCATCGACATTGGCGGTGGCGCTTCACGCCTCGTTGATAGCCTCGTTTCGCAAGGTTGCGAGGATGTGACGGTGCTCGACTTGTCAGTCGCGGCGCTTGCTTCTGCGCGATCTCGCATCGGCGACAAAGCAAGCCAGGTGACATGGATCGCCGCCGACGTGACCACCTGGGAGCCGTCGCGGCCCTATGATATTTGGCACGACAGGGCGGCCTTTCACTTTCTCACTGATCAGAAGGACCAGACGGCTTACGTTGATCGGCTTCGACGCGCCTTGCGTGTGGGCGGGCACGCCATCATCGGCACGTTCGCGCCTGACGGCCCGGAGCGCTGCAGTGGTCTGATGGTCAGCCGGTACGACGCCAACAGTCTAGCCGCAACGCTTGGATGCGGCTTTGAACTGATCGATACGCGGCGGCATGAGCACACCACGCCTTGGGGAGTGATGCAGAAGTTTCAATTCAGTGCGTTTCGACGCGAGCGGGATGGGTAGGTGCGCACCGCCGCGACGTCGCCTGCCATACGATCAGGCCGCCCGCGGGCGCGATGGCGAGGCGATGCCGGCGAGCAGGACGGCGAGAATGCCGGTGAGAAAAATGCCGTCAAATGTCCCCGCGCCGCCAATCGAGGCAACGGGTGCGCCCAGCCCATTGATTTTATCGAGATTGAGCAGATCGGCGCCAATCAGCGTTCCCATTGAGCCGCCGATATAGGCAAGCGGCGGCGCGTATTCGCGGGAGAGGATAAAGGCCAGGATTGCCGTGGCCACGACGGGCACAAAGACCGGCACGGCAATGCCGATTCCCGGCACCGGCGTTGCCATGGAATGGATAATGAAGGCGATGGCCGCCGTGGCCAGCGCCGCCTTGAGCCAGAGCTGATATCGAATAACGAGGTAGGTGGACATTATCGTTGGAATGAGCGCGCCGCCGACATTCACGGCCAGAACCGTACCGGGCCATGACACGACGACAGGTACGACATAACGCATGCCGAAGAACTCGACGACCTCTCCCGATCTGACGGGCGGTCCGGGCAAGACCGTGATTGGAATGTTGAAATAGCTCCCTATCAGCGAGCCGAACAGCAGAAGTAGAGCGGCACCCGGACCGACACCGAGCCGCATATAGGCATATCTGAGAATGCCAAGCTGAATCAGGATAATCAGCGCTACAAACAAAAGCACCAGGATCGAAAACAATCCCGGCGTCAGCGGCAAATAGTGAACTTGGGAATCCATGATTTCGCGGGCTCAGTCGGGCTGGTTGGCGTCTCCGGTCATGTGTTCAACTATTGATTTTCCGCCGCACGGCAAGGGTTTATCCGAGCATCTCGGTCGGCGATCATGGCCCGGTGACTTCACAAGGCCATGAGGCAGCTGCTTTGGCCACATCGGTAGCTTTCGGTAAACCGAAGTTCTTGCGTGGCGGGGTTTGTGGATCTTGCGCGTGGCCTTGCACGGCAAGACATCGACGAATTCTATCACGCGACGGTGGTTTTCAGCTCGGCCGTCCCGTTCCCTCATTGAGAAAACATGCTACCCGGTGCTGCGATCCGGTTTCAACCAGCACCGGCGTCTCGAGCTTGCAGCGCTCCATCACGTAGCGGCAGCGGGTGTGGAAGGCGCAGCCCGAGGGTGGATTGATCGGGCTTGGCACATCCCCATCGACGAGTGGTTTGAGGCGCTTGATTTTGGGATTTGCAACGGGAACGGACGCCAGCAGCGCCTGCGTATATGGATGGCGGGGATTGGCGAACAACTCAGCCTTTTCTGCAATCTCGACGATCCGCCCGAGATACATCACGGCGACGCGGTGACTGATATGAGCCACCACCGCGAGGTCATGCGCGATGAACAGATATGAGAAGCCATGCTTGCGCTGCAGGTCGATCAACAAGTTGATCACCTGGGCCTGGATCGATACGTCGAGCGCCGATACCGGCTCATCGCACACGATCAGGCTCGGCTCGAGCGACAAAGCTCGCGCAATACAGATGCGCTGCCGCTGGCCGCCGGAGAACTGGTGCGGGTAATTTTCCGTTTGATCCGGCCTGAGTCCGACCTGCTCGAACAGTTCGGCGACGCGCTGGCGTTTTTTGCCGCCGGCCGCCATGCCATGCACGCTGAGCGGCTCACCGACGATATCGCCCGCCGTCATGCGCGGATTGAGCGAGGCAAACGGATCCTGGAACACGATCTGCATCGAACGCCGATGTGGACGCAGTGCGGCCTTGCCGAGATGGGTAATATCGCGGCCATTGAGGCGGATGCTGCCGCTGGTCGGCTCGATCAAGCGCAGGATACTGCGCGCCACCGTTGACTTGCCGCAGCCGGATTCGCCGACAAGTCCAAGTGTTTCCCCGACGCCAAGCGTGAAGCTGACGCCATCGACGGCATGCACCGTACCGACTTTGCGGCGAAGGATGCCGCCTCGCACCGGATAGTGCTTCACCAGATCCGATATTTCGAGCAGAACGCGCGCGTCGGTCATGGCGATCCCGCCAGTTCGGTGGCGCGCCAGCACGCGGCCAGATGATCGGCGCCTTGCGCCTGCAGGGGCGGATATTCCTCGTGGCAGCGGGCAATCGCGAGTTGGCAGCGCGGCGCGAACGCGCAACCCTTCGGCAACCTGGTCAATGATGGCACCATGCCGGGAATTTCGACCAGCCGCACATCGGCTTTCGCGCCCAGCGTGGCTACGGCCGGCATCGACGCCATCAAACCCCGCGTGTAGGGGTGCTTTGGATTCGCGAACAAGGTTTCGACGTCAGCCTCTTCGACCTTCTTTCCAGCATACATCACAATGACCCGCTGCGCGGTCTGGGCGACCACGCCAAGATCGTGGGTGATGAGCACCAATCCCATGCCGAGTTCTTTTTGCAACTCGAGTATCAGCGCCAGTATCTGGGCCTGAATCGTGACATCAAGCGCGGTGGTCGGCTCGTCGGCGATCAACAGCGCCGGCCGGCAGGCGAGCGCCATGGCGATCATCGCACGCTGGCGCATCCCCCCCGAGAGTTGGTGCGGATATTCCAGCGCCCGCCGCTCGGGCACGGGAATTCTGACCAGGCGCAACATCTCGACGGCTTGAGCCCACGCCTGTTGCGCCGTCATTGTTCGATGCAGGCGGACCGCCTCGGTGATCTGGTCGCCGATCCGCATCACCGGGTTGAGCGAAGTCATCGGCTCCTGGAAGATCATGGAAATGCGATTTCCGCGGATCTCGCGCATCTTGTCTTCTTCGAGGCCGAGCAGATCGGTGCCTTCGAGCACAACGGAGCCGCCGACGATCCTGCCCGGCGGGTTCGGCACCAGCCGCATGATCGAGAGCGCGGTCACGCTTTTGCCGCAACCGGATTCGCCGACGATCGCCAGCGTCTCGCCGCGGCGGACCGTGAATGAAACGTCATCGACCGCCTTGAACAGTCCTGAATTGGTGAAGAAAACCGTCCGCAGGCCCTTCACGTCGAGAACCGTCGCTTGTGCCTGAACCTCGCTCATCAGCCGCGCTGCCTGGGATCAAGGATGTCGCGGAGCGCGTCGCCGAACAGGTTGGTGCCGAACACCGCAAGGCTGATGGCCACGCCCGGAAAAATCACAAGCCATGGGGCGACACGAACATACTCCGCCGCCGACTCCGACAGCATGCGTCCCCAGGAAGGATATGGTTCGGGGATCCCGAGGCCGAGAAACGAAAGCGAGGCTTCAGTGAGGATCGCTGAGCCGAGCTGGGCGGTGGCAAGTACAATCAACGGGGCGAGCGTGTTGGGCAGAACATGCCGAAGGGCAATTCGCATCTCGCTCATGCCGATCGATTTAGCCGCCTCCACAAACGGAAGTTCGCGCAGCGCCAGCGTGTTAGCCCGGATCACGCGGGCGACGATGGGGATCAGGGGAATAGCGATCGCGATGATCACGTTCGGGAGTGACGGTCCCAAGGCCGCGGTCATCACCAGTGCAAGCACCAACAACGGCAGGGCCTGCAAAATATCGATGAGCCGCTGAAAAACCAGATCGACCCAGCCGGACAGATAACCCGAAGCAAGACCGATAATCACGCCAATCGACGAGCCGAGCGCGGTCGACCCGATGCCGACGGCCAGCGATATGCGCGCGCCGTGGATGATGCGGCTCCAGACATCCCGGCCAAACGAGTCCGTTCCCATCCAGTGCCGTGCATCGGGCGCCGCGAGCCGATGCGTGGAATCGACGCTGAGAGGATCGAAGCGGCTGATGAAATCCGCCGATACCGCAGTCAGCACAAAAATCAACATGATGACCAGGCCGACAGCGCCAAGCATATGACGTTGCGCAAGGAACGTCAGCTTGCGCCAGCCATGGGTGGAATTGGCGCCGGCGCGTTTCAATTCGATGTCGTAATTGATAGCGTCCAATTGGCCTCCTAATCCGTGTACCGGATCCGCGGGTCGAGCGCGGCGTAGAGCATGTCGACCGTGAAGTTCGCGACCACGACCACCACGGCGATGAACATCACGAGGTTCTGGACGATTGGATAATCGCGCCAGCGGATCGCTTCGACCAGGAACCGGGCGACGCCGGGGATATTGAAAACGGTTTCGGTGACGATCAACCCGCCGATCAGGAAAGCCGCCTCGATGCCGATCACGGTAATGACGGGCAGAATCGCGTTCTTCAGGGCATGCTGATAGTTGACGGTTGTTTCGGATGCGCCCTTGGCACGCGCGGTGCGGATATAATCCTGCCGCAATATTTCGAGCATCGAGGAACGCGTGATCCGCATGACGAGCGCGGCGCTGCGAAAACCGACCGCGAGCGCCGGAACGCAGTAAATCGCCAGTGCTTGACCGAACGTTTGCGGATTTGGATTGAAGATCGGCATGGTTCCGAACAGCGAAACGGAGGCCATCAAGATCAGCAGGCCGAGCCAGAAGGATGGCAGCGACAAGCCGCTCAGACTCACGACGCGCAGGGCATAGTCGAGCCGAGTGCCCTGGTTGACGGCGCTGATGACGCCAAGCGGAATGCCGAACATCGCGGAAAATAACAGCGCAAGACCGGCCAGTCGCGCCGTAATGGGAATTCGCGGCAGGATTTCCTCCAGCGCAGGCTTTTCGGACACGTAGGAATAGCCGAGATCGCCGCGGAGTAGCCCGCCGATCCAGTGCAGATACTGCACGACGATCGACTGATCGAGCCCCAGTTCTCGTTCCAGGTTCGCCTTGTCGGCCTTGTCGACGAATCCGGCGGCATCAAAAAGGATGTCGACAATATTGCCGGGCACGATGCGCAGCAGCACAAAGATAATGACCGAGATCCCGAACAGGGTCACGAGCATCAATACGAGGCGTCGCACGATATAGGCAAACACCTGGCTGCTCCCGTTAGCGCGTATTCCGCAAAGTGAATGCCGGCTTTGCGATCAGAATACGCGCAAGTTACTCAGCTTCCTGGCGAGGTCTTGTGCTGGCTTGTAACGGTAGACGTTACTTATCCATCCACACGTCCTCGTAACGATAGCCGTTGTAGGAACTGTTCACCATGATGGTGATGCCCTTTACGTAGGGCTGCCAGCACGAGCCTTGACGGCCGTGGAAGATGATGGGGCGAGCGACGTCTTCTTGAAGCTTCTTGTCGATATCCCACACCAGTTTCTTGCGCTTGCTGACGTCGGTTTCAGCGGACTGCTGGTCGAACAGCTTCTCGATCTCGGCGTTGCAATAGTTGGTATAGTTTCGTTCCGAATTGCAGGAGTAGTTTTCATAGAACGACTGGTCCGGATCGTCGACGGCATTTCCGGTGAGGTTGAGGCCGAGCGTGTAGTCCTTGCGCGCAACCTTCGAAAACCAGTTGGCGGTTTCCACTACCTCAAGATCGGCATCGATATAGATACTCTTGAGCTGATCGATCAGGATGATGGCGGGGTCGCGATAAATCGGAATGTTGCGCGTCGAGACCTTGACCTGCAGGTGCTTGTTCGGTCCGTAGCCCGCCTTCTGCATGAGCTTGCGCGCCTCCTCCCGGTTGGCGTTGATGTCGGGACCGTAGCCCGGAATCGTCTCCAGCATCTCCTTCGGCATCGCCCACAATCCGGCTGGCGCCGGAAGCATCGTGCCGCCGATGTCGGCCTGGCCCTCGAACAAGATCGAGACAAACGCCTTGCGATCGAGCGCCAGCGCCATCGCTCGGCGAATATCGAGACTGTCAAACGGAGGCGCAGACGAATTGACGATGATGTTGGTGCTGACGTTGATAGGCTCGACCACGCACACCGCGTTCGGCGCCTGGGTCTTGACGTCCTTGAGCAGCGGGATCGATACCTCGGTCGGGAACGTCATGTCGAACTTACCCGCAACAAAGGCGAGGATGGCCGTCGAGCGATTTGGTATGATCGTGAACTCGATGCCGTCGAGATGCGGCAGGGCCTTTTTCCAATAGTCGGGATTGCGGATGAGCTTGATCGATTCGTTGGCCTTGAATTCAACGAACTTGAACGGGCCGGTGCCAACTGGCTTGGTGCGCATGTCCCCCGGAGAAACATGGCAGGGATAGACCGGCGTATAGCCGGAGGCGAGCAGCGCCAATAGCGCCGGCTGCGGCCGCTTCAGGTTGAACGCGACCTCGAAGTCTCCGTTCGTGGTCACATCGACCACCTGGTCATACCAGGACTTGCGGGGGTTCTTGCGAAATTTTTGCGCCGACTTGCCCATCAGCATGTCGAATGTGCATTTGACGTCGTTGGATGTGAACGGCTTGCCGTCGTGCCACTTGACGCCCTGTCTCAACTTGAAGCTGAGCGTCTTGTTGTCGCCGCTCCAAGCCCAGCTTTCCGCGAGATCCGGGACGATCGACTGCAGGCTGTTCTGCGCAACGTCCTGCTTGTATATCACGAGGTTGTTGAAGACGGGCATGAAGGGAACGTTGGTCGAGTAGGTCGCCTCTTCATGGATTGAGGCGCTGGCTGGACTGTCCCGGTGATAGACCCGTAGGATGCCGCCCTGCTTCTCGGTAGCAGACGTGACGTCGGAAGCCGCCAGCAAAGACAATATCGCGACGGCAAACGCCTGCGCCCTCCGCATGCCTTCCTCCCTCGAAAGTTCGGCCTCATGGCGGACCGATCTTATCGAACGATATCATGGCGGGGCGTCCGCGCAACCAGCAAGGCAAATCGCGGCATTGGTCCTTCAAAGTAAGGCAAATGGCTGCGCGCTACCGCCGAGCCTGTAAGGCTTCCGCGCGCGGCACCCAGTGGCTGGCAGATGGCAATGAGTAGCAGCGGCGGGTAAGCGTCGGGCATTCCCTTGAATTCCGCTCCCCTCTTCTGCACGAAGAGGGGAGCTGAATGATATTGTTTAAGCCGCCTTGCCCTTTTGCTGTTTCAAAAAGGCCGCGGCGCGTTTGGCCAATTCCGTCGGCGCGACATCTTCTTTATGCGTGGCGATAAACCAGCTGTTGCCGGACGGATCTTTCACGCCGCCGTTGCGGTCGCCGTAGAACATGTCCGTCGGCTCCATGATGGTAATGCCGCCGGCCTTGACCGCCCGCTGGTACACGCTGTCCACGTCTGGAACGTAGAGGTAAAGCGAAGACGTCGTCGCTTTTGCCATCTCGCTTTCGTCGCCGATCATAATGCGGGAATCGCCGATCGTTACCTCCGCGTGCATGATCGTTCCATCTGGCCGCTTGGTCGGCTCATGAGATATTTCGGCTCCGAAAGCCTGTTGGAGGAATTCGATGACCTTCGGTGCGTTGCGCACCGTCAGATACGGCGTGACCGTATGATAACCGTCGGGAACGGGTTTTGCTGCCATGATGGGCCTCCGGATTTGCTGAGAACGCGCTGAGCGTCGTCAGCAACTTGGCTTTTTGTTGCCGCCGTTGTGAAAATGTGATGGCGAAGCGGCCGTCACACTTCCAGCTTGTCGCCGCCCTTCAGATCGAGAATTTCGCGCGCCTCGTCCGACGTCGCCACCTCAAGGCCGAGGCCTTCGATGATCTTGCGGGCGAGCTGCACCTGCTCGGCGTTCGATGCCGCCATTCGGCCGGGCGCGGCCCACAGCGAGTCTTCAAGCCCGACGCGGATATTGCCGCCCATCGCCGCTGCCATCGCCGCGATGGGCAGTTGATTGCGCCCGGCACCCAGCACCGACCAGACCATTTTGTCGCCGAACAGCCGGTCGGCGGTGCGCTTCATGTGCAGTACGTCTTCGGGGTGCGCGCCGGTGCCGCCCTGCAGGCCGAACACCGTTTGCACGAACAGCGGCGGTTTCACCATGCCCTGCTCGAGGAAGTAGTTCAGGTTGTAGAGGTGCGCGGTATCGTAGCATTCGAATTCGAAGCGGGTGCCTGTCTCGGACAGCGTCTTCAACACGTATTCGATGTCCTGGAAGGTATTGCGGAACACGATATCCTTGTTCTGGAGGTGCTTGCGCTCCCAGTCATGTTCGAAGTTCTTGAAGCGGTTGAGCATGCCGAAGAATGCGAAATTCATCGAGCCCATGTTGAGGGAAGCGACTTCCGGCTTGTAGACCGCGGCGGGACGGACACGTTCGTCCACCGTCATGGTCGGCGCGCCGCCGGTGGTCAAGTTGATTACACAGTTGGAGCGCTGCTTGATGATCTTCAGGAACGGCGCAAACGCCTCCGGGCTCTGGTCGGGCTGACCGGTTTTGGGGTTGCGGGCGTGCAGATGCACGATGGCAGCGCCGGCTTCCGCCGCGTCGACCGCGGCATCGGCGATTTCCTGCGGCGTCACCGGCAAGGCCTTCGACATCGAGGGGGTGTGGATCGCGCCGGTCACGGCACAGGTGATGATGACTTTGCGGCTCATGCTTTGCTCTCTTTCTGGCGGGTCGATGCTTCGTCGGTTTGAGCAGCCTTGTGGGCGGCGAGCGCCGCAAGGCGCTGGTTGCGCCGCTGCGTCAGCGCGGCGATCCGCTCCGGCGTCGGCTGGTGCGGCCATGCCGCGATCACCCGGTCCACATTCGGGCTTTGGTAAACCTCCGGCCCGGCGGAAGCCGACGCAAGCTCCTTGTAGAAACCGGTGTAGCGTGCGCAGTAATCGGGTATGCCGCCGGGCGCGTTGAGTTCGATGGTCTCGAAGGGACCCAGGAACGACCAGCGCAGACCGAGGCCATCCTTGACGGTGTGATCGAGATCTTCGGCCGAGATATACCCTTCGCCGACCAGCCGAAATGCTTCGGCCAGCAGCGCGCCCTGCAAACGATTCAGCACAAAGCCGTTGATCTCGCGATTGATCGTGACCGGCACCTGCCCGATCTCGCGATAGATATTGCGCGCCCGGTCGATGGTCTCAGGCGCGGTCCACGGCGCGCCGCACAATTCGACCAGCGGCACCAGATGCGGCGGATTGACGGGATGACCGACCAGACAACGGGTGCGGCCCGGCAGCATCTCCGTGAAGCGCGACGCTGCTATGGCCGAGGTCGAAGAGACCAGCAGCGCGTCCGGCGGCGCATGCTGGTCGAGTTGAGCAAAGATGCTTCTCTTCTCTTCAACGAGCTCCGGGCCGTTTTCCTGGACGAATTCGACATCCCTGACGGCGTCTTCGAGACTCGCCGCAATGGAGAGCCGCGCCGCAGCCCCATCAGGATCGTCCGCCAGCCCGTAATGTGCCAGCGCATGCAGTTCGTCGCGGATCAGGCCGGGTGCGGCCTTGAGCGTCGGTTCATGCGGATCGGTGAGCACCACGTTCCATCCCGCACGCGCAAAAATCGCCGCCCAGGCGCGTCCGATCAGGCCTACGCCGACGATGGCGACGTTTCGATGTTGCTTTTTCATGTCCTTCTCACAGCCAAAGCACCTTGCGGCGCAGATCGATATTGTCACGCAATGCCTTGGACGGTCCCTCGTGAATCACCCGGCCGCGCTCCAGCGCCACCGTGGCGTCGGACAACGCCAGCGCCAGATCGAGGTTGTGGTCGACGATGATGATGGCGATTTCCTTCCGCAGGCGATCGAAAGTCTCGAACAGCTGTTCCACCACGGCCGGCGCGAGGCCCTCGAAGGGTTCGTCGAGCAGCAATACCCGCACGTCGCCTGACAGCGCACGGGCCACCGCCACCATCTGCTGCTCGCCACCGGAGAGATAATCCGCCGGGCTGTCGAGGCGTTGGCGAATACGCGGGAAGTATTCGTAAATGCGTTCACGCGTCCAATGCACACCATGGCCGGTCTGGCGCTTCAAGCCGCCAAGCTCGAGGTTTTGTTCGACGCTCATGCCCGCGAACAGGCCGCGGCCCTGCGGCACATAGCCGATGCCGAGGCGCGCTATCTGCGCGGACGAAAGCCCGACCAGTTCGTTGTCCGCCAGCTTGATCGATCCCTGCGAAGCCGGCGCGATTCCGATCAGGGTCTTCAGCAGGGTCGATTTGCCGGCGCCGTTGCGGCCGAGCAGCGCGATGATCTCGTTTTCATGCAGCGTGAAGTTGACGTCGTTGAGAATGTGGCTCTTGCCGTAGAATGTATTGACGTTCGCTGCGGTCAGAAGCGCGTTGACGCGGGCGGCGGTCTCGCGCGGGCGCGCGGCGATCTCGGTCGCGCCGGAGCCGATATAGATTTCCTGCACCTTCGCACTGGCGCGCGCATCCTCGACCGAGCCGTCGAGCAGCACCCGCCCTTCGTTCATGACCGTCACCTGATCGGCGAGCTGAAACACCCGGTCGATGTCATGTTCGACCAGCAGCACCGGCAAGTCAGACGAGATGCGCTTGATGATGGCGCCGATGCGCTCGCGCTCCGCCGCGGCGAGCCCGGCGAGCGGTTCGTCCAGCAACAACACGCGCGGCGCGGTGGCGAGCGCCACCCCCATGTCGAGGAGGCGCTGGCCGCCATAGGATAACATGCCCGCTTCAGCCTTTTCGATGCCGGCGAGGCCGAGATAACGGATGGTGGCAGTGGTCTCGGCATTGATGGCCTCGATCGACAGCGCGTTGGTGATGGGATCGAAGCGGCGGGGATGCCGTGCCTGCACGGCAAGGCGAATGTTCTCGCCGACGCTCAACGCCGGAAACAGGTTGGTGATCTGGAACGACCGGCCGATACCGGCGCTCGCAATCTCCTCCGGCGTATGTCCGGCGATCGGCTGGCCCATCAGCGAAACCTCGCCCTCGTCCGGCGGATACATGCCCGACAAGAGATTGAACGCGGTGGTTTTGCCGGCGCCGTTTGGGCCAATCAGCGCGTGCAGAGTACGATCGGCAATCGAGATGTCGATACCCTGAACCGCCCTGATGCCGCCGAAACTCTTGAAGATGTGGCGGGCGGAGAGCACCGCGCCGTTGATGTGCGTTTTGGGCCGCAAAAATTCCGGCAGCGGCAAGACTTCGATGCGTCGCGCCGACATCGCGGCGTCTTCGACCGTCTTCTTGCGGAACGGCGCGATCAGCCGCTCGCCGACGCCGACGAGACCCGTTGGTGAAAACACGATGAAGGCGACGAACACCAGGCCGAACCAGAACAGCCAGTTCTCGGTATAGATGCCGAGGAATTCGCGAAACAGGATAAAGAACAGCGCCCCGAGCGCCGGACCCAGGAAACTGCGCATGCCGCCGATCACGACCATCGCCAGCAAATCGCCGGAGAACGCGACCGAGATCGGATCGGCCGAGGTCATGCGGTTCTGGTAGAGCAACAGGATGCCGGCGAGGCCGGTAATGGCGGCGGACAGCACGAACGCCACGAGCTTGTAGCGATTGGTCGGATAGCCGAGAAAGCGGGCGCGCTGCTCATTCTCGCGGATCGCCACCAGCACGCTGCCGACGGTGGAATTGTGGAAACGCCACAACAGGACCAGCACCAAGAACGCGATCCCCGCCACAAACCAGTAATAGACGGTCGAGGATTCCAGGTTGAAGCCGAGCAGTGTCGGCCGCGTGATGCCGCCGAGCCCGTTCTCGCCGCCGGTGACTTCGGTCCAGCGAAACGACACCGCATATAGCATCGCCGCCAGCGCCAGCGTCAGCAACGAGAAATATACGCCGCGCCGCCGTAAGATCAGGAATCCGAATGCGGTGGCGACCACCGCCACGATCAAAACGCCGGCGATGGTCGGGCCGAAAAACGAGTCCGGCATCAGGTTGCGTTGGACTAACGCAGCCGCATAGGCCGCAAGACCGAACCAGGCGCCGTGGCCGAATGATACCAGCCCGGTGTGCCCGACCAGAATGTTCAGCGCCATGCAGGCGATGGCGAAGGTTGCGACCTCGGTGGCCGAAGTCATGGTGAGGCCGAGCGCCAGCAGCACCGGCGGCAATACCAACAGTCCGATGGCGGCAATCAGCAGTGGAATTGGCAGGCGCTTTAGCATGTCAGCGCCTCACTCGAACCGCGTGATGCGCTCGCCGAACAGGCCGCGCGGCCGGAACAGCAACACCAGCAGCATCAACAGATAGATCGCGGCGGTGGAGGCTGCGGAATAGCCGATGCCGACCATGACGCCTTTGACGAGACCAACCAACAGCGCCGCCGCAACGACGCCCCAGAACGATCCGAGACCGCCGATCACCACGACGACGAAAGCCGGCGTGATGATCTCCTGGCCCATCGCCGGATGGATCGAATAGATTGGCGCCAGCAGCACGCCGGCGAGGCCGGCAAGCCCGATGCCCAGTGCGGCCACCGCGGACATATAAGGCTGCAGCGAAATGCCGAGCGCGCCGACCATGTCCGGGTTCTGCACGCCGGCGCGCACCACACGGCCGAAGGAGGTCTTTTGCAAGAGCAGCCATAGCCCGGCGATACAGGCCACGGCGATTCCGAGCAGAACCACGCGATAGAACGAATAGATGAAGCTGCCGATCGCGACCTGTCCGCGCAGCCAGGGCGGTATTGAATAGGACAATGGCGGCGCACCGAAGATCATGCGCAGCACCTGCTCCGCCACCATCGCCAGGCCGAATGTCAGCAGCAGAGAGAGGATCGGATCGGAGCGATAGAAGCGGCGGAACAGCGTGCGTTCGATCACGACGCCAAGCAATGCCACCGCGACGGGTGCTGCCACGATTGATCCGCCGAAACCGAGATAGGGCGAAAGCACCAGCGTCAGATAAGCGCCGATTGCATAAAACGCGCCATGCGCGAGATTGACGATGCCGCCGAGCGAGAAGATCAGTGACAGACCAAGCGCGATCAGGAGATAGTAGACGCCGTCAAGCAGTCCATTGAGAATTTGCTGCGTCAGCAACATGGCGGACATGGTTCTGGCTCCGCGCCGCGCGCAGTAAGGGTTACGAGAGGATGGCAAAAGATCACGTCTCTCCGGCAATCCCGGAGAGACGCAAATTCAATCGATCAGCTCGCGAAGGTACAGCTGTTCTCTTCCTTGGTGGCGGCGATCACTTCGAGGTCTTCGTTGGGACCCGGCACCGGCGGGCTCGAGGTAAAGATGTCCCACTGATTTTTGATCTTGTCAGCGGGCAGCGCCGTGACCGCATACATTTCGTGCATCAATTGATGATCCGAGCCGCGGAAGTAGCCTTGTCGCGTTTTCAGAACATCGAATTTCGCACCCTTCTCGAAGTGCTCGATGATTTTCGGCGATTCCGCTGATTTGAGGTCATTGACGGCCTGCGCGACGATCTTGGTGGCGATGTAGTCGCCCCAGGCCTGGTTTTCCGGCGGCTTGGAATATTTTTTGGTGAAGGCCGCAACGAACGCTTTCGAGCCGGGCGTGTCGATCAGGTGATGCCAGACCACCGGCCAGGTGCCGACGAAGTTGCCTTTGCCCGCCGCCCAAGCCAGAGCGGTATCGAAGCCGAAGCCGCCGACCGGGAAGGTCAGGCCGAACTCCGCATATTGCTTGAGGAAGTTGGTGGTCTGGTTGCCCGCGAGATTGATCACGACCAGGTCGGGCTTGGCCTCGCGGAGTTTCAGCAGGTAAGCGGAGAAGTCGGTGGCATCGGTCGGCACCAGATCGTCGCCGACGAAATTGCCGCCATTGGCTTCCATGAAGCGCTTGGAAACCTTCAGCAGGTCATGGCCGAACGCATAGTCGGCCGTCAGCGAATACCACTTCTTTCCCTTGACCAGTCCATCGCGCAGGAACGAGCGGCCAACGGTTTTGACATACATTGAATTCTGCGATTCGACGTGGAACATGTAGCGCTGGCAGTCCTTGCCGCGCAGCGCGTCGGAGTTACCGCCGGTATTGATGAACAGCGTCTTGTTGCGTGAGGCGACCTGCGCGATGGTCAAGCACGAGGCGGAAGAAATCTCGCCGATGATGCAGGCCACCTTGTCGCGCTCGATCATGCGTTCGGCCTTGGTCGAGGCGGTCTGCGGATTCACCGAATCCTCCTTCAACAGTTCGACCTTTCGCCCCATCATGCCGCCGGAAGCATTGATTTCCTCCACCGCGAGATCGATCGCCATCACGGCATACTCGCCGAGCGGCCCGAGAAAGCCGGTGCGCGGCGTCAGGTGACCGATCTTGATGACCTCGGCAGTCTGGGCGCGCAAAATCGCCGGCGCGGAGATTCCCGACACCAGCGCAATGCCGCCGGCGGTCTTCAACAGGCGGCGGCGCGTGAATTGATTGTTGTCTGACATCAGCCTTTGTCTCCCTGATACGGCCGCGTGGCGCGGCTGTTTGTTCCCCGGCAAGATCAGCGCAGTTCTTTAGACGTGCTTTGGTCCCGCTTGCCGTGATCTGTGATCACAGTTAGACTTGCAAAAGACAGAGCCGTTGTCGAGCCCTCTTGCGAAATTTCGGACCTGTATGGGAGGCCAGCGTTGAATTTGCCCGCCGCGCTTAATCTGGTGGAGCCGCTCGACCGTCAGACGCTGGGCGAACGCGCTTACGCGAAATTGGCGGACCTCTTGATTTCCGGGCGGCTCGCCCCGGGCGAAAAACTATCGCTGCGGGCCGCGGCCGATGTCCTCGGCGTCTCCATCATGCCGGTGCGCGCGGCGGTATCGCGGCTGGTCGCCGATAGGGCTTTGGAGGTGACGCCGAACCGCGCGGTGCGCGTGCCCCTGATGTCGGCGGCACAATTTCGCGATCTCACCAAGGCGCGCATTGCCATCGAGGGCCACGCCGCCGCGCAGGCCGCGCTGCAATGTGACAAAACCGATCTTGAGGCCATCGCGCACGCGGAAGAAGCAATGCGGACGGAGAGCGAGTTACCGAAGCCCGATTTGCCGCGCGCGGTCGAACTCAACAAGAGCTTTCACTTTGCAATTTATGAAGCGGCGCATTCGCCGATCCTGGTGGAAATCATTCGCGCGCTCTGGCTGAAAGCCGGGCCGGTCATCAATCTCGATCTGCGCGCCAATCCCGACCGGCTGGGGAAGGGCGACGCGATCAGGTTTCACGCCGATGTGCGTAACGCCGTCGCCGCCGGCAATGGCGACGCCGCGCGGACCGGAATAGCCGGCGACATCAGCGGTGCGGCGAATTTCATCCTGTCTCGCGGCGGTCTGGCCGACTGAATTCTTTCGAAAATCCCGGAGCAATCAATGGATCTCGATATCAAGGGTTTGCGCGTGCTGGTCACTGCCGGCGCCAACGGCATCGGACTTGCGATTGCGCGCGCCTTCGCCCGCGAAGGCGCCAGGGTTCACACCTGCGATGTCGACGAGATGGCGTTGTCCGCACTCGCCTCCAGCGATCCCGCGATCACCGCGACACCGTGCGACGTCTCCGACCGATCAGCCGTGAAGAATCTGTTCGCGGATGCGATCGCGCAACTCGGCGGCCTCGATGTGCTCGTCAACAATGCCGGCATCGCCGGGCCGACCTCCAAAATCGAGGAGATGAACCCGGAAGACTGGGACCGCTGCCTGGAGATTTGCCTGACCGGCCAATTCAACTGCACGCGTCTAGCGGTGCCGCACTTACGCAAAAGCAAGAACGCCTCGATCATTAATATTTCGTCGGCCGCGGGCCGGCTCGGCTTTGCGATGCGCACGCCCTATGCGGCGGCGAAATGGGGCGTGATCGGTTTCACCAAATCGCTGTCAATCGAACTCGGACCGGACAACATCCGCGTCAATGCGATTTTGCCGGGCCTCGTCGCCGGCGACCGCCAGCGCCGGGTGTTGGAAGCCAAGGCGCAGCAGCGCGGGATTTCCTATGCCGAGATGGAGCGCACGGCGTTTTCCTACACCTCGATCAAGGACTACGTGACGCCGGAGCAGATCGCCGACCAGATCCTGTTCATGTGCAGCCCGCGCGGCAAGACGATTTCCGGGCAGGCAATCTCGATTTGCGGCGATACGCAGATGCTGGGGTAGGTGATCACGAACCTTCGGATGCTGCGCGGCGCGCAAACCGTCACGGCGCCTGTTCGGCGGTGAGAACCTTCGCTGCAAGGAACGCGTGTCGATGCCGGTGCCTGTGGCGGTCTTGAACCAGACGGTGCCCGGCGTGCCGACCGGGCAGGGCTGCATGATTTCACCGAGAATGTGGTGCCGACGGTACCCCGGTGGGCCAACCATTCCTCGCTGTTGCATGAGGTAAGACCTAAGCCTTCGGTAGCGCCGTAATATTCGTGGATGATCGGTCGCACCACCCATGCATAATGATTTTGCTTGATCCCGGCCAGTTCTTGAACAGACTGCTGATCGACCTCGTCTTGATCCCGCCGAAGGACTGCGGCCGCCTCGATCGATCGCGGCAAGCGTGCAGAGGAGATGCAATTGAGCGCGACTGAGAAATCGGAGTGTCCGGCTCAAACAGGAACTTCCGATATCCATTCACTCCGCGGCCTCGGACCGCTGATCATTCTGCTGGCCGTCGCCTTGGCCGGCTGCGGGGACAAGCCCCCGCAAGCTGCCGTCGGTCCACCGACGGTCACGGTCGCGCAGCCCACCCAACGTACCGTCACGGATTGGGACGAATTCACCGGACGGTTCGAGGCGGTGGAAGAAGTGCAGGTGCGCGCCCGGGTCGGCGGCTTCGTCAACAGCGTCGAATTCCGCGACGGCGCGATCGTCCGCGCCGGCGATCTGCTTTACACGATCGATTCCCGCCCGTTCGAGGCGGTCGCGCTGCAGGCCGATGGCCAGCTCTCCGATGCGCGCGCCAAGGCGGAACTGGCAAAACGCGAACTCGACCGCGCGCTGACGTTGGTCCAGACCAGTGCGGTTTCCGAATCCATCGTCGACCAGCGCCGCCAGACCTTGCAGGCGGCGCATGCCGCCCAGATGCAGGCCGAAGGCGCGCTGAAGGCGGCGAGGCTCAATATCGAATTCACCCACGTTCTCGCGCCGATGACCGGCCGCGTCAGCCGCCATCTGGTCAGCCCCGGCAATCTCGTGCAGGGTAGCGAGGGCAATGCCACACTGCTCACTTCGATCGTCACGATGGATCCGATCTACATCTATTTCGACGTGGATGAGACGACGTATCTGAAGAACAACAGGCTGTGGTTCGAGGGAAGACGGCCGAGCTCGCGGGACACGCCGAACCCGGTGCAGGTCACGCTGACCGGCGCAACAAAACCGACGCATGAAGGCAAGATGGACTTTCTCGACAACCGGCTCGATGTCTCGACCGGCACGTTGCGGAGCCGCGCGACCATTCCCAACAAGGATCTTTCGATCCTGCCCGGACAATTCGGCCGGGTGCGGCTGATCGCCAGTTCGCCCTATGCGGCCCTGCTGCTGCCGGATACCGCTGTTGCCACCGACCAGTCACGCAAGATCGTCTTTGTCGTGAAGGACGACAATACCGTCGAGGCAAAGCCGGTGACGCTCGGACCGCTCGACGAGGGCCTGCGCGTCATCCGCGAGGGGCTGAAGGCGGAAGACCGCGTCATCGTCGACGGCATCCAGCGCGCCCGCGTCGGCGCCAAGGTGACGCCGCAAACCGCACCGGCCGGTACCAAGTCATGAATCTCGGAAGGCTCTCTATCAACCAGCCCATCCTGGCGATGGTGCTGTCGATCGTGCTCCTGATTGTCGGCGCAATCGCCTACACCACGCTGCCGGTCTCGGAATATCCGCAGGTGGTGCCGCCGACCGTCGTCGTCACCACGCAATATCCGGGCGCCACCGCGCAGACGGTATCCGACACGGTTGCCGCGCCGATCGAGCAGGAGATCAACGGCGTCGAGGACATGCTGTATCTCTACAGCCAGGCGACCTCGAACGGCAATCTGACCATCACCGCCACCTTCAAACTCGGTACCGATCTCGACAAGGCACAGGTGCTGGTGCAGAACCGCGTCGCCATCGCGCAGCCGCGATTGCCTGAAGAGGTGCAGCGCAACGGCGTCGTCACCCGCAAGAACAGCCCCGACATCCTGATGGTCGTGTTCATGCTGTCGCCGGACGACAGTTTTGACCAGCTCTACATCAGCAACTATGCGCTGCTGCAGGTGCGCGACGAATTGCTTCGCCTCGACGGCATTGGCGACATCCAGATGTTCGGTGCCCGCGACTACTCGATGCGGCTCTGGCTCGATCCGGACCGGATCGCAACGCTTGGCCTGACCTCCGCCGAGGTGATAGCCGCGATCCGCGCGCAGAACCTGCAGATCACCGGCGGGCAGATCGGCGAGCCTCCGATCGCCGACCGCGCGTTCCAGCCCAATCTCACATTTACGGGCCGTCTCAAGGATCAGAGACAGTTCGAGGACATCGTGGTCAGGGCGGGCGCCGACGGCCGCACGGTGCGGCTGCGCGACGTGGCGCGGGTCGAGCTGGGAGCGTTGTCCTATTCGACCAACAGTTTCCTGCTGCGCAAATCGGCGGTCGCGCTGCTGGTGACGCAGCGGCCCGGCTCGAACGCGCTGGCGACCGCGAAGAACATTTCCGACACGATGGAGAAGCTGAAGGTCCGTTTTCCCAAGGGTCTCGATTACAACATCGGTTACAACCCCACCGAATTCATCGCGCAATCCGTCCACGAGCTGATCAAGACGATCTACGAGGCGATGCTGCTCGTCATCATCGTCGTGCTGGTGTTCCTGCAGGGCTGGCGTCCGGCGATCATTCCCATCATCGCCATCCCCGTCTCGCTGGTCGGCACGTTTGCGGTGATGGCGGCACTCGGGTTCTCGATCAACAATCTCACGCTGTTCGGGCTCGTGCTCGCGGTCGGCATCGTGGTCGACGATGCCATCGTGGTGGTGGAAAACGTCGAGCGGCACCTCGAGCACGGCATGGGCCGGCGCGATGCGGCGCTCAAAACCATGGAGGAGGTCGGCAGCGCGCTGGTCTCGATTGCGCTGGTGCTGTGCGCGGTGTTCGTGCCGACCGCCTTCCTCGGCGGCATCTCCGGGCAGTTCTTCCAGCAATTCGCCGTCACCATCGCGGTCGCAACCGCGATCTCCTGCTTCTGCTCGCTGACTTTGTCGCCGGCGCTGGCCTCGCTGATCCTGGTGCCGGGCGAGGAGAAGAAGCCGCCGGCACGCTGGAATTTCATCGCGCGCGGCTGGGACAAATTCACCGGCTATTTCAACCGCGGCTTTGACCGGCTGTCGCACGGCTACGCCAGGACGGCCGATTTCGTGATCCGGCATTCGGCGCTGATGCTGCTCTTTTATGTGGCGCTGATCGGCAGCGCCGGATGGCTGATCGCCACCACGCCGCAGGGTTTCATTCCCGCGCAGGATCGCGGCTACGTCATCATATCGGCGCAGTTGCCGGGCGCGGCGTCGCTGGCGCGCACCACCGACATCGTCCGTCAGATCGAGAAAGCGGCACTGGATACCCCGGGCGTCATTAGGGTCGCGGCGTTCGCAGGCTTTTCGGGCGCGACCCGAACGCAGGCGGGCAATTCGGCGGCCCTCTTTCCGGTGTTCGAGGAGCCGGAAGTCCGCCTGAAGAAGGGCCTGACCGCGGCGGTGATCACTGCCGATCTGCGCAAGCGCATGTCCGATATCCAGGGAGCCTTTATCATCGTCATTCCGCCGCCGCCGGTGCCCGGCATCGGCACTGGTGGCGGTTTCACGATGCGCGTCCAGGACCGCCAGGGCCGCGGCCCCGAAATGCTGGCGGCCGCCAACGACGAACTCGTTGCCGCCGCGCGCAAGGCGCCCGGACTGACCCAGGTATTTTCGCCCTTCACCGCCGATACGCCGCAGCTCTTCGTCGATATCGACCGGGTCAAGGCGCAGAAGCTCGGCGTCCCGATTGCGAACGTCAACGAAACCATCCAGACCTATTTCGGATCGACCTACGTTAACGACTTCAACCTGTTCGGCCGCACCTATCACGTCACCGCGCAAGCCGACCTGCATTTCCGGAAAGAGGCGTCTGATCTGGCGCGGCTGCGCACCCGCAATGCCGCCGGCGACATGGTGATGCTCGGCAGCGTGGTGGATTTCCGCGACGTTTCCGGCCCCGACCGCGTCGCGCGCTACAATCTCTATCCGACGGCGGAGCTGCAGGGCGAGGCGCTGCCGGGCACGAGTTCGACGACCGCCATCAACACCATGAAGAAGCTCGCCGATGAAACGCTGCCGAGCGGCTTTTCCTTTGAGTGGACCGACCTGTCCTATCAGCAGGTCACCGGCGGCAATACCGGCCTCTACGTGTTCCCGATCTGTGTGCTGTTCGTGTACCTGGTGCTGGCGGCGCAGTATGGCAGCTGGAGCCTGCCGCTTGCCGTCATCCTGATCGTGCCGATGTGCTTGCTGGCGGCGACGATCGGCGTGCGGATCACGGGGCAGGACGTCAACATCCTCACGCAAATCGGGTTCGTCGTGCTGGTGGGGCTGGCGGCGAAGAACGCGATCCTGATCGTCGAGTTCGCGCGCGACATCGAGAACGAGGGCCGGCCGCGGCTGGAAGCCGTGATCGAGGCCTGCCGGCTGCGGCTGCGGCCGATCCTGATGACGTCGTTCGCGTTCATTCTCGGCGTGCTACCGTTGGTGATCTCGTCGGGTTCCGGATCGGAAATGCGTCAGGCGGTCGGCGTGGCCGTTTTCTTCGGCATGCTGGGTGTGACATTGTTCGGCCTGATCTTCACGCCGATTTTCTACATGGTGGTCCGCAACCTGGCCGATCGGCGCTACGGCAAAAAACCGGCTCCAGCCAAATAGCAGGCACCTCTTCGCTGCTGTTCGCGAATTCCCCTACTATTGGCCTATTTGAATTATATGGGCAGCCGTGAAGTTATAAAATAATCTTAAGCTTCACAAACGTTTGGGAGACCAATATGAAATCGGGATTGTTGTCGGCTGCCGTTGCAGCATGCGGCGTGTTGCTCGCCGGGCCAGTGTCGGCACAGGGCGTCAAGATCGGCATTCTGAACGACCAGTCCGGCGTCTACGCCGATTATGGCGGCAAGTGGTCGGTCGAGGCGGCCAAGATGGCGGTCGAGGATTTCGGCGGCAGCGTGCTTGGTCAGAAAATCGAAGTCGTCTCCGCCGACCACCAGAACAAACCCGATCTCGGCGTCAGTATCGCGCGGCGCTGGTATGAGATCGAAGGCGTCGACATGATCACCGAGCTGACGACATCCTCGGTAGCGCTCGCGGTCCACGACCTGTCGAAGCAGATGAAGAAAATCGACATCGTCGTCGGAGCCGCGACGTCGCGCCTGACCGGCGACGCCTGCCATCCCTACGGCTTCCACTGGGCTTATGACACGCACGCGCTCGCGGTTGGCACCGGCGGCTCGCTGGTGAAAGCGGGCGGCGATAGCTGGTTCTTCATGACCGCCGACTACGCCTTCGGCTACGCGCTCGAGAAAGACACCGGCGATTTCGTCAAGGCCAACGGCGGCAAGGTGCTGGGTGCGGTGCGCATCCCCCTGAATTCGTCGGATTTCTCGTCATTCCTGCTGCAGGCGCAAAGCTCGAAGGCGAAGATCATCGGTCTCGCCAATGCCGGCCTCGACACCACAAATTCGATCAAGCAGGCAGCGGAATTCGGCATCGTTGCCGGCGGCCAGAAGCTGGCCGGGCTGCTGCTGACGCTGGCCGAGGTGCACGGCCTTGGACTGCAGGCGGCGCAGGGTCTGGTGCTGACCGAGGGCTACTACTGGGACCGTGACGACAAGAGCCGCGATCTCGCAAACCGCTTCTTCAAGCGCACCGGCCGCATGCCGAACATGATCCAGGCCGGCACCTATTCGGCGACGCTGCAATATCTGAAGGCGGTCAAGGCCGCCGGCACCAAGGACACCGAAGCCGTCGCCAAGAAGCTGAAGGAGCTTCCGGTCGACGATCTCTTTGCGCAAGGCAAGGTGCTCGAAAACGGCCGCATGGTGCACGACCTCTATCTGTTCGAGGTCAAGAAGCCGTCAGAGTCCAAAAAGCCCTGGGACTACTACAAGCAACTCGCCGTGGTGCCCGGCGACAAGGCGTTCCCATCCGCCAAGGACAGCGGCTGCCCGCTGACGAAGTGATCGCAGCGATCATTTGATCGCATATCATCTCTCGATCTGAACGCCGCGCTGCCTCTTTGCGAAAGGCAGCGCGGCGTTTCTTTGCGCGCACGGGCGAGCAGGGGCGCGCACGTCAACAAGACCGGAAAACGCTCTTCGGCAGGCTC
The DNA here is from genome assembly GCF_000701345.1 of Bradyrhizobium sp. URHD0069. Taxonomy (GTDB): domain Bacteria; phylum Pseudomonadota; class Alphaproteobacteria; order Rhizobiales; family Xanthobacteraceae; genus Bradyrhizobium. The sequence goes on along the minus strand of NZ_JNIJ01000021.1, from coordinate 24,774 downwards.
GAAATTCCGGGTCGCTGATGATGTGCGACGTTCTGAGCGTCGACTGAAGGACGTTAGGCGCTTGACATCGGTCGGCGCTGCCCGTGTGATGGGCGTCAACAAGACCAAGAAACGCAAACAAGAATTCCAGGGAGGTTTTGATGCTGGGGCGCAAGACTGCACGCCTGTTTTTTGGGCTGTTGGCCGCGGTCGCGGCGATGGGCACGGCGGTTTCCGCCTACGCCCAGGAAAAGAAAATCAAGATCGGCGTGATCTACGACCTGACCGGGCCGCTCGCGGGCGGCGGTTCGGAGCTCGGCTATGTCGGCGCCAAGATCATGCTCGATCATTACGCCAAGACCGGCGTCGAGGGCTACAAGGTCGAGGCTGTCTATGCCGACGCCCAGAGCAAGCCCGATATCGCCATCAACGAGGCGGTGCGCCTGCTCGAGCAGGAAAAGGTCGACATGGTGCTCGGCTTCTTCTCCTCGGCGCAATGCGTACCGGTGGCCGCTCGGGTCGAACAGCTGAAGAAGTTCATGTGGATTACCACCTGCATCTCCTCGGCGGTTTTCGAGAACAAGAATTACAAATACGTGTTCCGCCCGCAGGCCAGCGGCGATCAGTTCGGCCAGATGACGATGGACTTCATCGCCGGCAACGCGCAATCCAAGTTCGGCAAGGAGCCAAAGGACATGCGGGTCGCCATCATCCACGAGGATGGCTCCTACGGCGTCGACGTGTCGAAGGGCAACGAGGCCGGCGCCAAGAAGGCCGGATTCAACGTGGTGATGAAAGAGGGCTATTCGGCCACCGCGCCGGATCTTTCCGCGCTGGTCACCAAGCTGAAGCGTGCGCGGCCCGATGTGATCTTCCACACCGGCTACAATCCCGACATCACCCTGCTGCTGCGCCAGGCCCGCGAGCAGGGTCTGAAATTTGGCGCCCTGGTCGGCCACGGCGCCGGCTATGGCGTCTACGAGAAACTGAAGGAAGGTCTCGGTGGCGACGTCAACTATGTCTTCAACACCGATCCGATTTCGATCTGGCTCGCCAATGAGAAGGGGCTCGATCCCAAGCTGGTGCCGGTGATCAAGATGGTCGGCGAGGAGTTCGACAAGGTAAGGCCCGGCGTCGCCATCCGCTCTGCCCATGTCGGCATTGCCGCCTCCAACATCTATGTCTTCATGAATGAAGTGCTGCCGCGCGCCATCAAGAAATATGGCGGCGTCGATCCAGAGGCGCTGCGCAAGGCGGCGCTGGAAGTGGACCTCGCCGAGGGCGGCACCATGCTTGGCTTTGGCGTCAAGTTCTTCGGTGAAGGCACCCCGATGGCCGGACAGAACGAGCGCTCGTTCCCGGTGGTCATCCAGTATGTCGACGACAAGTCGTATGTGGTGTGGCCGAAGAGCCAGGCGCAGCGCGAGGCCGTGCTGCCGCTGCCGGCGGGCTCGACCTACAGCAACAAGTAGGCGGGTCCTTTACAACAGAAGGGACCGTCGTGCTGGTAATCGAAGGCTTGGTCAAGCGGTTTGGCGGTTTCACGGCCGTCAACAAAATATCGTTCAAGGTCGCTCAGGGCGAGATTCTCGGCCTGATCGGCCCGAACGGCTCCGGCAAGAGTACGATCTTCAACATGCTCTCCGGCACGCTGCTGCCGACGGCAGGTTCGATCCAATTCGCCGGCGCCGAACTCGCAGGTCTCGCGCCGCACCGGATCATCAATCGTGGCATCGGCCGGACGTTCCAGATCCCACGACCGTTCCACCGGCTGACGCTATTCGAGAACGTGGCGCTGGCCGGCTATTTCGGGCAGGGCCGGCACAGCCGTGCCAAGGCCGAGGAGGCAGCGGAGCGTGCGCTTGCCATGGTGGGCCTGCCGACGGACCGCGCCGCAAGCGTCGATGGGCTCGGCGCTGCCGGCTTGAAGAAGCTCGAGCTCGCCAAGGCGCTGGCGACCGGGCCGAAGCTGCTGCTCGCCGACGAAAGTCTGGGCGGGCTCGATGACGCCGAGATGGACCAGGCGGCTGACATGCTGCGCAAGATTCGCGACGAGCTTGGCATCACCATCATCTGGGTCGAGCACATCATGGGCGTGCTGATGCGCGTGGTTGATCGCGTGATGGTGCTGGATCACGGCGAAAAGATTTCCGAGGGCCTGCCGAGCGAGGTGTCGAACGATCCGCGGGTGGTCGAGGTCTATCTCGGCACCGACGCCGTTGCGACTCAAGCCGCTGCGGCGGAAGCGCGTCGTTAGGCGGGGTGCGCGCATGCTCGAGCTGAAATCGGTCGATGCGGGCTACGGAACCTTCCAGGCGCTGTTCGGCGTCGGTCTCGAGGTCAAGGCCGGTGAGGCGGTGGGCGTGATTGGTCCCAACGGCGCCGGCAAGACCACCTTGATGCGGGTGATCTCCGGTCTGATCCGACCCCGCGCGGGCGCGATTTCAATGGAAGGCGTCGACATCCTGAAAACGCCGGAGCATCGCATCGTCAGCCTCGGGATCGCCCATGTGCCGGAGAACCGCCGGCTGTTTCCCCGCCTGACGGTGGAAGACAACCTCAAGATGGGCGCCTTCATGCCCGAAGCGCGGCCCGGCTATGCCGAACGGCTGGCGTTCGTGTTCGATCTTTTTCCACGGATGAAGGAACGCCGCAACCAGCTTGCCGGCACCATGTCGGGAGGCGAGCAGCAAATGTGTGCGATCGGCCGCGCGCTGATGTCCGATCCGAAGTTGCTGCTGCTTGATGAACCCTCGGCCGGCCTGGCGCCCGTCGTCGTTCAGCAGGTGTTCGAACTGGTGAAGCGAATCCGCACCAACGGTCTGACCGTGCTGATCGTCGAGCAGAACGTGCAGCAGGTGTTGCGCGTGGTCGATCGAGCCTACCTGCTGGAGGCAGGGTCGATCCGCGCCTCCGGCAAGTCGAGCGAGATGTTGGCCGATGACACGATCCGGCAAGCCTATCTCGGAGTCTAGGATTTTGGAGTGCAAGTTCTTGAGGGTCAGGTGAAACGATGATGGATATTTTCGACATCTACCTGCTCGAAGCGATAGTGAACGGCATTCTGCTCGGCGGCCTGCTGGCGTTGCTGGCTCTGGGGTTGAATCTGATCTTCGGCGTCATTGACGTGACCTGGATTTGTTACGCCGAGCTTGTCATGATCGGCATGTACGGCATGTACTATCTGGTCCAGGTTTTCGGGCTACCCTATTACGTTGCGGCGCCGTTCACGATTCTGCTGGTCGCGGGACTGGGAGCACTGCTGCATTTGCTGGTGATCGCGCCGCTGCTGTCGGCGCCGCCGATCAACCAGCTGCTCGCCACCGGCGGCGTGCTGTTCGTGCTGCAAAGCTTCGCCTCCGTCGCGTTCGGCATCGACTTCCGCAACCTCGGCATCCGGATGCCGGTGCTGAAGTTCGCCGACATGCATTTCAGCTACTCGCGCCTGCTCGCCTTCGGCGCGGCGCTGATCGGCATGCTGCTGGTGTATTTCTTCATGAAGCGGACCTATGTCGGCACCGCGATCCGCGCCATCTCCCAGGATCGTCAGATCATGGCGCTGATGGGCGTCGACACGCGTCGGCTCTATCTCATTACCTCAGCGCTGGGTGGCGCGCTCGCCGGCCTCGCCTCCTGCTTGCTGGTGCTGCAATACGACATCCACCCGTTTGTCGGCCTGTCGTTCGGACCGATCACCTTTCTGATCTGCGTACTGGGTGGTCTCGGTAATTTCGTCGGCGGCTTCGTGGCGGCGTTTGTATTCGCCGTGATCATCTCGCTCGGCGGGCTGTTTTCCGATCTTGAGTGGGGCTATGTGCTGGCGTTCGCCTTCTTCATCGTCATGATGTTCATCAAGCCCGCCGGGCTGCTGGCGAGGCGCTCGTGACCCTACGTCAGTTGGGACCCTGGATCGCCGGCGCTGCGCTGATCGCCTTGCCATTCGTCCATCGCGATCCCTACCACCTGCATATCCTGATCTTGATCCTGATCTGGGCGTTCGCCTACACTTCGTGGTCGATGATGGGCCGCTTCGGCCTGGTTTCACTGGGCCATGGCGGGTTCATGGGCGTAGGCGCCTATGTAACGGCACTGTTGTGGAATCATCTCGGCGTTTCGCCGTGGTTGGGCATTCCAGTCGCCATGGCCGCAGCCGCGGTGCTGGCAGTGATCGTCGCATACCCGTGTTTTCGCTTCCGCATCACCGGCCATTATTTCGTGCTTGTCACTCTGGCGCTGTCCGGCATCGTCCTGCAGGTCATTACCGCGACGCGCGACTACACCGGCGGTTCACTTGGATACACGCCCGACCGCACCAAAGGCAGCCAGCTGCTGGCGCTGCAATTCGACGACAAGATAACCTGGTACATGATTGCGCTCGGAGTCTGGGCGCTCGGCCTGGCGATTTGGCGCTGGGTCGACGGCAGCATGGATCGCTATGCCCTGGAGGCAATCTCCGAGGATGAAGATGCCGCCGCCGCGGCCGGCGTCAACGTGACTTGGGAAAAGCTCAAGATTACGGTGATCAGCGCGCTGATGACCGCGCTCGCCGGCGCTCTCTATTGCCAGTATCAAATGTTCATTTCCCCGGACACGGTGAGCGGCATCGCAGTTTCGTTGCAGATGGTCTTTGCCGTTATCGTCGGCGGCCTCTATGTGTCGCTCGGACCGACCGTCGGCGCGATTATCACCATCATGCTGGCGGAAGTGCTGCGTATCGGCTTCGGCACAAAGGCCGTCGGCTGGGATAATCTCGTCTACGGTGTGCTGCTCGTGCTTTTCATCATCTTCCTGCCCAAGGGCATCCTGGGCAGCCTCGCCGAGCGGCTGAAGGCGCGCGCCGGCGGCGCGACGCGCGGGAAATCGCTTAAGCGCGGGCCGGCGAAGATTTAGAAACGCTTTCGTAGTCGGATGAATACTCATCCATGAACAAGCCGCCAGACGATGGCGCCGAGCGCGCCGAGCCAGAGGATGATGGTTGTGTTGGCTTGAATGCCAAAGCCCAGACCCCGCTTTGCGGCGGCTTGCGAATAGCCGATTAAGTAGATAATGCGCCCGACGATCCAGACCAAACCGAGTCCGGCCGCGATTGGATCGCTGATGTAGACCGCAAACAGCCAGAGCGAGGGCAGAAAAATCGGCATCCATTCCAGCGTGTTCATCTGCACGCGAAACACCCGCTCGAAATCGGGATTGCCTGATGTGGCCGGCACCTTGACGCCGAAGGCGGTGCGCGCCCGCGCCACCTGAATGGTGGTGCAAAAGTAGAAGGCGATTGCGAGGCAGGTGACGAGTGCCGTGAAATGATACATCGCGAGGGGTCCCTTCAAGACGATAGCTATGACCTCAATAGCCGGTCATCTCCAGATATCCTACTCCCGCGTGGCTGCCTTTGAAGCTGATCGGTCCCTCCCAATAGGGAAAGCTCGTTCCCATCCAGCTCTTCGTGTTCAGCGCGACACTCTCGATCGAAAGCGCCAGGCGTGGAATGGATATCTGCCATCCGACCGGGATCTTGCGTCCTGCCAGGTCGGTCAAGGTCTTCGGTACCATGTCGATATCCGCGGATGCGATCTGTTCGGTTTTGCCATCTGACAAGATCCAGCTGCCGGAAGCGTAGTTGTTGCCGTCGGTCTGACGCAGGCGAAACAGCATCAGTTTCTCGCCGGAGCTCAGATGCAGCGAGAACCAGTCCCATCCGGTCTGATCCGAGGCGAGCGGTTGGGTGCTCCATTCGCGGTCCATCCATGCCTGTCCGGTGACCTCTACAGGCTTGTCATCGATGGCGATGCTGCCGGTCGCCTTGAAATATGGCTGGCTGAAATAATACGAGGCCTGTCCGCGTTCCGATTTCTTGCTGTAGCCGGCGTCGCCCTGCAGAACCAGTGCGCGATCGGTGTCGAGGCGCAGCGCGTAGCTGAAATCCGCGCCCGACGCCGTGAGTTCGAGCGGCGCGATCGTGTGGTCGCGCGTCCGGTCCGACCCACGCATTTCCCATGCATCGATCCAGGCTCGAAACGGCTTTGGGTCGACGCCGGCCTGCCCGATGCCGCCGCGGGCAAACGCTTCGCTGTATCTGTGGGTATCCGCGCGCGTCACCGCGGCGTGGCCCATCCAGATTTGCTGGTTGGCCCATCCTTCCTGTTGTGCGCCTGGCCTCGAGGCCAGACGAAACAAGGTCCATTGTGCGCCGTAGGCAACGCCCGTCGTATCAGCAAGGTTAGCCGTCACATACCACCACTCGATTCGGTAGTCGGGGTGCGGACCGTGATCTTCCGGAAAGGCAAAGGTCTTGCCGGGAATGACGGGCGAAAATCCTTCCGCCGTGATGCCGAGCCCGGCAAAGCCCTGCGCCCGCGCGCCGTTGCCGCCAAGCCCGAGAAGCGCAACGCCTGCCGTGAAAGCACGGCGCGATATCAGGACCTTATCTCTCATCGGCGAAAATCTTGACCAGGTTCGCCGGCTGCATACGGGCCAGCTTGAGAACGGGAATTAGCGCGGCCAACAGCGCGGCCGCCATCGCTACCCCCACCAGTTCAAGTAGTTGCAGCGGGAAAATGTGAAACGGCAGTCGCCAGCCGAACGCCTTCACGTTCACCACCGCGATCAGGCACCACGCCACCAACAGGCCCAGCGGCAGCGCGAGCAGGGTGGTGATCAGTGCAACGGACATGGTCTTCAACAGCTCGATCGCCGCCAGCCGGCGCCGCGTGATTCCGATTGCCCACAGCGGCGCAAGCTGCGGCAGGCGGGAATTGCCGAGGGTCAGCAGGCTCGTCAACAACGCGACGCCGGCGACACCAAGGGTAAAGGTATTCAGCGCCGCCGTCACGGCGAAGGTCCGGTTGAAGATCCGCGTAGATTCGGCTTTCAGCGTCGCCTGGTCCACGAGGTTGCGCCCATCCAGCCCAAATTTGCTCTGCAGCGAGGATATCAGCGCCGGCGCTGCCGCAGGGGCGACGCGCAAAGCCAGTCGCGTTTGCGGAATTGCTGGAAAGCGCCTGGTCAGCGCGTCAATGTTGACGGCAATCTGTCCCTTCGGATTGCCGTAATCGGCGTAGATGCCGACGACCTCCAGGGTCCAGTTTCCCCCTGGCGCGGGTACCTCGATCCGGTCGCCGATAGCGAGCTTTAAACGGCGGGCCAATTGTTCACTGATGAGGCCGGTATCGCCGGGACGAAGGCGAATCCAGGCGTTTGCGGTTGATTGGAGCAGCGGCCAGTGGTCCCGATAGGTCGCGTGATCGGAAAGGCCGAGAATCTCGATCGGTTCTCCCCCGATTTGCGTCTCGGCGCGGCCGCTTGGCAGCATCGCTTCCACTTCGGGACGCTGGCGCAGCCACGCCTTGATCTCGGTGGCCTGGGTGTCGTCCGAGGCGATGAGATAGACGTCTGCCGCCAGTCGTCCATCCAGCCAGCCGCTAAAGGTCCGGCTGAAGGTTTCCACCATCGTGCTGACGCCGACATTGACCGCGAGCGCGAGCAATAGCGCCATCAACGCCAGCGACAATCCCGAAAGCTGTTGACGGGCGTCGGCCCAGAACCAGACCGCAACCGCGCGGTGCGCGCTGCGCTGGCTGAAAGAAAGCACTACTTCCACAATCGCCGGCAGCCCCAGCGCCGCGCCCAGCAGCAATGCCGCGAGCACGGCAAATCCCGATATCAGCGAGTCGCCGTACCACAGAATGCCGGCCGCGGCAGCGAGCACGGCGAGTGCCAGTGCGCTTTGAAAAATCAACCATCGGTGCTGCGCCTGTTGCCAGGCATAGGGTTGCGCGGTCGCCAGCACCGGAAGGCGGATCGCCTTCGCCAGGCTCGTGGTCGCCGCCGCCAGCGCGCCGACAATGCTGATGACAATGCCCGCGATCCACCATTCGCCCTTGAGCGTCAGCTGGCCGGGAATTTGCGCGCCATAGAGGCCGCGAAGGGAAGCCGCGACATCGGGCAGCAGCGATGCTGCGATCAGGTAACCGCAGATCAGGCCTATGACGCCCGCGACCAGCGCCAGCGATACCAGTTCGACCACCAACACCACATTGAGCATGCGCGCCGATACCCCGCAGGCGCGCAAGGTCCGCAGCATCGGCAGGCGCTGCTCGAATGCAAGCCCGATCGCCGAATTGACGATGAACAGCCCGACGACGAATGACAGCAGCCCGAATGCCGTCAGGTTCAGGTGAAAGCTGTCGGTGAGCCGTTCGAGATCGCTCTCCGCATCCGGTTCGACCAGTTGAAGTCTGTCGCCGACGACGTTTTCAAGCGGCACACGTTTGCCTTTGGCCTTGCCGACCAGAAGCCGCGAAAGCTGATCCGGCATTTTTAGCAGCCGCTGCGCAATCCCGATGTCGACTACCAGAACGCCCGGCACGAGTTGCGCCTGCACGCGCAGCGGCGGCAGCAACGTGCCGTCGCTTGCCGATGGCGCCGTGCCTTCTGTCAGGTCGAGATCGGAAAGCGTTTCCGGCGCCACCAGCATTTCTCCCGGCGGCGTGACGAAGGATTGCAAACCTGTTCGCCCGATCGTCGGCGCATTGCCCACTTCAGCGGGCAGGGTAACGGGCTCGATACCCAGCAGCCGAAGCGATCGTCCGCCGATCTGAATCCGGCCCTCGACAACGGGAGATACCGGCCAGCCGGCACGGCGTAGATCGACAAAGAGTTGCTGCGGAAATGTCGCACCGTTGCGGCCGACCAGCATCGCCGTTCGCGCGCCGCCGAAAGTCGCGGCCGCGCGGTCGTAACTATCGCGCGCCTGCTGGTTCAGCGCCTGCACGCCGCTCCACAGCGCGGTCGCCGAGATCAGCCCGATCAGCAAGGTCGCGAGTTGCATCGGATGCCGCCGCCAATGGCTCAACAGCACGGCAAGAATCCAGATGATGCGAGTCATGCGACCAGCCCCGCATGGAGATGGATCCGGCGATCGAGCGTGGCGGCGAGGCGCGTGCTATGGGTGACCATCAGGAAGCCGCAGCCGGTTCGCGCGACCAGGTCGCGCGCGAGCGCGAGAACGTCATCCGCCGTCGCCTCGTCGAGATTGCCGGTCGGCTCGTCGGCGAGCAGAAGCAGCGGTTTTGCCGCCAGCGCGCGGCCGATCGCGACCCGCTGCTGCTGGCCGCCGGACAATTGGTCGGGATAGCGCTTGAGCAGACCGCCAAGCCCGAGCCGCTCCACCAGCTCGGCATGCCAGGCGGAATCGTGACGGCCGGCAATGCGGGACTGAAAGACCAGATTGTCTTCGACATCAAGGCTCGGGATCAGATTGAATTGCTGAAATACCAGGCCCAGCCGATCGCGCCGCAATGCTGCGCGGCCGGCATCGGTGAGATCCGAAACCGAGGTGTCGGCCAGCCTGATCTCGCCACCGTCAGGGGCATCCAGCCCGGCGATCAGGTGCAGCAGCGTGCTCTTGCCGCTGCCGGATTCGCCTGTGAGCGCGACGCGCTCGCCTGCCGCGATGCTCAGGTTCACGCCACGCAGCACCACGATTTGCTCGCCGGCCGAACGATAGGTCTTGGTCAGATTGCGAACGCTCAGCACGATTGGTTTGCCGGTTGCCATGCGAAGCGTATGCGATCCTCACAACGGCTTCTGATCGTTCGCAACATAGCAAGACCGGGATGAGAGATCACGGCCTCAATCGCGTCGGCGACCTGATCGTGATCCGGCTGCAGGACGCTTCAAAAACGGCGTCCACCGTCAAAAAGGGGACGCGCGTCTACCCCATCGCCCACCGATAGGCCGCGGCGTATAGGTCCTCGCGTGCGCGGGGACGACTCGGAGCGTGTTGAAGCGTATCCGCTCAAGCGCTAATGCAAACTTCCCTGCGCGCCGCGGACCAGCCGGCCCGGGCGCGCGCCGGTGGCAGCGCCGTGGCGTTGCGTCACCACGCCTGAGACGATGGTGGCATCATAGCCATCGACCTGTTGCAGCAAGCGGCGGCCGCCGACCGGAAGGTCGTAGTGGACTTTCGGCGGATGCAGGTGAAGCCTGTCGTAGTCGATGACGTTCACGTCGGCCTTGTACCCCGGTGCGATGACGCCGCGGTCGTAGAGCCCGACCGACAGCGCCGTCTTGCGCGACTGCGCCGCGACGACGAAGGGAATCGAGAGTTTCTCGCCGCGGCTGCGGTCGCGGGTCCAGTGCGTCAGCAAATAGGTCGGAAAACTTGCATCGCAGATAATGCCGCAATGGGCGCCGCCGTCGCTCAATCCCGGTACGGAATGCGGATCGCGCAGCATCTCGTGCACCGCATCGAGATTGCCGTCGGCATAATTCAAGAACGGCACATAGAGCATGCCGCGACCGTCGTCGGAGAGCATTGCGTCATAGGCCAGTTCTTCCGGCTGCCGTCCCTGACGGCGGGCCTGCGCGCCCAACGCATTCTCCGGCGGCTGCTCGTAATCCGGGGGATCGCCGAGCAGGTACATCTTGTCGTAGTTCGGCCGGAAGAACAGCGGATCGTCGGTCGAAGTCGGCGTCTCGCTCAGGATCGCTGCGCGCACTTCGGGCCGGCGCAGCCGCACCAGGCGTTCGGTCAGCGGCAGTTTGGCGATCGCCTGGTAACTCGGATGGGTCTGGAACGGGTTGCGGGATAGTTCCAGTCCCAGCAACAGCCCCACCGGGCGCGCGGCGATCTGCGCGGTGATCGACAGGCCGCGGGCGGACGCCTGGTTGATGCTGTCGAGTGTCTGGCGCCAGCGCCGCGGGGCCTTGTCGGCCTGGGTTACGGAAAACGAAATCGGGCACTGGGTTTTCTCCGCCACCCGCAGCATCATCGGCAGATCTTCCTCGATGCTGTCCTGATCGAGCACGAATTGCAGCACGCTGCGGCCGACCTTGTGCATGGCGCCGGCGATTGCCGTCAGTTCATCCTCGCCGGCCTTCAGTGTGGGCGTGAAATCGCCGGTAGAGGTGCGGTGGTTGAGGGTGCGCGAGGTCGAGAAGCCCAGCGCGCCGGCCCGCACGGCGTCTCCCGCGAGCGCCGCCATCGCGGTGTTATCGTCTGGCGTCGCCGGATCGCGGCGCGCGCCGCGTTTGCCCATCACGTAGACGCGCAGCGCCGCATGCGGCAATTGCGCGCCGATGTCCATGTCGAAGCTGCGCCGCGACAGCCAGTCCATGTAGTCTGGGAAGCTTTCCCATGCCCACGGCAATCCGGCGCTCAGCACCGGTTCGGGAATATCCTCGACGCCTTCCATCAACTGAATCAACTGCTGATGATCGGATGGCCGGCAGGGCGCGAAACCGACGCCGCAGTTGCCCATGATCGCGGTGGTCACGCCGTTCTGCGAGGAGGGCGTTATGTCCTGGCTCCATGTGACCTGACCGTCATAGTGGGTGTGAAGGTCGACAAAGCCCGGCGTCACCAGCTTGCCACAGGCATCGATCTCTTCCTTGCCCTTGCCCGAGACGCGGCCAATTTCCGTAATCCGGTCGCCCGTTATCGCGACGTCCGCTTCGAACAGTTCGCCGCCGGAGCCGTCGGCAAGGGTGCCGCCGCGGATCACGAGGTCTGGATCAAAGGTCATGGCGTTTCATCCCGAGGTCAATTTTGTTGCCGCATCATGGATTCTCGCCCGATGCTGTCAACTGTCGGGGATGAGGCTCAGGGATGCGTAAGCCTTGCGTCAGGTTGTTCGAGGCTGGCTTGCGGGCTGCGGTCGGAGACCAGCGCGAGCAAGACCGTGAGAATCATGAACACGGCGGACGCGCCGAACACCCACTGCGGCAAACTCTGATCCATGATCCAGCCAAACAACAGCGGGCTGACGATGCCGCCGAGATTAAAGCCGGTGAAGACGATGCCGAATGCGCGCCCGGCAGCGCCCGCCGGCGCCGCGTTGCGGACCAGCATATCGCGCGAGGGTGCGATCACGCCGCCGAGGAACCCTGCCGCGCCCATCGCCGCGGTCAGCAGCAGCGATGGCAAATTGACGCTGGCAATGACAAACACGATCGCCGCATTGATCGCAAAACAGGCGGCAGCGATTTGTCCGTGGCGCCGGGTGCGATCAGCGAGGAAGCCGCCCGCCAGCACGCCGATGGCGGCGAAGCCGAGATACGCCGTCAGCGCGATATTGGCAGCGGAGAATGACGCGCCATAGCCGCTCATCAGCGCCACCACGCCGAAATTGCCGATTCCCGCGTTGGAGAGGCTCAGCAGCATGAAAAAGATCGCCAGCCCGATGATCGCTGGCGTGATGATGGTTTGCGTCGGCGCCTTGGCGCCATCGATCTTGCGGTCGGCGGCGCTGGCGTCGGGAATGCCAACGATGATGAGCAGCAGCGCCACCAGCGGGCCTACCGCGCCGGCGACGATCAGGGCGCCATAGCCTCCGGTCGACGCAACGAGCGCGGCCACGATGGCAGGCGCGACCGCGCCGCCGAGAAAACCGGCAAAGGTGTGGATCGAAAACGCGCGGCCGATGCGCGCCTCATCCATGTGGGCGGAAAGGATCGCATAATCGGCTGGATGATAAACGCTGTTGGCGAGCCCGAGCAGCACGGCGCTGGCGATCAGCCAGGAATAGCTCAGATGCAGGCCGAGCATGACCAGCGCTAAGCCGCCGAGGGTGAGGCCCATCAGCAGGATCTTGCGGGCGCCGATATGGTCGGCCAGGTAGCCCATCGGCGCTTGCGTCAGGCCGGATGTTATGGCGAGGGCGGTCAGCGCGAGGCCGAGTTCGATATAGCCGACCCCAAGCTGCTCCTTCAGAAACGGAAACAGCATCGGCAGCACCATCAAATGGAAATGGCTGACCCAATGGGCCGTCGAAATCGCGGCCAGGGTGCGCGGCGCGGCGTCGGTCTTCGCTTGTTGCGCTGCGGCCAGAACGTCGACCATATCCGATCTAAAACCCCGTTGAGATGTAGCGGCCCGGCAAGGCCCGGCAAAACTACCGGCTGCCGGTTATTTGTCCATGAACACCGCCGCATGGCGGCCCTGGCGAGTGGGGCTGGAACCCCGCGATTCCTGGTGAAAGTCAGAGACAAAGCCCTCGGCGGCAGGGATGATCCGATATGGCCGATTCCGCGCAGCTTCGAAACCCCCTCCGGGTGCTGGTTTCCGAGGGAAACAGCACGTCTGCGCGGGAGGCGATTACGATTCTGGGGCTGTCGGGCCACCTCATTGAAGTTTGCGATCCCTCACCTTATTGCCTCGCGAGATTCTCGCGGTTCGTCCGGAAATTTCACCGTTGTCCGGGGCTGCGGGACGATCCGGTCGGGTTCTTGGGGTTTATCGAGAGGCTGCTGACGGCGCGGCATTTCGATGTGCTGCTGCCGATCCATGAACAGGGGTTGCTGTTTGCGCGGGTGCAGCAACGGTTGGAGGTTCGCGTTGGGTTGGCGCTGCCGAGCTTTGCGAGCTACCGCACCGCGCACAGCAAAGCGGGATTTAGCCGGCTGCTCGATCAATTCGGCTTGCCGCAGCCGGACACGCAAATCGTGAAATTTGCTGATGAACTGCGTGATGCCGTTCGCTTTCCCTCCGTCGTCAAAACCTCCGTCGGCACCGCCAGCCGCGGCATCTGGTTTGTGCGCAACCAGGCCGACCTCGAGAGCGCCCTGCAAGATCTAAGCGCGAACGGTGCATTCGCGGACGAGGTGCTGGTGCAGGGATTGGTCGCGGGCACGACCGAGAAGGCGCAAGCCGTGTTTTGCCGCGGCAAATTGATTGGATTTCACGCCTATCGGCAAATTGCCGCCGGCGCCGGCGGCGGCGAGGCGATCAAACAAAGCGTGTCTCGACCGCAGGTGCGCGCTCACCTCGCAACCATCGGAGAGAAGCTCGCCTGGCACGGTGCGTTATCGGTTGATTACATCCTGCCCGATGATAGCGCCACGCCGCTGCTGATCGATTGCAATCCGCGGCTGGTCGAGCCGATGAGCGCGTATCTTGCCGGCATCGATCTCGCCGGCTTGCTGCTTCAGGTTTCGCAAGGTGAAATGCCCGCGCCGCTATCGGAAAGCCGCGCGGGCGTCCGGACCCATCTCGCCATGCAGGCCCTGCTTGGATGCGCGTCGCGCGGCGGGACGCGAGGCGATCTTACGCGCGAGTGCTGGCGTTTGCTGATCGGCGGCGGGCCCTACGCCGAAAGCGCCGAAGAACTAACGCCGGTGCGGCTGGACTGGATCAGCGCGGTGCCGCTGGCGCTGACGGCGATATGTCTGCTGGTCGCGCCGAAGCTGGTGGTTACTCTGGCGAGAAAAGGCTGGGGCGAACATTTGCTCGATCTCAGGAGCATCCGCCTGATCGAGAGCGAAAATTTCCGCTAGCAACCTCTTATGCTAGCAACGTCTTATGCTAGCAGCGCCTTATAACGGCTGATCGTCCTCGCCGTTGCGATCCCGCTTCGGAGTGGCGAAATCGCCATCCTCGAAGTCTTCTTCCTCGATCGGTGCAGGCGGCGATTTCTTTGATTTGTCGTCGTCCTTCCTGGGAAGCTTAGGCTTCTTGCTTTTGCCGGGTCCACCCATGATATGCCCTTTGATCGAACGGAGCGACATCTTGCCCAGCCATCCCTTCACGACAACGAATCGACCTCAATCTGCCGGCCTTTGACCGGCATATTAGCCATAGTCGGACAAACTTTCCTGCCTTTTTGCGGCGTTCAGTGTAAAGCGAGGCACAGCCAGAGCATGATCCGGAAAAGTGGGAACCGGTTTTCCGAAGAGATCGTGCCCAAACAAAGAGATGAGATGATGATCCGATCCAATCGGATCATCATACAGGAGCCAAGCATGAAAAAGCCGAAGATCGAAGCAGAAGAACAGCCGCCGCGCAGAATCATTCGCGCCGATAAAGCGCCGACCAATGGCTATTCGCTGGTGGTGGACGGTCATTTCAAGTCGCACCACGATACGGTCGAAGCCGCCGAAGGGGCGGGCATGGCCCTGAAGAACCAGTTCCAGATGCTTCAGGTGCAGGTTTACGATGCCGAGACCAAGACGCGATCGATGATCCAATGGCCCGCGCCGGCATAGCAGCAGTTTCTTAAGTCCGGCGTCCGCCGCTTTGCTGGCTCGCCAGCCAATCCGCCAGTGCCGGACCCTTTTCTCCCGTCTTCTTTGATTTGGAGCGCGCCATTTTGACCGTGGCTGCCGGGCGTGGAGGCTCGGCGGCCTCGCGGGCGAGCCGCAACGCTCTCAGCTTCGCCATGTTGTCGGTCACAGCCTTCAGCGCGGTGTCGCGTTCGATCTTGCCCGGATCCACTTTATTGAAACGCGTGTTAGCGCGGTTGCGATCATCTTTTGTCATTTAGGTCGATTTCTTTTAGGTCGATTTCTTTTTCTTGGGCTTGGCTTTGGCCTTGGGTTCCGCCGGCTTGTCCCGGTCGGCGGCTTCTTTTGCCAGGCGCATTGCGCGCAGGTTCGCGGTCCGCTTTCGAATAGCGACGTCGGCTGCGGCGATCTCCGCCATGGCCTTGATGCCTTCGGCATCCTGGGCGAGCTTTCGCTTCAGCCTGATCTCTTTCATCTCGGCGGCGCTTTTCGGCTCGTCGTTCATGGGATGCCTCCAATTCGCAGGCCGCGCGTCGTCGTGCGGCGACCTGTGAACCGATCCTACCACGCATCCGACCGATAAAGGCGCATCTTTAGGCCGAATCCGCCCGGAAAGCAGCTTTTCGCGCCGAATCAGCCATCGTGGTGAAGGGAGGCTTCGTCCTCGTGGTCTTCCTGACAGGCTTGATCGAAACTCGCAAGCCAGTCGGGCAATACCGGAGACGCATGCCCAGCGGCTTTCATTTGCCGCAAGGCTATGCGGATGCTGGCGCGGCTATGGCGACTAGGCGTCATGGGTGACGGGGGCTCTCCCGCTTCGACTGCCTCCACGACGCGCCGCTTGGTCGCGAGACTTTCGGGATGACCGAACGTCCCAATCAGCAGCTGAAATGAATCATGGCGAGCTGCATCGAATGGCCGGGACTCGCCCAATTCATCGCGGGCCGGGTGCGGCGGATAGAGATGCGCGCAAGGTATCCAGCCGTCGGGAATCGGCTCGGTCGCGGGATGGGTCCGGCCGCTTTTCAAAAGTTTTGGCAGAATGTGCGTATGCGGCCCCTCAGGACTCTTTCCCGATGCCGGCGGAATGGGTTGATAGACTTCGATCCTGCCGAGCTGGCCGATGAAGACGCGATGCGGATTTGCTTCAAGGATCAATGCCATCGCAGGGTTGCCGGCCTCGAACAGGGAGCGGCCGGCATGTCGGCGCAATTGCGCGATGGTGCCGCGGTCTTCGATGCGTACACAGAAATCCGCTTGCAGCGCGCCGAGGCCGAGATCGAACAGGGTCGATCCGCGGTGTTCCGGCCTCAGAGCGTCGTGATCGATGCCGAGCTCGGTGAGTACTGGACGGCGATTCATCGCGCACTCGCCGGCCGGCAGGCAAAGCGCAACCCTCTGGCCCCATCCGGTCTTGGTGATGCTTTCGGATGCGAAGGGCCGGCAGCGCACGTCGTGCTTGAGCGCAATGCCGCCGCGCGCCGTGACGGCCGACACGGACTGAGGCAATTGGCTCAGCCAGACCGGTTCATCGCGGCCGCGCGCGAATTCGGCGATCGCGCCGAACGTGCCCAGGCTCCATTGCGTACCGGGATTGGCGATTTCCCGGCACAGCAAATCGATCGCCGCGGCGGGCGCGGTCATGGCCGCCTACATGGCGGGATCAGCGTTGGCATTGGTGGGAATTCCCCCGGCGTTTTGCCGGGAGGATATCGTCTTGCGCGCCCGGAACAAGCCGGCCCGGTGCAGGCTTCGGTTCAGAACGTCGCGCCGGCCTTCACCATGAACGTCCGGCCCGGCAGCGGATAGGCGCTGAACCGGCCCTCCGTAAAGGCGCTTGCGATTGCGTAGTCGCAATACAACGCGTTGAAAATGTTGTTGACGCTCAATGACCGTGTCGCGGATGAGCTCTCGGCAGCCGGCTGCCGAGAGCTCAAATTGGGTCTATTTCACCCCGTAGTTCGCAACGCGGATGCCGCCAAAGACCCCGAGACCCGGTTGAAGAAACCCCGTCGGATTTTGGTAATGGACATTGAACAGATTATCGACGCGGCCGAAGACTTTGATCTGGTCGTTGATGACGTAGTCCGCCGCCACATGGACCACCGTGTATGCCGGAGCCAGCAGACGCTGGATGCTGAAGTCGCGGCTAACGTCGATGAAGCTGCCGGTGTGTACGACCGTCGCGGACAATGTCAGCGGGTCGATCGGATTCCAGATGACATTGGCGCTCCATTTTTCCTTGGGCCGCCGCAACAGTTCTAACCCGGTCGTGGCATCGACGGTCCGCGTGAACGTGTAGTCCGCACGAAACCGAATACGATCGGTTATGTTGGCAGCCACGAAACTTTCGGTGCCTTCTGTCGTCGCCCGGCCGATGTTGGTGTTGGTGCTGGTGAGGGTCGTGCTGTCAAACACGGCCTGGATCAGATTGGTGATGTCGTTGTGGAAGTACGTCGACCCGAAACGGACTCGATCGTTAAACAACGGCTGTTCGAATCCGGCATCATAGCCGACGCTTTCCTCCGGCTTCAGATTCGGGTTGGCGAAAAAGAAGAACGCTGGAAAGTCCACGAAGAGTTGGCTCAGAGTCGGAGCCTTGAAGCCGGTACCGTAGCTTCCCTTGAGCTTGGTTTCGGT
The DNA here is from genome assembly GCF_000701345.1 of Bradyrhizobium sp. URHD0069. Classification (GTDB taxonomy): domain Bacteria; phylum Pseudomonadota; class Alphaproteobacteria; order Rhizobiales; family Xanthobacteraceae; genus Bradyrhizobium. The sequence goes on along the minus strand of NZ_JNIJ01000021.1, from coordinate 7,155 downwards.
TATTGGGACGATCAGCGCCGGAGCGAGACGAAAGGTCGGGTGCTGCCCGAACTGGTCGTTGTCGTCCTGTCTGATGTTCTCGACCAGGAAAAGGCGGTCCGCGAACTGCGATTGAAATTCGACGTAGCCTGCCTTGTTGATGTTTTGAGCCGATACCGTGGAAGTCTGCAGCGTCTCGATCTGATGCTCCGCGCCGACGATGACGGTGTGGTACGGGGCGAGCTGGGCGACAGCGTGCCAGTCGTATTGCACCCGATCGCCGGTCGTGATCGTCGGCGCGGCATCGCCCGGCGAGATGTTGTAGTTCCAGTGATTGGTGTAATTGACGCCGAAATAGTTCTTGATACGGCCGTCGAGCGCCGACCAGACGGCTTCGCCGCGCGTGAAGAGTTGATGCACTGTTTGCGTGCTCTGCGCCGCGGCGGGAACACTCGCAAACGTTACCGGGTCCAAGGTGTCGCCGGTAAAGCGCAGGGTCGCGTCGGTATAGCGTAGGACGCCGTTTAGCGTGAGATTTTCACTGACGTCCGCACCAAGCTTGGTCGAATACGTCATGTTGTCGTAATTATTGCCGATTGCTTTTTGCCCGGGAGGCAATAGCTCCAGCGGCGTTACCGGTATGTCGGTGGCGCGGAAATGCGCGACGTTGAAGGCGTAATTGAACCTGTCCTGAGATCCGCTCAAGGCGGCTGTCTGGTTGAACGTACCGAACGAGCCTCCCTCGATCATTCCCGTGGCGCGCGGCGGACCTTCGCCCTTCTTGGTGATGATCGAAATCACACCGCCGAGCGCATCGGCACCATAGAGCCCGCTTTGCGGGCCGCGCAGCACCTCGATCTGCTGAATATCGGCAGTGAGAAGTTGACCCAGGTCGAACACACGAGCCGGATTGCTGGAGTCGCTGACGTCGATGCCATCGATCAAAACCTTTCCGTGATTGGCATTGGTGCCTCGGATGAAGACCGAAGTCAGCCCGCCGGGGCCGCCGCTTTGAACGACGTTGAGCCCCGGCACCGTGCTCAACGCCTCGGGCACCGTGCGGCGCTGATCCCGCTCTATGTCCTTTGCGGTGATGACAGTGACCGAGCTCGCGATCTGATTGAGCGGGGTGACTATTCCGGTCGGGCTGACCGCGACAGGCACAGCCACGACAGGAGCAGCGGCGACGGGCGCACCCGGTTGCGGCGTGCCTGCGGGTGCTGGCTGCACGGGAGCACGTACAACCCGGCGCGACCTCGAAGCCCGATCGACCGGAGGCTTTGTTCCGTCCACTCTTTTGGGCGGACGGACCTCAATGGGTGGCAGCAGATCTGGAGATGCCGACTGCTGCGCTTTCGCAGTGGAAATACCCAATGAAAGGATCGGCACGAGAAAGGTGGAAGCAAGGAAACTGGTGCGACGCCGCTGTACGGCATTGGTGACGGAAGACATGGTTCGGGCCTCGGTATGACGTCAGTGGCACGTCACAGCGAACCAAGTCTCACCACGGTGCTTGCGCAGCGCTGGCGAAACTAATGTCTGTACTCCCCGACCGACATCTTCGCGTATGACCACGGCTGACGGCAGGTCTCCTGGCTCGCGGGTCGATACCTTGCGTCGCCTTCCCAGGACCGAGATTCCCAGTGGCCTATGACGAAAGATTCACCGCATACAGTTGCGGGGGCAGCCGCGGCATTGGGGAAGTTTCCCCGCACCGCATTCCCTTTTGATCCCCAAGCTAGGGAACCGTCGCGAATATCTAGAAGTTTGGCCGCCTAGGAGTCAATGCCCATCGTCCGGGGCGGGCGTTTGCTCTTCGTCGGCTACGCAATTTGTTCGCAAGCCCCGCTTGTGCCCGACCTCAATCATTGTATGAGCATTGAAGCGATGCGGCGTCGCCGCCGCCTGAGGACGATTGATGAGCATTCAGAACGTCATGGTGACGGCTGACATCGCGGCGCGCCGCCGCTCCGGCGTGATGGCCGGGCTTGTCGTCCTTGTCGCCCTGCTGGCGCTGGTGTCGCTTGGAATCGGACCGGTGCGGCTGTCGCCGTTGACCGTCATCGACGCCTTGTTCGGCGGCGGCAGCGACGTGCAGCAGGTGATCGTGCAGGAGATTCGCCTGCCGCGCACGATTCTAGCCTTTGCGATCGGCGCTATTCTCGGACTATCGGGCGCGGCATTGCAGGGATTGCTGCGCAATCCCCTGGCGTCGCCTTCACTGTTCGGCGCGCCGCAATCGGCGGCCTTCGGCGCGGTGCTGGTGATCGCGCTGGGTCTTGCCGACGTGCGCTCCTACGCGCTCCCGGTTGCGGCGATCGCCATGGCCTTCGCCTCGGTATTCGTGCTGCTCGCCGTCGCGGGCCGCAACGCCGGCCTGCTGATTCTCATTCTGGCAGGCCTTGCGATTTCGAGCCTTGCCGGTGCTGCGACCGCGCTGGTGATGAATCTATCCAGCAATCCGTTCGTGGTGCTCGAAATTGCGTTCTGGCTGCTCGGCTCGCTGGAGGATCGCAGCTTTCAGCATGTCATGCTGGCGCTGCCCTTCATCGTGGCCGGTGCGGTCGTTCTGTTGAGCCAGCGCAATGCGTTTCGCGCGCTCAGCCTCGGCGAGGAGACGGCGCAAAGCCTGGGCGTCGATGTCGGCCGGCTCCGGCTTTTGGTGATCACAGGCGTCGCGCTCGGCGTCGGCGGCGCCGTCTCTGTGTCAGGCACCATCGGCTTCATCGGCCTGGTCGCGCCGCATTTGATGCGGCCGCTGATTGGCCACGATCCGACGCGGTTGCTCTTGCCAAGCGCGCTCACCGGGGCGGCGCTGCTGCTATCAGCCGATATCGCCGTGCGTATCATTCCATCGACCGGCGATATCAAAGTCGGCGTGCTGACCTCGATCATCGGCGTGCCGTTTTTCCTTTACCTGATCATGCGCGAGCGGCGCGTGCTCGGTGGAGGCGTGGCTTGACCGCGCCCGCCTTCCTCACCGCGCAAGGCCTGAACGTGGCGTTGGCTGGTCGCGCCGTGCTGCATGATGTCTCGCTCTCGCTTTCATCAGGGCATCTGGTCGCGCTGGTAGGTCCGAACGGCGCCGGCAAGACCACGCTGCTGCGCGCGCTGGCGGGACTGGTGCCCGCTCGTGGCGCCATCCATGTCGGCGGCGCCGCGCTGTCGTCGCTGCCGCTACGCGAACGTGCGCGGAGTTTTGGCTATCTGCCGCAGGGCCACCTCGTGCACTGGCCGCTGCCGGCGCGCGATATCGTGGCGCTCGGCCGCTATCCGCATGGTGCGACCGACCCGGCGCGGTTGACGCCGAAAGACACCGAGGCGGTGCTGCGGGCGATGCAGGCGACCGACGTGATGGAATTCGGCGAGCGCCGGGTTACGGAATTATCCGGCGGCGAGCGCAGCCGTGTCGCGCTGGCCCGCGTATTCGCGGTGGAAGCGCCGGTGATTTTGGCGGACGAGCCGACATCCTCGCTCGATCCGCGTCACCAGATCGATGTCATGAAAACCCTGCGCACCGCCGCCGATCAGGGCACGCTGGTGATCGTGGTGACGCACGATCTCGGGCTTGCCGCGCGATTTGCGGACACGGTGTTGGTGCTGTCGGAAGGCCGCCTTGTGTCGCAAGGCGCTCCGGCCGAAGCGCTCTCCGAGCAGGTCATGGCGGACGTATTCCGCATCAGCTCGTATCGCGCGGAATATCAGCGCGAGACCGTGATTGTGCCATGGGCGGAAATTTAGGACGTGCCATGAGCAGGCGCCTCGGAGGTCTATTCCAATCGATCGTGCTTGCAACGCTTGCGACGTTCGGAAACGCATGGTTTTCGCCGGCGCCCGCGGCCGGTTTGCCGCGGATCGCATCGATGAATGTCTGCACCGACCAATTGCTGGTGCCGCTGGCCGATCCGCAGCAAATCGTCGGTCTCAGCCGTTTTTCACGTGACGGCTGGCAATCATCGTCGGGCGACGCGCGCCGTTTTCCGGTCCTGTCAGGCGGCGCCGAGGATCTGCTGGTGCTCAAGCCGGACATCGTCGTCGCGAGCCTGTTCGACAAGCGCTCGACGCGCGAATTGCTGAAGGAAAACGGCGTTCATCTCGTCGAATTCGCGGTGCCGCGAAACCTCGACGAAGTGAAGGCTGACATCCGAGCGATGGGCGAAATTGTGCAGCATCCCGATCGCGCCGCGGCGGAAATCGCTCGGCTCGACGCTTCCGTGGCGCGCGCGCGTCTGGCGGTCGCGGATAAACACTATCGCGTGCTGCCATTGTCGCGGCGCGGTTGGGTATCCGGCAGCGACAGCTTTGTCAGTTCGGTGCTGACGGAAACCGGGCTGTTCAATGCCGCAGGCGATCTCGGTGTCGCCTCCGGCGGGTTTGCTTCACTCGAAGCGATCGTCAACCTGAAGCCTGATTTCATTCTGGTGTCGCAGGCCGGCGACCACGCGAGAGACGAAGGCCAGGCATTTCTGCTGCATCCCGCACTCGAGCGATTCTATCCGCCGTCGAAGCGGATTGTCATTCCGGAATGGCTGACCGAGTGCGGCAGCGTGATGCTTGCCGAAGCGCTGGATGTGCTGGTGGCGGAGCTGCCGCGGGTGCGGCGTTAGCGTCATCCGGCTGAACTCTTCCGTCGTCCCTGCGAACGCAAAGACCCATCACCACCGCCGTCAATGATTTTGCGGGCTGCTGGTCTTCTTCGCCACGACTGAAGCCGCGGAGTATGGGTGACGACGGCCTCGCGGCAACGGATCTCACCCCGTCAGTATCGGTCCGCCGGCTTTCTTCCACGCGTCGATGCCGCCGGCGATGTGAGCGGTGTTGGCGAGGCCTGCTTGCTTGGCGGCCGCCACCGCCATCGCCGAGCGCTCGCCGAACGCGCAGAAGAACACGATGCGGCGTCCGCTGCCCGCGGCGACTTCGCGCAACATACCGCCGGGTGCCAGGCTTTCATCGATTCCGGGATAGGGCGCATGAAGCGCGCCCGGCAGCATGCCGTGTTTGGCGCGTTCGCTGTTTTCCCTGAGATCGACCAGAAGAATATCGGGCCGGCCGAGGTTGTCGATGGCCTCGCGGGCGCCCAGCGCCAGACCTTGCTTGGCAAGATCGTCCTGGTGCAGGCCGACATGCATGTTCGCCGGCACCGCCACATCCATCATCTTCGGGTTGGGCAGTTTCAGATTGGCCATCAGCTCGATATATTCGTCGACCGAGCGCACCTGCAGCCGCGGATTGAACCGCTTTTCCTCGCCGATGGTGGAGACTGTATCGCCCTTATAGTCATGGGCTGGAAACACCATGGTTTCATCGGGCAATTTCAGCAGCCGGCCGAAGATGGACTCGTACTGCGCCCGCGCGCTGCCGTTCTGGAAATCGGTGCGGCCGGTGCCACGGATCAGCAGCGTATCGCCGGTGAATACCCGGTCGCCCATCAGGTAGCTGTAGGAATCATCGGTATGGCCGGGCGTATACATCACGTCGAGGCTGAGGCCCTCGATCATCACCCTGTCGCCGTCACTGACCCGCATCGCCACCACGTCGGCCTTGCTCTGCTCGCCCATGATGGTGACGCAGTGGGTGCGGTCGCGCAGCTCGCCGAGCCCGGTGACGTGGTCGGCATGCAGATGTGTATCGACGGCCTTGACCAGCCGGAGATCGAGTTCGCGCAGCAATTGGCAGTAGCGATCGACTTTCTCCAGCACGGGATCGAGTATCAGTGCCTCGCCGCCGGCCCGGCTGGCCAGCAGATAGCTGTAGGTTCCCGAAACGCTGTCGAAGAGCTGGCGAAAGATCATGGCTGGTGCCGTCGTGAATGAGCTTCGATACTACCATACGAACGTTCTAAACCTCCACCGCTTCGTTCCCCGCGCGGTAATATTCGATCACATTGGCGGCACCCTTGAGCGCAAGGTTCATCACCGGCGGGTCGTTCCAGTCGACCCGGATGGCACCGCGATGTACTTTGCCGTCGGCCGCGAGGCCAGCCGCGGCGAACGCCTTCGATGCGAACGCAACAGCATCCAACGAGGAAAGCCGTGCACGACGATGCTCAAGCAAATTCATTGTGGCGATTTGAAGTGAAAGTCTGAGATGGCTGAATACGTCGTGGAATTCGGCAAGGACGGCCGGCCGGTCGAGCCCGACGGTCGCCTCGACGCGCCGGCGTTTCACCGCAACCATCAGGCGATCTGGCCGGTATTGCAGCAATTCCTTGCCGGGAAATCCGGCGACGTGGTGGAAGCCGGCAGCGGCACCGGCCAGCATGTGGTCGAGTTCGCCCGCCATAGTCCTGAAATCGTCTGGTGGCCGAGCGACCTCAACGAGCAGCATTTAAGAAGCATCGCGGCGTGGCGGGCGCATGTAGGGCTAGCGAATATCCGCCCGCCGCTGCGGATCGATCTGTCCGATCCGGCGTGGTGCCCGGAGATGCATGACGGCAGCGGCCCTGACCAATTGCTGGCGGTGTTCTGCGCCAACGTGATCCACATCGCGCCGTGGCGCGTCGCGGAAGGGTTGTTTGCAGGCGCCGGACATTACCTGCGGCCGGATGGGCGGTTGTTTCTATACGGTCCGTTCAAGCGCGGCGGCAAGCACACCGCACTGAGCAATGCCGTGTTCGACTCAAGTCTTCGCGACAACGACCCCGACTGGGGCGTGCGCGATGTCGAAGCCTTGGAAGAGCTGGCAGCAAATGCCGGTCTCAAGCTTATCGAGATCGCCGGGATGCCCGCCAACAATCTGATTCTGGTGTTCGCGCGCTCGAAGCGGTCCTAAAAGTCTGACTCGAATAGCCGTAGCCCGTAACGAACGTCCGCTTTGGAGGGCGGGCTCAATTGGTCAGCGCAACACTCTAATCTTTTAGCAAAGATGGAGTGTGGGCATGAAACAGCGACGTCGCATTTATTACTCGACCGCTCAGCGGTCTGAGATCTGGGATCGCTGGCAGGCCGGCGAGCCGATGAGTTCGATCGGACGCCGATTTGACCGGGAGTCCTCGTCGGTCTTCTCTGTGATCTCGCCAACCGGTGGCATACGTCCTCCGGATCGGCACCGTGCCAAACAGGCGCTCGGCCTTTCTGAACGAGAGGAAATCTCTCGATGGCTCAGCATGCGCTGCTCGTTGCGGTCGATCGCGCGCCACTTGGGACGATCGCCATCAACCATCAGCCGTGAAGTCCA
>NZ_JNIJ01000020.1 GCF_000701345.1 Bradyrhizobium sp. URHD0069 | reverse complement strand
CAAGACGAATTCGTCGCCGGGGAGAGCACGATATAAGCCGTTAAAACCATTGCGTGCGGGAATGCCGGGTGTTCCGGTGACCTGCGGTGACTACCGTGTGCTTACTACCATTGCACACGGGCTGCGGGTGCACCGTGCACCCGGCATTCCCCACGCCCTCACTTTTCCTGGGCGAAAGATTCCAGCACGCCTCGGGCGCATCGCGCCGCGGGATCGCGAACGCGCATCTGAAATTGTTTTGGCTGTCTGAAATTGAATCGGTGGCGTGCATTGAGTACGAGCGCGCCACACGCCCAGCCTTTGTCGCCTGCGAAAGAGCGTGTGAAGGATACTGACTTCATCCTGAGGAGCTTGCGAAGCAAGCGTCTCGAAGGATGGACACAAACGCAGGGACTCGCGGCCATCCTTCGAGACGCGCGCAAGGGCGCGCTCCTCAGGATGAAGTCAGAGATAAGATTACAACCTCGAAAGCAGGCGATCCAGCAATCCGAAGCGCACACGGCCAGCGCCGCAAATAGTTTCAGACATCACGATAATTTATTTTCCGAAACCGGCCGAAAACCCTCCCGTAGCTCGGCCCAACGGCGACGCAGTGCGACCATCAACGATCAACGTCGCTGTTGCCCATCATGGCCGGCGGAGGTCCGCCGGTCAGTCAACCCATCGGGAGAAAAATCCATGTCCAAGCGTATTGCACTTCTGTCCGTCGCCGCCCTCGGCGCGCTGACTTTGACTGCCGCCATCGTTGCGCCCGCGGGCGTGCAAGCCAAAATGATGAAAAGCGAGTGGTCCGGCGAGAAGACCGTCATGGTCGGCGGCGCCGCGATGTTCCCGTCGAAGAACATCATCCAGAACGCCGTGAATTCCAGGGACCACACCACGTTGGTTGCGGCAGTGAAGGCCGCCGGCCTGGTCGGGACCCTGGAAGGCAAGGGCCCGTTCACCGTGTTCGCGCCGACCAACGCCGCCTTCGGCAAGCTGCCGGCCGGCACGGTGGACACCCTGGTCCAGCCCGAAAACAAGCCGACCCTGACCAAAATCCTCACCTATCATGTGGTTCCGGGCCGGCTCGCAGCCTCCAGCCTGACCGAGGGCAAGAAGCTCACGACCGTTGAAGGCGAGGAACTGACCGTCAGGAAGTCGGGCGGCAAGGTGACGATCGTTGATGCCAAGGGCGGCTCCTCGACCATCACGATCTCGAACGTCAATCAGTCGAATGGCGTCATCCATGTGATCGACACCGTCCTGATGCCCGCCTCCTAAACCGCGATACGTGCTGCGAGCCGGGTCGACCCGGCTCGCAGTTTTGTGATCGCGATATCCGCCAGGCATAAACCTGATAGCCTGCCGGCAGTAACGAGCCCCCGGTTTCCGGCGTATACTTTACGTATCGGCCTATTAGCGATGGAACAGCCATGTCGAGCCTTGCAGCCAGCGATCAACGCACCATTGCCACCCCGGCGAAAGTCATTCAGCCGGCGTGGGTCCGGGTCGTGCACTGGATCAATGCCGTGGCGATGATCCTGATGATCATGTCGGGATGGCAGATCTACAACGCCTCGCCGCTGTTCGATTTCAAGTTTTCGAGTTCGATTACGCTTGGCGGCTGGCTCGGCGGCGCGCTGCTTTGGCACTTCGCGGCGATGTGGCTGTTGATGGTCAACGGCCTCGTCTATCTTGCGCTGGGCCTTGCGACCGGCCGCTTCCGCAAGAAGCTGCTGCCGATCACGTCGGCGGGCGTGATATCGGATACGAAGGCGGCGCTGACCGGCAAGCTGTCGCATGCCGACCTCTCCACATACAATTATGTGCAGAGGCTGCTTTATGCCGGGATCATCGTGGTCGGCATTCTGATCGTGCTGTCGGGTCTTGGGATCTGGAAGCCGGTGCAACTGCAATACCTGACGGCATTGTTCGGCGGCTATGAAGCCGCGCGTTACGTCCACTTCTTTTGCATGGCGGCGATCGTCGCATTCCTGGTGGTTCACGTCGCGTTGGCGCTATTGGTGCCGAAGAGCTTGCGCGCCATGATCATCGGCCGCTGAAGGGGCTAGAGGAGGAATATCATGGGCCGCATTCGTTCCCTTCTGATTCCCGGCGTCGACAAGCGATTGCTGGTCAGGGACGCTACGAAAGTGATGCCGGATCTGGCGCGGCGGCGGTTTATCGCCGGTGGCGCGAGCCTCGGCGCGCTGACGCTTCTAACCGGCTGCGACGTGTCCGACAGCTTTTCCGCCGAAGAGATGCTGAAGCAGATCTCGAAATTCAACGATGGCGTGCAGGCGGCAATCTTCAATCCCAACGCGCTGGCGCCGACCTTCCCGGAAAGCGCGATCACCAATCCGTTCCCGTTCAACGGCTATTATGCGCTCGACGATGCGCCCGAGATCGACGGCAAGGATTGGAAGTTCGAAGTGCGCGGGCTCGTCGACAACAAGAAATCATGGACGCTGGAGGAGCTCTACAAGCTGCCGCAGGTCAAGCAGGTCACGCGGCATATCTGCGTCGAGGGCTGGAGCGCGATCGGAAGCTGGACCGGCACGCCGCTGCGCGATTTCCTGAAATTGGTCGGCGCCGACACCAGGGCCAAATATTGCTGGTTCCAGTGTGCCGATTACGATGGCTACAACAGCCCGCTCGACATGGCTTCGGCTCTGCATCCGCAGACACAGATGACGTTCAAATTCGCCGACGAGATCCTGCCGCGGGCTTATGGCTATCCGATGAAGATCAGGGTGCCCACGAAACTCGGGTTCAAGAATCCGAAATACGTGATCTCGATGGAAGTCACCAACGACTACAAGGGCGGCTATTGGGAAGACCAGGGATACAATTCGTTCAGCGGGAGTTGAGGGCTGGCCTCATGGTGAGGGGTGAAACCTACTTCCGTACGCAGATCACGCGAACGACGGACGCCTTGGCGGCCGTCGATCCATCCGTCGTCGCTACGCCATTGGCTCTAAGAAATTCGCGCACGGTATCGGCCGATACCAGCGCCGCCTGCGCCGCCGGCGCGGCATTTGCCGGTCCCGCGACAACCACCGGCTTCAATAGCGCAATGCCGGCGAACTTGCCGTCGCCATCGAGCGCCGCCGCGCCGGAAAAACCGACCGCGGGCGCCGGCGACAGCGCCAGCTCGTTGCCGCTGCCGACCGGCGTGATCGATGCCTTGACGCTGCTCACAGCCGCGCCGCCGCCCTGATTTTGCGGATCGGCAATGCCGGTGATTTCAACAGCCGATTTCGCCGCGCCATTGTTCAATCCGAGCGGCTTCAATCCGCGCGCGCCGTAAATGCGCAGCACCGCGAGATCGTGCTCCTTGTCCTCGGCGAGCCGATCGGCATTGCCGTAGCCAGCGATCGCGATTGTCAGACAGCCGTCGGTGACCTGGCGGTCGGCAATGATGGCGCCGTCATCGCTGACCACAACGCCGGTGCCGTATTCGACGCCCTTGCGCGGCGGCGGTCCGGCGATCTGCGCGCCGGTCGGAAACGGATTGAACGCGCTCGACATCGCGATCACCACCGGCTGCACGGTGCCTTCGGTAGCCTGGTCGTAAAGAATGGTGAGGATGCGAACCTCGTCACCCTTATGCTGTCCGCGCACGTAAAATTTCTTCAGGCCCTGTAGGCCCGACAGCACGAAGAAATCCGGCTTGACCACGGTGTATTCGACCTTGCGTTCGGCCGGCTCGTGCTTTTCGTGATCGGCGAGTTTTGCGGTCGTGGGGTTGGCTTCCTTGCGCCGCGAAAGCTGAATCTGGATGGTTCCGGTGGAGGAGCCCCATTTGGCGGCGTCGGCCTCAAAGGATTGCTGCGGCACCAGCTTGGTGGGCAGGCCGAGCCGCGCGCCGGTGCCGGCTTCGGTAACGATCTTCCAGCCGACATTGTCCTGCCGCCGTTTCGCGGTCTCGGCGAGCACACCACGCTCCTGCGGATTGAGCACCCCGGTCGGTTTACTGCCTCTGGCTTTCTGAAACTCCCTGATGGCGGTCACCATGCGCTCGCTGACTTCGCCGGTGATGGCGCCGTTGTACTGGCCAACCCAGGCCAGGTCCGACTGGATCGCCAGGCGCTCCGCCTGCGCCATCGCAGCAGCGGTTTCGGCGGGGGTCTGCAGGGCGGGGCGGACTGGAACGGTCGCGACCGGCTTCGGCTTGGCCCCCACGGTGGCCGGCGCCGTTATCTGCGCCGGGGCGGAGGTCCCCGCCGCCGCGAACATCAATGTTGCCGTCAGCATCGATCTCATGACAAGTCTCGGGTCCATTGAAGAGCGCGCAATTAAGCACATCTGCTTGGTCGGCAACAACCGGCGGAGGGTTCAGTAGATGACAACAAAACAGCCGTCATTGCGTGGAGCGAAGCGACGAAGCCATCCATCGGCTCCGTCTTGCCGCGCCGCCGCTGGATTGCTTCGCGGAGCCTGTCATCGGGCGGCGCTTTGCGCCGACGCGTTGGCTCGCAATGACGCCAAAGTGAACTGCAAGGACATGACCGCGCCATGCTGAGTGCCGAAGAACTCGAACGATACGCCCGCCACATCGTGCTGCGCGAAGTCGGCGGCCCCGGCCAGGCCGCATTGAAGGAAGCTTCCGTGCTGGTGATCGGTGCGGGCGGCCTCGGTGCGCCCGCGCTGATGTACCTCGCCGCCGCCGGCGTCGGCACGCTCGGCGTGGTCGACGACGACGTCGTGTCGCTGTCCAACCTTCAGCGTCAGATCATTCACGCAACGCCTGATATCGGCCGGCGCAAGGTCGACAGCGCAGCGACGCAAATTCATGCGCTCAATCCCCATGTCCGGTTTGCGGCGCATGCCGCGCGGCTCGATGCTCACAATGCGATGGCGCTGATCAGCAGCTACGATCTCGTGCTCGACGGGTCCGACAATTTCGAAACTCGCTATCTGGTTTCGGACGCGTGTTTCCTCGCCGCAACGCCGCTGATCACGGCGGCGCTCGGCGTGTTCGACGGATCGCTGACCACGATACGCGCGCATGAGAGAAATGCCGAAGGCCAGTTCAATCCGACCTACCGGTGTTTGTTTCCCGAACCGCCGCCGCCCGGCACGGTGCCGGCCTGCGCCGAGGCCGGCGTGATGGGCGCGCTTGCCGGTGTATTGGGATCGATGATGGCGCTGGAAGCGATCCGTGAAATCGTCGGATTCGGCGAGGGCCTGGTCGGGCGTCTCTTGATGGTGGACGCGCGCGCGATGCGTTTCGAAACGCTGCGCTATGCGCGCGCTCCGGCAAATCCGCTCAACGGCGATCGCCCGACCATTGTGGATTTGAGCGGATATCGATGAGCGTGAGGGCTGGTCCGGATGCTGCGCAGCGTAATGGCAGCGCTGCTGATCCGGGGTCCGTCCAAACCGCAGCATCCTTCATGGGTCCCGGCTCGGTGGAGCAGTGTGTGGAACGCCGCGCCTGGGACACGTCAATTCGCAGCGAGAATCACAACATGCTCGGCAGCACGCGGTCCGGCGGCTTGTGGTTGTCGAGGAAGGTTCGGATGTTGATGATCACCTTCTCGCCCATTTCGACGCGGCCTTCGATGGTGGCCGAGCCCATATGCGGCAGCAGCGCCACCTTGCCGGCCTTCGCCAGCCGGACCAGTTTCGGATTGATCGCGGGCTCGTGCTCGTAGACGTCGAGGCCGGCACCGCCGATCTCGCCGGTTTCGATCAGCTTGATCAGCGTCTCCTCGTCGATCACCTCGCCGCGCGCGGTGTTGACGATATAGGCGTCCTTGCGGATCAGTTTCAGCCGCCGCGCCGACACCAGATGAAACGTCGCCGGCGTATGCGGGCAATTCACTGAGATGATGTCCATCCGCGCCAGCATCTGGTCGAGGCTTTCCCAGTAGGTCGCGCCCAGTTCGTCGGCGATGCGCGGCGCGACGGGACGGCGGTTGTGGTAGTGAATCTGCAAGCCGAAGGCTCGCGCCCGGCGCGCCACGGCCTGGCCGATGCGACCCATGCCGATGATGCCGAGCCGCTTGCCGCCGATCCGATGGCCGAGCATCCAGGTCGGCGACCAGCCCGGCCAGTTCTTGCCCTCGGTGAGGATCGAGGCGCCTTCGATTAGCCGCCGCGGCACCGCAAGAATCAGCGCCATGGTCATGTCGGCGGTGTCCTCGGTCAAAACCTTCGGCGTGTTGGTCACGGTGATGCCGCGCGCATGCGCGGCGGCAACGTCGATATTGTCGACGCCGTTGCCGAAATTGGCGATCAGTTTCAGCTTGCAGTCCGGCTGCTTGAGAAGCTCTTCGGTGATCTCGTCGGTGACCGTGGGCACCAGGATATCGGCCGAGCGGACCGCATCGGCGATTTGCTCCGGCGTCAGCGGCGTATCGTCGAGATTGAGCCGGGCGTCGAACAACTCGCGCATGCGGGTCTCGATCGAGTCCGGCAGCTTGCGTGTGACGACAACGAGAGGCTTTTTCTTAACCGACATTTCCTGCTCTCATGAGATCATTCAGACCTCATTAACCCGGTTGTTCGACACTGCGGTTGCCGCGTGGTGCCCGGCGTTTCCGTGGGTTACCCCCGATGTTTCCCGCAAGCTTGCGCAGGGGCGTTCGGGCTCGTCCTGGTTCTAAAAGTGTTCCGTCCTCTCTAGCAGAAGAGCGGGCCAAGACAAGAACCCTGGCAGCAGCGGAAATCACAAGCCGGGGGCGATCGGGGCGGCCCACCGGGGATTTGGGCGTGGCTTGATGCTTCAGCTCGAAGAATTTGAGTTGGTTTGTCGGCAGGAGACGAGTTGATGGCGTTGGGGCGTTTTTGTTCTGTAGTGGTGCTCGCAGGCAGCCTGCTGGGCGCGTCGATAAGCTCAGGACATTCGGCAAAGGATCAGACGGTCAGCAGCAGCGGTTTGCCGGTGCCGCGCTATGTCAGCCTCAAATCCGACCATGTGAATGTCAGGGCCGGTCCGACCAAGGATAATGACGTCGCCTGGGTTTACACCCGCTCCGGCCTGCCGGTTGAGATTACCGCCGAATTCGAGAACTGGCGCCGGGTCCGGGATTCGGAAGGCGCGGAGGGCTGGGTCTATCACTCGCTGCTCTCGGGTCGCCGCACCGCCGTGATCACCATGAAGACCAAGGACGAATTCGCGCCGCTCTACGATCGCGCCGATCCAACCAGCGCGGTTTCCGCCCGCCTGCAGGCCGGCGTCGTAGCCCAGGTCAAGAAGTGTACGGCGGGCTGGTGCCACGTCACCGGCAACGGCTTCGACGGCTGGATCCAACAGCAGCGGCTGTGGGGCGTCTACGCGGACGAAAAGGTGGAGTGAGTGTTCGCGATCGAGTAGCGCGAACCCTCATCCCGAGTTGTCCCGGCGAACGGCGGACCCCTACGGCGTGGACGCGCGTTGGGTGCCGTGGCCGACGGCTTCTTCAAATCAACAATGGCTGTGGTTGGGAATGGCTGTGGCTGGGGCCCCGGGTCGTTCGCCGGGACGACTAACTGAGCGATTCAGCCCTTCTTGCGCAGCCGGACGACCATGTCGACCCGGGCGATCTCGTAGCCTTCGGGCACCTCCGGCATCTTCTGCAGCACCAGATGCGGATCCGGAATGTCGACCAGTTCATGGTTGTTTTCGAGATAGAAGTGGTGATGCGCGGTGACGTTGGTATCGAAATAGGTCTTGGTGCCGTCGACACTGACCTGACGCAGCAAGCCCGCATCGGTCAGTTGGTTGAGCGTGTTGTAGACGGTGGCGAGGGACACCGGTACCTTGGCTAGCGTCGCTTCCTCATAGAGCATTTCCGCTGTGAGGTGGCGTGCGCCCTTGCCGAACAGGAGCCAGCCCAGCGCCATGCGCTGGCGGGTGGGACGCAGCCCTGCCGCCTGCAGCATTTCGTTGACGTCGTGCCAAGGACAGCCGGTCAAAAGCGGTTGCCGTCCCGGCCTATGGGCCGCGGAATCGACGGTGTCATCATTCAAGGGCGAAGCGTTGTCGCTCATTTCCACTTCAGGCACCGCACTCACTATCTCACCACTATAGCAGTGGAATATAAGAAGGAATTCCATTACATGCAAGTTTTTCGCAACTAGAACAGGCCCAAGGTTAAAAGAAACCACGGGCGGGACGCTGCGATTTACCCTCGTTGTGGTGCTTTGCCGCTCGCGGGGCCTATGATAGAGAGCCCGCGGACTTAGCTATGCGTTTTCGGCAACGGCGGCGTCATTTCCCGCAGGAGCGTCCTGACCTGCGGTATTCGCGATCTAGAGCCATTGGCGCGCTTCCCACGCGAAAAAGTCCGTTTCGCGCGAGAGCGCTTCCCTTCGGGATTTGAAAGAGGCTGACACTATGCTCAATCGGCGCAGCGGTTACGAATATGAGGATCTGCTGGCGTCCGGCCGCGGCGAGCTGTTTGGCCCAAGCAATGCGCAATTGCCGCTGCCTCCGATGCTGATGTTCGACCGCATTACCGAGATTACCCAGACCGGCGGGGAATATGGCAAAGGCATGATCCGCGCCGAACTCGACGTGAATCCCGATCTTTGGTTCTTCGGTTGCCATTTCAAGGGTGATCCTGTGATGCCGGGATGCCTGGGCCTCGACGCGCTCTGGCAGATGGTTGGTTTCTTTTTGGCCTGGAGTGGCGGGGAGGGACGCGGCCGCGCGCTCGGACTCGGCGAATTGAAGTTTGCGGGACAGGTAATGCCGAACGTGCGTAAGGTTGTGTACAACGTCGACATCAAACGCGTGATGCGTTTAAAGCTCGTGCTAGGCATCGCCGACGGGTGGCTTTCGGCCGACGACCAGATTATCTATCACGCGAAGGATTTGAAGGTCGGGCTGTTCAAGCAGGACGCCGCATTGCAGCCGGAAGCATAGGATACTTGCTCCCTCCGGCCGACGACGCGGCTTCGGTTAGATGACGGCGATCATGCAAGACGGCGATTACACAAAAGGCAACGACAGGGCGAGGCGATCATGAGGCGGGTTGTCATCACGGGGATGGGCATCGTCTCATCGATCGGAAACAACACCCAGGAAGTGCTAGCGAGTCTCTATGAGGCGAAGTCCGGAATCACGCGCGCGGACAAATATGCCGAGCTCGGTTTCCGCTCCCAGGTACACGGTGCGCCTACGCTCGATCCGGGCGGCGTGATCGATCGGCGTGCGATGCGTTTCCTCGGCGAAGGCGCGGCGTGGAATCACATCGCGATGGAGCAGGCGATCCAGGATGCCGGCCTTGAGCCTTCCGAGGTTTCCAACATTCGCACCGGCATCATCATGGGCTCCGGCGGGCCGTCGGCCCGCACCCTCGTGGAAGCGGCCGATATTACCCGTAGCAAGGGACCAAAGCGGGTCGGACCTTTCGCGGTGCCGAAAGCGATGTCATCGACAGCGTCGGCGACGCTCGCAACCTGGTTCAAGATCAAGGGCGTGAATTATTCGATCTCATCGGCCTGCGCCACCTCGAACCATTGCATCGGCAACGCCTACGAGACCATCCAGATCGGCAAGCAGGACGTTATCTTCGCGGGCGGCTGCGAAGAGCTCGACTGGACGCTGTCGGTGCTGTTCGACGCGATGGGCGCGATGTCATCGAAATACAACGACACGCCGGCCACCGCGTCGCGCGCATACGATGTCAGCCGCGACGGTTTTGTCATCGCCGGCGGCGCGGGCGTTGTTGTTCTTGAGGAACTTGAGCATGCCCAAGCGCGCGGCGCGCGGATCTACGGTGAAGTCGTCGGCTACGGCGCAACTTCCGACGGTTACGACATGGTCGCGCCGTCGGGCGAGGGCGCCGAGCGCTGCATGAGAATGGCGATGGCGACCGTGAGCACGAAGGTCGATTACATCAATCCCCATGCGACCTCGACGCCGGCGGGCGATCCCCCGGAGATCGAGGCGATCCGCAAGGTGTTCGGGACCGGCGACAAGTGTCCGCCGATTTCCGCGACCAAGTCGCTCACCGGCCATTCGCTCGGCGCCACGGGCGTGCAGGAGGCGATCTATTCGCTGTTGATGATGAACAACGGGTTCGTCTGCGAAAGCGCCAATATCACCGAGCTCGATCCAGTGTTTGCCGACATGCCGATCGTGCGCAAGCGCATCGACAACGTCAAGCTCGGCACCGTGCTTTCGAATTCCTTCGGATTCGGCGGCACCAATGCCACGCTGGTGTTCAAGCGGATGGATGCGTGAGATTTTCTTTTGTCATGCCTCGCGAAAGCGGGGCATCCAGTACGCCGCGCTCGTCGTGGATCATCGCAAACGCCTCGTATTACTGGATCGCCCGCTTTCGCGGGCGATGACGTCAGAGAGATGAGTGGAGCACACGGCATGCAGGACCTGATGAAGGGCAAGCGCGGGCTGATCATGGGCGTCGCCAATGATCATTCGATCGCCTGGGGCATTGCCAAGACGCTTCACGCGCAGGGCGCCGAACTTGCCTTTACCTATCAGGGCGAGGCGCTCGGCAAGCGGGTCAAGCCGCTGGCGCAATCACTGAACTCCGACATCGTGTTGCCTTGCGATGTCGAAGATATCGCCAGCGTCGACGCCGTGTTCGAAGCACTGCGCGCGAAGTGGGGCCATCTGGATTTTCTGGTCCACGCCATCGGCTTCACCGACAAGGACGAACTTCGTGGCCGCTATGCGGACACGACGCGCGAAAATTTTTCCCGTTCGATGGTTATCTCGTGCTTTTCCTTCACCGAGACGGCCAAGCGTGCCGCCGATCTGATGCCCGAGTCCGGGGGCTCGATCATTACCCTGACGTTCGGCGGCTCCACCCGCGTGATGCCGAACTACAACGTCATGGGAGTGATCAAGGCTGCGCTGGAAGCTTCGGTGCGTTATCTCGCTGCCGATTTCGGCCGGCGAAAAATTCGCGTTAACTCGATCTCCGCCGGTCCCGTGCGAACGCTCGCAGGAGCGGTCATCGGCGATTCCCGTGCGATGTTTGCGTTCATGCAGAAGCATTCGCCGCTCGGTCGCGGGGTAACACTGGACGAGCTCGGCAACTCGGCGCTGTATTTGCTGTCCGATCTGTCGACCGGCGTTACCGGCGAAATTCACTACGTCGATTCCGGCTACAACATCATTTCGATGCCCAGGCCCGAAGATTTGAAAGCGGAATAGCCAGACGCACATTGCGGCCGTGCAGGTGCGCCCTCATACGCCGCCACCGGGTCTCGCCTTCGGCGAGCCCGATGACAGGCTCCAGCGGGACATCCAGTACGCCGTGGCTTCTCAGGGAGTCACCAGCATTTCGGAATGCTTGATACTCCGCTTTGGCGGGCGATGACGATTGCCTATCCTGCTGCCAATTTCTCAGCGCGCTGGAATGCCGGACGCGCCGCGCAGCGGTCGATGTAGCGGTCGAATGAGGCGCGCGACGGCACCATCTTGAACAGCCGCACCGCGAAATTCAGCCCCGAGCCGATCATGATATCGGCGGCGGAGAATGCATCGCCGAGAATCCAGGGTCCTTTATCAAGCGCCGCATCGAGCACGTCGAAGACCTGCGTTGCGCTTCCCCATGCGGCCGTGCTTGTAGGTACATCAATCTTGGTGAAAATCTGGATCAGCGCCGGTTCGATGCAGCTCGGCGAGAAAAACAGCCACTGAAGGTACTTTGCGCGCCGCGGATCGCCCAGGGCCGGCGCCAGTTTCGCTTCGGGATAGCGCTCGGCGACATAGGCGCAGATCGCGGCGGCTTCCGCCAGTGTGGCGTCGCTGTCCCTCAGCGCCGGTACCTTGCCCATCGGATTGATGGCGAGATATTCCGGCGTCTTCTGCGCGCCGGTGGAAATGTCGGTCAGTACGCGCTCATAGGGCTGTCCGGTTTCTTCCATCAGCCACAGCGCGGAAAACGATCGCGAACGCGGCGACCAGTAGAGTTTTATCATCGGATATTTTCCTCCTTCTTCCATCGATAATATTTCATGACGAACCCCGTCATCGGCTCGACTTGTTCCTTCTCATAAACAAAACCCTCGCGCTCATACCAGCGCCACGCTTTTTCATTTTCGCGCACGCAGCGCAGGTAGATTTCATTTGGCAGATGTTGCCTTGTGAAAGTGAGCAGCCCTCGCCCGAGATTTTGGCCCTGATATTCCGGTGCGACGAATAATTGGTCGAGATAACGATGGGGCAAATGCAACGCCAGCATCGCGGCGAGCGTTCCGCCATTGTCGGCGACAAACAGGCTCCAGCCCTTCTCGACCTCGAGCGGGATGCGCGCGCGCAGCTTCGCCAGCAGAAAATTGCTGGCAGCTTCTATTCCCGTCGAGGCCCAGCTGTTCATCCAGACGCGGGCGATCTCGTCATATTCGTCGGTACGGGCGGGGCGGATCGTTGTCGGCGCCATCGCGGCAATCCTTGCGGGAGCAACATGCCTGCCATGTCGCCTATGTCATATGCGCGATGCAGCAATCACGCGAGGGGACAAATGCTGCATCGACGCAATTTAAGCGAATTCAATGCGACTGCATCGAAACATAGAGAAAGAGAATCTGTGTCCGGCCAGCGTTGTCATCGGCCTTGCCTTAATGGCATGATCCGATCTCGTTCCCGCCTATTCGCGGGAGTCTCATGGGGGATAAATATGACACGAGAGTTGAGCGCAGAATTCATAGGCACGTTCACCCTGGTGAGCGCGGTTTGCGGGGCCGCGTTGTTCTCCGCACCGAGCGCGGGATTGATCGCCGTCGCATTTGCCGTCGGCCTGTCGGTGTTGGCGATGGCTTATGCGGTCGGTCCCATTTCCGGTGCTCATTTCAATCCGGCGGTGACGTGTGGGCTGGTGGCGGCGGGCCGGTTTGATGCCGGCAAGGCGATCCCCTACATCATTGCGCAGCTGGTCGGCGGCGCGGCCGCTGCGGCGGTGTTCTACATCATCCTGCAAGGCGCCCCAGCAGCGGGAAAATGGAATACGTTTCTTGCAGTTTCCAACACCTATGGCGGCTCCGGCTTTTCGATGCTCAGCGCGGGGTTGATCGAGGTCGTGATCACCGCGCTGTTCGTGCTGGTGATCGTCAGCGTGACATCGCCGCGCGCGCCGGCCGGGTTCGCGCCGATCGCCGTCGGCCTGGCGCTCGTGCTCTTTCACCTGGTCGCGATTCCCGTGTCCAACGCATCGCTCAATCCGGCGCGCTCGACCGCCACCGCGGTGTTTGGTGGCGCCACCGCGTTGCAGTCGCTGTGGCTGTTCTGGGTCGCGCCCATCGTCGGCGGCATCATCGGCGGTACGATCGGCAAATGGCTGCACGCCGAATACATCAGCGGCCCCGTCAATCCATAAGCCGCCTCGCTTGCTCTGATACATAGCTCCGACGGTGACCGTCATTCTCCGCGAAAGCGGGGTATCCAGTACGCCGCGGTTTTGCGGTTCCATCGCTGATGATCTGGAATACTGGATCATCCGCTTTCGTGGATGATGGCAGCCGTTGCTGGAAAGTTATCTCACTTCCCAAAAGGGCGGCCGAAGGGCCGCCCTTTTCGAATGGGCCTTCGACCTTAGACGCCCAGCGTGCCGGCCTTCGCGGCGGCATAGCGCTCGGCGATCTTGCTCCAGTTGACGGTGTTCCACCACGCCTTGAGGTAATCGGCGCGGCGGTTTTGGTAGTGGAGATAATATGCATGCTCCCAGACGTCGTTGCCCATCAGTGCGCGCTTGCCATCCATGATCGGAGTGTCCTGATTCGGACGGGTCTCGATCGCGAGCTTGCCGTCCTTTGTGACGGTCACGAACACCCAGCCCGAGCCGAACTGGCGTCCGCCCGCGGCGTCGAAGTCTTTCTGGAATTTTTCCAGGCCGCCGAGATCCCGATCGATCGCAGCCAGCACCTCGCCTTCGGGCTTGCCGCCATTCGGCCCCATGATCTCCCAGAACATGGTGTGATTGGCGTGGCCGCCGAGATTGTTTCGCACCGCGAATTTGATGTCGTCATTCAGCGCGTTCAGATTGCCAAGCACGTCCGGCACGGCCGTCGTTGCGATCTGCGGATTGGTTTTGGCGAGCGTGTTGAGGGTGGCGACATAGGCTCCATGATGCCGGTCATGGTGGATTTCCATGGTCCTGGCGTCGATGTGAGGCTCGAGCGCATTGACCGGATAGCCAAGTGGCGGAACCACGAAGGGACCGGTCGCCGCTGGCGGCGCCGCTGCGGGAGCCTGCGCGAAGACGACGCGCGGCATAGCGACGGCGGCGATGCCTGCGGCCGCACTGAAAAAATGACGGCGCGATAGTGATGGCATGAAATTCCTCCTTCGTGTGATGAGCCTGCGTCTGCTCGATTCGGGATGATCGTAGCGGTGCAGGCCCGGGGATTGAACTCAAATTCAAGTGCAAATCCGCCTCACATGGATATCACCGGCTTGCGCCATCCCGTCGTCCGGCCAGGTCAACGGGTCGCGCGAAGGCGCGGCCGATAACAGGCTCAGCGCGAGCCGTGACCCATAATCACAATTGTGTCTGTAAACGGTGCTGGGACAGCGATCTGATCTGACAACAAACGGTGGTGACTATCGATCTCGGCCTGCGCAGGGACGACCGCAAACAGACAAACAAAAAAGGACGGCTGAAAAGCCGCCCTTCGTTGTTCTGTATCGTCGCAGGAATTACTCGCCGGCTGCTTCGCGCGGCTCAGGCTCGGCCTTCTGCTTGGCTTCCAGGTCCTCGCCGGTCACCTGATCGACCGCCTTCATCGACAGCCGCGTCTTGCCGCGATCGTCGAAGCCGAGCAGCTTGACCTTGACCTTGTCGCCTTCCTTGACGACGTCGGAGGTCTTCTGCACGCGGTTGGCCGCGAGCTGGCTGATGTGGACGAGGCCGTCCTTGGCGCCGAAGAAGTTCACGAATGCGCCGAACTCCATCACCTTGACCACGGTGCCGTCATAGATCTGGCCGATCTCCGGATCGGAAGCGATCGACTTGATCCACTTGATTGCCGCCTTGATCGATTCGCCGTCGGCGGAAGCGACCTTCACGGTGCCGTCGTCGTCGATATTGACCTTGGCGCCGGTCTTCTCGACGATTTCGCGGATCACTTTGCCGCCGGTGCCGATCACTTCGCGGATCTTGTCGGTCGGGATCTTGAAGGTCTCGATGCGCGGCGCGTATTCGCCGAGCTCGGCGCGCGCAGCGGTCAGGGCCTTCGACATTTCGCCGAGGATGTGGATACGCCCGTCCTTGGCCTGGCCGAGCGCGACCCGCATGATCTCTTCGGTGATCCCGGCGATCTTGATGTCCATCTGCAGCGAGGTGATGCCGTGATCGGTGCCGGCGACCTTGAAGTCCATGTCGCCGAGATGATCCTCGTCGCCGAGAATGTCCGACAGCACCGCAAAGCGGCTGCCTTCCAGAATGAGGCCCATGGCGATGCCCGCCGTCGGCCGCTTCAAGGGAACGCCCGCGTCCATCAGCGCCAATGAGGCGCCGCAGACGGAAGCCATCGAGGAGGATCCGTTGGACTCGGTGATCTCAGAAACGACGCGCACCGTGTAGGGGAATTCGTGATGCGGCGGCAGCACGGGATGGATCGCGCGCCAGGCTAGTTTGCCGTGGCCGATCTCACGCCGCTTGGTGCCGCCCATGCGTCCGGTTTCGCCGACCGAGTAGGGAGGGAAGTTGTAGTGCAGCAGGAACGTCTCTTTGTAGGTTCCCGACAGCGCGTCGATGTATTGTTCGTCCTCGCCGGTGCCGAGCGTGGTCACCACCATGGCCTGGGTTTCGCCGCGGGTGAACAGCGCCGAGCCATGGGCGCGGGGCAACACGCCGACTTCGGCGATGATGTTGCGGACCGTCTTGACGTCGCGGCCGTCGATGCGTTTGCCGGTATCGAGGATGTTCCAGCGAACGATCTTGGCTTCGAGTTCCTTGAACACGCCGGCGATGCGCAGCTTGTCGTATTGCGGCTCCTGGCCTTCCGGGAAGTAGTGCGCCATCACCTTTTCCTTGGCCTTGCCGACCGCGGCGTAGCGGTCCTGCTTGACCGGAATGGCGTAGGCCGAGCGCAGGTCGGTTTCGATCAGCCCGAGGATTTCCTTCTCGAGCACGCTCTCGTCGACGATCTTGACGTCGCGCGGCTCCTTGGCGGCCTTCTCGGCGAGTTCGATGATCGCCTTGATCACCGGCTGGAAATGCCGATGTCCGAACATCACGGCGCCGAGCATGATGTCTTCGTTGAGCTCCTTGGCTTCGGATTCCACCATCAGCACCGCGTCAGCGGTGCCGGCGACGACCAGGTCGAGCTGGGTTTCAACCATTTCGTCGAGCGTCGGGTTCAGCACATATTCGTCGTTGACGAAGCCGACGCGCGCCGCGCCGATCGGGCCCTTGAAGGGTGCCCCTGACAGCGTCAGCGCCGCAGAGGCGGCCACCAGCGCCAGAATGTCGGGATCGTTCTCCATGTCGTGCGACAAAGTCGTCACGATCACCTGGGTCTCATTGCGCCAGCCGTCGACGAACAGCGGACGGATCGGACGGTCGATCAAGCGGGAGACCAAGGTCTCCTTTTCGGTGGGCCGGCCTTCGCGCTTGAAATAGCCGCCGGGAATCCGGCCCGCGGCGTAGGTCTTCTCCTGATAGTCGACGGTCAGCGGCAGGAAGTCGACGCCTTCGCGGGCGGTTTTGGCGGCGACGACGGTGGCGAGCACGACGGTCTCGCCGTAGGTGGCCAGGACGGCGCCGTCGGCCTGACGGGCGATCTTTCCTGTTTCAAGCCTGAGCGGACGTCCACCCCAGTCGATCTCCACGGAATGAATATTGAACATTGCGGTCTTCTTTCATGGGTTCACGAAAGCAGGGACGCCTGAAACGCAAAAACCATGCGCAAGATTGCGAGACACTGATTGCGAAAGTTTTCGCGGTCTCAGCGTCCGGCGATCCTGCCATGGTCTTTATGTTTCGAATGGCGTCCATCCTTCCGATGGTACGGGCATCTTGCCCGTTACGCCCAGCAGCCGGATTGCGACTGGACGTTCTTGCGCATGACTTTTTCCGAAAACCGTAAGGCGATTTTTCGGAATCATGCATCGCACGGACATTTCAAAGTCCGCGCGCTACTGGACGCATGATCTTGGTCGGAAAACCGGAAAACCACTTTTCCGGATCATGCGAAAACGCGCGCGAGATGCGCGCGTGAACTTACGAACTCAACGACGAATGTTGTGCTTTTCGAGCAGCGCCTTGTAACGCGCCTCGTCCTTCTTTTTGATGTAATCGAGAAGCGAACGGCGCGTCGACACGAGCTTCAAGAGGCCGCGGCGCGAATGATTGTCTTTCACGTGGGTCTTGAAGTGCCCGGTGAGGTTACTGATGCGTTCCGAAAGGATCGCGACCTGAACCTCGGGCGAGCCGGTGTCGCCGGCCTTGTTGGCATTCGTCTTGATGACTTCCGCTTTGCGTTCTGCGGTAATCGACATCGTCAAACACTTTCATTGCTGCGAGCCGAACTGGCGGTCAGTCCGGTCAGGTTGAACACGCGCTTGGGGATGAGTTCGCCATTGCCAATTTCGGCGAGGGCCAAAAGCCGGCCTGCTACCGTGACATAGACTGTGCCGCTACTATTGGGCGCATCCCGTCCGCGCAACAAAACGGCTTGGCCCCGGTGGAGCCTTGCCGCATCAGCCCGTGTGACGGCCAGTGCCGGGATGTCGTCCAGCGCGGTCTCAACGGGCAAAAGCGCGTCGGCGAGGCTGCCCTCGCCAGACGCGGCTCTATCGCACAAAGCCTCCAATTGTTCCAGCGGAATCATGTCGGTCTCGCCAAACGGCCCGACCAGCGTCCGCCGCAGCGCGCAGATATGGCCATAGCAGCCGAGAATCCGGCCGATATCCCGGGCCAGCGCCCGCACGTAGGTTCCCTTGCCGCATTCGGCCTCGAACACCGAATGGCTGCTATCCGGTTGATCTACAACGCTTAAATGGTGAATCTCGACCGGCCGCGGCTTCAATTCGACGGTCTCGCCGTCGCGTGCCAAATCATAGGCGCGCTCGCCCTGGATCTTGATGGCGGAATACTGCGGCGGGATCTGCTCGATCAGGCCCGTGAACTGCGGCAGCAGGTTCCGGATGGCTTCCGCGGAGGGCCTGAGATCGCTGGTTTGGGTGACCCGGCCCTCGGTGTCGTCGGTATCGCGTTCCTCGCCCCAGCACACCGTAAAGCGATAGCGCTTGCGGCCGTCCATCACGAACGGCACCGTCTTGGTGGCCTCGCCGAGGGCGATCGGCAAGCCGCCGGAGGCGAGCGGATCGAGCGTGCCGGCGTGGCCGGCGCGTTTGGCCTGGAACAGCCGCTTCACGACTGCGACGGCTTGCGTCGAGGTCATGCCGATCGGCTTGTCGAGCACCACCCAGCCGTGGACGTCACGCTTGTCGCGCCGAGGTTGATTATTTTGGCGGGACTGCTTGCCGCCACGTGCACGATTCGCGCCGGGATTCGGGTCCGAAGAAATATTTTTTTCAACGCCTTCCGAATCGCCGATCGGTTGCTCGATCGCGCTGTTTGCGGCTGTCACGGTCATCAGCTTACTCTTTCGAATCTTGCGAATCTTGCGAATCCGCTGCGAGGTCTCTTTGCACCGCAGGTGTTCGTAATAATTTCTCTATTCGTTCCGCTTCATCGAATCGTTCGTCAACACGGAAGCGAATATCAGGCGCAAATTTTAGGTTAACGCGCCGCGCGACTTCGCCGCGCACGAACTTCTTATTACGCTCCAGCGCCGCGATCACGATCTCCATATCGCGTCCGCCGAGCGGCATCACATAGATCGTCGCGAGCTTCAGGTCCGGCGACATCCGCACTTCGGGCACGGTGATGATGTGCCCCTCGAGGTCCGGGTCGTGCACGCTACCTTGCGAAAGAATATCGGCGACCGCATGACGCACGATTTCGCCGACGCGCAGTTGGCGCTGCGAGCCGCCGGCGGCGGAACTCTTTTTGTGCTGGCGGGGCATTACTCGAAATCCCATTTGTCGTCATCATCCGCGAAAGCGGATGATTCCAGTATTCCGTGGCCTAAATGTTGTTCCGGGACTGCTGGATGCCCCGCCTTCGCGGGGCATGACGGTCTACTTAGAAACCCAGCGCTTGTAAGACTTGGACTTACAGCGAGCGCTGGATCGTCTCCACGCGATAACACTCGATGACGTCGCCGACACGCATGTCGCCGTAATTCTCGAACGCCATGCCGCATTCCTGGCCGGACTGCACTTCCTTTACTTCGTCCTTGAAGCGCTTCAGCGTCGACAGCTTGCCTTCGTGCACCACGACGTTGTCCCTGATCAGGCGGACATTGGCGCCGCGTTCCACGGTGCCGTCGGTAACGCGGCAACCCGCGACCTTGCCGACCTTGGAAATGTTGAACACTTCCAGGATCTGGGCGTTGCCCAGCATGGTCTCGCGCAGCGTCGGCGCCAGCAGTCCGGACATCGCCTTCTTCACGTCATCCACGAGATCGTAGATGATGTTGTAGTAGCGGATTTCGATGCCATTGCGTTTGGCGGCGGCAGCGGCTTCCTTGTGGGCGCGAACGTTGAAGCCGATGATCGCGGCGTTGAAGCCTTCCGCCAGCGTCACGTCGGATTCCGAGATTCCGCCGACGCCCGCATGCAGGATACGCGCCGCGACTTCTTCGGTGCCGAGTTTTTCCAGCGATCCCAAAATCGCTTCCAGCGAGCCCTGCACGTCGGCCTTGACGATCAGCGGGAAGTCCTTGCGACCCGAGGTCTTGAGTTGCGACATCATCTGCTCGAGCGAGCCGCGCATGCCGGAAATGCTGGCGGCGGCGTTCTCGCGCTTCTGATGGGCGCGGTAGCTGGTCACCTGGCGGGCGCGGGCTTCGTTTTCCACGACAGCGAGACGGTCGCCCGCTTCCGGCGGCCCGTTGAAGCCGAGCACCTCGACCGGCACCGAGGGTCCGGCCTCGTCGATGGTCTCACCCTGGTCCGAAATCAGCGCGCGGACGCGGCCCATCTCGGCGCCGGCCACCACGATATCGCCAACGCGCAGCGTTCCGCGCTGCACCAGTACGGTCGCAACCGGACCGCGGCCGCGATCGAGCTTGGCTTCGATCACGGTACCCTCGGCCGGACGCTCCGCATTGGTCTTGAGGTCGAGCAGTTCGGCCTGCAGCGCGATCATCTCCAGGAGCTTGTCGAGATTGGTCTTGTTCTTGGCGGAGACCTCGACATCGACGACGTCGCCGCCGAGCGATTCGACCTGCACCTCGTGTTGCAGCAGTTCGGTGCGCACGCGCTCCGGCCGGGCGTCGGGCTTATCGATCTTGTTGATCGCCACGATCATCGGAACCTTCGCCGCCTTGGCGTGATTGATGGCCTCGACGGTCTGCGGCATAACGCCATCGTCCGCCGCGACCACGAGAACCACGATATCGGTCACCTTGGCGCCGCGGGCCCGCATCGCGGTGAACGCGGCGTGGCCGGGGGTATCGATGAAGGTGATCTTCTTGCCGCTTTCCGGCGAAGTCACCTGATAGGCGCCGATATGCTGGGTGATGCCGCCGGCTTCGCCCGAGACCACGTTGGCATGGCGAAGTGCGTCGAGCAGCGAGGTCTTGCCGTGATCGACGTGGCCCATCACGGTCACCACGGGCGAGCGCGGCTCGGTATCGGTCGAATCGTCGACGATATCAAACAGGCCTTCCTCGACGTCGGCCGCGGCCACACGCTTGACGGTATGACCCAATTCCTCGGCGATCAGCTGCGCGGTGTCGGCATCGATCACGTCGGTGATCTTGTGCATCGCGCCCTGCTTCATCAAAAGCCGGATCACGTCGACCGCGCGTTCGGACATGCGGTTGGCGAGTTCCTGGATATTAATGGCTTCCGGGATGATCACCTCGCGAACGAGCTTTTCCTTCGGCTCGTTCGACGTATGCCCCTTCAGCCGCTGGGTGCGGCGGCGGAACGAGGCGATCGAACGCTCGCGGACGTCATCGGCATTGAGCGCGGTGACCAGCGTCAGCCGTCCGCGCTGCTTCTGCGGCGCCGGCTTGGCGGTGGTCTTTGGCGCAGCCGCAGGGCGGGCGACGCCGCCGGGGCCACGACGGATCTGGCGCGGACCTTCATCTTCATCCGAAGCGTCGGCGGCGACACCGGGCGGCCGTGCGGCGGGCACCGCGGGGCGGGCCGGGGTGGCGGCGCGGGCTTCGGCTTCGCCAAAACGCTTCTTGGCTTCGAGTTCGGCCTTGCGCTTGGCTTCCTCGTCCTGCCGGTGGCGTTCTTCTTCGGCCTTGCGGCGGGCTTCGGCAGCCTCGCGCTCGGCCTGCTCGATGCCTTCCTTGCTGTTGCGGCGCTTGGCTTCCTCTTCCGCCAGCCGCCGTTCTTCCATGTCGCGGACCTTGGCGTCGGCGAGCGCGCTGGCGCGCGCAGAACGCTCATCCTCGGTCAGCGTGCGCAGCACCACGCCCGAACCGCTGCGCGGCGCAGCCGGCGGCGTCGCGGGACGGGTGAGCGGCGCCTTGGCCGGCGCAGCTTTCGCGGCGACCGGCTCGGGCGCCGCCGTTTCGGTTGCCGGTGCCTCGCCGCCGACGCGGCGCTTGCCGCGCTTTTCGACCACCACCTGCTTGGTTCGGCCGTGGCTGAAGCTCTGGCGCACGGTGCCCGTCTCGACGCGCGGCTTGAGCGTCAAGGTCTTGGTCGGGACACTGAGTGTCTTGTCGCCAGGAGTTTTCGTATCAACCATTCAGCAGTCCTAATCTTGTTGCGTCGTGCGTGTCCGCACAGTCTGTATCGGCGAATTCTTGGCCGCGTTCCCGCCAGTCCTGTCGTCATCCGCCATCCGGTATCGGACCAGGACTTGGCTGCGCGACAGGAACGTCCTGCTCGCCGGGCCCGCGAGCAGCGCAGCATGTATCACATTTGACCGGCCCAGTGCCAAATCCAATTGTTCGGAGGTCAGCGCCGTGACAACCGGAATTTCCCGCGATTCATCGTTAATCCCGGCGTTAATCCCGGCATTTTGTCTGGCGATGGCGTCCAACTTCCGGATTCCGTCCGCGGCGCCGTCCGAGGCGTGGATCAGGGCCTGAACCTGCCGCTGCTCAAGGGCGTCCTCGACCTTGCTGAAACCGGAGATCACCTGGCCGGCTTTAGCGGCCATGGCGAGCGCTTCGGTCACGCTGCGTACCAGCAAGCCTTCGGTATCGGTCGCGAGCGTCGCCGCAACGCGGACATCGCGCTTGAATCCCTTGCTAAATTGGTTACGCCTCACCGCTTCCGCAACCGTCTGACGCGACGCCGAAACCCACAGCCCGCGACCGGGAAGCTTGCGCTTGAGATCCGGGATCACCTCGCCCTGGGGCGAGACCACAAACCGGATCAGTTCGTCGATCGGCCGCACCTGCCGCGTGACCGCGCACATCCGCATCGTCGCGGACCTGTCGGTCCGCGGTCCGTTGTCCAGATCGGGGTCAGCAAAGGCGAGCATGCGTGTGACATAGTCCTTATCATCTGCGCGAGTTCTGGTCGCAGAACCGGTGTCCAATTCTGCGGAACACGCGCATTAAACCGGCTGTTCTTCGGCGGCCTCGGCCCCTTCGGCCTTTTTGGCGAGGTCGGCCTCGGTGATCCAGCCGGCGATCACGCGCGCCTGCATGATCATGTTTTCCGCATCATCGCGCGAGATTTCGTTGGCATCGAGAATGCCGGGGTGCTTGGTCGGCTCGCCGCCTTCTTTGCGTTCGGTCCAGCCGACCAGGTCGTCGGTGGCGCAGCCGGCCAGATCCTCGACCGTCTTGATGTCGTTCTCGCCGAACTTCACGAGCGTCTTCGAGGTCACGCCGGGCACCGTCTTCAAAGCGTCATCCACACCGAGTTCCCTTCGTTTGTTTTCAAGCTCGCTTTCGAGCTGTTCCAGATATTCGCGGGCCCGGCTCTGCAGCTCGTTCGCGGTTTCGTCGTCAAAGCCTTCGATGCCGGCCAGTTCCTTGACATCGACCAGCGCCAGTTCCTCCACCGAGGTGAAGCCTTCCGACGCCAGCAATTGGCCGACCACTTCGTCGACGTTCAGCGATTCCATGAACACCCGCGTGGAGTTCTCGAAATCGGCCTGACGGCGCTCGGATTCTTCCTGTTCGGTGAGAATGTCGATGTCCCAGCCGGTCAGTTGCGAGGCAAGGCGCACGTTCTGTCCGCGTCGGCCGATCGCCAGCGACAGCTGGTTATTGGTATCGGGCACCACGACTTCGATCCGCTCGCGGTCCTCGTCGATCACGACCTTGGCGACTTCAGCCGGCGCCAGCGCGTTGACGACGAAGGTCGCGATGTCGGGCGACCACGGAATGATGTCGATCTTTTCGCCCTGCAGTTCGTTCACCACGGCCTGGACGCGCGAACCGCGCATACCGACGCAAGCGCCGACCGGATCAACCGACGAATCCCGCGAAATCACGCCGATTTTCGCGCGCGAGCCGGGATCGCGGGCTACCGCCTTGATCTCGACGATGCCGTCATAGATCTCAGGCACTTCCTGCGCGAACAGTTTTGCCATGAACTGCGGATGAGTGCGGGAGAGGAAGATCTGCGGCCCCCTGGTTTCGCGCCGCACGTCGAAAATATAGGCGCGGACGCGGTCGCCGTTGCGAAACACCTCGCGCGGCAGCATCTCGTCGCGGCGGATGATGGCTTCGCCGCGGCCCAGATCGACAATGACGCTGCCGTATTCGACGCGCTTGACGATGCCGTTGACGATATCGCCGATGCGGTCCTTGAATTCCTGATACTGCCGGTCGCGCTCGGCCTCGCGCACCTTCTGCACGATCACCTGTTTAGCGGATTGCGCGGCGATGCGGCCATATTCCAGCGGCGGCAGGGTGTCGGCGATGGTGTCGCCGATCTGCGCGCCGGGATTGGCGCGGCGGGCGTCCTCCAGCGAAATCTGGTTCGACGAATTCTCGACCTGGTCGACCACCAGCATGTGACGCGACAGCCGCAGTTCGCCTTTCTTGGCATCGATCTCGGCGTGAACGTCGGTCTCGCTGCCGTAGCGGGCGCGGGCGGCCTTGGCGATGGCGTCTTCCATCGCTGCGATCACGATGCCGCGGTCGATCGATTTTTCGCGGGCGACCGCGTCTGCGATCTGCAGCAATTCGAGTTTGTTGGCGCTGACAGCTGCCATGGCTCTAGTCTCCTCTCGTGGGATCGATTTCGCCTCTCCGCAGTCTTTCGGCGGCGAGGCGGTGTTCCTTGGTGTTTTTCGGGGCGTTCTTCTTGTCTGATTTCTCTGATTTCAACTTCGGCTTCGGTTTGTGGCTTTTTGCTGGATCGCTTTTCCTGGCATGGGGCGGTGGCGGCGGCTCAAGCCCGAGTTTCTGCTTGAGCTCGCGCTCCGCAGCCTTGCCGCGCCGCATCGATTCCGCGATCAATTCGTCGGTCAGAACCAGCCTGGCGTCGGCGATATCTTCCATCACCAGCTTGATATCGGCATCTTCGCCCTCGCGTGTGTCATCGCGATGTAAATGCACTGCATCGCCCTCGACGCCGCCAAGCGTGCCGCGAAAGCGCTTGCGGCCTTGATGCGCGACTGCCATCTCGATCTTCACGAGGTGGCCGGCATAGCGTTCGAAATCGGAACGGCGCACCAGCGGCCGGTCGATACCCGGCGAGGAAACCTCCAGCCGATAGGCGCGATCGATCGGATCGGCGACGTCAAGCACCGGTGACAGCGCCTTTGAGATCGCCTCGCAATCCTCGATCTGCATCGATCCGTCGGGCCGCTCGGCCATGATCTGGACCGTGCAGCCGGATTCGCCGGAGATCTTGATCCGCACCAGCCGGTAGCCCATGCCCTGCAGCACGGGACCCGCGACCGCCGACACCCGCGCCGCCATGCCCGGCTCGACAACCAGGCGCGGCTCGGCAAGCAGATCGGTATCTACGCAACCAGAAGTTGGCTCGGTCATATCCAGGGTCAAAGTCGGTCTAACTTGCGTTGGGTTGAGGCCGGGCCGGAAAGCCGGTCCGGCTGCGTTCCCCGAGCCGGTCCGGCGCCGTGCGCCGGGCTCGTTCAGGTAATAAAAAAGAGCGGGTCCCGAGGGGCCCACTCTCAATACGCGATCGTATGAGATCCATAAGTTGCGGCTGATATAGCGGTTTTCCTGCCATCCGGCAAGGCCCCCGCGGGGTCGGAGGCTGCGATTTTGGGGCGTTTCGGCTGCGGTTTAGAACCTAACCCTTCCTTCACGAAGACGCCCTAAATTGCCCCCAAAACCCGGCAACCGCCCGGGTTTTGGGTGCGGTTCACGACAGTCGCGAAATCGCTGATCCCTGGGCTCCAACAGGTCGCGCGAATGCGCGCCCGATGGCTGCGCGAAGCAATCCAGTGCCTTTGCGCGAAGTGGCGCATCCCTGATGCGCAGTTGCGTATCAGGGAATGACGAACGTGAGTTTTCTCCGCTTCATCCGACCTTCCGAAACTGCAAATATGCCGCAACGCGGCCTTCGCGCTCGGCTTTGCGTCCGTAGCGCGTCATCGTGTAATCCGCCCATGGCAGGCGCCAGTCGGAGACGCGCTCGGCAGTCCAGATGAAATCGGCCGAGCGCGCGAGATACGCCAGCGTCCAGGCGCAGTAATCTGCGATATCGCTGACGAAGCGAAATTCGCCACCCGCCTTCAGAACGCGCGCCATGGCGGCAACGGTCGCGTCCTGCACGAAGCGCCGCTTCCAGTGCCGCCGCTTCGGCCATGGATCGGGATGGATCAGATCGATCCGCGCCAGCGAACGCGCGGGCAGCCACGCCAGCAATTCGGCGGCATCGCCGGCGAACAGGCGGATGTTGCCGATGTTGTGGGCTTCGATCTGCGCCAGGATCTTCGCCATGCCGTTGACATAGGGCTCGCAGCCGATGAAGCCCAGATTGGGAAAGGCGCGCGCTTCCGCGATCAGATGTTCGCCGCCGCCAAACCCGATTTCGAGCCTGACATCCTCACCTGGCGGGTCGAAGAGCTCGGCGAGATCAGAGGGAGTGGGGCCGCCGATATCGAGCGCAAGTCGCGGCAGCAGGTGCTCGATCAACTCGGCCTGGTGCGCGCGAAGTCTGTGTCCCTTGCGCCGCCCGAAGAATGAGCCGTGCGGGCGCGCGGCAACGTCGTCGGACGATGCATCAGGATCAGCCGGATCGCGGCCTGCTATACTCATCGCAGCGTCTCACACAGCCGATGGAGCAGCTGCGCCCGCGGCTCGATCAACGAGATGTACGTCTGCTCGCAATGGGGGTGCACACCCCGGCTGCCGATCGCTTCATTTGAAAGATGGAGCTGGGTCACGCCAAGCGGCGAGTTAAAGGGATTGGCTGTTGTCAGCATGGTGTTTGCTTTCAGAGGAGCTCGGATCATGTTCATTGTCATTCCGGGATGCCTCTTGGCGCAGGGTCGGGAATCCATGCTCCCGATCGTGGTCATGGAGTCCGGGCTCGCTGTCTTCGGTCGCGCCTGGGAATGACGACTAGCGCTTATCAGGTCCTTCGCGCGCGGCGATCTGTTCGACCATTTCGACAATGCTGCGCCGGAGCTTGGCGTCGGTAATGCGCGTGAAGGCGCGCGTCAATGCCAAGCCTTCGGAGGTCGCCAGGAAATCGGAAACGTAAGCCGGCGAAGCGCCTTCGCTGTAGCCGTCAGCGTTGGCGGTGCCGCTGGGTCCTCCCTCGAACAGAAACGACACCGGTACCTGAAGGATTTCGGAGATCTGCTGGATGCGGCTCGCGCCGACCCGGTTGGTGCCTTTCTCGTATTTCTGCACCTGCTGGAAGGTGAGGCCCAATGCTTCGCCGAGCTTCTCCTGGCTCATGCCCAGCATGATGCGGCGCATGCGCACGCGACTGCCGACATATTTGTCAACAGGGTTCGGCGCTTTGCTCGACATTCTTCAACACTCCCTGGGATTGCTCTTTGCAGATAAATGAACTGATCGGATCTATTCCTGACCGGCGGGTCAGAATGCGAATTGCAGCCTCGGTCTGTCAACCGTTGGATTTGGGCGAGGAAGTCCGCTTCGCACCGCTGCGCCGAACGACGAAAAGCAACGCGGCTGCGACGATGATCGCGGCGGGAATGTCGCCGCTGCGTGCGTAGATGGTCGGTGCAATCGCCGAAGGCAGGCTGGAATCCAACACGCCTTCGACGCCGAGACCGAGCCGCGCGACGATCCGACCCAATGGATCGATCACGGCGGAAATGCCGGTGTTCGCCGCACGAACCACAGGCAGTCCCTGCTCAATCGCTCGCAGTCGCGCCTGCTGCAGATGCTGATAGGGACCGGTCGAGATTCCAAACCAGCCGTCATTGGTCAGGTTGACCATCCAGCCCGGACGGTCGTCGCGCGAAGCAACGTCTTCGGGAAAGATCGCTTCATAGCAGATCAAAGGTAGCACACGCGGCGCGTTCGGTATCTCCAGCGGGCGGCGTCGCGTGCCTGCAATGAATCCGCCCTGGACCTTGGTGAGCTGCACGAAGCCGAGCTTTTCCATCCAATTTTGGAACGGCAGATATTCGCCGAACGGCACCAGATGCAGCTTGTCGTAGATCGATAGCACGCTGCCGTCGTGGTCGATGATGTAGATCGAATTGTAGGCGCGGGTGACTTTTGTGCCGGGCGGCAAATCGGGCGCGCGCACCGACCCGGTGATCAGGACCGTGCCCTCGGGCAAGAGATCGGCGATCTGCGCTATCGCGTCCGCCTCGCGCGTCAGGAAAAACGGGAACGCCGATTCCGGCCAGATCAAGATGCTGGCGTCGCGCACGCCAGTGGATTGCGGGCCGGACGCGCGATCCGACAGCGTCAGATATTTTTTCATCACCTCCGGCTTGGCGGCGTAATTGAACCGGACGTCCTGCTGCAGATTGGGCTGCATGATCCGCAGCTTGGCGTTCGCGACCATCGTGGTCGGTTGCAGGCTTAAGCGAACGCCGCCGAAAATGACCATGGCGACGAGCAGCAACAGCGCCATCGCCGGCGCGATCCAGGCTTTTCGTTGGCGTGAACTTCCATCGATCAGCACGGCCGGGCTTGCGAAGATCGCGACGCTAAGGAACGTCAGGCCCCACAGGCCGATCAACGACGCCGTCTGCGCCAGCGCCAACGGCTCGGTCAGCGCGTAGCCGAGCGCATTCCAGGGAAACCCGGTGAGCACGTGCCCGCGCAGCCACTCGCTTGTCGTCAGACTCACGGCAAGCGCGAGCACCCGCGAAGCGTCCTTGGTCCAGATCAGGCGCGCCAGCGCAAAGCCGAAGGCGGGAAACAGCGCGAGATAAGCGGGCAGACCGAGCACGGCGAACGGCATCAACCAGGCGAAGGTGGGCGCATCGACCAGGAATGCGTAGCCGATCCAGTACAGTCCCGGCACGAAATAGCCGAGCCCAAACCACCAGCCCACCATCGCCGCTGCCGGTACGCCGCGCAGGCGGCCTCCGCCCGCGCCGTCGATCAGCCAGACCATGACCGGAAAAGTCACAAACAGCACCGGCCATGCACTGAACGGCGCCATCGCGAAGGACGACAGCGCCCCCGCGACGAGCGCGATGGCGGCGCGCTTCCATCCCCATGACAGGATGATCGCAAGTCCGGCGGCGCGGAGTTTGTCCGTGGGTTTCACTGCGGACCGGCTCCGTCGCCGGGCGGCGGGCTCGCATTGTCATTGGCCTGTGCGGGACCCGCCTCCGGCGTCGCTTCGCGGCGGCGGCTTTCGCGCTGGATGCGCGGCGCCGGGCGTTCCTTGCGGGTGGCGATGCGCAGGCGCTTGACGCGCCGCGGATCAGCGTCAAGCACTTCGATTTCGAAATTGCCGGGGCCGGAAATGACTTCGCCGCGCACCGGCAGGCGTCCGACATGGGTCACCAGATAGCCGCCCAGCGTCTCGACTTCTTCGCCGGCTTCGCCGGTAACAAAATCCTCTCCGATTACCGAGCGGACGTCCTCGAGGCGGGCGCGTGCGTCGGCGACAAAGGAATTATCCGCCTGCCGCACGATCGCCGGCGGCTCGTCGCTGTCGTGCTCGTCGTCGATCTCGCCGACGATCTGTTCGACGATGTCCTCGATCGACACCAGGCCGTCGGTGCCGCCATATTCGTCCACCACCAGCGCGAGGTGGATCCGTGAGGCCTGCATCTGTGCCAACAGATCGATCGCGCGCATCGACGGCGGCACGAACAGCAGTTTTCGGATGATGTTGGCGTCCGCGAGCGGCTGCGCGAGATCGACCGCGCGCAGATCGAGACCGGCGGGCAACGCCTTCTTGCGCTTGGTCTTGGCCGTATCCGTGACGCGTGCCTTCGCGGTCATGAACGCGAGGAGATCGCGGATGTGAACGATGCCCTCGGGATCGTCGAGGGTTTCGTTGTAGACCACGAGCCGCGAATGCGCTGCGCTCTCGAACAGGCCCATCAATTCGCCGAGCGGAATGTCGCGCTTGACCGCGATGATATCGGCGCGATGCACCATCACATCGGCGATGCGCCGTTCGTGCAGGCTGAGGATGTTGCGCAGCATGGTGCGCTCGGTGGCGGAAAAGCCCACCTCGTCCGGGGTGCTGGCATCGAGCACGACCTGCAGATCGTCGCGGACCGATCCCGGCTTCCATCCGAACAGCGTGCGGATCGCCCGCGTCAGCCAGTTCTCGGCGGCAGGACGGAGGACTTCGCCGGGCGATACCACGGCCGGCAGATTGCGCGTGTTGCGCGGATTGTCGTGGGTCGGTTCGGAGTCCGCCATTTCAGTCTATCCGCTCCCGGTCCGCATAGGGATCGGGAATGCCGAGTTGCGCCAGAATCTCCTGCTCGAGAGTCTCCATGGCTTCGGCGTCGTCATCTTTTTCGTGATCGTAACCGATCAAATGCAGGAAGCCATGGACCGCCAGATGGCTGAGATGATGGTCGAACGGCTTTTGCTCGTCATCGGCTTCCCTTCGCGTCGTTTCATAGGCGATGGCGATGTCGCCGAGCATGCGCGGCACATCGTCGGGGCTGCCCGGGCCGGTCGGCTGGAGGGCTGGAAACGACAGCACGTTGGTCGGCTTGTCGATGCCGCGCCAATTGCTGTTCAGCGTGCGAATGCCGGCGTCATCGGTCAGCATGACCGCGAGTTCGGCTTCGCCGACATCAGCATCGGCGATCTCGGCCGCGGTCGCGATGGCGCGGTGGATGACGGCTTCGGCGTCGGGCTCGGTCTGCCAGCAGTCGGCGACCACGAGAACCTCGGTTATGGGAAGGGCAGGTTGCGCCATCGGTTTGGAATTTCTGTTGCGGCCGGAAATCGTCTCCGGCGCGCGCTCGGCGAAAGATTTTGGCATCAGGGTTTGTTGGCCGCCGGCCGCTGCGGCAATCCTTCATAAGCGGCGACGATCCGTGCCACCAGTTCATGGCGGATCACATCCTCGGCCGTGAATTTCACCTGGGAGATACCCTCGACGCCATCGAGCAGTCTGGCGGCTTCGGCAAGCCCCGAAGTCTGGCCGTTCGGCAGATCGACCTGGGAGGGATCGCCGGTGATGATCATGCGGCTGTTCTCGCCAAGCCGGGTCAGGAACATCTTCATCTGCATCGAGGTGGTGTTCTGTGCTTCGTCCAGAATGATGACGGCGTTGGTCAGCGTCCGGCCGCGCATGAAGGCCAGCGGCGCGATCTCGATTTCGCCGGCTTGCAGCGCGCGTTCGACGATCCGCGAGTCCATCAGGTCGTACAGCGCATCATAGATCGGCCGCAGATAGGGATCGACCTTCTCACGCAAATCCCCGGGCAAGAAGCCCAGCCGCTCGCCGGCCTCGACCGCGGGCCGTGACAGGATAATGCGGTCGACCTCCTTGCGCTCGAATAATTGCGCGGCATGCGCCACCGCGAGCCAGGTCTTGCCGGTGCCCGCCGGTCCGATGCCGAACACCATCTCATGGCGCTTGAGGGCGCGGATGTAGGAATCCTGCGCGGCGGTGCGCGCCCGCACCGGGCGCTTGCGCAAATTGATGGTTTCGAACGACGATTTGACGGTTTTGGCGTCGAATTCGAACAGCGAGCCTTGCGCGATCACGGCGCGGATGGCGCCTTCGACGTCGCCCTGCGCCAGATCGTGGCCCTGGGTCGCATGCGAATACAACGTCTCCAGCACGCGCCGCGCCGCGTCGCAGCCGTCGCGCGATCCGGCGACGGTGATGTGATTGCCGCGCGAATCAACCACGACGCCGAGACGGCGCTCGATCAGCGCCAGGTTCTGTCCATAGGGTCCGACCAGCGCCGAGGCCGCGCGGTTGTCATCGAAGTCGATGACGACTTGCGTCTCTGGCGGGATCTGCAGGTCGCGGTCAAGTTTGCGGCTGGGAGCGAGCGAAGGCGAATCCGATGCACTTTTTGGCAAGGGTTCAGGCTCCCGTGGTCATTTGAGAAGTTGTCATTGGAGAAAAAGTTGCTGGCGCGCCCTGCGCTTGGGCCGACGTCGCGAGTTCGCCGAGCAGGCTATAGCGCTCGAGGCTTGCGATCGTCACCGGCAGTACCTGCCCGATGATGTCCGGCGATGCCATCACATGCGCCGGCTGCAGATAAGCGGTGCGGCCGACGATCTGGCCGGGATTGCGGGCTGCGCGTTCGAACAGCACATCGACGGTGTTGCCAATCGCAGCCGCGTTGAAGGCCGATTGCTGGCTGTCGATCAATTCCTGGAGCCGCACCAATCGCTCGTCCATCTCAGCTGCTGACACCATCTCCTGCATGTCCGCCGCCGGCGTCCCCGGCCGGGGCGAATATTTGAACGAATACGCGCCAGCGTACCCGATTTGGCTGATCAGTGCGAGGGTGGCCAGGAAATCTTCCTCGGCCTCGCCGGGGAAACCCACGATAAAATCCGATGAAAAGGCAATATCTTGCCGTGCAGCGCGAAACCGGTCGATAACGCGGCGGTAATTGCTGACGGTATGCTTGCGGTTCATGGCCGCAAGAATCCGGTCGGAGCCGGATTGTACCGGAAGGTGCACGAACGGCATCAGCGCCGGCAAATCGCGATGGGCGTCGATCAGCGTCTCGTCGACGTCGCGGGGATGGCTGGTCGAATACCGCAGGCGAACGATGCCGGGAATTTCGGCAACGCGACGCAGGAGCGTGCCGAGCGACCAGGTTCGGCCGTCCGGTCCTTCGCCGTGATAGGCATTGACGTTCTGCCCGATGAGCGTGATTTCGCGCACGCCATTGTCGGCGAGCCTTCGCACGTCGTCGACGATCTTCGCGACGGGGCGCGACACTTCGGCGCCGCGGGTATAGGGCACGACGCAGAAAGTGCAGAATTTGTCGCAACCTTCCTGCACCGTTACAAACGACGAAATGCCGCGCGCCCGGATCGCGTCCGGCCTCGGCGCAGGCAGGAAACCGAACTTGTCCTCGACCGGAAATTCGGTCTCCAGCGCACGGCCATGGCTCTTCGCCCGCGCCAGCAGCTGCGGCAGATGATGATAACTCTGCGGGCCGACCACGACATCGACCACAGGCGCGCGGCGGATGATCTCGCTGCCTTCGGCCTGGGCGACACAGCCCGCCACCGCGATATTCATGTGACGGCCTTTGCGCGCGGCTTCGTCCTTGACGGCGCGCAGCCGCCCCAATTCCGAGTAGACTTTCTCCGAGGCCTTTTCGCGGATATGACAGGTGTTGAGGATTACCAGATCGGCGTCATCCACGCTTGCGGTCTCGACAAAGCCTTCGGGTGCCAGCGTGTCCACCATGCGCTGCGCATCGTAGGCATTCATCTGACAACCATATGACTTGATATGCAGCTTGCGCGGCGGCGTCATGGAACCTGGATGCTGTGGTTAAGCGGCGCCAATTGCGGCACGTGGCTCAAATATAGGCTAAGGGGCCGAAAATCCACTGTTTAGGTCGAAAAAACCAGAACCGTCCGTCGTTTCGAGGGCAGCGAAGCGACCGCAGCAATCCACTACCTTCTCCGGAAAAAAGCACTGGATTGCTTCGCGGACCCTGTCATCGGGGCGCGCATTCGCGCGAACCGCCAGCCCGCAATGACGAGGGGGTCACCGAGTCGGTCAGCCCGGCACGGCCATTGCTTCAATCCGCTCAATCAGACCGGGCAACTCCCGCATATCGTCAAAGGTCATCATGGCGCCGGCGGCACGCAGGGTATCGGCATAACCGGGCCGGCAATGGCTGCCGCCGTGGAAGCCAAGCACGGTCATGCCGGCGGCAAGCGCCCCGGCGATGCCGGGGATGCTGTCTTCGATCACGAGGCTTCGGTGAGGCGATTTGTCCATCTGCGCTGCGGCGTACAGGAACAGATCGGGCGCAGGCTTGCCGTTGCGAACCTGCGTCGCGGAGAAAATATTGGGCGCAAATTTGTCGTAAAGCCCGACGCGGCCGAGACTGACGCGCATCCGCTCCTGCGACCCGCTCGATGCCACGCAGACCGGCTGGGCGATCGCATCGAGCGCTGCATCGATGTGAGGCACCGCAGCCAGCGTTGCCGCGAAGGCCTGGAATAGTTCGTCCCGCAATTGCGAGTGGAAGTCATCAGGCAGGCTGCGGCCCAATTCGGCCTCGACTTCGAGGTGCGCCTGACGCGTCGACCGGCCGAGGAAACGATCGAATACCTGCTCGACGCTGATCGGGTAGCCGTGACGCGTCAGAGTTTCCGCATGCGCCCGGCAGGAAATCACCTCGCTGTCGACCAGCACGCCGTCGCAATCGAAAATGATGAGATCGACGTTTGTGTTCAAGATTTGCACACGGTCAGGATTTATCGTCGTCCAGCGGGACGCAATAGAGTTCCAGCCGGTGATCGACCAGCTTGTAGCCAAGCTTGCGGGCGATTTCGGCCTGCAGCTTTTCGATTTCCTCGGAGGTGAATTCGATCACCTTGCCGTCGCGCAGATTGATCAGATGGTCGTGATGGCTGTCGCGCATCTGTTCGTAGCGGGCGCGGCCCTCGCGAAAGTCGTGCCGTTCGATGATGCCGGCGTCCTCGAACAGCTTGACGGTGCGATATACCGTCGAGATCGAGATCTTGTCGTCGACCGCAACGCAGCGCCGATACAGTTCCTCGACGTCGGGATGATCCGCGGCCTCCGCCAGCACCCGCGCGATGACGCGGCGCTGCTCGGTCATGCGCATGCCGGTGGCGGCGCAACGGGCTTCTATGCCGGTGGCCTTGAGCGCGGGCGTGGATTTCAGTGCGGTCATCATCTTTGCCTTGGGTAACATCGCATGATCCGCCAAAGTGTAGGCGGTTTGGCGCCAAGATCATGCACCATTCGGAGCGCGATCGAACGCAAAATCGGCTTGCACGTTTGCTGATCGCGCGCCCTGCCTGTTGTGCCACCGCGCGGGCGTTACGACAAGTCGCGGCGCATCAGAAGCGCGTTCAATTGTTCCCCGCCAGCTTGCCGATAATAGCGTTCGCGGCGCCCGGCAACACCAAATCCGGCCCGTTCGTAAAGTCGTCGCGCCGGCTGATTATTTTCCTCGACCTCGAGGAATACGGTGCGCACGCCACGGCCCGCGAGATGGCCGAGATGCGTCAGCAACAGGTTACGGGACAGGCCACGACCACGA
Source organism: Bradyrhizobium sp. URHD0069 (assembly GCF_000701345.1). GTDB lineage: Bacteria > Pseudomonadota > Alphaproteobacteria > Rhizobiales > Xanthobacteraceae > Bradyrhizobium. The sequence continues at coordinate 93,374 of NZ_JNIJ01000020.1, read as the reverse complement.
TGGCCGGCATCAACCGCGATCGAGAGTATTTCGGCCTCGTCGGCCGCCATGCGGGATACCGCAAAGCCGATGATCTTCCGCCCCTGCCTCAAGCGGTGCACCAGCGTGTTGCGCTCGGTCAGCATGGCCTCGAATTCGCCTTCGCCCCAACCACGGTGAAACGAGGCGCCGTGAAGCTGGGCGAGTCTTGACGCATCGCGCAGCGATGCAGGCTCGACCACCGCCGTGCCGCCGTTCCACAGCTCAGAAAGCCAGGCCATCATGGCGCTGATGGCTGCGGGGCTTTCGGCAGCGAATCCTTTGGAGGCTTGGCATCGGGCGCGCGCAGATAAAACGGGCGGGGCGGGGCGCTATCCGGACTGACCGCGGCTCCGAGCCAAGCCACCCAGGCGATATCCGGTGCCGGTTGCGCATCGACCTTGAACGGCGGCGGCGCATCTGCCGGCCAGCGGTCGGCGAGAATTTTGGCGGCATTGCCGACCAGATGCGAGGCGCCGAACCGCGACGCGCCGAGCGCCTCCTCGATCGGTGCGACGCGCGGCCGGATCAACGAACCTCCATCGCCGCTGACTGCCTGAAAGTACACCTGGTCATGTCGCGCATCGATAGCGGAGATCACCGGTTGCTCGCCGTTCTGGCTGACAATGGGTGCAGCATAGGCGGTCAGCGTGGTTAGCCCGACCACCGGCTTGTTTGCGGCCAGCGCAATGCCGCGCGCTGCGGAGAGACCGACCCGCAGCCCGGTAAAGCTGCCGGGGCCGGTGGTCACCGCGATGCGGTCCAGCGATGCGAACGCGACGCCGGCCTCTTTCATGACGCGCGCGATCAGCGGCATCAAGGCCTCGGCATGGCCGCGCTTCATGGCTTGCGACTCCTGCGCGATCAGCTTGCCGGCATCGCTGTCCAGCACGCCGGCGGCGCACGCATCCAGCGCGGTATCAATGGCGAGGATCAGCATGGAGGCGCGAATAGGGAGTAGCGAATAGCGAACAGAAAGTCAGAGCCAATCGCCATTCGCCATTCGCCACTTGCTTCTCCAATCACACCGGCCGGACTTCGACCACGTCGGGCAAGAAATGCTTGAACAAGTTTTGGATGCCGTGCTGCAGCGTCGCGGTGGAGGACGGGCAGCCCGAGCAGGAGCCCTTCATGTTAAGGTAAACGATACCGTCCTTGAAGCCGCGGAACGTGATGTCGCCGCCGTCGCCGGCGACCGCCGGCCGCACCCTGGTTTCGATCAGCTCCTTGATGGTTGCGACCGTCTCGGCGTCATCGTCGTTGAAGAATTCGCCCTCTTCGTCGGCGGCTTCGTCACTTCCGGCGCTGCCCTCCGCCAATAGCGGCTCGCCGGACATGTAGTGCTCCATGATGGCGCCTAAGATCGCCGGCTTGAGATGCTGCCAGTCGCTATCGTCCTTGGTCACGGTGACAAAGTCGGAACCGTAAAACACGCTGGTGACGCCAGGCACGCCGAACAGTTTTTCGGCGAGCGGCGAGCGCGCGGCGGCCTCGCGGTTGACGAATTCCATGGTGCCGCTGCCGAGTACGGTGCGGCCGGGAATGAATTTCAGGGTGGCGGGATTGGGTGTGGCTTCGGTTTGAATGAACATGGTTTTCTCCGGCGTCGCCGGTTCAAGGCCGGCGCGTGAGTCTCCCTTTAGCAGATGGCGACGGCAAACGCACGATCAAGGGGTGCAGAGCGGCGGTTCCGCAATTGCATCAAGGGCCCACGGGAGCTTACGAGAGGCCGTCGATGTCCTCGTCGCTCAAATCGCCGGGCACGACGGTGACGGGAATCGGAAATGAGCCGACCGTCTTGGCCATCATGGTGATGATCGGGCCGGGACCCTCCGGCCCCGGATTGGCGGCCAGCACCAGCATCGCGATATCGACGTCCTTGTCGATGACGTCCAGGATCTGGTCGGTCGGGTCGCCCTCGCGAATCACGCGCTCAGGCGTAATCGCGGCGATGCCATTGGCGCGGCCGGCCGCACGATCCAGCGCGGCGTTGGCGTCCTCATGCGCCTCGGCGCGCATGATATCGGCGACCCCCAACCATTGTTGGTTCTGGTCTTCGGTCTCGATGATGCGCAGCATTACCACGCCGCCGCCGACCCGAATCGCCCAGCGGCTCGCATAGTAGACCGCGCGGTCCCATTCCGCGGTGTCGTCAACGATAACCAGACATTTTGGCTTGTGACCCGTCTCGTAGCTTCGTCGCTGGGTGGTCATGCATGTCCCGGTGCTGCGCCAAGCAGGCCGCATGCTGCCACGGCGCAGCCATCCCCGACAAGCGTTGGCTCCAAAGCTGTGCGCCGCGTCAAATTATGGCGAAGGCGTGGAGTATATTCAGCTTCAAGTGAACCGCGTTCAGCCGCAAGTCTGGCCGCGACGGTGATGTGCCCTCTCTCCCATAGGGAGAGGGTTGTGGTGATGGGGTACGGTCTATCGATAGGTCCAAACCCCTCACCCGGATTGCTTCGCAATCCGACCTCTCCCTATGGGACGTGTAGGCGCGGCCCGCGGTTCGCCGAATCAGCGATCGATATCAGCGCTTGCGGACGAAGCCGACGATGTCCTTTGTCGCTTGCATGGTTTCGGTTGCGATGGCGCGCGCGCGATCGGCGCCGTCGACCAGGATCGAATCGACGTGGCCGGGGTCCGCGACCAGCCGCTTCATCTCGGAAGCAATCGGCGACAGCTTTGCGACGCAGAGTTCGACCAGCGAATTCTTGAAGCTCGAGAATTGTCCGCCGCCAAATTCGCTGAGCACGTCGAATTTGGTGCGGCCCGATAGCGCGGCGAAAATCCCGACGAGATTGTCGGCTTCGGGGCGCGTCTCGAGGCCCTTTTCCTCCGACGGCAACGGCTCCGGATCGGTCTTGGCTTTACGGATCTTCTGCGCGATGGTGTCGGCATCGTCGGTGAGATTGATCCGCGAATTGTCGGACGAATCCGATTTCGACATCTTCTTGGTGCCGTCGCGCAGCGACATCACCCGCGTCGCCGGACCGGTGATCAGGGGCTCCGGCTGCGGAAAAAACAGTCCGTCGGTAAAACCATGGCCGCGGATCGAGTCGCCGAAGTCATTGTTGAATTTCTGCGCGATATCGCGGGACAGTTCGAGGTGCTGTTTCTGGTCCTCGCCGACCGGCACATGGGTGGCGCGATAGAGCAGAATATCGGCCGCCATCAGCACCGGATAATCATAGAGGCCGACCGAAGCATTCTCGCGATCCTTGCCGGCCTTTTCCTTGAACTGGGTCATGCGGTTGAGCCAGCCGATCCGCGCCACGCAATTGAATATCCAGGCGAGCTCCGCGTGTCCGGAAACCTGACTCTGGTTGAAGACGATGTGCTTTTTCGGATCGATGCCGCTGGCGATGAAGGCCGCGGTCACTTCCCTGGTGTTGCGCGCGAGCTCGGCCGGACCGCCCCACACCGATACCGGCTGCGTCAGCGCGTGCATGTCGACGACGCAATAAAGGCAGTTGTGGGTCTCCTGCAGCTTCACGAAATTGACGATCGCGCCGAGGTAATTGCCGAGATGCAGATTGCCCGTCGGCTGGACGCCTGAAAAAACCCGTTCAACGATCGCCATAGTCAGTTCCCGTGCATGCTGCGCGCTCAAATGCCATGCGGGCATCAGTCGCGCAAGTCGGAGGCCTTGGTTTGTCTAAGGGCGCGCACCGCTTCGCCCCATTTGATTACGCCCAACAGCGCCAGGAACAGGCAGTAAATCGCCATTCCGCCTGATATCAGCATCATCAAAATAACGGCCTGCGCGAGGCCATGCGTGTTCGCGGTCAGCGGCAGCACGAAGCCGGCCATCAGCCACAGCAGCCCGCCCATCACCAGCGCCGCCACCACGATGCGCGGCAACCGCCGGCGCGCGGCGGCATCGATCGAAAATCCAAAGGTCGCCGCGCCGCGCCGGAGCAGCGCAAGCGCGCTGCTCCACGCTCCCACGGCGATGCTGGCCGCAATTCCCGCCGCGCCGAATATTTGAGCGAATACGACGGCCAAAACGATCGCGACCGCAAATCCGCCAAGCGTCGCCAGCAGCGGCGTGCGCGTATCCTCGCGAGCGAAGAATGCCGGCGACAACGCCTTGACCAGCACATGAGCGGGCAGGCCGAGCGCCAGCAACATCAGCGCCAGCGCGGTGGCCGCGGTATCGAGAGCGGTGAACGCGCCGTGTTCGAACAGCATCCGCACGATCGGCTCGCCGAGTGCGATCAATCCGAGCGTCGCAGGTAACGCCAGTCCAACCGCGAGTTCGAGCCCGCGCGATTCGGCGTGGGCGACGGCGATCCGATCGTCACTGCGCACTCCGCGCGTCAGTTCCGGCACCAGCACGGTGCCTATGGCAACGCCGACAATGCCGAGCGGCAGCTCGATCAGGCGGTTGGCGAAATACAGCCACGACACTGCCGAGGGCGACGACGACGCGATGATCGCGCCGGCGACGACAAGCAGTTGCGGCCCGGCGCTCGCGATCATGCCGGGCATCGCCTTGCCGAGAAAGCCGCGCATATCAGCATCCAACGTAATGCGCAGCGGCGTTGCGAAGCTGCCGCTACCACGGCGCAGCAGCAGGATCATCAGTTGCAACAGCCCGGCGACGCCGACGGTGGCGGCGATAACAGTCGCGGCATGGGCGGCATCCTGCCGCCAGCCGAGCAGCACGGTCATCACAGCGATCAACGCGATGTTGAACAGCAGCGGCGAGAACGCCGTCAGCGCGAAGCGGGCTTGCGCGCTCATCAGCGCCATCATCACCGTGGCCGGTCCGGCAAACGCCAGATAAGGCAGCATCAGGCGGGCATCGTTGACGGCAAGCTGTAGCGTTTCGTGTCCGGCAAAGCCCGGCGCGAGCGCGGTGACGACAAACGGCATCAACAGGCCGATCAAGGCCGCCGCCACGATCAACGCCGCGCTGACTGTACCGAGGACGCGGCCGGCGAATGCGGCGGCCGCGGCGGCGCCACCCGCTTCGCGCACGCGTAGCCAGGCCGGCACCAGTGCTGCGTTTAGCGCGCCCTCCGTCAGCAAGCGCCTGACGACATTGACCAGTTGAAACGCCACCAGAAACGCGTCCGCGACCGGCCCTGTGCCGAGCAGCGCCGCAATCATCGAATCGCGCGCGAATCCGAGCAGCCGCGAGGTAAGCGTGCCAACGGATACGGTGAGGAAGGAGCGGATCATGAAAGGCTGTATAACACCATCGCTTGCTGGCGCAGGGTTGATCGTGATAGGCCGCTGCACCTCTTACGAAAACCAGTTGGACCGGATTTTCCGCGCCATCGCAATTGCCGGGAACAGGACTGATCGATGACGGAAGCGAAATACGATGTTCTCGGGATCGGCAATGCGATTTTCGATGTGTTGGTACAGACCGATGAGGGCTTTCTCGCCGCGCACGGCATGACAAAAGGCGGTATGGCGCTGATCGACGAGGCCCGCGCATTGTCGATCTATCGGGATATGGGTCCGGCAACCGAGATGTCCGGCGGCTCGGCGGCAAACACCATTGTCGGGGTCGCCAATCTCGGCGCCCGCGCGGCCTATGTCGGCAAGATCAAGGACGACCAGATCGGGCGTCTCTACATGCATGACATCCGCGCAGCAGGGGTCGCGTTCGAGACCACGCCTGCGAGCGACGGCCCCGCCACCGGCTGCTCCTACATTCTGGTGACGCCGGACGGCGAGCGCACCATGAACACCTATCTCGGCGCGGCACAGGATCTGACGCCCAGCGATATCGACGCCGCGCAGATCGCGGCTTCGGCGATCATCTATCTCGAAGGTTATCTCTGGGATCCGAAGAGCGCCAAGGAAGCTTTCGTGAAGGCGTCGACGATCGCCCATGACGCCGGCCGCGAGGTGGCATTGACGCTGTCGGATTCGTTTTGCGTGGATCGTTATCGCGACGAATTTCTCGATCTGATGCGCAGGGGCACGGCCGATCTGGTGTTTGCCAACGAGGCCGAATTGCATTCGCTATATCAGACATCTGATTTCGATACCGCGCTAAAGCAATTGCGCACCGATGCGAAAGTCGGCGTCGTCACCCGCAGCGAGAAAGGTTGCGTGGTGGTATCGAAAGACGGCGTCATCGCGGTGCCGGCGTTTCCGATCGAAAAAATGGTGGACACTACAGGCGCCGGCGATCTGTTCGCCGCCGGATTTCTGTTCGGTCTGGTGCGCGGTGCCGGTTTCGAGGCTGCCGGACGGTTAGGGGCGCTCGCCGCGGCCGAAGTGATCCAGCACATCGGCGCACGGCCGCAGACCTCCCTGAAGCAATTGGCGCAGCAGAACGGCTTGCCGGTGTAGGGCTTTCCTTACCTCGCCCCGCTTGCGGGGAGAGGTCGAAGTTCGCGCGGAGCGGGAATTCCGGATGGCTGCGGGCGCGTAAGGTGGGGCGAGCAGCGGGTGCGGCTGAACTGCAACACTCACCATAATTTATAATTTGCGCTGGATTGACTGCATTTTCGGTGACCGGTCGGTCCGTCCGCGGTATGTTGGCTGCGGTATCCAAATGCGGAAACTATTTTGGTAGTATGACGTTTAGATAAGTAATATGACGTTTTAGATAATAAGACATTCAGATAGCGGCACAAATGGACGCCGCTGGACCCATTGATTTGATGAAAATGATTGCGGCTTTCCACGTCGCGGGGGCACGACGATGATCTCGACCTGGAGCGAATGGAAACGATATCCCCGGGCCGGGCGCGGCGAGAATATCGAAGCACCGATCACCCCGGGTATTTACGAAGTCCGCTTTGCCGGCACCGGTGCGCTGCACTCGTTCGGTGCGGTCGATAATGTCGCCCAGGCGTTGTCGCAGCTTGCGGTCGGTTCCAAATCCTGGTTCGGGCGGCGCGAACCGGCTGTCGCGGCCGACCTCGAATATCGCACCTGCGCTACCTCGACCAAGGCCGACGCCAAGGCCGCGGCGGAGCGCATGATCGGCCGCCGCGAAACCTATATGAGCGGCGCGGCCTGAACGAGCTTCGGTCAGCCTCCAGAATTGCTTGAAGCAGCAGGCTATCTGCGGCCGATGCACTGCGGCCGGTTTGAGCCTATACTCCGGGCCAATACCGCCAAATATCCCAAGAGAACATCCAAGAAACATCTCAAGAAACATCTCAAGAAACATCTCAAGAAACATCTGAGGAAACATCCGAGGAGAACGCCATGTCCCATACCGCTGCCGCACGTACGCAAGCCTCCGCACCATCCCTGCGCGACCGTCTGAAGGATCCGTCGCTTCTGCGCGACCGCTGCTACATCGATGGCGCCTGGACCGGCACCCCCGTCAATCCCGTGACCAATCCGGTCAACGGCGTCGAGCTTGCCAAGGTGCCGAAGATGAGCACGGCGGAAGCAACGCAAGCCGTGGAAGCCGCCGAGCGCGCGTTCCCGGCCTGGGCGAAACTTACCGCCAAGCAGCGCTCCAACATCTTGCGCAAATGGTTCGACCTGATCATCGCCAACCGCGAAGACCTTGCGCTGATCCTCACCTCAGAGCAGGGCAAGCCGCTGGCGGAGGCACTCGGCGAGGTCGACATCGGCGGCGCCTATGTCGAGTTCTTCGCCGAGGAGGCGCGGCGCGTCTATGGCGAGACCATTCCGACCCAGCGGCCGGATGCCCGACTGCTCGCGATCAAGCAGCCGATCGGCGTTTGCGGCGCGATCACGCCGTGGAATTTCCCGTGCTCGATGATCACCCGCAAAGTCTCGCCGGCGCTGGCCGCCGGCTGCACGGTCGTCTTGAAGCCCGCCAACGAGACCCCGCTCACCGCGCTGGCGCTGGTGGCGCTGGCCGAGAAAGCAGGCGTGCCCAAGGGCGTGCTCAATATCCTCACCGGCAATTCGTCGGCGATCGGCAAGGTCTTGTGCGAACATCCCGCGGTGCGGTTCGTCGGCTTCACCGGCTCGACCGAGGTCGGCAAGATTCTGTATCAGCAGGCCGCGGTCGGGGTGAAGAAGCTCGGGTTAGAACTCGGCGGCAATGCGCCGTTCGTCGTGTTCGACGATGCCGATATTGATGCCGCCGTCGAAGGCGCGATCGTTTCGAAATATCGCAACATGGGCCAGACCTGCGTGTGCGCCAACCGCATCTATGCACAGGACAAGATCTACGATCAGTTCGTCGAAAAACTTTCGAACAAGGTGGCGGCGATGAAAATCGGCGATGGCACCGAGCAAGGCGTGACGCAGGGGCCGCTGATCAACATGGCCGCGGTCGACAAGGTCGAAAAGCACATCGCGGATGCGGTCGAGCATGGCGCCAAGATCGTCACCGGGGGAAAACGCCATTCGCTGGGCGGCACCTTCTTCGAGCCGACGGTATTGTCCAACGTCGCGCCCGATGCGCTGGTCTCGCAGGAAGAAACCTTCGGGCCGCTGGCACCGGTATTCCGGTTCAAGGACGAAGCCGAGGTGATCGCGATGTGCAACAATTCGCCGTTCGGGCTTGCCTCCTATTTCTATTCGCGCGACCTCGGCCGGGTCTGGCGGGTGGCCGAAGCACTTGAATCAGGCATGGTAGGGGTCAATACCGGATTGATCACGACCGAGGTCGCGCCGTTCGGCGGCGTCAAGGAAAGCGGCTTGGGGCGCGAAGGCTCGCATCACGGCATGGAAGAATATGTCGAGATCAAATACGTGATGATGGCGGGGGTTTGAAAATGGACCTCATCCTGAGGAGCGGCCGCTTGGCCGCGTCTCGGAGGATGAGAGCGTGTGGCACCTCAGTGTTCGAGACGCGCGAAACGCGCTCCTCACCATGAGTTCTACCTCCGCAACACCGCGATGGTGCGATTGGCAAAGGTCAGGCGCTCGGCCATCACCGAGACGAAATAGGTCAGCAGCTTTTGGCTGAGCGAGGGATCGTCAGCCTTGATGGCCTGGAACTGGTCGGCGCTCAGCACATACAGGATGCTCGCGACTTCGGCCTGGATCGTGGCGCTGCGCGGCGCATGCGAAACCAGGCCCATCTCGCCGATGGTGGTGTAGCGGCCGAGACTTCGTACCCGCGTGGTGCGGTCTTCATTCGCCGGGATCATGATTCCGACTCGTCCGTCCAGGATGAAATGCATGGAATCGGCGGCGTCGCCGGCGCGGACGATGGTTTCGCCGGCGTCGACCTCGATCCGCTCACAGCGATGCATCAACGCTGCGGCGTCCCGCTCGGTGCCGAGAATCTGGGTAAACCAGCCGCGCAGGCTGGCTTCTTCGTGCTCGAGGCCTTGATGCTGCGCGATGAGCTCGTTCTCGCAGCTCTCCAGCGCATGATCCAGTTCGGGTACGATGCTGACGTCGTCCGAGATGAAGCCGCTGGATCGCAGCGCTTTTGCCGCTGCGGGCGGCAGATGCACCAGCACCAGCTTGATGTTGCGATCGTGGGCGGTGCGCTTGATCTGCGCGAAACTGTAAGCGGCCGATGAATCGATGCCGGTGACCAGCTTGAAGTCGAATACCAGAAAGCGGCATTCCGGATGCCGCACCAGCAGCGCCTTGACGTGCTGGTACAGCCGGTTGGCTGAACCGAAGAACAGATAGCTTTGCAGGTTCAGGCCCTGGATCTTGCCGCCATGGGTGGCAAGTACGGCCTGATCGTCGCGCGAGCGGTCCAGCGAACTGCGATACTCCGAGCCGTCAAAACTGAATTTGATGGAATTGATACGCGAGGCGCTCAGCGCGAACGTCGCGCAGCCGATCACGACGCCGATCAGGATGCCGGCGATGAAGCCCCATTGCATGATGATGACGATGATCGCCAGCAGCGACAGATACTCGGTCAATGAAAGCCGCCGCCGCGACAGAACGATCCATTTGTGAAGCAGGTCAGCGCCGAGATAAATCAAGAGGCCGCCGAGCACGAATTTCGGCATGTAACCAAGGACGGCCGGAGCCGCGGACAGCATCAGCAACGAAATCGCGGCGGCAGTGAATCCGGACAGCCGGCCGGTGCCGCCGCTGTTGAAGTTGAGGATTGTACGGCTCATCGAAATGCTGCCGGTGTAGCCTCCGAATGCGCCCGACAATATGTTGGCGAGGCCAGTGACATTCAGCTCGCGCTCGAGATCAGCTTCGCGGTGTAGGGCGACCTCGATGCCGGTGGTGTTGAACAAGGTACTTATCGCCGTCACAAAGATGACGGCGACGAAAGCGCCGCTGAGGTCGAGCAGTGTGTACCAGGGATAGCGGCTGATTTCTGTCGCGCTCCACGGCAGCATGAAGTTGACGGTCTGCGGCGATTGAAAAGTCCAGCCGGCCGGTGAGACACCGAACAGCCAGAAAGCGGCCTGTGCGACGATAGCGCCGCCGAAAATGATAACCGGCAGTCCAAACGGCCTGCGGGAGCGGTGCCAGGTCAGATAAAGCACCGTCGCCATGGCGCAGGCCGCCGCCAATTCGAATAGCGTCAAAAGGTTTGCGAATTGATCGAGCGTTGTAAATTGCAGGCGATGGCCGGTGATGACGCGGATGGCGCCCAAGAGGATCAGGCAGCCGGTCGCGCCGAGAAATCCGCCGACCACGGGGTAAGGCACGTAGCGGATCGCCCGACCCATCCGCGTTAACCCGAAGCCGCAGAGCACGACGCCCGTGACGAAGCTGACAAGCGCCAGGGTAATGATCACCGGCGCGAGTAGGGGAGCGGTTGGATCTGCCGCCGCCATGCGTTCGACCAGGGATGAGGCCAATATTCCAGACATAGCGGCGGTTGAGGTTTCCGGAGCCCCGACCGCGAACGGCAATGAACTCCCGAGCGCAAGAACTGCGGCGAGAACCGCCGATGAAATGAAAGTAGCGGCGAGGCCGTAGGACAAATAAGGTGTCAGGGGACCTGTGAAGATCAATAGCGAATAAGATAATCCAAAAGTTATGGTGAGAAAGCTGGCAGCGCTGCCGCCGAGAACGTCGTTGAGCGCTGCGCGGAATTTCGGGCCGAAACTTAGAGAACGACTGACCACGCGCTGATTTGCCCCCTTAAACCCCAGTCAGTGGTAGACGACCGCCGCGCGCCAGCACAACATAATTTTTGTGACAGTCGCAGCGATGGAACGCGCATGGCCCTCATCCCTGCGCAACGGCTTCGCCGTTATCGCTGGAGGAACGGCGCCTTCGCGGCGTCTCGAAGGATGGTTCGAGACGCGCGAAGACGCCGCTCCACACCATGAGGCGACAGGTTGGCTAGCCTCCAGAACTCTCCCCGCCGAACGCGCCATGACGCCCCACGCCCGACGCAAAGCGCGTCGCGCCGGACAGCGTTTCGCCTGACGCGATGACCTCAAGCCCGCCCCGCATTTCGTTGGCGATCGCTTCGTCTTCCTCGAGGTCCCATTGCCGCAATGCTGAAAGCCGGTGCGCGCGCAGGCAGGTTTGCGGGAAACGCGCGATATCCCTGGCCAGCGCAATGGCATGCCCGCGCGTCTCGCCTTTGGGCACCAAACGGTTGGCAAGGCCCATACGCAGCGCCTCGGGGCCGCCGACCGGACGCCCCGTGAGAATAAGATCGATCGCCTGGGAATGACCGATCAGTCGTGGCAGCCGAATGGTGCCGAGGTCGATCAGCGGCACGCCGAAGCGGCGGCAGAAGATGCCGAACGTCGCATCCTCGGCGAGCACGCGCATGTCCGCCCACAGCGCCAGTTCCATTCCGCCGGCCACGGCAAAACCTTCCACCGCCGCGATCACCGGCTTTGAAAGGCGCAGCCGGCTCGGTCCCATCGGTGCGATCGAATCGTGACCGCCGATCTCGCGTTTCTTGTTGGGATCGCGCGATGCCACCGCCTTGAGGTCGGCGCCGGCGCAAAAATAGCCGCCGGTGCCGGTGAACACCGCAACGGAGGCCTCGGAGTCGGCATCGAAGGCCAGGAACGCATCGAACAGCCTTCGCGCGGTGGCGCCATCGACGGCGTTACGACAATGCGGACGATTGATGGAGACGATGGTCACCGGTCCATCGCGTTCGACAAGCACTGTATCGGGCTCGATCATGGCTTCTCTCCCGTGTTTTTTCTAGTTTGGAAGTACCCGGCGGTTCATCGTTCGATCATCCAGCGATTTACGGCCTGATGAAAGTTGAGCGGACCAGGCACCGTCATGTGCGTCTTGAGGTATTTGAAGCCGACCTTCTGCAGCGTGCGATTCGGTGCGACGTTGAAAGCATTCGGTTCGCAGAACAGTCGTTTCAGCTTCAATCGTTGGAGATAAATATCGGCGCTGCGGCGCACGCATTCCGCTCCGGTCCCTCGATTCCGGCGTTCCGGATCGATGATGTGCAGGTGCATGTTAGCTTGTTCGCCATACTGAATTTTGTCAGACGTCGAAAAGCCGATCGGCCGGTCGTTCGACAGCCAGATGACCAGCACCATGGTTCGTTGATCGATTGGCAGTGCGCATTCGCGGCGAAGGCGCTCCCGCCAGCTTTCCGGGATTGGGCAGGCGCGTCGGGTCGACCCCAAGGATTTCCAGATGCTCCGGCGTAGATTTCTGAAAATAGTCGATGATGATATCCACTTCCGAGCCCGTCATCTCCCTGACCGTCAGCGTCATCACCGACTCCTCAGATCTCCAGATCGGCGCCGGTGACACGGCGATAGGCCTCGAGATAGCGCTTGCTGGTGGCCTCCAGGACGCTTGCCGGCAATGGCGGCGCCGGCGCTTCGCCATTCCAGAGGCCGGCACGGCGCTCGGCATCGAGATAGTCCCGCAGCGGTTGCTTGTCGAAACTCGGTTGCGGCTGACCGGGTCTATAGACATCCGCCCCCCAGAATCGTGAACTGTCGGGCGTCATCACCTCATCGATCAGGATGATACGGCCGTCTTTGTCGCGTCCGAATTCGAATTTGGTGTCCGCAATGATGATGCCCTGGTCGCGGCTGATTTTTTCGCCGAGTGTATAGACGGCCCGGGTCATGCTCTCGAGTTGAGACGCGACCTCGCCGCCGAGAATTTCGCGCATCCGCGCGATCGTGATGTTTTCGTCGTGGCCGGTTTCCGCCTTGGTCGCCGGGCTGAAGATCGCGGGCTCGAGTTTTGCGCTTTCGAGGAGCCCGGGTGGGAGCTTTTCCCCCGCCAGCGTCCCATGTTGCGCGTATTCTTTCCACGCCGAGCCCGAGAGATAGCCGCGGATCACGCATTCGATCGGAAACACTTCTGTGCGCCGGCACAGCATGGCGCGTCCTAAGATGTCGGCGCGATGGCCTTGCAGCGCAGGCACTTCCTCGATGATCGCATCGGCGTCGGCGCTGATCATGTGATGCAACACCACGCCCTCGAGCTGTTCGAACCACCACGCGCTGATCTGGGTCAGCACCGCGCCCTTCATCGGGATCGTCTCGGCCATCACCACGTCGAACGCGCTGATGCGGTCGGTGGTCAGCAGCAGCACGCGGTCGTCGCCGACGGCGTAGATATCGCGAACCTTGCCGCGCCCGATCCGTGGCAGGGGCAGGTCGCTGGCGAGCATGGTGTCCATGAGGCAAACTTTCGAAAAGGGCGTCGTGGCGCGAAAGCGCGAGCGACAGAAAAGAAATAAGACCGGTTTACTCCGGCAGCGGAATGAACTCGTGTTCATTGGGGACGTGCGCGAATCGGCCGCTCTTCCAGTCCTCTTTCGCCTGCTCGATCCGCTCCTTGCTGGAGGAGACGAAATTCCACCAGATATGGCGCGGGCCTTCGAGTGCATCGCCGCCGAGAAACATCATCCGCGCAGGCTTTATCGCCTTTACGGTGATGCGATCGCCGGGCCGAAAGATCAGCAGCCGCGGCCCCTCATAGCGATCGCCGGATATTTCAATTTCGCCATCGACCAGGTAGATGGCGCGCTCTTCATGGTCGGGATCGAGCGGCACGCCGATACCTTGTTCGGCTGTCACCTCGGTATAAAACCACGGCGACACCATCGCTACCGGCGACGACACGCCGAACGAACTCCCGGCGATAACCCGCGCAGTGAAGCCGCGATCCCTGACCGTCGGCAGATCGGTGGCGGCGTAATGCTGAAACGACGGTGTTATTTCTTCGGAGCCGGAGGGCAGCGCGATCCAGCTCTGCAAACCGAGCATCTTCTGGCCGCTCTTTCGCTGCACATCCGGCGTACGTTCGGAGTGGGCGATGCCGCGCCCGGCCGTCATCAGGTTCATCGCGCCGGGCTGGATCTCCTGGGTATTGCCCTCGCTGTCGCGATGCATGATTGAGCCGTCAAACAGATAGCTGACGGTGGCGAGCCCGATATGCGGATGCGGGCGCACGTCCATGCCCTTGCCGGACATGAACTGCATTGGTCCGAAATGATCGAAAAAGATGAAGGGGCCAACCATCTGGCGCTTGCCATGCGGCAGCGCGCGTCGCACCTCGAAACCATCGCCGAGATCGCGGGTACGCGGCACGATGACCAGTTCGAGCGCATCGCAGGAGAGGGGATCGCCGAGCACGGGATCGTTGCAGGGAAGCCAGCTCATGAGGTCTCCATGATTTTTGCTGACATTATATAACAGCAATCGCTTGGCGCCGTCCAAGCGGGAATTCCACCGACGTCATCTCGTTCCGATGAACGACCCATGCCGGGTCCTATCGTTCGGGCACTCGTGGAGATACCTTCTGAACCAACCTGCACCGGTGGGCATGGGTCCGGCCAGCAGCGCCGGCGCAGGAAGTTGAGATGGTATGATCCATCCGTAGGTAGCACCGGCCGCTGGATTGCTTCGTCGCTTGCGCTCCTCGCAATGACACGGGTAAGCACTTTCTAGGAAATGGAGAGGACAGAAACCGATGTTCGCGCCCCTCAGACCCGGCGTCACGCTTGCTCAACCAAGCGGCCCCGTCATCGAGACGGAGCGTCTAAGACTGCGGCAATGGTGCGGCGCCGATATTGCGCCAAACGCCGCGATGCTGGCCGATCCCGGCACCGCGCGATTCATCACCGTCGATGGCAAGCCTGTCGCCGACGAGCTGACCGGGTGGCGCAACGCGGCGGTTATGGCCGGACATTGGGCCCTGCACGGCGCCGGCATGTTTGTGGTGGAGGAAAGATCCACGGGAAAATTCGTCGGGCGGGTCGGCCCATGGTTTCCGTCGGGCTGGCCGGGCTTCGAAGTGGGCTGGGGAATTGCCAGCGGGTTTCGCGGCAAGGGTTATGCGATCGAAGCAGCGCGGGCGTCGATCGACTGGGTATTCGCAACTTTCGAGATAGATCAAATCATCCACTGCATCGATCGCGAAAATGTCGCATCGCAGGCCGTGGCACGCCGGCTCGGGGCCGAAAAGCAACGCGAGACTGAGTTGTTCGGTCACGTCGCAGATGTGTGGGTGACGTGGCGAAACAGATGGCAGCGCTCGCGGGTCGCAGCAAATTGAAACGTGCGATGGCTTGCATTGGATTCGACCGGCGTAAGCCCGGAAGCCGCGAAGCGCAATTCGGACCGGGCGATCCAGTCGCAAGGTAGCCTGGATTCGCGGGCCCTTCGCTGCGCCCTACTGCCGTCCCAGATGCGTCGCGGTCGCGACGCGATCAAACCGCTCCAGCGACAGGATCGCGTTGGCAAACTGTTCGGCGCGACCGTTCAGCACCGGGCGGGCGAGCGTCAGGAATTTCTGTGCCATCGCCTGCGCATCCGGGAACGAATTCGGCTCACCGGAGGGATCGGCCTGGAGCCGCTCGTGCACGCCGTCGTCGGTCACAATGCTGACGCGCGCGCCGAACGGATGGCCGCGGCCGATCTCGAGACGATCGTCCTGGACCACATCGATTTTGTCGGCCAGCGCGCCGACTGCGCCGTCCCCTAGCCGCTCGTAATCGTCCCAGCCGAAGCGGCCCTGATCGAGCGCCACCGCGCCGGTGAAGAACATCGAGAACTGGCCCCCGACGATTGAGGTCGGATGCCGCTTGGTGGCGGCGTCGCCGGCCAGCGTGATGCCATTGCGATGCAGACCGATCTCGACCCGCTTGATCTGGTCCGGCGTCAGGTTGTGCTCCCGGCGCATCGCGATCAGCGCATCGAGCGCGGCGTGGGTGTAGCGGCAGCTCGGATAAGGTTTTACGCCGATCTTCATCGTCTCGTAGGTTTTGCCGAGTCCGGCGATCGCCTTGTCCGGATGCGCATTGTCGCTGTAGCCGACCAGCAGCCCGTGCTTGCCCTCCACCGATTCGATCGCGCCGACGAAATCATTGCGCGCCAGCGTCGCCGCGATCACGCCGTTCATCGCGGCGGCGCCGACCTGGTAGCGCTTGTTCCAGGCGCCGTTGACCAGGAACTGCAGCGAACCGGCGGCCTGGCTGCCGCAGACGCCGAATGCCGCAACGATCTGTCCTTTCGACAGCCCGAAAAGTTTCGCCGCCGCCGCCGCGGCGCCATAGGTTCCCGCCGTCGCGGTGGGATGAAAGCCGCGCGCATAGTGCGAAGTGGGGTCGAGCGCGTTGCCGAGCCGGCAGCAGACCTCGTAGCCCGCCACGATCGCAGTCAGCACGTCGCGACCCGAAGCGCCGACCAGTTCGCCGACCGCGATCGCGGCCGGTACCACCGGCGCGCTCGGATGCAGCGAGGAATCCGCGTGCGTGTCATCGAAATCCAGGGAATGGCCGAGCGCGCCATTGAGCAGGGCTGCTACCGCCGGCGTCCAGCTCTTGCTGTCGCCGAACACGGTGGATTCGCCCTGGCGATCGAGCGCCAGCGCTTCGAGCATTTTCAGCAGCGAAGGCGTGGATTCCGCGTCGCGCCGCGCCCGGATGGCGCCGCCGAGGAAATCCAGCGTCAGCACCTTCGCGCGCTCCAGCACTTCGTGCGGAATGTCCTCGAATTTCAGATTGGCGACGTAGGCGGCGAGTGTTGCGGTTTCATCGGCCATCGTGTTTCCTCGTTTTATTATGCAGGGTAGGCGGGCTGATTTCGGCTTTCAAGTCGGCTGCGGGCGACGGGGAGCAGCCATGCCCAACGAGGTTTGCGAGCAGCTTCGCCTGTAACAGGAAACGGGGACATGATCGCCTTCCTGAACCGTTTGTCGGCCCCGTTTCGGTCCCGGAAGGCGCAGCTGGCTCTGGCTGTCAGGGTTACCGTGGCCGCCTTCGGCGCGCTGGCAATCGCGCAGGCGCTAAATCTGATTTTGCCGCTCTGGGCCGTGCTGACCTCCCTCATTGTAACCCAGATGAGCGTCGGCCGATCGCTCAAGGCGACCCGCGACTATATGTTCGGCACGATAGGCGGCGCGATCTATGGCGGCGCTATCGCGGTGCTGGTCCCGCATTCAGGCGAGGGCGGACTGCTGGCGTTGCTGGTGCTGGCCGTGGCGCCGCTGGCCTTCATTGCCGCCATCAATCCCAGCCTGAACGCAGCCACGGTCACAGCGGTCATCGTGCTGCTGGTTCCGACGCTGAGCCATGTCAATCCGCTGGATTCCGCGATCGACCGCCTTCTCGAGGTCACCGTTGGCGCGTTCGTCGGGCTTTTGGTGTCTTTCTTCGTGCTGCCGTCGCGGGCACACAGTCAGATCCGCATCAGCGCCGCACGGGTGCTGGAATCGATGGCGGCGGCGCTCTCCGAATTGCTGGCCGGCCTGACGCGCGGGCTCGACAACGACGCTTTGCAACGGATTCAGAATGGCATCGGCACCGCGCTGGTCGGCTTGGATGCAACCGGCGCGGAAGCGGAGCGCGAGCGCGCCGCGCGCCTGTCTTCGGGCCCCGACACCGGTCCACTGCTGCGGACCATGTTGCGGCTGCGCCACGACCTCGTGATGATCGGGCGAGCGAGCGTGGTGCCGTTGCCATGCGATCTGCAGGCGCGGCTTGCCGGGCCATTGGCCAAGCTCAGCGATGCGGTCGCCGCCTATCTGCGCTCCGCTGCCGCCGTATTGCGAACTGGTGGTCCGTCTGCGGCGATCGGGCCGATTCATTTGGCTCTGCAGGACTATGCCGCGGCAGTCGCAGCGCTGCGCAGGGAAGGTCTGACGCGCGGCCTGCCCGGCGACGTGGCGGAGCGATTCTTCGCGCTGGGATTTTCGCTCGAGCAAATGCGGCAGAATCTGCAGGATCTGGAGCGCTGCCTCATCGAGTGGTTTGAAATACCGCCGGAGGCGGCTGGCCGGACCGACGCAGGGACATAGCAATGCGTCAACGCACGTGCATGCCTCACTCCGCAACTTGCCGCAGCATTCTCTCAGCCGCTTGCCGCGCGTTGAGCTCGGCGCCATCGATGGCATGCTGTAGGCGTCGCGGACGCCGATCAAGAGCGCATCGGTATCAACATTCGGTCCGATCTCGTGGACCTTCATCGCCGGCCTTTTGCGGATGTCGCGAATTGCAGTCGATTGGCAAGCAGCCGGAAGCGCAAGATCAGAAGTGCGGCATAGACGGCGGTCCCGCAGGATAGCCCGACCCAGACGCCGACGGCGCCGAATCCAGCCCAGAAGGCGAGCCCGTAGCCGGAGGTGAAGCCGATCAGCCAGTAGCTGATCGCGGCGAACAGCAGCGGCACCCGGGTATCGTTCATGCCGCGAAGCGCGCCCGCCGCAACCGTCTGGATGCCGTCGGCGACAAAGAATGTCGCGCCGACCATCAAAAGGGCTGCGGTGAGTTCGATCACCGCGCCCCCACTTTCGACCGCTTCGCCGAAGAAGAATCGCGCGATCGCAAACCGGCCGAGGATCACCGTGAGGGTCAGGGCGGACACCAGAGCAATTCCGAGCAGCGTTGCGACAAAGCCCGCACGTTTGACCGCCGCCGGGTCATTGCGGCCAACGGCGTGGCCGACCCGCACGGTGGCCGCCATCCCAATGCCGAAGGGCACCATGAACAGGATGGCCGTCACCTGCAAGGCGATCTGATGCGCTGCCAGCGCGGTGGTGCTGATCAGGCCCATCAGAAGTGCCGCGGCCGCGAACAGCCCGTATTCCAGCAGGAAGGCAATGGAGATGGGAGCGCCGATAACGATCAGTCGGCGCATCAGCGGCCAGTCGATACGCCAGATGCGGCCGAGCACATGATACTTCCTGAAGGGCCGGCGACCATGCGCAAACCCGAGGGCCGCCAGGAACATCCCGGAATTGACGATCGTGGTCGCGAGGCCGGCGCCGAACAGTTCCAGCCGCGGCAATCCCAATTCGCCATGGATCAACAGATAGACCAGCACGGCATTGGCCGGGATGGCGGCAAGGGTGATCCACAGTCCCGGCTCCGGCCGGTTGACCGCGCCCATGAAGCCGCGGATCGCCAGGAACCACAGCGCCGGTGTGATGCCCCAGGCGAGCCCCAGTAGATATCGTTGCGCCAGACGCGCGGTGGTGGGAGCCTGGCCGAGCATCACAAGAATCTGTTCGCCGTACAGCGGGAGCACCACCATCGGCAGCGAAATCAAGAGCGCGGTCCAAAGGCCGACGCGGAGCGCGCGCCGCACCAGGCGCGGGTCGCGCGCGCCAAAGGCCTGCGCGGCAAGCGGCGCCACGGCGGACACCAGCCCCATCCCGAAGGTGAAGCTGATGAAGAAGACCGTGTGCGCCAGCGCCGCCGCGGCGACCGCCTCGTCCCCGAGGCGTCCGATCAAGGCAAGATCGGTCGTCATCATCGCGATCTGCCCAAGCTGCGTCAGCGCGATCGGCACCGCCAGTGTGAGCGTCTCGGTCAGTTCAACGGCGAGATGATTGCGGTGCGCGGCGACCGGGCCGCGCTCGATTTTATCAAGCGATGTCATGGGGTGATACTAAGCATTGCGGCTGGGCCGAATGGTGGCGGCGCGCTTCTGCAGCGTTGCCTTGCGCTGTATCATCGCAAGTCTTGCCCACGGCTTCCACAGTTTCTGGGGAGGCAGACAAATCCAACCGCCGAGCGCGTCACCAACGTATTCAGCCTGGCCCGCAAATGCGCACGCCGCCGTCAGTAGACAGATCAATGCCGCTCGCCTTTCATGCGACGCGCGGCTCGACTTGAGGGCCTGCGTTTCAATCGCTTCGGTTAGTTCTGGAGCTTTCCAATCGAGCTCGTCCAGCAGTGCGTGCACTCGGCCCGTGAGGACGGCGCGCTCATAAAGGCGGTCGAATTTCGCTCCGCGCGAGACACGGCCTATTGCGTCATAATCTGCGTCATCCAGCAGAACGCCCAAGAAAGCATTCGGAAAAGCTTCGGCAAGCGGGATTGAATGCCTCACTTGCCTGCCGCCAAAGGCTTCAGATGCGGGATTTGCCAACAAGCAAGCCTCATCAGCAATCGGCGCCGTTGCGCCACGCAGATCAAGTCCGAAGCCGTGATGGCTCAGGCCCGGTTTGCAACGTGTGTGGAACTCGCCCCCGGTCAGCAGAGACTCGCAAAGCCGCTTGAGCTTATCATCCGCAGATGCAGGAAGAATCGGACCATCGATTGCCACCGCATCGAAGCTGGAATCGCCCTGCAGGGCAGTGGCGCGATCCTTCGAAGAAGATCCTACGCAACACAGCGAACGCAAAGAACCGCGTTCGTAAATCGCGATTCCTGTCGTTGCACGAGTCTTTGAGAATCCGACGTCGATACCGAGCAGACTGACATTCTGCCAGTCAATCACGTGCCTCACACATCCACGTTCGCACTGAGCGAATTGTCCTGGATGAATTCGCGGCGCGGCTCGACCACGTCGCCCATCAACTTGGTGAAGATGTCGTCGGCCTCGTCGACCTCCTTGATCTTCACCTGCAGCAGCGAGCGCTCGTTGGTATCGAGCGTGGTTTCCCAGAGCTGGCCCGGGTTCATCTCGCCGAGGCCTTTGTAGCGCTGCAGCTTTACGCCCTCGCGGCCGGCACCGGTCACCGCTTCGAACAGGTCGACCGGGCCGTGGATCGGGGTCTCGGTGTCTTTCCGTCGCAACAGGCCGGGGCGCGGATAGGCTTCCTGCAGTTTCGCGGCATATTCGTCGAGCTTGCGCGCGTCGGCGGAACCGAGCAGCGCTTCGTCGATGATGGCGACGTCCTTTACGCCGCGTACGTTGCGCTCGAAGAAAAAACCTTCGCCTTCGGTGAAGCGCCCGATCCAGCCGCGCTCGACTTCATCGGCCAGCGCGTCGAGCCGCCGCGCAATGTAATCCGCGGCCTCGTTCGCGGTCTCGACATTGCCAACAATGTTCGGGCTCAGTACACCGGCGATCGCGGCCTGCTCGACCACCTTGCGGTTGTAGCGGCTGTGCAAGTTATGCAGCGTGCCGCGAATGACGCGGGCGTCCTCCACCAGCGCCTGCAGGTCGCGACCCTTGCGGTCCTCTCCGGACGCCGCCTTGAAGACGCAGTCGTCCAGTCCGGTTTCGATCAGGTAATTTTCCAGCGCGCGCTCGTCCTTCAGATACTGCTCGGACTTGCCGCGGTTCACTTTGTAGAGCGGCGGCTGCGCGATATAGAGGTACCCGGCCTCGATGAGGGCCGGCATCTGACGAAAGAAGAATGTCAGCAGCAGGGTGCGGATATGCGCGCCGTCGACGTCGGCGTCGGTCATCAGAATGATCTTGTGATAGCGCAGCTTGGAGAGGTCGAAATCGTCGCGGCCGATGCCGGTGCCTAATACCGTGATCAGCGTGCCGATCTGCTCGGAGCCCAACATTTTGTCGAAGCGCGCGCGCTCGACATTGAGGATCTTGCCGCGCAGCGGCAGTACCGCCTGGAATTCGCGGTTGCGGCCCTGCTTGGCGCTGCCGCCGGCTGAGTCACCCTCGACGATGAACAGTTCGGATTTGGAGGGATCGCGCTCCTGGCATTCGGCGAGCTTGCCCGACAGGAAGGCGACGTCGAGCGCGCCTTTGCGCCGCGTCAGCTCGCGCGCCTTTCGCGCGGCCTCGCGCGCGGCTGCGGCCTCGACCACCTTGCCGATAATGACCTTGGCTTCCGCGGGATGTTCCTCGAACCACGCGGCAAGCGCCTCGTTGAGGACGTTCTCGACCACCGGGCGGACTTCCGAGGACACCAGCTTGTCCTTGGTCTGCGAGGAGAATTTTGGATCGGGCACCTTCACCGAGAGCACCGCGGTCAGGCCCTCGCGGCAGTCGTCGCCGGTCAGCGCGATCTTTTCGCGCTTGGCGATGGCGTCGGCGTAGCCGTTGACCTGGCGCGTCAGCGCGCCGCGAAAGCCGGCGAGATGGGTGCCGCCGTCGCGCTGCGGAATGTTGTTGGTGAAGCACAGCACATTCTCATGATAGCTGTCGTTCCACCACAGCGCTGCCTCGACGCCGATGCCGTTCATTTCGGCGTTGATCATGATCGGCGCGGGCACGATCGGCTTCTTGTTGCGGTCGAGATACTTGACGAACTCGATCACACCGCCGTCGTAGCGCATCTCCTCGCGCTTCTCGACCGCATGGCGCATGTCGGACAGCACGATATTGACGCCGGAATTCAGGAACGCCAGCTCGCGCAGGCGATGCTCCAGCGTCGCAAAATCGTATTCGACGTTGGTGAAGGTTTCTTTGGAGGCGAGGAACGTCACCTCGGTGCCGCGTCTGCCGTTGGCCTCGCCGACCACCTTGAGCGGCGCCACAGCGTCGCCGTGGGCGAACTCGATGAAATGCTCCTTGCCGTCGCGCCAGACCCGCAATTGCAGCTTGCTCGACAGCGCGTTGACCACGGAAACGCCGACGCCGTGCAGTCCGCCGGACACCTTGTAGGAATTCTGGTCGAATTTTCCGCCCGCATGCAGCTGGGTCATGATGACCTCGGCGGCGGAAATGCCCTCGCCCTTGTGAATGTCGACGGGAATGCCGCGGCCGTCGTCGCGCACGGTGACGGAGCCGTCGGCGTTGAGCACGACCTCTACCGAGGTGGCGTGGCCGGCCAGCGCTTCGTCGATGGCGTTGTCGACGACCTCGTAGACCATATGATGCAGGCCGGAGCCGTCATCGGTGTCGCCGATATACATGCCCGGCCGCTTGCGCACGGCGTCCAGACCCTTCAGAACCCGGATCGATTCTGCGCCGTATTCAACAGGAATGGAATGCTCAGTGTCGGCGATCGATCGCCGGGCAGGTTCTGTCATATGAGGCCTTCGAGGATGTCCCGAATCAGCGGCGCAAAACAGGCGCTGATCGGTTTGTTTGTGCCATGAAAGGGGCCATGCGCCTAGCGCAAAGTCTCCATCGGCAAGTTACTGAATAAATGGGATTTTTCGGCTGTTTTTCAAGGTGTCCGAGGGCCGATTCGGAGGCCTTGGAAAAGCGTGATTCGAAAGCCGATTCGCTGGCCCGAAACTCCGGATTTTTGCTCCGCGGCGAGCCGGAAATGGCAGACCGCTGGAGACCTGCTAAAGATGTGGGGCAGCAGTTCTCGGCTGACACATATTGCGGATTTTGCGCGCTCATGGATCGGCCGATATTGCCTCCCCCGACCAAATACCGGCCGGACATCGACGGTCTCCGGGCCATCGCCGTGATGCTGGTCATGAACTTTCACGCCTTCCCGGAGGCGATGCCGGGCGGCTTCATCGGCGTCGATATTTTCTTCGTGATATCGGGCTTTCTGATCACCGGCATCATCGTGCGGGAGCTCGATCAGCAGCGCTTCAGTCTGGTGGCTTTCTACAACAGGCGGATCAGGCGGATTTTCCCGGCGCTCATTGTCGTGCTCGGTGCGACACTGGTGCTGGGGTGGATGTGGATGCTGCCGGGCGCCTATGCGCAGCTGAGCGGCGACGTTTTCGCCGGCGCGGCGTTCTTCGCAAATATCGCGCTACTGCTGCAGTCCGGCTATTTCGACGTCGAATCAGCCAAGAAGCCGCTGTTGCATCTATGGTCGCTGGGCATCGAGGAACAATTCTATTTGTTCTGGCCGTTGATGCTGATGCTGATCGCCCGCCTGCGCCTCGGCATTCTGGCCGCGGTCTCGGTCGTCGGCGTGGCGTCTTTCGTGCTCAATGTGATGCTGATCGATTCAAACCCGGTGGCGACGTTTTATTTGCCATTCACCCGGGCGTGGGAATTGCTGGCCGGCGCCGCACTGGCCTGCGGCTGGAACCTGGTCAATCACAGCAGCACCGCGAGCAACCTGCGGGCGACCGTTGGGCTTGTGCTGATTGCGACGGCCGCCGGCGTGCTCGACACCAAAAGTGCATTTCCGGGCTGGTGGGCGGTGTTGCCCGTGGCCGGCGCCGCACTTCTGTTGTCCGCGCCCGCGGCATGGTTTTGTCGGACGCTGCTGGCGAGCCCGCCGCTGGTCTGGATCGGGTTGATCAGCTATCCGCTGTATCTGTGGCACTGGCCGCTCCTGGTATTTTTCGCCATCATCAAGTTCGGGCCGCTGACGCTGGTGGAGCGCGAACTGATCCTCGGCTTAAGCGTGCTGCTGGCCTGGGCTACCTACTGGCTTGTCGAATCCCCAATTCGATTTGGCCGTCCGAGCCCGCTCAAGGTCGGGGGCTTGCCGCGGCCATGGTGCTGATCGCCGTGGCAGGCGGCGTTGTCGTCCAGGGACGCGGCTTCGACTTTCGCCTGCCGACGGAAATTCGCGCGATGGCGGATGTGCCGACGCAATCTTCGCAATGGCGGGTTCATGAATGCCTGCTCGATCTCAGCCACGAAATGTCGTTCGCCGAAAGCTGCGTCGATCGGGATCGCCGACCCCTGATTTTTGTCTGGGGCGATTCGACCGCGGGTGCCCTGCTGCCGGGCTTGCGCAAGGCCCAGGAAGTCAGGGATTTCGGCATCGCGCAGTTCACGTCGAGCTCATGCATCCCGGCGTTGAACGTCGATGTGGCGGGGGTACCCAACTGCCGCGCGATCAACGATCAGATTTTGGCCCGTGCGCGCGAGATCAATCCCGATATCCTCCTGCTGCATGGCGCTGCGGAGAAATATCTCGATAACGTCGCCGGGACCGTCGCTGCGCTGAAAAAGCAGACCCGCGCGCGCGTCGTCGTTCTCGGCCCGGTACCGATATGGCGGCGCGGGCTGCCGAATGAAGTGCTGCGCTATTTCATGCTGCATCACCGGCTGATTCCGGAGCGGTCCAATGCGGTGTCGACGAATTGGGTCGACGCACCATTGCGCGCGAAGGTCATGGCTTCCGGTGCGGAGTATATTTCCGTGTGGGACGCCATGTGCAACGCAGACGGCTGCCTGACCCGCATTGGCGATGCCGCCAGCGATATTTCAGCCAGCGACCAGGCGCATCTTACCGAGAAAGGATCGGTGTTCCTGGTCCAGTCCATCATCGACGATGTACTTCGCGGGCAAACTCCGCGATCGTCAAACGCGACACAGTGATATTGCCAGGCGCGTGTTTCGGGTGCGCGTACGGTACCCGCTCCCTCAGGCGCGGCGGGTGATCTGGCCGGAATCGACGTCGAAGATCTCGCCTGTTGCGCCGATATCGGCGAACGCCGCGGGGTCGGCGCCGGTCATCCAGACCTGCGCGCCGAGTTTTGCCAGCTCATTGAACAACGCCCGGCGTCTGGAGGGATCGAGATGCGCCACTACCTCATCGAGCAGGAGTAGCGGCGTGATCCCGGTCATCTCCGCTACCAGGCTGGCATGCGCCAGCACGAGCCCGATCAGAAGCGCCTTCTGCTCGCCGGTGGAGGCGTCGCGGGCCGGCATGGCCTTCGGCGCGTAGATCACCTGCAGATCCGTGAGATGTGGCCCATCGAGCGTGCGGCCTGCCGCGGCGTCGCGCGCGCGGCTGTCGCGCAATATCTCGCGGTAACGATCCTCCACGGCGGTCGCGGGCTCGGTGAGCAGCGCGTTTTCCATCCAGCCGTCGAGCATGATCTGCGCGGATGGAAACGCGGAGGCTTCCCCGCGCGCGCGCAGCATTGCGGCGAGCCTCGTCACGGTCTGGCCGCGCGTCGCCGCTACCGCGACGGCGAGTTCGGCAGTCTCACGCTCGATTGCGTCACACCAATGGTCGTCATAGTTGCGCACTTCCAGGAGGCGGTTGCGCGAGCGCAGGCTGCGATCCAGCGCCGACACCCGGCTGGAATGCTCGCTATCGATCGCCAGCACCAGCCGGTCGAAGAACCGCCGCCGCTCCGATGCCGCGCCTAAAAACAGTCCGTCCATCGAAGGTGTCAGCCATACCATGCGCAGATGATCGCCGAAGGCTGTGGCCGAGTTCACCGGCTCGCGGTCGATCCGGCAGCGCCGGCTGGTCGCGGTTCCCTCAGGACCCGGCGCGTCGATGCCGGTGCCGAGCGTTGCCAGCCCAAGCGCGCCCTCGACCTCGGCGGATACCGCCCACGAGCCATTGCCCTGATTGTCGGCGACATCTTCCAGCGTCGCGCGACGCAAGCCGCGCCCCGGCGACAGAAATGAAATCGCCTCGATGGCGTTGGTCTTGCCGGCACCGTTCGGCCCGACCAGCACTACCACATCACCGCGCGTCGCAACGCTCGCCGCGCGGTAATTGCGGAAATGCGTGAGCGTCAGGCGATGAATGCGGGAGGCGGTCATAGGTCTCGGTTGTCGTTGCCGGGCTTGACCCGGCAATCCATCGTCCGCGTCAGCGGACAATTTCTTCATACAGATCTTGCCAACCCGGATTGCCCGCGACGATCAGATCAATTTTCCACTCGCGGGATCAATGCTTGATGTTGAAGCGCTGTGGCTATCGTTTCGTGTGGTTCAAAATATACCAGCGTTTTGACGTGGTACCGTTTGGTGAAGCCCTCGGCTAGGCCCTCTCGATGCTCGTAAACGCGCCGCACCAGATCGTTTGTAACGCCGACATACAGCGTTCCACCGGGCTCACTGGCGAAAATGTACACCCAACAGGTCATTTCGAAGCTTGATGGATTGCCGGGTCAAGCCCGGCAATGACGATTCTGTTCTCTACACCCGCATCGGCATCAGCACGTACAGCGCGCCTTTGGCATCCTTGTCCTGCACCAGCGTCGGCGAACCGGGGTCGGCGAGTTTCAGCACCGCAACCTCGCCCTCGATCTGCGCTGCGATATCCAGCAGGTAGCGCGAATTGAATCCGATATCGAGCGCGTCGGATGCGTATTCGACCTCAAGCTCTTCAGTCGCGCTGCCGGAATCCGGGTTGGTCACCGACAGCACCAGTTTACCCGCGGAGAGTGCCAATTTTACCGCGCGGCCGCGCTCGCTGGAAATCGTCGAGACGCGGTCGACCGCGGCCTCGAAATCCTTCTTGTCGACGATGAGTTCCTTGTCGTTGTTTTGCGGGATCACGCGGCCGTAGTCCGGAAAGGTGCCATCGATCAGCTTTGAGGTCAGCACCACGTGACCGATGGTGAAACGGATTTTGCCCTGCGACAGTTCGATCGCGACTTCCGCTTCGTTGTCCTCGATCAGCCGCTGCACTTCGCCGACGGTTTTGCGCGGCACGATCACGCCGGGCATGCCGGATGCGCCATTGGGCAAAGCAAGATCGATCTGGGCGAGACGATGCCCGTCGGTCGCGACCGCGCGCAAGGTTGGGGCCTTGGCATTGCCGGCTGAGTGCAGATAGATGCCGTTGAGATAGTAGCGGGTCTCCTCGGTCGAGATCGCAAATTGGGTGCGGTCGATCAACCGCTTCATGGCGGAGGCGGCCAGCGTGAACGAATGCGTCATGTCGCCGGCGGCAAGATCGGGAAAATCGTTTTCGGGGAGGGTCTGCAGCGTAAAGCGCGAGCGGCCAGCGCGGATCGCCAATACCGAGCGATCGCCGTCGCCTTCCAGCACGATCTGCGCGCCGTCGGGCAGTTTGCGCACGATGTCGTAAAACATATGCGCCGGCACGGTGGTCGAACCGCCGGTTGCGGTTTCCGCCGGCAGCGTTTCCGTTACCTCAAGATCAAGGTCCGTGGCCTTCAGCGACAGCCGGGCGTTTTCGGCGCGGACCAGCACGTTGCCGAGGATCGGAATGGTGTTGCGGCGCTCCACCACGCGATGGACGTGGCCCAGCGATTTCAGCAGTTGCGCGCGTTCGACGGTAACCTTCATTGCAATACCCGCCTGATACTAAGATGGAAAAGCCGGGCGGCCCGAAAGGCGCGCCGCGGCATTGAAACCCGAAAAGCCCAATCAAAAGCTGGATTTGACCAAACCCGCGGGGGGACCGCAAGGTGGCGCGGATGGCCCGCAAGCGCAAGAGAAAGGCGGGGTCGTTCCCCACGTTTTGCGGGAAAATCAATGCTCCCAGATCGTCCCGGCTCAGCGTTCGCGGAGCCTGTCATCGGGCCGGTTAAGGCCGGACCCGTTGGCTCGCTTGGCCGGGACGACCGATGCAAAACGACCGCGCCCGGGAATAAGAGACCGCTTACTCCTGCAATTGGCGCTTCAGCGATTCGACCTCTTCAGACAGCGCCACGTCCTTGGTCACCAGCGCCTCGATCTTGCGCACGGCATGAAGAACCGTGGTGTGGTCGCGCCCGCCGAACCGGCGGCCGATCTCCGGCAGCGAGCGCAGCGTCAGGGTCTTCGCCAGATACATCGCCACCTGGCGCGGGCGAACGACGTTGGCGGTGCGGCGCGACGACAAGAGGTCGGAGCGGCTGACGTTATACTGCCGGGCCACCACCCGTTGAATGTCTTCGATCTTGATGCGCTTGGGTTCCTGCGGGCGGATCAAGTCGCGCACTTCGCGCTCGGCCATTTCCAGCGTCACCGGCTGCGCGTTGAGCTTGCTGTGCGCCAGCAGGCGATTGATGGCGCCCTCGAGGTCGCGGCCGTTATGGGTGATGGTTCGGGCGAGATAATCCAACACCGGCTCAGGCACTTCGAAGCTCGCATGATGCGCGCGCGCCGCTGCGACACGCGATTTGAGGATGCCGAGCCGCAATTCTTCGCCGAGCGATCCCATCTCGACCACCAGGCCGCCGGCGAGGCGCGAGCGCACGCGGTCGTCGAGGCTCTCAAGGTCGGAAGGCGGACGGTCGGCTGCAATCACAACCTGCCGGCCGGCGTCGATCAGCGCATTCAGCGTGTGACAGAATTCAGCCTGGGTCGATTTGCCCTGCAGGAATTGCAGGTCGTCGATCACAAGCACGTCGATGCCGCGCAACGCCTCCTTGAAGGCCAGCGCGGTCTGGGTTTTCAGCGCCGCGACGAAGCCGTACATGAATTTCTCCGCGGTGAGATAGAGCACCTTGCGTTCGCTGCCCGAATTGCCGGCCCATGTCACCGCTTGCAACAAATGGGTTTTGCCAAGTCCGACGCCGGCGTGGATGTAGAGCGGATTGAACATCACGCTGTCGCCGCGCCGTCCCTCCGCAACCTGGCGCGCCGCGGCGTGGGCCAGCGTGTTGGAGCGGCCGAGCACGAAACTTCCGAAGGTCAGGCGCGGATCGAGCGGCGAGCCGCCGAGCGCGTCATGGCTCGCCGATACCGGCGCGATCGCGGTGGCGCGCAGTTCAGGCGCGGGACGGCCATCGGACCGCTCGGCGCGGCGCGGGTCGAGCGGTGCGGCCGCCTCTTTGGCGGGCGTCGCGCAGCGCATCGCGGTGCGCACGGTGAGGTCGATCCGGTGCACTTCCGGCATCTCGGCCTGCCAGCAGGTGAGAACACGCTCGGCGTAATGCGCCTGGATCCAGCTCTTGAGAAACCGCGTCGGGACCGAAAGGTGGACGCTTTCCTGCTGGACGCTTTCCAGGTCCATTCGCGCAAACCAGCTTGTATAGACGTCTTCGCCCACGCTTGAACGCAGCCGACCCTTCACGCGTGACCAGCGATCCTGTTCCGTATTTGCCATTGCCCAGAGACTTTTCCGAAAGAGTAATGTTGCTTGTGAATCGCCGTGCGACTTGCTGCGCGGCGTGACCTCGGCGAGACTTCGTCGCCAGCCATAGACCGGCCGCTCGGCGAAATGCCGAAGCCAAGTCAATCGGGCTGGGAGGAAAGCGCTCGCGAGGTCAGCGAATACTCGACGGTCTAGCCGGAGCTCGCTTGGGGGGCCGCGCACAGGCGGCGTCTAAGGCGTCCAATGCGGCATCGTTAGAAAATGACTTTTGACCTGATATCACGATGATGGCGTAAGACATACAACCTCCCCGCTCGCCGCGCCTTGACGCGGCAAGTTGTCATTCCACGTATGTTTCAATTTCAGGCGGCCGCTTCCGAACAATCAAAATTGTTCAGCCGCTACGCCGCGCACCTCAGCCCGTTCGTTGTAACCCGCCCACTTGCTTCGCCCTCCGCGCGTTTCTCGGTTGCTCAGTGCGCATCTCTCTTGTTCGAAGCCAACGAGACACGAATGCCCCGTCTGAGAAATTTCGACACAGAACCACAGTCCTCACATTGCTATGAGGTTTGTCCCGACAATCGCTTGGAAAGCATCGCCAACGCGCACACCGCCGCCGATTTGCACGTCCGCCCCGTTTCTTAAACCGCGCTGGTCTCAAGAGCCGTGGGCGCTGCGAACGTTCTTACAGATACATCATGGCTTGTTTCCCGCAATCGAAATGATTCCGCGCGCGTGCCCAGAAAATCGACTTCGCATTTGCAAAAACAGGCAGTGGCTTTCGCAGTCATGGGCAAGGTTTTGAATCTGTGCGCAGATTCGATGCGCCGAACTGTTGTCATGTTTGCCAACATTACAAAAAATAAATTCACAATTCGGTAACCTTTGTGCGCCGCGCTCCAGACTTTTCGAACTGCTGCTCGCCGCTATGCCGATAAGTGACTAAACAAGCGCACATTTTTTTGCGCGCCGAAACAGGGTAACCCTTCCTCGCAACAAAGGAGGTTGAATCCCCGCGCTGCACCGGCTCGGCAGCGGGCGTTGACAATTATCCCCGTCGCGCAAGGCTTTCACCGTGTTTCCGGTGCGGCAAAATTGCCGCAAGCAGAACCCGGGGGACGCAAGCCGCTCGCACGATGCAACCTGGGGAGGAGGGCCGCTTTTGAAAAAGAAAAAGCCCGGCAGAGCCGGGCTTTTTGACGAATTTCTTTTGGATGAGTTTATTTTGCGAGCTTGGCGATCTCGAGCTTGGCGATCTGATGTGCGAGCCGCGAGACCTTTCGGCTCGCATTGTTCCTGTGAATGATGTTGCACTGCGCTGCCTGCATCAGCTCCGGCTCGGCGCGTGCCATCGCCTTCAGCGCGGCATCGCGGTCGCCGCTCTTGATCGCCTCTTCGACAGTGCGGACCGCACCACGCATCTGGGTGCGGCGCGACTTGTTGATGATGGTGCGGCGGGCAATCTTGCGCGTCGCCTTCTTGGCGGAAGTAGTATTGGCCATGTTCTCAAATATCCTTCGGCGGTGAGCGCGCCGGCCGCTCAACCTTCGTGATCGACGCTGGTGTTTTTCGGATGTCCCTGAGAATGCTATGGTCGCGGCGAAGTTGTTCACCGACGGCGCCGCTCAAAGAACAGCGGCGGCGGGATTGCGCCCGCCGCCATTGCGGTCCTTATAGAGGGCACCTCTCCCAGCGTCAACGCCTTCCGGCGCCCCCAGGAGCCCGGAACCCCGCCCGAAAACGCTGATAAGGTGCTGATGAGGTTGAATTTTACGCGCTGCCCCGTTAATGGCTGACGGCGCTTTCGGGCGCAACAGATATAAGGTGACGCATGATCCGCGGTTTTTTCCGACTTGTCGGGCTCTTGCTGCTGGCCGGCGGATTTATTTTCATGGTCTATGACGGGGCGCGCTGGGTCGCCGATCAGACCTTGCGCTTCACCCGGTTTGGCCAGTTCTGGAACGATGTCCATCAATCCAGCCAGCAGGCGTTCCGGGCCTGGGTGGAAAGCACCGCGCCCTGGCTCTGGACCGGCGTCAAAATCATTTTGGACCAGCCGGTTTTTGTCGTGTTGGGCGTGTTGGGTATTTTGCTGATGCTGGTGTTCCGGCCCCGCAAGCCGTTGATCGGCTATTCGCGGCACTGACTCTTACGACGCGGTGCTGCGTTTGTGCGCAACGGGGCTATGGCCGCCGAGGTAAAGACCTATATTAGGCCATATATGTTGAATTCGACTGCATCCCTTCGGGAGGTTACCCATGTTGTTCATGCGCAAAACCACTGCATTGCCCAGCGCAGCCGAGGCGCTGCCGGGCCGTGCTACGCCGATGCCCACCGCTGCCAGGCATTTCGTCAACGGCCGTCAGCTGCAGCCGCCTTATCCGCAAGGCTTGGAGCAGGCGGTGTTCGGGCTGGGTTGTTTCTGGGGCGCGGAGCGCAAATTCTGGGAGTTCGGCGATGGCATTTATACCACTGCGGTAGGCTATGCCGGCGGCCATACCGCGAACCCGACTTACGAGGAAGTGTGTTCGGGCCGCACCGGTCATGCCGAAGTGGTGCTGGTGGTGTTCGATCCCAAAAAAATCTCGTACGACCAACTGCTGAAGACATTTTGGGAGAGTCACAATCCGACGCAGGGCATGCGTCAGGGCAATGACGTCGGAACCCAGTATCGCTCCGCGATCTACACGTTTAATGACGCCCAACGCCAAGCCGCGGATGCATCCAAATCGGCCTACCAAAAGGCATTGGCCGCAAAGGGCCTCGGCACCATCACCACCGAGATCGCACCTGGCGGCGCGTTCTATTTCGCCGAGGACTATCATCAGCAATATCTGGCGAAGAATCCGGCCGGCTATTGCGGACTTGGCGGCACCGGCGTGTCGTGTCCGATCGGCGCCGGCGTCAGCGCCTGATCGCTCACTATGATGTGGAAGGCCGGCGCTTCGGCTTTCCACATCGATAGCGCAACAACCATTTGTTAACCTTAACCGGTGCAAGACTGGGGCTGTCTCGCCATAAGGGATGGCTCCGGTGCGGGTTGCGCGCGCGTTTCGATTACCGATCATTGCCATCGTGACCGCGCTCGCTCTGTCGGGCTGCATGCGCGCGACCGCCCCCGTCGCGGTGGCGCAGCCAGGCGATCTCGATTCGATCGCTTACGGCAAGCCGTATCACCCAACTGCATCCGAGGTCGCGGATTCCGGCGGCGCGATCAGCGCGCTTCGCGCCAGCTTTGCCGCAGCACCGCAGCGTTCATACGCACCGGCGCCCGCTGCCTATGCCGCCGCGCCGATGCCGGTGGCCTATGATGGCTCCTATCGGCTGGATGCCGGCGACAGGCTGCGGGTCGTGGTCTACGGCCAGGAAGGTCTCACCAACACTTACGCGATCGACGCCGGCGGCTCGATCACCATGCCGCTGATCGGCTCGGTGCCGGCCCGCGGACGAACGCCCGCGGGACTGGCCGCGGAGATCACCGCCAAGCTGCGCATAGGCTACATTCGCGAACCCTCGGTCGCGGTGGAGATCGAAGCCTATCGACCGTTCTTTATTCTCGGTGAAGTCGCAGCCCCCGGCCAATATCCTTACGTGCCCAACATGACCGTCGAAAGCGCGGTGGCGATCGCTGGCGGCTTCTCGCCGCGCGCCAAACGCGATGGCGTCACGCTCACCCATACCGGCGCTTCGGGCGCGATGCGCGCTGTGGTGCCGCTCGGCACTGCCATAAGCCCCGGCGACACTGTTTTGGTCGGCGAACGCTGGTTCTGACTGCACCTCGGGGAATGACGACGGAGCGAGCAAGCGCGCCCGGGCCCCTTACTTCTTCAAATGCTTGGCAAAGAAGCCGAGGCTGCGCGGCCACGCGATGTCGGCGCTGGCCTTGTCGTAACTTGCCCGTTCGTCGCAGTGAAAGCCGTGCTGCGCGCCGGGATAGACGTGGATCTCGACCTCGGGCCGCTTGGCTCTGATAGTCTCGACATCGCTGAGCGGAATGCCCGCGTCCTTTTCGCCGAAATGAAGCTGGGTCGGCACTTTCGGCTTGTCATCCGCGAAGCGAACGATGACGCCGCCGTAGTAGCCGATCGCCGCCGACAGCCCCGACAGTTTCGTTGCGGCCGCATAAGCGATGCTGCCGCCGAGGCAGAAGCCGACGATGCCGACCGGACCGACATTCGCAACGGCATCGATGGCGGCCTGGGTGTCGCGCAGAATTGCCGCCCAATCCGGATTGGCGACGAACTTACGCGCTTGCGCAACTTCTTCCGGCGAATAGCCAGACGTGAAATTCGGTTCGACGCGGTCGAAGATTGCAGGCGCGATGGCAACATAGCCCTCGCCCGCGAGACGATCGCAGACTGAGCGGATGTGGTGATTGACGCCAAAGATTTCCTGGATCACCACCACGGCTGCCTTCGGTGCGGTCGCGGGGTCGGCACGATAAGCGCCCAGTTGAAAATTATCCGAAGCCGTCAGTTTCATATCTTTTCCCATGGGTCACCCATTTGCTTTGAGGGTTGATCTTCTTGGATGAACGTTCGAGGAGACTAGGGCCGCCGCCGGTGACTATTGCCACATCCAGTTATCGCCCCAATCGCCCTTCCACCCGGCCAGTCTGCCCTTGCGGAATTGCAGATAAAGCCGATCGTGACGAGGAAACAATCCGCTGCCGCCTATATTGCGGAGTGCCAGGTAGATTTCGTCGCCCGGCCGGCCGCTGATGTAGCTGAGCGGCTCTCCCAGCGCTCGCGAGACATCCTGCACAGCCATCCCGAAGGCCAAAGGCGTATTGTTCGACAATGTCGCGGTGAAGGGCGGAGAATGCGGGCTACCTCGCGGCACAAATTGCTGGGCGATTGCAAGCCCGGGCCAGGTGCCAAGCCATGCGACGCACGTGGCGACCAGAAGCGACGCTGTATACGCCGGCCGATTCATGACGAAACCAGCCTCTCCTGAGCAGCGTTGCGCGGGAGATCATCGAGGAACGGCAGCACGGCATCGATGAACGCCTGCGGCTGATCTATGTTCACGGCGTGGCCGGCGGCCGGGATCATCACTTTTTTCGCGCCGGGAATTTTCGCGGCCATGTAGTCGGAAGCCGCCAGGAACGGCGCGTCATCGGCGCCGACCACCACCAGCGACGGCACCTTGATGTCGGGCAGCAGTTCGATCACGCGGGCATCGCGCTGGGTCAGCATGCCGCGCGCGGCATGCGCCAGACCCTGCGCATTGCGATGGGTCACCGTCGACCGTTCACGACTGCCGGATTTCAAAACCGCAAGGCCTTCGCGCTCGAAACGGTCGCCGGTCTCAAGCGCGCGCTTGTTCCAGGCATCGCGGGCGTCGTCTTTCTTGAAGCCGGGCCCGGTGTCGATGATAAGAAGCGCGCGCACCCGTTCCGGATGTGCGCGATAAAATGCAAGCGACATGTAACCGCCAAGCGAAAGACCGCCGACGGTGGCGCGCTTCGCGCCGACCTCGTCGAGCAGCGCGGCCATGTCCGCGATGGTCAGCGCTTCGCTGTAAGCCGTCGGGTCGTCGGGGTAATCGGACTCGCCGTGGCCGCGCATGTCCCACAACACAAGTCTGTGATGTTTCGACAGCGCCTCGATCTGACCTTGCCACATCGCTGATGTCGATGAATAGCCGTGAGTCAGCAACAGCGGAGGGCCGCTGCCGTGGACCTCGTAGTACAGGTTGACCCCGTTACGATTGATTTTGGGCATCGCGGCTTCCCGAAGCGCTCTGTTGCGGGCCTATCATTGTAGCGCGATCCATTCGGCCGTGGGAACCACCCAACTTCGATGGCAGCTATTATCGCTTCCGCTTTGGCGTGGACGCACAATGCGAGGATTGCATGACAGCATTGTGCGGCAACGCACGAGGAATCGAGGCGGATTTCCGTATGCCCCAATCGTTCAATTTTTACGGTCAACAATACACAAGCGTTCATAATACCCCTTAATCCCAAGGAATTCCTTTTCAGGTAGTTCTGGCTGTCGCTCGCCAATGCCCAGTTTCTCCGAGGAATTATGACAACTCTTGCCAGCCGATCTTCGCCCAAACGCCGCCTGCTGCTGGCGTCGGATCGCACCGATCAGAGCACCGAATTGACCAGCATTCTGCAGTCGGTGAGCGAGGTGAACACCATCTCGACATCGGACCTTCCCGATAATCCCGCCGGTCATTTCTCAGGGATAGTCGTCGATATCAATCTGCGGTCGGCCGAGAGCGTGCAGCGGGTCCGGAACAAGCTTAGGACTGAAGCTTACCGCTCGATGCCGCGGTTGTTCGTTCTTGCCGACGCCCTTCATCATGGGTCGATGCAAGCATGGGCGTTGGGTGCAACGGATACGATATCGCGGCCGTTTGATGCCGAGGGTATTCTGCAGCGCATCCGCGCCGCATTTCCGGACACCATCAGTTTCGACACAACCGCAAGCGGCAAGGCCTTGAACAGCGGCATCGAGGCCGCGCACGCGGTGATGGTCAAGATTTTTGAAGGGCTTCCGGCGGGAGTTCCGCTGACATTTCAGGACGTCCTGCAAGCTGAAAAAAAGATTCTCAAGGCTATCAGAAAATCTTCGTTGCGTGAGTGGCTGGCGACCGTAGGCCGCCATCACACCGGCAGCTATCGCCATTGCCTCTTTGTGACCGGCTTCGCCGTTGCGTTCGCGCAGCATCTCGATATGCGCGAGGACGATCAGCGCCGCCTGGCGCGCGCCGCGCTTCTGCATGATGTCGGCAAGGCGTTCATCCCGGTGGCGATCCTGGACAAGCCGGGAAAGCTGACTGACGAGGAAACGACCATCGTCCGCAAACACCCGCGTCTGGGCTATGACGCGCTCGCGGCCGAAGGCGGCTTTCCGCCGGAAATGCTGGATGTGGTCCTGCACCATCATGAACTTCTTGACGGTACCGGATATCCCAATGGCCTGCGCGCCAGTCAGATCAGCGACATCGTGCGCCTGACAACGATCGTGGATATCCACGCGGCGCTGGTAGAGAAGCGCGCCTACCGGCTGCCATTTACGCACGCCAAGGCGTTTGCGGTGATGGAACAGATGGGCGGCAAGCTCGACCAGCATTTGCTGCAGGCGTTCCGTTCGGTGGCCTTGGGATCCTGTTGACGGTTCAGTTAGTGCGTAGGGCGGGCAAAGGCGCTTTTTGCGCCGTGCCCACCATCTTTCTCACATAGCTGTCATTGAATGGTGGGTGCCCGGAGTTATCATCGGGCGCGCATCCGCGCGACCCGGTGGCTTTGCCCACCCCACCGCACTTCGCCGCTCGGATACCGAGCGCAAGCTATACCAAAAGCTTGCGCAACTCGGCCTTGGCCACTTTTTCCAGCGTCGAGCGCGGCAGCTCGTCGACGAAGCGGATCTCGTGCGGGACTTTGAAGTCCGCCAGCGAACCGCGGCAGGCGGTCATGACGGCGTCATGCAAATCCGGCGGCGCACGTTCGACGCCCGCTTGCGGGATGATGAACACCACCGGCACTTCATCGAGCATCGGATGCTTTTTCGCGACCACCGCGGCCTCGCGCACGCCGGGCACAATGGCGACCACCTGCTCGATCTCGGAGGCCGCGACATTCTCGCCGCCGACCTTCAGCATGTCCTTGGCGCGGTCGCCGAACCGGATGAAACCGTTCTCCAACAGCGTAACGCGGTCGCCGGTGATGAAATAACCGTGCTCGTCAAAACTTTCGCGGGTGGCTTTCTCGTTGTGCAGGTATTCGCTGAATAGCGACAGCCCGGGAACGCCCTTGATCAAGAGATTGCCGGTGCCGCCGACCGCAGTCGGGGAGCCGTCGTCATTGGTGATGCGAATGGCGTATTCTGGCGCCGCGCGGCCGATCGACATTGGCGTGTTGGGCTGGTCGACCTCGCCGATGATGCCGTGGGTGATGGTTTCGGTCATGCCCCACCAGCCGATGATCTTGATGCCAAACGCGGAAAATGCCGGCGGCTCGCACACCGCCGTGCCCCAGAGCCGGAATTGATGCTGCTTCGGGATCTCGTGCTCCAGCAGGGCCTTCATGCAGAACGGGATCGTCGAGGTCCAGGTGCAGCCGTGCTCCAGCGCGACGTTCCAGAACCGGCTTGCGGAAAACCGCGGTTGAATCACGCAGGTCGAGCCCACCCACAGGCTTGCCAGCATTGAATAGGCCAGTGCATTGGTGTGAAACAGCGGCAGATATGTCTGGTGGACGTCGCCTTCGTGCAGATCTTCGTGCGCCGCGTTGATCTTGGCGCCCCACAGCGCATTGGCGTGGCTCCACAGCACCGCCTTCGGCCGCGACGTGGTGCCGGAGGTATATTGCACGCTGCACGGCGCCAGCGGGTCGGTCGCGCGGCGCGGCCGGTCGGCACTGTCGGCGAACAGCGCTTCAAATGCGTCGGCGCGCTGCGGCCGGGCGCTTTGCGCGGGCGCAGCACCGGCGTCGTGCGAAATCACCGCGAGCCACCGCAAGTTCCGGCAATGCGCCGAGATCATCTCGGCATAGCCGGGCTGGGTGATCGCGGCCACCGCGCCGCAATGATCGGCGAAATATTCCATCTCCGCCGGCGCGGAGCGGGTGTTGGTGGTGACGGCAATGGCGCCGAGTTCGACGCAGGCGAACCAGGCCAGCATCGCCTCGACGCAATTGTCCAGGTGGATCAGCACGAATTCGCCTGATTTGATCCCGCGCGCGGCGAGGCCCGCGGCAAGCGCGCCGACCCGTTCGTGAAATTCGCCGTAAGCCCAGCTCCGCGCCGGCGCTTCGAACGGCGCCCAGATCAGGAACGGATGGTCGCGGCGGGTTTCAGCCCGCATCCGCAATAGCCACGGCACGTCGAGCCCCGCGAATGGTCCCACCATGCCCGGCGCTGCCTGTGAAATCGACATTCGTCCTCCCATGCAGCCTTGGCCGGCTGCTTTGGTGCTTTTCTTGAGGGCATTACTGCCATTGGACGGCACAGCGGGCAAATCGTGTTTCGTCGCTTTCAGGTGCGGGCCGCTTCGGTGAGCCTCGAAGGATGACGGAAGGTGCAAGCGCCATCCATCGAGACGCCGCGCAAGAGCGCCTCAGGATGACGCCGGAGTACGCCTTAAGCCGCATCCTCCTCGTACGACGAAATCTCGATCAAACTGCCGTCGGGGTCGCGGCAATAGACCGACCGCAAGGTGCCGCGGGCGCCTTGTTTTGGCGCAGGGCCTTCCTCGATCGCGACGCCGCACGCGTTGAGATGCGCGACTACCTCGTCCGGCGTGACCGAGGTCAGGAAACAGAGATCGTCGCTTCCGGCGGTTTCGTGATCGGCGGTGAACCACTCGACCTTGTCGGCGTCGCGCGGCCGCACATTGATTTTCTGGTTGCCGAAGATCAGCGAGGTCCGGGGCGTCTTGCCCCCGCCCGGATCGAAGATTTTGATCTCCATGCCGAGAGCTTTTCGATACCACTCGGCGGAGCGCGCCACATCCCTGACATTGATCACCAGGTGATCGAGCGCGTGGACTTTGACAGTCATGGATTATCCTTTCGTCGCGGTTTGATGCGCGCATGCGCTACTGGTCGCACCGGAATTTGTTTGTTACAACGTGGTCGTCAACTCAAAAAGAACAACACCAGGGAGAAATTGCATGGTTTCACGTCGCACCGCGATTTGTCTGATCGCGATGGGAATTTCGGCAGTCGCTTCGATCGGCAGCGCCACGGCGCTGGACTATCCGACGCGGCCGGTTCGCTGGGTTGTCGGATATCCGCCCGGTGGTGCCACCGATATTATTGCCCGGCTGATCGGCCAGCGGCTCTCTGAACGGCTGGGCCAGCAATTTGTGATCGAAAACAAGCCCGGCGCCGGCAACAACATCGGCACCGAGGCGGTGGTCAATGCCGAACCCGACGGCTATACGGTGCTGCTGGTCAATCCCGCCAACTACATCAACGCCACGCTCTACACCAACCTGAAATTCAATGTCGTACGCGACATTGCGCCGATTGCCGCGTTCAATCGCGTGCCCAATGTCATGACCGTCGCCAAGGACGTGCCGGCCAAGACCGTCGCGGAGTTCATTGCCTATGTGAAGGCCAATCCCAACAAGGTGAACTTGGCGTCGTCCGGCAACGGCACCTCGGTGCACCTGTCCGGTGAAATGTTCATGATGATGTCGGGCGCCAAAATGCAGCACGTGCCCTACCGAGGCGCCGCGCTTGCGATCACCGACATGCTCGGCGGCCAGGTTCAATTGATTTTCGACAACATGCCGTCGATCATTCAGCACATCCGCGCCGGTTCCCTGCGCGCGCTGGCGGTGACCACGACCGAGCGTTCGGCGCTATTGCCCGATGTGCCGACCGTGGCCGACACCGTGCCGGGATACGAGGCGAGCGCGCTGTTCGGGATGGGGGCGCCGAAGAAAACGCCGAAGGAAATTATCGAGAAGCTGAACAAGGAGATCAACGCGGTGCTCGCGGAACCCGCGATCAAGGCGAAGCTGATCGACCTCGGCGGCGAGCCGCTGATTGGCTCACCCGAAGATTTCGGCAAGATGATCGTCGCCGAAACCGATAAATGGGAGAAGGTCGTCAAGGCCGCCGGCGTGCACGTGGATTAGCGTGCCGCCGGAACATTCCGGAGCCAGCCTCGTTTTGAATGCAAGGCGACGCGGAGGAAACAAGATGATGCGCAATGCGATGTTGGCTGTGTTGGCTTCATTGGCGGCGGGTGCCGCCACGTTGGTCGGCTCCGGTCCCGCGGCCGCGATAGATTATCCCTATTGCATCCAGGGCGGGGGCTGGGGCGTTCCGGGCGACTGCTCTTACCGGTCCTATGCCGAATGCATGGCGTCCGCCTCCGGACGACGGGTCTGGTGCAACATCAACCCGCGCTTCGCCTTCGGCCAGCAGCAGCAGCGCCGCGGCCGGCCCTACCGGTATTATTACTAGACCGGTCGGGGCCGTGTCGTCGGCCTCCACGCGAAAGGCGGCCGGCTGGTCGGCGCGCAAATGACAACGCCATATCGCATTCGAGCGGCGTCAGCTGACCGCTTCGTGACGATGCCGGAGATATCTTCCACACCTATTCCTGCTTCGCGCGAGGTCTCGACATGATGAATGCCGCCTATCACTATCTCGACCTGACGGCGCTCGGCCGCCACGAAGAGGGGCTGCCGTATCCGATGGACTGGGTGCGGCTGCGCGACGCATACAAGCCCGCTTCGAACGCTGCTACATGCTGCCAGACATAATTCATACTCGCGTGCGATCGTCATTGCGAGCCAACGGGTCGCGCGAATGCGCATCCGATGACAGGCTCCGCGAAGCAATCAAGTATTTGAAGTAAGCTGGATTGCTTCGTCGCTTCGCTGCTCGCAATAACGAGGAAAGAGCAAGATCCGACTCTATTTTGCTGCCACTGCGCTAAGACTCTGAATTATCATGAAAGGATGCCCATGGCCTATGTCGATGGATTTATCGTCGCCGTTCCGAAGAAAAACCTCGAGGCCTACCGCCGCATTGCCAAGAAGGCAGGCAAGGTCTGGCGCGAGCATGGCGCGCTGGAGTATCGCGAATGGGTGGCCGAGGACGTCAAGGTCGGAAAGCTGACGTCGTTCCCGCGCAGCGTCAAGCTCAAGCCGGGCGAGACCGTGGTGTTCTCCTGGATCACCTACAAGTCGCGCGCGCAACGCGACCGCGTCAACGCCAAGGTGATGGCCGACAAGCGGCTGGCGGAGATGATGGATCCCAAAGCAATGCCATTTGATGGCAAGCGGATGATCTATGGCGGCTTCGAGAGTCTAGTGATTGCGTGATGGGGCGCTGCGATAGCAGGCATCCTCGTCGCCGCATAGGGCTGATGCATGCGGTCGCGATCTCCGCGCCGTAGCTCTAGCACGCGGGTGGTTGGCGTGAAGGCTCCGAAATCAGCGCTCGCGAAATGCTCGAACGATCTGATCGGATAGAGGTTTGGTGAAATAAGACAGCACGCTGCGATCATGGGTTTTAGCAAATATCTCCGCCGGCATTCCCGGGAGCAGCTTGACGCTACCTAGTTTCGCCAACTCATCCGAATTGATGGATATCCGCGCTGTGTAGAAATTCTGTCCGGTTCGCTGATCCGACGTCACATCGGCGGAAATACGGCTGACCGCCCCTTGAATTTCCGGCGTCGTTCGTTGGTTGAAGGCGGAAAACCGCAGGCTTGCGGCCTGCCCGACGTGGAGCTGGTCGATATCCTGCGGCGAAATCTTCGCTTCCACCGAGAGAAAATCAGACTCGGGCACAATCAACATCACAGGATCGGCCGGACTCACAACGCCACCGATCGTGTGCACCCCCAATTGATGGACGATGCCGTTTTGCGGAGCGCGTATGTCCACTCGCTTGAGCTGGTCTTCGGCGGTGACCTTCCGTTCGATATATTCGCCAATCTTGCCATCTATCTCCCGAAGTTCCTTGGCGACTTCACTGCTTAAATCCTGATCGATCTGGATAATCTGTAGTTCGATTTCGGAGATTTTCCCGCGCACCTGTGCGCTGGCAGCCATCGACTGGGCGAGCTCACCCTTGAGGCGAGCTGCCTCGCGCTCGAGAACCGTAAGCCTGTTGATCTGAATCAGATTTTTTTCCCAAAGAAGCCGGACCCCCACCAATTCGCGCTGGATCAGCTCGATTTCTTCCATCTTGGCTTGCTGCAAAGCACCGTAACCCCGCACTTCATCATCGAGCTGGACGATCCGCTGGCGAAGTTGAGATTTCTGGCCCTGCCGCGCCGTCCGTCGCAGCTCGAACAATTTGCGCTCGCTGTCCATCGCGGCTGTGAAATCCGGCGACGGGGTGCGGCCAACCAACTCTGGAGCAAAAACCAGCTGACTGGCCCCATCGCGTTCGCTGACAAGCCTCGCCTTGCGGGCTCGCATCTCGTCCAGCCCTTTGGTGTAGATCGCGAGCCCGGCCTGCAGCACGGTCTCATCCAGCCGGATGAGGGTGTCGCCGGTCCGAACATGATCGCCCTCGCGAACGAAAAGCTCTCCGACGATCCCGCCGGTAAGATGTTGTACCTTCTTGACATTGGAATCGACAACGACGGAGCCTGAGGCGGTAACCGCTCCCGACACCTCCGTGGTCGACGCCCATCCGCCGATTCCAACGGTTAAAGACAGCGCAATGACCATCCCCCCGACGAGATGATTGCGCAGGGAGCGGTCTTCGCCGTCCGGCAAGCTGCTAACCATGTTTTACACTGCGTTCTGGGGAACGACCTTCAGGGGCGCCAAAGGCGCCGGCTCTCGCCTTGCCAGCCGCGCAAGCACCTCCTCTTTGGGGCCAAACGCCTGCTGTCTGCCTTGAGTCATTGTCATCATGTAGTCCACGGCGACCAGGGCGCTTGAGCGATGTGCAACGACCACAACGATGCCTTCCCTCGCCCGAACCCCGAGAATTGCCTTTGTCAATGCGTCCTCGCCTTCGGCGTCCAGATTCGAATTGGGCTCATCCAGGACCACCAGGAACGGATTGCCATAGAGCGCGCGGGCCAGCGCCACGCGCTGCTTTTGCCCGGCTGAAAGCAACGCGCCCTGCTCACCGATTTGCGTATTGTATCCTTCGGGGAGATTGACGATCAGCTGATGGACACCGGCGGCGTTCGCGGCTGCCAACACCGACTCGGTCGGCGGGTCCGGTGCAAATCGTGCGATATTCTCGGCGATAGAGCCCTCGAAAAGCTCCACGTCCTGCGGCAAGTATCCAATGTGTTCACCCAAAGCGTCAGGCGACCATTGCTCGATGGTCGCCCCATCAAGGCGCACCGCACCGCGCGAGGGACGCCAGGCCCCGACGAGTGCGCGAACAAGAGATGATTTTCCCGACGCACTGGCGCCGATGACGCCAAGCGCGCTGCCGGCCTTCAGGTGAAAGCTGACGTCCGCCACCAATACTTTTTCCGAGGCCGGTGCCGGCACGGAGAGTTTCTCGACCGAAAGTGAATGCACCGGCGCCGGCAGCAGGAGTTGGGCTGCGGGAGCCGGAAGCAGCGCCAGAAGTTTTTCAAGACGCTGCCAGCTTTGTCGAGCAGAGATGAAATTCTTCCAGTTCCCGATCGCAAGATCCACAGGAGCCAAGGCACGGCCGGTCAGGATGGAGCTGGCGATGATGATGCCGCCCGAAGCCTCCTGATGAATAACGAGATACGCGCCGACGGCAAGGACAGCGGACTGCAGCATCATGCGCAATATGCGGCCAGTGACGCCGAACCCTCCCGAGACATCATTGGCGATCTGCTGTTGACCCCGGTAGGCAACGCCAAGCTTTCGCCACCGGGCCAGCAAGCGCGCCGACATCCCCATGGATACCAGCACTTCCGCATTGCGTCGGCTGGAATCTGCCAGCCGGTTGCGGGCGGCGGCATAGCTCGACGCCTTCTGCACCGATTGGCGTGACAGGCGGTCGGTGAGGACAGTCAGCATCACAAGAACGAGGGCCCCGCCGAGGGCGGTCAGCCCGATCAGCGAATGAAAAGCAAAACAGATCGCAAGATAGAATGGCAACCACGGCAAATCGAACAGCGCGGCCGGACCCGAGCCAGACAGTACCGAGCGGATCGTGTCGAGATCACGGACTGGTTGGAGGCCGTCTCCGCTGCCCCGCGCGCGGAGTGGCAGCCGCACTACAAGGTCATAGATGCGGTCGCTCAGGCGCCAGTCTATCTGGTTGCCTATGCGCACCAGCATGCGTCCCCGGGTGATTTCCATGAGGCCCTGGAACAGGAACAGGAGCGCAGTAATAATCGCCAGTCCAACAAGGGTCGGAACGCTGCGGCTCGGCAAGACGCGGTCGTAGACCTCCAGCATGAAAAGCGAGCCGGTCAGGGCGAGCAAATTGATGAGCCCGCTGAAGACGGCGATGCCGACAAAAGCAGAACGGCATGAAGCAAGCGCGCTGGCTAACTCCGATCTTGCCGCGCCGGTTACAGAGGGGCTGGCTGCCGACGCGGCATTGG
The DNA here is from genome assembly GCF_000701345.1 of Bradyrhizobium sp. URHD0069. Lineage (GTDB taxonomy): Bacteria > Pseudomonadota > Alphaproteobacteria > Rhizobiales > Xanthobacteraceae > Bradyrhizobium. Next base: position 48,759 of record NZ_JNIJ01000020.1, on the reverse strand, counting down.
TCACGAGCGATCGCTCCGCAGGTGAAGTTCTCAAAATACTGCGTTGCCGCAGAAACGAAGTGGTTGGACCAAAACGGCCGTTGGTTGACCGGCCGGGAGCGATATAGCTACAGATCGAAAATGACAATTGTACAACAATGCCCAAACGAATGAAGGTGCCGGGCTGAAAAGCCGGCACCTTCAAACTTCGCTTTAGAAGACTAACAAGTCTATGGCTTCATACCGACCAATGACTGGCGTTACACCAGATACTGGTGGATCAGCTGGAGCTGGCCGCCCTGAACCAGTTCGCCCGGGAGCGGGTAGTGAGCCTGGATATCGGCGAGGTACACGTTCTCGCCGGCACTGCCCAGGATATGCGACACGTCGATGATACCGGACGACTCTTCGTCCTGAGTCAGGAAGTTCGCGCCGCCCGACAGGAAGCGGCTCGGATCGTGCTGCGCAAGCTGAGTGAGCGAATCATTCGACGGATCGTACTGCCAGACCTTGCCGATATGGGCATTGTTGCCAACGTCCTCCTGCAGGATGATCTTGCCCTGAGCATTGACAGTGATGTTGTCAAGCATCTGCTGGCCTTCGGTGCCGTTGAGCAGCAGCTTGATGGTGCCGCCCGCTGCCGGGTTGCTGGAGTCCGTGAAGTCTGCTGCCCACAGCCGGCTCGCTCCGTTGAACTCGTCGGTCGTCACGAAGTAGAAGCGGTTGGGATTGAGCGTGTCCCACGCGCCGTCTTCCGGACGCAGGAACGAGGTCACGCCCGCCTGTTCGCTCGCGGCGTCGATCTGAGCGCCCGTCAGTCCGCTCACGTCGCCGAGATTGACCATCGTGAACGCCGACTTTTCGTCCGAGCCAAGCGGGGGAGCAGCGTTCGACTCATTGTTCGCCAATCCCTCTAACTCCGCAACATGGATCCCGAACAGATTGCCGCCGGTCAGGCCCGCCTGCTCGATGGCGTTGCCGGTCGCCTGCTTGTCGCCGGCATAGAAGTAGACTTGGCCGTTCTGGCCATCGTCCGTCACTGCGACCACGGTCTTGTTGCCCGTGTGCGCGTTGGCGACGACATTTTCGAAGGAAAGATTGCCGAGCCACGCCAATTCGTAGGAATTGCCAGCCTGCGCGCCGGTGGCAATATGCGCGAACGCGCGGCCCTCGGTGCCGGATTCCTCGCCGTTAAGGAACAGACGGCCCCCGTTGTAGCCCAGGCCAGTTGCCGAATTGTGGAACGCACCTTGATCAGCCAGATCGGCCGAGCAGAGACGATTGAGCGCGACGCCGTTTCCGAGGGCGGCGTTGTGTTCGACATAGCTGCTGGTGGCCGCATCGTATGTGAAGACGTTCTGGATAAGATCGTGACCCGACTTCACTTCAAGGGTCGTCTTGTCAAACACCCATTCAGAAACGAATGCGCCTGCCGCGCCATGCGCGCGCTCAACGCCAGCGGTGTTGCCGATTTCGTGATTCATCAGAACGGTGAAGGTGCCGTCGCCATTGTCGAACGCGCCGAGGCCGTCCGGAATGCCCGCCATCTTGTAGCCGCCGACCCCGTCACCCACGGTCAGCAATGATTCGGTGTAGACATGTGAATCGGTGCTGACGAGGTAAGGCGTCTCCGAGCTTGACGGACCCTTGACCTCGTTCGAAATAATGAACTGTTCGGCTTGCAGGTTCGAAACGCGGGTATCCTCGAGCACAATCTTGTCGCCGCCGCCGAGATTGATGACAACGTCGTGCCCAACCTGCTGCGCGGAGTTGAGGAGCGTCTGAAAGGACGCAATATGGAAATCACGAACATCCAGGCGATCGCCGGCGTCGAGATGTTCGACGGTGTCGACGCCCATTCCCTTGCGGAACAGGAACGTGTCGTTGCCTTGGCCGCCATCGAGCTCGTCGCGTCCGGCGCCGCCGAACAGCAGATCCCGCCCCCGGCCGCCGTAAAGGTCGTCGTTGCCATCGCCACCAACAAGGGCGTCGTTGCCATGACCGCCGGCTACCGTGTCATTGCCCCGGCCAGCGAAAATTGCGTCGTCGCCGTGCAATCCGAAGATGGTATCGTTGTGGTTTGACCCAAAGATATCATCGTCTTTCTTGGTGCCCAAGACGAACTTATGAAAATGGCCCGAATGTTGATGGTCGTGTTTTTTTTCGTGATGGTCATGGCGTTGTGACATTTCAATCTCCTTGATGACTGTCAACAGCAGCGGAGGATTAACCAAACGGCTGTGACATCGACACGACGTTTCTATGAAGTGCCGCCCAATTTGCTCCGAGGCCAACAGCGCAGCCGGAGCCTTTTGCCGGGTGCGGCGTCTGCCCGCCGGACGAGCAGCCAAAATAATTCTGAGTCCGAATCGTTATGACCGTGTCGTGAAGCGAGGCAATAAGCCGCTGACATGAAACCGGACGAGGTGGCGATGATGAACGTTCGAAGCTACCGCGCAATGGGCTCGCTGTGCCGTCAGCGTGCGGTATTCGATCCTAAAAACAGCGAGGAATATTTCGGCCAAGCCGAACGGTGGGACCATCTCGCCGAGGCTGAAATCGCGGCCCATTTTGAAGAATGCAATGCCGCTGGATCGAAGGCTTCTTCAAGTCCGCCTTCAGCCACGCAATCCGTTGCGTGATCTAGCCGGGCGGCGGAGGACGGCTTTCGAGCAGCGAATCAGTCCGCGTCGACGCCATCGACCGCGCTGGTGATCGAGCCGGATTTTGATTTGTAGAAATTTTGCGGGTCACCCTTTTGCAAACCCATAGCGCGGACGTAAGCTACCCCGCGCAAGAAATGCGCTGCAATGCAGTAACCGAAGCGGCGCGGGCAGATCGAGGTCGATATCCGAAAGAGCCCCGATGGCTTTTGAAGACCTATATGGCTTACCCATTTCGACCTCGAGCGACGCGGCCGCTGATGCCTATCGCGAGGGCATCGAGCTGATGCTGTCGGCCTGGCCCGGCGCATCGCAGGCGCTGGAGCTTTCGATCGAAGCGGAGCCTGACTTCGCATTGGCTCATGCGGCGCGCTCGCGGATGCATTTGATTTATGCCGAGATGCCGTCAGCTCAGGAAAAAGCCGCGGTGGCGCGCAAGCTCGTCGAACGAAACGGTACCGAACGTGAAAAAAGCCATGTCGAGATATTGGCTCTGACGACCGAAGGCCGGTCCGCCAAGGCGCTGGAAATGACGCTCGTGCATCTCGATCGCTGGCCGCGTGATGCCCTGATCATGTCGCTGCCGCTCGGGGCCTTCGGCCTGTTTGCGTTTTCCGGTATGGCCGACCACGATCAGGCGCGGGTCGATTTGTGCGAGCGGCACGCGAGGCACTGCGGCGAGGATTGGTGGTTCCTGACCTATCTCGGCTGGTCGCACACCGAAAATGGCAGCCTCGATATTGGACGACGGATCACCCAGCGTGCCTTCGACCGAAGACGCGAGAATGCCCACGCGCTCCATGCCTTGGCTCACGCGATGTTCGAAGACGGCTCAACGGCAGATGCCGAGCAGCTGATCGCCGGCTGGCTGCCGATCTATGACCGTTCCGGATTGCTGTACGGCCATGTCGCGTGGCACGAGGCATTGCTGGCATTGGAGAACGGCGACACCGACAAGGCGTTTAATGTCTACGCCGAGCGCATCCAGCCGAAAGTAACCCAGGCCGCGCCGCTGAATGCCATGACCGATGGCGTTTCACTGCTGTGGCGGCTTCACGCGTCCGGCCTTCCGGTGCCGCAGGATGCCTGGCGTGACCTCGCCGATTATGCGGAGCGCCGGTTTCCGAGAACCGGCAATTCGTTCGTCGACGTCCACATGGCGATGCTGGCTGTCATGACGGGAAACTGGGGCGCCCTCGAACAGCGTCTGGCCGATCTTCAAGTCCGGCGCGAAAGCGGACGGCTCCCGGCAGGTTCCGTGGTGGCGGACATTTGTCGTGCGGCACATGCGTTTGCCGACCAGTCCTACCCGGAATGCGTGAAGATACTGGAGCCCGCTTCCGCGGAGGTGGTGCGAATTGGCGGCAGCCACGCACAACGCGAAATGCTCGAAGACACGCTGCTGATCGCGCTGATCAAGAGCGGCGAAGCCGCCAAGGCGCGCGACCTGCTCGATCGCCGCCTGCATCGCCGTCCCTCGTTGCGCGATGCGCGCTGGCGAGCGACGATGTCGCTATGAGGAGAGGTGAAGCCGCACCGCAGAAGTCCGTTGGTCCTGCGCGACAATGCCTCGACAAGGTTTATGCAGCCGGTGATTGATTACTGGCGCACCCGACACGATTCGAACGTGTGACCTTTGCCTTCGGAGGGCAACGCTCTATCCAGCTGAGCTACGGGTGCGTTACGGGTCATTTAGCCGATTGGCGGGGCCTCGGCAACGGCCCTGCGGGGGCTGGGAGGGGACTACGAGCAAGGCCGCAAAAGGCAAGGTAACACGCTCGAATCGTGCCGGGTGCGCCGGAAAAGCATGTGCCGAGGCTGTGGCGGTAAGGGGTCCTGCCTTCCTGGCAGGGGTCGCTGACTCGTTGGTCCCGCCGGAGCCATCCGGCGCGCAATGAACCTGCGCTGGGCGCGACTGCCTGCTTTTAAAAAAATCAGCTAAGCAGTCCGCAGCATTGGGAAGCCTGCGGGGAATGAATCGAGGTTCTCCGGCGAGTGGGATGCGGTGTCATCAACCAGCGGTATTCGCAACTCGCGCTGCAGCGCTTCCATAAAAAGGCATGGCAGCGGCGCGCCGGCGTGCCGACGCTTATACTGCTCGCCGCCAAGGCCGCCCGGCGCTAACATCGGGCCGTGTGTGATCGAACTGGGTCTCGCCCATGAACGAAGCGAGCGCGACGTTTGCGTGGGGAAACGTGTTGGAGGACTTCGCGCTGTTTCGGACGCTCAGTCCGGAACAGCGGCTGAAGGCTTTGCGCGCCATGGGCCGCCAGGACCTCATGCGCGGGCAAATGCTCGTTGCGCAAGGGGAGCCGTCGGACTCGTTGTTCATGGTGTTGCATGGTGCGCTCGCCGTGCGCAGAACCGGCGATCTCGAGCCGCTCGCCGAGCTTCGCGCCGGCGAAATTGTGGGCGAAATCGGTTTCTTCGCAAATGTCCCGCGCACCGCCGATGTGATTGCGATCCGCGACAGCAGCGTGCTGGTGCTGACGCGCGCGGCCTACCAGGCCCTTGCGGAGGACGCCCCGGCCATTGTCGAGGCACTGCTCGCGGCGCTGGCGCGGCGATTCGGCAAGGAGACGGCGCGCCTCACGCCAATTCGCGCGTCGCCAAAGGCAAGAACAGTTGCGCTGATCGACGGCGGATACCAACCGCTACCGAGCGATTTTGATCGCCGAATGCGTGAGGGGCTCTCGGCGATTGATGCCGAAATCGTCGATCCCACCCGCCTCAACGCCATGTTTCCTGGGCGGGCCCTGGATGCACCCGAAGTGGCTGACTGGCTCAATAAACTCGAACACGCCGCGCCACTGGTGGTGTACTTCGGCGGTCGCGAAGCTTCGCCATGGGCGCGCAAGGCCGTCCGCCAGGCCGACATGGTTGTGTTCGCGTGCCGTGGAGACGCGCCCGCGGCAGCTTTGACGGAAGTCGAGGCTTTCGCTTGCGAGGTGCATCCCACGTCAGCGCGCCGCCTTGTTCGCATTCACGACCGACGCAGCCGTGAAGTCAGCGGCACCACGGCCTGGCTTGCCCGGTTGCCGTGCTTCATGCATCACCATGTCGCTTTGGAAGATCAGGTTGATGTCGACAGCCTGATCCGTTTCCTCTGCGGCCGCGCGATTGGATTCGTCGCCGCCGGCGGCGGCAGCCACGGAACGGCGCATGTAGGTATCTACAAGGCCTTTCGCGAGCGCGGCGTGATGTTCGATATCTTTGTCGGCACCAGTGTCGGCTCTGCCATGATGGCCGGATTTGCAAAAAATCTCGAGGCCGAGGATCTCGAGCGCGGTACGCACGAGATCTTCGTCAGGAGTCGCAGCTTCCGGCGGCCCACCTGGCCGCGCTACGCCCTGCTGGATCACAAGGCGTTCGATCGCGCGCTTGCGGATCAGTACGGCCGCGACTGCCGGATCGAGGATTGCTGGCGGCCTTTCGCGGCGGTCGCCACCAATCTTTCGACCCATAATCTCGAATTGATCCGCTCGGGTCTGCTCTGGCAGGCGGTCCGTGCATCGAGCGCGATCCCCGGACTATTGCCGCCGTTCTACACGCCCCAAGGCGCGATGCTTGTCGACGGATGCCTGATCGACAACGTGCCGCTGGCGCCGATGCATCAACTCAAGAGCGGTCCCAATCTGGTGGTGCATTTCGGCGAACCCGCGGCCGAGCTGTTCGACGTCGACTATGCCGCGCTGCCCGGACGGCTCGAGCTGATCGCGGCAATGCTGATGCCGTTCCGCAAGAAGCTGCTTCCCGCCGCACCGAGCGCGGTCAACGTGCTGTGGCGAAGTCTCGTGGCGCATCAGCGTTACGATATTCTGCCGACGGCGCCGCTAGACATGGTACTGCGGCCGCCGCTTCCGCTCGGGGTCGAGGTGACGGACTTCGACCGTCACCCGGAGATTTTTTACGCGTCTTACCTCTGGGCCCGCGACGCCATCGCCGCGCGGGAGGCCGAGGGAAATTTGGCGATTACCGCCATCCTCGACACCGGCAAGCCGGCAGCAAAACGACCACGCCATATCGTCGATCTCTCGAGCGACGCTCTATCCAGCTGAGCTATCGGGGCGTCTGGCCGGCCTTTGGCAACGGCCCAACGAGGGGCGATTGTCCCGCCGGATGCAGGCTGTAAACTAACCTCGCGCGGCAATTGCTACCTCGCCGCGCTTTGAGGAGATCGTCGATGCGTCCGCTCGAATTTGGCTGGTATCTGCCGACGCACGGCGACACCACCGCCTATGGCGTGGTTGAGGCCCAAGTACCGGGATCGCCCGAACTCTGCGAGCGGGTGGTTCAGGCGGCGGAAGCGGCGGGGTTCGAATACCTGCTGATCCCCGTGGGCTCGGTTTGCTGGGAGGCATGGATCACCGGCGCGTTCATGGCGGCGCGCTCGTCGAAGATCAAGCCGCTGATCGCGGCGCGGCCCGGCTATATCAATCCGGTGCTGCTGGCGAAGATGATCTCGACCTTCGACCAGATGTCGGGCGGGCGCATCTGTATCAACCTGATCGCGGGCCAGAACGAAAGCGAAGTCGAAGGCGAGGGCGTGCGCTACGCCAAGGAAGAGCGCTACGCGTTGATGGAGGAGGAGGTTTCGATCCTCAAAGCCTTGTGGACCGCACGCGGTCCGCTGAATTTTCAGGGCAAATTTCACACGCTATCAGGTGCGCATATCAGGCCGCGGCCGCTGCAGCAGCCGTTTCCGAAATTCTATCTCGGCGGCGGCTCGCGTCAGGCCTGGGAAATGTCGGCGAAACATTCCGACGTGCATCTGTTTTGGGGCGATCTGCCGGAACGTATCGCTGCGAACATCGTCGAGATCAGGGAGATGGCGAGGGCGCATGGCCGCGAAAAGGACATCGGCTTTGGCATGCGCCTGCAGGTGATCTGCCGCGAGAATGAAAGCGACGCATGGGAAGCCGCCGACGTTTTGGTGCGCGACGCGACCGAACGGCAGAAGCAGGAGATGAAAACGCTGTACAACAAGTCGGTGGCTAACCAGCGCGTGCAGCAGCTCGCCCGCGAGCATGGCGATCTCCTGCTGCCGCATCTGTGGACCGGCATCACCCGGGTCCGGCCGGGCGCCGGGATCGCCGTCGTCGGCGATCCCTCGCAATGCGCCGCGACCCTCCAGCAATTCATCGACGCCGGCTGCCATTCGTTTTGCCTGTCCGGCTATCTACATGACGAGGAGGCCGAGCGCTTCGGACGGCTTGTCCGCCCCATCCTTGGCAAGAACAATCGCGGCCGGCTGGCGGCGTAACGGGGCGGCGGATCTCTGCACAGCCAGCCTGGCTTGCCGGTTGAGGCCTAATCCCGTAAGAACCAGCGGTAGAGCGCAGTTTCAGTGGATTGCAAGCCGGTACCAAAGCCGGCCAAATTTATTGTGTCAAACCCGCACCGCGTAGCCCCAGCCACTCACTTTCCCATGCCATTTTATTCGCATGCCATTTTACAGATTTCACGTTTGCGATCCGCTTAACCGTATCGACGGTCCCGGCCATGACGGCGCGGCGCTGGCAGACGATATCGATGCCATGCTGTTCGCCGCCGGCATCATTCAAAGACTCGTGCAGGAGCACCCGGCCGTTCCCAGAGACTGGGCGATCAAGATCACCCAGGACTCGCGCCAGGTGGCCGTTCTTCCGTTCGAAGCCGGTTGCAAGGTTTTGCTAAGGCCGAACTGGGCCTGCGATCAACCGAGCGAAGCCCATGAAGGTTGGCGCTAGAGCGTTTTCAAGCGAAGTGGAGCCCGGTTCGCGTCAAGAAAACGCTTCAAATCAAGAATCTAGAGCCCGTTTCGATTCTACCCAAACGGAAAAGGCTCCAGGCTTAAGCGGGAACGATGACCTTGCCGATCGGCCAGAGCGCGATGCCGGCGAGTTTTATGTGTGCCCAGGCAAAGGGAATGCCGATGATGGTCACGGCGAGCGCGAGCGCTGTAATGACGTGACCGAGCGCCAGCCACCAGCCCGCGAGCAATAGCCAGATCAGGTTGCCGATCATGCCGAGTGGTCCGGTGCCGACGTCGGAGCGGCCGGTGAGGCTGTCGCGGCGCACGGCTTTCTGACCGAACGGCAGCAAGGTATAGGCGGCGATATTGAATGCGGCCCTTGCCCAGGGCAGCCCGATGATGGTGATCGCCATGATGATCGCAGCGATCACCCAGCCGGCCGCCATCCACAAGCCGCCGAAAAGTATCCAAAGCAGGTTCAGAATGATCGAAACGGGAGGCATGCGGTTCCCTTCAAAGCCGGAATGATGCGCTTGCGCGTCGTGATTTTGCAGATCCCATTAAGCCACGATATGGACCTCGTTTTCAATTCCGCCGGCCTGCCAAAGGGCAACTCGGCCATACCCACCGCGCTTCGTTCTCAAAGTCCGAGTCGGAGTACAGCAACCGCATAATGTCATACTGCCGTCATTGCGAGGAGCGAAGCCACGAAGCAATCAAGCCCTTGTTTCTTAAACGCGGTGGAAGGCTTGAACGCGGTGGAAGGCTTGGCTGCGCGCGCAATTGCGGTTTCGAGTCAAAACCTAGGCCACGGCTGCCACGATTTCCGGTCGCGTGCCGAACAATTTCCTCACCTCGGCGCCAGGCTTCGCGGCGCTGAACAGATAGCCCTGCATCTCGGTGCAGCCGAGGGTGCGCAGCAATTCCCTTTGCTCAAGCGTTTCGACGCCTTCGGCCGTGGTCGTCATGTTGCGCGCGGCAGCGATGTTCACCACCGCCTGTACGATAGCCGACGAGCCGTCGATTTCCGCGATGTCGCTGACGAAGCCGCGGTCGATCTTGATCTTGTCGAACGGAAAGCTTCAGATAGCTCAGCGAGGAATAGCCGGTGCCGAAATCGTCCAGCGCGATGCGGACGCCGATGGCCCGGAGCTGATGCAGAATCATCAGCGCTGCCTCGTCGTCGCGGATCAGCACCGCCTCGGTGATCTCGAGTTCCAGCCGGCTCGGCGCAAGACCAGAGGCCGCAAGCGCGGCGGTGACCTTCAACGCCAAGGTGTGACATTTCAGCTGAACGGGCGAGACATTGACGGCGAGCCAGATATGATCCGGCCAGGTGGCCGCCTCGGTACAGGCGGTTCGCAACACCCATTCGCCGAGTTCATTGATCAGGCCGGTGTCTTCCGCAACCGGGATGAACTCGGCCGGAGAGATCATGCCGCGTTCGGGATGGCGCCAGCGCAGCAGGGCTTCGCAGCCGGTGACCTCGTTGCGGCGAAGATCGACCACCGGCTGGTAGTGGATTTCGAACCCGCCATCCGCGAGCGCCTGACGCAGATCCTGCTCCATCGCAAGCCGGGCTTTCGCGCTGGCACCCATCCCCGGTTCGAAGAAGCGATGGGTTCGGCGCCCGTCGGCCTTGGCGCCATACATCGCCAGATCGGCATTCTTGATGAGCTGATCCAGATCGGTGCCGTCCTGCGGAGCCAATGCAATGCCGATGCTGGCGTCGGTCGAGAGCTGGTGCCCGAGGCATTGATAAGGTTGCCGGATCGCCTCATGAATTCGGGTCACGAATTCAACGACCTCGGCGGCGTTCCCGACAGCGGTCTGAATGACCGCAAACTCGTCACCACCCAGCCGCGCGACGAGATCGGTTTCCCTGATGCAGCTCCTGATGCGGTTAGCCACGACCTTCAGTAGTTCATCGCCGACATGATGTCCGAGCGAGTCGTTGATGCTCTTGAATTCGTCGATGTCGAAATAAAGCAATGCGAACTGCTCGCCCCGGTTGGCTCTCTGAAATTGGCCTTCGATCTGTTCGTGGAACAGCACCCGGTTGGGCAGCTCGGTCAGCGAATCGTAATGCGCAAGGTGCGCGATCCTCTCGTCGGCGCGCCGGCGGTCGGTAACGTCATCGACAACATTTATGAGATAGCGGGTTTCTCCGGCCTGATCGCGAATTCCGATTCGCGTTGAAGTGAAAAGGCGATTGCCCAAGGTCTGACTTTTCCACGGAAACTCGTCCAGGAACAAGCCGTCGGCTGATTGCAGGGCTTTTTCGTCGTTTGCCGAGATTGTATCGGCTTCCGCCGTCGGCATTATGTCGAGCGCCGTTTTGCCGATGATGACGTCGCCCGACAGGCCGAAGTGTGTCTCGGCCACCCGGTTGACCAGGAGGTAGCGGCGATCGCGCCCATCTTTCACGGTGATCTGCGAGGGAATGTGATCGATGATCTGACGCAAAAATGCATAATTCCGGTCGCGTTCCTGTTCGAGATTTCGGCGCTCGGTTATATCTTCTATGGTCGCGACCCAGCCACCCTGCGCCAGCGGCGTGCTGACGATCAGATGCCAACGCCCCGCAGACTCCATGGGCGTGTGAGTGACTTTGCCTTGTGCAACGTTGCGCATGATGGTTGAACAAAATTCATCGACGTCCCCATCGAAGGTCCCCCGCTCCTTGCGGTGCTGGATGAGGTCGTAAAAGTGGCAACCCGGCTTTACGACCTCGGTCGACAGCCCATACATGCCGATATAGCGCTGATTACAGAGGATGATGCGTGCCGATGCGTCGTACAGCACGAGGCCCTGGGTCATATTGTTCAGGGCGGTCTCGAACTGGTGCTTTTGCAATTCCAGCCGTTGTTGCGATTCCTGATTTTGCCGGGTTATCTGCCGGACGATCAGGAACAGAACGAAGGCGACTACCAATGCTGACAGGACGGCGGCGGCGACCATGAATCTGGTTTGCTCACGCCAGTCGGCCAGCGCGGCCGAGACGGTCGTAGTCGCGACGATTACCATCGGGAAACGGCTCAAGGGCGCCGCCGAGCCGAGCCGGTCCTGGCTATCGACGGGACTTTGTACACGCAGTGTCTGTCGGCCTCCCTCGGTCAGGACCTTGTGTAGCAGCGGCGCGGTTTTGAAGTTTTGCCCGATCATCGAATTGGCGTGAGGGTAACGCGCCAGCATCGTTCCATCGCGATGGAACATGGAAATCGCGGCGCCCTCTCCGAGCGCGACGGATGCGAAGAACTTTTCAAAATTAAGAGGGGCGATCCGCCTCGCCATCACGCCGAGAAAAATTCCGTTCGGCCCGCTCAGCCTATGGGCGATGACAGTGGTCCAGTTGCCGGTGGAATAGCTGTGAACCGGTTCGGCTAAAATAGTTTTCGATTCAGGGTCCGATTTCAGGGCTTCGAAATAGACCCGATCGACGATGTTGATGGCCGGTAGCGGCCAGGTTCCTGATGAGTTGATCAGTTCACCCTCTGCATCAAAGATGCCGACGTCGCCGACATGGGGCACCTTGGATTTCAGCATCAGGTGCGCGTCGAAGCTCGACATCCGGCTCTTGAAAATCTCCGGCGAAGCGCTCCCGGAAAAGTCCATCCTCGAGACTAGGTCGTTTGCGATGATCTCGGCGTCGTCGAACTGCTGGTCGAAATGCCGGGTGAGCAGCAGCACGGTATTTTCAAGTTCGCGCTCGCTGTTGCTGATCGCGCGCTCGCGGAACTCGCCAACCATGGCCACAGTGCCGATGATGATCGCCACGACCAGCAGTCCGCCGCAGAGGATTAGCCAGAGGACCGGACCTCGCCGAATTGGCGTAGCAATATACTTTGACCCGACCATCCCGGTTCGAGGCAGTTCAAGCGCACCCAACATACTGTTAACCAACCTTCGCATTCCCGAACTCCCCGGGGGACACGCTTACGTTGCATAAATGGCGTCCCGGTTAGGAAATCAGGTTACTTAAGGCTTAATCGCGCGGGCTCGGGCTGCAGCAATGCGAAGCCGGGGAAGAGGCCTTCAAGACGGCTTGCGGCCCGCGTTTCGCAGCCGCCCCACGACACCGGTCGGGAAGAAATAGACGCTCGCAATGAACAGCAGTCCGAGCCACAGCAGCCAGCGATCCGGATGCAGCAAGCCCGGAAGCAAGGGCAGTCCTGCGTCGGCTGCGGCATTGGAGGCCGCGCCCATCAGCGCCTGCAGGTAGTTCTGGGCCAGGATGAAGATCGTAGCCCCGATGATTGCACCGTAGATCGTGCCCATGCCGCCGATCACCACCATCAGCAGAATGTCCAGCATGATGGAAAAACTCAGCGAGGTGTCCGGCCCGGCATAACGCAGCCACAGCGCGTTCAGCATACCAGCGCTGGCGGCGACCAGAGCGGCAAGGCAGTTGGCGTAGGTCAGATGGAACACGGTGCGGAAGCCAAGGGCTTCGGCGCGGAAGCGGTTCTCCCGGATCGCCTGCAGCACGCGGCCGAACGGTGAATTCACCACGCGCAACAGCGCCAGGATCATCGCCGCCGACCCGGTGAAAATGAGATAGTAGGTCAGCACGCGGCCGTTGAGTTCGAAGCCCAACACGCCTTTCGAAATCAGCACCGTGCCCGGCCGCAATAGTTCCGGCAGTTGAAAGCTGCGGCCGTCCTCGCCGCCGGTGAGCCACGACAGCTGCGATGCCAGCACCAGAAAGGCGGATGCCACCGCAAGCGTGATCATCGCAAAGAAGATCGCCTCGACCCGCAGCGAGAACAGTCCGATTACGAGCGCCAGCAACATCGCCAGTGGCAAGCCGACCGCGACGCCTGTCGCGACCGCCGCCCAGGTCGGCCCCATCGAGTAAAGCGCAATGGCGATGGCATAGCTGCCGATGCCGTAAAACATCGTGTGCGCGAACGACACCGAGCCGGTGTAGCCCAGCAACAGGTCATAAGACGCCACCAACGCTGCGAAAATGCAGATCTTGGTGGCGACGTTCATCGCCTTGGCGCCGGGAAAGATCAATGGCGTAATTGCCAGCGCCGCAATGATCACGACGAGCAGGACAGAGAGCACGCGGCTGCGCGGCGGATCGCCTGACAGGATCATCATCGGCAAACCTTCATCGACTTGTCACCGCATACAGCCCGCGCGGGCGCCACATCAGGATCGCGACCATCAGCAGGATATTGGAAACCAGCGCCAGCTTCGGCACCAGAAAGCCGCCGTAGTTCGCCACCATGGCGACCAGCAGCGCGCCGATGAAACAGCCGCCGATCGAGCCGAGGCCGCCGATGATCACGACGATGAAAACCAGTACCGTGAGGTCGTTGCCCATCGAGGCGTGCACCTGCTCGCGATACAGCGCCCACATCACGCCGCCCAAGCCGGCGAGACCGGAGCCCACCATGAACACCCCGAGGAACAGCCGCCGGATGCGATAGCCGAGCGCTTCCACCATCTCGCGGTTTTCGACGCCGGCGCGGATCAAAAGTCCGATCTTGGTCCTGTTCAGCACCAGTTGAATGCCTGCAAATACGACAAGGCCGACCAGCATCGCCAGCAGGCGGTATTTCGCAATCGCAATGTCGCCGATGATGAACGAGCCGCGCAAGGATGTCGGCAGCGGCAGCGGAATGATCTGCGGCCCCCACAACGCATACAGCGCCTGTTCGGCGACGATCAATCCGCCGGTCGTCATCAGGATCTGCTTGAGGTGCTGGCCGTACACCGGGAGGATCAGTACCCGCTCGACCACGAGCCCAAGCGCGCCGGAGACCGCCATCGACAGAAGCGCGGCCGGCGCCAGCACCGCGAGATTCGTCAATAGCGAGTCGGCCTGCACGTAGGGCGCGAGCGGCAACAGCACCAGGGTCGCGACATAGGCGCCGACCGCGATGAAGGCGCCGTGGCCGAAATTCAGCACGTCCATCAGACCGAACACCAGCGTCAGCCCGGAAGCCATGATGAAGATCATCATGCCCATGGCGAGGCTCGCCACCGTCAGCGTCACCCAGGAACTTCCCGATCCGATCAACGGCGCCATCGCGAGCGCCAGGATCACCGGCAGCAGCACCGGCAGGATGTCCCGCTTCGGCTTGGGTAACGCGCCTGCCGCAGCAAGCTCGGTCACTGATGGGTCTCCAGACTAAGCCCGAGCAAGCGCTCCTGCAGCGCGACGTCCAACGCCAGCAGCGCCATCTCTCCGCGATGCACGATCTTGCCGTTATCCATCACCAGAACAGTGTCGCCGAGCTCCTGTGCGGCATGGAAATTCTGCTCGACCATTAGAATCGTGGCGCCGCGGCGCTTGATTTCCGCCAGGCATTCGATCAGCGCCACAACGATGGCCGGCGCCAGACCCTTGGTCGGCTCGTCGATCAAGAGCAGCTTTCGCGGTTCGACGATGGCGCGCGCAATGGAGAGCATCTGCTTCTGCCCGCCGGACAACGCGCCGGCGCGCGATAGCCAGAACCGCCGCAGTGCCGGGAAAAATCCGAAAATCCAGTCCAGCCTGGCATCGTCGAGCGGCCCGTCGCGCGCCGCGAGCACCAGGTTTTCCTTCACCGAAAGATCCGAGAAGACCGCCATGCTTTCGGGGACATAGCCGACGCCGAGCCGCGCGATATCGGGCGTCGCGCTGCGCTCGATGCGCTGCCCGTCCAGCGAGATCTGGCCGGCGGAGGCCTGCCACAGGCCCATGATGGTTCGCAGCGTCGAGGTTTTGCCGGCGCCGTTACGGCCAAGCAGCATGGTGGTCTGGCCCTCGGCCACGCCGAAATCTATGCCCTGCAGAATATGATAACGCCCGACATGGGTGTGCACGCCGGCGAGCGAGAGAAGGTCGGTCATGCCGCGCTCTTTCCGGGTGCGATGCCAAGATAGGCCTCCTGCACGATCGGCGAGGCGATCACTTCGGCGGGTTTGCCGTCCGCGACGAGCTGGCCGTTGTGCAACACGATAATGCGGTCGGCGAGCGAACGGACCACGTCCATCTTGTGCTCGACCAAAAGAATGATCTTGCTGGCATCCCGCTTGAGCTGCCCGATCAGATTGAGCACGACCGGCACTTCATCGATGCTCATGCCGGCGGTGGGCTCGTCGAACATGAAGACTTTCGGCTCCAGCGCCATCATCAGCGCGACTTCCAGCTTGCGCTGGTCGCCGTGCGACAGCGCGGTCGCAGCCACGCTCCGCCGGCTGCCGAGCGCCACCTTGTCGAGAATAGCGTCGGCGCGCGCGATCAGGTCTTTGCGCATCATCCACGGCCGCAGCATGTCGTAATGCACGCCGCTGGCCGACTGCACGGCGAGCCGGACATTCTCTTCGACGCTGAGGTTCGGGAAAAGATTGGTGAGCTGGAAGGCGCGGCCGAGGCCGGCGCGGGTGCGCAGCGGCGCGGAAAGCTGGGTGATATCGCCGCCGTCGAACAGGATGCTGCCGTTGGTCGGGCGCAGCTGTCCGGAGATCAGATTGAAATAGGTGGTCTTGCCGGCGCCGTTAGGGCCGACAATGGCGGTCAGCTCACCCGGGCGAAACGTGCAGCTCACGCTGTTGACCGCGACGTGACCGCCGAAGCGAATGGTCAGATCGCGGGTTTCGAGGGTGCAGGTCATAAGTCCATCACGTGAAGTAAATGCCCGGCATCAAGCCGGGCATTACGAAGCAAAACGTGTCGTCGCTTACCGCTTGTTGCGGATCGGAATGTTCATATCCTCGATCTTGATCTCGCGGACCGGTTCGTTCACCGCCCACGCCAGGTTGGGATCGACCTTGACCTTGAAGTGATACATGCTTTGCAGCGCCTGATGGTCCTCTTTCCGGAACACCATCTTGCCCTTGGGCGTGTCGAACTCCATGCCTTCCATGGCGGCGATCAGCTTTTCGGTGTCGGTCGATTTCGCCTTGGTGATGGCGGTCACCGCGGCCATCGCCGCGGAAAACCCGCCCGCGGTGAAGAAATCCGGCGGCGCGTTGAAACGCTTTTGATGTTCGGCCACCAGCCAGTCGTTCACCGGGTTCTTCGGAATGTCGTAATAGTAATAGGTCGCGCCTTCCATGCCGGGCAGCCTCTTGTAGGCGGCCAGTGCCGGCAGGATGTTGCCACCGGTGGAAAGTTCGATGCCGTACCGCTTCGGATCCATATCCTGCAGCTTGGTCAGGGGATCGCCGGCGCCCGCCCAGATCACCCAGATGATCTTGCGTCCCGGCTTGTCCTTCAGCGCGTCGAACAGGCGCTGACCGGCCGCGGTGAAATCGGTTGTGGTGGTCGGCACGTATTCTTCGGCAGCGAGGGTCGCGCCGGTCTTGGCCAGCGCTTCCTTGAAGGCGGCGACGCCGTCGCGGCCGAAGGCATAATCCTGTCCCAGCGTCGCGATGGTGACGCCCGGCTTGCCGATCGCCACCGCGTTCGAGATCGCGTCCTGGGAGGAATTACGCCCGGTGCGGAAGATGTAGCGATTCCATTTCTCGCCGGTGATCTGGTCGGCGACCGCGGGCTCGACGATCAAGATCTTCTTGTTTTCCTCGGCCACCGGAAGGTCCGCCAGCGCCGCGGCTGACGATGTCGAGCCGATAGCGAGATCGACCTTGTCGTCCTGGTAGGCCTCTGCGAGGGCTGCTTTGGAAAGATCCGGTTTGCTCTGATCGTCCTTGGTGATGACGACGATCTTGCGCCCGTCGAGCATCATGGTGCCCTTGGTGGCATATTCCAGACCCATGCGCAGACCGGTCTCGGTTTGCTTGGCATAGGCTTCCAGCGGTCCGGTCTTGCCGTAGATCAAACCGATCTTCAGATCATCCGCCTGAGCGGCTGTCCCCAGCAGGACGACGGCAATTCCCTGAACGATTAACGACCTTCGCACAGCTACTCTCCCTAGGTTTCCAGCTTAGTGATAGGGGCAGGGTTCGCCTCGGGTCAAGGCAGCATTGTTGCGTAGGACGGCGGGGCGTGAGGTTTATTGGCCGCTGGCAGTGTCCTGCAAACGCGAACGGCTCGCATCAAAGCGAATGCCGGCGGCAGGCGCCGGCATTGCGCGTCTCGCGATCGGCTCAGCGCCGGTAGCGATCGTTGCGCGCATGGGCCGGGCGGCTTTCCTGCAGCGGGCGGCTTGCCGGACTGGCACGCGCTTCGCCGGCGATCGGAGTGGCGGGCTTGAGCTCTTCGAGAAAAATCGGCCTGGAAAAATAAAAGCCCTGCGCGTAGCGGATTTTGGTGGCAGCCTGCAGATAGGCGAGCTCCTCGAAGGATTCGAGACCCTCGGCAATGACGGTCATGCCAAGTGCTTCGCTCAGCGATTCGATCGCCCGCAAGATACCCTGGCTGCGCGGGCGTTTGTGAATGTCGGTGATGAAGGACCGGTCGATCTTGATCTCGTCGGCGGTGATGTCGGCCAGCGCCGACAATGATGAACAACCGATGCCGAAATCATCGATCGATATTCCAACCCCGAGATTGCGGAGGATCGGCAGGATTTCGTCCTGAAAATGGGTTTTTGCGACGAAAGCGTCTTCCGTCACCTCGATCATGAAGCGCTCGGGAAAGCCAGTCGCCTCGAGCGCGTTGGCAAACGAACGCATGAACTCCGGATTGCCCGCCTGCCTTGCCGCGACGTTGATGCTGATGCCGGTGTTGGGGCCGAAGGTTTCGTTGATGAGATCGATCGATTTGACGATCTCCGCCAGCACCAGATGCGTAAGCTCGTCGATCAGTCCGAGCTCCACGGCGAGGTTGATGAATGTGCCGGGAGCCTGAATGACGCCTTCGTCGTCGCGCAGGCGCACCAGCGCCTCGATGCCTTTGATATCATGGGTCCGGATATCGACCTTGGCCTGAAAGGCGCAGCAAAAACGTTTTTCCAGAATGGCGAGCCGCAGCGCCTGCTCGATTTTCATTCGTGCCACCGCCTCACGCTCCATGCAGGCGTCGAAGAAGGCCGCAGTGCCTTTGCCGTCGTTCTTGGCGCGATACATCGCGATATCGGCGTTCTGGCGCAGCACGTCGTAGCTGCGGCCGTGCTCGGGATACAGGCTCACCCCGATCGAGGTCGATGCGAATATTTCCGATCCGTCGATGAAGAACGGCGCCTTCAGCCGCTCGAGCGCAAACTGGATGTATTCTGCTACCTCACGCTCGCTTTGGATCGGGTTGAGCAGCAGCAGGAATTCGTCGCCGCTGATCCGCGACAGCATGTCGGATTCGCGCAAGTCGAGCCCCAGCCGCTTGGCGATTTCCACCAGCAGCGCATCCCCAATCGCATGGCCGTAATAGTCGTTGATGTGCTTGAAATTGTCGATGTCGAGAAAGGCGAGCGCGAACCGGCCGTGCGGCTCGTCGCGCTGCAGGAGGCTGTTGGCGCGGTGTTCGATCACCGTACGCGTCGGCAGATCGGTCAGCTCGTCATAATAGGCCGAACGGAATAGATGATCCTCGACGGCCTTTTGCTCGCTGATATCGGCCGAGCTCGAGAGCAAAAGATTGCGGTCGGCGATACGAACCGGCCGATGGGCCGTGAGAAACACCTGTTTGACCGCGCCTTTGGTGACGCATTCTTCCGCAACGGCGGCGCGGCCGGCGCGAAGCAATTCAAGGCCGGTTTCGCGGCGGTGGCTTAATTCCTTCGAGGGCGGCGGCGCCGGCTCGCTGACGACAATCCCAAGTTGCGCCGCGGCGGCGTCGTTCACCAGCAGGAAACGGCCATGCTCGTCCTGAACTGTCACGCCGTTCGGGAGCATTCTGAGTATATCCCTCAGGATATTCAACTCGGAATCCGCGGCGAGTGCGATATCGTGTTCGGTCGAGGTGGTGTGCAGGTCTTGTTTGCCGCGGCTTTGCATGACTGCATTGCTTGCCAAACTCTCTTGTAGTTTTGGTTAAGTCGCATCGCGAAACTTGTGGGCAAGACGGGTGGGCGGCGAAATTGCAACGACGCGCCGCGAGTTGTCATTAACAGAGTGTCAATGGCATTTCAGAATGCCCTTATGCAAAAGACTAGCTCGCCTGAAGAGCGCTTAACTCCGGGGGATGCGGCATTGCATCGTGCAATGAACGCCGGTCTTCAAAAAAGTAATCTCGGTCTTGCCGTCGAATGGCCTAAGCGCCGATTTCAACAGCTTGGTCCCAAAGCCTGGCGCCCCGATCGCTCCGACCGAAGGACCTTCGGTCTCGTCCCAGGTAATGTTGAGGCGATCATCTGACACGGTCCATGTCACCTGCAATAGACCATGCGCGGAAGAGAACGCGCCGTATTTCGCGGCGTTGGTGGCAAGCTCGTGAAGCATCAATGCAAGGCTCACGGCCAATTTGGCGGGAAGAAACAGCGGACTTCCGTTCAGCGTAAATCGAACATGACCGTAAGGTCCGAGTTCGGAGAGCAGCAGATCCTTGATATCGCAGCCGCGGCCATCGATCCGCGCGATCAGGTCGTCGGTCGCTGACAGCGCCCGCAGCCGATGATCGATAGTGGCCCAGATCTGCGGCTGGTCGTGCAGGATTTGATGGAGAACCGCGTGAATTGTCGACAATTTGTTCTTTGCCCGGTGCTGAAGCTCGTCGACGAGAAGCTTGCGGTATTCCTCCTCCTGGATCAGGCGTCTTGAAATTTCGCGCTGATGCGAGGCGATCGATCGGTAGTGCTCGACGACCCAGATCGTAAAGCCGCACACGACGAGATAGATGACCAGAAGCACCCATCTAGCAAAATCGACCGGGCTGTCGGTGAAATTGACGGCCACGCCGAGCACGCCGCCGAGAATTGCAGTCGCGATTCCGATTCGGTAGCCGCCGAACGCGGTGGCAAGAAACACCGCCGGGAAATACGGCGTGAAGGAAACGTCCGGCCGGATCAGCGAAAGACACCACCGCGCCGCAGTCGCGAAAGCGAGGCAGGATGCTGCAAAACTGATGCTAAAAAGCCGGGAGGGTTCGGATATTCCTTGCCAGCCCCGCCGAAATTCGTCGATCAATTTCACCATGGCTCAATACATCAGTCCGAAACGAATCCAGAATAAGGCCAAGCCGGGGAATACGCGTCTATCGGGACTTCCTACGGTGGAAAGCAAGCATGGCTTGCGTTGTTCCGTCAGGCCGCAGATTATGTTTAAAATCAACATCGCCAAAACGGGGAGAACGCTATGGGACGGCTAGACGGCAAGGTCGCGGTCATCACCGGTGCGACCAGCGGCATCGGGCTGCGCACTGCGGAAATATTCGTGGCCGAAGGCGCCAGGATCGTGATTGCCGGACGCCGCGTGCCGGAGGGTGAGGCACTCGCCAAAAAGCTCGGCGCCAACTGCGTCTTCCGCCAGACCGATGTCACGGTCGAGGAACAGATGCGGGCGGTGATCGAACAAGCGATCGAAAAATTCGGCCGCATCGACTGTCTGTTCAACAATGCCGGTGGCCCGGCGCAGACCGGCGGCATCGAAGGTCTGGACGCCGCGCGCTTCGACCTCGCGATGGCGACGCTGGTGCGCAGTGTGATGCTCGGCATGAAACACGCCGCACCCCATATGCGCCGGCAGGGCTCCGGCAGCATCATCAACAACGGCAGCATCGCGGGAAGGCTCGCCGGCTTTTCGTCGTCGCTGGTCTATGGCGCGGCCAAGGCCGCCGTCATTCATCTCACCAAATGCGTGGCGATGGAGCTCGGCGAATCCGGCATTCGGGTGAACAGCATCTCGCCAGGCGCGATCGCCACCGGCATTTTCGGCAAGGCGCTCGGCCTTTCGGTCGAGGCTGCGGAGAAAACGCCGGACGTGATGCGCGAGATCTACAAGACCGCGCAGCCGATTCCCCGCGCCGGGCTGACGGAGGATATCGCCTACGCCGCGGTGTTTCTCGCCAGCGACGAATCCTCCTTCATCAACGGGCATGATCTGGTGGTCGATGGCGCCATCACCGGCGGCCGCAACTGGACGCAGCAGCAGCAGGGCTATGTCGCGATGCGCAAGGCATTCGATCAGGGCGCGGGGTAACGCTCGCCGTTATCCAACCGGTGACAGCGTTACGCGCAATCCGTCCCGCGGCTTCGGGATCGGCCACATCTGCCAATCCGGCGTGTAGCCCGGCTCCAGCGACACCGAGAGATTCTGCAGGAAATGCCGGGCGAAGCATTTCGCCTGCATATAGGCGAAGTGCAGCCCGAGGCACATATGCGCGCCGCCGCCGAACGGCACCCAGGCGAAGCGGTGGCGGGTACGCTGCGCCTCATCGGTGAAGCGCGTCGGATCGAAGCGTTCGGGATCGGGCCAGATTTGCGGCATGTGGTGAGAGAACAGCGGATTGATGCCGACCAGCGTTCCCGCCGGGATCGCGTAACCCTTGAAGCTGAAATCCCGGACCGCGCGGCGCGGCATCGAGGGCACCGGCGGCTTGAGCCGCAGCGCTTCCTTGAACGCCATCTCGGTGAGCGGCATGGCTTCGAGACTATCGAATGTCGTCGGCTCGCCGGAGGTCGCGCCGAGCGCCGACACCTCGTCGCGCAATTTGTCCTGCCATTGCGGGTTGGCCGCAAGCGCCCCGATGAACGATGTCAGCGACGAGGTCAGCGTGTCGTGCGCGGCCATCATCAGAAAGCTCATATGATCGATGATGTCCTGCGTCGACAACAGCGCGCCGTCTTCATGGGTCGCGTGGCACAATTGCGAGAACAGGTCCTCGCCACCGCCTTTGGCGCGGCGGATCGGAATCTGTTCCGAGAAGTAAGCCACGATGCGTTTGCGGCCCTTGACGCCGCGCGCCATCTGCGTGCCGGGCAGTGGCCTTCGGATCACCGCGACCGAGGCGGCCACCATGTCGACGAAAGCGCGCGTGATGTCGTTGACTTCCGGACCGATGCCGGCGCCGAGGAACGAGGTCGCGGCAAGATCGAGGGTGAGCTGTTTCATCGCGGGATAGAACAGCATCGGTCCCGGCCGCGCCTTCCATTGCGTGACCCGCGCCGCGATGCCGGTATCGAGCTCCGCAAGATAGGACTTCATCGGCCCGGATTTGAAGGCCACCGACAGCGCGCGCCGGTGCACCCGGTGCTCGTCGAAATCGAGCAGCATCAGCCCGCGCGGAAACAATAGCCCGAGAACCGGTCCCCAGCCGAGCGTCGAGGAGAATTGTTTGGCCGCGTCGAATAGCACGAGCTCGTTGGCTTCGGGCCCGAGCAGGACAAGACTGGTCTCGCCGAACACATGGCTGCGATAGACCAGTCCGTATTTGGCGGCCTGCCGCTCGACCTGTCCCTTGGGATCGGCGAGTACCTCCAGCGTCTTGCCGATGATCGGCCAGCCTTCGTCGCCGGGAATATGCGTTAGCGAATTGCGCTTTGGTGGAGTGAAGGTAATCGCAGGAGAAGCCACACTATGCATCGACATGGCAGTGCTCCGGTTGGCCTCTGACCACGACCTTGTCGCCTGAGGCGTGCCATCGGGAAGACCGACACCGGAAATAGCCGGTTGTCATGGCGGTGCAAAGCCTCACGAAAACAAAATTGGTCAAGGAATTATAGCGTTTTCAAGCGAAGTGGAGCCCGGTTCGCGTCAAGAAAACGCGTCAAACCAAGAATCTAGAGCCCCGTTTCGATTCTATCGAAACGGGCTCTAGTGTATCGAGAATCCTGTTTCGTCACTATAGCCGAGTTGGTCGCACCCACTTGCCGGGAGGACTGGCGGTCAAGTCATGCACGCCGTCATGCACACTGCCATTCGCGCCGCCGCTTGCGCTCACGCCTTTCTTTTCGCGGCTTCCTTCTGCAAGTCAGGCGCGTTGACGGTCGGGATCGCGACGCGTCCCGGGCCGGTGAGGGGAAGCGCCGCGGCTGCCTTGTCGTTTTCCATGATCTTGGCCATCACGGCCTGGCCTGCGCGCTCGAACACGGCGCGGTTTTCGATCAGGAACTTTTGCGACTCGCGCAGTTTGGCGATGTGGCCGTTGATTTCCGGAATCACGTAACGCGCCACCATGTCCCAGCTGCGCCGGGTGTTTTCCGGATTGGCCCAGTCGTGCACGAAGCCGACGATGGTGCCGACGCCGCCGGAGACCTCCATCAGGCTCTTGATGGTTTTCACCAGATCGTCCGGCGTGCCGATGGTGGAGGCTGCGCCTTCGCCTCCGGCGGTCTTCTCCACGGCGTCCTCGGCCGAGCTGAACGGCTGCAGCCCCGGCCGTTGCAACGTGCCGACATTATACTCGTTGTGCCAGCGCATTAATCCGGCGCCGGCCTCGCGCCGCGCCTGTTCGCGGGTTTCCGCGATGTGCCAGCTCAGCAGCACGCGCCAGTCGGATCGGCTCACGGTGGTGCCGTGCTTCCTGGCGGCGTCCTCGGCAAAACCCCATTGCGTCGGCAGCGCCATCAAGCCCTGCGTCGACATCGAGCCGAGGGAGATGATGCCGATGCCGTATTTGCCGGCGAGCGTCATGCCCGACGGCGAAATCTGCGACGCCACCACGAACGGCATATCCTCCTGCAAGGGAAGGATTTGCAGCGCGGCGTCGTTCATGGTGAACCAGTCGCTCTTGGCGGTGACGCGCTCGCCTTTGAACAGCCGACGAATGATCGCGATCGCCTCGTCCTGACGGTCGCGCTGCGTCATCGGATCGATGCCGAGCGTGTGCGCGTCGGAGGCGAGCGCCCCAGGTCCGGAGCCGAAGATGGCGCGACCTCCGGTCATGTGGTCGAGCTGCACCATGCGCTGGGCGACGTTGAAGGGATGATGATACGGCAGCGAGATCACGCCGGTGCCGAGCTTGATACGCTTGGTGCGCTCGCCTGCGGCGGCCAGAAACATCTCGGGCGACGCGATGGTTTCCCAGCCTGAGGAATGATGCTCGCCGCACCAGAATTCATCGTAGCCGAGCGCATCGAGTTGCTCGACGAAATCGAGGTCGCGGCGGAATTGCAGCATCGGATGCTCGCCAATGGGATGATGCGGGGCGAGGAAAGCTCCAAATTTGAGGCGCGCCATTTGTTTCTCTCCGGACTGCTGTTGTTGTGCCCAAGCTACGGGGTGGTAACGGCCAAGGCAATCGCGGAGAACCGCTGCCGATGCATGGTTGTCGCGCAGACGCAGCTGACATACCGTCGCCCGGAATTTTCCGCCTCCCTCACTCTCACAGCAATGGATAGCCATGAACCGCGTTCTCGCCCACACCGGCGTCAAATACCCGATCGTGCAGGCCCCGATGGGCTGGATCGCGCGCACCCAGCTTGCCTCCGCGGTGTCACGCGCCGGTGGCCTCGGCATCATCGAAACCTCGTCGGGCGAAACCGAAGCCTGTCAGCTTGAAATCAACAAGATGAAAGCCCTGAACCTGCCGTTTGGCGTCAACCTGCCGATTCGATTCCTGCGCGACGACGCGATGCTGAAATTCGTCTGCAACTCCGGCGTCAAATTCGTCACCACGTCCGCCGGCAGTCCGGCGAAATTCATCGCGCCGCTGAAGGCCGCCGGCATCACCGTCTACCACGCGGTGCCGACGGTTGAGGCCGCATTGAAATGCGTCGAGGCCGGCATCGATGGCCTCGTCGTGGAGGGCGCCGAGGGTGGCGGCTTCAAGAATCCGGAGGAAGTCTCGACGCTGGTGCTGCTGCAGGGAATTCGCGCGCGTTCCGACGTGCCGATGATCGCGGCCGGCGGCATTTGCGACGGGCGTGGCATGGCGGC
Organism: Bradyrhizobium sp. URHD0069; assembly: GCF_000701345.1. GTDB lineage: Bacteria > Pseudomonadota > Alphaproteobacteria > Rhizobiales > Xanthobacteraceae > Bradyrhizobium. The sequence continues at coordinate 23,736 of NZ_JNIJ01000020.1, read as the reverse complement.
GGCGTTCGCGCTCGGCGCCGAGGCTATCCAGATGGGCACGCGCTTCGTCAGCTGCACCGAGAGCCCGGTGCATGCCAACTACAAGAGCGCGATCGTCGGCGCGAAGGAAACCGGCACGCTGGTGCTCAACAAGAAATCGACGCCGTGCATCCGCGCCCTGAAGTCCGAACGCACGCGCGCGATTCACGATGAGGGCATGATGGCGCCGGACGCGCTGAAGGGAATCCGCGACGTCTATTTCCACGGCGACATGGAAGCCGCGCCCGCGCTCGCCGGGCAATCCGCGGGGCTGATCGACGAGGTCAAGTCGGCGCAAGCGATCATCGAACAAACCGTGGCGCAGTTCTTCGCGATTACCGGCCGGCTGGGTGGTCTCTCGGCGGCGAAAGCGTTTGGATGACGGTACCCGTCTGAGCACGTAACAAAATTCGACCACGCGCCAGGTCATTCCGGCAGGCTGACCTTCCAGGTCTCCTTATTGGATTATTGGAGCTCTCCTTATTGCGGCGTTTTGGCGTCGTCGGCCCTGTTTGCGTGGTCGATCATCGCTTCCGCCGCATTTCTGTCGTGGATGCGGCGCGGCGACGTGAGTCAATCAAGATTGAGGGCGACAATATTGGGGACTGACAGCACACGGCCTTTTTATTTTGCAGTGCAGCAACTATCTGGTCTGGGTTCGGGTTAGAACAAGCCCCTCGATTAAGGAGCTGCCGGTGTCTCTCGCCAAAAATATCGAACTTCTGCGACAACTACCAAACCTCAACAAAATCAACGCCTTTGCGGATTTTGGACGAAGCCTTAAGCCAGACGACCGCAGCCCGCTCGTCGAAACCAGCGGATTCGGGTCCAATCCCGGCGATCTCAGGATGTTCTCGTACGCCCCTGTTAACCTTCAGCCCGCGCCCGCGCTTGTCGTGGTTTTGCACGGATGCGGCCAGACCGCCGCCGGTTACGATCTGGGCGCCGGCTGGTCGACGCTCGCGAAACACTACGGTTTCGCGTTGCTGATGCCCCAGCAGCAATCCTCCAATAACACCCAGGGCTGTTTCAACTGGTTCAATCCGGAGGACACCACGCGCGGCAGCGGCGAAGCCTGCTCGATCAGGCAGATGATCGCGCAGATGGTTCGCGACCACAAAATCAACGAGCGCCGTATCTTCATCACCGGGCTTTCCGCGGGCGGAGCCATGACCTCGGTCATGCTTGCAACCTATCCCGAGGTGTTTGCGGCCGGCGCTATTATCGCGGGCTTGCCGTACGGCGTTGCGACCAACGTGCGGGAAGCGTTGAACGGAATGTTCCAGTCGTCGTCGCGCCCCGCCGGCGAATTGGGAGACCGGGTGCGCAATGCCTCACCTCATAAAGGCCCGTGGCCCAAAGTCTCGGTATGGCATGGCAGCGCCGATCGGACCGTCAACCCCGCTAACGCCAACGAAATTGTCAAGCAGTGGCTCGACGTCCATCAACTCGCCTCCGCATCGACGTCGGAGAAGACAGTCGACGGCTACCCCCATCAAGTGTGGTGGAATGCCGAGGGCGAAACCATCGTCGAATCCTACACCATCACCGATATGGCGCACGGCACGCCGCTTGGTACCGCCGACAACGACGAGCGATACGGCGCGCAGGGCGCATTCCTGATCGAGGCGGGAATCTCGTCCTCGTATCACATCGCGAATTTCTTCGGCCTGACGGAATCGATTCGTTCACCCAAGGAGGCTCCCAAGGACGCTTCGAAGCAATCCGCGAAGACGGCGATTTCATCGGCACCCGCGCCGGCGCCGGATCTCGCCGCGGTGCTTTGGCCCCGGGTGACACTTAGTCACCGTACCGAGCCGTCCCATCCAGCGCGGCGTCGCGCGATCGACGTCAATGGGGTCATCACCCGTGCGCTGACCGCGGCGGGCCTTATGAAATAAGCTGCCGGTTATTTCGGTGCGAGCTAAAGATGGCCGCGGCGCGAGCCGCGGCCATCTTTGTTCCGTCCATGAAAAAATAAATCGGAACCAACGGGCGGGGCCAGAAGTTGGATGAGGGCGACAGGCGGTTAAGTTCCGGCTGGTAACGTGGGCTGAAGCCGCCGGTCTCTCATGTTGAAAATCACCAAACCGACTTCTGCGGATTTTCTCGCTGGCGGCGGGGAGATGGGCGCGTTGACGCGTGCCTACGACTGGTCGGCAAGTCCACTGGGAAAACCTGAAACCTGGCCGCAAAGCTTGCGCACGGCGGTGCGCATTTTGCTCAACACCAACCACCCGATGTTCATCTGGTGGGGTCCCGAACTCATCCAATTTTATAACGATGGCTATCGCCGGACCATGGGACCCGAGCGTCACCCGAGCGCGCTTGGCCAGCGTGGACGCGAATGCTGGGCGGAAATCTGGGACATTATCGGTCCGCAGATCGAACAAGTGATGAGCGGCGGCGGCGCCACGTGGCATGAGAACCAACTCGTTCCGGTGACGCGTCACGGCAAGCTCGAGCAGGTCTACTGGACCTACGGCTTCAGCCCGATCGACGAAGACGACGGCATCGGCGGCGTGCTCGTCGTGTGCAATGACGTGACCAAGGAGTATCTCGCAGCCGAGGCATTGCGGGAACGCGAAGCCGAGCTGGCGCGCGTGCAACAACTCGGCCGGATCGGCGGCCTCGAGGTCGACTTGCGGACCGGTTTCCGCAATCGCCGGTCGCCGGAGTATTTGCTGATCCACGGGCTGCCGCCGGAGGCGGCCAGCGAATCTCACGAGGCCTGGGTTCAGCGCATTCACCCCGAGGATCGCGAAGACACCGAGAAAAAATTCCGCGATGCCGTCGCAGGCGACGTGCGCGATTACAGCGCGCAATACCGGATCATCCGTCCCAGCGATGGCGAGACGCGCTGGATTTCGGTCAAATCCACCATCGAGCGCGATGAGAATGGAAAAGCCACCCGCCTGGTCGGCGCGCACACCGACGTCACCGAGCAGGTCGTCGCGGACCTGGCGCTGCGGCAAGGCGAAGGGCGGTTCCGCAAACTTGCGGACGAGCTCGCCGAGCTCAATGCGACGCTGGCGCAGCGCGTCGAAGAAAAGACCCGGGAGCGCGACCGGATCTGGAACGTGTCGCAGGACCTTCTGGTGGTCGCGGACCGCAAGGGCGTCTGGCGCACCGTCAATCCGGCCTGGACCAAAACGCTCGGCTGGAGCGAGGCCGAATTGTTGAACCGTACCTCGGATTGGCTGGAGCATCCCGAAGATGGCGGGTTGAGCGCCGCGGCGGTGAAAAATCTGATCGAGGGCAATCTGACTGTCAGGTTCGAGAGCCGCTTTCGGCACAAGGACGGATCATACCGCTGGCTATCCTGGACTGGCGTACCCGACCAGGATCACATCTATGCCGTTGCCCGCGATGTGACCGCGGAGAAGGCCGCGGCCGAACGGTTGAGGGCCGCCGAGGAGGCATTGCTGCAGTCGCAGAAAATGGAAGCGGTAGGGCAATTGACCGGCGGCATCGCCCACGACTTCAACAATCTGCTGACGGGAATCGTCGGATCGCTGGATCTCATGCAGACCCGGCTCAATCAGGGCCGCACCGACAATGTTGCGCGCTACATCAACGCGGCGATGACGTCGGCGAACCGCGCCGCCGCGCTCACCCATCGTTTGCTGGCGTTTGCGCGGCGGCAGCCGTTGGTCCCGAAAGGCGTCGATGCCAATCGGCTCGTGGTATCGCTGGAGGATTTGCTGCGCAGGACGATCGGCGAGACCATCGATCTCGAAATCGTCGCGTCGGACGAGTTGTGGTGCACGCTCTGCGACCCCAATCAATTGGAAAGCGCGCTGCTCAATCTCGCCATCAACGCACGCGACGCCATGCCGGAGGGCGGCAAGCTCACCATCGCTACCGCCAACGCGCGGCTCGACAGCGTGACCGCGGACACGCCGGCGCTTTCTCCCGGCGACTATATTTGCATCGCGGTCACCGACACCGGCAAAGGCATGTCCGCGGAGGTGGCGGCACGCGCCTTCGATCCGTTCTTTACCACCAAGCCGATCGGGCAAGGCACCGGGCTTGGGCTTTCGATGATCTATGGATTTGCGCGGCAGTCGAACGGCCACGCCACGATCGACAGCAAATTGGGGCGGGGGACGTCGGTCAAGATCTATTTGCCGCGGCATCATGGCGACATCGCGGCTCAGCAGGCCTCAACGGTCAAGGTCGCCAAACATGCCTCAACCGGCGAGACCGTGCTGGTGGTCGAGGACGAGCCGGTGGTACGCGGCGTGATCCTGGAGATGCTGGGGGAACGGGGGTACCGGACGCTCGAAGCCGTCGATGGACCGTCGGCCCTGCGAATCCTGCGTACGAACCAGCGGATCGATCTGCTGGTTACCGACGTCGGCCTGCCCGGCATGAACGGCCGCCAGCTTGCCGATCAGGCCCGCGAGACCCGGCCCGGCCTGAAGATTCTTTTCATCACCGGCTACGCCGAGAGCGTCGCGATCGCCGACGGCTTTCTGGAATCGGGCATGGAAATGATCACCAAGCCGTTCGACCTCGACCATCTCTCGCAACGTGTTCGCGCGATGGTTTCGCACTAGAGCGTTTTCAAGCGAAGTGGAGACCGGTTCGCGTCAAGAAAACGCGTCAAATTAAAAATCCAGAGCGTTTTCAAGCGAAGTGGAGACCGGTTCGCGTCAAGAAAACGCGTCAAATCAAAAATCCAGAGCGTTTTCAAGCGAAGTGGAGCCCGGTTCGCTTCAAGAAAACGCATCAAATCTAGAATCCAGAGCCCCGTTTCGATTTGATCGAAACGGAAAAGGCTCTAGCGCTCGAACGGCTGGTGTCGCCGACCAAACGCCTCGCGGCAAATGCCAAATGCCGGCGTTGGCGATCGCCGATCGGATTGTCACATCGCGCCGGTAAGAAACGGATTTGTCATGCGCTCCTGGCCGATGCTGGAACCCGGACCATGGCCGCAGATGAAGCCGACATCGTCACCGAGCGGCAGCAGTTTTTTGGTGATCGATTTGATCAGTGTGGCGTGATCGCCGCCCGGAATGTCGCTGCGGCCGACCGAGCCGTTGAAGAGTACGTCGCCGACATGCGCAAAGCGCATTGCCTTGCTGAAGAACACCACGCTGCCCGGCGAGTGGCCGGGACAATGCAGGATGGCGAAGCTCAGTTCGCCGATAGAAACCTGATCACCTTCATTGAGCCAGCGGTCCGGCGCGAAATCGCGCACGCCTGACATGCCGAAACGGGCGCCGCTCGTCACCACATTGTCGAGCAGGAATTTGTCGGCGATGTGCGGGCCTTCGATCGGCACCTTCAGCGCGTCGCGCAGCTCGGCGGCGCCGCCGACATGATCGATATGGCCGTGGGTCAGCCAGATCTTTTCGACGTTGACGTTGGACTGCTTGATCGCGTCCTGGATTTTCGGAACGTCGCCGCCGGGATCGATCACGACCGCCTTCTTGGTGGCTTCGCACCATAGCAGCATGCAGTTCTGTTCAAACGGCGTCACCGGAATGATGACAGCGCCGGCTTTCGCCTTGGCTTCGGTTTCCTGGGTCATGCCCGCACAATGCCGATTTTTGACGCCCCGCCAAGTGAAAGATTTGCGCATTTGCCGCGGAACAGCCGTGTCGGTTGTCATACCGGCGTCGCCAAAGACACGTTGGTGTGAACCTGTCAGCGGTTGCGGCGTTGCCCTGCGAAACACGACTTGGAGGAATGGTTTCCGGCATGAAGCAGAGCGACGAAACCTGGTGGCGGCACGGTGTTTTTTATCAAATCTATCCGCGCTCGTTTCAGGATACCAACGCCGACGGCGTCGGCGATATCGCCGGGATCATCAACAGGTTGCCCTACTTGGAGGCGCTCGGCGTCGACGCGATCGGGCTGTCGCCGATCTTTCCCTCCCCGATGGCTGATTTCGGTTACGACATCGCCGATTACACCGGCGTCGATCCGCTGTTCGGCACGATGGAAGATTTCGACGCACTGGCAGGAGCCGCGCACGCCGCCGGCCTCAAAGTGATTCTCGATCTCGTTCCCAATCACACGTCCGACCAGCATCCCTGGTTTGTCGAAAGCCGCAGTTCGCGCGATAACCCGAAGCGAGATTGGTACATCTGGCGTGAGCCGGGCGCCGACGGCGGGCCGCCGAACAACTGGTTGTCGGAATTCGGCGGCGGCGCCTGGGAATACGACGCCACCACGCGGCAATATTACTATCACGCCTTCCTGGCCCAGCAGCCGGATCTGAACTGGCGCAATCCAGAGGTGCGCCGGGCCATCTATGACATCATGCGGTTCTGGCTCCGGAAAGGTGTCGATGGCTTCCGGGTCGACGTGATCTGGCATCTGATCAAGGACGCAGAGTTTCGCGACAATCCGACCAATCCGAATTTTCTCGAGGGTCGGCGCCCGCATCAGAAAATATTGCCGCTGTACACTACCGATCAGCCCGAGGTGCATGACGTAATTGCCGAGATGCGGCGCGTGATCGATGAGTTCGGAAGCCGCGTGTTGATTGGAGAGATCTACCTTCCGCTCGAACGCCTCGTTGCCTATTACGGCAAGGATCTCTCAGGCGCGCATCTGCCGTTCAACTTTGTGCTATTGTCGGCGCCATGGCACGCGCGGTCTATCGAGAAAGTCATCGCCGATTACGAGTCTCTGCTGCCGGTCGGCGCCTGGCCGAACTGGGTGCTGGGCAATCACGATCGGCCGCGGGTCGCAAGCCGGGTGGGGCGCGATCAGACGCGTGTTGCCGCGATGCTGTTGTTGACTCTCCGCGGAACGCCGACGCTGTACTACGGCGACGAGATCGGCATGCATCAGGTCGCGATTGCACCCGAGCAGGTGCGCGATCCCTTTGAGAAAAACGTTCCGGGGGTTGGCGTCGGCCGTGACGGCTGCCGGACGCCGATGCAATGGGATGCGACTACTCACGCGGGCTTTTCGACGGCAACGCCATGGCTGCCGCTGGCCGGCGACTTTCTCCATGAGAACGTGGTCAACCACGAGGCCGACGCGCGATCGATCCTCAATCTCTACAAGGCGCTCATCCGCTTGCGAAAGAAATTGCCGCAACTGGTGTCGGGCAGCTACGTGCCGATCGCCGCACAGGGCGATGTGTTGCTTTACCGCAGGGAGAGCGAGGGAGCGGCGGTGGTGATTGCGCTGAATCTGGGAGCGGAGCCTGTGTCGATCGTGTCGGATGCCGCAGGGCTCAGCGGCGAAATTTTGCTCTCGACATTCCTGGACCGGGAGGGCGAGAAAATAGAGGGCACACTCGATTTGCGTGGAAATGAAGGCGCGATTATCAGCGGATAAAATCAGCGTCGTCCCGGCCGAGCCAACGGGTCCGGCCTCCGTCCGGCCCGGTGACAGGCTCCGCGTGTGCCGGGGCCATCTTTGCGCTTCACCGTCCCCTAAGGTCGAAAAACAAGCCGCGGTGCGTACAAATTTGCGGCTGACTTGGCGCGAGCGCTGTTGGCCGGCTGCCTGATCGGATAAGATCTCGCCAATGGAATCGCCCGCCCGCCAAATAGCTGTCGTGCCACCGCCGGATCGCCGTCAGTCGGAGACGGCGCTGGCGATCGCGCGCGGCACCGCGCGGCTGTTACGGTCGCTGGGATTTTCCTGCATCGGCGAATTGCCGCTGCCCTCGGGGCGGCGCGCCGATCTGGTGGCGCTGAACGAGCGCGGCGAGATCTGGATCGTCGAGATCAAATCATCGATCGAGGATTTGCGCGCCGACCAGAAGTGGCAGGACTATCGGATGCATTGCGACCGGCTGTTCTTCGCCTTCACCCAGGATCTGCCGTGCGAGATTTTCCCGCCAGAAACCGGCCTGATCGTTGCGGACGCCTATGGCGCGCATCTGCATTGCGAGGCGCCGGAGCACCGTCTGCCGGCACCCACCCGCAAGTTGATGACGGTGCGCTTCGCCATGGCCGCGGCGCAGCGGATCAATCGCCTGGTCGATCCGCAAGGCCACGCCGAATTTTAGGCGAGCAAAGGCGCTCTTTGCGCCGTGCCGACCATCGGTTCGTTATCCGGCGGCATGGTGGGGCACGTTTCGCTTTACCCGCCTTGCGATCTGAATTTTGAGCAGATACTAACGCGGCGCGCGTTTGGCCAGGATGCGCTGCAGGGTTCGGCGATGCATGTTCAGTCGCCGCGCGGTTTCCGAGACGTTGCGGTTGCACATCTCGTAGATGCGCTGGATGTGCTCCCAGCGCACCCGATCCGCCGACATCGGATTGTTCGGCGGCTCGGATTTTTCCGTGCTGCTCGCGAGCAAGGCGGCCACCACGTCGTCGGCGTCGGCGGGTTTTGAAAGATAATCCACCGCGCCCATCTTCACTGCGGTTACCGCGGTAGCGATGTTGCCATAGCCCGTCAGCACGATCGCCCGCGCATCGGGACGCTTGCGTTTCAGAGCCGACACCACGTCAAGGCCGTTGCCGTCGCCGAGCCGCAAATCCACCACGGCGAAGGCCGGCGCGGCCTTGCCGATCTGCGCCAACCCGTCGGACACGCTGTCGCAAGATGTCACCGTGAAGCCGCGGGCTTCCATGGCGCGCGAGAGGCGCTCCAGAAACGGCTTGTCGTCCTCCACGATCAGGAGCGAGGGATCGGCGAGATCATTCAATTCGGGGCTGGCGTTCAAGGTTTGGGTATCCTCGTATCAGATAAGAAATATATGGGGTGCATATGGCGTGGCAAGGCGGCGATGCCAAGGCCGTAAAAGGCCGCATGGAGTCGATCTTGGTACCCGTGTTAACATTAAAAGCGGTTCCGGGCGCGGTCGAGATAAGGAACTATTCTCCCGGGGTTCAGGCGGGGCATTGTAGTGTATTGTAGAGTTATGGATTTTCGCGACGAGTCTTCAGGCGATCATAAGGCTATTCGACACCTGCTTCTGGCTTCATTTCCAGGGCCCGGAGAAGCCGATCTGGTGGAGCGGTTGCGCGGGGACGGCGACGCAGTCACATCGCTTGTGGCGATCGAAGGTCGCGTGCTGACGGGGCATGTCATGTTTTCGAAAATGGCGGCACCGTTTCGCGCGCTTGGCCTTGGGCCGGTGTCCGTGCTCCCGGATTGGCGCAGAAGAGGAATTGCTGCAACGCTAATTCAGCAGGGGATCAAGCGTGCCACGAAGGACGGCTGGGCAGGCGTCTTCGTCCTCGGCGACCCTGATTACTATCAGCGCTTTGGCTTCAAGTGCGAGCATGCGGAAAGCTTCGAATCTCCTTATTCCGGTCCCTATCTCATGGCCCTGCCGCTGAACGATGACAGGCTTCCTATACGATTTGGCCGGCTCGACTACGCGCCCGCCTTCTCAGCGCTCGGTTGATCATCAGCGCAACTGATGAGGCAATCCGTCGCGCAACAGGGTCTAAGACGATGGTTCGGCTGCGGTTTCGTTCTCCTCGAAGCGGGCACGCGGCCAGGCGATCTGAACCACGGCGCCGTGGTCCGGAAAGATCCGGTTGGTGAAGGAGACCTTCGCGCCGGTACGCTCCAGCAGCGTGCGGGCGATAAACACCCCCAAACCGAGACCCCTGCGCCCGCTTTGGGCTTCGTCGGTGCGCCGCCGCGATAGATAGGGTTCGCCGATCCGCTTCAATATGTCGGGTGCGAAACCCGGACCATCGTCGGAAATGACGATCTCGACGGTCTCGGTATTCCACCACGCGTTCACCTCCACCGCGGTCCGCGCGAAATCGACGGCGTTTTCCAGGATGTTGCCGACGCCGTAGAGGATCGCCGGATTGCGCGTGCCGGCCGGCTCGACGGCGCCGGCGACCGCAATCCGCACCTTGATCGCGACGCCGAAATCGCGATGCGGCGCCACCGTTTCCTCAATCAGCGTCGACAACGGCATGCGGTCGAACGGCGCGCCGGCTGCGGAAAGCTGGGTGATCTTGGCCAGAATATCGCGGCAGCGTTGCGCCTGTTCGCGCAAGGTTTTGATGTCGCCGGCTAGCTGCGTGTCTCGTAGGGCGTGCTCCAGCTCGCGTGAAATCAGAAAGATCGTCGAGAGCGGCGTGCCAAGCTCATGCGCTGCGGCGGCCGCAAGACCGTCCAATTGCGTGAGATGTTGCTCGCGGGTCAGCACCAGGTCGGTCGCGGCCAGCGCGTCCGACAGCTTGCGCGCCTCCTCGGTAACCTGGAACGAATAAAGACCGGTGACGCCGATTGCGAGCACGATGGAGAGCCAGACGCCGAACAGGTAGATCGGCGGCAATATCAGAGGATCCTCGGGATCCCACGGCAGCGGCAGATAGAAGAACACCAGCAAGGAGGCACAGGCGACCGCCAGGAAACCGAGTGCCATCGTCAGCCGGACCGGCAGCGCCGTCGCCGAAATCAGGACCGGGGCAAGAAACAAAAATGAAAACGGATTTTGCAGCCCGCCGGTGAAATACAACAATCCCGCCAGCTCCACGATGTTCAAGGCAAGCAGCGCCGCCGCATAGACCGGCTCCAGCCGCTGCATCGGGTTGAAGACGATCTGCAGCACGAGGTTGAGCAGGGCGGACACGCCGATGATGGCAACGCAGGGGATCACCGGGACGTCGAATTCGAGCCCCTGCAGCACGATGAAAATGGCGGTGAGTTGGCCGAGCGCAGCGAGCCAGCGCAGCCGCAGGATCGTATCCAGACGGACATAGCGGCGCGGATGGCGAAAATCGGAGGCTGCAACGTCGGTCATGTCATCGAGTTTAGCCGTGCAGGCTCCCGACCACAAATTTGCTCCCCAAGCTCTGCGCTGGAGCGTCCAAAGTCTTGCGCTTGCCGCCGCGATGGCCCAATGAACGGCCCGCATGACGAATTACCGCGCAGTCACGCCCTTGTTGCCCGCGGCCGATCCGGCAGGATCGGCGGCGATCGAGGTTGCGCGCCTCGTCAAGCTCTACAAGACGACCCGCGCCGTCGACGATGTGTCGTTTCGTATTGCGCGCGGCAGCATCACCGGACTGCTCGGCGGCAACGGCGCCGGCAAGACCACGACCATTGCCATGATCATGGGGCTGGTGCTGCCGACCTCAGGGCGCATCCAGGTGCTGGGCTGTTCGATGCCCGACCAAAGCGCTGACGTGCTGGGCCGGATGAATTTCGAAAGTCCCTATGTCGATATGCCGATGCGGCTGACGGTGCGGCAGAACCTCACGATCTTCGGTCGCCTCTACGCCGTGGAGAGTTTGCGCGAGCGCATCGAGCAGCTTGCCGCCGATCTCGACCTCGGCGACTTCCTCGACCGCGCCAACGGCAAGCTCTCCGCCGGCCAGAAGACGCGGGTGGCGCTGGCGAAAGCGCTGATCAACCAGCCCGAATTATTGCTGCTGGACGAGCCGACGGCGTCTCTCGACCCCGACACCGCCGACTGGGTCCGGCGGCATCTCGAGAACTATCGCAGGACGCGCGGCGCGACCATCCTGCTGGCGTCGCACAACATGCTTGAAGTGGAACGACTGTGCGACCGCGTTATCATCATGAAAAGCGGCCGCATCGAAGACGACGATACGCCTGATAACATCATGGCGCGCTACAACCGCGCGACGCTGGAGGAAGTGTTTCTCGACGTCGCCCGCGGCCGCGTTCGGGAAAGCACGTCATGAGCAGGCTCGTCTTGAACGGGGAGATCGCGCCCTGGGGGATCGCGCCGCATCGTATCGGGGCGATGATTTTGCGCTACTGGTATCTCCTGCTCTCGTCATGGCCGCGGCTGCTCGAGCTCGTCTACTGGCCGGCGCTGCAGATCATCACCTGGGGCTTTCTGCAGAATTACATCTCGCAGAATGCCGGGTTTTTCGCGCAAGCCGGCGGCACCCTGATCGGCGCCGTGATCCTGTGGGACATCCTGTTTCGCGGCCAGCTCGGCTTTTCGATCTCCTTTCTGGAGGAGATGTGGGCGCGCAATCTCGGCAACCTGATGATGAGCCCGTTGAAACCGATCGAGTTTCTGATCGCGCTGATGATCATGAGCCTGGTCCGGCTCGCGATCGGCCTCATTCCGATGACGCTGCTGGCGATGGTGTTCTTCGATTTCAATTTGTACAGCTTTGGGCTGCCGCTGGCCGCCTTCTTCTGCAATCTGATCTTCACCAGCTGGGCTTTGGGGATTTTCGTCTCTGGACTGGTGCTGCGCAACGGCCTGGGTGCCGAGAGTATCGTCTGGACGCTGATGTTCGGCCTGATGCCGCTGGCCTGCGTTTATTACCCTGTGACGGTGCTGCCGGATTGGCTGCAATACGTCGCCTGGGCATTGCCGCCGACTTACGTATTCGAGGGAATGCGGGCGCTGTTGATCAGCCATGTATTTCGGGTGGACCTGATGATCGGGGCGCTGGCGATCAACGCTGTGCTTTTTATTGCGTCTTTTGCGATATTTCTTGCGCTTTTGCGCAGCGCGCGCCGTCTTGGCTCGCTGATCCAGAGCGGCGAATAAGCCAGTTATCCCATTAATTTGAGGGTCTTCCACTGGTCAGGCCGGTAGATATACCGATCTGTGCATTGACGCTCTATTACGCATTCGGCAATATGCTGCGATGCAAAAGGGACTTGAGGATTAAATGCCGATTGGTGAGTTTGGCGCACCGCCACTGGTAGCCGAAGGCAGTCCGGCGCTTACCACGCCGATGTACTGGATGTACGAAATGGCGCATGCCTCGCTCAATCCAGCGCGAGCCGTAACCGACGCCACCAAAATCCTGTTTCAGAATCCGCTTAATCCGTGGTCGCACACCGAGTTTGGCAAATCCATCGCCGCCGGTTGCGAACTGTTCGAGCGCACCACGCGCCGTTACGGCAAGCCCGAATGGGGCCTCAACGACACCGAGGTCGGCGGCGTGCGCACGCCGATCGAAATCCGCTCGATCTGGGAAAAGCCGTTTTGCCGCCTGTTGTATTTCGATCGCAAGCTGACGCGACCGTTGCGCGCCCCGCAGCCGCGTGTGCTGATCGTGGCGCCGATGTCCGGCCACTACGCGACGCTGTTGCGCGGCACGGTCGAAGCCTTTCTGCCGACCCATGAGGTCTACATCACCGATTGGTCCGACGCCCGGATGGTCCCCCTGACGGAGGGCCGCTTCGATCTCGACGACTATATCGACTATGTCATCGAGATGCTGCACGTGCTCGGCCGCAACGTGCACGTGATCGCCGTGTGCCAGCCTTCGGTGCCGGTGGTGGCGGCCGTCTCCATCATGGAAGCCGACCAGGATCCCTTCGTTCCGGTCTCGATGACGCTGATGGGCGGGCCGATCGATACCCGCCGCAACCCGACGGCAGTCAACAATCTCGCCGCCGAGCGCGGCATCGACTGGTTTCGCAACCATGTCATCACCAAGGTGCCGTTTCCGCATCCAGGGGTCATGCGCGACGTCTATCCAGGGTTCCTGCAGCTCAACGGTTTCATCAGCATGAATTTCGATCGCCACATGGACGCGCACAAGAACCTGTTCAAGAATCTTGTGAAGGGCGACGGCGATCTGGTCGACAAGCACCGCGACTTTTATGACGAATATCTCGCGGTCATGGACCTGGCCGCGGAGTATTATTTGCAGACAGTCGACACCGTATTCGTCAAGCACGCGCTGCCGAAGGGCGAGATGACCCATCGTGGCAAGCCGGTCGATCCCTCAAAGATCAGCCGCGTTGCGCTGATGACGGTAGAGGGCGAGAACGACGATATTTCCGGACTTGGCCAGACTGAGGCGACGCACGAACTATGCAGTTCGATCCCGAACCATCGCCGGATCCACTACGTACAAAAAGGCGTCGGGCACTATGGGGTCTTCAACGGCTCCCGCTTCAAATCGGAAATCGTGCCGCGCATCTCCGATTTCATGATCTCGGCGGCAAATCCGAAAGCCGCATTGGCATTCGCGGCGGAATAAGCGCGGGATCAGGCACTCCTCGGCGAATGATCACGTCGATATCGCCGAGCCAGCGTCGATTCGCTGGCCCGCTAACGCCTAAAACGGCCCAAGATGATCGGGATTCGGCGGCTCCCGAAAGAATGAATTGGTTCTCAGTCCTTGCAAGGCGTGCCGGGGCGCTGTTCCAGCCTAATTTTTTTGTTCCAACCCCTTCCTGTAGGGCCGGATAGAGGATCAGCCCCTGTATATTGGGCAAATGATTTGTTTTTGCGCCGAGCGATTTCACTGGCGGCGGATATGGCAGAATCCGGGCGAACTCTTGCTCCCCGGACTGTCAGATATGGCCACTCGCGCCCTCCTCTATCGGCGGCCTGCCGAACCCGCGACCCTTCTCGTCAAGCACGGCTCTCAAATCTACTCGATTCGACTGCGCCGGCACCGTCGCGCGCGGCGCTACACCTTGCGCATTCATCCGAGCGACCGCGAAGCGATCCTCACCATGCCGCCACGCGGCACGATCCTCGACGCCAAGGACTTCGCGCAGCGTCACGGCGGCTGGATCGCCGCGCGTCTCGGCCGATTACCGAAGGCGGCGCCGTTTCTTCCGGGCACGGTGGTTCCGCTGCGCGGCGTGGCGCACAGGATCGTGCATCGCGCCGGCGCGCGCGGCACGGTGTGGACGGAAATGCGCGAAAGCGGTGAGCGGATCCTGTGCGTGGCCGGCGGGCCTGAGCATATCGAACGGCGGGTCCACGATTATCTCAAGCGCGAAGCGCGCCGCGAACTGCAGAAGGCGGCGCAAGCTTATGCAGAGGCGCTGGGTGTCAGGGTGAAGCGGCTTTCGATCCGCGATCAGTCGAGCCGCTGGGGTTCCTGCACTTCCGCGGGCTCGCTGTCGTTCTCGTGGCGGCTGATCCTCGCTCCCCCTTACGTGCTGGATTATCTCGCGGCCCACGAAGTGGCGCACCTTGTCGAAATGAATCATTCGGCGCGCTTCTGGAAGATCGTCGCCAGGGTCTGCGGCCATGTCGATCGCGCCAAGACCTGGCTCGACACCTGCGGCAACGACCTGCATCGCTACGGCATTCAGGATTGAGCTAGCCGCCACGCCCGGCTGTCATGGTTATCTGATCTACGTTATCCCATCTACGCTCGCTGCAGCGTTAAGGGATTCACGACCAGCGTTTACCGTCCGAACAGCCGCTCCATCAGCCAGCCATCGAGGCCGGCTGCCGCTTCCGGGCGCACCGAGGTCCTGGTCGGCGCCGGTCTGCCGGCGGCGCCTGCGGCGGAGGGAGCGCCAGCCGGCGCGCCGGCTTGCGAGGTGGCCTGCACGAAGTTCGAGAAGAAGCCGCCCGCTTGCGAGCCCGGCAATGCCGCAACCGGCACGCCCTGATGGGCCGCGCGCATGAAACGGGTCCAGACCTCCACCGGCAACCCGCCGCCGGTCGCCTTTTTGGTTGGTGAATTGTCGTCATTGCCGAGCCACACGCCGGTCACGAGATGGGTTGTGTAGCCGATGAACCAGGCATCGCGGAAATCCTGGCTGGTGCCGGTCTTGCCCGCGGCCATCCAGCCTGGAATCTCCGCCTTGCGCGCGGTGCCGCTGAGCAGCGTCTCCTGCATCATGCTGTTCATCATCGCGACATGGCGCGGGTCGATCATCTGGCCGAGCCGGTCGGCGGGCCGTGCGTACAGCACCTTGCCCTCGCTCGTTCGGATCTTGGTCACGACATGCGGGGAGACGCCGAGACCGCGATTGGCGAACGGCGCATAGGCGCCGACCAGTTCGGTCAGCGAGACCTCCGAGGTGCCGAGCGCGATCGAGGCATTGGCGTCGAGTTTCGATGAAATGCCGAGGCGGTGCGCGGTGCGCACCACGTTCTTGGGCCCGACTTCCAGTCCCAGCCGGACCGCGACGGTGTTGAGCGACATCGCCAGCGCCTGCGTCAACGTCACCGCGCCGAAATATTCATGGGTGTAGTTCTCGGGCTTCCAGCCCTTGACGTCGAGCGGCGCGTCCTGCCGGATCGTCTCCGGCGTCAGGCCGGCCTCAATCGCGGTGAGATAGACGAACGGCTTGAACGCCGAGCCCGGCTGGCGCTTGGCCGTCACCGCGCGGTTGTATTGGCTCTCGGCATAATTGCGCCCTCCCACCATGGCGCGCACGGCGCCATCCGGGGTCATCGCCACCAGCGCGCCCTGGTTGACATTGAACTTCACGCTCTTGGCCGCGAGTTCGTCGATGATCGAGGCTTCCGCGACGCTCTGCAATTTCGGGTCGATCGAGGTTTCGACCACGATGTTCTGGTCAATCTCGCCTATGAGATCATCGAGCACTTCGCCGATCCAGTCGGCGACATAATTGATGGTGCCGGCGCCCACCGCCTTCACATTGTAGGAGGGATGCCCGATCGAGGCCTGCGCTTGCGCGTCGGTGATGAATTTGGCTTCCGCCATCGCGGCAAGCACGGTCTGGGCGCGCTTCTCGGCACCCTCTGGGTTGCGGTTCGGCGCCAGCCGTGACGGCGATTTGACAAGGCCCGCAAGCATCGCGGCCTCGGCCAGCGTGACATTCTTCGCGGATTTTCCAAAATAGCGTTGCGCCGCGGCCTCGACGCCATAAGCACCGGAACCGAAATAGACCCGATTAAGGTAGAGTTCGAGAATCTCGGTCTTGGAATGCTTGCGCTCCAGCCAGAACGCGAGTTCGACCTCCTGCAACTTGCGCTGGAGCGTGCGCTCCTGTGTCAGGAACAGGTTCTTGGCGAGCTGTTGCGTCAGCGTCGAGCCGCCCTGCGAAACGCCGCGGTGCAGCACGTTGGCGACCGCCGCGCGCGCGATACCGAAGGGGTCGATCCCGTAATGCGAGTAGAACCGGCGGTCTTCGATGGCGATGAAGGCCTTCGGCAGATAGGGCGGCAGCTGCTTCAGCGAGACATTGGCGCCGGCCATCTCGCCGCGCGTCGCCAGCACGCTGCCGTCGAAGCCGACGATCTGAATCGTCGGCGGCCGTTTTGGAATTTCAAGCGACTGGATCGCCGGCAGGTGCGCACCTACCCAGACCACCACGCCAACCACCGCGATCGCGGCCCACAGGCCGAGCACGGCGCCCCAATAGAACAGGCGAAACAGGCGGCTGCGCGAACCGCCCCTGGATCGGCGCTTGCTGCCGCTGCGCGTCGCGCGCGCCTTTCGCTCGCGCGGAGCATCGTCGTCGGTCTCGGCGGCCTTGGGTTTCGGTGATGGCTTCTTTGGCTTTTCGTCGGCGGCGGGGGCGATGCGATCCTGCGGGCTGAGGCGCAATTCCGAAAGCGCCGCGGCGAGCCCGAATTGCGGCTCCTTGCGTCCGCCGCTCTTTTTTCGTCCCCACGCCATACGCAAACGCCCAGCCCCCGGCGCGTATTCCGCAAAAGTGGATATCGGTTTTGCGAAGAGAATACGCGCAACTTACAACAGAGCATTTTGCTTGGCCGCAAAATGCTCGGCGGCAGACTAGCGAGCGGGGTTTAAAGGCCCGTTAAGCGGGAATTAAGGCTGACGCTGCGCCAGGTGAGCAAGCCACTGAAAAACAAAGGTTTCAGCGCTCTTTAACCCCGTCGGGGAGCGTCCTCATCCTCCGGCCATCGTTCCGTCATGGCGAGGCGCACAGCGACGAAGCCATCCAGCGCTACCAGGCTCTGGATCGCTTCGCCGAGCCTGTCATCGGGCGCGCATTCGCACGACCCGCTGGCTCGCAATGACGATCCCATCAGCCGCTGGCGGCGGTATCCTCGATGATCGGTCCAAACAGTTCCCAACGCTCGCCGTTGAACCTCATCATCTGCAACTGCTTGTTGACGCGATAATCGGTCGGCGACGTGCTGCCGACGATCCCGGGCAAAGATAGATCGAGCTGAACGTTCTTCAGGCTGGTGGCCTGCTTCATGACGTTCTCGCGGGTCAGCTCGTCGCCACAACGCTTGAGCACCTCGACCAACAGCTGCGTGGTGGAGTAGCCATAGGTGTTGAAGCTCGAATCCTTGTCGCCCTCGGGATAGTACTTCGCCATAAAGGCGAAATACTTTTTCATGCCGCCGTCGTCCTTCCAGGTCGGATCGAGCGGATCCTTGCCGTAGTTGACGCTGATGACGTCCTTGGAGTTATCCAGCCCGGCAGGCTTCATCACGGCGCCCACCGACGTCGCGTTGATGTCGAGGATATGCACCGGCTTCCAGCCGAGATCGGCGATCTTCTTGATCGCCTGCGCGGCGAATTTCGGCGTCGAGGCGTCGAACACCAGATCGGCGCCGGCGCTTTTCAGCTGAACGATCTGCGAGTCGATGGTCGGATCGGTGAGCTCGTAGGATGTTTCGGCGACGATCATCTTCGCGGCCTTGTCGCCCAGGCCGGCTTTCAGGCCGGTGAGATAATCCCTGCCGAGATCGTCATTCTGATAGAGAATGCCGATCTTGGCGTTCGGATAATTCTTCAGAATGTATTGCGCATAGATGCGTCCTTCGGTCTGGTAGTTGGGATTGAATCCCATCGTCCAGGGGTAGTTCTTCGGGTCGGTGAATTTGGAAGCGCCGGTGGCGGCGAATAGCTGCGGCACCTTCTTTACGTTGAGATATTTCTGAACGGCGGCGTTGGACGGCGTGCCGATCAGCTGGAAAGTCAGCAGCACTTCATCGCTTTCAACCAGCTTGCGAACCTGTTCCACGGTCTTCGGCGGGCTATAGGCGTCGTCATACTGAATCAAGTTGATCTTGCGGCCGTTAACGCCGCCCTGATCGTTGACCATCTTGACATAGGCCGCCTGGGCCTTGGCGATGGTCGCGTAGGCAGAGGCTGGTCCGCTGAACGGCGCCGTCTGGCCGACCTTGATCTCGGTATCGCTCGCTCCGGTATCGTATTTTTTTTGCGCTGATGCCGGCGCTGCTGACAGCGCGAGCGCAACCGCGGTCCCGGTGACCAGATGAAAAATGCCGTTCCTCATATTGCTGCTTTCCTCCGTGATTGGCCGATGGTCTTGTTCATTGGTCTTTATTGAGACCTAGCGGCCGCCGTCGCTCACAAGAATACTGGATGAACGGATGTGGCATTGCAAGACAATGCCGGAGCGGGAAGGGTGAACGACTTCACGCCTAGCCGATCATGGGTGATGCGGCGATGAGAACCAACGATCTCAGCGGACAAGAAATGCGCCCTTTGGTCAAGAAATGCGCCCTTTGGTAAGGGCCACGATACCTCTCGGGATGGATCAAGTGTCAGCATCGCTGACGTGCCTCGCCAAAAAATCCTCCGTGGTTCCAAGGGCAAATGCGTAGCCGACCCTAAGAAATCGGTCTACTCTCCCCGACGCTCGGTCGAAATTCGATGATGACCTGGAGCCACCTCATGACCAAAACGCCAATCGCTATTGCTGCTGCGGCCGCGGTGGGATTTGCGTTTGCCTGACCGGCGTTGGGACAATCAGACTTGAGCCCGACTTCCATGGGTTGACGAAGGTTGACATCGTTTCACGCGGACCGCAGGCGGCCTGTCGAGAAACAGGATCAAACTCGGCGAACTTGAACGGGAGAAACGTCGATGGGTAACAACTTGAGAAGCGCATGTGACGGGATTTTGCAAAGGACTGCGACTGGTGTTCCCGGCGTAGTGGCGATGATCACCGACCGCTCGGGCAACATCTACGAAGGCGCCGCCGGCAAGCGCAGCCTTGGCGGCGGCCAGCCGATGACGACCGACACCGTGTTCGCCATCTACTCGACCTCAAAAGCAATCACCGGCACGGCGATCCTGCAATGCGTCGAGGAAGGCAAGCTCGACCTTGATGCTCCGGCCAAAAACTACGCCCCCGACATCGGCAAGCTCGAAGTGCTCGACGGGTTCGACGCAGACGGGAATCCAAAGCTGCGGGCGCCGAAGCGCGACATCACCACCCGCATGCTGATGCTGCACACCGCTGGTTTTGGCTACGACTTCTTCAATACCACTTACTTGCGCCTGGCGCAGGAGCGCGGCCAACCCAGCGTGATTACCTGCTCGAGGGCATCAATTATGACGCCGCTGCTGTTCGATCCCGGCGACAAATGGGAATACGGCAGCAACATCGATTGGTGCGGGCAGGTTGTCGAGGGCATCCGCGGCAAGCGGCTGGGCGAGGTTCTGGCTGAGCGGGTCTTTGCACCGCTCGGCATCGCGGACATGGCCTTTTCGCTGAGCCCCTCAATGCGCGAGCGCCTCGCCACCATGCACCAACGCGAGGCCGACGGATCACTGACTCCCCTTCCCGACATGCAATTGCCGGCTGATCCGGAAGTCGATATGGGCGGCCACGGACTCCACGCCTCGATCGGCGAGTACATGAAATTCATCCGCATGTGGCTGAACGACGGAGCGGGGCCGCACGGCCGCGTGCTCAACACAGAGACGGTCGAGGCTGCTGTCCGCAACGGCCTGCAAGCGCATCAGACGGTCACGGTGCTGCCCGGTGTCATTCCGACCATATCGAACGATGCCGAGTTCTTCCCCGGACTCAAGAAATCCTGGTCCTACACCTTCATGGTGAACGACGAGGACGCACCGACCGGCCGGCCGGCCGGGGCACTCGGCTGGGCCGGGCTCCCCAACCTGTTCTACTGGATCGATCGCAAGAACGGGTTCGGCGGATATTGGGCGACGCAGATCCTGCCGTTCGGCGATCCGATTTCGTTCGGCGCCTATATGGATTTCGAGACGGCCGCCTATGCGGCTCGTGAGGCGCGCGCGGCAGCGTAATGCCGGGAGCGCCTTTTTGCGCCACGGCGCCTCCCGGCTTTCGAAATGGAACAAGTCGAGGGGCGTCGCGAGCGCGTGGTTTGCGATATTGCCGGCAGACGTCGGTCTGCTTGCCATTCGCACAGGCTGGCTGCGGCTAGCGCATAGCGACAAGACACTGAACCGAAAATGCAAGGAGAAGGCTTACAACAGGAGACTGTCATGATGAATGTGCAAGGTGAGTCGCAAACGGCTGGTGTGAAAGCCGATTTCGATGCAGTCATCATCGGCGCCGGCTTCTCCGGCATGTACATGCTGCATTCGTTGCGCGACAAGCTCGACCTGAACGCCACCGTGTTCGAAGCCGGCGACGGCGTCGGCGGCACCTGGTACTGGAATCGCTATCCCGGCGCGCGCTGCGACTCGGACAGCTACATCTACTGCTACACGTTCGACAAGAACCTGTTGCAGGAATGGAACTGGTCCGAGCGCTATCCGGAGCAGGACGAGATCCTGCGCTACCTCGAGCATTGCGCCGAGCGCTTCGACCTTAAGCCCGACATCCAGTTCGGCAAGCGCGTCGTTGAGGTCGTCTTCGACGACAACACCGAGCTTTGGACAGTGCGCACCGACAAAGGCGACGTCGTCAGGGCGCGCTTCGTCATCACCGCGGTCGGCGCGCTGTCGACCGCCAACATGCCGCCGATCAACGGGCTGAGCTCTTTTGGGGGCAAGTGCTACCACACCAGCCAGTGGCCGCATGATGGCGTCGAATTCACCGCCAAGCGTGTCGGCATCA
Source organism: Bradyrhizobium sp. URHD0069 (assembly GCF_000701345.1). Taxonomy (GTDB): domain Bacteria; phylum Pseudomonadota; class Alphaproteobacteria; order Rhizobiales; family Xanthobacteraceae; genus Bradyrhizobium. The sequence continues at coordinate 2,313 of NZ_JNIJ01000020.1, read as the reverse complement.
TCGGCACGGGTGCCACCGCGGTGCAGGCGGTCCCGGAGATCGCGCAGCAGGCCAAGCACCTGACGGTGTTCCAGCGCACGCCGAACTTCTGCGTGCCTGCGCGCAACGGCCGTGTCGATCCCGAGGTGACCAAGGCGCGCAAGGCCGATTACGACGGAGTCCGCCAGCGCATCAAGGATTCGTTCTTCGGTTTCGAATTGAACTTCATACCGAAGCCGGTGCTCGAGACAGCGCCCGAGGAGCGCGAGCAGGAGTTCGACAAGATGTGGGACGCGGGCGGCTTCTCGTTCTGGCTGGCCAACTACCAAGACATGTTCTTCTCCAAGGAGGCGAACGATGTCATTGCCGATTACCTCAAGCGCAAGATCCGTTCGATCGTCAACGACCCCGTGACCGCCGAGAAGTTGACCCCCAAGACTTACCCCTACGGCACCAAGCGCCAGCCACTGGACACCAACTACTTCGAGACCTTCAACAAGAAGAATGTGGAACTGGTGGATGCGAGCGCCGACGGCCCGATCGAGGAGATCACGCCGAACGGCATTCGCGCCGGCGGCAAGGAGTACCCGCTCGATATCATCGTTGTCGCCACCGGCTTCGACGCGCTGACCGGCCCGCTGAAGAAACTCGGCATCAAGGGTCGCGGCGGCAGGGCGCTGGCGCAGGAGTGGGAGGACGGCCCGCAGACCTACCTCGGCCTGGCGATAGCCGGCTACCCCAACCTGTTCACGATCACCGGACCGCAGAGTCCCTCGGTGCTGTCGAACATGCCGGTGTCGATCGAACAGCACGTCGAGTGGATCACCGAATGCATCGCCCACATGCGAAGAAATAAGCTTGCAACGATCGAGGCGACGCCGCAGGCGCAGGACACGTGGGGCGCCCATGTCGCCGAGGTCGTGAACTCGACCCTGATGCCGGTCGCCAATTCCTGGTACATGGGAGCCAACATCGCCGGCAAGGCGCGGCGCTTCTTGCCCTACCTAGGCCCGGAAGGCGTCGGCGGGTACCGCAGAAAGTGCGCCGATGTCGCCGAGAAGGGCTACGAGGGCTTTGCGTTCGCGAGCGAAGGTCAGGGCGGGACCGTGCGCACAATCGCGGCGTAATAAACTTGACGAGACTTGAGCGGGGGCTGCGTCCAATGTCGCGGCTCCCGGCATGCGACGCCGGGCGCACTTCGAGAACTTTGCGGAAAGCTCACGGGCTCATGCGCGCGGGGCCAATGGACCAAGCCGCGTCTTGACATGACCTTGTCCTGATCGCGGACAAATGTAGCCTCGCTGAATTCATTGCGCTGTCGAACGCCGCCAGACCCACAGTGCCGTGAGCACGATCAGCGATCCGGCGATGGCGGCGACGATGTCGCGCAGGGAAACTGCGATCTTGTCGAGGTTGGGAAACCACCCGAACAAATTGAACAGCCATCCGCCGATCAGCGCCCCGGCGAGACCCAGGCCGAGATTGCGGAGCAGGCCGAATCCCTCGCGGTCCCAGGTGATTAGCCGAGCCGCAAGGACGCCACCCAGCAGGCCGACAACGATCCAGACAATCAGTCGATCGATGGACGGCATAGCACCCTCCCGCGCGCCAACTCCGCTGCTAGAATCGTAGGTGCGTTGGCGAGCCCCGCGATGCCGACCGCGCGGTCAATAGCGGCCGGCGGAAAATGCAGAATAGGCACGCCGGGTGAAGCAGTCGCCATGATCGACGAGATAGGCGTCGGCAGTACCTGTTTGTGCAGAGCAAATGCTTTGTGCAGAGCAAATGCCATGAACGACCCCAAGCGTGATCAATCTATATGAACATTACGCCCGGCGTACCGGGGCGACAAGGCGCTTTCAACCTCGTTCACCCGCGACCCGCAAGGGAGTTGGCGAGGACTTGCGAGTCAAGCCGGGTGAATTTGTTGAACCGGATCAATCTGATTTGGGTAGTCCAGTCCTGTTCGCAAAAATATTCCTGTTCCCGTCTGACCCAAATCACTTCATAAGCTTCGCCGTCTCACCCCATGAGAGCAACTGTGCTGAAGGTAGACCGGTGAATCGGCCGGGCTCAAGGCTGGCGCTGGGCGCCACCGCCTTCGGCGGCTGACGGCCTTGACCCCGCCCGCTCACCGGTCTGTTGGCTTTACATCGCGCTCGGTCGAGGATCGAGCGCGATGTAGACGCGCTCATTAGGCGACGGCGTAGCGGCTGGGATCCCATTTCTGTCGACGTGCGATCAGGATATTGAGGATGACGATCAACTTGCGCATGCAAGCGACGAGCGCAACCTTCGGCTCCTTTCCTTTGGCAATCAGGCGGTTGTAAAAGG
>NZ_JNIJ01000019.1 GCF_000701345.1 Bradyrhizobium sp. URHD0069 | reverse complement strand
AGATCTCAGACCGCTGAGCGGTCGAGTAATAAATGCGACGTCGCTGTTTCATGCCCACACTCCATCTTTGCTAAAAGATTAGAGTGTTGCGCTGACCAATTGAGCCCGCCGGGGTAACCGGAAGACATTTGCTCGCAGCGAGTTCTTCTCTGTTTGACCCAAGGCGGACATGAACCTCGGCACAAACGAAAGCGGCTTCTCCGAAGAACCGCCAGATGGTTATCGGCTGTCGCGCCATGCTATCAGGTACAAGGGAGACCTACGCACTTCTTCAACAGCCGTCCTCGATACGCCAATGTCGGCGAGCAGCCGGTTATCAAGTTGGAGAAGTTCCCCGCCTTGGTATTGTCGTTCCAACCCCGGTGCTAATCCGGCCATCCACGCAAGCGGGATTTTCCAGGACCATTTCAAGTCCGGAAACGAGGTCGAAGCTTCGTCGTGATTGTTGGCTGAATTGCAGGTAGTGCTGCCGCAGGACATGTTTCGCCTCCGTAATGGAGCGAAACAACGCTTGGCCGCGGGAGCTCATCGGGCGGTTGTCAGTGGCCCGAGTGCTTTCTGTACTACAACCACCTTTGGTGTTCAATGGTCAATCCGAAGATCGCAAAGAGTAGGCATAGCCGTGCCGCCGGACCTTGCTGTCGCTCGCCGACGAGGTGATCGATTAAGAGCGTTCACTTCCGCCTTTGGCACAAATGCGAAGCGCCGACTGAATCGAGCAATGTCCGAGTTCGAGGGCGAAGCGGAAAACATATGCTCGTACTGAGCTCTTCTCGGTTTGACCCCAGGCGGACCTCGGCTACCGGGTCTGCATGTTCATTTCGGGAACATGGGGCATCGTCATCGGCGATTTCTGCTTGCATAAGATAGGCCTCGACGACGCTGGAGCGTCAACCCTGCTCTCGCCCATCGTGGCGGTGTTGTTCCTGGCAGGACGCAGTGGGCGGCTTCTTTTGCTGCCGTTTTATTGGCTCACCGTTGTCTTAATCAGAGCCGCAGGAACGGCGGTCGGGGATTTCATCTCCGGACGCAACATGCTTGGCCTGCCTGCGAGCACTGCCGTCAAGGGGCTCTCTTCATTGCCCTCCTGGTCATCTGGAGCGAGCAGTCGAGATCACAGAGAGAGATCACCATCGCTTCCTGATGAGGTCCGCCTTGCGCCACAGCGCCGCCACGCGGCCGTGGGGCCGCGCATGGCGCTGTACGCGCGGTCGAGTTACGGCCGGAGATGGCGGCGGGCATGATGACGCGGGAATGCGTTGGGCGCAAAAGCATATGAGTCGTGGCGCTCGCCGCAGTAGGTGATGCCGCCACCGGCCGACGCACACGCACCTCTCAACGCCGGCCAGTCGGGAGACAACCTGGCAGCAGGAGTTGGCTCCCCTCCATTCAGAACATCAAGATTGGGATAATTGAATGCGAACAGGCCTGGCTCCTGGATGGCGGCCCTCATGGTCCCGTTCGGATTGAAGTCGTTCCTCGGATTATACCCGGAGTCGCGTAGATTTTTGAGATACAGAGAGCCTGTATCCGCAGGAGCTTGTGCGAATGCCGGCGTCGCTGCGGTCGCGGACAGCAGCACGGCCGCTGCAAGGGCTTTGAATGAAATCATTTTCGTTTCTCCTGTATGGATCGATTGTAGGCTCGCGTGGGACGAGACGAATTGATCACGCTTCGTGAGACGAGCGTGCTGTCCAGACTGCGAGCTATCTGCTTGCAGCATCCGATGCGGATACTTGGTTCTTCATGTAGGGAGACCGCACGCCGGTCCCATTAAATTCCGCTTCAATAAACTCAACTCGGCTTGAAACACGCGTTACAGAGTCAATCGCCCTGCGGACCGGCATTCGCGCACAACAAGGCTGATTGCGGCGCGACAGGACGCCGTGACGAAATCATGCAGCGTGAACACGGCGGTGACTCGACTCCTGAATGGTCGTCGATCCCTCGCGCGCCGGTTATCTGACTGCCGTCGAATGCTGTGTAATCGCGCGGGCAGCGCCGCTGCCCGGCTCAGCCAGTCCGACATCGTTTTCATTTTCTCGATCCGGTTGGAACTGATGAAAACCTTGCAAGGATCTCGTTAGTGCCTAATGCGAGGCACGTCTGTGAGCTATCTCACTCCTCGCATTTTCGTGTTATTTGCTTTTTGCCGTGCCGCGGCCAATTCCGGCCCTGACCTGTCAGGCCGGCAACAATACCGCTTACTGCGGTGGATGAGTCTCTTGTTGGCACGAATGCGAAGTGCCGACTGCATCGAGCAATGTCCGAGTTCGAGGGCGAAGCGGAAATCATATGCCCGTACTGAGTTCTTCTCAGTTTGACCCCATAGCGATCTTTAGTTACACGGCCAGTTACCAAAGGAGCGATAATCATTACGATTTGAATTAAGCTTCTAAGCAACCCGAAAGAGGGGTGCGCGTATAGGTTGTCAACGGGGAACGGCCTTAGCCGCGACGAAGGATTGGCGCTTGGAACGCAACGGAATTTGCGCGGTGTAGCCTTCGTAAAAAACAGGATCGGAAGCTGGCCGCCTTCGATAGGCTGAGCTTCTGGTTATCAACGAGTCGAACGATTGACGGGCTTTGGGTGGGGACCACGGAAGGCGAGTCCAGCTTGCGCCGCGTCGAGGACGCGCTCCAGCTCATCAAACGCCACGATACGCTTCACTATTCCCGCGTCATCCACAACCTGGAGCGAATATGGGTGGATTTAATCCCTGGCTATCACGCATGGTACGACGATTCGCTACGGGCGTGCGTACTCGATGAGCGTTTTGTTCTCCTTGAAACAACGACGCTCGAAGAACTTGCTTCCGCAATAGTCCATGAAGCGACCCATGCAAGGCTGGAGCGATGGGGCATCCACTACGATGAAGACAGGCGCATCAGGATCGAAGCGGTTTGTATTCGGCGAGAACTACACTTCATCGCTAAGTTACCGCACAGCAAGCCATTGAGGGAGGAGAAAGCGCGCACATTGGAGTGGTGTGATAGCGATCATGACTTTTTTTCCAATGTGAGCTTTCAGCAACGTCATGACCAAGGATTATTTGAAACAGCGCGCTATGTGGGAGTACCGGACTGGCTCATTCGCCTTTTGCTGAAAGTGCGGGCGGTCATTTCCGGCGTGCACCGATTGGTCCACCATTTCGCTGGGCCTCCGCGCCAATGGTAGCGACGTGATCTCGTCGATGTCTCCTGTTCGCATGCGAGGTGCCGACTGCGTCGAGCAATGTCCGAATTCGAGGGCGAAGCGGAAAACATATGCCCGTGCGGAAAACATATGCCCGTACTGAGTTCTTCTCAGTTTGACCCAAAGCAATCATCAAGCTGCGGCGATTAGCGCATGAAACCTATTGTCGTTCGCGTGGGCTCCCGCGGAGGCCCAGTGCGGCGAAAATCGCTCGCGTGTGAAGTAGTTCACAACCGCCCGGTCGCCATCGTGCTAAACTCTTTTATGAGCCGATACCTCATCGCAGAGGTGCAGCCATGCAAACCATATTACAGGAGCATTCCAGCAAGCGTGCAATCGTCATTGGCGCCAGCATGGGCGGCCTGCTAGCGGCTCGCGCGCTGGCCGATCACTACCGCGAAGTGATCGTAGTGGAACGCGATGTGCTCCCGGGCACGTATGAACCGCGGAAAGGCGTTCCTCAAGGACGACATACGCACGGCCTGCTTGCCCGGGGACGTGATGTGCTCGAGCAGTTGTTTCCGGGCTTCACCGAAGAAATGGTTGCGCAGGGCGCTGCCACCGGTGACGTCGTCGATCAAGTTCTCTGGTTCAACCACGGCTTCTATTTGTGCAACGCGCCCAGCAAAATGCTCGGGCTCGCAATCAGTCGCCCGATGCTGGAGGGCAGTGTGCGACGCCGGGTACTGCAACTCCCCAATGTTCGATTACAGGATCGCTGTGATGTATTGGAGCCGGCGTTCGATCGATCGCAGGGCCGCGTGTCGGGTGTTCGTGTTCAATCCCGAGGCGGCTCGGACGGCACGCAGATGATGAACGCCGATCTGGTTGTCGATGCCAGCGGGCGCGGCTCATCCAGCCCGGCTTGGCTAGGCGCGTTGGGCTATCCCAAGCCTCGCGAGGAGCAGATCAAGATCAACCTTGGCTACGCGACCCGGCAATACCGCCGGCTGCCGGAACATTTGCGCGGAATGCGTGGCGCCATTATTGCAGCTTGCCCGCCGGATTGGCGCTTTGGCGCTATTCTGGCGCAGGAAGGTGACCGCTGGATCGTGACGTTGGGGGGCTACTTGGGCGACCCGGCTCCGACGGACGACAACGGTTTTGTCGCCTTCGCGCGCAGCTTGCAAAAGCCCGAGATATTCGACGTTGTCAGGGTTGCGGAACCATTGTGCCCGCTGATGCCCTACCAGTTCACTGCAAACCTGCGCCGACATTACGAAGAGCTGCACCGCTTTCCGGCGGGCTTTTTGGTGTTTGGCGATGCCTTGTGCAGCTTCAATCCCGTGTACGGTCAGGGGATGACCGTTGCCTGCGTGGAATCGCTGGCCTTGCGCGAGTGCCTGGCGGAAGGCACGCAGGACATTGCCGGACGCTTCTTTCGGGCAGCCAGCCGGCTCATCGATATTCCGTGGCAAATTGCTGTGGGTAGCGATCTTCAACACCCGCGTGTTGAGGGAAAGCGCACGACCCAGGTGCGCTTCATCAACTGGTACATCGCAAAACTGTATCGCGCCGCCCAGGATGATGCTGTGCTGGCCAGCAGGTTTCTGGAAGTAGCAAATCTGATGCGGCAGCCTACGGCGCTGCTCGATCCGCAGATTGCGTTTCGGGTGTGGAGACGAAATCGGGCGTCAGCCCGAGTGGACACGATCCCCCGCGGAAGGACAACTTAGTCGGTTCGGCAAATGTCAGTCCCAACCGGAGCGGCGGATTACGCCAGAGCCAATCCGCCGCTCGGCCTGCCGCACGATCGCGGGACGACCACGAAGAGGCGCTAATCCCGATTGGACGGCGTCTGAACAAAGCCTCTGTTCCAGGTCGGGCTGATCAGAATCTCGTTCATGCAGACCCGCGGCGGCATGCTGGCGACGAAGGCGATGGTGCGGCCGAGATCTTCGGACTGCAGCATCCTCGCCTGCTCTTCCTCTGATGGCACCACCGGGCGCAGTTTCAGGATCGGGGTGGCGACCTCGCCGGGCGACAGGCAGCACGCGCGCAAGCCGTTGACGCACTCGTCCATGTTGAACGAATGGGTCAGCGCCAGCACCGCATGCTTGGTCGTGGTGTAGGCCGGGCCCGGCATTTTCGACACGTGCCGCCCCGCCCATGACGAGACGTTGATGATGCAGCCGTCCTTTTGCGCCCGCATCGCCGGCAGCACCGCACGCATGCAATACAAGACACCGTTGAGATTGATATCGACCAGCTTGTTCCAGCCTTCCAGCTCCATATCGGCCCAGCTGCGTTTCGGCACATTGATGCCGGCGCTGTTGACCAGAAGATCGATGCGGCCATGTTTGGCGAGGATTTGCTCCGCCGCCTTGTTCACGTCAGGGGGCTTGCTGACATCGAGCGGGATCGCCTCGGCCTTGCCGCCGTTTTTGCTAATCTTTGCCACCACCGCGTCCAGCGCGTCCTTTCGGCGTCCCGAAACCACCACCGTCCAGCCATCCGCCGCCAGCGCTTCCGCGCCGGCCTCGCCGATACCGCTTCCGCCGCCAGTCACCCAGGCCAGGCGTTTCCCGTTATTTGACATGCAAACTGTCTCCGTTGCTTTGTGAAGGGCGCCTTTGCTATCTAGCACCATAAAATGCGGCCGATCGGACGCAGCCGCCCCGGAATGATGCATGAACGCGCCCGAGAAAACCATCATGAACGCCAATCTGTTTTCCCGCCTGTTCGACGGCCTCTACGATCCAAACCGGCTGGCGATCGAGACTATCGACGGGCAGCGCATCAGCTATGGCGAACTGGTTTCCCAGGCCGGCCAGATGGCGAATGTGCTGGTTGACCGTGGCGTCAAGCCCGGCGACCGCGTTGCCGCGCAAACCGAAAAATCGGTGCCGGGCCTGGTGCTCTATCTTGCTGCGGTGCGCGCCGGCGCGGTCTATCTGCCGCTCAACACCGCCTATACGCTCAACGAACTTGAATATTTCATCACCGACGCCGAACCGTCGCTGGTGGTGTGCGACCCGTCCAGGGCCGCAGCCATCGGCGCCATTGCAGCGAAGGTCGGCGCCAGGGTCGAGACGTTGGGCGCCGACGGCAAGGGGTCGCTGACCGATGCCGCCGCCAAGGCACATGCGGAATTTGCAACGGTGGTACGCGCTGACGATGATCTCGCCGCGATCCTCTACACCTCGGGCACGACAGGACGTTCCAAGGGCGCGATGCTGACGCACGACAATCTCGCGTCGAATTCGCGGACCCTCGTGGACTACTGGCGTTTCACGAACAAGGACGTGCTGATCCACGCCCTGCCGATCTATCACACCCACGGTTTGTTCGTGGCAAGCAACGTCACGCTGTTCGCGCAGGCATCGATGATCTTCCTGCCGAAATTCGATCCCGATCTGATCATCAAATCGATGGCGCGCTCAACCGTGCTGATGGGCGTACCGACGTTCTACACGCGGCTCTTGCAGAGCCCGGCGCTGACTCGCCAATCCACTCGACACATGCGCCTGTTTGTTTCCGGCTCGGCGCCGCTGCTTGCCGACACCCATCGCGAATGGTCTGCGCGTACCGGCCATGCCGTGCTCGAACGCTACGGCATGACCGAAACCAATATGAACACCTCGAACCCGTATGACGGCGATCGCGTCCCCGGCGCGGTCGGTCATGCTCTGCCCGGCGTGTCGGTGCGTGTCACCGATCCGGAAACCGGCAAAGAACTGCCACGCGAAACCATCGGGATGATCGAGGTCAAGGGGCCGAACGTCTTCAAGGGCTATTGGCGGATGCCGGAAAAGACCAGGTCCGAATTCCGCGACGACGGCTTCTTCATCACCGGCGACCTCGGCAAGATCGACGGTAGCGGCTACGTGCACATTCTGGGCCGCGGCAAGGATCTCGTGATCTCCGGAGGCTTCAACGTCTACCCCAAGGAAATCGAGAGCGAGATCGACGCCATGCCGGGCGTGGTCGAATCCGCCGTGATCGGCGTGCCGCATGCGGATTTCGGCGAGGGCGTCACCGCCGTCATCGTTTGCAACAAGGACGCCAAGGTCGACGAGACCTCTGTGCTGACGGCGCTGGACGGGCGGCTTGCGAAATTCAAGATGCCGAAACGGGTGATCGTGGTCGACGAATTGCCGCGCAACGCCATGGGCAAGGTGCAGAAGAATATTCTGCGCGATACCTATTCGGACATTTACGCGAAAAAATAAACGGCTTCAGATCGTGATTGCGGAGCCAACGGGTCGCGCGAATGCGCGCCCGATGACGGGCTCCGCGAAGCAATCCAGAATGCATCAAGGAAACTGGATTGCTTCGTCGCTTTGCTCCTCGCAATGACGAAACCAGCAACTCGTGTTCGTCGATTGCTACTTCCGCTACAGCAGACTGATCACAAACCGGCCGCCGACGATGAAGAGATAGCTGCCGAACGCGACTTCCAGCGTGCGTTTCGACATCGCATGCGCCGCCCTCACGCCGAGCGGCGCGGTCAAAAGGCTGGTCGGCATGACGAGCACGGCGCCGATCAGCGAGACATAACCGATCGCAAACGGCAATTGCAGCGCGGCAATGTCGGGGTAACGCGCCGCCGCCGGCCAGCCGGCATAGACGTATCCCAGCGCGCCGGGAATCGAGATCAGCACCGCCAAGGCCGAGGAGGTCGCCACCGCCTGATGTATCGGCCGGCCATAGAAGGTCATCAGCAGGTTCGAGAACAATCCGCCGCCGATGCCCATCAGAGTGGACAGAAGCCCGACGAAGAAACCGTAAGCGTTCATCAGCGGCCCCCGTGGCAGGTCCTCGCCGAACTTCCAGGTCGCGCGCGCCAGCAGCAGCCGTGCGGCGGCCGACCATGCCACACCCACGAACACGACCTTGAACAGCCGCTCCGGCGCGTAGCGCGCAGTAACGCTGCCGGCGATCACGCCGATCAGCACCGGCAGCCACCAGGCTCTGAGAATCTCCATATCCACCGCGCCGCGGGCGTAATGGGCGCGATAGGCGCGGACCGAGGTCGGAATGATGATGGCGAGCGACGTGCCGATACACAGCGGCATCCGCACCTCCAGCGGCACGCCGGCCAGCCGAAAGCATTCATAAAACACCGGCACCAGGATCGCACCGCCGCCGATGCCGAATATGCCGGCAAGAAATCCCGACAATACGCCCACCGCCACCAGCAGCAGCGCTAATTCGAGAAGCTCGGAGGCGCTCAATCCTGCAACCATGGTTCCGCCTGGTTATGGGCCGCGCGGCGAACACGCGCGCGTTCATGAATCGTGCTTCAGGTATACCAGCCATCAGCGACCGCGGACCTTGTCAATGCCCACGATTGCAAGGCTCATCCATAGTTATGAACCATCGTTCGCAATTGGTGATTTTGGCCGTTGCGCGGACTGTTTCGAGTTCGTAAATAGGTTTTGTTTACTGCGATCCCCGATGGACCCGAGCGCGGGCCCCGCAACCTTTTAAAGCCGCCGATGACCGCCAGGATCGAACGCCCGCTTTCGCCACATCTGCAGACCTATCGCTGGACCCTGACGATGGCGCTGTCCATCGTCCATCGCGCCACCGGCGTCGCGCTGTATTTCGGTACCCTGCTGCTGGCGTGGTGGCTGATCGCAGCCGCATCGGGGCCCGCCGCCTATGCCAACGTGCAGGCCTTTACCACCAGCTTCATCGGCCGCCTGATCGTATTCGGCTATACTTGGGCGCTGCTGCATCATCTGCTCAGCGGCATCAGGCACTTCGTCTGGGACCTCGGCTACGGCTTCAAGGCGAACGAACGTGAAGCACTGACCTGGGGCGCGCTGATCGGCGGTATTTCCCTCACCGTGCTGCTGTGGATCGCCGCTTACGCGATCGGAGGCGGACGATGAGCGTCCGCGAATCACACGGCTCGCCGCGCCCGGCATCTTCCATGCGCACGCCGCTCGGCCGTGTCCGCCATCTCGGCGCCTCGCATTCCGGCACTTCGGACTTCTGGCGCCAGCGCGTCACCGCAGTGGCACTTACAGTTTTGATCGTGCCCGTCATCGTGGTGGTGATGATGCTGCTCGGCCGCAACCAGGCCGGCGCGGCCCAGATTCTCGGCTCGTGGCCGATCGCGATCATCATGCTGTTGTTCGTCATCGCCAGCGCCTGGCACATGAAGATCGGCATGCAGGTGGTGATCGAGGATTACGTGCACAACGAAAAACTGAAGCTCGCTACCATTATGGCCAACAACTTCTTTTCGGCCGCGGTGGCGCTGGCCTCGATCTACGCCATTCTAAAATTGTCATCTGGAGTGTAGTGCATGGCCGCTAATGGCAACGGCAAGGCCGCAAGCGGCGGCGCTGATGGTCCTGCCGCCAACGGAAAGGCCTATCCGATTGAAGACCACACCTATGACGTCGTGGTTGTCGGTGCCGGCGGCGCTGGCCTGCGCGCGGTGGTCGGCTGCAGCGAAGCCGGATTGCGCACTGCCTGCATCACCAAGGTATTTCCGACCCGCTCGCATACGGTAGCCGCGCAGGGCGGCATTTCGGCGGCGCTCGGCAACATGCACAAGGACGACTGGCGCTGGCATATGTACGACACCGTCAAGGGGTCGGACTGGCTCGGCGATCAGGATGCCATCGAATATATGGTGCGCAATGCGCCGGAAGCCGTCTACGAACTCGAACATTGGGGCGTGCCGTTCTCGCGCACCGAAGACGGCAGGATCTATCAGCGGCCGTTCGGCGGCATGACCTTGGACTACGGCAAGGGTCAGGCGCAGCGCACCTGCGCCGCCGCCGACCGCACCGGCCATGCCATGCTGCATACCATGTACGGCCAGGCGTTGCGTCGCTCCGCGGAATTCTACATCGAGTTTTTCGCCATCGACCTGATCATGGACGACCAGGGCGTCTGCCGCGGCGTGATCGCGCTGAAGCTCGACGACGGCACGCTGCATCGCTTCCGCGCGCAGACCACGATCCTCGCGACCGGCGGCTATGGCCGCGCCTACGCCTCCTGCACCTCGGCGCATACCTGCACCGGTGACGGCGGCGCCATGGCGTTGCGCGCGGCCCTGCCATTACAGGACATGGAGTTTGTCCAGTTTCACCCCACAGGCATTTACGGTTCGGGATGCCTCGTCACCGAGGGCGCGCGCGGCGAAGGCGGCTATCTCGTCAATTCCGAAGGCGAGCGCTTCATGGAGCGCTATGCGCCGTCCGCCAAGGACCTCGCGTCACGAGACGTGGTGTCGCGCGCGATGACCATCGAAATCCGCGAGGGCCGCGGCGTCGGCAAGAAAAAGGATCACATCTACCTGCACCTCGATCACCTCGATCCGAAGGTGCTGCAGGAACGCCTGCCGGGCATTTCCGAATCAGCGAAGATCTTCGCCAATGTCGACGTCACGCGTGAGCCGATCCCGATCACCCCGACGGTGCACTACAATATGGGCGGCATTCCCACCAATTATCATGGCGAAGTGCTGACCAAGAAGGATGGCGACGACAATGCGGTAGTGCCTGGGCTGATGGCGCTCGGCGAAGCCGCCTGCGTCTCTGTACATGGCGCCAACCGTCTCGGCTCGAATTCGCTGATCGATCTCGTGGTGTTCGGCCGCGCCGCGGCGTTGCGCTGTGCCGAAAAACTGACGCCAAACGGCAAGCAGCCGGAATTGCCGGCGGATTCGGCCGACAAGGCGCTCGGGCGGCTCGATCGCTACCGCCATGCCTCCGGCGGCACGCCGACCGCGAAGCTGCGCGAGAGCATGCAGCGTGTGATGCAGAACAATTGCTCGGTGTTCCGCACCGGCGAGGTGCTGAACGAAGGCCACAACCTTATTCACAAGGTGCATGGCGGCATCGCCGACATCTCGGTGACCGACCGCTCGCTGATCTGGAATTCCGATCTGGTCGAGACGCTGGAGTTCGACAATCTGATCGTGCAGGCGGTGGTGACGATGGACTCGGCGGCCAATCGCTCGGAAAGCCGCGGCGCGCATGCCCGCGAGGATTTCCCCGACCGCGACGACAAGAACTGGATGAAGCACACGCTGGCGTGGATCGACGATCGCGGCAATACGTCCATCGATTATCGCCCGGTCCACAACTACACCATGACCAACGACGTGCAGTACATCCCGCCGAAAGCGCGGGTGTATTGATGGCGACTTGTCAGGCGCGGGCTTGACCCTCGCATCCATCCATCTTCGCCAGATGGATTGCCGGGAGCGCAAACAAGTTCACGTAGTCTGCGCAAGCAGATTACTATGCCTGGCAATGACGGATTGAACTAAAAAGGCAAGACAATGGCTGAATTCGCACTTCCGAAAAATTCCAGGATCACCGGCGGCAAGACCTGGCCGAAGCCGCCTGCCGCGACCGAGACCCGCGAGTTCAGGATCTACCGTTGGAATCCCGACGACGGCAAGAATCCCAGCGTCGACACTTACTACGTCGATATCCAGGATTGCGGGCCGATGGTTCTCGACGGCCTGATCTGGATCAAGAACAACATCGATCCGACGCTGACCTTCCGTCGCTCCTGCCGCGAAGGCGTCTGCGGCTCCTGCGCCATGAACATCGACGGCCAGAACACGCTGGCCTGCACCAAGTCGATGCACGACGTGACGGACGGCGCGGTGAAGGTCAATCCGCTGCCGCATCAGCCTGTGGTGAAGGATCTGGTGCCGGACCTGACCAATTTCTACGCGCAATACGCCTCGATCGAGCCGTGGCTGAAGACCACGACGCCGACGCCGCAGAAGGAATGGCGGCAGAGCCACGAGGACCGCGAAAAGCTCGACGGCCTCTACGAGTGCATCCTTTGCGCCTGCTGCTCGACCTCATGCCCGAGCTATTGGTGGAACAGCGAGCGCTTTCTCGGCCCCGCCGCGTTGCTGCAGGCGACGCGCTGGGTCAAGGACAGCCGCGATGAAGCCACCGGCGAGCGGCTCGACGATTTGGAAGACCCATTCCGGCTCTATCGTTGTCATACCATCATGAACTGCGCCAAGGCCTGCCCCAAGGGCCTCAATCCGTCCGAGGCCATTGCCGAACTCAAGCTGAAGCTGGTCGAGCGGCAGATCTAGCCGCGGGACCCCTTTCCAGGTGTACGTTCGGCCGCCTCAACTCGTTGAGTAATCCCCGAGCCGTCGAGCAATAATAGCGAATGGCCGAAGCGTGGCGACCCTCCCCCGTGTCGCCAGCCACATTGTAAGGAGGTGTCGGCACCGTTCCCTCCCGGGCGCGGGCTGCTCACACGGTCAGCCCGGCGAGATTCATCACCAATCTGAAAAGGCCCGCGACAACGCCCAGCGCCAGGACACTGGCCGCCCAGATCAGAACAAGCCAGCCGACCCTCCGAAGCCATGTCTGGGTGCCGGCGGATCGGTGCGCAGTCATCAATGATACCCCTCGCCGGCTCTCACCTTCCCGCGGAATACGTAATAGGACATTGCGGTGTAGCCGAGGATCAAGGGGATGACGAAAAGCGCACCGACCAGCGTGAAGCCCATGCTTTCCGGCGGCCCGGCGGCCTCCCTGATCGATATGGCCGGTGGAATGATGTTCGGCCACAGGCTGATCGCCAAACCAGTATAGCCCAGGAACAGCAACAGCAGCGCGAGCAGGAACGGCGATGCGTGCGTCTCGTTCCGAAGCACGCGCATCATGACCCAAGTCGTCGCCACGACAAGCACGGGCACCGGCGAGAAGATGATGATGTTCGGAAATGAAAACCACCGTGTCGCGATGCTCGGATGCGTGAGCGGGGTCCACACGCTCACGATGACGATCGCCGCGACAAGGACGAGCGTCATCGTAGGCGCCAGCGCTTTCAGTCGGTGCTGCAGTTCGCCTTCGGTCTTCATGATGAGCCAGGTGCAGCCGAGCAGGGCATAGGCCACGATGAGGGCGACGCCTGTGAAGAGACTGAATGGACTCAGCCAGTCAAAACTGCCGCCGTCGTAGGAAGCCCCAGTCACCTTGAAGCCGTTGATGAAGGCGCCCAGCGCGACGCCTTGCGAGAAGGTCGCGATGTAGGAGCCCCAGGCGAAGGCCTTGTCCCAGAACGGCCTGTGCGTTTCGTCCGCCTTGAAGCGGAATTCGAAAGCCACGCCGCGCCAGATCAGACCCGCCAACATCAAGAAGATTGGAATGTAGAGCGCGCTGAGCAGTACGGAATAAGCAAGCGGAAATGCCGCCATCAGCGCGGCTCCTCCCAGAACCAGCCAGGTCTCGTTGCCATCCCAGACCGGCGCAACCGTGTTCACCATGGTGTCGCGATCGCCCCGGTCGCGAATGAACGGGAAGAGGATGCCGATCCCGAGATCGAACCCATCCATCACCACATACATCATCAATCCAAAGCCGATGATCACGGCCCAGATGACAGGAAGATCGATGCCCATCGTTCCTACCTCCTGCTGCCGCTCGGTAGTTCACTCGCCGCATCCACGCTGTCGGGGACGGCGGACAAAGGACGCGCCGGCCGACCGCTTTCCGGTTCGGGTGGATGCTCGCCATACGGCTGGGGGCCTTTCGCCACCAACTGCAACATGTACCGGATGCCCGTGCCGAAGACGGTCAGATACATGACGATGAACACGATCAGCGTTATCGAAAGTGCGAGCGCAGAGTGGTTCGATACCGCGTCCTTCGTCCGCATCACGCCATAGACCACCCAGGGCTGGCGGCCGATCTCGGTGGTGAGCCATCCGGCCAGGAGCGCCACCAGACCCGCTGGGCCCATCAGCACCGCAAAGCGCAGAAAAAGCTTCGAGCGGTAGAGCTCATGGCGCCAGCGTGCCCAGGCGCCCCAAAGGCCAAGCAGCAGCATGAGGAAGCCCAGCCCGGCCATGATCCGGAAGGTCCAGAAAACGATCGTGGAGTTCGGCCGGTCCTCGGGGGCGAACTCCTTCAAGCCGCGAATCTGGTCGTTCCAGCTATGGGTCAGGACGACGCTACCCAAGTGCGGAACCTGCAAGGCATAACGTGTCGTCTCAGCAGCCATGTCGGGCCAGCCAAACAGGATCAGCGGCACGCTCTCGCCGGGCTTGTTCTCCCAGTGACCCTCGACCGCGGCGATTTTCGCCGGCTGATGCTCGAGAGTGTTGAGGCCGTGTTGGTCACCGATGACGATCTGTATAGGCGTAACAATAAGCACCATCCACATGGCCATCGAAAACATCGTGCGCACGGCCGGCGTGTCACGCCGTTTGAGCAGGTGCCATGCGCCGGATGCTCCGACGATCAGCGCCACGGAGAGAAAGGCCGCTACCGTCATGTGCGCGAGGCGGTATGGGAATGAAGGATTGAAGATCACCTTCAGCCAATCGACGGGCACGACACGGCCATTGATGATTTCGAAGCCTTGCGGTGTCTGCATCCAGCTATTGGAGGCGAGAATCCAGGTTGCCGACATGAGCGTCCCGATCGCCACCATGACAGTGGCGAAGAAGTGCAGGCCCGGCCCAACCTTGTTCCATCCGAACAGCATCACGCCCAGGAATCCGGCTTCGAGGAAGAAGGCGGTCAACACCTCGTAGCTGAGCAGCGGACCCGTGATGGTTCCTGCGAAGGCCGAGTAATAGCTCCAGTTGGTACCGAACTGGTAGGCCATGACGATGCCGGAAACGACGCCCATGGCGAAGTTGACGGCGAAGACGTGCGACCAGAAATGATAGAGGTCGCGATAGGTGGTGTCTTTCTTCCACAACCACAGGCCTTCCAGCGTCACGAGATAGCTCGCAAGGCCGATGGTGATCGCGGGGAAGATGATGTGTGCTGATATCGTGAATCCGAATTGGATCCGCGCGAGTTCAAGTGCGGTCAGGCCGAACATGATTGCTTTCCTTCAGCGCTTGCGGCAGCGGCATCTGGGGTCCGTGCTGCGCCGAAGACCAGCGGCGCGGCTCGGACGGAGGCCGCGCTGACGATCGGTTTGCTCACGAAGTGCTCCTCTTCTTCGACGGCGAACGCAGGCTGCGATGTTGCTAAAGGCGATGGAAACTATCAGCCGATCCGTAGTGGCCGAGCATCCGCGCCACGATTGTAGGCACGCCGTCTTGTCGGCACATACTGACCTAGATCCTTGGATCAGCTTAATCTGATCAAGGCGAACGGCTCGACCCTACGGAGGGTTGTTTCGAATGTCGTGTTGGTTTGGGGTGGCCCATACCTTGGTTTAGTCGCGGTGGACTCGCTCCGGACGCTGATGGCTGCGTCGGCGTTCATGCCTCACTTGTTGGCGCTGCCGCGATGTCCATTCACGGCAGTTTCGACGCACGACACCGCCGACCGGCAAGTCGAGCACCGGGATGAAGCGCAATGCCGGTCATGAAACGCGGTAATGCTCGATGATCGCCTTGTCCGGCTCGTAGCCTAGCCCCGGCCCCTGGGGCACCGGGATGGCGCCATCAGCATCGACGTTGATGTGGTCGCCCCAAAGACAGGCAGCGCGGTTCATGTAAAACACTTCGACGAACGTGCCGTCATCGCGCAGAGACATAAGCTGCAGTGTCGCCAGAAAGCCCGGCCCGAAATAGGGGGAATGCGGCGCAAGCCTTACGCCCATTTGATCGGCCAACGCAGCGACCTTGAGGTATTCGCTAACACCGCCGACCTTGGTAACCGAGGGCTGTGCATAGCTCACGGCGCCGGCGCTCATCATTTGACGGAATTGATGGACCGTGCACGCGTTCTCGCCCGCCGCAAGATCGATCCCTCCTTCCGAGCGTACCTGCGCCAGGGTCGCAAAGTCCTCGGGTGGCCAGACCGGCTCCTCGAGGAACATCGGCGCGGCTGGCCGACAAGCGCGCGCGAAGGCAGTCGCCTCGGCTCCATCCATCGGGCAATTCATGTCAACCATCAGCGGGACCCCCGCGCCCATAGCCTCACGGGCCGCAAACACGGTCGGCGCGGTCGTCTCATGCAGCTTGATGGCCTTGTAGCCACCTCGCATCGCCGTCTCGCATTCGCGGGCGACAAGCTCCGGCGTCCCGATCCGAAGCAGGCTCGCATAGGCCGGAATCCGCGCCCGCCTGCTGGTGCCGATCAGGCGGTGCAATGGCACGCCCTTCACTCTTGCGGCAAGATCCCACAATGCGATGTCGAGCCCGGAGATCGCGAACATCGTGATGCCATAACGGCCGAACAGATGCAGGTTGCGCTGAATGCGATCCATGAAGGCGGGAATGGCCTCGGCATCGGGAACTTCGAGGCCTCGGGCCTGCGGCGCAATCATTTCATCGATCGCGGTGGCGGCAGATCGTGGACACACATAGCCAAAGGCATCGCCCCAGCCGGTGACTCCCGCGTCGGTGGAGACTTCGACGAGGACGATATCAAGCGCCGCTATGGCTGAGGCGCCTTGCCTGAAGCTCGCCACACCGGCGTCGTAGGGGATAGATACGTGATGCGCCTTGACGTTCGTGATCAGCATGATGTCAGCCTCCACGGTTCTCGAAAGTTAGCCCAGGACGATGCGGACAAGCCAGGCTAATCGCGTATGGATGCTCCGACAAAGGTAATGGGCGCAGCTCTAAACGATCGGCTCACACTCGCGGGGCCCGTCATCGCGCCGGCCAGGGCCGAATCCGTTGCCTTGCTGGCCGGGACGACGTCGAGTGTGTCGTTGGAGTCATCCGCAAAGTCGGCTATGCATGCGCCGCTTCCGCAAGTTTCCACGAGGATTTCTTGACGACACCGACACTGCCGCCTCGCATCGCCGCAGCCAACGATCCGGCGTCGCCCCCGTTCGGCGCGTTCGCGCCTACGCGCGCGCAGCAGGCGATCATCTCGCTTGCGCAACGCTCGCGGCTGAAGCGCGGCGCGTTCCGCCCGATGCTATCGCGGCTGGTCAACCTGTTGCGCGCGGGTCCGGTCGATGTCCAATATCAGGGCGCGTCGTTTCGATTTTATCACCAGGCCAGTGCCACCGAGCGCGGCGCCTTGTTCAATCCCGATTACAATCTCGAGGAGCTGGATTTTCTGCGCGCGCATACCGGCGTCGGCGGCGTGTTTGTCGATGTCGGCGCCAATGTCGGTACCTACGCCATGGTGCTGGCGCGCTACGTCGGCGCAAATGGAAAAGTGATCGCGATCGAGCCGCATCCCATCACCCATGCGCGGCTTGCGTTCAACCGAGCCGCCTCCGGCTACAGCCAGGTTACGCTGGTGGCCGTCGCCGCCGGCCCTTCCGACGGCGAGTTGATGATCGAGACCGACGGCGACAATCTCGGCGCTAGCCACATCGTCGCCGGCAAACTCTCGGGCAGTGCCATCAAGGTGCCGTCGTTGCGGCTGCAGCGCATTCTCGGCGACGCTGGGGTGGAGCGCGTCGATGCGCTGAAGATCGATGTCGAGGGTTACGAGGATCGCGTACTGACCGGTTTCTTCAAGCAAGCGCCGCCATCGCTGTGGCCGCGCGCGGTGGTGATCGAGCACCTGTCGCGCCACGAATGGTTAGAGGACTGCATTGCCGACATGCGCGCGGGCGGCTATGCCGAGACCGGCAAGACTCGCAGCAACACGCTCTTGGTGAAGCAATAACTGGTGTCTGAGACCTGAGGGAGGTTCTGATGATCGACCACGTCGGGTTTCCGATTACGATATCGAGGCGGTCTGCCACGCGCCGGGATGAATCGAATCGCTCTGATGGCGACACGATGTTCAAACCTACCGGGAACATTGGCGATGCCGCGCCGTTGATGCAGGTTGAAATTCTGGAAGAAATTCCGCAAAGGGCGACATGCCGATTGATCCGCCAGAAGAGCCGCCGATCAAGCCAGGAGAACCTTCGGAGCCGCCGCAGGAAAGCCCGCCGGGAAATCCACGGCCCGAGGTGCCGCCGCCGATGCAGGATCCCGGCGAACCACCGCGGCCTGATGAGTTGCCGGGCAACACGCCCGACGAATTGCCCGTGCGAGGTCCGCCAGGACCGCGCGCGCCTGATCCAACCGACGCTGAATCCACCGACGCTGAAATCGGCGATTTGCCGGCCTCTGAGCCCAACCTGAATCCGGGCGTATCAGACATGCCGCAGGGGAGAATATGAAAATTCGATTTCAAACAATCGTCTGAATGCGCAATGAACAACGGCTCGTCAAGGCCTTGCGTTTTCACAAATAAAAACAAGTTTGCTGTTAAGGGCCGCCACATTCCGGCCTAACGCTTATTCGTTGATCGACAAACCTTGTTGCCGAACATTTTCTCCGGGGACCACACCATCATGACAAAACTTCGCCTCGTGCTGCTTGCCACGACCGCTCTTACGGCGATGCACTTCGCAGCCTCTGCATCGCACGCGCAAACCGCGCCGTTGGTTGTCGCGCAGCGCGAGGCGCCGGGCGAAGTTGGTCCCGATGGAAGACCCAAGGCGCCACCGAAGGCTGCGCCGCCCGCGGCTCAGCCACCCGCACGTCCAGCGCCTCCCGCTGCCGCGCCCCCTCCTCCACCCCGGCCCGCGCCGCCGGCGGCAGCTCCTCCGCCGCGACCCGCGCCGCCGCCCGCTGCGGCTCCTCCGCCTCGCCCCACTCCGCCTCCTGCTGCGGCACCGCCACCGCGTCCGACGCCGCCGCCTGCTGCGGCACCACCGCCGCGTCCGGCCCCGCCGGCAGCGCAGCCGCCCGCTCAACCGAAGCAGCCGGCCCCGCCGAGCGCCGCGCCTCCAGTTCAGCAGCAGCAGAAGAGCACGCCCTCTCCGGTGCCGCCGCCGCCCGCGGGCGCTAGACAATTGCCTCCGGCAGGAGCCGCGCCTTCGGCACCCGGTCAGCCTCAGCCGAGGGTTGCACCAGGCGGACGGACGCCGCCTCCTTCGCCATCGCCCACTCCGCCAGCAGCAGCGCCGCAAACTCAAACCGCGCCGCCTGCAGCTGCGCCGCCGCCGGCGGGCGCGAAGCAATCGCCTTCACCATCGCCCACTCCGCCCGCCGCCGGTCCGCAGACTCAAACTCCGCCGCCGGCAGACGCCAGGCAAACACCTGCGGCATCGCCGAGTCCGACTCGGCCGCCATCGCCACCTCCCGCCGGCGGAGGCGCGGAGACGACGCCGCCAGCGGCGCGCACCGGACCGGCGCCGAATGGCACTCCGACGCCGAGTGCAGCTCCGGCTGCGCCGACCGCTACTCCTGCACCCGGTCGCGCAGGAGGCCAGACCGCATTGCCGCCCGGCGCAGCGGTCGCACGCCGTCCGCCGCCCACCGTCGCCGCGCCGATTCCGGCCGCGCCACCGCCTGCCCAAGCCCTGGCGCCAATTGCTCGGGGTGCGGCGGCACCGGGGCCGCGCCGCCTCGACGACTTCCGTGGTGCACGGCGGGAAACCCAGGAAGGCGGCCGCACCGTCATTACCGAGCCGGGCCGGGTCATCGTTCGCGATCCCGGCGGCCAGGCATTCATTCGTCACAACGAAGTCGATCGATTCCGTTATGGTGCGCGCGACATCCGGACCCAGCAGGTCGGCAATGAGAGGCGCACCATCGTGGTTCGCCCCGACGGCTCGCAGATCATTAACGTGAGCGGTCGCGACGGCTTGCTGCTGCGCCGAATCCGCAGGGATCCACGGGGCCGCGAGATCATCATCATCGACAACAGTTATCGCGGCCCGCGCGGAATCGGCGGATTCTATGTCGATCTGCCGCCCCCGGTGATCGGTATTCCGCTTGATCGCTATATCGTCGATGCCGAGGGTGCGCCGCCCGAACTGATCTATGACACCATGATCGCACCGCCGGTAGAACGGATCGATCGGCGTTACTCGCTCGACGAAATCCGTTACAGCGCCTCGGTACGCCAGCGCATGCCGAGCATCGACCTCGACAGCATCAACTTCGAAACCGGATCGTGGGAAATTTCGCCCGATCAGGCCTCGAAGCTGCAGGCGATCGCGGACGGACTCAATCGCGCGATTGCGGCCAATCCGCGCGTGGTGTTCCTGATCGAAGGGCATACCGACGCGGTGGGGTCGGACATCGACAACCTGTCGCTGTCAGATCGCCGCGCCGAATCCGCCGCCGAATCGCTGACCCAGCAATTCCAGGTGCCGGCGGAAAACCTGACCTCGCAAGGTTACGGCGAGCAATATCTGAAGGAGGAGACGGATGAGCCGAGCCGCATCAATCGGCGCGTCACCATCCGCAACATCACGCCCTTACTCAACGGCGGCGCCGCATCGCTGCCGCCCCCGCCGCCCGGCACCGCGCCGCCGCGGTAAATCGAAGCAACTACGAAATGAAAATGGCCGAGAGAAAATCCCGGCCATTTCTCTGGTGCGAGCTCTATCTACAGTCGTCCCGGCGAACGCCGGGACCCATACGCCGCGGCCTCTCGTTCAGAACGATGTGGCGGCCGAACGATTCGAGCCGCCTCGAACGACAGATTCTCATCTTTCGCACTTGTGTGAAGCTGATGTTCTCAGCGCCGTCTCTTTCCTGACGCGCGTGCATTTCGACAGCGCGGGGCTATTGCCCCGCTGCCGCAAGCCCAAGCGCCTCGGCCATGAGGCGAAATACGTCGGTGTTGTCCATCGAACCGTGGACCCGTTCGCTGCCTGGTCCGGTCGCCGTCAGGATGACGTCCTCTCCTGAATGCACGCTGGCGCCCATCATCGCCGGCAGATTGCCGAAGCGCAGCACGACGCCGGGGACATCCTTGTATTTCTCATTCGCCTTGAACGTGCCCGGTTCATCGCCCTTTACGGTCGGCTCGTTGGGGCTGTCGAGCTTCGGACGCAAGGTTTCGTAGTGGTCCGGCAGGCTGGCGGAGAAGATCGCGAGCCGCCGGCTGACATCCACGCGCGACGGATAGCCATCGGCATCGGGAGCCGGATAGTTGGGAAATCCGGCTTTCTCATAGACGCCCACGCGCTCGCGCAGCGGCAGGTTGGGCGTCGTGCTCATGTCGTCGCTGATGGTACCGACAAGACTGTTGGGATGATTGTGGTCGGCGAGCACCAGGATCAGGGTGTCGTCACCGCGCGCCCGCGCCCAGCCGCGTGCAAGGCTGACCGCGTTGTCGAGCATGATCGTGTCGTAAACCGCGCGCTCCATGTCCAGCGCATGCGCGTATTTGTCGATCAACCCGGATTCCACCATCAGGAAGAAGCCGGCATCGTTCTTCGACAGAATGTTCAGCGCGGTCTGCACCTGTTCGGTCAGATCGGGCTGGTCTGGAAATTTCTTGACCCCGCCGCCCTTCAGAAATTTGCGGTCCAGCGCGCCATCCATATTTCCCGTGGCGAACAGGCCGAGCAGTTTGCGCGTGTCGGATCCGGCTGCCAGCAAATCGAGTTCGGCCTTCGTCGTCACCACCGGATAGCCGGCCTCGCGAAACCGGGCGAGATAATCGATGTCGTCCTTGCGCCTGGACCCGGCCGCGCCTTGCGGAAGGAAATTCGCGCTTCCGCCGCCCATCAGCACGTCCGGCCTGGCGGCGAACAACTGTT
Source organism: Bradyrhizobium sp. URHD0069 (assembly GCF_000701345.1). GTDB lineage: Bacteria > Pseudomonadota > Alphaproteobacteria > Rhizobiales > Xanthobacteraceae > Bradyrhizobium. Next base: position 106,545 of record NZ_JNIJ01000019.1, on the reverse strand, counting down.
CGACGATCTCGTCGTAGGCGGCGCGGCGGCGGGTATGCGCCACCATCGCCGCCGTCGTGGCGTCCTCGATCTCCGTGTTGGTGACCACGCCGATGCTCATGTCGAGCTGTCGTTTCGCGAGGCTGGTGATGGTTTCGACCCTTGGGTCGTCGAACGGGCTTGCGCTGCGGTCGGCATAGACGCCCATCGCATTGACGGCGGTCTTGTGGCCGGTGGCGTAGGCACTCGCCGCGTTCGCCGAATCGGTGATGATCGAATCCGAGCCCGCCGTCGCCACCAGCGCCATGTGCGGCATGTCGTCGATCGCAAGCTTGCCGAGGCTCTTTCCCTCCGCGATGCCCTTGGAGAGCAGACGGGCAGCGACGCGATGAGCAGGTGACAGCCCATCGCCGATGAACAGGATCACGTTCTTCGCCTTGCGCGGCCCGGTGTCGTAGACCGTCCAAGCGATGGACCGCTTCTGCGTGCCATCGCTGACTTCCACCGTAACGTTACCGGGCTTGCGCAGAGTGACCCCGCGAAGCGTCAGGGCCGACTGGTCCTTGCCGTCTTCGCGCTCGACGAAGGTTCCGGACTGGCCGAACACGGCGGCGAAGTCCTCGCCATTCACGGTCACCTTCAGTTTTGCGGGATCGACGCGATCCGCAAATTCGACCTTGAAGTCGAACCGCGCGCCCGCGAGAATCGCCGCGCGATCGATCGGATAGATGGTCTGGGCAAAACCCTGACTTTGCGACAGCAGGACAATCAGGGCAACGGCGAAGGGCTTGATCATGCGAGCACCGTGGTCGGAGTAAAGATGTGCCCGGGCGGCGGCTATCGGCCAGCCAAGGCATGCCCCCAGTTCACACCTTACCGGCTCCGAATGACGTCTCGATTACAACTCGCGCCGGTAACCCTCACAGCCCGAGCTTCTTCTTGCGCTGGCCGAGCGTGCGCAGCCGCAAGGCGTTGAGCTTGATGAAGCCTGCCGCGTCGCGGTGATCGTAGGCGACCGCGCCTTCCTCGAAGGTGACGAGATCCTGATCGTACAGCGAATATTTGCTCTCGCGGCCGATCACGATGACGTTGCCCTTGTAGAGTTTCAGGCGCACGCGGCCGGTGACGTATTGCTGGCTGTGATCGATCGCCGCCTGCAGCATCTCGCGCTCCGGCGCGAACCAGAAGCCGTTGTAGACCAGCTCGGCATATTTCGGCATCAGCTCGTCCTTGAGGTGCGCCGCACCTCGGTCGAGCGTGATCGATTCGATGGCGCGATGGGCGCTAAGCAGAACGGTGCCGCCCGGCGTCTCATACATGCCCCGCGACTTCATGCCGACGAAACGGTTTTCGACGAGGTCAAGCCGCCCGATGCCGTTGGCGCGGCCGAGCGCATTGAGTTGCGTCAGCAACGTCGCAGGCGACAGTTTCTTGCCGTCGATCGCGACCGCGTCGCCCTTCTCGAAATCGATTGAAATGATGGTCGGCTGATCCGGCGCCTGCTCGGGATCGATGGTGCGCGAATAGACGTAGTCGGGCACTTCCTGCGCGGGATCCTCCAGCACCTTGCCTTCGCTGGAGGCGTGCAAGAGATTGGCGTCGACCGAGAACGGCGCCTCGCCGCGCTTGTCCTTGGCGATGGGAATCTGATGCGCCTCAGCGAACGCGATCAGTTTCTCGCGCGAGCGCAAATCCCATTCGCGCCACGGCGCGATGATCGTGATGTCCGGCCTCAGCGCGTAATAGCCAAGCTCGAAACGGACCTGATCGTTGCCCTTGCCGGTCGCACCATGCGAGACCGCGTCTGCGCCGACCTTCTCGGCGATTTCGATCTGCTTCTTCGCGATCAAGGGCCGCGCGATTGACGTGCCCAGCAGATACTGCCCCTCATACAGCGCGTTGGCGCGGAACATCGGAAACACGTAGTCGCGGACGAATTCCTCGCGCAAATCCTCGATGTAGATGTTTTCCGGCTTGATGCCGAGCAGCAGCGCTTTCTGGCGCGCCGGCTCGAGCTCCTCGCCCTGGCCGAGATCGGCGGTGAAGGTCACGACCTCGCAAGCGTAGGTGGTCTGCAGCCACTTCAAAATGACCGAGGTGTCCAGCCCGCCCGAATAGGCGAGCACCACCTTCTTCACGTCCTTGCTCATGTAAATCCTGCTGAATTCGATGCCGGAATTTGCGCGGGACACGCACGTATTCCGCGCAAATTGATTACAGGCAGAACGGACCCCTGCGCAAGCCGTTCAGGGCTCAATCGTCCGCACGGGCTTCGGTGGTCGGGTTCACCAGGGATGGTTTGCCCGCCGCGCGGGCAGCGAAAAGACGTTGCCGCCAAAGGTAGCCCGGCCAGCCAAAGCGCGTCAGCGCGGCATCGATGCTCTCGTCGGATAACCGGGTCCGGCGCCAGCGGTAGATGAAGCCGTGCGCCAGCCACACCACCAGAAACGTCACCAGCCCTGCGGCTGCGACATCGGTAAAGAAGTGCCCGCCGAACGCCATCCTGAGCGCGCTGGTGATCACGCCGAACAGGGTCGCGGCGGCATAAGCCAGCGGCCGCCACGTCGGCGGCGTCAGCGCCGCGGGCGCGTAGGTCCAAAATGCGGTTGCGCCTTCGCCCGAGAAAAACGAGCAGTTTCGCGCGCAGCCGCCGCGCGGATCCCACCACGGCACGAATTGCTCCGGCCCGTTGAATTGCGTGACCACGACGGGGCGCGGCCGGCCCCAATAGCTCTTGAAGGTGAGATTGGTCAGAACGCCGGCGGCAAGGATCATAGTGACCAGCAGAAAGATGGTCGCGCGCCCTGGTATCAACAGCGGTCTGTCCGGCCGAAAAAGCTTCACCACGAGGGCAACGATCGCCGGCAGCACAAAGCCCCACGCAATCACCATCGCGGCATCGCGCGCGATACCGGCCAGCGTGTTGAATTTCAGGGGGAAGGACCTGGTCGCTGCATCGTAGAACAACGCAGCCAAGTTCAGATCGAGTTCGGGATAAATCCCGAACAGCAGTCCGACCACAAGCGACAAGCCCAAAGCGATAAAAAGTCCGGTCCGGTTCATGGCGCGGGGTTTAGCCGAGGAGGTTGGTTCTGAAAACCCCTGGCATTGGGGCGCCAGCGCGGCAATCCACAATCACCGGGTCGAACCGGATTACCTTGTCGCTTACGCCCCTCGCAATGACGGCGAATCCAATCACGACGGCGAGGACGGCGATTGTGGAGGCGCTGACGCCGGCGGCGTTTGTGACGGCAGCGGTGGCGGCGGCCGCAACGGGCGCGTTGGCTCGCGCCAGGCGCCGGCGTTACGGCCGGCGATCATCCAATAGACGAGACCTGCGACGATCCCCGCGCCGGTCATGATTTCGAGATGACGGCGCACGATGCCGTTAAAGCTGAGCGTTGCGGGATCGAACGGGACAAGACCGAGATAACACGCCAGACCGACCAGGCCGCCGCCGACCGCGTAGGTCAGCGCGCCCCTGACATAAAACGCTTCGGTGATCGCGACCACGATCATCGCCGGCAGCAGCGCAAAACCGCTGATGAAGATGAAGCCGAAGCCGAGCACGATATTCAGTGCGCCGGGATCGACCGGACCGGCCCCGAGATCGCTGAATTCCGGAAACAGCACCGCGCCGACCACGATCATCCCCGCCACCAGACACGCGGCGAGAAAAGCGAACAGAATCACGAACAGCCGGCCGATCAGAGTCATATCACCAACTTGAAGCCGCCGTCATTTGCGAGCGCAAGCGAAGCAATCCGGAAGCCCCTGCCTCTCAATCCGTCATCGCCATGGCGCGCAGCGCCTGCCGCTCGCGCACCGACAATTTCTCGGTTTCCGATTTCAATTGGCCGCAGGCGGCAAGGATATCGCGGCCGCGCGGCGTGCGCACCGGCGAGGAGTAACCGGCGTTGAAAACATACTCCGAGAACTTTTCGATCTGATCCCAGTCCGAGCACTCGTAGCGCGTGCCCGGCCATGGGTTGAACGGAATCAGATTGATCTTGGCCGGAATGCCCTTCAGCATCTTCACCAGCAGCTTGGCGTCGTCAAGCGAATCGTTGACGCCCTTCAGCATCACATATTCGAAGGTGATGCGCCGCGCATTCGACGAGCCGGGATAGTCGCGGCAGGCCTGCAGCAATTCGGCAATCGGATATTTGCGGTTCAGCGGCACCAGCTCGTTGCGCAGTTCGTCGCGCACCGCATGCAGCGAGATCGCCAGCATGACGCCGATTTCGTCGCCGGTGCGGATGATGTTCGGCACCACGCCTGAGGTCGACAGCGTGATGCGGCGGCGGGAAATGCCGATGCCCTCATTGTCGGCGACGATCAGAAGCGCATCCCGCACCGCCTCGAAATTGTACAGCGGCTCGCCCATGCCCATCATCACCACATTGGTGACGAGGCGACCGCCGGTCGGCGTATCGCGGTCGGCCCAGTCGTTGAGCCGATCGCGCGCCACCATGATCTGGCCGACGATTTCACCGGCGGTGAGATTGCGTACCAGCCGCTGAGTGCCGGTGTGGCAGAACGAGCAATTCAGCGTGCAGCCGACCTGGGAGGAAACGCACAGCGTGCCGCGATCGGTTTCCGGAATATAGACGCACTCGACTTCATGCGCCTTCTCGAGGTTGTCGCCGCTCGGCAATCGCAACAGCCACTTGCGGGTGCCGTCATTGGAAACTTGCTCGGCGGCCACCTCGGGGCGCGCGACGGTGAAATGCGCCTCAAGCTGCGAGCGCATTTCCTTGGAGATGCTGGTCATCTCGTCGAAATTCCTCGCGCCGCGGACGTAGATCCAGTGCCACAATTGCTGCACGCGCATCTTGCGCTGCGTCGGCGCTACGCCGATAGCCCCCAACCGTTCTGCGATCTCGGCCCGCGACAATCCGATCAGCGACGGCTTTGCCGGCGGCACGTAGGTTTCGAGCGCGACCTTTTCCAAAGGCGCGCTTACCCCCGAACTGGCTTCGATTGCGGTGCTGGTCATCGTCTCATTCATGGAACATCAAATAGGCCTTCCCAGACCTGCTGGAAAGGCACTAAATGCGTCTGTTTTAACCTTGAAAGCGCGTTAGCGCTTGCAATCCTGCGCCAGTTTGTCGAGCGCCTGGGAAAGCCCCTTCAGTGAGAAGGTGTCCGTGGTCTCGGTGCCCTTCGCCGACATGCCCTTGACCACCACGTCCGAAGCCTTGCGCATGGCATCGACCATCCGCTCTTCTTCGGCGGCATTCTTGATCCACAGGCCGTCGCCCTGGGTGTACATCGCATAGGAAGCGCCGCCGACCTCCAGCGCCGATTCCGAACCGGGCTTCAGCGTGTAGCCGATCATGATGGAAACTTCGTTGATGACTTTTTCAGCCGGACGCGTGGAGACGAACGCATAGGCCGGATCGCGCGGACGATTCGGCGGATTGGTTTTCGACGACGATGGCTTGGCCAGCGCGAAGCATACTTTCTTGCCGTTCGGCGTGGCCGTGTAGGCGCCCCAGGTACCGAACTGACCGATCAGGGTCGGCTCGGCGTTGCCCGCGACAGCCGCGGTGGGCTTGGTCTCCGGTTTCGCGGATTTGGCCGCGCCTTTCGACGACTCACTCTGCGCCTGCGCAAGGTTTGCAACCCCGCACATCAGCGCACTCACCACCAGAGTTGTCAGTATTCGCCGCACGTACATGACCAATCTGGCTCCCTCATCATTGTGACTGGAAGATGGCCCGACACCGGATCGTCACACGGTCGATGGATAGCCGGGAAATGTCTTTTTGGGAAGGCAGTTGCGAGACTAGGAACCGGCGCCTCAAACACTTCGTCGCGCCGCTTGCCGCACCGTTCAGCCCTACTCTTTCGACCGCGCCGCGCGCTGCTTCTCCCACTGCGCGTCGGTCCATTGCAAGAGATCCTCGGCGCCCGAACTGCGCAAATGCGCGCCGCCGTCCTGCACCACCATCTCGCCATTGATGTAGCCGGCGGAATCCGAAATCAGGAAGCTCGCGAGATTGGCAAGCTCGCCATGTTCGCCGACGCGGCCGAGCGGATTTTTCGATGCCCAGGATCGTCACGGCCCTCGGGGCGAAGCTGGCCCGATGCGCCGGCGGTCGGAAACGCCCCGGGCGCGATCGCCACCGTGCGGATGCCCTTCGGACCCCACTCCACCGCGAGGCTCTTGGTCATCGCGAGAATAGCCGACTTCGCCATCGCAGACGGCACCGTGAAGGCGCGGCCGGTGATGGTCGAGGTCGAGAGAATGCTCAGCACCACGCCTCCGTGTTTTGCCTCGATCCAACGCTTCCCCGCAGCCAGCGTGCAATACATCGCGCCGTGCAGCGTCGGCGCGAGGATCGCGTCGGCGGCGCGAAACGACAGCTGCTCGGTTTGCGCGATGAACGTCGCGGCGGCATTGTTGACCAGCACATCGAGCGGCGCAGTGCGCCAGATCGCCTCCATCATGGCGTCGACGGCAGCGCCGTCGCGGACGTCGCATCTGATCGCGCTGACCGTGCCGCCGAGATCGCGCCGCATCTGCGCTGCCGTCGCTTCCAGCAGTTCAAGCCGGCGGCCACAGATGATCAGGTCGGCGCCAAGCTCGACAAAGCGACGCCCCATCGCGGCGCCGAGCCCGGAGCCGCCGCCGGTGATTAATATGCGCTTTCCCGCCAGCAGGCCTTTTTCAAACATCGTTTGGTTCCTTGTTACCGTCGTCATTGCGGGGAGCGGAAGCGACGCTTCGCGGAGCCTGTCATCGGCCGCGCCTTCGCGCGACCCATTGGCGCGCAATGACGCCTCGCGGGCCGTCAAAAAGGCATCCGAATCAGATTGTCGCCCAGCTTCAAATCCGGCATGAAGCTCCTAGCCTTAACTGTGCGTCCGAAACTCAGGTGTGTCCATGAAAGCCATTCTCTGCTCGCAATATTGCGGTCCCGACGATCTCGTGCTGACCGACGTGCCAGATCCCGTGGCCGAGCCTGGCCATGCCGTGATCGCAATCAAATCGGCGGCGCTGAATTTCTTCGACCTGCTGATGATCCAGGGCAAATACCAGATCAAGCCGCCGTTCCCGTTTTCACCGGCGGCGGAAGTCGCGGGCGTGATCGAAAGCGTCGGCGCCGGCGTCACCGACTTGAAAGTCGGCGACCGCGTGGTGGCGTCCTGCGGCCACAATGGCGCGCGCGAGAAGATCGCGCTGCCGGCAAATTCCATCGTCAAGATTCCCGCCAATCTGGATTTCGATCGCGCCGCCGGTATTATCATCATCTACGGCACCGCGCTGCATGCGCTGGAAGATCGCGCCAGCCTGAAACCTGGCGAGACCATGGCGGTGTTGGGGGCTGCCGGCGGCACGGGTCTCGCGGCATGCGAACTCGGCAAGCTGATGGGCCTGAAGGTGATCGCCTGCGCCTCGTCGGACGAGAAGCTTGAATTCGCCAAACAACACGGCGCCGAGCTCGGGCTGAACTACGCCAAGGAAGATCTGAAAGAGGGCTTGCGCAAGCTCACGGGCGGCAAGGGCGCCGATATTATTTTCGATCCGGTCGGCGGCGCTTACGCCGAGGCCGCGCTGCGTTCGATCGCATGGGAGGGGCGCTTCCTGGTGATCGGATTCGCCGCCGGCGACATTCCGAAGATGCCGCTCAATCTGGCACTGTTGAAGGGCTGCGATATCCGCGGCGTGTTCTGGGGCGCATGGGCGCGGCTTAATCCGGAGAAGAACCGCGCCAATCTGGAAAAGCTCGTGAAGTGGACTGCGGAAGGCAAGATCTCATCGCACGTCGACCGCACCTTCCCGCTGGCGCAAACCGCCGATGCCCTCAAAGTGCTCGCCGGCCGCAAGGCGATGGGCAAGGTGATCCTGCATCCGTAGCGCCTCGTTCGCAGCGCTCGCTCATGCTGCCGCACGTCAGCTCGCGACGCGACTCTTTTCGGCCGCGAATGGACTGAGGCCCAGCCACGCGTGCATCGAACGGGCAACCGCCTTATCGCCGGTCAATTCGATGTTTCCGGCTTCGATCTCGGCCTTCAACGTCGAGATGCCCATCCAAACCGCGGTCATGCTACGTAGTGAGCTGCTCACGTAAAGATCGATTTCGTAACCCGGATCAACGCTACATAGGTCGACTTCGCCGAGTTTGTTTACGATCCACCATGATTTCCGGCCTGCGCTTAGCTCAGGGTAGGTGAACTTCACGGTGCATCGGCGATCCGGAAGCAATGAGGCCAAGAGGTTTCGGCGCATGTCCCACATCAACAGCGACGGGTCGAGGTTCTTCAGCGATAGCGAGGATTCGATCCACCGCTGACCCCAGACGCCAAGTGACATCACGACGCCGCGCAAATCCTCGCCGGCTTCCGTGAGCTTGTATTCGACCACGCCTGGCTGGCCCGTGGGCTTCACCGCGATGACACCAGCCTCGGCGAGTTCCTTCAGCCGTTTCGACAGCAGTGTCGGCGACATCAGCGGCACGCCGCGTCTGAGATCGTTAAAACGGGTCGTGCCGCAGAGCAGCTCACGCAACACCAGCGCAGTCCACCGCGAACAGATGATTTCTGCCGCCATGGCCACAGGACAGAATTGGCCGTAACTTCCTTGTTTAGCTTGATCGTCCAAAACAGCACTCCTAGGGACGCCCGGGAAGCCTGAGATCGCACGCAGTACAGATAGTGTAGCGATCTTTTCCAGCCCCGTCGCCGCCGGTCGAAAATACCAGCGATAACAGCGCTATACGTGTGGTGCCGGCTTTATCGCGGCGACCGCAGTACAGTTCGTGGACTGGTTAGGAACAGGCTTTCCGGTGACACTCGACACAATTTTAGCAACCTTACGCGAAGGAAAGCATCATGAGTGTGATCAAAACCATCGACACCGCCGCGGCTCAGCGACGCACGGTCGCGGACATTGCGCACGACCTGGGACCAATTTTTGCGCAACGCGCCAACGAAACGGCGGATGAAGATAAATTCGTAGCCGACAATTTTGCGTCATTGAAGGCGGCGGGGCTGATCGAGGGCGGGGTCCCGGCAGAGCTCGGCGGCGGCGGTGCGAGCGTCGATGAGCTTGCCGCGATGCTGCGCACGCTCGGCTATCACTGCGGATCGACCGCGCTGGCCTTTTCCATGCACACGCACCAAGTCGCCATTCCGGCCTGGCGATGGACGCATCAAAAAGCGACGGCCGTCGAACCGTTGCTAAAGCGCATCGCAACGGAGCGCATCCAGCTGGTGTCGAGCGGCGGATCGGACTGGATCGGCGGTTCCGGAAAGGCAGAGAAAGTCGACGGCGGCTATCGCATCACCGCCCGGAAGGTGTTCTCGTCAGGCTCGCCAAGCGGTAACCTTTTGATGACCAGTGCGGTGCTCGAAAGCGAGAACGAACCGCCGATGGTGCTGCATTTCGGTGTCCCGATGAATTCTCCGCAGGTCAAGGTACTCGACACGTGGCGCACGCTCGGCATGCGCGGGACCGGCTCTCATGACGTAATGATTGACGGCCACATCGTGCCGGAGGCTGGCGTTGCGGCGCGTCGCAAGGCCGGCGAATGGCATCCGTTGTTCCAGATCATCGCGACGATCGCCTTTCCGCTGGTCTATTCGGCCTATCTGGGCGTAGCCGAGAGTGCCCGTGATACCGCCATCGGATTGGCAAAACGAAAGCCGGCGAACCATCACGTCATCGAACTTGCCGGTCGGATGGAAACCGAGCTCACGGCGGCTCGCCTCGCTCATGAGTCGATGCTGGCGGCAGTACGCCTCAATGCCCCCTCGGCCGATACCGTCAATCAAGTGATGATCGGCCGGCAGCTTGTCACGCGTCACGCCATCGCGTCTGTCGATCTGGCTATGGAACTTGCCGGCGGCGCGGGCTTTTATCGGTCGGCAGGCCTCGAGCGAAAGTTTCGCGATATCCAGGGCGCTCGTTATCATCCCCTGCAATCCGGGCCGCAGGCCGAATATGCGGGAGCGATGGCGCTCGGACTTCCGATCGATCGAATTTTCTGATCGGCAGATTCTAGTTCACGAGAGCACCACAAGTGGTGGTCGCCCGGCTTGACCGGGCGACTTGACGGTGCATTGCACGGCAATCCCTCGCCAACTGCGCGAGTGTCAATTCCCCGAATTGCACCAGCTCGCCCCAATCTCGACAAAATATCTCCTGATTCGCGCCGGCCACCGTCGTTTTTTGGCCGATTCGCGGTGCGAATCTGACGGTTCAGGAGCGGGCGCTCCCGGACGACAAGAGCAACAAGAAGGAGATACCGGGGAATGCCCCTTCGTTGCGTTGTGGTCGCGGGGAGGCATCACGATGGCGGAGAACACGACGCCTATCCAATCGGACGATCCGATCGGCGAGACGCCTGAGGAAGACATCAATCATCCGCGCTTTGCGCCTTATCGTTACACGCGATCAAAGATAGCGAAAGCGGACGTCAGTTTGGACGATTCCGTTCCACTCTTCCTGTCCGCGCACGAAACGCAAAGCCCTGAAAATTGGTTCGCAGCGGAGCAAAGAAAAGCGACTGGCCGATTGCGCATCGTAACCGGCGTACTGGCTGCAGCGGCATTGGCCATCGCCCTCGCGCTGGTTCCGGCAGGCGCCATGCGCACAGTCATCGTCAACGCCCAGTCTTCGCTGCCCGGTGCATCGCCCGCCCAGTCCGGGCGGTCGCCGCTGGATCCCGCCCAACTATCTACCCGTACCGCAGAGAGGACGGGGACTGCCGCTAAGCCGCCGCTGCAAGTTCATGCCGCAGACAGCGCTCAGGCACCATCCTCGATCGCGGCGACACCGACGCGCGAGGAAATTGCCGCAGCCTATCAGGCCGCGATGCAGAGCCGAACCACGCCACCGCGCATCCCGACGCCGGCGAGACGTCTCGATCCCGACGAACTCGCATCGCTCCTGAAGAGAGCGAAAAGTTTGCTTGCCGTTGCCGACATCGCATCCGCCCGCTTGCTGCTCGAGCGAGCCGCAGACGCGCAGGAAGCCGGCGCCGCCTTGATGCTGGCGCGGACTTACGATCCTGCGGTGCTGGGAACGGCGGATGCGCGCAGCGTGACGCCCGATCTGGCGCAAGCGCGCATCTGGTACCGGAAGGCCGCCGAGCTCGGCTCTCGGGATGCACAACTGCGCCTCGCGCAAATGCAGAACTAGTTTTCGCTTCTGGGGGACACATGCGACGCTCATTTGGACCGGCCTTATTCGCCACAATGATCGTTTGGATTGTTTGCGGTTTCGCGGCCCGGGCCGAGCAAACCGAATATGACCCCGCCAAGGTCAGCGAAAGCCTCAAGGCGATTTCTCAATACGGCTCGATCAGCACCAAGCGGAGCCTGAACGAGAACACGGTGACGCTGATCTCGGGCACGATCGGCGGCACTTACGTGCAGTTCGGCGCGGACCTCGCCTCCGTGCTCGATGACGGGAACAAGCTGCGGGTCCTTCCCATTGTCGGGCGCGGTTCGGTGCAGAGCGTCGCCGACATCCTGTTCCTGCAAGGGGTCGATCTCGGCATCGTCCGCGCCGACACTCTTGATTACCTCGAAAAGAAAGGCATTGCGAAGGACATCAAGAAACAGCTCACCTATGTGACCAAGCTTTACAACGAAGAGATGCATGTCATCGCGCCGACGTCGATCCGCGATCTCAAAGACCTCAGCGGCAAGACCGTCAGCGTCGATCTCCCGGACGGCGGCACGTTCGTCACCGCGGTGATCGTATTCGAGCGGCTCGGGATCAAGCCGAAGTTCGTCTATGTGGAGCAACGCATTGCGCTGGAGAAATTGAAGACGGGCGAGATCGATGCCGTGATCGCCGTCCAGGGCAAGCCATCGAGGATCATCAGCCAGATCAAGGACGACCGGCTTCATCTTGTTCCGGTTGACTATGCCAAGCCGCTGCAGAGCGATTATTTGCCCGCGAGCCTGTCCGCGAAGGACTATCCCAACCTGATTTCGGGAGAAAAGCGCGTGGACACCATCGCCGTCCCCGCGGTGCTGGCCGCCTTTAACTGGGCGCCAAAGTCCGAGCGGTATCGCAGGCTTGCTTTGTTCGTGGATGCCTTCTTCACCAAATTTCCTGCATTCCAGAACCCGCCGTTCCATCCGAAATGGAAAGAGGTCTCGCTGTCAGCGCGGCTGCCGGATTGGCAACGCTTCCCGGTCGCCCAAGAGTGGCTCGACAGCCACGGCGTCGAGGCGGTTGCGCGCAACCGGTTCGACGAATTCCTGAAACAGAGCCCCGCGACGGCTAATCTGCAGTCGGATGCCGACAGGGAGGCGTTGTTCAAGCAGTTCCAGGCATGGGAAGCGGAGAAGAACGCGAAGGGGCAGGCCCGCCCGGCGCAGCAGTGATAGACGCGACGTTTACTACTCCGATATGTCGCCGGTCTCGATCGCCCGCTTCAACGCGACCCGGGCGGCGTCGCGATGCTCCTGCCTGATGTTGGCTGCAACCATGCGGATCGCGGTGGCGAGCACCGCGGCGTCGTCGGTGAAGCCGAGCATCGGCAGCACGTCCGGGACGAAATCGAACGGCAAGATGAAATAGGCGATGGCCCCTAACAGCGCCACCTGGACATGACGCGGCGTCTGTTTGTCGAACGCGCAGTAATACGCTGCGAGCAAATCCTCCGCGAACGGAAGTTGCGCCATGACCCGCTTCAGCTTGATCCAGAAGCGCCTGCGTACGCTTTCGCGGTCTTTCGCCAGCTCATCGGCCGGCTCAAAGCCCACGGTCTGTTCCGATGCCATCCCAGGTCCCCTCAAGCCGGCGCGGCAGATCGCGGCGGCCACTCCTAAGAATTGGGGATGCCGCGCCAGCGTTGCAAGATCGCGGCGAACTGGATCAGGCCACGCCGAGCTGTCTGGCGATCGCGTTCATCGCCTTTGCAAGCTCGATGTCGAGCGCAGTGACGCCGCCGGCGTCATGGGTGGACAGAACCACTTCCACTGTCTTGTAAACGTTGCGCCATTCCGGGTGATGATCGCTCTTTTCAGCCACCAAGGCGGCGCGGGACATGAATCCGAACGCTTCGTTAAAATCCTTGAAGGTGAAGGTTCGCGTGATCGCCTGGCGGCCCGGCGTTTCGGTCCAGCCGGGCAAGCCCTGCAGCGCCGATTTTCGCGCCTCCGCCGACAACAGCTCCGCCATGATCGCCTCCGGTTTTAGCCGAACTTCACCCTAACACCGAACGCCGTGCTGGGGATCCCTGCCACAATTAGGCGGCAAAGCCGGTCCAAGGGCGGTTGGTAACCATGACCTAGATGTTACGCCGCGCTGGCAGGAAATTTGCTACCATTATTGGTCTAACTCTATTGGCAAGATGCAATTGAACCTTAAACGCCTGTTCGCCAGATCGATCACCGACGGCCCCGATCTTGTCGGGCCGCAGGCGCCGCCCTCGGCGCGCTCGGCAAAGCGGAAGACGACATTCATCACCCTCGCGGGTATCCTCGCCGTGGTCGGCGCGCTCGCAGGCGCTTACTACTTTGCGATGCGGCCGGCGACGTTGCGGATCGCGGTCGGTCCCGCAAACAGTGACGACCTCAAGCTGGTCCAGACCCTGGCGCAGGCCTTTGCCCACAACTCCGTCCGTTTGCGCCCGATGCAAACCGATGGCCCAATCGCAAGTGCCCAAGCGCTTGCCGATGGCAAGGCCGATCTTGCCGTCATCCGCGGCGATCTTGAGGTGCCGAAAACTGCGCAAGCCGTTGCGACGCTGCGCAAGAACGTTGCGGTGCTGTGGGTGGCGCCGGCCGCCAAGGTTAAGGGCAAGAAAGCCGGCCCGAAGATCAGCAAAATTCCGCAGCTCGCCGGACACCGCATCGGCGTCGTCGGCCGCACCCAGGCCAACGTGGATCTGCTCAAGCTCATCCTGCGGCAATCTGGCGTGGATCCGAACAAGGTCGAGATCGTTCAGTTCCCGGCCGGCGAAGCCGCGGAGGCGATTCGCAAACAGAAGGCGGACGCCTATCTCGCCGCCGGACCGGTCAACAGCAAGATCACCGCCGATGCGATCACGGCATCGACGCGCGACGGCGGTACGCCGACCTTCCTCGCAATCGATTCAGCCGAGGCGATCGCGCAAAACCATCCGGCATACGAGGCGTCCGAAATTCCCGCCGGCGCCTTCGGCGGGTCGCCGGGCAAGCCTGAGGAGGAGGTGAAGACCATCAGCTTCTCCCACCACATCGTTGCGCGTAAAGGTCTTTCGGAATCAATCGTTGCCGCCTTCACCCGTCAGCTGTTTGCTATTCGGCAACAGGTGATGACCGATTTCCCACTGGCTGCAAAAATCGAAACGCCGGACACCGACAAGGACGCCATGATCCCAGTGCATCCGGGCGCCGCGGCCTTTGTCGACGGCGAGGAAAAAACCTTCCTCGACCGCTACAGCGATTTCATCTGGTGGGGGCTGATGGCGCTGTCTGCCATGGGCTCCGCCGGCGCGTGGTTCGCGGGGTACCTGAAGAAGGACGAGCGCAGCAACAACAGTTCGTTGCGCGACCGTCTACTGGACATGCTTGCGCGGGCGCGCAGCAGCGATTCCACCGAGGAACTCGACCAGATGCAGGCCGAGGCGGACGATATCCTGCGCGACACGCTGCATTGCTTTGAACATGGCGCGATCGAGCAAGGGGCGCTGACCGCCTTCAATATCGCGCTCGAGCAGTTCCACAACGCGGTGGCCGACCGCAAGGCGTTGCTGATGAGCATGCCGCAAAGCCTGCAAAGGGCGAGCGCGCAATTCCGCGCGACCGGCATGCTGTAAGCAGACATCGGTGTAATCGCCCCGTCACAGAGTCTTCCTATAGCATTTTCCGCGAAGCGCCGATGGTTCCGCGTGCACTGGAACCGTCATTGCGAACGAAGCGAAGCGATCCATAAGGAAAGCCTGAATTGCTTCGTCGCCGGCACTCTTCGCAATGACGGGAGACAGGTCCGCTGTACTTCGAGAAGATTTAGAGCATTTTCGTTTCGATTAGAATCGAAGCGGGGCTCTCGTTCTTGATTCGACGTGTTTTCTTGACGCGAACCGGGCTCCATTTCGCTTGAAAACGCTCTAGACGAGGCTTGCATGACGATCAGATTTCGCCCCCGAATTTCGCGCCGGCGCTTTCTCTCCACCGCCGCGGCGACCGGCGCCGGCGCATTCGGCGCGCTGGCGATGCCCTATCTCAGCCGCGCTGCCGACCGCCCACAAATTACCCATGGCGTGCAGTCCGGCGATGTCGGCGCCGATGGCGGCGTGGTGTGGGCACGCGCGGATCGGCCTTCGCAAATGATGGTCGAGGTTGCCACGTCAGAATCATTCAATAATGCGAGGGTTTTGCCGCCGATTGCGGCGCTGCCCGAGAGCGATTTCACCGCGAAAATGCTGTTGGAAAATCTTCCCGCCGGGCAGGATGTTTTTTATCGCGTCAGATTCCGCGACCTGTCGCACATCGACATTTCAAGCGAGCCGCTCGTCGGCCGCTTCCGCACCGCGCCTAGCGACCGGCGCGATGTCAGCTTCGTCTGGGGCGGCGATGTCGCCGGACAGGGCTGGGGCATCAATCCCGACGACGGCGGCATGGTGACCTTCGCCACCATGCGCAAGCACAGGCCGGATTTCCTGCTGCATTCCGGCGATACCATCTATGCCGACGGCGTCATTGCCGGCGAGGTAAAACTGCCCGATGGCAAGATCTGGAAGAACGTCACGATCCCCCAAAAAGCCAAGGTCGCCGAAACGCTCGACGAATTCCGCGCGGCGCATAAGTACAATTTCCTGGACGACAACGTGCGCGCCTTCAATGCCGAGGTGCCGATCTTCGTGCAGTGGGACGACCACGAAGTCACCAATAACTGGTCGGCGTCGAAACAGCTCCCCGCTGCCTACAAGGAACGCGACATCAATTTGCTCGCCGCGCGCGGCGCCCGCGCATTCCACGAGATGTATCCGATGCGCGAAAGCATCGTAGAGCCGGGCCGGGTCTACCGCACCCTGAGCTATGGCCCGCATCTCGACGTGTTCATGCTGGACGAACGCAGCTATCGCGGCCCCAATGGTCCCAACCTGCAAACCGCCTATGGTCCCGAAAGCTATTTTCTGGGCCCCGACCAGCTCGCGTGGCTGAAACGCTCGCTGTTGAACTCGCGCGCGACCTGGAAGGTGATCGCCTCCGACATGCCGCTCAGCATCATCGTCTATGACGACGCGACGAACAAAAAAGGTTCGGAAGCATTTGCACAAGGCGATGGGCCGCCGCGCGGCCGCGAGCTCGAGACCGCCGATCTCCTGCGCTTCATCAAGACCGCGGGAGTAGCCAACACCGTGTGGCTGACCGCCGACGTGCATTACGCCGCCGCGCATTACTACAATCCCGACAAGGCGCAATTTCAGGATTTCGAGCCGTTCTGGGAGTTCGTCTCCGGGCCGCTGCACGCCGGCACTTTTGGGCCGAACGAGCTCGACAACACCTTCGGGCCCGAAGTGAGGTTCATCAAGGCGCCGGGTCCCGACAAGCAAAACCTGCCGCCGTCAGCCGGAATGCAGTTCTTCGGTCATGTCAAGATCGACGGCGCAACCGGACAGATGACGGTGACATTGCGGGATCGCGCCGATGTCGCGCTGTGGTCGACAACGCTCGATCCAAAGCTCGGATAGCAAACGCGAGCCCAGAATCCCGGAACGGGCGACCGTCGGCGGTCAGCACTTGGCGCTATTGTCGGATCGCCCTTTCAACAAGGCTTGCAGCGCGTCGCTCGAAAAGGGTTTGGGCAGCCTCGGCCAGTTTGCGAACGCCGCCGGGAGCCCGACATCGGCGGCATATCCGGTGACGAAGACAAAGGGAATTTTCAGCGCATCCAGTCGCTCGGCGACCGCGAAGCTCTTTTCGCGGACCAGCCCGACATCGAGCAGCGCAAAATCCGGCGCGCGATCGGCAATCATTTCGAGCGCCCGGGCGACGCTCGCCGCGGTTCGCACCGTCTTCACCCCGAAGCCAAGAACCGTATCTTCGAAGTCGAGCGCGATGATCGGATCGTCCTCAACGATCAGCACGTCGTCGGGCAAGGCGGGCGTGCAGTTGAGAGGAGTACGTTTCATGATCTTGCCAGTTCAGATTTGGTCGCAAGCCAGGCCGAAACCCGGAAGGCGACGGCCCGCTGTCGAGGCGCGTCATAAGCGCATCGACCGGTTCCCACCAGGAAACCAACATATGGCGGCTATCTTGTCTGTTCACTTGTGCACACAAAAATCTGATATGATGAATTAGGGTGCGGGCTGCAGGCGGGCACTTTGGCATGATGACCGAACGACGCGGAAACGCTGCTGATGGCGCCGATCGGCCCTACAACAATTTGTTGCGGCGGCTCAGCGCAAGCGATTTTGCGCTGATAGAGCCGCATCTCGCGCACGAAGAGGCCCACGGCAGGGACCTGCTCTACAATCCCGGCGACGATGTCGAAACCGTCCACTTTCCATGTGGGCCGAGTCTAGCGTCCTATTTGGTCCCCAACGAGGACGGCCGCGACGTCGAAACCATTCTGGTCGGCCGCGAAGGCGCCGTCGGCGGAATCGTCAGCGAAGGCTATCTGCCGGCCTATACACGCATCACGGTCAAGTTTGGCGGGCCATTCGTGCGCCTGCACGTCAGAAAGCTGCATGCAGCAAAGCTACAGTCAGCCACGTTGCGTAACGTGTTCGCGCGCTATGCCGACTGCCTGCTCGCCCAGATATTTCAGGCGACGGCCTGCAATGCGATTCATTCGATCGAACAGCGCACCGCCAAATGGATCGTCTCGGCGATGGAACGTATTGACGGCAACGAGGTCGTGCCGCTGACGCATGAGCAGCTTGCGACCCTGCTCGGGGTCGGCCGCAGCTATACCAGCCGCGTGATTCAGACGTTCAAGGCAGAAGGCGTTCTGGAGACCCGGCGCGGTTCGATCCTGGTGCGCAACCGCGAGGCCCTGCGAATCCGGGCCTGCCTCTGCAACGAATCCGTCAGAAATCACTTCGAGGAAGTGCTCCGCGGGGTCTATCCCACCGAAGAGGCCGGTAAAGGCTGAAGATGGCGTCGATTTGCCGTCAAAATCGGCTAACCAAATCGCAAACAACGCATTGTTTTTCCGGCGATTCCTAACTATATTGCGCCGCAACGAATAAGGTGTGCCCGGTCCTTTGGCCGGGCTTCCTTTTTGGGCGCCAAGCGCCCGTCGAATTCCAGGCTTTTGAGAGCGATCCGGAAAAGTGGGCCCCCGGTTTTCCGGCGAGATCGCGCTCCAGCCATTGCACGACCCAGAAGAAGAGCCATGAACCTTCGTAACGTCGCCATCATCGCCCACGTTGACCACGGCAAAACCACGCTGGTCGATCGCCTGCTGCAGCAATCCGGCACTTACCGCGACAACCAGCGCGTGGTCGAGCGTGCGATGGATTCCAACGATCTGGAGCGCGAGCGCGGCATCACCATTTTGGCCAAGGCCGCATCGGTGCAGTGGAAGGACACCCGCATCAACATCGTCGATACGCCGGGCCACGCCGATTTCGGCGGCGAGGTCGAGCGCATCCTGAACATGGTGGACGGCGCGCTGGTGCTGGTGGACGCCGCCGAAGGCCCGCTGCCGCAGACCAAATTCGTGGTGTCGAAAGCGCTGAAGGTCGGGCTGAAGCCGATCGTCGTCATCAACAAGGTCGACCGTCCCGACGCGCGGCCGACCGAAGTGATCAACGAAGTGTTCGATCTGTTCGCGGCGCTCGACGCCAGCGAAGAACAGCTCGATTTTCCGATTCTCTATGGATCGGCCAAGCAGGGCTGGATGGCCGATAGCCCGGAGGGTTCGCACGACGCCGGCATGCAGCCGCTGTTCGACCTGATCCTGCGCCACGTCGCGCCGCCGACCGTCGAGGAAGGCCCGTTCCGCATGATCGGCACCATTCTCGAAGCCAACCCCTATCTCGGCCGCATCATCACCGGCCGCATCACGTCAGGCACCATCAAGCCCAACCAGCAAATCAAGGCGCTGAGCGCCGAGGGCAAGCTGATCGAAAGCGGACGTATCACCAAAATCCTCGCCTTCCGCGGCATCGAGCGCACGCCGCTCGATGAGGCCGAAGCCGGCGATATCGTCGCGATTGCCGGTCTCACCAAGGGCACCGTCGCCGATACCTTCTGCGATCCTTCCGTCGATACACCGCTAACGGCGCAGCCGATCGATCCGCCGACGGTGTCGATGTCGTTCATCGTCAACAACTCACCGCTCGCCGGCACCGAAGGCGACAAGGTGACCAGCCGCATGATCCGCGACCGCCTGCTGCGCGAGGCCGAGGGCAATGTCGCCTTGCGCGTGACCGAAGCCTCCGACAAGGATTCCATGGAAGTTTCGGGCCGCGGCGAATTGCAGCTCGCGATCCTGATCGAGACCATGCGCCGCGAAGGTTTTGAGCTGTCGGTGTCGCGTCCGCGCGTCGTGCTGAAAAAAGACGAAGCCACCGGCGAGTGGCAGGAGCCGATCGAAGAGGTCGTGATCGACGTCGACGAGGAACACTCCGGTGTCGTCGTGCAGAAGATGAGCGAGCGCAAGGCCGAGATGATTGAAATGCGCCCCTCCGGCGGCCACCGCTTGCGGCTGGTGTTCTACGCGCCGACCCGCGGCCTGATCGGCTATCAAGGCGAACTGCTTACCGACACGCGCGGCACCGCGATCATGAACCGCCTGTTCCATGGCTACGCGCCGTACAAGGGCGACATCCAGGGCCGCCGCAATGGCGTGTTGATCTCCAACGATCAGGGCGAGGCAGTGGCCTACGCAATGTTCAAGCTGGAAGACCGCGGCCCGATGATGATCGAGCCCGGCTGGAAGGTCTACAAGGGCATGATCGTCGGCGAGCACACCCGCGACAACGACCTTGAGATCAACATCCTCAAGGGCAAGCAGCTCACCAATATCCGCACCACCTCAAAGGACGAAGCGGTGCGCCTGACGCCGCCGATCCGGATGACGCTGGAGAAGGCGCTGGCCTATATCGAGGACGACGAACTGGTCGAGGTGACCCCAAAATCGATCCGGCTGCGCAAGAAGTTCCTCGACGCCAACGACCGCAAGCGCGCGGAAAAGGCCAAGGAAGCGGTGGCGTAAGCCAGCGAATAGGGAGTGGCGAATAGCGAATAGAGAGGCCATATAAGGGACGTTCCATTCGCTATTCGCTACTCACCATTCGCCCCTCATGACCCTCCCCTCCGAAGTCGATGTCGCCATCATCGGTGCGGGCGCCGCAGGCCTCGGCGCGGCGCGCGCGCTGGAAAATTCCGGCCTTTCGGTCATCGTGCTGGAAGCGCGCGACCGCGTCGGCGGACGTGGTCATACCATCATCGCAGCGCCCGATATCACCTTCGACCTCGGTTGCGGCTGGCTGCATTCGGCGGACAAGAATTCGTTCGTCGATATCGCCGAACAACTGGACTTCGAAATCGACAAAACCCGGCCGCCGTGGCGCGAGCAGGCTTTTGATGGCGCCTTTCCGCTCAAAGAGCGAGCTGAGTTCATCGCCGCGCTCGATGCGTTCTACGATCGCGCCGCGGAGGCCGCGAAAGCCGGCCGCGATAGCTCCGCCGCCGATTATCTGGAGCCCGGCAACCGCTGGAACCCGATGATCGATGCGATCTCGACTTATGTGAACGGCAGCGAACTCGACCAGGTCTCGATCCTCGACATGAACGCTTACGAGGACAGCGAGATCAACTGGCGGGTCCGGCGCGGCTACGGTGCGCTGATGGAGGCCTATGCGGCGTCCTGCCCGCTTGCGCTGAACACGCAGGTGAGGCTGATCGATCATTCCGGAAATCACGTGCGGATCGAGACGTCACAGGGCGCGCTGAACGCGGGTAAGGTGATCGTCACCGTGCCCACCAATCTGATCGCCGATCGGGCAATTCGTTTTCATCCTGCGCTGCCGGAAAAAGTGGATGCCGCGCGGGGCCTGCCGCTCGGCATTGCCGACAAGGTGGTGCTGGCGCTCGATGAACCTGAGGCGCTGCCGAAGGACGGCAATTTGCGCGGCGCCACCATGCGCACCGCAATGGGCACCTATCATCTGCGGCCGTTCGGCCAGCCCTGCATCGAAGGCTATTTCGGCGGAAGTTTTGCGCGACAGCTGGAGGATGCGGGCAACGGCGCGCTGGCGGCACAGGCGATCGACGAAATCGTGGCGTTTCTCGGCAATGGTTTTCGCCGCAGGCTGAAGCCGCTTGCCGAATCGCGCTGGGCGCACGACCCGTTCGCGCGCGGCTCCTATTCGCACGCGCTGCCCGGCCACGCCGGCGATCGCGCCGTGCTCGCACGCCCGGTCGACGGCCGGCTGTTCTTTGCCGGTGAAGCCACCTCGCCGAACTTCTTCTCCACCGCGCACGGGGCGCGGGACAGCGGCGAACGGGCGGCGCGGGAGGTTCTCACAAACGGAAAGTTCAGCGCTAGCCCTTGAAAACGATCTCTCGATGAAATCTCAAATAATGCGCATTTGGATAAAACGTTTGGTCTTTGGGTAAGTGGATCCCACCACTCTGATTCAGAAGGCGAACGGCATCTTCTGGAACATGATTTTTCGCAACGAGGATCTTATAATCATCGCCGATCGAAATGAGTCCACGATCAAACATCCAATGCACCGTTCCAGAAAGCGCCAATCCGTTGCGAACGGAGTCCGGTCCTTTCGACGCGACCGGCTGAATATGCGCGGCTTGAACCTCGGGACGACCACCCCCATTGATCAGGCGCAGCCCTGTGATCGCACAACGATTTGAATAGGCAGCGCGCACGTTGTACATGAACGACCGATCACGAAATGGCCGGGAGACGGTCATTTCAACGATCGGACGCTCAAATGGAGCAGGCGGCTCCGACCATCCCGGCAACCCGACTTCGTGAGATGCTAGGTTCTCGCCGAGAATCGGAGCGAAGCCAGACTTCCATATCTGGTCGAACTCGTCATCCGGAATCAGGCGTACGGCGCGCCCAAAGGCACCCTTGTTTGTAGTGCCATCTTCCTTTCTCAGGGCGCTCTCATAATATTCGCCGCTTTCGGCGAAAGGCACTGGTCGATCGAAATCGAGATAATCACCGATAAGAGCGTAATAGTGGTCAGCCAGAGCCTCGTCCTCGACAACCGCTGTGACGCGTGCGACACCGAAATAGGATTGTCGCCCGCCGAAACTTGATAGGTCTACGCTTGAGCGCCGCGGCTCGTAGTAGACGATGTAATCGCCCACGGCTTGCCTCGCCTGATTGAGATACGTGCGAGGAAAATGATATCGAACCTCGGGCAGATCATTGTAGCTCGGCGTCACCTTTGTCGTAAAAACTGCTTTGGTCATAAAATTGAAGCCTGCAGCGGCTCTAAACCCCGCGATTTCCAGCCTAGAATAAACTCCGTCGATTCGATAGGTAGCGGCGGTAGCGCGGCTAATCCATCACCCTTTCCCGAAGCGATGCATCGGGAACGAAGCACTCTTCGTACTTCCCGAAAATCCGGTAGCGATTGCGGGCGACGAGATTGTAGACGGCGTCGCGGAGCGGTTTTGGCACCGCGCGCAATACGCGCATCCAACTCCAACCCGGCAGCGCGCCCAGTACCGTCAGCGCGGCGTCGGATTTGAAGAAAACCTCGCCGCCATGGACGACCGCATTGGTGTCGGGATCGTCTGGGTTGATGCCGAACGCCTGCGCCAGCCGCGTGCCGTAGCCGGACTGGATCGCGGTGAAGCGAAACCGCCGCTGCACATCGCGCGCGGCAACGAAGCGAATCCAGCGCGAGCAGAATACGCACACGCCGTCGTAGAGAATCACGTCATCGTCCGGCCATGGCCTAGTCACAAGCAAGTTTTTCCTTTTGACGCGTTATCTGAAGCTGGGCATGCCCCTCTCCGATACCAGCTTCCACCCTCGGGCCGAGCCGGAGGGCATGCCTTCGGATCATGACTTAAAACTGCGGTTTGGCGATCATCAGCCACAGGATCGCCAGGACTGTGCCGAAACCGGGAATGCCGAACGCGAACCAGCGGCGAAACAGCGCAAAGTAGCGCGGCGGCAACGGCTGGTGCTGCGCCGCCGCCGTCCGCGCCAGATCCCGCATTTCGATCTGCATGAACACCACGGGAATCCAGAACAGGCCGGCAACCACAAATAGTCCGAGCGAAGTCACAAGCCAGCGCTCGGAAAGACCAGTCGCCGACTGCACCATCAGCATTGCCCCGGTAATCGGCTGCAGCGCCACCGCCGACGCCGTGAACAGCATGTCGGCGATCACGACAATGGCGGCGGTGCGCGCGATGAACGCGGGATCGCGGCTGCGATGCGCCATCAGCATGAAAAAGGCGGTGCCAATTCCGGTACCCAGAATGACGATGGCGCCGAGTACATGCAGATATTTGACGAGAAAATAGGACGTCATCGCTTTTTGGCCGTGGCCGAACCTGGCAGCTCCAGCGCGCGATCCAGTTCCGGTCCAGCTATTTTGATGCCGGCCTCCGACTCCGCCAGCCAGTGGCCCTCGCTGCCGGCCGCCGCCAGCACCCGAAAGCCCGCTCTGCTGCCGCCGTCACCAAACGCGGCAGCGAGCTGCCGCGAAAACACTGGCGAAAAATACGTGTCGTTGGCCGCCACCAGCCAGGTCACCGGCACGCGCGCGCCTTTGCCGAATTCGGCCGCGGAGGAAAGCAACCTATGCGGTGCGCAGACCTGATCGGGAAAGCCGTTGGCGTGGCCGCCGCGTCCCGGCGCAAATGCAATGATGTGCGAGACGCCCGACGGATTCTCGCGGGCGAGAGCCAGCGCACCCCATGCGCCGGCCGAGTGCCCGACAATGACCGCGCCGTCCTGGCGAACAAAGGATTGCCGACGCAGATAGTCCAGCGCCGCCGCGATCTGAACGGCGGTCGCGCGTCCTGCGCGAGAATAGTCGGCCTCGTCGCAGCCGCCCTGGTCTTCGAGGTAGCGTCCGCCGGTCGCGCCATGGCCTAAACGTTCCGGCACCAGCACCGCAAAACCTCGCGCCACCAGCCATGTCGCCAGCGCGCGATATTCGGGTTGCGGCATTTGCGCCCGACGCAGCACGTTTTGCGTCGAGGCGTGCGCAATCACGGCAAGCCGAAACGGTCCATCGCCGGGCGGGCGAAACAGTACGGCGTGCGCCATGGTGTCCGGATCGGGCGCGGGAACCAGCCACTGCTGCATCCGATTCGGCTCGCCTTCCGCGCCCTGTGCGCCCAAACCGGTTTGCGCCAGCGCGGCCTGAGTACAGACAGCCCCAAGCACAACCACCGCGAACAGCGCTTTGAGGGATTGCATGAATTTGCCTGACGCGGCGGGACGGGCGGGTGGGTTGCGGTCGGTGGACAGAATACCCACGGCGAATCAAATTCTGAGCATTTTTCCGTGAAGGCGCCTCGCCGAAAACGTCCGTTGCGCCCGTTGTGCCGGCCGCCAATCAGCCAAGCGCCGCTTAACCCGCCTTCCCTGTCCTCTTTCGGTACAATTAGCCGAAAAAACTGATGCAGAAAATCCACAGGTTAACCGATAATTAACGATGGACCTTGAAGCCGACGCGCTGACTTGCTTTGATCAGAATCATGAGCACAACCCTGATCGAGGTTCGGCCGGCCAAAGCTGCAGACGCAGCCGCGGTAGCGTCCACCCATGACGAGGCCTGGCGGTCGGCGTATCAGGGCATCATTCCCGGCGCCGAGCTGGAGAAGTTGATCAACCGCCGCGGCCCGCAATGGTGGGACAGCGCGATCCGCAAAGGCAGCCGCGTCAGCGTGCTGGTGTTCGGCGACAAGGTCGCCGGCTATGCCAATTACGGCCGTAACCGCGCGCGCAGCCTGCACTTCGAAGGCGAAATCTACGAACTTTACCTGCGGCCAGAATTTCAGGGTCTCGGTTTCGGCCGTCGGCTGTTCACCACGGCGCGACGCGACCTGCTGCAGAGCGGCCTGAAGAGCATGGTGGTTTGGGCGCTGTCCGACAACGATCCGGCGACGGAGTTCTACCGCGCCCTCGGCGGCCGCATGGTCGCGCGCTCGTCGGAGAAATTCGGGCCCAAGTCGCTCGACAAGGTCGCCTTCGCCTGGACCAACTAAGGCGCTCGAATCGCCGGGCTTCAAAGCGCGTCGACCCGGTTTAGGGGGGCGCCATCAGTCCTGGTCCACATATGAACCTCAAAGCTTCGCGGAGCCATCCATGCGCATTGACGCCATTTCGATCGGAATCGACCCGCCACGTGACGTCAACGTCATCATCGAAGTGCCTGTTGGGGGCGAGCCGATCAAATATGAAATGGACAAGGAGGCCGGCACGCTTGTCGTCGACCGGTTTCTTTATACCGCCATGCGCTATCCCGGAAACTATGGCTTCATTCCGCATACACTATCGGGCGATGGCGATCCTTGCGATGTGCTGGTCGCCAACACCCGCGCGATCGTCCCCGGCGCGGTGATAAACGTGCGGCCGGTCGGCGTGCTGCTGATGGAAGACGAGGCCGGCGGCGACGAGAAGATCATCGCGGTGCCGTCGTCGAAACTGACCCAGCGCTACGACAAGATAAAGACCTACAGCGATCTGCCCGACATCACGCTGCAGCAGATCCAGCACTTCTTCGAGCACTACAAGGATCTCGAACGCGGAAAATGGGTGAAGGTGTTGCGATGGGGCGGCGCTGATGATGCGCATCAGCTGATCCTGGAAGCCATCGCGCGGGCCGAGGCGAAGTAAGCCTTAGAGCGGCGCGTCATACTCCTCATCCCGAGCAGCCCGCTCTTGCGGGCGTCTCGAAGGCTGAGTTCCTACGAAGGATAAGCACCTATAAAGTGAAGAACCGCTGGCCTCATGGTCAGAGACGCGCGACCACGCGCTTCACCATGAGGAAAAAGGATCCCATGCGCCGGCTGATAAAGCTAATCCGCAACATCGCACTACTGGTGATCGCAGCAATCGGGATTGTCGCGGGCGTGCTGCTGTTCAACGTCATCACTCACGGGTCGCGGCAAATTCAGGTGTCCGCGGTGCCGCGTGTAGCCGTCGACCAGCAGGGCGCGGCAGTGCGGCTTAGCGAGGCGATCCGCTTCCAGACTATTTCGAATTTTCTCAACCCTGAACAGGGAGCCGACGCGCTGCTCGGCCTGCAGGCGCATATCGGCAAGAGTTTTCCGGCATTTCATGCCGCAGCCAAGCGCGAAATCGTGGGTCGATACAGCCTGCTCTACACCTGGGGGGCAGCGATTCCAAGTCGCCGCCGATCGCGCTACTGGCGCATCAGGACGTGGTGCCGGTCGCGCCGGGCACCGAGAAGGACTGGCACCAACCGCCCTTCGATGGCGTCGTCAGCGACGGATTTATCTGGGGCCGCGGATCGTGGGACGACAAAGGCAACCTCTATTCGATGCTCGAGGCCGCCGAGCAGATGGCCAAGGGCGGATTTCGCCCCAAACGAACCATCTATTTCGCGTTCGGCCATGACGAGGAGGTCGCCGGCACTCGCGGCGCCAAGGCAATCGCCGCTACTCTCGCCTCGCGCGGGGTCCGCCTCGACTTCGTACTCGATGAAGGCTTGTTGATCGCCGAAGGCATCATGAAGGGCCTCGATAGACCGGCCGCATTGGTCGGTGTTGCCGAGAAGGGCTACGCCACGCTGGTGTTGACGGCGCATGCAACGTCCGGCCACTCGTCGATGCCGCCGCGCCAGACCGCGATCGGCATGATGAGTGCTGCCTTGGCGCGGTTGGAAGACCATCGCCTGCCGATGCAGATTCGCGGCACTGTCTCAGAGATGTTTGACACCCTGGCGCCTGAGATGAGCGGCTTCAACCGCGTCGTGCTGTCCAATCTGTGGCTGTTGAAGCCGCTGTTGTTGCGTGAATTCGAGAAAAGCGGACCCACCGAAGCCATGGTCCGCACCACCACCGCGCTGACGATCTTCAATGCCGGCGACAAGGATAACGTGCTGCCCGGCAACGCCACGACCACCGTCAACTTCCGACTGATCCCCGGCGATACGCAAACAAGCGTGACCGATCATGTTCGCTCGACCATCGGCAACGATCGTATCTCCGTAGAACCGTTTTCCGGGAATACCGATCCGCCGCCGGTGACTGGCACCGCGAGCCCATCTTTCCAGCTGCTCAACCGAACCATTCGGGAGATTTTTCCCGACGTCATCGTTGCACCTGGCCTGATGGTAGCTGCGACTGACTCGCGTCATTACGCTGACATTGCCGACAACATTTTCCGGTTCTCGCCGGTGCGGGCCAACTCCGACGACCTGAAGCGGTTTCACGGCACCAACGAGCGCCTCAGCATCGAAGGTTATGCCGACATGATCCGGTTTTATCGGCGGCTGATCGAGAACGCGGCGGGGTGACGGCTCTATTCGTCTCCCTCTCCCGCAAGCGGGAGAGGGGAAGAGTCACGCCCTCGGCTTAGGCAACCCGTGAATCGCGCACGCCGCACGCAACGTATTGACTAACAGGCATGCCACCGTCATTTGACCGACACCGCCAGGCACCGGCGTAATCGCGCCGGCGACGTCCAACGCCTCTGCAAAGGCGACATCGCCGACCAGACGGGTCTTGCCGTCGGCGCCCGGCAGCCGATTGATTCCGACATCGATCACGGTCGCGCCCGGCTTGATCCAGTCACCGCGCACCATTTCGGGCTTGCCGACGGCGGCGTAAACCAGATCGGCACGGGCACATAGCTGCGGCAGGTCGCGCGAACGCGAATGCGCAATGGTGACCGTGGCGTTTTCATTGAGCAGCAATTGCACCAGGGGACGGCCAACCAGATTAGAGCGGCCGATGACGATGGCGTTCATGCCTTCGAGCGAGGCGTGCACGCTTTTGGTCAAGATGATGCAGCCGAGGGGCGTGCACGGCGACAACGCGACAAATCCGCCGGCGAGGCGTCCGGCGTTGTTCGGATGCAGCCCATCGACGTCCTTGGCGGGATCGATGGCGTTGATGATGGTTTCGGTATGCAGCGGTTTCGGCAGCGGCAGTTGCACGAGAATGCCGTGCACGGCGGGATCGCGATTGAGTTCTCCGATCAGCGCCAGCAAATCATCCTGCGCGACGTCGGCCGGCAATACATGCTCGAACGATGCCATGCCGGCTTCCTGGGTCTGCTTGTGTTTGCTGCGGACGTAGACCTGGCTGGCGGGGTCGCTGCCGACCAGCACCACCGCGAGCCCGGGCGTTAGCCCGTTCTCGCGCCGCACCCGCGCGACCTCGTCGGCGACGCGGCCGCGAAGCTTGGCGGCAATGACTTTTCCATCGATGATCGCGGCCGTCATCTCGATCCTTTCTTCCAATCAGTCCTGCTTGGTGGCAGCCAGCCTTCGCAAGGCATCGCCGAGCCTTGCGGGTTCGCCATCGACGGCAATCTGTTTGAGGCGCGATGTCATGCCGGAGAGAATCCGTACCCTTGCCTTGGGCACCCCGAGCGCTTTCGCAATCAGCTCCGTCACCGCGCGATTGGCCTCGCCACCGTCGGCGATGGCACGGACCCGCACCTTGAGCACGACCCGGCCGTCGGCCAGCGTCTCAACCCCGTCGATATCGTCGCGGCCGCCGCGCGGCGTGACCCGCAGCGCGACACTGATGCCCTGGGTGGAGTAACGCCAAGGGTCCATAAGCGTCCATTGGCTGCGATCAGATCACGTTTGGATAAATATAGTAGGCGATCACCCGCTGGATAAACATGATGATCAGGATCAGGATGATCGGCGAGATATCGAGCCCGCCGAGATTGGGCATGAACGAGCGGATCGGCGCCAGCAGCGGCTCGGTGATCCGGTACAGAAACTCCGCCACCGCGGACACGAAGCCGTTGCGCGTGTTCACGACGTTGAAGGCAATCAGCCAAGACAGGATTGCCGAGGCAATCAACAGCCAGACATAGAGATCGAGAACGATAATGACGATATCGAGAACGGCGCGCATGGGGGATGAGCTCGCGGGGTTTGCTGCCTGCTAGATACCGGTTCCCACCTCCGCAAACAAGGGAAGTTCCCGGCAAAAAGCCCACGAAAAGCGGCGGCTTTTCGCCGTTCTTGACTTGACCTTGACGCAGATTGTAAATGGCGCCGATTGCTGGCCGCCGATGTTGACATTGAGGCGGCTGCGGAGGGGCCATAGCTCAGCTGGGAGAGCGCGTCGTTCGCAATGACGAGGTCGGCGGTTCGATCCCGCCTGGCTCCACCACGCTCCGCCTTCGGCCACACGCGGCGCAGCCACGCAGTCGAAAGCGCACCACGCGGTCGAAAAGCGACGCGTGCCCGTCATGGCCCGCAGGGCGACGACCAGCCTCGGCAAACGAAGACGGCGCCTCTTTCAGTTCCGCGCAACCGTGGCGGCCGACCGATGCGCAGCGCTTCATCGCTCGAGACCCGGCGCGCGGACCTCAAGGAGATCTGAGCGCATTGGCGCGACCGACGGTCCGCGGCAGCATCCAGCTGATGCTGTGCTCGGCGATCGACCCGCAGCGCGCGAAAGCGGATCGCCAAAACGCGGCCGTCGGATGTCCAGCCTGTGCCCGAGCGCCCGCAACGCATTACCGACGGCCCAGCGTCGGGGTTTCCTAGTGCAGGACGATCAGCACCGGCAGCAGAGAATCGGCGGCTGAAGGCGCGGCAGCGCCGGCTTGGGCCCTGTCCGGGAAGCGGAGCACGGTTTGGCCGCTTATTTTGCCCGACTGAAAGGGCATTGATGGCTCTGTGGCGGCTATCAGGCCGGAAGCATGCCTGAGTGGTCGCTAACATCCCGTGAGTTCACGTGAATTCTTGAATTTGGATAAGCGCATCCCGGGCCAAAAATGGCTCCGAGATCATTTATTGGCGCTTCCGGAGCTGAAAACCACCGACCGCCGCCAGGATAAACGCGCGTGGAAACAGCCGGAGCAGAAACGGCACCATTTTGATGCCGAGCCCTGGCAGCACGGCCCGCTTGTTGGCCATCAGCCCGCGATACCCTGCCTGGGCGACATCAGATGCGCTGACATTCAGGATCGCGGAATCAAACCCGGGTTCGAACCCCGCCCGCGCCTGAAATTCCGTCGGCACTGGACCCGGACATAGCGCGGTTACGCGCACGCCACGGGGCGCGAGCTCCTGGTGCAGCGCCTCGCTGAAGGACAGCACATAGGCCTTGGAGGCGTAATATACCGCCATCCCCGGCCCCGGCAGGAAGCCGGCAATCGAGCCGACATTGAGGATGCCGCCGCGATGTCGAATCAGATGATCGGAAAACCGCAACGACAAATCGGTCATCGCGCGGATATTGACGGCGATAATGCCGAGCTGTTCTGGGCGATCCATTTCGATCGCCTTGCCGAACAAACCATAGCCGGCATTGTTGACGACGTATTCGACTTCCACCTCTTCGGCCGCCAAAGCCGCCGCAATTTTGTCCCCGGCATCGGGCTGCTCGAGATCGCAGGAAATCGCAATCGGCGCGGCACCGCCGCTGGCTGTGATTTCGCTCGCCAGCGTCGCCAGGCGATCCGCGCGTCGCGCCACCAGGGCTACCCGATGACCGTTCGATGCAAAAACGCGGGCCAGTTCGGTGCCTATTCCCGCCGAGGCACCGGTAATCAGCGTCACACGCTCAGTCACGATTCAATGCTCTTAAATAAATTGCACGGTATACGGCCAACTCTTGGGACGAGAGCATACGCACTAGGCGGGATGCAAGCCATCTGCAAGTATATCGGCTGTTCCAACCCACAGTACTAACAACCGAGGGGGCAATATTCGGGCTAAACGTTCCCCGGCGCAGGCGGACTGTCTGGTACATTAATGTTTCGTCATGTCCGGTACCGTGCGTTTCGACGCCTCGGAGGGTGCAACCGCAGCGTGTCACATTGCCCGCGGCCGCGATATCTCAACCGCCCGCGGCGGTGGCCGGCGGCCTGCCGGCGGCACGATGCTTGAGATCGATCCGGTCGCGCGAAGAAATCCCCAGCAGATCCGCCGCGCGCCAGACGACGTTATCCTCGAACTCGCTGACCTGGCCATCGACAAAAACCAGCTCCCACATCATCTCGATGATGCGGAGCCGGCCTTCTTCATTCACCGAACGCATGATGACGCTGGTGAAGCGATAGAGATCGACCGCCTGGCCCTCGACCAGCGTGGCCGAGGCGATCAATCGATCCGCGGTGCCTGGATCAAGCCCGAAGCGGCTTTCGATCAGGCTATGAAGCTTGCGCTTTTCGACGTCCGATGGTTCGCCATCGAGCGAAATGACGTGGATCAGCAACGCCGTCGCGGCCAGACGATAACCTGTATCGTCAAATGCTCGACTCTCGTGCGCGGTGGGAGAAACAACGTCGGCGATGAATTGGCGTAGTCCGTCCAGCATCAATCTTTCTACCGAATCGTGTGAGGCCTGTATCGTGTGAAGCCTGTCGGCCGCGACATCAGCGGCAATTGAGAATATATGGGTTGGAAAATCGTCGGACGCAATCCGTGCGATTTCGGCCACACCATTACCATTCAGCAATCCCGCCGGCATTCCGGGGCGCGCACTGGCGCGAATCAGGGATCTCGAAATTCTCCGCTGTGCAATTGCACGTCTGAGGCCTGGTGCCTGACGCACCATCCCGGATTGCTCAGGGTATTTCGTAAACCACGATCTTGTCGGCAATGCCGCGCAGCGCCGCCTGCTTTTGAATCGGCGTAATCGCTTCCTTGTCCAGGATGGCGGCTACTGCCGGTGCTTCGATCACCGGCCCCGTGATGTGGATTTCCTGCGAGGTCGACAGGCTCTGAACCCGGGCGGCGATGTTGACGGTCTGGCCGAAATAGTCCTGCCGCTCGTTGAGCATGACGGCGAGGCACGGCCCTTCGTGGATGCCGATCTTGACCACGAGATCATCTCTCCCACGCTCAACATTGAGCGCGTCCATCGCGGCACGCATCCTTAAGCCGGCGACGATCGCATGTTCGGGCCTGATGAAGGTCGCCATCACGGCATCGCCGATCGTTTTCACGACCGCGCCCTTCTCCGAGGAGATGATCTCCAATAGCGCGTGGAAATGCGCGCGCACCAGATCGAATGCAGCGAGGTCCCCGACTCGTTCGTATAGCGCGGTCGAGCCCTTGAGGTCGGTGAAGAGAAACGTCAGCGAGGTGATCTTGAGGCGTTGATCGATATTGAGATTGTCGGCCTTGAAAACATCACGGAAGGTCTGGTTGGTCAGCATCCGCTTGGCGGTGACGAACGGCTTGCGCTTGCCTATCAGGTGATGCATCGCATCTCCCGCGATAAAGACCGATGGCAGCACCCGTACGCCGGCCTGGTTCTCGAGCGACAGCCGCAGCGGTCCCGGCCGCAACGTCACCGTTGCACCGGTCGGCGACGGCGTCTTCTTGTAGACCAGCGATAGCGGTTGACGTTCCCTGGTCGGCTCGCCCTGAACGTCGATGAATTGTGCTGAGTGCGTGACCGGCTCGAACACGATGATGAATTCCTTCGGCACCTGCAGCGACAGCACTGCCTTTTCGCCCGCCGGCAGTTCAAGCGTATCCAGCGTCACCTCATCGGCAAGCGTTGCAACCGATTCGTTGTCGAAATCGAGCCCGGAACTCCAGAACACCTGTTTGTAGTATTCCCAGACCGGCAGCGTGTTGGGGTCATGCGCCGCGATGCGCCTGACCCGGGGACTGACGGTGAAGGCCACCTCGACCTGCTCGTCGACCGAGGCCTCGTAGCCGCAGGCGCATAATCCGCAGTGATAGTCGTCGTGGCGCAGCGATTTCAGCGTGCTGTGGGCATCGAGCACGCCGCCGCAACCCGGGCACAGCACGTTCCAGGTGAGATCGAACAGCCCCAGCTGCGATGCATGGAGGAAGCCGGAAATCACCCGCTCTTCGTCGAGCCCAGTACGGGCCGCGAAATCCAACAGGTTGATTCGGTTGAGTTCGTGGTCCTCGCCCTTTTCGACCAGCTCTCCGATCGCATCCGCCACCGCCGGATCAGCCGTCTGTTTCAGCAGCGAAATCTGGGCCTGAATATCGCTCATGCCCCAAGTTTAGAGCAGATTGCGCAGGCGTCCAAGCAATGCGTTCGTCACCGACGCGTGATGCGGAACATCGGCGAGCGATCGGGCTGCGTCGTCACCACGCCGACTGGCAGCACCGGCTGCTTGTCGAGAAGCTCGACGCGGAACGCGCCGATCAGCTTGCCCAGCGCCAATGTGGCCTCCACCAGCGCAAAATGCGCACCGATGCAGACCCGCGCCCCGACGCCGAACGGCAGGTAGGCAAAGCGATCGGGCGGTAGAGAAGGCGGCATGAAGCGCGGCGGGATGAACGCGTTCGGATCGCGCCAGAGCTTTTCATGCCGGTGTAACAGCCACGGCGAGATCAGGATCACATCCCTTTTTTTGACGGGCAGCCCTGCAATCGTATCCGGACCAGCGGCAGCGCGCGCGATCAGAAAGGCCGGCGGATAAAGCCGCATGGTCTCGTCGATCACCGCGCGGGTAAATTTCAGCCGCTCGACATCCAGTGCGCCATTCCCGGCAACCGCCTGAACTTCGGCGGCCAGTTCGTCTTGGGTCGCTGGGTCGAGCGCCAACAGATACAGCGACCAGAACAGCGCGGTGGCGGTGGTCTCGTGACCGGCGAGAATCATCGTCGCCACCTGATCGCCAAGCTGTTCGTCGGTGAAGGCTGCGCCGGTCTCGGGGTCGCGCGCAGCACCCATCAGGTCGAACAGGTCGCGCGGCGGGTCGCCTTCCTTCTTGCCGGCCGCACGACGCTCGGCCATCAGCATGGCAATGAAGCGCGTCCATCGCTTGCGGAAGCGTGCGCGGGAGAAATCCTGCGGACTGGGCCAGCCAAGGGGCAACAGCAGGTCGAGAAAATGCGGCCGCGCCAAACGCCGGCCGTACTCCATCACGAACTCGCGCAGCGCCGGGCCATGGCGGCCCATCTCGAACGAAAACATCGTGCGGCCGGCGATCTCGAGCGTCATCCGCTGCATGGTTTCACGCAGATCGACCGGCTCGGCACAAGCCGCGCGAAGTTTCGCGATCGTCTCATCGGTCACCGTGATCATGTGCGGGATGAGCGGGGTAACGGCGCGCGGCGTAAACGCCGGCGCCAGCGTTCTTCGCTGATGCTTCCATGCGCGCCCTTCTGCGATCAGCAGGCCTTCGCCAAGCACCGGACGCAACACCCGGATGCCGGCCGGCGTGCGCGTGTAGTTTTCGTAGTTGTCGACCAGTACATGCCGGATCGCGTCAGGCGTGTTGAGAATGAAACTGCTGCGCCCGAAGAAGCTGCCCTGGACGATGTCCTCTTCATAGGCGCGCTGCCCCCAGGTTCCGATCACGCTCTCGCGCATCGCCGCCATCCGCCCCAGCGCCGTCAGGTTATCGGAGGCGCGCGGCGGGCTCGGGGGCACCAGCGTAATCGGCATCTCGTGGGCTTCGGCTGTGCTCACTTACGACCTCGCAAATCAAAGCCCGGATGAGCTCTTGCGAAATCCGCGACTTGCTGCACTCGCGCGACCCGTTGGCTCAAACGGCTGACCAGCTAATATCAGGTCCACGATCCCGGCGCCATCAACGCGGGCGGATCGAGAAGGCAGCTAATACGTCAGCTCGGCCACGGT
The DNA here is from genome assembly GCF_000701345.1 of Bradyrhizobium sp. URHD0069. GTDB lineage: Bacteria > Pseudomonadota > Alphaproteobacteria > Rhizobiales > Xanthobacteraceae > Bradyrhizobium. Next base: position 71,913 of record NZ_JNIJ01000019.1, on the reverse strand, counting down.
AATCCTGTTTTCCGATGCCGGCCACGCCCGCGCCACGATCCGCTCCTGGTTGAACAGCGCCGCAACCGGACGCCCGACATCGGTGGATGAAAGCCGCAACGTGCTGCTCGAGTCGGTCGGCACGCCAAGCTTCACATCGCTCGGCTCCTTGCCGTCGAGCAGCACCACATCGCGGGGAAGACCCAAATATCCCCGCGGCCGCGACATGATGACGACAGCGCCGGCCCCGGCATCGGCGGGCCCCAAGGCGCGCGCGGCGCGAAGATGCATGACGTCACACGAGCGCGGAAACGGAGAATGGTAGACGTGCGTGGTGGTCGAACCGGCCGACGTGAGCACGATCTCGAGATACCAGGAGGGATCAACCTGTGCCGGGCCCCAGTGTCCGCTAGCGCCGGTTTGCGAGGTGTGAATCGCAGCGCCGATGCGTTCGCCGGTTTCGGGCGATACGCGATAGACTTCCACCGATGCGCCCGCCACGGGACGATTGCTCTGAACGCCGCCAGGCATGCCCGTCACCAGGCCGCTGAGTTTGACTTCGGCTTCCGGTGTAATCGCTAGTCTGTCCGGCTCGCGGCCGGCGATGAACTTATAAATCTCGCGAAACGCGCGCGGATGATACGCCGTCTCGCGATGGTCGACCCCGCTGAGCACGAGATTGGTTGCGCCTTTCAACGCCGGGCCTTCTGCGGTGATTCCGGTCGGCACGCCGGGCTTGCCGACGAAGCGGCCATCGGCTTGCGCGTATTTATCCATGTTGTCGCTGCGCAAGGTCAGGAACGCCGTGCCCGGCGTCACTTCGCCCTCGCCTTCATTGAGGGCACGCAGGAACGGACCACGGCCGTTGAACTCATTGCCGAGATTGTCGTCCCAATCAAAGGCGCCATGATTGGGCACGCCGCACAGCACGGCGTGGCTGACATCGGTGCCGCCGCCATTCTTGATGTAGCTCCGGACGGAATAGCCGCCGCGCGAATTGGCGACGAGAGCGACACGCGCTGCACCGGTGCGGCGTTTCAATTCCTTGATGGCGTCCGCGAGTTCGCGGCGCTGATCCTCGGTCGAGGAGCGGTTTGGTTGCGACACCGAATCGTCGGACCGCGCTAACGGATCGGTAAAGTTGATTTCGAACATCCGCTCGCGCGGAACGCCATTGGATTCCATCCGCCACAGCGTCGTGATCCATAGCGCCGCGTGATCGCCATTGCCATGCACGAACAGAACCGGCGGAACTTCAGCGGCGCTCGGGACGATCGGAGGGGCCTGCGCAAAGGCTAAAGATGCGAAGCTCCCGGCTGCCCAAGGCATGGCTCCCATGCCTTGCAACAGCGCTCGCCGAGATAGGCCCATTTCATGATCTCCACTTATTTTCCGCATCTTAGCGGCCCATTGTGACCGCCGATAGCGGACTGACCACTGGACAGAGAAAGACTTTCGCGGGCATCACTTTAAATCGCCGGGAATCAGATGCCGGTCCAGGACTGGCGTATACGGAAGCTATGACGGAACAGCCGAAACGCTCCTTGTTTGCCGCCGACGGCGTCGCGGCCCCGCTGCGGTATGCGGTGTTCCGGCGCATCTGGCTGGCGAGCCTGCTCTCCAACCTTGGACTTTTGATCCAGGGGGTCGGCGCCGCCTGGGCCATGACGCAGATGACGACATCCGCCGACATGGTGGCGCTGGTCCAGACCGCTTTGATGCTGCCGATCATGCTGATTTCGATGCCGGCCGGCGCCGTCGCCGACATGTATGACCGCCGCATCGTGGCGCTGGTCTCGCTGTCGATCGCACTGGTCGGCGCGACGGCGCTTTCGGTGCTGGCGTGGCTCGGCCTCGTCACCCCGCAAATCCTGCTGATCTTCTGCTTCATCGTCGGCAGCGGCATGGCGCTGTTCGGACCGGCATGGCAGTCCTCGGTCACCGAGCAGGTGCCGGCCGAAACCTTGCCGTCCGCGGTGGCGCTGAACGGCATCAGCTACAACATCGCGCGAAGCTTTGGTCCAGCTATCGGCGGCATCGTCGTCGCTACCGCCGGTGCGGTCGCGGCCTTCGCCGCCAATGCCGTGCTCTACATCCCGCTTCTGGTCGTGCTGTTTCTCTGGCGCCGCACCACCGAGCCGTCGCGCCTGCCTCGCGAGCGCCTCAACCGGGCCATCGTGTCGGGCGTGCGCTATATTGCCAACTCGCCGTCGATCCGCATTGTGCTGGCGCGCACGTTAGTGACCGGCGTGATCGGCGGTTCGGTATCGGCACTGATGCCGTTGGTCGCGCGCGACCTCTTGCACGGCGGCGCGCAAACCTACGGCATCATGCTCGGTGCATTCGGCATGGGCGCGGTAATCGGCGCGCTGAACATCACCGCGGTGCGCAAACGAATGAACGGCGAGGCCGCGGTGCGCGCCTGCACGCTATCGATGGCGGGCGCGATCGCAGCGGTGGCCCTGAGTCGGGAACCGGTGCTGACCGCAGCCGCGCTGGTGATTGCCGGCGCGGTGTGGATGCTGGCGGTCGCATTGTTCAACATCGGCGTGCAGCTCTCCGCGCCGCGCTGGGTGGCGGGCCGCTCGTTGGCGGCCTTCCAGGCGTCGATCGCCGGCGGCATCGCGATCGGCAGCTGGGGCTGGGGGCGTCTCACCGACGCCGCCGGCGTGGAAACAGCGCTGCTGGTTTCCGCCGCCCTGATGTTCGCCTCGCCGCTGCTGGGATTGTGGCTGCGCATGCCGCCGGTCGGCGCCCGCAACGAAGATGCGGAAGTGCTGGCCGACCCCGAGGTACGGCTGCCGCTGACGGGGCGCAGCGGGCCGCTGGTGGTCGAAATCGAATATCGCGTCGATCAGGAAAGCGCCCGCGCCTTCCACAATGTGATGCAGGAAGTGCAGCTCAGTCGCCAGCGCAACGGCGCCTATGGCTGGTCGATCGCGCGCGATATCGCCGACCCCGAACTGTGGACCGAGCGCTATCATTGCCCGACCTGGCTCGACTATCTGCGCCAGCGCAATCGCACGACGCAATCGGAACGCGCGCTGCATCAGCGCGCGATCGATTTTCATCTCGGGCCGGATCCGATACGCGTCCGCCGCATGCTGGAACGGCCGTTCGGATCGGTGCGCTGGAAGGAAGACACTCCTGACCGCGCCGCGAACGAGGTGCTGCCGGTCGCGACAGCGGCGGGCAGCAGCACGTAAAATCCCACCACCGTCATTCCGCGGCGCTTACTGCCCGTGATCGGCCAAAATCTTCGAGCAGGCCCGGCTGAGCCGACCACGGTGCTGCTTCAGGCACGCCAGAACGATCTGGTCGCCCTCATTCATCTGAGCGCGGCAAAAACGCGAGACATCCCGCGCGCAGGCGTCATGTCCCGGCCGCTGCTGCGCTGACGCCGCTGAAGCGATCAGAACAAGCGGAATGATGAAAAGAAATCTGGCCATCTTGTCTTGCCTTCATACGCGTCCATGAAAGCAATCAAATTCTGATGCAGCATTCGTGTCAATGCGCCCCAACGCGTCACATCCGCGTCGCGGCGCATTGTGCAATGCCGAACCACGTTGCCGTGGGGAACGCCGGCGATGCGGCAGGCGTACCGAGTGCCTGTGCAAAAGCTCGCATTATTGTGCGGCGACCTTGCGGGACTGCTTGGCCAGATCGCCGTCCATCACAGCCCGGCAACCCGTGCTCAGCTCGGCCTTGTGCTTGACCATGCAGGCGGTAATTTTCGGAATGTTGGGGATCTCGGAGCTGCAGAGGCGGAAGGCGTCGCCGGTGCACATCTGCTGCGCCTCGGCGCTGAAGGCAAAGCCTGAGGTCGAGGACAGAGACGAGAAGGAGACGGCGAATGCCAACACCAAACCGGCCTGGCGGATTGTCTTGGAGAAGGAAGCGGTCATTTTCGGCACCTCGGTTAGCCGCAGGTCGCGGCGCGTTGTTGATGTCCATTAGTGCCCCAACGACCTCGTTCGAGCTGTGATGTCCGTCACTGCCAGGTTGGACTGTGACGTGCATCACGTCCCGATGGCAGGCTCCCGCGGAGCAATCCAGAGCCGTCCGGGGCGATGCCAACGGGTCCGCGCAAGGCGCGGCCCGATGGCAGGCTCCGCCCCGAACGCGGAATCCCGAGATTTCCCGATATGCAATCGCACTTCTGAGGTCTGGCGCTAACTCACCATCCTGGAATGACAAAGAACGTCCTGCGCCCAAAATTAGTTCGTCAAATGAAGCCCGCGTTGGTGCGGCGTTAACAACTATTTTCCATTAATGGCTTGGCTAAAATCTTATTCGTGGAAAGAGTACCGATGCGCAATGCGTTAGGGCTGATGCTGGCGAGTGTTGTTACGGCGGTTGTCATCGCCGGAGTGTGGTTCTGGACCTCTTCGCCTCGTGCCGACGTCGCGGCCCCGCAGACCATCAGCGCCCGCGAAGCCGATCGGCTTCCCGCGACCGCCGCCGCCAAGCCGGCTTCGGCCCGTGACAATGACGTCGAGGTCACCGCGGCTCTTTCGGCCAAAGTCTCGGAAAAGCCGACTGCTCCTGCGGCTCCGGCCACGCCGAAGACCGCCTGTGCAAATCCGGATGCACTCGGCGTCGGCCGCATCGTGGAAATCGACACCACCGGGGGACCGGGCTTCGGCTTCGATCATTTCAAGCAGCTCGACTTCCTGGCGGACAAAGAAGTCGTGCTGACATTCGACGACGGCCCGTGGCCGGTGAATACGCCTGCCGTGCTCAAGGCGCTCGCGGACGAATGCACCAAGGCGGTGTTTTTCCCGGTCGGCAAGCACGCGACCTACCATCCCGCAATTCTCAAGCAGGTCGCCGCGGCCGGCCATAGCGTCGGAAGCCACACCTGGTCACATGCCAACTTGAACGGCAAAAAAATGACCGAGCAGCAGGCCAGGGACGAGGTCGAAAAGGGTTTCAGCGCCGTCAAGTTCGCGTTAGGCGCGCCGCCGGCACCGTTCTTTCGGTTTCCGCAACTGCAGCACAACCCCGCGGCGATGGCCCATCTCGGGTCGCGCAACGTCGCGATCTTCTCCTGCGATGTCGACTCCTTCGACTTCAAAGCGAAGGACGCGACGCAAATCGTCAGCACCGTCATGACCAAACTGGATAAGCAGGGCAAAGGCATCATCCTGATGCACGATTTTCAGAAGCACACGGCGGAAGCAATGCCCACGCTGCTTCGCCGCCTAAAGGCCGGCGGCTACAAGGTCGTGCAGATGAAAGCCAAGACGTCGTTGCAGACCTTGGCCGAATACGACGAAGGCCTCGTCAAGGACATGAAGCTGCCGACCGCCGGCAGCCGCCCGGTTGGCAACGTGGTGCAGACGGTTTTGCAGTAGCGGTTAGCCGCGAAATCACGTTGCTTGTTTGAATCGTCATTGCGATTCAACGCGTCGCGCAAAGCGGCCGCGATGACAGGCTCCGCGAAGCAACCCACAGCTTACAAGAAGCAAGGACTGGATTGCTTTGCCGCTTTGCTCCTCGCAATGAGGGCGAGTAAAATTCCCGTTCGTGTTCGAAACTCGCCTTACCAATAAATCCCGTGGCGATGCAACTCGCGAACGACGCGGGCTTCGGTCGATTCACGCTTGGGCTTCGGCTTTTCGGTCTTGGCCGTAGGAGTGCTTTTCGCGGCGACCGGATTGGCCTTGTCAGCCGTCGGTCGTTGCACCGTGGTATCGACCGCCGCCGGCCGCTCGACATATTTCGGCGTCTCGACAGGCTTTGGTGCTTCCACGGCTTGCGGCGCTTCGACAGCCTGCTGCTCAGCGGCAGGCGGCTCGTTCGATGCCAGCGCCAAGCCGCGCGTCGCAGCCTGAGCCGTTGCGGATACCAGAACCATCGCTGCGACCAGAACGAATTTGCGCATGTTACGTCTCCTGTAATTGCCGGTTGTTGGCTGATGCGGGAAGGAGACTAAGCCAGTCGATGAGAGAGTTCTGTGAGAGAGATCACGGAGCGCTTTGGAGCGGACGCAGCGACGCTTCTCAACCCGTTCCGGCAAGAGGTTGTCACCTGTGTCAGGTACGACCCGTTGCCTATGTCTCCGGGCCGCACAGTTTGCGCGTCACGCGTTTCGTTTTCGATCTTTTGCCATATTCTTGTGCCATCTTAAACACGCGGAAGCAGCCCGGCATTTCTGAGCAGCGCAATGGCTGGCTCGAGGCTAGACTCGATCTCGATCCAGCGCAGCTTGTTAAAGGAAACGCTCGCCGGAGATCGTGCCGTCTTCCGATGACCTCTCAACATGAATTCTGACAGGAGAACGCAATGGCACGGCTGCCAGTGATTGCTGCAGCAGTTCTCGCGATTGCTGCATCTGCCCCAGTGATTTGTACGACAACAAGCCCAGCATCAGCTCACGAATGGCGTGACAGAGATGGCGATGTGGACCGCGATCTGCGCGATCTTCTCAGGGACAGGATACGGACCCGGCAGGATTTACGGGATCTCGTCGTCGACCTTCTTCAAGACCGGCAAGAATCACGGGGTCGCCTCCGCGAGCGGATGAGCCACTGGCGAGACCGAGACGAAGATGAGGATGATGGAGGCTGGCGCGAGCGCCTGCGCGGGCGGATCGCCGAGCGCATAGCCGAGCGGCGCCGTGGGGGCGAGGACGGAGACGACGATGATGGAGGCTGGCGCGGGCGCCTACGCGGGCGGATCGCCGAGCGCATAGCCGAGCGGCGCCGTGGGGGCGAGGACGGAGATTGTTATTTCCTCACCCGGAGCTTGCGGGCCGAGGACGGGGATTTGCTCGTCATCGTTCGCCGGCGCGTCTGTCGCGACTGAGCATGGCTCCGAAGCGGCCTGCTCTGATTTGATCGGGCTTGGCGCCGGTGTTCGGGAAACATCATGCTCCTGCAATGAGCCAGAGCGGGATGATGATCCGACGAAAGTCATCACGCTCTGGAGTAGTGCCGCTCAACTTGCTCAAAAGTGGAGACCTCGGATGAACAGAGCCTTTGTCGTCACAGCTGTGCTTTTACTTAGTCCGTTCCCCGCCTTCAGCCAGACCGCCCCCGGCGGCGAGGGGCGTGACTCTTCCTACTCCCGAAAGGATCGTGATCTGGAGGATATCCTCCGCGGGATTGGCGACCATGGTCGCGAGGGGATGCGCCGCGGCGGCGGCGCCTCCTTCTTTTTGCGCAGCGGCGACGGGACGGTGGCCGTACGCTGCGATCCGCAGGATTCCATGAAATCATGCGTAGATGCCACTCTCACGCTATTGGATCGGGCCCGCTCGATGCAGCCGTCAGGCGCGGCGCCGGGCGGCACTCCCGGGGGGCAAGCTCCGTCCCGATAAGTTCAACGCCAAGCTCTATGTCTCCGGGCCGGACATCAAAAAAATGGTGCCGCAAGAGGGATTCGAACCCCCGACCCCGTCATTACGAATGACGTGCTCTACCAGCTGAGCTATTGCGGCGGACCATTGGCTTGCGTTCGGCAAGGGCCTGGAAACGCTCGCCCCTGATATCGGGCACCGCCTTGCTTGGCAAGAAAAACGCGCCCGCGCGACGCGCAAATCACCCTCCCCAGCGGGACAGAAAACCGCGCCAGCCGCCGGCCTGGGCTTTGGCCGGACTGATTTGTTCCGCGAATTCGTCTGCGACGGGCTCGTCATCGATCCCGGGATCGTCGGGCGCGCGGACGATTGGAATCACCGCGGGAATGCTGGGCGGAGGGTTTTTCGGGATATCCTGCCGCTGCCGGAACAACGGCGCCGCCGCGACAACAGGCGATTCGGTTTGCGGCGGCGACGGCGCAGCCGCCGCGGGAGCTGCTGTGGGAGATGGTTCGGCCGGAACCAACGCCGGTGAATTGTCCTGCGCCGGCGGCGACGTCGCTGGCGGTGGCGTCACGTCTGCCGGAGGTTCGCGGGGTGGCTCGACGCGGCGCGGCGGCGCGAGCATCGCTTCCTCGAAGGGGGAAGGTTCGACGGTCGTCTGTTTATCCGAAGGCAAGGCTGCAAGCGGCGTCTGCCATTGAAAGGCGTCGAGCCGGCCCGACACCGGCGACACCGGCCGCCAGCGGTCCGAGACATATCCATCCGCGGTCCAGACCGGATCGTGCAGCGCGCGCACCGCGCGCAAGGTCCACGCCCGCGCCCGGCCGCTGTCGCCGTGTTCGGTGCGTTCGATTTCCGCCATCAGCATCGCCACGCGTTGTGTCGGCACTGCTGTGAACGGCGCCAGCGCCTCGCGCGCGCGTGCAAACTCCGAGGCGTCGATCGCGGCACGTGCAACCGCGAGTGCGCTCTCAAGATGCCCGGGCGCCTTGGCGGCCAGCGTCTCGACGCGGATCAGCCGCTGGCGGGCGGAATCGCCTAGCTTCACATGCGCGTAGGCATCGGCGAGATCGGGATGCGGATGCGCCAGCCAGGCGGCCTCCACGATCCGCATCGCACGCCGCACCTGGTGCGCCTCGCTCTCATATTTGCTGGCGAGCACCGCGGCCGGCACCAGGGTCGGCGCGAGCTTCACCGCTTCCATCACGCACTCACGCGACTTATCGCGGTCGACGTGTTCCAGCTCCAGCGCGCGCGCCGTCAGCAACACGCCGCGTTGACGCCGATACACCGCTTTGTCGATCAGCCCGGATGCGAGATTGTCATCGAGGATGGTCAGCGCGCCGCTCCAATCGCCCTTGGCGCAGCGAAATCCCAATACCGCATGCGACGCCCAGGTCGATCCCGGCGCCAGCTTCAGCGCTTCTTCCGCGATCATCACCGCGGCGATGGGATCGTCGGCACGCTGCGCTTCGATGAACAAGCCGCGCAATCCCAACAGCCGCGTGTCGCCGCGTTCGGCCATGGTGCGGAACGCCGCTCTCGCCCCTTCGCGGTCGCCGTCGAGCTGCGCCGATTGCGCGTGCAAGAGTAACGCAAGCGGATCATGCGCGGCATTGCGGCGCGCGACATCGGCGTGCTGGCGGGCCGCAGCGGAATCGCCCTGGCCGATCGCGAGCAGCCCCTGGGTGATGGCATGCCGGCCGCGCGCCTGACGGCGTTCGCGGCGGCCGCGCCGGATTCGCTCGGGCATGCGCCAGAGCGCAAGCAAAATCGTCCAGGCCAGCATCGCGGCGACGACGGTGATGCCTAGCGCCAGTGCGAATACCGGCAGCGAAGCTTCGATACGCCAGCCGCTGATAGACAGCGTGACTTCGCCGGTGTGATCGGCCATCCACGCCGCACCCGCGGCAGCGAGCGCGATCAACACCAAAAACAGAATGATCCGGTACATCGAGTTCCTATTGCCGCGGTTTGGCGAGCGCCGCCATCGCATCATCTGCAAATTGACGTGATGCGGCGAGCGCCGCGTCGCGCGCATCGGCTTTCTCGATCCATGATTGGGCTGCGGCGCGATCGGCAGGCGCCAGCGTCTTCAACTCGCGCCGCGCCTCGGCGAAATCGTTGCGCAGCGCCGCCGCCGTGACCCGTGCGACCACAGCGCCGCGATCGTTGCCGACACCATCGGTGCGTTCGATGCGGACAAGCTTTGCGGCGCCGGCCTGCAGGCGATCGACAATGCTTGTGCCGGTCGTGGAATTCTCCGGCGCCGGCGGCGACAGCTTTGGTACCAGGGTCAGCAGCTCGCGGCTGAGGCCAGCCGCGCTCGGCACGCCCGAGGCCGCAAAGCCATCGAGCGGCTTCACCGCATCTGCGTTCTCCGACAGTGATTTCGCCGCTGCCAGTGCGGCGGGATAGGGATCGCCGGTCCGAACCAGAACATCGAGCAAGGCTGCCGCCACGATCCGGCGCAGCGGCACATCATCTGCAGCCCTAGCGCTTTCCTGGGCGATCTCGGCACCCTGGGCGCCCGTAGCGCGCTCTAGTCCGGCGATGCGCTCGTTGATCGCAGAAAGATCCACCGGGGATGCTGATTCGAGCGGCGCTGCTTTCACGTCATCGACGGCAGCGGCCAACTTCGCCGACTGCGCGCGCGCAGTTGCGAGTTCGCTACGCAGCGAGGCCAAGGATTTTTCCAGTGCCTCGATACGGATGGCTGCCGCCGGGTCGGGCGCTGCGGCCGGAGGCTTGCTGGTCTTGGACTCGACGCTCGCGACACGCGCGGCGAGATCATCGATTGCAGCCGCGTTGACCTGAGGCGCGACTGGCGTCGCTGGCAAAACCGCAGGCCATCCGAGAATCCAGGCCACAGCGATCACCAGTGAGGCGGCGACTGCGCCGGAAACGGCCGCAATGACCCAAGACGAAATCGCCGCGGCCGTGGACTGCTGGGAACTGCGCTCTGGCTCGGCTTCACCGCCCACCTTCCCGGTCTCGCCGGGCACTTCGGTAGCTTCCAGGTCGATGGTCGGCGGCGCGCGTTTGGCACGGCCCGGATCCGGCGATTGATCGGTAGGTTCGGGGTTGTCATCGACCATCCCTGCGGTTCCCTAACTGTTACAGCCGAACGTACCAGATTCGGCATGTCCTCTCTGAGTCTCGGTTCTGATTGAATCGGAACCTAATGGACTGTTTTGACGCGTTTTCTTGACGCGAGCGGTATCGGATCAAGTCCGAGGGCATGCTTCGCTCGAAAAGCTTTGTAGCGCGATCAGGAGCGCAAAGCACGATCGAGCGCCTCGAACAAGGCATTTTCATCCGGCGACGCCGCCACCATGACTTGCATGGCTCCGGCGTCGCGGACCACGGAGGCTACCGTAGCGGAGATGCAGCATTGCGGGATCGCCAATGCCGATATTTCGACGCCGGCGGCCCGCACGGCTTCCAGAAACACGCGCGCGCTGCGCTGTGAATAGTGCAGCACTGCTTCGATCCGGTTGGCTGCAAAGGCGTCACATACTTCGCGCGGCAGGCTGGACATGGCTACCATCCTGTAAGTCGTCCGGGTGACGATGTTGAAGCCGTGATCGCCGAGTTCGCCGGCCAGATCGCGCGATAGATCAGCACCCGCCAGATAAAGCAGCGGGCTCGCTTTCTTCAGCTGCTTCGCCTTCACGCCTGCGAGCACCAGATCGCGCAACCTCGCGGCATCGCCATTTGCTGCGATCACGTTTTCGAAGCCGGCGCGGCGGGCGGCGGCGGCGCTATGTTCGCCAACTGCAAACAGCGGCAGCTTGAGCAATCGACTGCCCTCGAGGTGAGGCTCGATGCCGCGCACCGCATTGGCGCTGGTGACGATAACCGCGCCGTAGCGCGCGTCCTCGTCATCAGGGAACGCGACCGGCTCGAACCGCAGCAGCGGCGCCAGCAGCACCTCAAAACCTTTGGCACGCAGCGCAGAGGCTGTGGCCTCATCGTCAGGATGCGGGCGGGTGACGAGAACAGCCATACATTAACCTCTCGCCAGCAGGCATTCTGCATCAGCGGACGATTGCACCTTGCGACCTCGCAATGCTAGAGCCTGATCGGCGCTGACAGAACCGAGGCTCTAATCTCTTTATTTCGACGCGTTTTCGTTGCGCGACCGGTATCCACTTCGCTTGAAAAACGCTTAGGGTGATACCGAAACGCCGCTTTGGCCGATAGCGCAAGGGCTCAAATTGGATAACGACACGTCAATGCTGGTGTTGGGGATCGAGACCACCTGCGATGAGACCGCAGCCGCCGTGGTGGAACGCCAGAGCGACGGCAGCGGGAAGATTCTGTCCAACATCGTGCGCTCTCAAACCGAGGAGCATGCCGCCTTCGGCGGCGTGGTGCCGGAGATCGCGGCGCGCGCCCATGTCGATGTGCTCGACGGCATCGTGGGCAGTGCGATGAAAGAAGCAGGCGTTGGCTTTGCGCAGCTTTCGGCGGTCGCTGCCGCCGCCGGCCCCGGCCTGATCGGCGGCGTCATCGTGGGCCTGACCACCGCAAAGGCGATCGCGATGGTGCATAACACGCCGCTGCTCGCGGTGAACCATCTCGAAGCCCACGCGCTCACGCCGCGGCTGACCTGCGCGCTGGCGTTTCCCTATTGCCTGTTTCTCGCCTCCGGCGGTCACACCCAGATCGTCGCGGTTGTCGGCGTCGGCAAATATGTGCGGCTTGGCACGACCGTCGATGATGCCATGGGCGAAGCCTTCGACAAGGTCGCCAAGATGCTCGGACTGCCTTATCCGGGCGGACCTGAGGTCGAGCGCGCAGCTGGCGGTGGCGATGCGAAACGGTTTGCGTTTCCGCGGCCGATGCTCGGACGCGACGACGCGAATTTTTCGTTGTCGGGACTGAAGACCGCCGTGCGAAACGAGGCCAGCCGGCTGGCCCCGTTGGAGCCGCAGGACATCAGCGATCTCTGCGCCAGCTTTCAGGCCGCGGTGCTGGAATCGACGGCTGACCGCCTCAGCGTCGGCCTGAGACTTTTTCACGAACAATTCGGCCCGCCCCGCGCCCTGGTCGCCGCCGGCGGCGTTGCCGCCAATCAGGCGATCCGTGGCGCGTTGCAGGATGTCGCCGCAAGAGCGCAGACCACGCTGATCATTCCGCCGCCCGCCTTGTGCACAGATAACGGCGCGATGATCGCCTGGGCCGGTGCCGAGCGGCTGGCGCTCGGCATGACTGATACAATGGACGCACCGCCCCGCGCACGCTGGCTGCTCGATGCAAACGCCACCGCGCCGGCCGGATTTGCAAATACGCGTGCGGGTTTCTAGAGATTTTTGGATGAATGGGGAATCTTGCCGCGATCGCCTTCCTTACCTCTCTCCGCAGGAGCGGGGCGAGGGAGCATAGCTGAGGCTTTCCGATGTCGTCGTTCAATTCAGTCGCGGTGATCGGCGCCGGCGCGTGGGGCACGGCGCTGGCGGGCGTTGCCGCACGGGCCGGACGCGATGTCGTTCTCTACGCGCGTAGCTCGGAGAGCGCGGCACAGATTGCGGCAACGCGCGCCAATCCAAAATTGTCCGGCGCGCGGCTGGAGGCGAGCGTCAGGCTGACGGACAATATGGCCGTTGCCGCACGCGCAGACATTATTTTGATTGCGACGCCCGCGCAGAATTTACGCGAGGCCGTCACGGCGCTTGCCCCTCATCTCGTCACGGCGACGCCTGTTATCGCCTGCGCCAAGGGTATCGAGCGCGGCACGCACAGGTTCATGACCGAAGTGATCGCGGAAGCCGCCCCCGACGCCATGCCGGCGATCCTGTCAGGGCCGAGTTTTGCTGACGACGTCGCACGCGGCCTTCCAACTGCCGTCACGCTGGCCGCCAATGATGAGCAGCTCGCCGGCTCGCTGGTGCAGGCGCTGGGCTCGTCAACCTTCCGGCCCTACCACACCACAGATGTCCGCGGCGTCGAGATCGGCGGCGCGGCGAAAAACGTGCTGGCGATCGCGGCCGGTATCGTGGTCGGCAGGAAGCTGGGTGCATCGGCGCAGGCCGCATTGACCACGCGCGGCTTCAGCGAACTGATGCGGCTCGGGCGCGCCTGCGGCGCGCGCAGCGAAACCATGTCGGGTCTTTCAGGCCTGGGCGACCTGATCCTGACCTGCTCCAGCCCCCAATCGCGCAATCTCGCACTCGGCATCGCGCTCGGGCGTGGCGAGCGGCCGCCACGCGACAGGCTTGCCGAAGGCGAATTCACCGCACCGGTGCTGATCGAACTGGCGGCTTCGCAAAATGTCGATATGCCGGTATCAAATGCCGTCGCGGCGATCCTAAGCGGCGCAATGACGATCGACGCGGCGATCGAAAGCTTGCTGACGCGCCCATTCAAGGCGGAGGGATGACCATGGCGTACTGGCTGGTGAAATCCGAACCTTCGAGCTGGTCATGGGACCAGCAAGTGGCGAAAGGCGCCAAGGGCGAGGCCTGGACCGGCGTGCGCAATTTCACCGCACGGCAGAACCTCGTGAAGATGAAGAAAGGCGACCTCGCCTTCTTCTATCATTCCAACGAGGGCAAGGAGATCGTCGGCATAGCGGAGGTGATCAAGGAGGCCTATCCCGATCCGAGCGACAAGACCGGCAAATTTGTTTGCGTCGACCTGAAGGCGGACAAGCCCCTGAAGACGCCGGTGACGATGGCCGCCATCAAGGCGGACAAGCGGTTGGTCGACATGGCGCTGGTGAAATATTCGCGGCTGTCGGTGCAGCCGGTGACCGCGGAGGAATGGAAGATCGTCTGCAAGATGGGTGGGCTCTAACCCCGCCTCATCCCGAGGAGGCGCGCTGGCGCCGTCTCGAAGGATGCGCGGTCATGGTTCGAGACGCAAAGACGTGCTCCTCGCCACGATGAGGAAAGATTAAGCCGCAGCGGTCGCGACCACCTGGGCCAGGAGTTGCTCGCGCTTCGATTGCGAGCGATAGCCCTTCATCGTTGCCGCAAAGCGCTCGAGGATGCCATCTTCGAAGGCGGTGACGATGGTATCGTGCACGTAGCTCTTGCGGCAGATCGCCGGCGTATTCGATAGTTCGTCCGCGGCGGCGCGCACGGCTTCCAGCACCTGCTTGCGGCGGCCGCGGGCGCTCGCCGCCGGCGAAATCCGCGACAGCGATTCCAGCACCACGGCGGATGCCATCAGGGTGCGAAAATCCTTGAGCGAAATCTTGATGCCGGCAATCTCGCGCAGGAACGCGTTGACCGACGTGGTGCTGACACCGCGGACGTTGCCGGAATTGTCCCTGTACTGAAACATCCGCTTGCCCGGCACGCCGCGCAGGATACCGATGGCGCGAACCAACTTGGCCGCGTCGCATTCCTTGCGCACGGCCTTGCCGCCCTTGGCCTTGAAGGTCAGCACCACACAATCGTCTTCGAGCACGACGTTCGATTTCAGAAGCGTGGTAGCGCCGCGGGTACCGCTGAGACGGGCATAGGACTCATTGCCTGGACGGATCGCGGTGCGCGCGATCAGTTCGATTACCGCTGCCAGCGCGAATTCCCGCGTCGGCGCGTCACCCGACAGATGCATCGAGACGTTGCGGCGAATTTTCGGCAAGGCCGCGACCAGCCGCGCCAGCCGATGTGCCTTGCGCTGTTCGCGAACCTTTTCCCAATCGGCGTGATAGCGGTACTGCAGTCGGCCCGCGGCGTCGCGGCCGACGGCCTGCAGGTGCGAGGCCGGATCCGGCGAATAGCGGACCTCGGCATAGGCCGGGGGCACCGCCATCGAGTGAAGGCGCTTGATCGTGCCGGTGTGCCGGATTGCAGTACCGTTGGCGCGAACGAATGAATAGCTTTTTCCCCGCTTGATGCGGCGAATGGTCAATTTATTCTGGTCGCCGAGCTTCAACCCGAGCTCTTTGGCGAGGAATTCAACTGAGGTGCGGGCTCCCGGCGTTACGACAACCTGCGGATCGGCGGAAGCGGGCCGCGTAGCCTCGAAATTCTGCTGATCCATCATGACCTTAGACGCCTTGCTCCTGGTACGCCCTGCTAATGCCGATTGTTGGTCTTTGGTTCCGGCAGGCCGCCTGGGCCCGGGGAGGCCATTTAGGGGGTATTCGCCCCGGGCGCCAGCCCGTCATCGAAAAATTGCGGTTTCTGGTTACCGTTTAACCAGCAGGCAAGCGCCGCGTGCGGCTTTTTGACCTTCCGAAACCGATTCGTGATGGCAGCCAGGCCGCCGGCCTGCGCCGCCTCGCCTGCAATTGATCGCGCGCAACAATCAAGCCCCGCCAAAGGTTGTATCTGTTCCGCTTGTCGGCGCTGGCCGCGCCGACGCATAATTGTTTTGACAATGAAGACGGCTTGCAGTGTCGCCTTCACTGGCCGCAAGGGTGGGAGGATGTGAGATGTCCGAGAAGATCTATGATGTGCCCGCCGAATGGGCCAAGCGCGCCTGGGTCGATCAGGCCAAGTACCGGGAGATGTACTCGCGCTCGATCAGCGACCCCAACGGATTCTGGGCCGAGCAGGCCAAGCGCATCGGCTGGATCAAGCCTTTCACCAAGGTCGAGAACGTTTCCTTCGCGCCCGGCAATATTTCGATCAAATGGTTCGAGGACGGCGTCCTCAATGTCGCCTGGAACTGCATCGATCGCCATCTCGACAAGCGCGGCAACCAGACCGCCATCATCTGGGAGGGCGACGACCCCTCGGAGTCGAGGCACATCACCTATCGGCAACTGCACGACGAGGTCTGCAAATTTGCCAACATCCTGCGCACCCGTAACGTCAAGAAGGGCGACCGCGTCACAATCTATCTTCCGATGATTCCGGAGGCCGCCTATGCAATGCTGGCCTGTGCGCGGATCGGCGCGATCCATTCGGTAGTTTTCGCCGGCTTTTCGCCCGACAGTCTCGCTCAGCGCATCACCGACTGCCAATCCAAAGTGATCATCACCGCCGACGAAGGCCTGCGCGGCGGCAAGAAAGTGCTGCTCAAGGCCAATGTCGATGCCGCGATTGCCAAATGCGGCGGCGTCGATTGGGTCGTCGTCGTCAAGCGCACCGGCGCTGCCGTCGACATGAACCCGGTGCGCGATTTCTGGTACCACGAGGCGGCCAAGATGGTGACGACGGAGTGCCCGTGCGAACACATGCACGCCGAGGATCCGCTGTTCATTCTCTATACGTCGGGCTCGACCGGCCAGCCCAAGGGCGTGCTGCACACCAGCGGCGGCTACCTGGTGTTCGCGTCGATAACGCATCAATACGTGTTCGACTATCACGACGGCGACATCTACTGGTGCACCGCCGACGTCGGCTGGGTCACCGGCCACAGCTACATTCTTTATGGGCCATTGGCGAACGGCGCCACCACGCTGATGTTCGAGGGCGTGCCGAATTATCCCGATAGTTCGCGATTCTGGAACGTCATCGACAAGCACAAGGTCAACATCTTCTACACCGCGCCGACCGCGATCCGCGCGCTGATGCAGAGCGGCGACGAGCCGGTCAAGAAAACCTCGCGAAAGAGTCTTCGATTGCTCGGCAGCGTCGGCGAGCCGATCAATCCGGAAGCGTGGGAATGGTATCACCGCGTGGTCGGTGACGGCCGCTGCCCGATCGTCGATACCTGGTGGCAGACCGAGACCGGCGGCATTCTGATCACGCCGCTGCCCGGCGCCACCAAGCTGAAGCCGGGTTCGGCGACGCAGCCCTTCTTCGGCGTTGTGCCGGAAATCGTCGATGGCGACGGCAACGTGCTGTCAGGCGAATGTCAGGGCAACCTCTGCATCGCCAAATCCTGGCCGGGGCAGATGCGCACCGTCTTTGGCGATCACGCCCGCTTCGAGCAGACCTATTTCTCGACGTACAAAGGAAAATACTTCACCGGCGACGGCTGCCGCCGCGATGCCGCTGGCTACTATTGGATCACCGGGCGCGTCGACGACGTGATCAACGTCTCCGGTCACCGCATGGGCACCGCCGAGGTCGAAAGTTCGCTGGTGGCGCACGCGAAGGTCTCGGAAGCCGCCGTCGTCGGCTACCCCCATGACATCAAGGGCCAGGGCATCTATGCCTATGTGACCTTGATGAGCGGCACCGAGCCGAGCGAGGAGTTGCGCAAGGAATTGGTGGCGTGGGTACGCAAGGATATCGGGCCGATCGCCTCCCCCGACCAGATCCAGTTCGCACCGGGACTGCCGAAGACCCGCTCCGGCAAGATCATGCGCCGCATCCTGCGCAAGATTGCCGAGGACGAGCCGGGCAGTCTCGGCGATACCTCGACCCTGGCGGATCCTGCCGTGGTCGACGACCTGGTGCGGCACCGCCAGAACAAGAAGGATACGGCGGCGTAGGAGCTCAAAGCCTGAGGACGGGCAACTTCATCGTCAGAGCAAGCCGCTCAGGGCAGCCCGTTCCTGGCGGGTGTTGTTTTCCGGTCATTTACTTTGTTTCCAACATTTTCTCTCAATGGCCGCGCTGGATGCACGACGCGGGCTCGCGGAAAACCTCTCGGTTAGTGCGAACGACTAAATTGCGTCGGCAAAGCTGGCGGCAAACCTTCATTTTGCAGGTTTTGCGGTACACTTCACGGCCCTTGGCGGGGGGTGGCCGAACGCGGGTGGAGAGATTGATGTCGTTGAGGATTGCGGTGGCGGTGGCGGCCACCATCGGGGCGGGTATGTTGGGTGTGACTGCGGCCGAGGCGCGGCCGGACGTGGTCGACTTCCAGGGCGATTATTCGCCGGGAACGATCGTGGTGAAGACCAACGAGCGCCGGCTCTATCTCGTTGTCGATGAGAGCCGCGCGGTACGCTATCCGGTCGGGGTCGGCAGAGCCGGCAGGCAATGGACCGGCGTCACCCGGATCGACGGCAAGTATCGCAATCCGGCCTGGTCCCCGCCGAGCGAAGTGAGGCGTGACAAGCCGTCAATCCCGGACGTAATTCCCGGCGGCTCGCCGCGCAACCCGATGGGCGTCGCGGCGCTGACGCTGGAGGGTGGAGCATATGCGATCCACGGCACCAACGTGCCGGGCTCGATCGGCGGCTTCGTGTCCTATGGCTGCATCCGCATGCTGAACGAGGATATCACCGACCTGTATCGGCGCGTTTCCATCGGAACGAGGGTGGTGGTATCGCACTGATCCGCGTCCAGGCGATTTGAAATGCGAAAAGCCGCCCGCTGCGCGGTCTTTTTTGCTTGAAGAATCTGCTCGCGGCTTCGGCGGCCGCCGACGAGGCGTCTGATTCTGGGGCGGGCAAGCGGCAGATGATCACTCAAGCGACCGGCCACGGCGCGCCCGAATGGCGGACGGCTCAAAACCATCGGAATGCGATCTTCCAGGTTCGTACTTCCTTCAAACCCGGAGTGCTACGCCGATCGGTCGTCCAGCAATCCTCAACCAACCGAAGAAAATTTCCTAATGAAGCCGATTCGTTCAATGCCCCTGCTGGTAGCGATCGCCATCATCAGCGGCCTGATCATTGTCGTAACCCAGCTTAGGCTTCATGGATTCGTTTCGTTGCAAACAGGTCAACTGGCCGCCTATTCGACAATTTGCCTCAACGCCGTGGTCGCCATTCTGGTATTTTGGACACAACGCCGTGCCGCTTGGGGAGCCTATTTGCTCGTCAGCTTTTTAGCCCTGTTCTTGATCGGTGCGGCAACGCCCATCGGCGGCCTTTGGATCTTAATGGTGGTTATCTTTGATTCGCTGGCGCACGGCTAAGCATTCGCTGGCGTCCGGCTCAAAAATCGGAGGCGATGCCTTTGTTTTCCCAGTCGCCATACCGCGTCGGTTCCGGACCTTTCGGGCCCTGAAATTCCTTTGCCGCAGGTTTTGCGTTTGCCTCGGCGGCTTTTCTCCGCGCTTCGGCTTCGGCGAGCGCGCGCTCGGCCGCCGGCGTGAGCGGCTTGCGTTCCGGTGGAGGTGCCGACCTAACAGGCAGTGATGGATCGTCAGGCATCATAAATTTCCAACGAGGTTCAACCGATTGAGATACAGATCATATGGCGATCGCAAAAAAGGAAGGGCGATTCTTACATTTGGCATATTCCCGTGGCAAACGTGCTTCGCCTTCCGATGGCAGCCTTTCCTTCCGATGGCGTGAGCGACAAACGCTACTCCCCGTCCATTTTTCCGAGATGTTCCCGCTCCATGCCTCCACAACGATTCGTAATGCCATCCGAGGTGCCCGGTCTTTCGGCGCGGCGGATCGCGGCGGACATCCTCGACGGCGTATTGCATAAGCATCGGACGCTGGACGACCAGCTCGATGGCGCCGCCGCGCACCCCGGACTGAAGTCGCTCGCCGATCGCGACCGCGCTTTGATGCGGCGCCTGGTGGCAACGATTTTGCGGCGGCTCGGCACATTAGGGCATGTGCTGTCGCGGCTGCTCGATCGCGGCATTCCGACCGACGCGCCGCGCGCGCAAAGCGCGCTCCTGATCGGGGCTGCGCAGATTCTCTGGATGGATGTGCCGGATCACGCCGCGGTCGATCTGTCGGTGCGGCTGGTGCAGTCGGATCGGCGGGCCGCGAAATATGCCGGACTAGTCAACGCGGTACTGCGCCGCTGCGCGCGCGAGGGGCAACCGCTGATCGACGAGGTGAAATCGCAGACGCTCGATGTTCCGCCGTGGCTATTGGCGCGCTGGATCGCTTATTACGGCGAGACTGTCGCTCGCGACATCGCGCTGGCGATCAGCCACGAGCCGTCGCTCGATATCACCGTAAAATCCGATGCCGCGCAGTGGGCGAGCCGCTTGCATGGCGAAACCCTGCCGACCGGATCGGTGCGCACGCTGCTGCAGGGGTCGGTGACCATGCTGCCAGGCTTCGCCGAAGGCCAATGGTGGGTGCAGGACGCCGCCGCCGCACTGCCCGCGCGCCTGTTCGGCGACGTCGCCGGCAAAACCATCGTCGATCTCTGCGCCGCGCCGGGCGGCAAGACGGCACAGCTCGCACAAGCCGGCGCACGCGTCACCGCGGTCGACCGTTCACCCCATCGCATGGCGCGGCTGCGCGATAATTTCGCGAGGCTGGCGCTGCAGGCAGAGCTCGTGGTGGCCGACGCCACCGAGTGGGCTGGCGGAAACAACAGCGGCGGCTTCGACGGCATTCTGGTCGACGCGCCCTGCACCTCGACCGGCACCATCCGCCGCCATCCCGACGTCGCCTGGCTCCGGCAGGAAGCCGACCTCGGCGCGCTGACGGCGCTGCAGGGACGCTTGCTGCAAAAGGCGGTCGCGCTGCTCAAGCCCGGCGGCACGCTGGTCTATTGTACCTGTTCGCTGGAGCCGGAAGAGGGCGAGCAGGCCATATCCGCCCTTCTCAGCGCCGAACCAGCCGTGCGCCGCGCGCCGATCGATGCCGGCGAGGTCGCGGGCCTCAGCGAAATCCTGACCGTGGAAGGGGATTTGCGTACCCTGCCCTGCCACCTGCCGCATCAAGACCCCCGGCTGGGCGGGCTCGATGGATTTTACGCGGCCAGGCTGATCAAATCCTGACTTTATATCGTATTTCCGCGATCCCTCCCTGATTCGCGCATTTTCAAGAGGGTGTGTTGGCCGCGTTTCCGGATTAAAAAGGATTCGCAGCAAATTCTCCCAATCAAGGTAAGGCGTGTCCGTCGCTCAACGCAGACGCATTTCGACGCTGATCATGGGCCGCTTCGCGCGGAACATGATGGCGCGCGCGAGCGGCGGCTCGGTCGCGCTGTCTCGGCTGTGGCCGGGCCGGGCCGATCGCCTGATCATCGCTCCGCATGACCTGCGCACCGCCGACGCCACCCGCGCCTCCGAGATCTATGCCGGCCGCTTTGTATTCGCCGGCAAGATCGTGACCTGCCACGGGCGCTCGATCTTCGATCTCGAGCCGCCGTCGGAAGATTGGGAGGTGGCGCTACTCGGCTTCGGATGGCTGCGGCACCTGCGCGCGGCCGATACCGCGCTGACCCGCGCCAACGCCCGTGCGCTGGTCGACGACTGGATTTCAAATCTGGCGCAGAAACGTCGCGTGGGCCGCCGCGCCGACGTGCTGGCGCGCCGCGTGATTTCGCTGTTGTCGCAGGCGCCGTTGGTGCTCAGCGACACCGACAACAAATTCTATCGGCGGTACTTGCGCGGGCTGACGCGGGAAATCCGCTATCTGCGCTACACGACGTTCGATATTTCCGACGGCGTGCCGCGGCTGCAGGCGCTGATCGCGCTGTGTTACGCCTCGCTCTGCCTCGCCAACCAGGCGCGCCACATTCGCGCCGCCACGCGCAAGCTCTCGGACGAACTGCAGCGGCAAATACTTCCCGATGGCGGGCACATCTCGCGCAATCCCGGCGCGTTGATCGAATTGCTGATCGACCTGTTGCCGCTGCGGCAGACCTTCGCCGCCCGTAACATCGCGCCGCCGCCGGCGCTGTTGAACGCGATCGACCGCATGATGCCGATGCTGCGCTTCTTTCGTCACGGCGACGGCAGCTTCGCGCTGTTCAACGGCATGAGCAGCGCGCCATCGGATTTGCTGGCAACCCTGCTCGCCTATGATGACACCCATGGCGCGCCGATGGCGAACATGCCGCACACCGGCTTTCAGCGGCTGGATGCCGGCGCGATGACGGTCATCATGGACACTGGCGCCCCGCCGCCACCGGGTGTCAGTCACGACGCTCACGCCGGCTGCCTCTCGTTTGAACTATCGTCCGGACCGAGCCGGATCGTGATCAATTGCGGCATGCCCGCTACCGGCCGTGACAACTGGCGCAGCTTTGCGCGCGGCACGGCGGCGCATTCGACGCTGACCTATCATGATACGTCGTCCTGCCAGTTCGTCGAGCTCTCGGCCATGAAGCGGCTGTTGCAGGGCGCGCTTTTGGTCAGCGGGCCGGTCAACGTGGAAAGCTATCGCGAGGTGGTCGCCAACGGCGTCTTGCTGACCACATCACATGACGGCTACCTGGCGCGGTTCGGCGTGGTGCACCGCCGGGTGCTGTTGGTCGCGGATGACGGTTCCAGGCTCGACGGCGAAGATACCATGTCGCCGGCGCCGGGCGGCCGGATCAAGGGCAACGAGGCCGACTTCGCATTGCGCTTTCATCTCCACCCTTCCGTGAAGGCGAGCCGGCTCAGCGACGCACGCGGCGTGATGCTGGTGCTGCCGAACCGCGACGTCTGGACCTTCGAGGCGCTCCACGACAAGGTCGAGCTGGAAGACAGCGTGTTTCTGGCGGGAAACGACGGCCCGCGCCGTACCGCTCAGATCGTGATCCGGCAGGATTCGCGGCACGCCCCCGCGATCCGCTGGAGCTTTGTGCGCTCGACGGCTTCGCCGTCCGCGACGTCGGCGCGACGCAACGCCCGCCGCGAGCCGGAACTGCCGCTGTAAACTGTGGCCCGGGAATCAGATAGTCGCCAACGCCGGTTTCGTGGCTGGCGAAACCGTGCTACCCGGCGGGCGTATTTGCAGGACCAAACGAATGACCGACCATCCGCGCCGCGTAACCCGCGCTCTGTTGTCCGTATCCGATAAATCCGGACTGTTCGAATTCGCCCGCGCGCTTGCAAGCCACGGCGTCGAACTCGTCTCCACCGGCGGCACCGCGAAGGCGATCGCGGCTGCTGGGTTGAAGGTCAGGGACGTTTCGGAGCTCACGGGTTTTCCGGAAATGATGGACGGGCGGGTCAAGACGCTGCACCCCAAAGTGCACGGCGGGCTGCTCGCGATCAGAGACAATGCCGAACATGCGCAAGCGATGAAGGCGCACGGCATCACGCCGATCGACCTGCTGGTCGTCAATCTCTATCCGTTCGAGGCCACCGTTGGTAAAGGCGCCGGTTTCGAGGAATGCATCGAGAACATCGACATCGGCGGCCCCGCGATGATCCGCGCCGCGGCGAAGAATCACGATGACGTCGCTGTCGTCGTCGAATCGCAGGATTATCAATCCGTGCTCGACGAACTCGCCGCCAATCAGGGCGCGACCACGCTGACGCTGCGCCGTCGTCTTGCGGCGAAAGCCTACGCCCGCACCGCCGTCTATGACGCCGCGATCTCGAACTGGTTCGCAGGTGAGCTTGAAACCGAGGCGCCGGATTTCCGTGCCTTTGGCGGAAGGCTGCTCCAGCCGCTGCGCTATGGCGAGAACCCGCATCAAAATGCTGCGTTTTATAAGACGCCGGATCGCCGCCCCGGCGTGACGACAGCGCGGCAACTGCAGGGCAAGGAACTATCCTACAACAACATCAACGATACCGACGCGGCCTATGAATGCCTCGGCGAATTCGATTCCGCGCGCACCGCGGCCTGCGTTATTGTCAAGCATGCCAATCCCTGCGGCGTCGCCGAAGGCGCCGACCTCATCAGCGCCTATCGCAAGGCGCTGGCCTGCGATTCAACGTCTGCCTTTGGCGGCATTGTCGCGTTGAACCGAACACTGGATGCGGCAGCCGCGCGCGCCATCACCGAAATATTCACGGAAGTGATTATCGCGCCGGATGCGACGGAAGAAGCTATCGCCATCGTCGCCGCGCGAAAAAATCTGCGGCTGTTGCTGGCAGGCGGGCTGCCCGATCCGCGCGCTATTGGATCAACCGCAAAGACCGTTGCCGGCGGCTTGCTGGTGCAGAGCCGCGACAACGCCGTGGTCGACGACATGACGCTGAAGGTCGCGACCACGCGCGCGCCGACCGACGCCGAAATGCGCGACCTCAAATTCGCGTTCCGCGTCGCCAAGCACGTCAAGTCCAACACGATTGTCTACGCCAAGGATCTCGCCACCGTCGGCATCGGCGCCGGGCAGATGAGCCGGGTGGACTCCGCGCGCATCGCCGCGCGCAAGGCGCAGGATGCCGCGGATGAATTGAAACTCGCCGCGCCGATGACCAAGGGCTCGGTCGTGGCGTCGGACGCCTTCTTTCCGTTCGCCGATGGACTATTGGTGGCGATCGAAGCCGGCGCTACCGCTGTGATTCAACCCGGCGGATCGATACGCGACGATGAAGTCATCAAGGCCGCCGACGATGCCGGCATCGCCATGGTGTTCACCGGCGTCAGGCATTTCAGGCATTGAGACGACTTATCGCGCGACTGATAGTCACTTGTCCCGCACCCGGGCCAATAGCGCCAATCCCGTTGCAAAGAACATCACCAGCACCGCCATGCCCGCCTTCTGGCTTGCGGTCACCGCCGTGATCGCGCCGATCAGCAGCGGCCCGACGAACGAGGTGACCTTTCCGGTCAGCGCGAACAGCCCGAAATGTTGGGCAACCCGGTCTTTCGGCGCCATGCGGATCAGGAGTGTCCGGGATGCGGCCTGCAGCGGGCCGCCGGCCGCGCCGATCAGGCATCCCAGCACCAGATAAGCGCGCTCCGCGGCGCCGGAAAACAGCGGCGCGCCCGGCTCCGGCGGCGCGACCTTGACGAACAAAATCGAATCCTTGTCCACGAGCAGAATTGCAACAATCGACAGCAGCAGGATCAGCAGGCTGCCGGCGATCACTCGTTTCGGTCCGAGCGAATCGTCGAGCTTGCCGCCGAGCCATGCGCCGAACGCACCGGCGACGGCCAGCAGGATACCGAAGGTGCCGATCTGTATCGTATGCCAGCCGAAAGTGCCGGCGGCATAGATGCCGCCGAACGCAAACAGCGACACCAGCCCGTCAGTGTAGATCATGTTGGCGAGTAGAAACGTCGCCATCGATCTGCGTTGCGGCAATTCGCGGAGCGTCTGCCTCAGTTCGATCAATCCCTCGCGCAGCGCTGCGCTCACGGGGCGTTTGGCAGGATAATCCGGGGTCAGCAGGAACATCGGCAGCACGAAGACGGTGAACCAGATGCCGCTTAAGGGGCCGGTGATGCGGTCGCCCTGGTGCGTAACGGGATCGAGACCGAAAAGTGGCGTGAATCCGAACAGCGTGCGCCCCGTATCGGGATTGGCGGCGAGAAAGCCGAGCACCAGGATGAGGCTCAGGATGCCGCCGATATAGCCGGTGGCCCATCCCGTGCCGGACAATCGCCCGATCTTGTCCGGCGGCACCAGCGACGGCATCATCGCGTTGTTGAACACGATGGCGAATTCGACGCCGATGGTCGCGATCCCGTAGGCCAGCAGCAGCGCCGGAATCACGCTGGCGTCGCCGGGTCTACCGAACCACATCAAGCAGGAGCCGATCACCAGGAGCGCGCCGAACCCCGCGATCCATGGCTTGCGGCGGCCGCTGGCGTCGGCAATCGCACCCAAAACCGGCGACATTAGCGCGATCATCAAACCTGCCGCCGCCGTCGTGAACCCCCATAGCGCCTGCCCGCTGGCCGGATTCGATGCCACATGGGTGGCGAAGTAGGGCGCGAAAACGAAGGTGGTGATCAGCGTAAAATAAGGCTGCGTGGCCCAATCGAAGAAGATCCAGCTAATAACGGCGGCACGGCGCGGGAAAATCTGCGGCATTCCAGCCGTGTCTGCATCCGACGCCATTATCGCCATGCCCAAAATATTCCTGCCGAATCACAAAGACGGGTTTTGCCTACTGTATCGGAAACCATATAGCATTCACGACTGCGATACCCCTTACGTATTTTCGCGAGCGCCGCGGCGGCATTTTGATGAGCTTCTTCAGGATCGAACGGCGCGGGATACTCGCAGGCCTCATGCTCCTTGTCGCGTGCTGGCTGCCCGCGAGCGCTCAGGAGCGCCGCGGCGTTTACACGCCTGCCGCCGTCGACGCCGTTCATGCCGTTGTTGCCAGGCACGGCATGGTGGTCGCGCAGGAGAAAATCGCGGCACGCATCGGCGCCGATGTACTGAGGCGTGGCGGCAATGCGGTCGATGCCGCGGTGGCAACCGGTTTTGCCCTGGCCGTGACGTATCCGCGCGCGGGCAACATCGGCGGCGGCGGCTTCATGATCATTCATTCGGCGGAGCGCGGCGAGGACGTCGCCATCGATTATCGCGAGACCGCGCCGGCCGCGACCACGCCAGAGATGTTTCTTGGGCCCGATGGCAAGCCCGAGCCGGCCAAGTCGCGCGATTCCGCGCTCGGCATCGGCGTCCCCGGCACGGTCGCCGGCCTTGCCATCGCGCTCGATAAATACGGCTCGGGCAAATTCACGCTTGCGGATCTAGTCAGGCCGGGAATTACATTGGCGGCCGATGGCACTGAGATCACCGACGACAGCGCCGACACGCTGCCGGACTGGCACCGCCGGCTGGCGCGCTGGCCCTCGTCGGCGAAGATCTTTTCCCGCGCCGACGGCAGCTCCTTGCGCGAAGGCGACAGGCTGATCCAGAGCGATCTGGCGGCGACGCTTGCCGCGATTGCCGAACGAGGGCCGCGCGGCTTCTACGAAGGCCCGGTCGCTGAAAAACTGGTAAAGGCTGTTCGCGACGCCGGCGGCATCATGACGCTGGACGATCTCAAATCGTATCAGGCCGTGATCCGCGCGCCGGTCCGCGGCACGTATCGCGGATATGACATTATCTCGATGCCTCAGCCTTCGTCCGGCGGCGTCGTGCTGCTCGAGACATTGAATATCCTCGAGGGTTTTCCGATGCGTGAGATGAAGCGGGGCTCCGCGCCATCGCTGCATGTCATGATCGAAGCTATGAAACGCGCCTATGCGGACCGCGCGCGCTATCTCGGCGATCCCGCCTTCGTCAAGGCGCCGATTGCAACTCTGACTGCGAAGGACTACGCGGCGAAGCAGCGCGCCAGTATCGATCCCGATCGCGCGACGCCGTGGACCGATGCGCTGTCGGCGACGCCGCCGCGCGAAGGCAGCAACACAACGCATTTTTCGGTTGTCGATAGTTTAGGCAATGCGGTCAGCAATACCTATACGCTGAATTTCAGCTACGGCGTCGGGCTGGTTGCCGACGGCACCGGTGTGTTGCTCAATAACGAACTCGACGATTTCACCGCGGCGCCCGGCGCGTCCAATGCCTTTGGCCTCGTCGGATTCGAGGCCAACCTGCCCGGCCCCGGCAAACGGCCCTTGTCGTCGATGGCGCCGACCATCGTACTGAAGGACGGCAAGCCGGTTCTGGTGACGGGATCGCCAGGCGGCAGCCGAATTATCTCGGCGGTGCTGCAGGTTGTCGTCAACGTGCTCGATTACGGCATGGATGTCGCCGCCGCAGTTGCGGCGCCGCGACTGCACCATCAATGGCTGCCGGACGAGGTGCGGATCGAGCGCGGCTTTGCCGACGACACAATTGCGGCGTTGAGGGGAAAGGGCCATCGCGTGATTGAACCGCTCGGCCAGACTTCGGCCAATTCGATCGCCGTGACGGCGAATGGATTGCTCGGCGCTCCCGATCCGCGCACCCGTGGCGCGGAAGCGGCGGGACAATAGTTGCGGCAATGGAAGTGCACTCCCCTCTCCGATGAGAGAGGTGTAGAAGGGATTGCCACTGACCAACCGGAGTTCGCCTGATGACCAGTCTTAGGGGCAAGACCCTGTTCGTATCCGGCGGCAGCCGCGGCATCGGACTTGCGATCGCGCTGCGCGCCGCGCGCGACGGCGCCAATATCGCGCTTGCCGCGAAAACGGCGGAGCCGCACCCGAAACTCAAAGGCACGATCTACACCGCCGCCGATGAAGTCCGCGCCGCCGGCGGCAAGGCACTGCCGATCCTGTGCGATATCCGCGAGGAGGCCCAGATCATCGCAGCGATTGATCAGACCGTCGCCGAATTCGGCGGCATCGATATCTGTGTCAACAATGCCAGCGCCATCAGCCTGACCAATTCGCAAGCAACCGACATGAAGCGCTTCGATCTGATGATGGGTATCAACACCCGCGGCACCTTCATGGTGTCGAAATACTGCATCCCGCACCTGAAGAAAGCCGAAAGCCCGCACATTCTGATGTTGTCGCCGCCGCTCGACATGAAAGCGAAATGGTTCGAGCATTCCACCGCCTACACCATGGCGAAGTTCGGCATGAGCATGTGCGTGCTCGGCCTGTCGGCCGAACTGAAGGCCGCAGGCGTGGCGGTCAACGCGCTGTGGCCGCGCACCACCATCGCGACCGCCGCGGTCGGTAATTTGCTCGGCGGCGACGCGATGATGCGGGCCAGCCGTACCCCGGAGATCATGGGCGACGCGGCCCATGTCATTTTCACAAAACCGTCGCGCGAATTCACCGCCCAGTTCTGCATCGACGACAAGGTGCTTTATGAAAGCGGCGTGCGCGATTTCGAACGCTACCGCGTCGATCCTTCGGTGCCCCTGATGTCGGATTTCTTCGTGCCCGATGACGACGTGCCGCCACCCGGCGTCACCGTGAGGGCACTTCCTTCCGTCGGCGAGGTCCAGAAGTCGCGCTAGCTAACGCACCATCCGGAAAGGACGGCGACTGGATTGGTTTGTCGTTTTGCACCTCGCCACGACGGAGGCGACGATCCGCTACCGTCCCACCGCATACGGTCCACCTTTCTCCAGCGCGCGTTTGTAAGCCGGCCGCGCGTGAATGCGCTCGAGAAACGCCATTGCCCTGGGATGACCCTGTTCAAGCGTGCCGCGCGCCGCGGCGGCTTCCAGCGGAAAGCTCATCTGGATGTCGGCGGCGGTGAATTCGTTGCCGGCGAACCAGTCGCTCTTGCCGAGTTCGCCTTCCCAGAACGCCATGTGCTGCTTGAGCTGCGGATTGACGAGCGTGGTCAGCGCCTGATTGCAGACCTTGCGCACCAGCGGGCGCAGCAATGCCGGCGCACGCTTCGGCATCAGCGTGAACAATAGCTTCAAGAGCAGCGGCGGCATTGCGGAGCCTTCCGCATAGTGCAGCCAATAGGTGTAGCGCAGCCGCTCCGGCGTTTTGGACGGCGGGATCAACCGTCCCTCACCATAGGTGTCGATGATGTATTCGGCGACCGCGCCCGATTCCGCGATGGTGTTGCCGTTGTCGATGAGAACCGGCGATTTTCCGAGCGGATGAACCGCACGCAGCTCGACCGGCGCGCGCATGTCCGGCTGACGCTGGTAGCGGACAATCTCGTAAGGCACGCCAAGCTCTTCGAGCAGCCACAGCACGCGCTGCGAGCGGGAGTTGTTGAGATGATGGACGGTGAGCATGGCGATTCCCCCAGCGGATTTTGGCGCGTCTCGCTGCGCCTTGGTCGTGCCAGCCGTGCGCCGGAAAGTCGAGATATCCGCAGCAGCATATATTACCCGGATGTTATTGACAGATCAAATTACCCGGGTATATCTGCCGCAGAAGCTAAGGAGTTTGCTATGAATTCGGGGTCTGACACCGCTTACATCGCGTTTGCGGGCGACCGCTGCATCGCGGCCGGCGATCTCCGCGACGTCGCCCGCGCCGCGAAGGAGATGCTCGAGCGGCGCCAGGATTCCTCGGTTCTGGTGTTCGATGGCAGAACCAGCGGCCCGGTCGAGATCGATTTTCGTGGCACTGTCGACGATGTGCTGGCGCGCCTGCCTGACATCGCCGCCGCGCCCGCCGCGGCCGAAGACGCCGAAAACACGGAGGTTCCCATCTCGCGCGGTCCCGGACGTCCGAAACTGGGCGTGGTCGCACGTGAAGTCACGCTGCTGCCGCGGCACTGGGAATGGCTGGCGCAGCAGCGCGGCGGCGCTTCAGTGGCGCTGCGCAAGCTGGTCGACGAGGCTCGGAACGCCAACAAGGAGAAGGACCGGATCAGGCACGCGCAGGAAGCCGCCTATCGCTTCATCGCGGCGATGGCCGAAAACAAGCCGCATTACGAGGAAGTGGCGCGCGCGCTGTTCGCAGGCGATGCCGGGCGGTTCGAGGCATGGACGGCGTTATGGCCTGCCGACGTGCGCAATCACGCGCGCCGACTAGCCGCGGCGGCACTCGAGCGCGCGGCGCCTGTGGATTCAGCCGGTTGATCCCACAAATGTGAACCGCCGGAGCGTTTTCAAGCGAGCTGGCGACCGGTTCGCGTCGAGAAGACGCGTCAAATCAAGAATCGAGAGTCCCGTTTTGATTCCATCGAAACGAAAAAGGCCCTAGGATGGGTGGAATGATAAGGATCATATAAGAACCGTCATCTCAGGGAGATCGCCGTGAGCCCACCCGTCCCGCAATTCCTGTTCGACGTCGGCAGTCCGAACGCTTTCCTCAGCCACGAGGCGATCCCGGCAATCGAAACCCGAACCGGCATGAAATTCGAATACCTGCCGATTCTGCTCGGCGGCATCTTCAAGGCCACCAACAACAAATCCCCGTTCGAAACCCTTGCCGGCATCAAGAACAAGCCCGAGTTTTATGCGCTGGAGACTGAGCGATTTGTCCGACGTTTTAAGGTCAAGCCCTACACGATGAACCCGTTCTTTCCGGTCAACACGCTCAATTTGATGCGCGCCGCCATCGCGGCGCAGTTCGAGGGCGTGTTTGAGAAATACGTCGACGCTGCGTTTCACCATATGTGGGTGGAACCCAAACAAATGGACGATCCCGAAGTGGCGATGAAAGCGTTCGCTGCGTCCGGGCTTGATGCTGCAAAACTGTTCGCGCGCGCGCAACACCCCGACGTCAAGGCGAAGCTGATCGAGAACACGCAAGTAGCAGTCGAACGCGGCGTATTCGGTACGCCGACCTTTTTCGTCGGCAAGGAAATGTTTTTCGGCAAGGAGCAGTTGCGCGAAGTCGAGGAACTGGTTTCCAGCAGCCAATTCGCCGCGCGCGCCTAGGCCTTTGAAACTTGAGATTCGCCCGCTCGGTGAAAAGTGGTAGCGTGAGGACGCGAATAGCGAATGGCGAGTGGAAATTTCCCTACTCGCTACTAGCTATTCGCCACTCGCTACTCACCTGCCTCATCCCATCTCGAGAATTTTGAGACCCAACCAGAACAAAAAGGAATTGAGCTATGCGCATTCTCGTGGTCGGCGCCGGCGCCATCGGCGGATATTTCGGCGGCAGAATGCTGCAGGCCGGCCGCGACGTGACGTTTCTTGTCCGCCCGCGACGCGCCGCGGAACTTGCTGACGCGGGCCTCGTGATCAAAAGCCCCAACGGCGACGTGACGTTAAAAAAACCGCCAACGGTGCAAGCGGACAGACTTAACGAGAAGTTCGACGTCGTATTGTTGAGCTGCAAGGCATTCGATCTCGACGACGCGATCAAATCGTTTGCGCCGGCGGTGGGGCCGCAGACGGCGATCATCCCGCTGCTCAATGGCATGCGGCATCTCGATGTGCTCGACAATGAATTCGGCCGCGAGCGCGTGCTCGGCGGCCTCTGCGCGATCGCCGCAACCCTCAATGACAAGCGCGAAGTGGTTCAGCTTCAACCGATGCAGTCGCTCAATTTCGGCGAACGCGACGGCAATCTGTCGGATCGGGTTCGCGCCATCGCCGAGGTGATGGCGAGCGGCAAATTCGGCGCGGTCGCCAGCGAAAATATTCTGCAGGAGATGTGGGAGAAATGGGTGTTCCTCGCCACGCTCGCGGCCTCGACCTGCCTGATGCGAACCTCGGTCGGCAACATCCTGAGTTCTCCCGGCGGCAAGGATTTCATCCTCGGTACGCTTGATGAATGCAGCGCTGTCGCGACGGCCGAAGGCTACGCGCCCAGCGGTCCGTTTTTCGAGCGTGCGCGCGGCATGCTGACCGCAGAGGGATCGCAGATGACCGCCTCGATGTTCCGTGACATCAAAGCAGGCGCGCCGGTCGAGGCCGATCACGTGATCGGCGATCTGATCGCGCGCGGCGACGCGGCTAAAGTCCCGGTGCCAAAACTGCGCACCGCCTACACGCATCTCAAGGCGTATGAGAAGCAGCGGGAGTGAGATTTTCATGCGCGCAGCCGTGCACAGTATCTACGTCATCTACCTCGTCCCGGCGAACGCCCGAACGAAAATCTAAAGATGCGCGAGATAATGCGCGAGCGCGGTGATTTCTTCTTCGCTTAGGGGATAGGCGACCTCGGCCATCGCTGCCCCGGCGCCGCCGGATCGCTGGCCCGACTTGTAGTCATGCAGCGCCTTCACAAGATACTCCTCGCGCTGGCCGGCGAGACCTGCCACCGCTTTCGTTCCCACATACGTATCGGTGTGGCATGACGCACAGCGCCGCCCCGCGGCAGCCTCCGCGCCTTTACGGGATAAATCGGGATTGTCGTCGGGCTTTGATGCTTTGGGCGGAGCGAGCGAGGCAAAGTAGGCGCCGAGATTGCGAATATCCTCATTGCTGATTTGTTCGACGATCGGCTGCATCTGCTCGTTCTTGCGCGAACCGCTGCGGAAGAACACCAGCTGCCACTGAGTGAATAGATCGGGCTGGCCGGCAAGCGAGGGAATGTTTTCGATCTGCGAAATGCCGGCTTCGCCGTGGCAGCCGGTGCACAGCTCAGCCTTCTCCTTGCCCGCGGCGACGTCGGCGGCGTGGGCAAATGAGCCGCAGAGAATGGCAACCGATAGCGCCCCAACCAAGGCAATTCGCATCACCGCTCCTCTCTATCCGTCATTGCCGGGCACAATAGTCTGCCTGCGCAGACTACGTAAACTTGTCCGCGCTCGCGGCAATCCATCTTACAAGACAACTTCTTTTGATTCATGCCCGGATCAAGCCCGGGCATGATGACATGAATAAACAGAGGCTGCGGCCACTCGTTCCCGAGCAACCGCAGCCTCCGATTATTCCAACTCCTACTTGCTGTAACTGATGCGGTAGATCGCACCGGCCCAGTCGTCGGCAACGAGGATCGAGCCATCCTTGGCTAGAACGATATCGGCTGGGCGGCCGAGATAACCCTGGTCGCCCTCGAGCCAGCCGGATGCGAAAATCTCCTGCTTGGCATTCTTGCCGTCCGGATCGGCGATGACGCGCTTGATCCGTGCACCCTGATATTTATGGCGGTTCCAAGAGCCGTGCTCGGCGATGAAGATGTTGTTCTTGTACTCGGCGGGGAATTGATCACCGGTATAGAACTTCATGCCGAGCGGGGCCACATGCGCGCCGAGATTAAGCACCGGCGGGGTGAATTCCGAACATTTGTGACCCATCGCGAACTTCGGATCCGGCATGTCACCCTGGTGGCAATAGGGATAGCCGAAGTGCTCGCCGATCCTCGAGATCATGTTGAGCTTGTCGCTCGGCATATCGTCGCTGATCCAGTCGCGTGCGTTCTCGGTGAACCAGAGTCTTCCGGTGCGCGGATCGACGTCGCCGCCGACGCTGTTGCGAACGCCGAGCGCCCAAATTTCGGCATTGCCGGTCTTTGGATCGACGCGACGAATCTGCGACACGCTGGTCGGCGGAATCCCGATATTGAAGGGAGGTCCGAACGGCAGGTAGAACCAGCCGTCCTTGTCGACGGCGATATACTTCCAGCCATGCGCGGCATAGGACGGCATGTCGTCATAGACCACCTTGCCTTCGCCCAGCTTGTCGAGATTGGCTTCGGCGTTCTCGTATTTGATCAGCTTGTCGACCGCGATCACGTACAGCGCACCATCGCGAAATGCGAGGCCGGTGGGCATGTTCAGCCCTTTCAGGATGGTCTTGACCTCTTTCTTGCCACCGCTGTCGGTGATGGCGTAGACGTTGCCGAGGCCGAAAGAACCGACGAACAGCGTGCCCTTGTCGCCCCAGGCCATCTGTCGTGCGGCCAGCACCCCCGGTGCGTAAACTTCGATCTTGAAGCCGGGCGGCAGCTTAATCTTCTTCATCATCGCGGCGAGTTCGGCGTCCGATGCGCCGGTCGGCGGACCGGACGGCGGTGCCTGCCCCTTCTGGGCTTCGGTCTCATCGCCGAGGAACCAGTCGTCCGGCGGATGGGTCCAGAATTCCTTGGTGCCGGACTCGTATTTTTTCAATGGTTTTTGCTGGGCGCTGGCCTGACCGGCCCCCGCGACAACGAGAATTGCTGCGAGCGCAAGAATGGATCGATTGAAAGCCGATTTCATCGCGTCACTCCCTATGCAGCCGGGTGGCTGCGCATGTTATTTTTTCTGAACGTTTCGAGAGACGTATTTTGGTGGTCGAGCGTGAGATAGATCAGAGTGGAAAATGTTATCACATCGGCGCGGGGAGAGAAGCGCGCACCGCGCGGCCCTGTCAGACCGAAATCAAATTGAGAAGGAATTTCCTTGAATCGATTTTATCCGACGCGATCTGCGCGCGCGGTGCAGTGCGGTATCCGACATTGCTAATTCTTTAAGCGATGACTCGCTCAACCCGCCGGCGACGATTTCGCAAAGCTCCGTGCGCAAAGCTCCGTGAGAGGGCAGGTTCGATCATCTGCTGTCTGCCGCGCGTCCTTTCGAAAAACGAAAAGCCCGCTGTCGACAGCGGGCTTTCATCAAACTTTGCCACTTCAAGAAAGTCTGGAGCGGGCGAAGGGGCTCGAACCCTCGACCCCGACCTTGGCAAGGTCAAGCTCTTTGGTTCCGATTAGTAACCATAAGAAAAGTAGCGCGTTGCCAATAGCTTGATGATGTTCGAATATTTCGTCCGGAGGAGTTCGGACGAGTTCGCGTCGGAAGCGTGGATTTCCACTCCCCCAGTACTCCCCGGGGGAGCAGAAATGAAGACCCTCAACCGAAAACGGTTCACCCAGCAGGGCATTGAACGGCTGTGCTATGACAAGGCCGTTGCCCCGCCCAGCGGTCGCATCGAGATTGAGGATGAAGCCTGTCCCGGTCTGTTGCTCCGCGTTACGCCCCGCAACGTGAAATCGTTCAGCGTCATATACCGCGTGATTGGCGAAGGCGGCACTAGTCCAAAAGGGCGGCTGCTCGCTGGGAAGCAGCATCGAATTACCCTCGGGGCGTCCCCGCCGCTGGAACTTACGGCAGCGCGCCGGCAGGCTCGGGACATCATCCAGGCTGCAACAGAAGGCCGGGATCTCCGGACTGAAAGACGCGAAAAGAACCTCGTCCGGTCAGTCAACACCTTCGAGGCGGTCTTCAAGCGATTTATGGAGATCGAAATCATCCCGAACGTGGAGGCTTGGAAGAACGTTGACGGCGTCCTGCGCCGTCACGTGCTGCCTCATTGGGCGAGAACACCCGTTCATGATATCCGGCGCTCGCATATACACGAGCTGATCGATGAGCTCGTCAAACAGGGCAAGCATGGGAGTGCGCGAGAAGTGCGCAAGCATCTCTCCCGATTTTTCAATTGGGTCGTAGATCGTGAAATCATTGCGGACAACCCCATCCATGGTCTGAAGCGAGGCGACCTTCAGGCGAGTGAGGAAGCAGGGCGAGCGCTCAGCGACCATGAAATCCGATACATCTGGCGAGCCAGCTTGTCATTGGGCTATCCCTTTGGGTCGCTTTATCAGCTGCTGCTACTCACGGGCCAGCGTCGCACGGAGTGGGCCGCCGCAAGCCGGTCGGAGATCAACGCTGATAAGCGTTGGCTTGAAATCCCTAAGGCGCGATACAAAGGCGACCGCGACCACCTTGTGCCCTTGGGTAGCACGGTATGGTCGATCGTAGAGAAATTACCAACCTGGACGGGAAACGATTATTTCCTGTTTTCCTCGAAAGACGGCAAAGTGCCGGTATCTGGCTTCTCAAAAGCAAAAATTCGATTGGATCAAGAGATCCGCCGAATGATAACTGAAGATCCGGCCGCTAGCATCCTTCCCTATCGTATCCACGACTTACGGGTGACTTGCGAGACCAGACTCGCCACGCTTGGTTTTAATCAAGATGTCCGCGATGCCCTGATTGGACACGCAAAGTCAGGACTTCAGAAAACCTACAACAAATATGATTACTTGAGGGAAAAGTGCGAAGCGGTCGTGGCTTACGAAACTCACATCTTGAGCCTAGTTGCATGAGCAGATTCTCTGATGAAATTGCGCGCCAGCTCGCCAGGGACACGTTCACATACCGGATCAAACACTATGCTTCGCCGACAGAGCAAGCTGAGGCAGAAAGCCCGGGCCCGCTGGTCGGCAAAGAGGACGAGTTATTGCACGCGCTCCAGGCCGCCGAGCAGATTTACGATCAATTTCTCGAGGAATTTCTATGTCTAGAGAAGATGCGGGCGTTGGACGCCGCGATGCCCAAACGGTGCGAAGAACTAGCAACCCACCTAGAGCGGGCGCTAAGCTGTTGGTCGGAGATGGCCGGTAGGCAGCTCGAACTCATCTATACTTTCGGTGAACCACAGCCGGAGCGCGCAGTTCAGCGGTTCGAACAAGCTCTGAGGCAGATGATTTCATGTGCTCGATTTAGGGCCGAAGAACCGCGATTGCCCCCTAAGGTCGGGCGTCCCCGCGGTAAGGGCCTTTCGGGCGTGCCGCTCCTACCATTAGAAGAGTTCACCAAGGTGCTGCGCCAATTTTGGATACAGGAAACTGGGTCTCGATTTTGGTTCGCCGAGACGAGCATGGATCATATTGATTCAGAACTGCGTGAGCCGACCAGTGCCGCAGCGCGGCTGGTTTGGGGCGCAGCTAAAATTCTCGACGAGCGATGCACGCTTTCCAACATCAAGGAAGTTATGGCTGCCGTTTCAAAGTATCCCCAATTGCGAGACGACATATTAGACCGATCTTGAAAAAGACCGCCGGTCTAAACGGAGCGAGTCAAGCCCCTAAACTCATCGGCATTCGCTGCATTTACGAGTTAGAAATTCTTCGCTGACGCTGCTGTAACTCCCTCGTCGCATCACGACGAGAAAGGAACAGCACATGCGATTCTTGAGAGTTCGAAAAGTCGTCGAAATGGTCGGCTTTTCTAAAACCACGCTTTACGCCCGCCTGAAAAACGGCACGTTTCCAAAGCCTGTTATCCTGGGCCCTCAAACTGTGGCGTTTGTTGAATCAGACGTTCTCGACTGGATGAGGCGTCAGGTTGCGCAGCAGAATGCAACAGCGACAATCAACTCTGCACGAGATTCGCAGGTTGGTAAGGCGGCGCCTTCTTGCCAAGGGGGTTCCGATGTCTGAAAACGAGTTCAGCACGGCCTCGTCCGACAATGATGCTGCAATCGAGTTCTTGCAGCAATTCGAACCATCTGGGCCGTGGGTGTTAACCGCAATCCGCCCCGATCGGAAGGGAACCGAGACAAGGACCTTCTATCCTAGCGCGCTCGATGCGCTTACCGAATGGCTCAATTCGCGAAACGGAAATTTGAATATTTACTTCCACGTTAACCACCCCATTCGCGATTTGATGAAGAAAGCGGAACGCGAGGACATCAAAGAAGTCCGGTGGCTTCATGTTGATATCGACCCACGCGTAGGGGAACCCCTTGCAGAAGAACAGCAGCGTTTACTGTCACTGCTAACCGATAAAATACCACCTGGAATACCGAAGCCGACTGCCATTATCTTTTCCGGCGGTGGTTACCAAGGCTTTTGGCAACTCAAGGAACCTATCCAGATTGATGGCAATTTAGAGCTGGCCGAGAACGCCGCGAGATATAACCTCGCGTTGGAAAAAGCTTTCCAGGCCGATCACTGTCATAACATAGACAGAATAATGCGGCTGCCGGGCACGGTGAACATCCCCGATGAACGCAAAAAGAGAAAGGGACGACAACCATCTCAGGCGAGGCTGATCGAGTTTGATGCGGCCAGATCGTACCCGGTAAACGCGTTCTCACAAGCGCCCTCGGCTCGTGGTGACCAGACTGCTGCACTAGGGCGGCCTGGTCAAACAAGTGGCTCAGTGAAGATTAGCGGCAACATTCCCAGGATCGCGGACCTCTCCGAACTCGATGAATGGGGTGTGTCGGACCGGTTGAAGGTCATCATTGCGCAAGGTCGCCACCCGGATGAGACTAAACCGGATGACAACAGCAGATCCGCATGGCTGTTCGATGCAGTGTGCAACCTTGTACGGTATAAGGTGCCGGATGATATTATTTTTTCTCTCTTAAGGGATAACGCATGGGCCATTTCTGAAAGCATTTTAGACAAGGGCGGCAATGCCGATAAGTATGCAATTCGGCAAATTGAGCGCGCGAAAGAAGAAGCAATTAGTCCGGAACTGCGGCAGCTCAATGAATCCCACTTCGTGATTGAGAATGACGGCGGAAGGTGCCGCGTTGCTGAGTGGGTTCCCTCTGAGGGCGATGGGCGCGAACAGCTAACGAGCCAATCGTTCGAAGATTTCCGAAATCGCTTCATGCATATTCAAGTATGCCTCGGAGCCACTGCGCAAGGAGCGCCGGTAACAAAGCCGCTTGGAGAATACTGGTTGAGAAATCCACAGCGCCGGCAATTTCGCGGCCTTGTGTTCCGCCCCGGAAGAGAGCGAGTTATCAATGGCTTCTTAAACCTTTGGCGCGGGTTTGGGGTAGAACCGGCACAAGGCGACTGGTCACTGATGCAAAAGCACATCGAATCCGTCCTAGCCGCGTCGGACCCTGTATGTGCTGATTACATCACCAAATGGGCAGCATGGGGCTTGCAGCATCCTGATCAGCCTGCAGAAGTTGCATTGGTTTTTAGGGGTGGCCAAGGCACTGGCAAATCCACCTTCGGCCGCGCGATGGCCAAATTATTTGGACAACATGGATTGCAGGTAACCGCCCCCGGTCAATTTGCAGGTCGCTTCAATGCTCACCTACGAGACGTGTGCTTGCTATTCGCGGACGAAGCAGTGCGGCCTGATGATAAGTCAGCTCGAGGCATTCTCAAGGCTCTGCTGACGGAGAAGAATCTCCCGATGGAAGGTAAAGGACGCGACATTATCCAGATGTCGAACTATGCGAAAGTAATTATGGCTTCCAATGATGATTGGGTTGTCCCTGCTGACATCGACGACCGACGTTTCGCCGTATTTGCAGTTGCAGAGGATCGCAAACAGGACGAACCATATTTTGCTGCTCTCAATAACGAAATGGAGAATGGTGGCCTAGCAGCGATGCTACATGATTTGCTTTCAATGGATTTGGGCGATTGGCATCCTCGCAGAGGCATCCCTCAGACCAAGGAAAGAGATATTCAGAAAGCAGCGTCTCTTGCCGGGTTTGAGGCTCTGTTTCTTGACATGCTTCGCGAGGGTGAAACAATCGTGCATCATTGGGTCAACAACGATGAACCCTTTGTCGCAACCTCTGAGCTTACAGATTATGCCCAAAAGCGATTGCGCCGAGAGGACATGACGTTCAACAAAGTCAGCAGTCTCTTTCGTAAACTAGGGTTCAAAAAGGACGACCGAGCAAGGCCACGCGGGTTCGTGCTGCCAGCATTGGGGCCTGCCCGAGAGGCTTGGGACCGGGCCTTCGCGAAAGTTGCTTGGGATGACGCCCAGGACTGGGCTTCAATCGAGCCTTCGCGTCCCAAGGACGCTCCCTTTTGACTGAGACAAACTCAGGAACCACGATTGCCGACTTGCCGACCCACCGACCCCGAAAAATTCCGTGGGCTCGAGAGGTCTCCACGAGCCTTTTCCAAGCTGCTGAATACGTAATTGTTTTAGGTCGGCTAGGTCGGCAAGTCGGAATCTAAAGGCTAAAACAAAAGGTTAGCTGAGCCGTCCTTTCACCGCATTAACCGACCTGCAACAAGACGAGCAAAGCGATTGGTCATGCCCCCTGTAAACGAAACAAGGTGCGATATTTCAACTCATCAAAATTCATTGGCGCAGCTGTAGTTTAGGGCAATTTGCCGTCTCGGAATTGTTGTCGGATGGGGTTTTTTTGAAAGTAACTACCCGTTGCTCGACTTCAAAGTCTCACTTCGTGTGAGCTATTTGTTTGGGCTTGAAAAGCCCTCGTCGGTTTCGCCGGTATCAATTGGAGTTCCTACGCGCGCGCGCGAAAGCCCAATATCAGATTGGCGCGTCTCCTTGCATGAGGCCTAGCTTTGGCCGGAATTTACTCCTCTCAAGGTTAGGGCCGAGCGAAAATAGTTGTTGAACTGTAGCCCGAACTGCCATTTGAAATTGTACGGGGGAGCAAAGGGGGAGCGTTAGTTCGGCGGAAAGGTTGTGGGGCCGAGCGTTGCGCAGAGCCTAACCAAGCCGGCCATCTATCAATGCCTATGTCATCATGCTCGGGCGCAAATGAGTGTCTTTACTCTCACGGTCGCCATCCAGATATCGAGCTAGCGCGCCGGCCTCACCGTCAAGAAACATTTCGAGAGCCACCTTGCTAACGCTCCATTTGCCCCCGATTCGGCCGCCGAGGCCCTCGCTTTCACACCAGTTACGGATCGTACCTGGCGACCTTCTGGCGCGGCCTGCCACCACCGCGCGATATGCCCCGGCGGCTTCCTGCATCAGCGTCAAAGCGTCGGACGCACTCGGCAGGACAAGCGTTGCCCGGACGACTTCTGTCTTCACATCTTCAAGACCACTGTCCTT
Source organism: Bradyrhizobium sp. URHD0069 (assembly GCF_000701345.1). Classification (GTDB taxonomy): domain Bacteria; phylum Pseudomonadota; class Alphaproteobacteria; order Rhizobiales; family Xanthobacteraceae; genus Bradyrhizobium. The sequence continues at coordinate 31,386 of NZ_JNIJ01000019.1, read as the reverse complement.
TATCAAGCGTTCCAAGACGCCCTCGCCTCCCAACGCGAATATTCCAGGCTGCCCGGGCGCGGGGGGCGACTTGCCAGCACGACGCAGAAGGATCGCCATCGGCTGCGCCATGAAAGGATTGATGGCCGGGGTCGTAAAGACCAACGCCGAGAAACGCGCACCAGGCTTCAACGCGCGTCGGAGAGACACCGCGTTTCGCCGATGCGGAACCCGCAAGTCGCGCCGGATCGATGCCATCGGCCTTGAGGTTCTCAATTACGCTCTGCCGTATGTATTCCGATTTCGATTGAAAATGCTGGTTCGCCGCGGCGTCGATCGCATCGGAAAGATGCTCAGTCGCTCGAAACTGCACTAATCTTTGAAATCTGGTCGCGTTGTCCATGGTAAGTTCCAATAGCATGCGTATTGCATGCGGTTGAACTTAGGCTGATTGGGAGGCCGGCATGCGCAGGCTTTGCCAATCCTTTAAACGTTGTTGCATTTGTTGGAATTAGCAGGGGGCGAAACGCCGAGAGTAAGGCCGTCCCCTCGTGACCGCGACTCGCAATAAGACAGATCTAAGTACAATGGGAGCTGCTAACATGGACTTCGTTGCGCTCTGGAAAGCTGCGTCGATTGTCGTAACTGGCATTTTTGGTGTGCTGGCTCTGCTGACTGAATATAGAGACAAGCAGACAAATAAGGTTACCAAGTGGGGCTATATTTCGCTGGTTGGGATTTTGGTTTCGGCGGGATTTGGCGTTGCTGCACAGCTCATAGAAAATTCACAGCAGGAAACCGCGCGTGAAACGGTAGCTAAGCAGACCCTCACGCTGCTGGAGAACACTGGTCGTGCGGTTGGTGATATACAGCGGATTTTGAGTTCGATTGACGATCCTGCAATTTCGATACAGATCAAGATCCCATGTACAGATGCTGAGTTTGTCAAATTCTGCCAGCTTCCCGCTGTAATTTTGCTTGGGCATTCGATTCCGGAAAAGTTGCGGCCCAAGTTCGATCTGGCGCTAGGATTTTGCTTCATCAAGGAGGCCTCGGCCACCAATCGAGCAGCGGAAGAACTTTCACACGATTGCGATCTGTCCTTGTTCGCAAGCTTATCGGAGTCTGCTAGTCGAGGCACATTCGAGCTCACAAGAACCAAACATGGTTTGGTGATCGACATTTGGGCGAAGACTAGCGTTAGTCAAAATACTGGCAAAATTGTCAGCCTTCGAGACATGTACGGTTCGACCGTCGAGGTGTTCGGTTTTCGCGATGGCTGGACGCCCGGTCGATTTAAGGTAAGAACGAGAAGCGCGCAGGAAGTATCATTTGAACCTCAATTTAGCCCTATCAAAGATACGACTGGATACCGAGCAGTTGTCCCAGCGAGCAAATCCTAACATGGAAAGCGCACCGCCGGATCAGACGGCATAACCGCGCATGTATCGCTTATGACGCAAATGAGGTCTCGGAGTCGTCAGGACTGAGCATTACCCGTTCACTGGATTTTTTGCTGGCAGCCCAAACCTATTGAAGTAAGACACCACGTCTTAACGAGGAGGCGGTCAGCGCGTTGTATGCTTGTGCCGCTGATGATCACATCGTCCAAGGTGAGGCCAAGAACATCAGCCCAATTTTAGTCTCAGGGCTTCTCCAAAGACGAGCCTGCCTGTGATTGGATATAGCCTGCGGTATGGGTGTGGTGACCCGGCTCGCAGCGAGTGGACCGCACCGGGAACGTGTCGGTAGTGACGGCATGCTAGCCTTCGTTGCCACCACATCTTCCGACCTGCCCACAAGTGCACCGATCGCGCGCTAGCAATTTCGACCTCTTGCATCGCGGATTTTAGGGACTTTTCTTAGTTCCCGGGAAGTGCACCATCCAATGCCGCCCCCATCGCACGCAAACGCTCGTTCAACTTTGGAGCTGATACAGAAATTGCATTGTTGATTGCCTTGCGAAAACTAGTATAGAGCGGCGCAGCTGCCAGGACGTCGGAATCGGAATAAACATCCTCACGAGCGGGCAACAAATATCTAGGTGCTTCTCTGATATTCAGATCGGGAATCAGCAACATGCGATAAGTCTCATTCTCGATCATAAAGCTGATAAACGCCCGCGCGTCCCTGAGTCTTTGACCTTTAACAGCTACGTCGACAACAAACAGATCGACCCACCCGATAGGCTGAGATCCCTCGTCAGCCAACGGCCATTCCGTAACGGCAATTTGTGACGCATGCTTGCCTCTAGCGGGATCAACGCACTTCTCGTCATGTAGGCAGGACTGCGAAGCTTCGGTCAGCACGTAGTGGAGTAGTTCAGAATAGCCCACAAGCGCCCTGCCATTTCCTCTAGCAAATTGTCGGCCATAGAAGCCGGAACGCTGATGATAGTCTTCATCTCGCCCGAAACGAGACTGCGATAGTTTGATCACACGCTCCATCGCATTCAGAACGCTTCGATCTGGATTTTGAGCATCGAGGCGCTGCAAAGCAAGAGCTGTTGACTGGTAGAGATCCATTAGGCCGTCAAGGTACATCTCGCCAAGGGTTGAGCTGCCCTTCAGATCAATCAACAAACCACCACGCTCTCGAAGCGGCTGCGAGAAAGCATTTTCAAGGTCGTGTAGTGTACGCACTTCCCTTAGCGCCGTATCGGGTGATCGATAGATCAAAAAATTTCCACATACCCAGTGCGGCGTCCCATACGTAACGCCCTTATGCGAGGCGGCGCGTTCTGCGAACGGAATCATTGCTGCAGCTGCCGCTTTTACCGGCTGAAGTCTGTTGGCTTCAACGAAATCAGCGAGGAATATTGAATCAAGCTCATATACGTCAGCAACTTCATCGATCACTCCTCCCTTGCCCGGTCGATGATCGTAATAGCGTGGCGCAAACGAAATCCGCAGGTCAATCGTCGGATACCTTCGTTCAAAGGCTTCCTCGATGATCCAAGCCGCGCTTTTGGCGTCCGGAATGAATGGATATAAGGATACGCGCAGTATTCGGCGCGATTGAACTGATTCTGGATCGGCCAATAAATCGGCACCAGTGACCGCTCCGGACGAGATCACGAGCGTTTGAATGCCAAGCCAAAGAATAGCCCCCAATCGCATCTTTCTTTCCTCCAACTAGCACCGAATCGCGCAGCTCGCTACCACTGCAACAACTCCGAAAAGAAATCCCTCCCGCAGCACAGAGGCGCGAGAATCGCACAAGTTGCGAGTCCCGACGGCGACCTCCCTACATTTTCACCCCACCGGCCTCCCAAGTCTTGAAGAGATCAAAGTAGGTGTTTGAAATTTACAACATAGCGTTTGAAAATTGCACAAGTTGTCAACCGCGCAAACGTTCTTGTCGATGAAGTCAGTACCTACCTGTCGAGCGCGCGCGTATCGATGAGCTGCAGGCTCTCAGCCGTTACTACAGTGCGGCGGCCAATTCGCTGCTTCGGCGCGAAACTGCCCATGTCGACTTTGTCCCACGCTTCAACATTTCGCTTTCAAAGATTCAGCGTAAGCGTCAGGCGCTCGAGGTGCGCCACCTTTAGATTTCTGATGAGCGCGCCACGAGATCGTCGCGATAATGGCGATATCCCCGTGGAATAATCAATCCGACACATAGCCCGGTTGCAAAAACCACAGGTAATACAAATCGCAGGATCTTGAGACCTGGATTCTTTTCTATCGCTTCCGAGTCAAATGTCAGAAGCGCAAAATAGCTCTCTACATCAACATTGGTTTGAGCGACCACGGCTACAACGGCGAGGGCAGCTGCAATCACCCCCGTAGCAAGACCATCAAGGACAAATCGGAACGGAAAGCGCAGCGGAATGTCGATGAGGATCGCAGTAATCATCCCGATGGCGGCTGCGACGAGGCCAAATGGCGCCACCTTTAACAAGGCTAGAGCGGCCTCTTTGAGTCCAATCATTTGGGGCAACGAACTCATGCTGGCGCTCAGCAAACTCAGAATCGTGATCATAAGGACAGCCATCAAGCCTCCCGTGATCGCAATCACAAGATACGCGAGAAAGTGACCGACTCGCCTCCTCTTCAGTGCTGGCTTGCTTAACTCTTGTTTCTCTACCGACCGTTGCCAAATGAGAACTGGCAGTACAGATGCGATCGCAAGAATGGCTAGCTGGCACGGCCAAACGAATACCGTATCAAGGAAGGTGTTGTCGGGCTTCCATCCCCTATACCTAGCAATGAAGTAAACGAGCGGATAGATCGTTACCACAAGGAAGAAAACCATTTGAGCCATGTCTTCGAGCATGTAACGAAACATGGCGGAAGGATTCACCCGGTCTTTGATGCGGAAGCCGAATTCGGACAGGAACTTCCGATGATCCCCCGAGTTTCTTGATGATTGCAGAATGCCGCAGCAGAATGGCAGATACTGCCGCTTGATCAAAGCCGAGAGGCGTTCCTTGATCTCAACTGAGCGCTTTCCGCGATCTAACTGAGCCTCCGCGTTGTCAGGCTCCGGGGACTTTAGAAGCGCTAGATAGTAACCGAAAACCTCCGCGATCGAGTTGAATTCAGTTGAGAGCAGTTTCGTTAGTTCTTCGTTGTCTCGGTACAGGTCGTTGAACGCTGACTCGGAATTCTTCCACTCTTGAAAAAGTAGATCCAACGATCCCGCGCGCAAGAGCAAAACCTTGAGATCCTTGTCGTCCACAAGCGCCATGAAATCAGCATCGTGGCGTGTGTGCTCCGCTATGTGCGACAGAACACGCACTCTCCTCTCGAGAGGAAGGCCGAATTCGGCTTCCTCGAGCTGAGAGATCATGGTCCGGACTTTGGTTGGAATTGAGGCCCATAGCTGCAAAATTTCCCGAACCGATCTGTCCGCAAATGCTAAAGGACTTTTTTCAAACCCAAACAGCGCGATGGTCGCAAGACCCGCCAGAATGGGAGCGACCCATTCACGAGTTGAATCGGCTGCTAACCTCTCAAGCGAGCCCTCAAGAATGTCCTCGCTTGCTTTCGCAACGTCTTTCGAGAAGGCCGAAATTATTGCGATTGTTAGGTCGGGAAGATTGTCGAGTGTAGCGAAAACGATAGTGGCAAGGCTGACGTAAAGTATAGCCGAAAAGACAAAGTTGTAAGGAGTGGTCCACGATCTCGCATCTTTAGGATACTCTGACAGATTGCGCGCAATTGCGAGAACATGAAATTTTCGTACGCTCAAAATCACAATAAGGAGCACGATTAGACCGGTTAGCGTCGCGATGTACGGCTTTTCGAGCATCGATCTCGCCCCTGAAGCTGTACTGATGCATTTGTAGCATCTTTGCCCTGCTCAAGGCGTCAGGGCACGTCATTTTGCGCTGGCTCGGCTGGCGTACTTCTGCTTTTCAAGCGGACGATCGGGACCGAATACTGCAGACGCTCACGGGAAAAATTCTCTAATATCTCAATCGGGCATTCTACGGTTGTCTTGTTGTTCCTGCAATCGTAAATAAGTCCTCATTAGTTGAGAGTTCACCCTAAGCCGGCTCACTATTCGTGATCGGCTCTGGGCTTTCGTTACGGCAGGTTACAAGCGGAACTCAGATTGAATTGCGTGTTGTCAATGTAGATCGGTTAGCGGGTAGATGCCGTGGGCTTCATAGGCAATAAGGGAACTTGGATTTTTCCATAGACAATCTTAGGTGGCCTTGCCAAACTGATTAGACCCGATCCCTGTTTTCGGGCACAGCGGATGCGGCTCTGTGGACACCGCCCGGTCTGGGTGAGCTGTGACAGTTACGGTTTTCGAACCGGGCAGCGAGTACGTGCTGAATCATTGCACGAAGTATTTGGCGCGCGCCGGCGCTCCGCCGCCACCGAACGACGAAGCGGCCGCGGAGGCTTTCCGAGCCAAGATCGCCGAGGCTTGGCGGTTTCCTATCATCGGGCTCATGCGGGTCGCTGACGCACATCCCGAACTCAACCTAGTCACCTTCGTCTACAAAACGGTGGCTGGTGACACGGGCTCCATTCAGGTCCTCGGCACGTTCGGCGAACTCTATCGCCCTATCCCTCTCCAACCGGTCATGTTCGAAGGGGAAGATACTGGCTATCGCGCCGTTTCAGTCGGTATTCCGAAGGCGCAAGTGCACACCTACAAGTACGTGCTGGACGGTCACTACTTCGTCGATCCCGTTAATTCCCAACGCGTCACCCTCGGCAATGGACGAGTCTGGTCGCGCTTCTTCACCGACGGATATCTGCAGCCGCTCGTGCTCGAGCCGTGGGAGGTGCGCATTCTCTATCGGCTGATCGAACAGATCCTGCCGTTCCGCGGCAAGGAGGCCGAGAATTTCCTCAAGCGTTACTATTTCGGGCTGAACCGGGAGCAGCGGAAAGCCGACATGCCGAAGGCCTTCCGGCTTGACGACTCGGTCGGCGAGGTCAACGCCATCGACAAGTTGTTGGCGCGTGAAGAAGCGCACCGTCTAACCGATTATCGGCTCTGCCTTCGCCAGATCGACCGCGTGCTACGCAGGCAGAACCCGTTCCTCGATCCCGCCGACACACCGGCCGAGGAGTTCGTCGAACTTTACGAGAAAATGGCGAAGAGCCACGGCAGTGGCGACAATCCGATCCCCGGCTGGGATTACGGCGAATACGGCAATCCAGCCTTCTTTCTCTACATCCTGCGTCGCCATGCAGTGACGTGCGCGTTCTCGCACCCGAAATATGCCGGCAACGTCGGCGCTGCCGGCTGGGCCTTCCTGTCCGAACGCTATTCCGATCCGGCGACCGGGACACTGTTCGACTGGCGGCCTGCCATCGAAGCGCCGCTCGGCACCAGCCCCTACTATCGATGATGGCTCTTGCGGGTGCCGGTGATGAGGATCAAAGATGCAGGACTCCTTTGATGTGATCGTGGTCGGCAGCGGGGCGGGCGGCGCCCCCATTGCGCATCGTCTCGCTCAGGAGGGTAAAAGCGTCCTCGTCATCGAAAAGGGACCGCTGCTGCGCCCGCACTACCAAGTCCCCGGGGAGCGCAGCGACTTCCGGCGCGACGAGATCTATGCATCGAGCGCCGAGAAGATTCTGCGCGTTCCCGGTCTCGCCAACACCGGCGTGTCCTACTACAGCAGCCATGTCGAGCCGGACATTAATGATGAGCCGCATGTATATAAGGGGGCGAAGGGACAGGACTACGGTACGATGGAGGGTTACACCGCCCAGGTGGTCGGCGGCGGCACCCAACTCTACGGCAGCGTGTCGCTGCGCTTCACGCCGACCGACCTAATGCTGAAAACCTTCAACGACGACCGCCGTAGCCCCATCAATAACGACCCCAATGGGGACGTGCGGGGTGAGGCGCGGGACTGGCCGATCGACTACGCCACCCTCGAACCGTACTATGTCATGGCCGAGGAAATGATCGGTATCAACGGAACGCGCGACAATCAGCAGAAGCCCTTCAGCGCGGTGAAGTATCAGAAGCCCCTGAAACCCAACCCGATTAGCGCCTTCGCGCACGACGGAATGGTCGAACTCGGCAAGCGGCTCGGCACCAACATCGAGCCCTATCGGGCCCCGCTGGCCGTCATTACCGAGGATCATCTCTCAAGCGGTCGCAAGATCCCGCGCGATGCGAGCGGAAACCCCGATCCGGAGTCTGCGAAGACCAGCTACGTGAACCGCTACGGGGATCCGCTCGGTTTGAAGTCGAGCACTTGGGTGGCGCTGCTGAGCCCCGTCATGGAGAAGCCGAACTTTTCCATCTGGCCGAACTGCGTCGTCACCCATCTGGTCAGCGACGGCGCCAAGGTGACCGGGGTTCGGCTCCTCGATCCGGGCGGCGCCGAGCGCTTTATCAACGCCAGGATCGTCGTCGTCGCCTGCTCGGCGATCGAAAGCGTGCGCCTGCTCAAGCTGTCGGCGGCGGCGGACGAGAATTTCGACCGGCGCATCAATAGGAATCCGCTGCTCGGTCGCTACTTCCTCACCCATTGCTTCGGCGGCGCGCGGGCCTTGATGCCGAAGCCCTTCGACAAGTCGAAGGCCCTGGACGCAGACTGGGCGACCGACTGCTGCGCCACCGACGACTTCCTGGAGGCCAATGGTCTGTGGGCCGGCGCGGCCATCTACAACAACACGTCCGATCAGGCGCTGCCGCTGTCGCTGTTCCGCACCTACGGGAGCCAGGACCTCGACACGCTATGGAACGGCTTCATGAGCGCGACCGAAATGCGCGGTGACAAATTTATTGATTTCCTCGACAATGAGTTCGGCCGCGGGCTGTCGATCAGCTTCATGGCAAACCAGGTGCCCCAGTTCGACAACCGCATCGAGTTGCACCCCCGCGTGAAGGATAAATGGGGGCGGCCGGTTGCCTATGTGATCAAGGATTGGCATGCGCACGACCGCTACCTTATGGACGTGATGGCGCAACAATGCGGCAATGTGCTGCGCTACGGCGGCGATCCGGTCAATCACGACTATCCGATCCAGGGACAGGGCTCGATCTACATGGCGGAGAACGCTCTTGCCCGCATGGCCAACCACATCCTAGGCGGGGCGCGCTTCGGCAACGACCCGAACGACTCCGTCCTCGATCCACAGTGCCGGGCGTGGGATTTCGACAATCTCTACGTCACCGATGGCGCCTTCATGCCGACTTCCGGCGGCGCCAATCCGACGCTCACCATCCAGGCGAACTCGTTCCGGGTCGCCGACCACCTCCTAAGCAGGATCTAGCGCCATGGATCCACGGCTCAACCTGATCGCCGACGACGCTGTCATCCCGGCCGCGGTACGGACCGCTGACGCCGCGCCGGCCTTCAACGCCAACGTCCCGGCGCCGTGGAATGAGGTCTTCAAGATCGTTTTCTACCCCGATCGCATCTATCATGCGCAATACCTTAACGCGACGCGCAGCCCGCGCTACCGATACAATGTGCTGGAAGTGCGTGGGCGGGCCGACTTCATTGCGCTCAAGTGCGAGGTATATCTGGACGGCAAATTTCTATGCAACGCGCTGCGCCTCGAATATCGCGGTGGCCGCCTCGCCGAGCAGACGCGTGAGCGCGGCCGCCTGCTAGGCGACGAGGTGCTCGCCTGGGTCGAGATCAACCATGCCGATGCCCGCTTTAACAAAGGCATCAGGCGCTACGTCAAGATGTTCTTTGATCGTTATGTCGACGCCTATCAGGTCGAGATCTGGGAGACGCTCGAGCCGCCGCAGACCGTGTCTCACTCCTTCAAGGTGCTCGACCAGATGGGCCTGCACAAGCCAATCACGGCAATTCCGAGTTTCAAGGCCGTACTCAGGGATATCCGCAGCGTCAACCGGGTGCAGGTCTCGTTCCGAGAGGCCGATCTCGATCGGCCATTCAACTATCGCACCGGCAATCCGGGCTGGGACAACGATTTTGCCCAGTCGCACCAGGAGCCCAACAAGCCCGCACCTAACTCGGGCGAGAACACGGTCGAGGACCGAAATTACGCGATTTCGTTCCAGCGCGGCTGGATCAAGGATGCCAAGGCTGTTACGCCCGTCCTCTACCAGAACGCCATGATGGAGCCCAGCAGCGCCGACTATTTCAGAGGCGACGCGCCGACGCCCGGTATAATGGACGGCATCAAGAACGTCATGGGCATGCGCTGGATCATTCAGCGCGAGCTCGGCGGGACCATCGTGTATTTTCACGAGGTCGAGCTGCCGCCGGGAGCAGTCGAAGGCACGCATCAGCATGTCGGGTCCGAGGAGCTCTATTACTTCATTGAGGGCGAGGGCATCGCCTATCTGGGCGACGGCGACGACCCGTCTGTCGATGCCACGTTCCCCTTGGTGGACCCGACGCCCGATATCTATGGTCTTGGACTTAAGCCCTGCCGGGAAATCCCGGTCCGCCCCGGAATCACGCTGTTCACTAAGAGCGGCGGGATCCACGGCGTCCGCAATCCCAAGGGCAACGCGAGATCGCTCAAGTTTGTCGCCTTCGGCTATCACTCCTCCTAAGCGCAGGTCTCGCATGTCCTCCCTTATGATGTCCGACACGGTTCTGCGGGTGACGCCCGGCCAAACGCCGGACTACAACAGCCGCAATCCACTGACGAAGCTTCTCGGGATGGTCGAGACTCACCGCCTGGCCGCTGAGCGGCACTTCTATCTAACAGACGAACTGCAGGCGCTGGTGCCGTTCAGCCATCTCGATTTCGCCGGTCCGCAGGGCGCCGACGCCGATATCCTCGACCCGACCCGCCAAGACAACAAGACCGACTTCCAAAAGCAGAACGTGCGGGACTTCCTTGTGACCGACACCTATCTGCTGCGCGGCTGGGTCACGCCACGGGCCTGGAAGGACGTAGAAGCATTCGATCCTATGCCGGAACGGATCGTCCCGTTCCTTAAGCTCTCCTATCGGGCCGGGCCCGATTCCAAGCTCGCGGAAGCGCTGGGACGCTTACCTGGGCAGAGCATTCGTCTGTTCCTCAAGGTTAATGGCCGGGAAGCCGGTGGTCTGATCACGGTGCCCTACAACGAGGCGACAGACCGCTACGAGATCGAGTTATGGGGGGATCACGGCAGCGACTTGCGGGCGATCTTTTCGAGCGGTGGCGACGAGCGCGGTCTTGCCTCGCTCGACCGCGGCGAACTTATCACCCGCCCCGATATGATCCGCGGATTGCGCAGCGACTTCGATCGCGAGGGCAAGGACGACGTTGACGTCCGAATCGTGTCGTCGGACTGCACCATGCATCCGCTGCTGCCCACCCGCATTGAGGTCGCCTGGGCGGACGAGACCGGGCAGAGCTGGGATTCAAATGAAGGCGCCAACTACCATTATGAATTCAATATGATGCTGCGGGGCTGGGACGCCTACCTGAAGGCCGGGATCAGCGCCAACCCGCACGGCGGGCTGGGCTTCCTCCACTATCGCAATCTTCTATCTAATTATTTCGGCTTTGCCGGGAGCGGCGAACTCGGACGCACCGTCGAACCCTGGCAGTTCGACGCTATGGGCGGTAAGGCGGACGGCGAGCGCAGGGAAGGATTCTTCGCGATCGATTATGCCGACCTACACATCCTCAAGAACAACTGCGGCATCGGCATCCACCGCCATCGCGACAACCAGGAGATCTTCTTTCTTCTCGAGGGACAGGCCGTGATGGTAACGGGCGACTGGTACAGGTTCCCCGACCGCGAGCGCTGCTTCGAGCTGCGAACGCTACGGCCGGGCCATTTCGCGCTGCTGAAGCCCGGCGGCCTCCACGGCATGATGAACGCGACCGACAGCGACATCCATCTGCTCATGTTCGGTGGCTACGACTAGGACGAGACGAGATGCCCGCAGACCAGACTAGAGTCGCCCCGCACACGCCAATGGGCGCGAATCTCGTCGCCGGCGGCTGCACGTTTCGCGCCTGGGCTCCGCGCGCGACAGCGATCTACGTCTCGGGATCGTTCAACAACTGGACGAAAGACGACGAGACCTGCCGGCTCGAGCGCGACGGCCACGGATACTGGGCCGGGTTCGTGCCGGGCGTCGGTGAGGGTGTGGAGTACAAGTTCTATGTGATGGGGTCTGGCTCGCGCGGATACAAGCGTGACCCTTACGCGCGCCAAATTGCTCCTCCGACATGGAATTGCGTCGTCTCCGCTGCGTCAGCCTACCCGTGGCACGATGCGGGCTTCCACCCGCCGGCGTACGAAGAGCTGATCATCTATCAGCTCCACATCGGCACCTTCTACGCCGCCGATGCTCATGGCGGTGATCGGCGCAATGGTAGGGTCGCCAAGTCTCTTGATGTCCTCGATCGCGTCGAATATCTCGCCGATCTCGGCGTGACCGCGGTACAGCCGCTACCGATCGCCGAGTTCCCGACCGCCTTTAGCCTAGGCTATAATGGCGTCGACTATTTCTCGCCGGAGTTCGACTACGCCGCTCCCGCAATGGAGCTGCAGCGCTATGTCGAACGCGCTAACGTTCTGCTTGCCGCCCGCGGCCAAAGCTCAGTCTCGGTCACCGACATTCGCGGCGCCGACGACCAGCTACGGCTCCTAGTCGATGTGCTTCACGTCTACGGGATCGCGGTGATCTTCGACGTCGTCTACAACCATGCCGGCGGCGATTTCGGCGATGAGAGCCTGTATTTCTTCGATCGCGTTTCGCCCGGCAACAACAACGACAGTCTCTATTTCACCGACAAGGGGTGGGCCGGTGGGCTCGTCTTTGCCTATTGGAACGCAAGTGTCCGCCAATTCCTGATCGACAACGCCGTGGCGCTGATGACCGAGTTCCACGTCGATGGCTTCCGCTACGACGAAGTGAGCGTGATCGACCGGTTCGGCGGCTGGCACTTCTGCCAGGACTTGACCAATACAGTGCGGACAGCAAAACCATCGGCCATTCAGATCGCCGAGTTCTGGAATCCCGGTCCCGACTCCGCTGTCCGGCCGAGCGGCGCGGGCGGAGCAGGCTTCGACATGGTTTGGCACGACAATATGCGTGACAGCGTGCGCAGCGTGATCGAGCAGGCAGCACACGGCATGTGCGCACCGATCAACCTCGAACGCATACAGGCCGCGCTGGCGCCTCCTGCCGGCTTTGATAGAGCTTGGCGCGCCGTCCAGATGCTCGAGAACCACGATGTCCTACTAACATTCCATGATCCAAGGGATCAGAAGCCGCGTATCGCCAGGATCTCCGATCCGTCGAATCCACGCTCGTGGTACGCGCGCAGTCGCGCGCGCGTGGCTAACGGAATCCTTCTCACTGGTCCCGGCGTGCCGATGTTGTTCATGGGACAGGAGTTCTTGGAGGATAAGTTTTGGAACGACTCGCCCAACGATCCCGATCATCGGATATGGTGGGAAGGACTCGGCAGCGACCGGGCGATGAGCGATCACCTTCGCTTCACGCGCGAGCTTATCGCGCTCCGTCGCCGTTTGATTGCACTGCAGCGGGGCCGCATCAACGTCTTCCATTGTCACAATCCCACTCGTGTCCTCGCTTTCCACCGCTGGATGGACGGCAGCGGCGAGGATGTAGTCGTGGTCATGAGCCTCGCCGAGAACACCCAGTACGGATACCGGGTCGGATTTCCGAACGGCGGCACCTGGCGCGAAGTCTTCAACAGCGACGTTTACGATAATTGGGTCAACCCGATCGTCGCCGGCAACGGCGCCGGCGTATTCGCTGATGGGCCGCCGATGCACGGTATGCCGACTTCGGCGGAAATTGTCATACCTGCCAACGGATTGATCGTCTTTGTGCGAGGCTCCTGATGCGGTGATAGGCAACAAGCTCTTACAAGATGAGGGCCGCGAAAAATTGCCTCGAACCGCGTGAGTTCGAAATCCGCCCGTCAATGCTGGCCGTACACCGTTTGGGGGACGATTGGTCAGCTACACATCGGCAGCTATTCGCGACTGAGGCGTCGGCATCGCCGCGATTTCACTTAAGACTTCAAGCGTCTCTGCTATCATAGACGGCTCATCAGGTCCCAACAAAGAACCATCTGATTGGGACTTTGCCCGAGATACTATTTCAGCTTTGAGAGAGTGACAGTCTAAGGAGATTATCGATGAATGTTTTTGAGCTAACAAAGTGGTTCAGGCCATGGGCGCTCCGGCCAAAGTTTGTGGTTTCATTTTTTGCACGCGACTCGAAACATTGAATGTCCGCAACGGCCACCGGGTTTTTCAGAAAGTTTTGTAAACGTGAACTGACTTACTTTTTGCGCACTTGTAGTGGAGGTTGTGCAAACAGCCTGTGCGGCCTGTTCAACAGATGTACCGCACGAAAACCAAGGGCCGCCACCCTCGCAATAATTGCGGTCCCCAATGCAAACAGTATACACCTCCTCCGCATGCGCGGGTGCAAAAACCAGCTGAACAAGGCACAAAATTAACGTATGTACGATGAACTTTAGTTTGCCTTTAGATCGGTCAGCACTTGCGATTAACATAGTTCACCATTCCGGCCTATTCAGGCTTTTGCCCTTGAGGCGCACAGCTCGTGTTGTTGGTGGTTCCGTTCGGCATGAGTGTTCGACAAAAAGTCGCCTGATCAACCGTTGTTCCAGTTAAGTCGGCCTTGAAAAGGCTCGCTCCAAGCAAATTCGCGCCGGTCAAATTTGCCGAAGCCAGTTTGGCCTCATTGAGATTGGCACCAATCAAGTTAGCATTGATCAATTTAGCGGAACCCAAATCTGCTCCCTGCAGTTGAGCACGGGCTAAATTTGCGTTCGTCAGGTCAGCGAGAAATAGATTTGCATTTGCGAGGCTCGCTTCGAGCAAGTTTGTTTCGGAGAGTGACGCGCCAATTAGTATTGCCCGCTGCAATTTTATTCCTATCAGATAAGCGTTAGAAAGCGGAGCATTCGCCAAAGAAACACCATCAGCGTTTAGATCCTGCAGTGCATCTTTTCGCCCACCGTCGCCCGCTGCACCCCTAGCTGAATTTACAATCTCCCAAGCCCTGTAGTGTCGCTCCTTTGCGCGATTTCCAGATTCAAGAAACCACTGAACTATAGCAACGATGATCACAAACTTTCCGGCCGCATCGAGAATCTTTAGAAAGCTCCATTGCTGACTCCAAAATACAAGCCAGGAGTAAGCCCATTGCGGGGCGCTGCGCCAACAGCCTCGTTGCTCGGTGCGCAACCTTGCCCAACTTACCGGGCGAACGGGTAAGACCTTCTGTGCATCAGACATGATAACCGTCCAGCGGCCTACTAAACATCGTTGTTTGTTGTTGCGCAACTCACTGAGTTGGCTTGCCAAAAGTCGTCCCGGTGATGGCCCCGAACAGGCTCAACGGTGCAGCTCACACAATAGGATGCTTTCTTCACTCACAACAGCGTTTACGTGACAGAAGCCCACTTTATATTCCCACATAGGCCCTTCAATGTTGCGGATATTTCCGCTGGGAAGGAATCTCCAAATCGGAGTACATGTTCAGGATCCATGCGCGTGCCGCGAGGCTCGTGCGACTCCGACGAATGCTCCTCCACAGCCTCAATGTCGGTGTCTTGATCCCACGATCTGTTGCGCGTTCTCCACCTTAATAATCAGCATGATGCAGACGCGAGACTGACTGCGTACATTTTTACACTTAGGACCTCGCGGCAAGCCGACTAGCCAATTCGGAAGGAGTTGCAGACGATGCCTGAAGTGTCCATCACCCGACCTGCCGCGCCGCGGGTTGAAGATTATTCTGTTGTTCAAGGCTCGTTAGGTCCTCGCCGTGATTTTCGCATCAGCGTGGGCTTGCGCGAGGGCTGGGACGCCGATGGCCGTGTCTTCGACGTTTCGGAGGTCGTCCGCACCGCCCGCGCTTGGATGAAACGCCGCGT
Source organism: Bradyrhizobium sp. URHD0069 (assembly GCF_000701345.1). Taxonomy (GTDB): domain Bacteria; phylum Pseudomonadota; class Alphaproteobacteria; order Rhizobiales; family Xanthobacteraceae; genus Bradyrhizobium. The sequence goes on along the minus strand of NZ_JNIJ01000019.1, from coordinate 16,093 downwards.
GGAAGCAGGCCAGCCCGCCCTATCCGGCATGTTCACCCGCGCGGAAGTCACCTAGGCGTGGCCCGCCCAGATATGGCTCGGTCGGCTCGGACCGTGAACCGGCGCTATTTACTGGTGAAGCTGTCCATGCCTATCTAGGTCATCTGTTCGACGAGACAATTGAAGCGATGTTGAACGAGCTGTCGATTGAGCCTGGCGCTGCGCTCGGGCAGGAGCGAATTTATGTAGCTTCGCTGACCGGACGTGGATTTTGGATGCTGGAGGACGTCAGAAGTAGAAGTGCCCGCGCACAGGGCGACGGAAGCGCGGCACGTAATGCGCAGCTCCCCCTTGGCTCCCCCAAACGTGAGCTACGGTGTCCTTATCCAACAATTGTGAGCCTTATTGTGTGGACCTTGCCCCTACAAGGGGCAAGGTCTCGTTTGATAAGAGATCTATATGTGGGCAGTCAGGAATCGCCACTTCAACAGCTCAGGAGGGCCGCTGTTAGGCTACAGCTACATTATTGTGCGATTTACATGGATGCCGGAAAAGCGGCGATCATATCCAACTCGATACGAGCACCCGGTGTTGATAACTGGTTTATGCAAATGGTGGTGCTGGCCGGCGTCCAAGATCCGAAATATTCCTTGAGAACGGACACCATTCCATCCTGATCCCGAATGTCGGTCAGATATTTCGTAACTTTCACGACGTCAGTCCACGTCAGCCCTTCATGATCAAGAATCGCCTTGATCGTTTCCATTGCCCGCCGGGTCTGATCCTCGATCCGGTTGGGATGGTCATGCTCTTCGAGCACGTGAGGGTGCTTGTGATAAAGCGGAGATGGCGTTGCGCCCGAAATGAAAAGCAGCCCGCACGGGCTCTCCACACGGATCGCCGGCGCATACGGCATGTCAACTCGCCGCTCGGGGATTGTCTGAATCTCTTTGATGTTCGGATTGGAAGGCGAAGATTGAAAAGCTGGCTTCTTGGTCACGGCCGAGACTCCGATATGATGACGAATGAGAACAACCTCTGCTCGGCGATGTATCCAGCCCCAGCGATTAATAGTGCACGCTCGATCGCGTTACCTACAACAGACGGCGTCGTCAATATTGCATAAATCCATCGTACCTAAGCTGGTAATACGTTATATCCGATCCGAAATACCTCATATTCATTGACCCGCTCAATTTTTACTTGCTAACATCTAAATGTAATCAGGGATCCACAGGGCACCATCTCGCCAATGAAAACAGCGGCATTCGTTCGTCACGCCCCCCGCACCGTCGAAGAAACTCTTGCAATCCTTGCCGACGTTGCTCCGAAACATGGTCGTATTCTTGCCGGCGGACAAAGTCTTGTACCGATTATGGCCTTTCGGATGGCAGATCCTGCGCACCTGGTCGACATAAATAATGTCGACGGACTTGATCGGCTCTCAATCGATGGAGATGAGCTTTCCATTGGCGCCCTCGTGCGTCATGCCGCCTTCCATCGCCCGGTCGTTGACGGCCCGCTGGGGCGCCTGATGTCCGTTGTCGCCCACAACATTGCTCACTATGCCATCCGCAGTCGTGGCACCTTCTGTGGCAGCTTGGCGCATGCCGATCCAGCTTCGGAATGGTGCCTCGTCGCAGCAACTCTTGGCGCCAAACTTGTGGTCAAAAGCAAGCGCGGCGACCGGACGGTTATGGCCGATGATTTTTTGTCCGGGATCATGTCAACATCGCTTGCGGAAGATGAGTTACTCGCAGAGGCAAGGATACCTCTCCTGCCCGAAGCCACACGATTTGGTTTCTACGAATTCAGTCGTCGCGCAGGTGACTTCGCAATGGCCGCGGCTCTTGTCACCTACCAAGTTGAAGGCGGCTTGGTTGTCGAGCCCCGCCTTGGAATTGGCGGCGCCGAAGGAAAATCTCGTCGCATCCCCGAAGCCGAAGCCGCTTTGAAAGGTCAAGCACCGAGCTTTCAGACTTTCAAGATGGCTGCCGACGCGGCAGCCGATGCGATCGAGCCCCTCGAAGACCATCTGACCAGCGGCGAATACAGACGGGATCTCGTCCGCGCCGTTACGGAACGCGCATTACACCGTGCGCTTAACGCCAATTGAACAAGCCATTATAGCCTCTTCCCGAGCGATCGGTGCTGTTTCACCAGATATTGTCGCCGCCTTGATCAATTGACGAAGGCGAGCGGGAGAGATGGGATGCTCCGTTAAACGAACGTTAAACGGCGCAATGGCATTCTCAATAGCTGAGATAATGCATGCAGCGGCGGGAATCGTCCCTCCTTCACCTGCGCCCTTGACACCGATCGGATTCAGCGGCGACGCGGATTCAAAGTGAATGATCTCGATGCGCGGCACTTCTGGAGCAGTCGGGAGCAAATAGTCGGCATAATTGGTCGTCACCGGCTGCCCGTTTTCATCATGGATCATACGTTCAAACAGCGCGTTGCCGATGCCGTGCACGACGCCGCCTCGAACCTGTCCATCCACTAGCATGGGATTGATCAGCCGCCCGCAGTCGTGCCCGACGACATAGCGCCGAATCTCCACCCGTCCCGTCTCGACGTCGACTTCGACTTCGGCGAGATGCGTTCCGCTCGCAAATGTCGATTTGCGGGCTTCATAGAAAGCCGTCGCTTCAAGCCCAGGCTTTATCCCTGAAAACATCGGGATGCCTGACATTCCATTTAAGCGAAAGGCAAGCTGGCCAAGCGTCACTTGCGCGTCGGAGCCAGCCACTCGGACAACGCCGTCCTCAAGCACAAGATCGGCTTCGGCTGCTTCCAAAATTTCGCTCGCGACCTTAATCGCCTTGTCGCGGACGGCCACTGACGCCTGGTGAACAGAGGATCCGGCAGTCACCGCTGTCCGACTTGCGATGGCACCAATTCCCAGCGGGAATGTTCCAGTGTCGCCAGCCTCAACGACTATGTCTTCAATCGTGACGCCGACCGCGTCCGCGCAAATCTGTGAAAATATCGTCGCGTGCCCCTGTCCCTGGCTTGCCGCGCCGGTCTGGATTACGATTTTTCCGCTCGGTTGCACGCGAACGGTCGCGCCTTCGAACGGTGCCAAGCCGGTATCTTCGATATAGCTCGCAATGCCCCGCCCGAGATAACGCCGCCGGTCAAGCGCAATCTTTTGCCGCTCAAGAAAGTCACTTCCGCCGCGCTCAAGCACAGCTTCAAGGCACGCGTGATAATCGCCACTGTCATAACTGACGGGTGAACCATCACGGGCTTTCATGCCCGTAGAATAAGGGAACTGTTCTTTGCGCACAAAACTGCGGCGGCGGACGTCGGCCGGGTCCAACGATAGCTCACGTGCGACCCGGTCCGCCAGCCTTTCAAGCACGAAGCATGCAGTCGGCCGTCCGGCACCGCGGACCGGCGTATTCGGCACGAGATTCGTGAAAACCACGTCAACTTTGACGTCGACCGCTTCAAGCGCGTAAGGCCCTGGAAAGGCGCTGAGCGACGTCACGGCCGCAACGAGACCATAAGGAACGTAAGCGCCGTTATCGTGCACACATCGGCCGCGCACGCCCAGCAGGCGCCCGCTGTTGTCGGCGGCAACTTCGAGCTCCCACGCCTGGTCGCGCTGTTGCGTGGTTGAAAGAAAATGCTCGGTACGGTCCTCAACCCATTTTACTGAACGCTGCAACTTGATCGCGGCGAGCGGAATGACGATTTCTTCGGGATAAAGCGAACATTTTGGTCCAAAGCCGCCGCCGACATCCGGGGCAATGACTCGAACCGTTTGCTCGTCGCGGCCCAAATGTTCCGCGATCAGGCGCCGTACCATGTGCGGCGCCTGTGTCGAACTCCAAACGTTGAGCTCTCCACCAAAAGGAGCAAGTGCAGCCGCGACCCCGCGGCATTCCATTGAATGGCAGCCGCCCCGATGGGTTTCGAATGTTTCAGCAAAGACATGGGGGGCTTTGGCGAAAACGTCTTCCACAGCACCGAAGCGGCCATGGAGACCGGCGACAAGATTGTCGGGAGCGCCCGAATGGGCACGCGGAGCATCTGGATCAAGCGCCTTGCGCCAGTCGATTATCGCCGGGAGCAGCTCGAAATCGACATCGACGATCGCAGCTGCGTCCTCCGCGATAGACCGGCTTTCGGCAATGACCACGGCAATCGGAACGCCGACATGGCAGACTTCGCGGTCGGCAAGCGGTTGGTAATTCAAAGGCTGTTTAACAGCCGCAACAGGAACCATATGCGGCATCATCTTGCCGCCCTGCTCGCCGAAATCAGCTGCCGTCAAAACAGCGATAACACCGGCCATCTTGCTCGCGCCTGAGGTATCGATGGCGCGGATGCGAGCGTGTGCATGACTGGAGCGCACAAAAGCCGCGTGCAAAACGCCGGGGATTTGCAAATCATCCAGATAGTGGCCCTGGCCGGTGATGAGCTTCGGATCCTCGACACGCCGGACTTCGGCACCGAAATAACGAGCGCCCATCAGGCTTCTCCACGCAGCACGCGCCCCGCGTCAAGGGCGGCATCGACGATCGTTTCATATCCGGTGCAACGGCAGATGTTTCCAGAAATTGCATCCCGGATATCAACTTCATCTGCCGTTGGACTCTCAGACAGAAAAGCGACGATGGTCATCAACATTCCCGGCGTGCAGAAGCCGCACTGCAGTGCGTGCCGGTTCCGGAATGCCTCCTGGACGGGATGCAATTGTCCGTCTGCTCTGGCGAGGCCTTCCACCGTGGTGATGCGTGCGCCATTGGCTTGCCCCGCGAACATCAGGCACGACCGGACAGGGGCATCATTGAAAATGACCGTGCAGGCGCCGCACACGCCGTGCTCACAACCGATATGGGTCCCGGTCAGTTTCAGCTCGTGCCGCAGGAAATCTCCAAGATGGAGACGCGGTTCGACATCCCGCTCAAATAGCTTTCCGTTCACTGTAACTTGGACGTGCTCCAGTCCGGGACGATCGCTCATGTTATCCTCGCCCTGTCACCCACCGCTGCTGCAGGCGGAACTGCGCCCGCTTTGGAAACACGGGGACGCGGCCGTCCACCATCCGCGAGAGCAACGACAACTACAATTTCGTCAGGACGCGGAGCATTAGGCACCATCACGGTGATCGTATCGATCTGATCAAAGGACCAGACGTCATCCTTGTGGCCGAGAGGAACGTCGATCCCGGCACCGACGGATCCAATTTTGACATTCGAAGGGATGATGGCCTGGCCGCCGCCAATGGCATCCCTGATCGGTTTGCCCATCCGCGGATGCAGAATAGCCGCCGCATGTTCGATGTCTCCGGAAACACCAACGATGGCAGCTTTTCCATAAGACATCACCTGCTTCTCCAGCATGCTCAAGGCTTCGCGGGTCAGCAGTTCGCCCAATTCGGCGCCCAACGGAATAAGCTCCCCCAAATCATCGACGGCGCGGCCTGCAAGTGGATTGGCGATCACAGCACAGGCGGCCACACGAGTAACGGGCACGACGGAGGGGAGACCGCCTTCCGCGTAGACAACATCCTTCACCAGCAGCAATCGCCGAATGTCCATTTACGCTCCAATCAAACGATCGAAATTCCGGTTCAGAATGAGATCAACGTGATCGGCCGGCAATGCATTCCGAACAAAATTGACGGGGTCTGGCTCGCCCAGCGGGAACGGCGCATCGCTTCCTAGCATCAGGTGCTCCACCTGAACAACGTCCGTAACATAACGGAGTATCGCCGGCTCGAAGCAAATGGTGTCAAAATAAAGTCGACGAAGATAATCGCCGACCGGCGCCTTGAGCGTGCTCTTGAGCTGAGGATTGGTATCGACTTCGCGTTGCATCCGCGCCCTCAATATCGGGCTAAAGGCTCCTGCATGCGCGCAGAGCAGTTTCAGATTAGGCCACCGGTCAAGAAACCCGGAACAGATCATCCTGAGAATATTGATCGTGTTGTCGAAAAGATAACCGGCCACAATGGTGAGCTCATAATCTTTGGTTCGGTCCTTTCCGAGCGGATCCGCCGGATGGATAAACAACGGCACATTGAGATCGACCGCGGCTTGGAAGATCGGCTCGAACTGTGCGTCGTGCAAATAAATACCGCGTACGTTAGATGCGACATGTCCGCCGACAAACCCATGATCCCGGACACAACGGCGAAGCTCTTGAGCCGCAGCAGCCGGGTCCTGCATGGGCAACATCGCCCAGCCGCCAAATCTGGCTTTATCGGACGCAATCGCGGACGCCAACGCATCGTTGAATACGCGGGCAGCTTCGACGGCAAGCTTGGGGTCGAGATGATAATCAATGAACGGTGTTGCGAGAGACAGGATCGAACGTTCCACGCCATCCCGTTTCATGCGCTCGAGCTGCTTGGACATTTCAAAGAATGTCGTGTTCAGGCCAAAATGCATGCCGCGGATGTCGAGATCGACGGCTTCATCCTCCCTGCGCTTGACCCTTATTCCGAACTCTTCTTTCGTACTTGCAAAGCGGAAAAATTCATCCGGCACGAAGTGACAGTGCACATCAGTAATCATCATCAAAGCCCTAGATAAGCAGTCTTAAGTCTTTCATCGTTCAGAAGAGCACTGCCTTTCCCTTCCATGACGATGTGGCCATTTTCAAGTACGTAAGCCCGGTCCGCCGTATGCAGGACGTGGTGTACGTTCTGCTCCACGATTAATACCGTCAGGCCCTTAACACGAAGATTGACGATCAGATCGAAGAGCAGCTTCACGTAGATCGGCGCCAGACCTTCAGTCGGCTCATCGAGCAGCAAAACACGTGGCTTGGCCATCAGAGCGCGGCCAATCGCAAGCATCTGCTGCTCGCCACCGCTCATGGATCCGGCGACTTGCTTGCGGCGCTCCGCCAACACGGGCAGAAGCTCAAAAACCTCATCGAGAGTCTTCCGCGCAACCGAACGGGCAGCCGGGCAATAAGCGCCCACTTCCAGATTTTCGAGGACGTTCATAAACGGGAACAGGCGCCGTCTCTCGGGCACCAGCACAAGGCCACGCGATGGCCTCTCATACGCCGCAAACGGGTCTATCGCGACGCCATCAAGCAAGATCTCGCCGGTGTGCGTTGTCCGCAATCCTGCGAGCGTAAACATCAGGGTGCTTTTGCCTGCGGCGTTCGCGCCGACAAGCGCGACGATCTCGCCCGCAGCGACGGACAAGCTCACATCGTGCAGGACCTGAACCGGTCCGTAAAACGCGTTCAGATGCCTTACCTCAAGCAAGGTCCATCTCCTCACCGAGATAAGCCTTCACAACGGCCGGGTCGCGCGCGATCGCCGCGGGCGCGCCTCCGGCAATGACTTCGCCGCGATTGATCACAACCATGCGCGTTGCCGTTTTCATGATCGCGTAGAGTACGTGTTCAACCCAAACAACCGTAATGCCGCGCGATGGCAGCGACGCCACAAACTTCGTCATGGCGCCAACCTCAGTTGGCGTCAGTCCCGCCATGATCTCATCAAACAGCACAAGCTTCGGACGCATCGCCAGCGCTCTTGCGACTTCAAGGCGCTTAAGGAGGCCAACGGTCAACGAACCGACCGGCGTTCCGAAGTAATCGGATAGTCCAACATCCGCGAGCGTTGCTTCCGCAAGCGAACGCGCGCCGGCTACCGACTTCTCACGCAAAAACGCACTCAGCATTACATTCTCGACAACCGAAAGTTGGCGGTAAGGCTTCGGAATCTGAAACGTCCGTGCGATGCCGATCCGCGCAACTTCGTAGGGCTTGCGACCGGTAACGGGCTTCCCCTCAAAAATGATTTCGCCCGCAGTCGGAGCCAGCACACCGGCAATCAGATTGAAAAGCGTGCTCTTGCCGGCACCGTTGGGGCCCATCAATCCGAGCAGCTCGCCTTGCTGTACCGCGAAGCTAACGTCCTTGACCGCCATGGTTGAATTGAAGGCCCGGCTGACGTGACGAACTTCAAGAAACGCGCTCACGAGAATGGTCTCCAGCGCGCTAGCTTGGCTAGTGCACCCGCCAGGCCACTTGGAAAATACAGCATCACCACAACCAGCCCAAGGCTATAGATCACGAGATGCAGCCCGGCGGCGGAGTTTCCGAAATAGGAACGGAGGAGCTCCGATAGCGGTGTAATTAGAAACGAACCCAACACCGGGCCAATCGCCGTACCTAAACCACCGACCGCAGGCAGCAGCGCAAACTGAAATGAAAGCTCTGGGGAGATTACGTAAGTCGGATCAAGATAAAGAAAATACTGCGCAAACAGCGACCCACCCACCCCGGTCAGGGCAGCACTCAGGGCCATCGCCAACGTGCGTCCAAGAAGAGGGTTCACTCCTGCTGCGCTGGCGGCGTCCTCGTTGTCACGGATCGCGAACAGATAGTAACCGAACCGCGATGCCTCCAGCGCCTTGGTGATCGCGTAGACCACGACGAGATAGCCAAGCATCAGCCACGCGTAAGTCGCCTTTGACGCGAACACCATCGACGCGAGACCTGGCGTCGGCATGATTGACAGACCTTCCGGACCTCCGGTCAGCGACGACCAGTTCAGGGCGCCAATGCGGACCACTTCGGCGAACGCTAGCGTCGATAAGATAAAGAACGGGCCGCGCAGCCGCGCGCATATCAGCGCGAGAGCGGCCCCGAACACGCCGGCGATTGTCCCGCCAAACCAAATCCCGATCCAAGGCGTGATGTCATAGTGCACCAAAAGAATCGTGGACGTGTAGCCGCCAACGCCGAAAAACGCAGCATGCCCGAATGAGATCAGCCCGGCATAGCCGCCGGCAATATTCCAGGCGAGCGCGAGGCCGCCGAACAAGAAACTCAGCAGAATGACATCCCGCAGACTTGAAGGGATGCTCGCGACCACAAGTCCAATGCAGACAAGCAGCAGAACGAGTTCGAACCAGGACAGTCGGCCGCGTTCCGGAAGAATTGGAACACGCATTGGCTTTTTAGTAGAAACAGCACCGGTAACCAACATCAGTCCCTACTCATTCATGCCGATGGTTGCCGCGCCCTTCTGACCGAGTAATCCGTTGGGACGAAAAATCATCACAAACAAGAAAAGAACGAAGAAGAACATCTGGCCGAAGGCTGGCGCGACATAATAGCTGCTCAACGATTGCACCACGCCGACGCAAATGCCGCCAAGCAGCGCTCCTTCGATGCTTCCCATGCCGCCCAGCACCACGATCACAAAGGCGATGAGGACAAAGTTCAGCCCCACCGTTGGAAAGACGGAGAACAACGGCATCATGACGCAAGCAGCAAGCCCAACCAACGCCGATCCGCCGGCAAAGGTAATCAGAAAAATGCGGGGCACTGGAATACCCATCAGCATCGCGGCTTCTCCGTCCTGCACCGTCGCTCTGATCGCCTTTCCCAGATAGGTCGTCTTGATCATCCATTGCAGCGCCACTGTGCAGAGAATGGTGATGATAAAGCCGAGTAGAAGTTCAACCTTGATATAGATCGGACCGATCGTGATGGAGCGACCGAAGATCGGCGGCACATCCATGAGATCAGCAGTCATCATCATGAGTGCCACATTCTGCATGAAGATCGATAGCGCCATGGTTGCAAACACGACAACGAGATGCGGCTTGTCGAGCGCCGGATTAATGATCATCCGATAGACTATCGCACCGAACAGAAACATCGCCGGAACGATCGCGACAGCAGCGACATAGGGATTGAGCCCGAGGAGACGCGTGATTGCCCACGCGCCGTACATCGCGACCATTAAGAACTCACCATGCGCGAAATTCACGATGCGCAGTACGCCGAAAATCAGGGTCAAGCCGATGCTCATCAGGGCATAAATGCCACCGATAAGGATGCCCGAAATGACGAGTTGTCCTAATGTGCTCATGACATTCGCTTCACAATGAGAGCAAAAGATGCGCGGATCCAAGCTCCGCGCACCTGATGACTACGCGTTGTCAGCGCTTGTCCCAGCCGGGCAGCGGCACCTGTATGGGCTCGTGGGTCGCAAGGCTCGGCGGAAACACCTGCTCGTTGCCGTCCTTCGTCCACTGCCAAACGCCGATCGATGCACGCAGGTTTTGGCCTGCATCCTTTGGATCATCCGGCCAATCGAAGTTGGTAAACTTGATGCCGCTGCCGTTGACGAGCGATCCCTCCGGAAGATCGAGTTTCAGCACGATGTCTCGTAGCTCGGCCGGCTCGTAGGTCTTCGCCTTAGGCAACACTTCGGTGAACAACGCCCAGACGGCCGAGAAGCCCGCTGCGGCATGTCCGGCCGGAGCACGCTTCAACTTGGCCTCATAGCGTTTGTAGAACTCTTCCGCGACTTTCTTCACTTCAGGCTTCAGCACGTTGGCATTTACCTTCGGGGGGAAATCGGCGACGAAAATTCCCGTGACGGAATTTCCGATCGAATCTCGCAAATCGGGAGCCGAGTACCCAGCACTCACGCCGATAAACGCGTTGACATTGAAATCAAGCTCCTTCGCCTTCCGCTGAAACAGGATGGCATCATTGGGAAACGAGATCGCAATCAGTACATCGGGCTTCACGTCCTTCAACTTTTGCACGATGGGCGTCATGTCCGTCGCTGTTTGGTCGTAACCCTCATCGTAAACGAGCTTGATGCCTTTCTTCTCGGAATATGCCCGAATGCCATCACCCACTGACTTCCCGAACGCCCGGTTTTCCCACAGAAGCGCCATCCGGAGGTTGCTCATCGGCTTTTTCAGGCGAGCCGACAGGTCTTCAACGACGAAGTCCACTGCCGCTTGTCCATATTTCCGGGCTGGCGCGCCCACCTGAAAGGTATGCTTGAACCCACGGCGGGTAATGATTTCTGCAGCGCCTGTCGTTTCCCAGTGGAATACACCGTGACGCTCCGCCGCTTGGCTCACCGCAATTGCGAGCGGCGATGCAAATGAACCGGTGGTGATCTTGATCCCCTCCTTGGTGATCAATCGCTCCGTTTCACTGATTGCCGCATTCGGAGTGGTTGCGTCGCCCTGCACATATTCGACCTTGCGCCCGTTGAGCCCTCCGCGCTCGTTGATCATATCGCGCGCGATCTGCATGGCCTCCCAGTTCTCGATCCCGTTTTTGGCCAGTGGCCCGGTAAACGGCAACAATACCCCGATCCGGATTGGTTCCTGAGCACTCGCATTTGTTCCGAGCATCAGCACTATGCTGGCGAACATTGCACTCAAGCGGAGAAAAGATCGCATGGTAGCCCCCAGTTCGTTCAAATCAGCGAAAGCGTAGCAACGGCCATCACATGCAGCAATCGAAGTTTCTCCATACGTTCCATTCAAAAAACGTATACCATGCTCGGGGAGGCAGTGCATGGACCTGCGAAAAATCCAATACTTCTTTGCTGTCGTGGAGCACGGCAATCTCAGCAGCGCATCTCGATCCTTGCGCGTGTCACAACCAACGCTTAGTCGACAGATTCAGGCCATTGAGGAGCAATTTCAGACTCCCTTGTTTCTGAGAGGCGGCCGCGGCATGATGCTGACGGACGCCGGCAAACAATTGCACGAGGGATTGCAAAGCATCGAGCGGCGATTGCGCTCACTGAAGGACGACGTAGCGGCAGCGTCGGTCGAACCGTCCGGCGAAGTTGCATTCGGCATACCTCCTTCGCCGCGCGGGTTGATTGCCGTCCCTCTGATCAAGACCTTTAACAAGGTCTACCCTCGCGTCGTCGTCCGCATCATTGAAGAAACGAGCGCCCAACTGCGCGACCAAGTCGCCAGTGGCATCATCGACGTCGCAGTCACCAATACGCACGAGCCCGTCCATGGTGTCACTGCACAAGCGCTTGGGCGTGAGAGAATGCTCCTGGTTGGAGCACCCAGTGCAAAATTATCGATGCGGAAGGAGACGCCCATACAGGCCCTTGAGGGACTGCCTCTCGTTCTAACAACGCGACCCAACAGTTTACGTCTGACGATCGAAGCGGGTTTGGCCGAGCATGGTCTGCAGCCAAATGTAAGGTTTGAGGCCAACACCTTACCTTTGATGACAGATCTCGTGATGGCTGGGCTCGGCTATACAGTGCTGCCTGCTTGTGGCGTTCGTTCGCTGCTCAAGCACGAACACATTACGGCAAGCCCGATTACCGGTCTTTTCATCACCTGGCTTGTTGCGCGGCCAAAGACTCGTTCCCTCAGCGTAGCCGCTGAACGTTTCTACGACGGCTTATGGGCTATTGGGGCCAAGCTGGTACGGGAGGGCATATGGCAAGCACCGCAGTAAAGCAGGCGTAACTTACTAACTCTCTGACATTCAAGATCCACGCATGGGACCTCACCCTTCTCAAGGTTAGAGCCGTGTACATATAGTTGTTTGAATTGTGCCCTGAACTGGCACGCGCGAGTGGATTGGGGAGCGGAGGGGGAGCGGATGTCCTTGCGCTTGAAATAGGCCACTCGAGTGGCGGTCTTTACGTGATCACAAACACGACCGCATTGCGCGGACGAGCTTCGCGGCGGGCGACCGTATGTTTATCTTATCGCCACCAGAAACCCAACACACCTGCTACACATGCTATCAAGGCTTACCACCAGAACAATCGGGGCCGAGCTGCATTTATCGAGCGCAGGTATAGAATTGCTCCGACAAGCAGTCCGTAATTCTTCCTGAAGTCGCCGTTGCGCTTGGCGATCTCGACCAAATCCGATTGCGCCACATCCCGATCTGACACCGTCGACCTCTCGTTTGCTCGAACGTGGTTGCTGCCGGCGACTTTAGACCACTGATTTGGGTTGGGAGTCGAGTAAAATTCTGATTTTCCGAAATTACCAACCTCGCGGCCTGGTCATATCCTCGCCAAGAGAGCTTCCATTTCTGGCCACGAATCGGGTTCACGCAGGCGTTACCAAGCAGGGGAGCGCGACATGCGATCAAGCACGGTTTGGAAGCCAGTTGGGCCGGTCAGGAAGAACGCGGAAATCGAACGCCTTTACCTTGAGCTAGCCTCATTCAACGAACGTATCCAAGAGCTTGAAAAGCAGCATCCCGAAGCATCGAAGATCGAGGCACTAAGGGTAAGCGCGCTCGCGCTGGCGCGGCAGATTGATGAGATTTGCTGTTTGAATGTGAATGAGCTAACCGATTAGCCTCACGCAGCACAGCAATGGCTCGAGAACACCTTGGCGGCGTCCTTACACTTAGATCCGATTCACGCTGGGCGGCACTCAGGTGACGCCACCGATTTCCAATATCGCGCCTGTTCGCCGCTGGTCCGTTCAAAGTAGGCTTCCAACTCCGCCAAGGCCCGACGCTCCCATTCCTTAGCCTGCCCCAGTAAAGACCAGCTTTGGGCAGGCCGGAAGGCCGCGGTTTGTCGGTATAACGAAGCGATCGCGCGATATCGGCGCACGTTCTCTAAGGCGGCTTCCCCGTTCATGGTCCGAACTCCATCTTCACCCCTTTGGTTGCCACTAACGTCCGCCAGAACGATTTTAGATTCGTTAGCGGGATGCGCCGGTAGGTTGAGTGGTTTGCGAACCGTTTCCGATTTCCCAGACGCCGAACTCAGCCGCTATCAGGCTGGAGCTAGCTCGATCTTCTCACTGCGCTTTGTTTCCGCATCGTAAACCTTGATCTGAAGGTTTGGAAAACGCTGCTTCAAATCTTTGGCTGCTTGGATGGCGGAATCCTGGATCTTGAACTCTAGCTTGACATGGCCGTCCACAATGAGGGCGTAGCCACTTGTTGGAGGATCGGTCGGCGCCCGGAGCTTGCCGGCGCAAATCTACCGCTCACTCAAGGAGCGGTAAGTCGGAAGTCCCGGAGGCTTTCGTGATCGCAGATGAGGAGGGCCGAGCGCTCGCCCTCGTGCCGTTCACAGCGGTTCTGCCGAGGCCCTTGAGGCAGTAAGGCCCGCCTCAGTTGGCGGCCTCTTCCAACCGCACCATGCGGCGCCGTGACGAGGATGAGCCGATGCCGAGCAAGGAACGAGAGATTTACCGGAGCGACAACGGTGACCAATGGCTACTATGCCGTGACGACAATCAGGTATTCGTTCTGCACAGGGCAACGAGCCTTCTGGCGGTAAGCTCACCCGCATCGAGCTTGGGGACTTTCTGCGAAAAAGCAATGCTGGATCCGAGCATCAAGCGCTCGTCCGACTGATCGGCAGTTTAGTCGACAATGAATAAAGCTTCCCCTGAGATCGCCGCCTTACGTCTGGGTGTGTCCGGACGAGGAGCGGTAAGCTCAAGGCTTTTTCTTTTTGGGAGCGCCACGGAACGAACTCAACCTGGGACCCGTTGGCTTCTGTCACGGAAAAAGGGGGAGGGTAAGCAATGGCTCAGAAAGCCAATCTCACTCCGGTCGACAAGTATGAGTCGGATCGCCGGGAGGCCGAGAGGCTCGACCTGGAAAAGCATGCGCGATTGGAAGCAGGTTTGATCGGTCCGGTGAGCGCCATTCCGCCGGCGCCACCCGCTGAGCATCAACACCGGGAAGGCCTATCGTTCTGGCAGGCGATCAAGACGATGTTCAAGTAGACGTCGTGATGCCGCAGGGTCATAGCCTCCGGGCGTGGCGGCTTCTCTCGATCCCGCTATTGATTTCTTCAATGCAGGCGGCAACAGCGGCCTCCCGCGACCGGTACTTCGCTTCACTAATCACATCCGGACCGGCTTCCGGATAGATGGTCCAGTGCCACCACGACGGCGGGCCTTCCTCAACGTCAAATTCAGTGCCGCGATGTCTCAAAGAGTCCTCCTGCTCTTTGCCGCCATTCCACTACCGAACGCAAATCAGCGGTAAGGCATCCGGTGGGATAACAAAGTTACATTGTAATTCGGCCTTGAACTTGCCGAATCGCAAGTCGGCAGGCGGTCAGCTTGATTGCGCGCGCCGTAAGGCCGCCTCAGTTGGCCCTCTTTCATTTCCGTCGCGGACCGTTCAGTCATTGGTCCCTCGCCAGCTTCCGACGTCCCCAGTGAGGATCTTTGCGCGTCGGGTCGAACACGCGTCGACGTTGCGGTTGATGGCCTTGCATCCGATATCTCACCGCTCGTAGATTGGCTATCGTGCCGTCAGGCGATCGACGGTCTATCTCGAGACGAAACGCGCCTCCCTTTCTCGCGAAATGCGGTAGTGCCTTCGCGTATGTCTTTCGTTTGCCGAGATCGTAGTCTACCGCATCGCTACATTACTCCTCGTCATTGGCGCGATCCGCATGATCTGAAGGCCAGGGCGGCAAAGCAGAAAGCCAGCAGCGTAAAGCAGTCAAAGAAAGCCTCCGCTGACAGCCCCCCAAAACAGGTTAGCGAGGTGAAGCAGTGTCGTTCAGACGGCTTAGACCCACTCTTAAGGAAGCTGAACTTAGCGCCGTCGTGCGATTCATGACCTAACTTGGGACCATCCGGCACCACTACGATCAAGAGCGCTCTGTGGTTTACGGAGTTCGATCTAGCAATCGTTCATGTTGCGGCTGATTCGCCGTTAACGTTTGGTTTAGCTCCAAGCATGATCATTGGGGAGCCACAAGGCATCCGATCATGCAATTGCACCAGGCGAATACCTTGGAAAAGATCGAGTCGGCAGGAGATGAAGTTGGCAGCGAAGTCCCAACGATGCCTGCGAGCATGTACCCATGGGATTTCTTAAGTCCCAATCGAGATGAGGTTCTGGCCTTATTGAATGAGCTGCTGCCGGTTTCGTGGACGCGACGTTAAGCTAATCCCACCTTGCGCTCGAACTCAACAGGGCTGAGGTATCCGATCGTCGAATGACGTCGGGTCGCATTGTAGAACCGCTCAATGTAATCGAACACATCAGCTCTGGCCTGGTTTCTCGTGCGATAGGTTTTGCCAGCTGTGCGTTCGGTCTTGAGCGACGAGAAGAAGCTTTCCATCGCCGCGTTGTCCCAGACATTGCCGGATCGGCTCATGCTGCAGACAATGCCGCTGTCGGCCATCAGCCGCTGGAACTGCTCGCTGGTGTACTGACTGCCTTGGTCCGAGTGATGCAACAGGGCATCCGGCTTGCCGCGCCGCCACACGGCCATCAGCAGTGCGTCCGTAACGAGTTGGGCTGTCATGCCGGCGCTCATCGACCAGCCAACCACCCGGCGCGAGAATAGGTCGATGACCGCTGCCACATAGAGCCAACCCTC